>CAVOOS010000007.1:0-4076 GCA_963697635.1 uncultured Solirubrobacterales bacterium | reverse complement strand
CCCTTCACCGACGGCGAAGGCAATATATCCTCGCGGCCCGCCGAGCTTTCGCGATGGACAGCCGGTGCAAAGCCGCGACGCCGTGGCGCGGCGCGACCGGCTGATTGAAAAGCTCGCTTCGCTGCCGCCGGTGCATGGCGCGCTCGACCAGATCGTCCAGCGTTTTGGCACGGATCTGGTCGCGGAAGTGACCGGCCGCTCGCGCCGGATCATCCGCAAGACCGGATCGGACGGCGTGAACCGCCTCGTCGTCGAACTCGCCGCAGGTGGGCAAATCTCGGAGAGACCCAGGCCTTCATGGATGACGTCAAGCGCATCCTGATTTTTTCCGACGCCGGCGGCACCGGGCGCTCCTATCACGCCGAACTCTCGGCGAAGAACCGGCGTCTGCGCGTCCATTATCTGCTCGAGGCCGGATGGAAGGCCGACGCCGCCATTCAGGGTCTGGGGCGGACCAACCGCACCAATCAGGCGCAGCCGCCGCTGTTCCGGCCGATCGCCACCAATGTGAAGGCGGAGAAACGTTTTCTCTCGACCATTGCCCGGCGTCTCGACACGCTCGGCGCCATCACCAAGGGCCAGCGCCAGACCGGAGGGCAGGGGCTGTTCCGGCCCGAAGACAATCTCGAAAGCTTTTATGCCCGCGACGCGCTGCGCCAGCTTTACCTGCTGCTGGTCAATGGCAAGGTCGAGAATTGCTCGCTCAAGACTTTTGAGGAGGCGACCGGCCTGGCCCTGACCGACAGCAATGGGATCAAGGACGAGCTGCCGCCGATCACCACTTTCCTCAATCGCCTGCTGGCGCTGACCATTGAGTTGCAGAACATTCTGTTCACGGCGTTCGAGCAATTGCTGACGGCGCGCATCGAGGGGGCGATTGCGTCCGGAACTTACGACGTCGGGCTGGAGACGCTTACGGCGGAGAGTTTTGTCGTCACCGACCGGCAGACGATCTACACCCATCCCGGCACGTCGGCCGAAACCACGTTGCTGACGATCACGCAACGCGAGCGCAATCGCCCGGTGACGCTCGAAGACGCGCTTGACCGATTGTCCGATCCCCGCGGAAAACTGCTGGTCAACAGCCAGTCGGGCCGCGCCGCCGTGCAGGTTCCAAGCCCCAGCGTCATGCTCGACGATGGCGAGGTCGAACGCCGGGTGCGGCTGATCCGACCGATGGAGCATCCTTCCCTCGCGCTCGCGATGATGCCGCAGACCCATTGGCAGGAGGCCGACCGCGAGAGTTTTGCCCGCGCCTGGAGCGGCGGAGCTCGCCGACGTGCCGGAATTCACGGATAGCCAGATCCATATCGTCGCGGGGCTGCTGCTGCCGATCTGGAAGCGTCTGCCGAATGAATCGTCTCGCGTTTATCGGCTCCAGACCGACGCGGGAGAGCGCATTGTCGGCCGCAAGGTCTCGGCGGCCTGGGCGGCGATCGCGCTTGAAACCGGGCCAAGCAGTCTTTCGCCCGAAGGCGCCTTCGCCGCGCTGATCGAAGGCAAGACCATCCTCGATCTCAGCGAAGGCCTGCAGCTTCGCCGCGTTCGCGTCATGAGCGTCAATCGCATTGAGTTGACCGGCTTCACCGACATGATGCGGGACCGGCTGCGCGCCTATGGCCTGTTCGGCGAGATCATTTCCTGGAAGCTGCGGATGTTCGTGCCGACCGACGCGGCCGGCCCGGAAGTCTTGGGCAAAGTGCTGGAGCGCTATCCGCTCGAGCGCATCGCCGAACGGGCGGCGGCCTGAACAATGGCGCCGGCAAATGAATTGGCCTGCCGTCTTGCGCGCGAGGCGCAAGCGGTGTGCCGCCACTATCTCTCCAATGGCCGCCGCGAAGGCCGATATTGGCTCGTCGGCGATGTGCGCAACACGCCGGGACGCTCGATGTTCGTTCGGCTGAAAGGACCGGATTTTGGCAAGGGCGCGGCCGGGCAGATGGACCGATGCGGCGACGGGCGACCATGGCGATCTGCTTGACGTCATCCGCGAGAGCTGCGGCCTTGTCCGTTTCCACGACGTCGTCGATGAAGCCCGGCGGTTTCTGGCGCTTCCGAGGCCGGAGCCCGATCAGGGGCGCCGGCAGACTTTGGCGCCGTCTGGATCGTCGGAATCGGCGCGGCGGCTGTTCGCCATGTCGCAGCCGATTTCGGGCACGCTCGCGGAAGCCTATCTGCGCAAGCGCGGCGTCATGTCCTTGCCCGGAGCGGAAAACCTCCGCTTCCATCCCCAGTGCTATTGCCGGCCTGATCGACATCTCGAACCCAGAGCTGGCCGGCGATGATCGCCGCCGTCACCAATCTCGACGGGGAGATCACGGGGGCGCATCGCACCTGGCTCGACCCTTTGCGGCAAGACAAGGCGCCGATCGACGACGCCGAGGCGGGCGATGGGACATCTTTTGGGCCATGGCGTGCGGTTTGGGATGGCGCAGGATTGTCTGGCGGCGGGCGAGGGCATCGAAACCATGCTGTCGCTGCGCTGCGTCTTGCCCGTTCTGCCGATGATTGCAGCGCTTTCGGCCGCGCATCTCTCCGCCATCCAGTTCCCGGCAAAATTGCGCCGGCTCTATATCGCTCGCGACAGGGATCCAGCTGGGGACAAAGCGGCGGAGAGTTTGATCGACCGAGCGAAAGCGGTCGGGATCGAGGCGATTGTGCTTTCGCCAGGCCTGGGGGATTTCAATGATGATCTCCGTGCATTCGGCGTCGACGGGCTTCGAGAGTTGTTGCGTAGGCAGCTGACGCCTGAAGATGGGGCTCGTTTCATGGAGACGGTCTCGTGTGTCGGCGCCGCCGCGTGAATTGCCTCCTCGGGGTTGATGTCGCATTCGAGCACGGCGTTTGCCAAAATCTTCGGAGAGGACCGGGCCCAAGGCCTTCTGAGAGGGCGATCGAGCGACAAACGGAGCGGGCCGGCAATGGCTGTGGCCGGCTATTTTCCGTCGGCGGACGGGGCCGCCTTTACATCGCGAGACAAAATAGCCGGCCGTCGCCATCCTCCGCTTTGCTTCGGCTCCTCCGGTTCCCTGCGGAGTGCAGGTCCGCTCCGCCTGCCGCTTTTCGTCGCCACGAAGGCCGCGATGGGCGCGGTCGATCCTGAGACAGGCAAGCGCCATGACCACCGAACGCGACGAGACCAGCTTTGAAGAGCAGAATTCATCCCCGACCGAACATCTCCTCGCCGAACTCCAGCTCTATGGCCATCGTCCCTTCCAGGACGAGCCCGACGCCCGGCCGCTTCCCGAAGCCCGGATCGTCGCGGGCGCCGTCGCCGACATCTTTGACGCCCTCGTCTCCACCCTGGGCGACACCCGCCTTGAACCCGACCTCGAAGACCTGCTCTGGTCGACCGTCAATCTCTTCCACCGCGCCGCCAGCCGGATCGAGCGCGAACTCGACGACAACGAGCAGGCGCAAAAGCGCAGCCAGAAAGAACAGGACGGCTCCGAAATCCGCTCGGTCGAGCTGGAGCGCCTCACCGCCGAAGGGCAGACGCTGATCGAGCGCCGCAACAGCATGGAATTCTTCCGCGATCAGGCCGCCGACCAATTCGAGCGCCACCTCCACTCCGTCTGGCGCCCGCGCGCCGGATCGATGGTCAATCATCGCGCGCTGACCTCAGCCATGATCGACAGCCGGGATTTCCTTGCCGCCAAGCGCCGCTCCGAAAACGAGGTGCTCTTGCCTGCCGGCCCCAAGGTCGTCCTGACCGGTGGCCTGGACTTCAACGATCATCGCCTGATCTGGGACAAGCTCGACAAGGTCTTTGGCAAGCATCCCGACATGGTGCTGGTGCATGGCGGTTCGCCCAAGGGCGCAGAATTCATCGCGGCTCGCTGGGCCGATCATCGCAAGGCGCCGCAGATCGCCTTCAAACCCGACTGGACGAAACACGCCAAGGCGGCGCCCTTCAAACGCAACGATCAGATGCTCGATATTCTGCCGATCGGGGTCATGGTGTTCGCCGGGACCGGCATCCAGGAAAACCTCTGCGACAAGGCGCGCAAGCTCGGCATCCCCGTCTGGAAGTTTTAGGAAGGGCGGCGCGTGAGCGCCGCTTCTGCTATTTCGGC
>CAVOOS010000006.1:0-28864 GCA_963697635.1 uncultured Solirubrobacterales bacterium | reverse complement strand
GAAGATGCCAAGTCAGCTGATGCTGGTGTTGTTGTTGTTGGAGGAGAGGAGGCAGGTGTTGATCGGATCATTTTGATCAAAGAGGAATCGACTCCTATGATCAAGGAAGGGCTCTTTGTTGATGACGTGGTCATGAAGCGGCGTCTGGGCTTCGCTAGCTCAACTACCTGTTTTGGTATGGTCGGGATTGGAGTTGTTAAGACTGTCTGTGAGCCACACTTGATTCGTATTAGGCGATTATTTATACTTTTAAGCTGTTCAATGCGCTTATTGTAGTTCTTTTTCTGTTTAATGATCGATTGTTGTAGACTGTTCGGCTTAAACTCGCAGATATACGGCAATCGCTGCTCGCACGAGACTTGACGCCAGAAGAAGTTGGAACGAACTTGTACTTCTCCGCTTTCTTTGCCAAACAGGCTTTTGTACCACGAAAGCCGTCGCTTTTTATATTCAAAAACGATGTGGTGTACATTTTGGCAGTCTCGTTGGAGCCATAGTCGGCCAGAATGGACCACGTTTGAAAGGACTGGAATGGCTGTGGAGTGAACAAGTCGTAATCAGTGCCGGTTGTTGCGAGCAAGTCAGTCGATGCTGCTGACGAGACGAATTTGGAGCGGGTAAAGATAGGAGTCGAGCTGGAGATTTTCGGCAAAGTCGTGCACTGTTAGAAGACGCCCGCCACTCACTGAACAAGAACGCTGAGCTTCAGCGAGACTCACTTTGTTTCGGTTGAATCTCAAGCAAGTCTTGGAATCGAAGCGAATCGTATTCGCTGGACATTCATTTTCTAAAAATATAAATTTCGTGTTAAAATAAGTCTAATGATTCTTGAAAAACAGAAAAATTATCGTGTGACGATCAATTCATAGGTATTTTTTATTCAAAAAACGATTTTTTGATATATTATTTTAAATTTTTTTTGGAAAAAGTTTAAAAAATACCCAAAATCTCTCTATTAGTTTATTTTAAATAATATTTTTAATAAAATAAAAAAATTTCAAAAATTTTGATTCATTCACGAGTTCTATAATTTTTTTAAAAAAGTGCCATTTTTCAACATATTTTCACTTTTCTCATAAAATAATTATCCAAAATGATTTTTTATTAAAAAAATCGTTTTTTCTGCTAAAAATACATATGATTTGATGTATTGTTCGCTGTACGATTTTTGATTTTTTACCCCATTGCATTGGGGTAAAAAATCAAAAAATCAAAAATCGCCCAGGCGACGAACAATACATCAAATCATATGTATTTTTAGCAGAAAAAACGATTTTTTTAATAAAAAATCATTTTGGATAATTATTTTATGAGAAAAGTGAAAATATGTTGAAATTTTGAATTTTTTGATTGTAAAAAAAATTAAAAAATTATCAAAAATCTCTCTATTAGTTTGTTTTAAATGTATTTTTAATAAATTAAAATAAATTTAAAATTTTAAATAATTCACGAGTTCTATAATTTTTTTAAAAAATGCAATTTTTCAACATATTTTCACTTTTCTCATAAAATAATTATCCAAAATGATTTTTTATTAAAAAAAATCGTTTTTTCTGCTAAAAATACATATGATTTGATGTATTGTCGTCGATTTTTGATTTTTTGATTTTTTACCCCAATGCAATGGGGTAAAAAATCAAAAATCGTACAGGCGACGAACAATACATCAAATCATATGTATTTTTAGCAGAAAAAACGATTTTTTTAATAAAAAATCATTTTGGATAATTATTTTATGAGAAAAGTGAAAATATGTTGAAAAATGGCACTTTTTTAAAAAAATTATAGAACTCGTGAATGAATCAAAATTTTTGAAATTTTTTTATTTTATTAAAAATATTATTTAAAATAAACTAATAGAGAGATTTTGGGTATTTTTTAAACTTTTTCCAAAAAAAATTTAAGAAATATATCAAAAAAGTGCAAATTTTCAACATTTTTAAACTTTTCTCAGAAAATAATTATCCAAAGTGATTTTTTATTAAAAAAATCGTTTTTTCTGATAAAAGAAAATTTAAAATGAATCCTACCTTTGATTGGAGTGACTTTGAAGAACAAGTCCTCTGGAGATGACATCATCCGAGGTGAAGTTTATGAGAACGTTGGCGCCATCGCGGGACATCATGTAGTGCAGATAACCGCCCAGCATCTCGGTGAATTCGTAGCGGTCAAGCTTGTCGGCCAGCTTCAGCGTACGCAGCACGTTCTCTTCCAGCTGCGGGGTGACCATCTCGCGCATCTGCGCCGCCATGCAAGTCTTCCGCGCCTCCGGCTGGTCACGCTCGCTGGTGCAGCGGTCGGCGGAGATTGAGGAGAGCTTGTCGGTACTCGGCAATGTAGAGCATGCGCAGCGGCGACTCGTCGGGCGCCGCGCCGGCGTATTTCTCGACGAAGGCGTACATGGCGCCGACCGAGCCGCCCCATTTCGGCTCCAGCATGTCGAGCCGGTAACCATACAACGGGTAATAGGTCGGGAACTTCGCGATCGCCTTGGCGAAGGCGTCGTCGAGTTCACTGTCGTAGTTCGGATGCGCGGAAACGATGTGCAGGTAGACCCAGTACACATACGGCACGTCATCGCGCATGCGCAGTACGGCGTCGATGTCCTCGCGCGCGCGGGCGGCGTTGTCGCGGAAGCCCTCGATTTGCGCCTGCGAGAGCTTGTTGAAGTAGGCGAAGCCGCGCCGCGCCCAGGCGGTTTCGTGGAAATAGAAGGCGCGCAGCAGGCGCGGCATGGCGTCGTCGGAGCTTTCGGCCACCCAAGCATCCAGGCCCGCGCGGAAGTCCGCATTGTCGGTCAACACCAGCGCCGGTACGAAGACCGAGAAGGGTCCGAAATGATACAGCGCCAGCGTGCTGTGTGCCAGCACGTCGTCCACGATGGTCTTCGCCATCTTGAAATCGTGGTGCAGGATGGCGTCGCGCGCTGCGTGCGCGCGGTCGACGGTGAACTGGCCACGCGGGCCGGGCACCAGTTTGGCGATATCGCGATGGATCTCGTCCACCACCGATGCGGAATTGGGCGGCGGCAGCAGGCTTTGTGCCCGTGCGCCGACAGCCAAGCCCAGCGCGGCCACGCACAGCCAGCCAGCGACGAAATATGCCCGCATTGCGCCCGTGCTGCATCATTGTTAATACGAGATGGACAGTAACTGAGTGCGCATGGACGGCGCAAGCGCCGACGGGGACTGCTCGGTGACAAAGGAATGCCTGGGGTTGTGGGGGAGCGACTTCGCTCCCCTGCGCTTGCGTGCGTCAGGGGGTCGCCGCAGCGATGCGGTGCGCCTGCGCCGTCGCGGCCATGAAGCCGAGCGTGAATCTCACGTTGCGGCCTTCAAAGCCCGCCAAAGTGTCGTCCGACCGACGCGCAGGATGCTGGCTACCGTGCGCGGACTCTCTCCATCGTCGATAAGGCGGCGCGCATGCGCCACCTGGGCAGCGGTCAGAACGGGCTTGCGGCCAAGCTTCATGCCGCGCCGCTTCCCCGCCTTGAGACCCGCGCGCGTGCGCTTGACGATCAGACTGCGCTCAAACTCGGCGAGCGCGCCAATAGAGGTGGCGCTGCAGCCATTCCAGCCGAGCCCTGATGTCCCGCAGGGTCCGACAGTCTAAGCCGGGACGGCGAAACACATGCTGCACAAAGGAGCTTGTCATGAATAAGAAGCTCATCATCGGCCTAGCGATGCTCTCGATGGTCGCCGTCGCGCCGTTGCTGACCGCCTGTCACACCACCGCGGGTGCCGGACAGGATATCAAGGCGACCGGTCAAGCCATCGACAATGCGGCGCAGAAGGCCACTCCCTGACGTGTTTCGGCGCGTGCCTGCTTCGCTCCCGCTGGCCGGCAACGGTCGTGGCAATCTTGTAGCGTTCGATGGGTGGTTGCCAGGACCTGCACGGCGGCACCACCGGGCGGGTCGATGCCGACACGCACGGCTTATTCGGCGGCGCGCTGCGTTGACGTTGTTGTGAGTGTCTCGGCTTTGGCCTCCGACTTGGGCTCGGCCTGGGGTTCGTGGGGCCCGACGCTGGCCTCGGGTGGTTCCGCCTCGCTGATCGCCTGCGCAACGAGACGTCCGGCGACCTCCGGGTCCTTGAGGACGGCCGCAAGGATGATGTCGCCAAGGCTTGTCCCGACCAGTGCAGCCATGTCGGGATGGGCGGACCCGTGAGGCGAGGTCGCGGCTGTGAGGGTGGGCGTGGTCTTGGCATCCGACGTGGGATCGGCTTTGCCTTCACGTTCCGGCCGAGTGTCATCCTCTGGCTTGGGCGCGGCCGGCTTGGCGGCCGTCGGTTCCTCCTTCGCCGCAGGCTTGGCTTCCGCCTTCGGTTCGGCTTTGGCGTCGGGCCCGGTTTCCGCCTTGGCGCCGGGCTTGGGCTCAGTGTCAGCTTCGGCCTTGGGCGCGGCCGCCGGCGCGGCCCTTGGCTCAGCTTTGGCGCCGGGCTTGGCTGGCGCCTGGGTGGCGGACGGCGCTACCGCTTTGGCCACGGGCGCGGCGTCGGCTTTGACCGCATCGAGGACCTTGTAGGCGAGCAGCTTCACCGGGTCGGTCAGCAGGAACCAGGCGAAGGCGTAGCCCCAGACCAGCCCCGCATACGCCCAGCCAAGCGGCGTCACCAGCCCGGCGCCGTAGACCGCGATAAGCGTCGCCACGACCTGGGTGCCGCACACCGCCGCCAGCAGGATCCAGGCCGGCCGGGTGGACCACCACGGGCCCCGCGTGCGGGTCTGGAAGATCGTCAAATGTCCGGCGACCGACAGCAGGAGGTACATCATCGTCTGCAGTTGCGGATGGGCGAGCTGCAACACCCTGTCGCCGAGGAAGAACAGGCCGAATGCCGCGATCGGACCGACCAGGCCCAGCACGGTCGCGATGCCGAGCACCAGCCGCATGTTCCAGACTTCGGGCGCGTTCCGGTAGCGCACGTTGTCGTAGGCGATGGACAGAATGGCGCCGTCGTTCAGCAGCGCCAGCATCACGATCATGATCGCGGTCAGCGGATAGAAGTTGAAGACCAGGATCGCGAGCGTCATGAACAGCAGCACGCGCAGCGTCTCGGCGATGCGGTACATCGCGTAGCTGTTCATGCGCTGGAAAATCCGCCGGCTTTCCTTGATCGCGTCGATGATCACCGACAGCCCCGGCGCCACCAGCACGATCGAGGCCGCCGCACGCGCCGCGTCGGTGGCGCCGGAAACAGCGAAGCCGCAGTCGGCCTTCTTCAGCGCCGGGGCGTCGTTCACCCCGTCGCCGGTCATGCCGACGATGTGGTTGTGCTTCTGCAGGATGTCGACGATGTGGAACTTGTGCTCCGGAAACACCTGGGCGAACCCGTCGGCGTCCTCGACGGATTTGACCTGGGCCGCGGTCTCCTCGCTCTTGGAATCGCCGAGGCTGGCGCCGTCCAGAATGTTCGTGCCCATCCCCAATGTCTTGGCGGTCTCCCTGGCGATCGCCAGCGCATCGCCCGTCACCATCTTGATCTTCACGCCCATCTGGGCCGCGATCGCAACGGTGGCTTTCGCATCCGCGCGCGGTGGATCGAACAGCGGCAGCACGCCCAGCAGCTGCCATTTGCCGTCGCCATCCGCCCGGGCGACGCCGAGCGCGCGAAAGCCGCGCGCGGCGAAGTCATCGACCGCCTTGGTCGACCGCCGCTTTCGCCGCCGCCGAGTTGGCCGACAGTTCCAGGATCACCTGCGGCGCGCCCTTGGACACCTTGAAGGTGCTGCCGTCGGCCGCCTTGACGGTGGCCTCGGTGCGCTTGTGTACCGGGTCGAACGGCTGGAAATGCGTGACCTCGAACGGCTTCAGCGCCGCCTTGTCCTTCAGCCCGCCGAGCACGGCGAGGTCGATGGTGTCGTCGTTCTCGGCCCGCGAGGCGAGCGCGCCGGCGAGAATGACCTGGTCGGCGGTGGCCTTGTCGAGGCAGAACGGATCGCCGAGCGTCAGCTTGTTCTGCGTCAGCGTGCCGGTCTTGTCGGCACACAGCACGTCCACGCCGGCCAGTTCCTCGATCGCGACCAGCTTGCTCACGATCGCCTGCTTCTTCGCGAGCAACCGTGCCCCGACCGCCATCGTCACCGACAGCACCGTCGGCATCGCCACCGGAATCGCGGCCACGGTCAGCACAAGCGCGAACTGCAGCACCGTCAGCACATGCTCGCCGCGGTAGATGCCGACGGCGATGATCACCGACACCAGGGCGACCGCCAACCCGATCAGATAGTTGCCGATGCGCAGAACGGCTTTCTGGAAATGGCTGACGGTCACCGCGGTCTGCACCAGTTCCGCGGTCTTGCCGAAATAGGTCTTGCCGCCCGTCGCATAGACCAGCGCGCCGATCTCGCCGCGGCGGATGATCGAGCCGGAGAATACCGCGTCACCGGATTTTTTCGAGGCCGGCAGCGACTCTCCGGTCAGTGCGGACTGATCGACCGAAACCTCGTCGCCGTCCAGCAGGCGCGCGTCCGCCGGCACGATATCGCCGAGGCGCAAGCGGATGACGTCACCGGGCACCAGGTCCTTGGCCGCCGGGGTGATCCATTTGCCGTCGCGCTTCACCCGCGCCTTGATCGCCAGCCGGGCCTTCAGTGCATCGATGGCATTGCCGGCCTCGCGCTCTTCCCAGAAGCCGATCAAGGCATTGGCAAACAGCAGCACCAGAATGATGATAAAGTCCGGCCAATGCTGCAGGACGCCCGACAGGACCACGGCCGCTTCGATCATCCATGGAATCGGTCCCCAGAAATATCTGAGAAACTTCAGCAGCTCGTTGGTCTTTTTCTCCTCGATCTCGTTGGGACCGTACCGCACCAATCGCTTCGCCGCCTCGGCCTGGCTGAGGCCGTCGGCTGACGAGCCGAGCTGCTTCTCGACCTCCGCCAGAGGAAGCGTCTTCAGATCGTCCGGCGCTCCGCCTTTTGCGTCCGGCGTGGCTTGCGCATCCTGCGTCGGGGCGGCATCGGGCTTCATCGCGGTTCAACCTTCAATCGTCACCAAGGTGACTTCACACGTCTTTGCATTGCACGCCGGCTCAGCCGCTTGAACTCAGCCACCTGAGCAACATTCACACGGGCCGAACGAAGTGGCGTGCCGGGATCGGCACGCCACACACGTTCTCGGGCCGGGCCGGCCGCGCTTCAGTTGCTGTCCTTGCTCGCGAGCTGCAACTTCCAGTAGGCGTCCACCTTCTGGCTCTCCTGGTCGAACTGCCCTTTGGCGGCGAACTTGTCGTCGCTGACCTGCGGGGCCGCTTCCAGTATGGCTTTGGTGGTGTTGAGCACGAGCACGCTCGCGTTCGGGGTCGCCTTGAAATCGTCCCACGGTACCGGGACGAATTTCTCGTCGATGCCGAACAGGCCGCCGCGGGCGATCACCAGATAGGCGATCTTGCCGTCCTTCGGGCTCATGACAATGTCATGGACGGTGCCAAGCGATTCATCCTGCGGGCTGAGCACGTCACTGTCGAGCAACTGGTCGGAGCGGAACGCGGCGTTCGCGGCCGTGACCGGAAGCGCGGCGGCGATCTGCTGCCGCTGCCAGTTCGGCCCGGCGTCCATCGCGATCCCCCGGCTGTGCATGTCCGAGGCGTAGCGCTGGTAGATCGTGCGCGTGGTGGCGAGGATGTCCTCGCAGGCCTGCTGCTGGCCATGCTGGGCGAGGATGTTGGCGGATGCGATGAGGGTGCGCACCTCGTAGCCCGGCCGGGCATTGCTGTAGCCGGCCGACGCCGGATAGGCGCCCATCGGGTAGCCATATCCGTAGCCGTAGCCGCCCATCGGATAGCCATAGCCATAGTCGGATCCGCCCAGCCAGTAGCCGTCCTTGTCCATCTTGGCGGTGAAGCTACGCACATCGGTGAGACACGCCTCTGCCGGCTTGATTGCGGCGACGTCCTTCGCCGTGGCGGACGCATCGGCTGGCGCCTTTGCAGCGGGAGTCGCGTCGTTTGGCGTATCCGTGGTCGCCGCCCGCGCCGCGGTCAGCGGGAACAAGAGCCCGACACCGAGGCATATCGCCACCGAACTTCCGAGAGTAGAGCGTTTCATCTGGGTTTTCTCCTGATTACCGTTTTGGCCCGACGCCAGCCCGTGCTGCCGTCGCATCGCGTCGCAAACGCAGATCAGGCACCCGCGTGGGCAAGCTGATCCGTCGTCTCGGCCGCCTTGACGCCGGTATGCACATCAAGACGTGCGGGGTTGAGCGTGCCGAGCAGCGTTTTGGCGCGAGCGATTTCCTGCGTCGAGCCGCGCGCCATCACCAGGAAGTTGTCGGCTTTCAAGGCGGTCTCGTACTGGATCACGCTGTCCTTGGGCATGCCCATGCCGTAGATGGCCGCACCGAGCGCGCTCATGCCGCCGACCACGACGGCGGTCTCGACGCCGGACAGCACCATGGCGGCCAGATAGCCGAGCACGACGACATGCCCGACGATGGGAATTGTCATGAACAGCCCGCCAAAGAACAGGCCCCAGAGCCCGCCCCAGAACGCCCCGCGGCCGCCCCAGAATTTGATCCGATCGCCAACGCTGTAGAAGCCGACGACCTTCTCCTCGGTGTGGTAGCCCTTGCCGACGACGCTGAGGTTGTTCATCTCGAACCCGGCCGCGGTGAGCTTTTTCACCGCCTGTTCTGCACCCTGGTGATCCGCGAAGACCGCGACGATTGCATCATCCATTGCTTTGCATCCTTTGTGGGCGAGGCATGGCGCCGCGGCGATGCCCTGTGTGTTGCCACGCCACCGTTGCGTGGTGGCGGGCCGACTACCAGCCGTAGCCTTGCCAGCCATAGTGTCTGTGCAGGCGCTTCTCGTAGTAGGTATCGATCATCGCGGCCGGATCCCATGGCGGGCTGGACTTGACCTTGTCGCGGTCGACGCCGATCGCGATCTGGCGTTCCGCGTAACTGACCTTGCTGACTGCGTACGGCGAGATCAGCACGTGCCTGCCGAGCCACCAGTTGCTGGTGTCGACGATGAGATAGCGGATGCTCCAGGTCGCATCCTCGATCAGGAAGTTCTCGGCGTGGCCGATCTCGCCGTCGCTGGCGAGGATGTGGTATCCGGTGACTTCCGCGACGCTGCGCAGATGCGGATCGCCTTCGTCCGGCACCTGTACAGCGCCCATCGGTTCACGCAGCGCGGACATGCCGAAATAAGGTGGCGCCGACAGCGGCGGGGCAATGCCGCCGCCGCCGAAATAGGTGCCGCCCCAGTGCGGATCCCACCCGTAATAGTCGTACAGGGAATTCTCGGCCTGTTGCGACACCGGCTGGTCCTGATGGATGCTCGGACTCGCCTCGATCTGATGCCTCGACAGCGCGACCGACAACTCCTGTCGCTCATAGTCGGGGCGCGTGACCGCCGACGGATGCAGCAGGACTTTTCGCGCCGTCAGCCACGTCCCGGTGTCCACGACGATCCAGCGTATGTTCCACGACGAATCGTCGAACAGGAGATCGGTGACGGTTCCAACCCTGCCGTCGCTCGCCTCGATGGCATAACCCTTGAGTGCCGAAGCTGCCAGCAGCATGACGTGACTCCTTCCTCATTCGACCTGGCGCGTCCACCGGCCGACCCTGCGGCCGCGGCGAGGTCATCGTGCTCGCGGAGTGCTGTTCCCGCCGGCTGACGGGGCGTCAGAGGCTGCGCAATGGCATGCCAACCCGTCGTTCTCCTACTGTCGCGAACAGTCGCGTTGATATAAGCGATGACGCCTCGGCAGCGCAGATACGGAATTCTACTCAGTCGGAGCCCACCCCACTATCATCGTGCGCAATCGCCGGCCGGCTCGGCGCAATTCAGGATTGAGTAATTTCCGAGCCTACCTTTGGCCGGATCGTCGTCCGATGCTCGCAGCGAGCGACAGTCTAAGCCCCCGATCCGCCTGCGAGGGCGGCGCCAGCGGTTCCATGATCGCAAAAATCAGGGATCCGGGCGCGACAGGCCAGGATGTGGCCGGCTTTTTGAAAGGCGAAGTGCCATGTTGTTTTCTGCCCTCTATCTCATTCCTGTGGCCGTGATCGTGGTCCTCGCGCTGGCCAAGGCGAGCGTGAAGATCCTCCGGGAATACGAGCGCGCCGTGGTCTTCACCCTGGGTCGCTTCCAGCGGGTCAAGGGCCCCGGCCTCGTCCTGCTGGTCCCCTTCTTCCAGGAAATGGTGCGGGTGGACTTGCGCATCCAGGTCATCGAGATACCGACGCAGGACGTGATTTCCCACGACAACGTGTCGATGAAGGTCGACGCGGTGCTCTACTTCAACGTCGTCAATCCCGAACGCGCCATCATCCAGGTCCAGTCCTATCTGCCCGCGACGAACATGCTCGCCCAGACCACACTGCGCGCGGTTCTGGGGCAGCATGAACTCGACGAGATGCTGTCCGAACGCAAGAAGCTCAGCACCGACGTGCAGAGCATCATCGACGCCCAGACCGAAACCTGGGGGATCAAGGTAAGCAACGTCGAGATCCGAACCGTCGAGCTGACGGAGAACATGGTGCGCGCAATCGCCAAACAGGCGGAAGCGGAACGCGACCGCCGCGCCAAGATCATCCACGCGGAAGCCGAATTCCAGGCATCGCAAACTCTGGTCAACGCCGCGAAGATCCTGTCGAGCATTCCTGCCGCCATGCAGCTGCGCTACCTGCAAACGTTGACGGAGATCGGCGCGGAACAGAACTCGACCATCGTCTTTCCGATGCCGATCGATATCATCAAGCCATTCCTCGAACTTCTCGAGAGGCCGGGCAAGGCGCGCAGCGCCAACGGCGACGCGCGTGCAGCCCATGTCGGGGAGGCGCCACTTGGCGTGCCAGCGCTGAGCACGTGATTCGGTGCGTGCGCCTTGCCCGCGGCGCTCCCGTCACCATTCGCGGCCGCGGTTCAGCGAGGCCGGCGTCATCCGTCGGCCGACGGATGACGCCGCCGGATTGATCGAAATCAACGCGCTGTCCGACGCTTTCGTCGATATCAATCAAGCTCGCCCTCAGAGGGTCGCGCCCGCGACCGATCGAACGCAAGGGATCAAAACCCATGAAGATTGCAAACGCGCCAGTGCCGCAGCCGGCGTCGGTGTCAACGCCGCTTCGGCACGGGGCCGCCGCCCTCGCAATCCCGCCGGCCGCGTCTTCAGACAACCCAATGACGAGCTGGCCGGACTACATGATCGACGCGTTCCAGCGCAGCGTGCTGTTCCTCGAGCTGCTGCGGCAGCGCGGCAACGAAGAAATCGAAATCACATCGCGGCCGACGGCAACCGTGCTGCGGTTCGCGCATGAGGTGGTGATGAGCGGCCGCTCGCTGCCGCGGCCGATGAACTATTCGCTGCTGCGCATCCTGCCGCCGGCAGGGCTCGCCATCGACCCGCGCAAGCGGCCGGTCGTGGTGGTCGACCCGCGGGCCGGCCAGGGGCCGGGCATCGGCGGCTTCAAGGCGGAGAGCGAGATCGGCGATGCGCTGAATGCCGGACATCCTGTCTACTTCATCGGCTTCGCGGCCGAGCCTGAGCCTGGCCAGCAATTCCTCGACGTCGTCGAGGGCCAGGTGACATTCTTCGAGCGCGTCGTCGCGCTGCATCCGGACGCCCCGCGCCCGTTCGCGATCGGCAACTGCCAGGCCGGCTACCAGACGCTGATGGTCGCGATGCTGCGCCCGGATCTGTTCGGGCCGTGCCTCGTCGCCGGCTCGCCGATGTCGTACTGGCAGGGCGTACGCGGCAAGAACCCGATGCGCTATTCCGGCGGCCTGCTGGGCGGCAGCTGGCTGACCGCACTGACCAGCGATCTCGGCCACGGCAAGTTCGACGGCACGGGCCTGGTCATGAACTTCGACAGCCTGGGTCCGGCGAACTGGCTGTGGGGAAAGCAATACGAGCTCTATACCAACGTCGACGCCGGCGGGCCGCGCTACCTCGAATTCGAGAAATGGTGGGGCGACTTCATCGAGCTCAACGGCGACGAATTGCAGTTCCTGGTCGACAACCTGTTCATCGGCGACAAGCTGGCGCGCAACCAGCTCACCTCGAACGACGGCAAGACCTTCGATCTGCGCAGCATCACCTCGCCAATCATCGTGTTTGCCTCCGAGGGCGACAACATCAGCCCGCCGCCGCAGGCGCTCGGCTGGATCGTCGATCTGTACGGCGACGTCGAGGACATCCGCGCCGCCGGCCAGACGATCGTCTACTGCCTGAGCCAGACGATCGGGCACCTCGCCATCTTCGTCTCCACCAAGGTGGGCGCGGAGCAGGACGAGGAATTCGTGCAGATGATGGACGTCATCGACTGCCTGCCGCCCGGGCTGCACGAGATGATCATTGCGCCGCGGCCGGCCGACGTGCCGCGCGGCGGCTTCGTCACCGGCGACTGGATCGCGCGGTTCGAGGCGCGCACGCTCGACGACATCCGCGCGCTCGGGCGCAACAGCCCGGCGGACGATCGCGCCTTCGCCGCGGTCGCACGTGTGTCGGAGCTCAATCTCACCGCGTACCGCACGATGATGCAGCCGCTGGTGCGCGCGCTGGTCAGCCAGCCGATGGCGGATTTTGCCCATGCGATGAACCCGCTGCGGCTCAGCTACACGATCTTTGCCGACCGCAATCCGTGGATGAAAGGCGTGCGTACGCTGGCGGCGGGTGTGGCCGCCGCGCGCCGGCCGGTGGCGGCCGACAACCCGTTCCTCGCGCTGCAGACGCAGATTTCCGACCGGATCATCGCCGCGTTGGATGCCTATCGCGACGCGCGCGACAAGATGGCCGAGAAGGTGTTCTTCGGCTTCTACGGCTCGCCGTTGGTGCAGGCCATGCTCGGCATCACCGACCGTACCGAGGTGCGGCCCTCTCCCGGCACGTCGCCCGAGCAGGTGGCGGCGCAGCAGGCCCGGGCGAAGGCATACGCTGCGAAGTTGCAGACCGGCGGCTACGACGCGGCGCTGACGCGCGCGGTGATGTACGTGCTCGCGGCCGACCGGATGCTCGACCAGCGGTGTGCGCTCGCGCTGAACGCGGCGCGCCAGCAGATCATGCGGCTGTCGCTCGCCGAGTTCAAAGCCGTGGTACGGGACCAGTCCTTCCTGCTGCAACGCGAGGGCGAGCAGGCGTTGGAGGCGCTGGCGGTGCTGGTGCCGAAAGCGGAGGCGCGCAAGAATCTGTTGCAGCAGGTGAGCTCGATCGTCGGTGCCGGCGGCCCGCCGGGCGTGGCCGAACGCGATCGCCTGGCCCGACTGTCGCAGGTGTTGGCCGCGCCGAGTGCAAAGCCGGCGGCTCCCACGCCGTCCGGCCGAACGTCTGCCGCCGCGGCGGTGCATCGAAGCGGCGCGGTGGCGCACTGAGCGGGGGTCGCGGCCATGCGGACCATCGTGAACAAGACGTTCGAGGAAATCGCCGTCGGCGACGCGGCATCCACGCAGCGCACGTTGCAGGCCGGCGATCTGCGCGCCTGGGCCGCCGCCTTCGGTGAGGCGGATACGCTCGCCGGCCCGGGCGAAACCCAGGCGGCGGCCGGCATCGTCACGGCCATGCTGACCGCGCTGGTCGGCTCGGCGTTGCCGGGGCCCGGCAGCGCAATCCGCGCGATCTCGGTGCAGATCAAGGCCGCGCTGCCGATCGGCGCGGCGATGACGGCGCGGCTGGTGGTCCGCGAGAAACGCTCCGACCAGGGCATCGCGGTGTTGGACGGCGACTGCACCGACCCGGCCGGCCAGGTGATCGCAACCGCGGTCCTGGACGTGCTGGCGCCGACGACGCGACAGCAACGGAAGGTCGCAGAACATCGGCTCGAAGGATTGATCGAACGCTGTCGGGCGCTGAAGCCGATGCTGACCGGCGTGGTCCACCCGTGCAGCGCGGACGCGCTGGCGGGCGCCGTGGAAGCGGCCGAAGCAGGGCTGATCCTCCCCGTCCTCTACGGCCCGGAGGCGGAGATCCGCCGGGTCGCCGATCGGGCGCACCTGGATCTCGCCAAATGCCGGATCGTTGCCACCGACGGACCCGAAGAGTCGGCGCTGCAAGCGGCGACGGCCGCCGGGGCCGGCGAGGTCGCGGCATTGATGAAGGGCAGCCTGCACACCGACGTGCTGCTGCACGCGGTGATGCTGAAGGACGCGAAGCTGCGCACCGGGCGGCTGATCAGCCACTGCACGATGGTCTCGGTGCCGACCTATGCGCGCCGCTTCGTGATCAGCGACGTCGCGCTGAACATCGCCCCCGACACCGACCAGAAGCGCGACATCTGCCAGAACGCGATCGGCTTCGCGCGCGCGCTCGGCGTCGACGTGCCGAAGGTCGCCGTGCTGGCAGCGGTGGAGATGGTGCGGACGAAAATGCCGGCGACGCTCGACGGCGCGATCCTGGCGAAAATGGCGGACCGCGGGCAGATCGTCGGCGGCATCGTCGACGGGCCGCTCGATCTGGACGCCGCGGTGGACGCCGAAGCAGCACGGATCAAGCATATCTCGTCGCCGGTCGCGGGCCTTGCCGATATCCTGCTGGTGCCGAACATCGAAGCCGGCAACATGGTCTACAAGAATCTCGCGTTCATGGCGGATGCGCAGACCGCGGGCCTCGTGGTCGGCGCGCGGGTGCCGGTGATCCTGACCAGCCGCGCCGACACCGCCTCCGCGCGCCGCTTCTCCGCCGCCGCCGCGGTGCTCTACGCCGATGCGCTGGCGCGCGACCCCGCCATCCTGCACCCCGAAACGGCGGAGTGATCGGCCATGGGCAACGCGATCGTCGTGTTCAACGCGGGTTCGACCAGCCTGAAGTTCGGCGCCTATGCGGTCGACGCGGCCGGGTCGCTGCCGCTGCTGTGTCGTGGCCGGATCGACAGCATGCAGGGCGATCCGCATTTCGTCGCCAATGACGGCAGTGGCAAGCCGCTGCATACGCACGAATGGGGCGAGGGTCACGCGATCGACCATGCGGCCGCGCTGCGGTTCGTCATCGCCTGGATGGAAGCCAACCTCGCCGGCATGAAAGTGGCGGCGGCCGGTCATCGCATCGTGCTCGGCGGCACCCGCTACGCGGCCCCGGTGCGCATCGAAGGCGACGTGCTCGACTACCTCGAATCGCTGGAAGCGATGGAGCCCTCGCACCAGCCGTTCAACGTGCGTGGCGCTCGGGCGTTCGCGAAAGCGTTCCCCGGGCTGCCGCAGGTCGCGTGTTTCGACACCTCGTTCCATCGGACGATGCCGGAGGTGGCACAGACCTACGCGCTGCCGCAGGACGTGCGCGATGCCGGCGTGCGCCACTGGGGCTACCACGGCATTTCCTACGACTACATCAGCCGGCAGTTGCCGAAGGTCGCACCCGATGCGCGCCGGGTCATCGTCGCGCATCTCGGCGGCGGCGCCAGCATGTGCGCGATGCTCGACGGGCACAGCGTCGAAACCACGATGGGATTTGCCGGCGTGTCCGGCCTGCCGATGGCGACGCGCGCAGGCGACGTGCCGGCGGGGGCGCTGTTCTATCTGCTGCGGCGAAAACTGTTCGACGACGCCTCGCTGGAAAAGATGCTGTACGAGCGAGCGGGTTTGCTCGGCCTGTCCGGCAGCAGCGGCGACGTGCGGGACTTGCAGGACAGCAAGGAGCCGAAGGCGGTCGCGGCGGTCGAAGCATTTGTTTATGCGATGACGAAATATGCCGGCGCGTACGCTGCCGTGCTCGGCGGGTTGGACGCGTTCGTGTTCACCGCGGGAATCGGCGAACATTCTGCTCCGGTGCGCGCAGCACTTTGCGAAAAGCTGGCATGGCTCGGCGTAGAGCTGGATGCGCAGGCGAACGCCGCCGGCGGGCCGCGCATTTCGACCGTGGGCAGCGCCGTGTCGGTCTGGGTCGTCCCCACCAACGAGGAACTGATGATCGCGCAGCACACGTGGCGCCTGACCACGGACGGACGAGTTGACGCCGCTCGTGGATGACCAGTGCACCCGTCGGGCAACACCACGGGCGCCATCCTAGGCGGGGCTTTCCGCATTTTTTGCGAAGGTCTGGCGTCGCAGACCCAGACAGTCGTTGGCCTTGCCGCACCGAGCGGACACGACCCCCTTACCAGGTTCTGATCGGCTCGCCTGGGGTATCTCTGTCCTATTCCGATGTCATACCGTCATATTGCTTGCCGGCGATGCGCGCGGTCTTCGTCAAAATTGTCGAAGACCCTTCCAAACCACGACGCAACACCCACCGCCGTCGATCAGCACAAGGGCTCCGGCCACTTTCCTCGCTACTGGCCGGCGACGTCACGCAGCGTCCGATCTGCGATCAGGCAGTCGGGACGGATGAACGCCTGACGCAGTAACACCGATACCGCACTCTGCTGCCACAACCGTCGGCCTACGGCCTCCGTTCGTGGCAGCACCGGCTGCGCTGTCGCTTGCTGTCTGAGCCATGGGCATGAGCGAGATGATCCTTCAGCACTCTCAAGGCTAAACTCCCGGGGGGTCGATCTCATCATCGTTGGCACGGAGGGCAGCGCGATGAGATTGCGCGGCTGAAGGGGCTGAAAGGCCGCCCGGTGATCAAGCCGAGGGGCATGGAGAAGGGGACCGAGCCGAAAACCGGCGGCAAGCGAGGCAAGCATCGCGGCCGCGGCAAGGTGACGCCACGGGTGACCCTGGAGGCCAAGGTGCTGCGGGCGGCGGCGGTGCCGGCGGGGTCGCAGTTCAACGGCTACGAGCCGTACCAGGTGCAGGACTTGGTGTTCGCCGGACGGGTGATACGCAATCGCCGCGAGCGCTGGCTGATGCCGGCGGGCGAGACCATCGTGGCGCCGCTGCCCGGCGGCATCCGCGGCCATTTCGGGCCGGAGCTGTCGCTGGCCGAGCTTGAGCGTATGGCCACGCAAGGGTCCGTAGATCGCCAAGTTCGGCTTCGCCTGTATCTATAGTTCCTGTCGCACCGGAAGTTTACGTTTGGGCTTTCAGTGGGCGCCAGCCGCATTTGCCGAACCCTTCCGAAGCAGAGCGACGAAGACGACGGCACCGAGCAGCGAGACGCCGAGCAGACCGAAGCAGTCGGCGTAGCCCATCAGCGTGGCCTGGGCATGGATGGTCTTGCCGACCGCGATGACGGCTTGGTGCATTGCCGCGGACGGATCGGGCATGCCGTGCGCCTCGAAGTACTGCTGCAGCGACGCGAGGCGCTGCTGGGTCGCTGGCTGCAAGCCCGAGACATGCGCGTTGATGATGAAGGAGTGATACTGCTCGCGCTTGGTGAAAACGGTCTCGACGGCGGCCGTGCCGATGGCACCGCCCAGATTGCGCAGCATGTTGAACAAGCCCGACGCCGCGCCGGCATCGGCGGGGGCGATGCCGACCATCGCGATGGCCGAGAGCGGGGTCATCGCGATCGCCTGGCCGATGGCCCTGACGATATCGGGGACGAGCAACTGCGGCGCCGCATAGTCGCGATCCATGTGCAGGTTCAAAAAGCAGCTCGCGGCGAAGATTGTCAGGCCCACGCCGACCAGCAGCCGCGAATTGACGCGGCGCATCAGTCTCGGGACAAAGGGGATGATCAGCAGCTGCGGCAGGCCGGTCCAGGCCATCACTTGCCCCGCCTGCTGCGCGCCGAACCCCTGCGATTCCGCGAGATATTGCGGCAGCAGGTAGGAGGAGCCGTAGAGCGCGAAGCCGAGCAGGAAGTTGCCGAGCGTGCCCAGGCCAAAATTGCGCCGCCCCAGCAGCCTGAGATTGATCAGCGGCTGCTCGCGCACGAACTCGACGATGATGAACGCGCCGAGGGTGACGGCGGCAACGAGGCTCAACTGCACGATCAGGGGCGAGCCGAACCAGTCGTAAGTGTTGCCGTCGTCCAGGACGGTCTGCAGGGCGGCAAGCCCGATCGCCATGAGGGCGATGCCCAGCCAGTCGCCATGACGCAGCAGGCCGAGCTGCATCTTCGACCGCGGCAGCCCATAGATCAGCGCGGCGAGCATCACCGAGCCCGGCACCAGGTTCATGTAGAAGATCGTCTGCCAGCCGTAGTTGTCGGTCAGCCAGCCGCCGATCGTGGGGCCGATCGCCGGCGCGAAGGTCGCGCTGACCGCGAAGCCGGCGAGGCCCATCGGCTGCTTGGAACGCGGCAGCATGGTGACGATGATCGTGAAGGCGAGCGGAATGAGCACGCCGCCGGCGAAGCCCTGCAAGGCGCGCAGCACGATCATCTCACCCAGGCTGTGCGCCTGGCCGCAGGCGGCCGACAGCAGCAGGAACAGCGCCGTGTTCACGATCAGGTAGCGGCGCAGCGAGAACACCGTCGACAGATAGGCGGTCATCGGAATGACGATGATCTCGCCGATCAGGTAGGCCGTGCTGACCCAGGTCCCATTGACGCCGCCGGTGCCGATCCCGCCCTCGATGTCGGGGAGAGAGGAGTTGGTGACCTGGATGTTCAGCACCGCCATGAAGGCGCCGAGCAGCGCGCCGCCGACCGCGATCGCGGTCTTCAGTGTGACGGCCGGCGCTTCGGCGCTTGCGTTCGCGGCCATGGCGCATCACGCTCCCTTCGTGTCGACCGTCGGCTCGACCGACATTCCGGGCCGCAACTGACCGAGCAGCGGGTCGTGCGGGTCGATGGTGATCTTGACCGGCACGCGCTGCACGATCTTGGTGAAGTTGCCGGTCGCATTGTCGGGCGGCAGCAGCGCGAATTCCTGCCCGCTCGCCGGGGCGATGCTGTTCACCACGCCATGCACCGCGGCGCCCGGAAACGTATCCACCTCGATCGTGACCGGCTGGCCGGCGCGGACATCCGTGAGCTGCGTCTCCTTGAAGTTGGCGGTGACATAGACCGCCTGCAGCGGCACCACGCCCATCAGTTGCGTGCCGGCCTGGACGTACTGCCCGACCCGCAAGGTGCGTTCGGCGACGCTGCCGTCGACCGGGGCGGTGATCGTGGTGTATCCCAGGTTCAGCTCGGCCTGCCGAAGCGCCGCCTGCTTTTCGGCGAGGGTGGCGCGGGCTTCGGCCAGCAGCGTGCGCAGCACGTCGACCTGCTGCTCAGCCGCCGCCACGGCCGCGTTGTCATGGTCGAGGTTCGCCTGTTTTTCCCGGTAATTGGCGCCCGACCGCTGCGCGTCCTGGGACGTCGCGGCGCCGGTTCTGGAGAGCGACAGATAGCGGGTGGAGTCCTGGCTGGCGAAGGCCAGCGCGGCCTTGTCCGCCTCGATCGTGGCGCGGGCCTCGGTGACCAGAAGCTGCTGCTCGGCGACCTGCTGCGTCAGATTGGCAATGCCCGCCTCCTGCGCGGCCACGACCGCCTGCGCCGCCGCCAGGGCCGCGCGGTAATCCCGATCGTCGATGCGGGCCAGGACCTGGCCGGAGCGAACCGGCTGGTTGTCCGTCACCAGCACGCTCGCGATGTAGCCCGCGACCCTGGGGCTGATGATGACATTGTCGGCCTGCAGGTAGGCGTCGTCCGTCGACACCAGAAAGCGGCCGGCGGTCCACCAGAACTGACCGTACAGACCGCCGGCCGCCAACAGGCCGACCGCCGTCGCTCCGATGAGCGCCGAGCGCAGGCGCTGGCGCACCGTACGGGCTGGCCGGGCGCGGGCGCCGGGCAAGGACGGCTCGAGTGTTTTCTCCAAGGCGGGGGCGGTTTGGCTCATGGCAACCTCCTGGGAAGGCGTTCCCGCGAAGGCTGGACGGCCCTTGCGACCGGCGGCGATCCGGGTCTCCGCACTGGACTGTCCAGTCTCGTCGGCCCATATGGACGGTGCGCGGCCGAAGACTATACGGTCCAGTATGACCTCTGCGAGTGGCTGCGCTGCGATCGAGAGGGCTGGTGTTTTCCATGAGCGTTTCCACGACGGCCGAGCCGGTCGGCAAAGCGGCCAAGATCATCTGCGCGGCGCGCGACGCATTCTTCGAGCAGGGCTACGACGCCATCAGCATGGACGAAGTCGCCCGCCGGGCAGGCGTCGCGAAGCAGACCGTCTATTCCCACTACGCCAGCAAGGATGCGCTGTTCCTGGCAATCGTGGAGCGCGAGTGGCAGCAGCTCCGCAGGGTCTCGCCGCTACCGCCCGCGACCACGCCGGCCACCGCGCGCGAGCGGCTGCGGGAGATCGGGCTGGAGCTGCTTGAGCTGATCCTGAGCCCCCCGGTGCAATCGCTGATGCGCGTGACGATCGCGGCAGCGCATCGGTTTCCGAGCCTGGGAAAGTCGATCAACGAGTCCCTTGTCAAGCACCGGCTCGACTACCTAGTGGACATCATCCGGGGCGCCGTCGACGCCGGAGCGCTGCACGCCGAAAATAACCAAGTCGCCGCCGAGCACTTTACCGCGCTGATCCGCGGCCGGCTGTTCATCCAGTGTCTGCTCGACCCGGGCTTCAGGCCCTCGCGATTGGAGACGATCGAGCAGGTCGACCAAGCGATCGACTGCTTCCTTGCCCGCTATGGCGTGAGCGCGGCGCCTGAAGCCGAAGGTCTGCATGTGAACCGGGCAGGGGTGCCGACGCCGATCGGCCTCGCAAGCCGCTGAGCAGAAACCGGCGCTGCGCGGGTTGGGAGCAGATCTCCCCGGCTTGATTGCCCGGTCGATGGCTGGCACCGCCTACACGAACGCACCGATGCCGGTCAGCGCGCGACCGACGATCAGTGTATTTATCTCGCGGGTTCCTTCGTAGGAGTAGATCGCCTCGGCGTCGGCGACGAACCGGCCGACCTGTTCCTCCAGCAGGATTCCGTTGCCGCCGAGGAGTTCGCGGGCGAGGCCGACGGTCTGCCGCGCCGAAACGGTGCAGTAGGCCTTGGCGAGCGAGGCCGCCTCCTCGCTGCCCTGGCCGTGCTCTTCGAGCTGGCTGAGGCGATGGCACAAGGTCATCGAACTGGTGATGCCGGAAAGCATCCGGACCAGTTGATCCTGCACCAGTTGGAAGCCGCCGATCGGCCGGCCGAATTGCTTGCGGCGCTTGGCATAGGCGAGCGCGTGCTCGAAGGCGCCGAGCGCGCAGCCGGTGGCCTCCCAGGCGACGAAGCCGCGGGTCATGCGCAGGACCTTGGCGGTGTCGGCGAAGCTGTTGGCGTTCGCGAGCTTGTTGGCGTTCGGCACCCGGCAGTCGGTGAGCGTGATCATCGCGTTCTGCACCACGCGGAGCGCGATCTTGTCTTTCATCACCTCGGCCGAATAGCCCGGCGTCCCCTTCTCGACCACGAAACCCTTCACCTTCTTGTCGTCCACGTCGCGCGCCCAGATCACGTTCAGGTCGGCGAACGTCGCGTTGCCGATCCAGCGCTTGGCGCCGTTCAACACCCAGCCGTCGCCGTCGCGCCGGCAGGTGGTCGTCAGCCCCCCGGCGGCGCCCGAGCCGACCTCGGGCTCGGTCAGGCCGAACGAGCCGAGCTTCTCCATCCGCGCCATCGCCGGCAGCCAGCGCTCTTTTTGCTCGTCCGAGCCGCACAGGTAGATCGAGCCGGCCGACAGCCCGCCGTGGACGCCGACGAACGTGGCGATCGAGCAATCCACGCGCGCCAGTTCGAGCGCGATGAAGCCGTCCAGGATCGGCGAGCGGCCGCGGAAGCCGTAGCCCTTGTATGACGCGCCGACGATGCCGAGCCGGGCGATCTCAGGGACCAGGTGGTGAGGAAATTCCGCGCGGGTCCAGTAGGCGTTGATGTCGGGCGCGACGCGTGCCTCGAGGAAGGCGCGAAGCTCGGTGAGCAGGGCCTGGTCCTCCGCCGGCAGCATCTCGCGCATTCTGTAGAAGTCACCGGGCCATAAGTCGGATGTCTGGGTCATGATCTCCTCCATCGTTCTGACGTCATGGGAGTGCCGACATCACCGGCGTCCCGTCGCCGCGGCGGCGTCGAGGCGATTGCCGGAGGCGGCATGCGGGTCTAAATTCGAAGACCGCGCACGAGCGAATGCCATGGGAGGACGCTACTACACCCGAGCGACCAAGCTCGCCGGCCTTGTCGAGATCGCCGCCGAGCGAGGCGCCGACATCCATGCCCTGATGCATGAGGCGGGGTTGAGCCCGGCGGTATTGAAAAGCCCTGAGACGGCGATCGACTACGGCGGCTTTTGCGAATTGTTGCGGCGCTGCGCGGTGGCCTGGGACCTGCCGGACATCGGGCTGCGCATGATCCGCTACCAGCAGATCGATTTCCTGGGACCGGTCGCGCTGGTCACGCGGATGGAGCGGACCGTGCGCGAAGCACTGCGGGCGATCATCGCCAATCTCGTGATCCACGCCAATGCCACGGTCGCGGCATTCGAGGAAGCGGCCGACGGCGACACCGCCTCGCTGATCCTCAACCCGCGCGACGATGCGCCGAAGGGCCGGGAGAATACCGAGCTGGTGATGGCGCAGGGCAAGCTGGTGATCGATTCGATCGCAAGCGCACCGGTTCCGTTGGTCGAGGCGGCGTTCGTCCACGCCAAGGGAAGCTCGGCCCGCGCCGTTGCGGCGCATTTCACCTGCCCGATCCGCTATGGCGCCGAGCGCAACGCACTGACCTTCGACAGGGCGCTGCTGGACCGGCGGATCGAGAAGAGCGACGTCGCCTACCACGCGTTGATCAAGAAGTACCTCACGACCGCGCGGGCCGAGGTCGCAGGCGGCACCCTGGAGGACGCGCGCGCCGAGATCGCCCGGCAGATGGAGCTGGGCGACTGCACGCTGGAACGCGTCGCCGACAGTCTGCGGATGCCGCCGCGCAGCCTGCAGCGGCGACTGCAGGCGGAGGGGCTGAGTTTTCGCGACCTGCTGGACGAGTGGCGCCGGGCGCGGGCGCTGTCGCTTGTCACCAACACAAGGCTGCCGCTGTCCGAGGTGTCCGAGGCGCTCGGCTATTCCGAGCAGAGCGTGTTCACCCAGGCATTCCGGCGCTGGTACGGCGGGACGCCGCATCGGTTCCGGACGCAGCGATTGGCGGCAGGCGGCTGAGGGTGCGCGGCGGACGGTCATTTGTCCCGCTTGCCGCCGGCCATCCTGGCGAAGAAGTCCTGCATCTGTTCGAGCCCGGTCGCCGACGGCATCCAGGCGCGCAGCATCTCGGCCGGATCCATCGCGGCGATGCCGGCCATCGCGCGGTTGCGCATTTCCTGCAGCAACTCGTCCTGCATCGGCTTGAGGTCGGGCAGGCCGAGGAACGCGCGGGCCTCTTCGGGCGTGCAGTCGACGCTCATGGTGATCTTCATCGGTCTTCTCCTGGACTCAGCCGGGCAGCATGGTCAGGCATTCGGCGGGCGCCGTTGCGGGCGCCTCGAACAGGAACCCCTCGATGGTCCGGGCGGTGTCCTCGGGATGCGTCAGGATGAACAGGTGGCCGCAGTCGACCACCTCGATCCGGGCGTCGGGCAGGCGGCTCGCCAGCATCCGGCCATTCACCAGAGGGACAATCGGGTCGTCCGCGCCCATCATGATCAGGACCGGCAGCTTGAACCGAGGCAGCCACAACCAGCTTGTCCAGCCGACCGTGGCCAGAAGTTGAAAGAGGTAACCGCGCGAACTGCCCGTGCCCAGCGACGCGGCGTGCTCCTCCAGGCGGCGGCGGTCCAATCGAAGCTGGCCGCCGTAGATGTCGGGACCCACTTTCAGCATGTAGTCGGGGTCGGTGTAGCGACGCGGCGTGGCGAGCTTCGCGAGCACCCTCGGGTCGCCCGGCACCATGACGAACCCCGCCGAGGTGGCCGCGAGCGTCAACGTCCGGCTGCGCTCCGGATGGTCATGCACGAATTGCTGCGCCAGCGCCCCGCCCCAGGAAACGCCGAATACGTCGACCGCGCCGATGTCGAGCCTGTCGAGCAGCCGGGCGGCCAGCCGCGACAGCCAGCTCAGCCGGTAGGGGAGCTTTGGGGCCGGCGAGCCGCCGACGCCGGGGACGTCGAAGGTCATGATCCGCGTCCGCGTGAACCGCTCGGCGAAGGGTGCCACGGTTTCCAGGCTGGCACCGATGCCGTTGAAGACCAGCAGCGTGCGCGCGGCACCTGCCTGCCCCATCGTCGCAATACGCAGCTCCTGCCCGGCGACCCTGAGGGTGCGGATATCGGCGTTCCCGGTCATCACGCCGCCGCCAGGGCGTAGGTGCCCGGGGCGTCGACGCCCGGCTTGTGCTGCTTCGACCCGAGAGTCTTGGGGGCCGGGACCTTGCCCCCGCCGTGCGTGCTCAGCCACTCGGCCCAGTGCGGCCACCAACTGCCCTGATGGGTCTCGGCGCCGGTCAGGAACGCATCGGCGGTCGGCGGATTGGCGGCATTGGTCATGAACCGCGCCTTGGGGTTGCCCGGCGGGTTGATCAGCGACTGGATGTGGCCGGACTGGCTGAGCACGTACTGCCACTTGCCGCCCAGGCCCTTGGTCGTCAGGTAGGTGCCCTGCCACGGCGTGATGTGGTCGGTCTCGCCGCCGACGACGTAGGCGTCGCAGGTGATCTGGCCGAGGTCCAGTCTGTGCCCGCCGATGGTCGGCCCGGTTCCGCCGACCATGCCGCCGTGTTTCAGCAGGTCGAGAAGGTCGGCGTGCAGTGCCGCGGGCAGGTTGGTGGTGTCGGCGTTCCAATAGAGGATGTCGAAGGCCGGCGGCTCCTGACCCAGCAGGTAGTTGTTTATCCAGTAGGCCCAGATCAGGTCGTTGGGCCTGAGCCAGGCGAAGGCCCGTTCGAGGTCGCGGCCTTCGAGCACGCCCTTCGAGCGCGAAAAAAGCTTTGCCAGCTCCAGTACCTCGATGTTGGCGAACAGGCCGAGCGAGCTGTCCGCGCTGCCCTCGACGTCGATGATCGCGACGAGGAGCGAGAAGCTTTCCGCCCGTTTCGTCCCGCGGGCGCCCCAGAGCGCGATCAGCAGCGCCGCGGTGATCCCGCCCGAGCAGGCCCCGACGATGTTCAGCGTCGCCGAGCCGGCGATCTCGCAGGCGGCCGTGCTGGCGCGGTCGAGCGCCAGCACGTAGCTTTCCAGGTCCCAGTCGGCCTCTGCATCGCTCGGGTTGCGCCAGCTGACGACGAACACCTGGTGGCCCTGGCCGACGAGGTGTTCCACGATCGAGCGGCCGGGGGCGAGGTCCCAGATGTAGTACTTGTTGATCTGCGGCGGCACGATGAAGACCGGCACCTTCCAGACTTCATCCGTCTTGGGCGCGTACTGGATCAGCTCAAGGTGATCCTCGGCATAAACCACCTTGCCCTTCGACGTCCCGAGGTTCTCGCCTAACCGGAACTTGGACTTGTCGACCATCGACGGCAGTCCGTTGTTGGCGGTCATGTCGCGCATGAAGTGCTGCAGGCCGGCGACCAGGTTCTTGCCGCCCGCATCCAGGGTCGCCTTCATCGCGGTGGGATTGGTCAGCAGCGCGTTGGTCGGCGCCAGCGCGTCGGTGACCAGGTTCGCGAGCAGCTTGACGCGCAGCTTGTCGCGCTCGGGCACGTCCAGTCCGTCGACCCATTTCGTGATCGCGCTCGACCAGGCCAGGTAGCTTTGCATCAGGAAGCGGTAGCCGGG
Source organism: uncultured Solirubrobacterales bacterium (assembly GCA_963697635.1). Lineage (GTDB taxonomy): Bacteria > Pseudomonadota > Alphaproteobacteria > Acetobacterales > Acetobacteraceae > CAJCJG01. Next base: position 3,427 of record CAVOOS010000006.1, on the reverse strand, counting down.
GTTCGAGGTCCAGACCGGATCCTTGAACCTCCTGTCGCTCTTGTCGGGCTCGATCCCGGACTGGCCGATCAGGCTTTTCAGCATCTCCTGGCTCGCGGCCAGCGATCCGCCCAGGGCGGTCATCGGATCGGTGAACGCCTTGACGTAGAACTTGCCAATCGACGTTGCGAGGTCCGCGGTCGATTCCATGCGATTGCGCTCCATTTTCCCCTCCCTCAGCCGATCACCAGCACCAGCACGTCGCCGACGAGCGCGGGCTTGTCCGAGCACTCGACGTTCAGCGCCGCGGCCAGCCGCAAGAGCTGGCCTTTCGGTCCCTTGTCCTCGACCTCGGTCAGCTTGAAGCTGGCCGTCACCCGCTTGCCGGCCGGGACCGGGGCGATGAAGCGGATCTTGTCGAGGCCGTAGTTGATCGCGCCCTTGGCATCGGCCGGGACGACCCCGGCCGAGCCGACCGCGGCGGCCAGCAGCGACAGCGTCAGGAAGCCGTGCGCCACCGGGCCGCCGAATGGGCTTTCCGCCTTGGCTCTCACGACGTCGACGTGGATCCACTGGTGATCCCCGGTGACGTCGGCGAATTGATTGATGCGCTCCTGGTCCATCGTGGTCGGAGCCGAGGCGCCGAAGTCGTGGCCGGTGAAATCCCGGAGCGTCCGGGTGCTGTATCCTTGGGGTGCGGGCATCTTTTCCTCCTCAGGCCAGGGCCATCTTGCGCAGGTCGCGGCGCAGGATCTTGCCGACATTCGACTTCGGCAGGGCATCGATGAAGTGGATCTGCTTCGGTACCTTGTACGCGGCGAGGTCCTTGCGGCAGTGCGCGATGATCTGTTTCCGGCGAGAGCTCTGCGAACGGGGCCTTCACCACGTACACGCGCACCGCCTCGCCGGTCCTGGGGTCCGGCACGCCGATGCAGGCGCACTCGGCAACTCCGTGGCAGGCGGTGACCACCGCCTCGACCTCGTTGGGGTAGACGTTGAACCCGGACACGATGACCATGTCCTTCTTGCGGTCGACGATCTTCAGGAATCCGCCCGAGGTGAAGATGCCGACGTCGCCGGTCTTGAAGTAGCCGTCCGGGGTGAAAGCCGTGGCGTTCGCCGCGTCGTTGTTCCAGTAGCCGCGCATCACCTGGGGACCCTTGGCGCAGATCTCTCCAGCCTCGCCCTCGGGCACCTCGGCGCCGTCGTCGTCGATCAGCTTGATGTCGGTCGAGGGGACCGGCAGGCCGCAGGTTTCGGTGAACTCCGTCACCGACATCGGGTTTATGCAGAGGATCGGCGACGTCTCGCTGAGACCATAGCCCTCCTTGATGTGCTTGCCGGTCAGCTCCTTCCACTTCTCGGAGGTCGCCTTGATCACCGCGGCGCCGCCGCCGATCGCGACCTTGTAGTTCGAGAGGTCGACGCCCTTGAACGCCGGGGCGCTGGCAAGACCCTGGAACAGGGTGTTGACGCCCGGGATCACCGAGAACTTCGCGTCCTTGATGGCGCCGCAGAACGCGTCCATGTCGCGCGGGTTCGGGACCAGGATGCTCTTCGCGCCCACCGACATGTAGGCGAGCATGATCATCAGCCCGAAGATGTGATAGAGCGGCAGGGCAAGTACCACCACCTCGCTGCCGGGATCGACCGCCTCGGGCAGGTGCGCCTTGAACTGCCCGGTGTTGGCGACGAGGTTGCGGTGGGTCAGTACCGCGCCCTTGGAAAGGCCCGTGGTCCCGCCGGTGTACTGGAAGAACAGGATGTCGTCGCCGGTGAGGTCGACCGGGTCGAGGTTCAGGCGGGCGCCTTCGGCGAGGACATCGGCAAAGCGGACCGCGGCGGTCAGCCGCGGGTCCTGCGGCGGGCTCGGGATGGCGAGGCCGGCGGCATCGCCGAGCGCGACCGTGATGACGGTCTTGACCGGGGTGTCGGCGACGATCTCGGCGAGCGTCGCGGTCGAGCCGGTGAAGACGATGATGATCTCGGCGCCGGCATCCTTGAGTTGGTGCCGCAACTCGTGCGGCGTGTACAGCGGGTTCACGTTGACCTGCGCCGCGCCGGCGCGGTGGATGCCGAGCATCGCCACCGGGAAGGCGAAGACGTTGGGCACCATCAGCGCGACGCGGTCGCCGCGCTTGACGCCCAGCTTTTTCTGCAGCCACGCAGCGAAGGCGCGCGAGGCGCGGTCCACTTCGGCATAGGTCATCGTCCGGCCAAAGCATTCGAAAGCTGGGCGATCGGCATACTCGGCGACAGCACTACTCGAACAGCGCGACCGTGGATGGAAAGGCGTGGGCGTCGATCTCGAGCGGCACGGCAGGCGCGTAGGTTTTGGTCCAGGGCCTGTTCATTGCTTTGCCTCCCCGCGGGATATCAGGTTGCCCCGGCCGGCCCTGGCGGGTTGGCCGGGATGACGATCAGGCCGCCTTGTCCTGCTTCAGCAGCGCAGCGAACGGCGCGATGACGTCCATGGTCTTGGCATGGGCGAGATCGGCGAACTCCTTGGCGTGGGCCGTGGAGGTCTCGACCCGGTGCTGCACCCAGGCGGCCTGCAGCTCGGCGACCTCGCGCAGGCTCCGTGCCTCGACGGTCGCGCGGACGTGCCGGCCGGCCTCAGCGGCAATCTCGCCGCCGAAGCCGCCGAGGGTCCGGCCGAGCTCATGGACGCCGTTCACATAGGCGCGGCCCCCGGCGGCCAGTGCGCCGCGCAGCTCGGTCGCGATCTCCTTCGCGCCACCCAGTCGCGCGCCGAGGCTGGTCGCGCGAGCGCTGGTTTCTTTGATCTTCGTCGTCGTCATGGCTCTCTCCATTGAGTTCAATTCGAGCACCGGCAGATTCGCAGGTCGGTCGGCGTCACTCTTGGGGCCACGCGATTGATTTTTGAGAATCCGCGCCAAGTCGGCTGCGGGCGGAATCGTTGGCTCGCGCGTGGTGCAGCGGCCGAGGGCGCTTTCGGTCGTGGCTGCACATCGCCAAGTTGCCGGATGCTCGGCGGGCCGCGCTTGCCGACGACGGGTGGACGGAGGGGATGATCGCTGTTTGCACTCGCTTCGTAGGGTATAAATTCCCTGTCGAAATCATCAGCCGCGTCGTGCGGCTACGTTTTCGCTTCCCGCTGAGCCTGTGCATGGCTGATGCGCTGCCGGCGGCACGCGGCATCGTGGTCGGTCACGAAACCGTGGTGCAGTGCACCCCGGGTCGACGCCAGCGTACCGTGGGCATGGTCCACAGGAGCGACCTACAGCAGGACCGCCTTTGGCAACTCTGCTGCCGAGTGATCCAGGAAGGCGCGAACGGAGGGGAGGAGACCGGGCCGGTGGGGAATGAGTGCCGGGCACCTCGAAAAAACCCGCTTCCACGACGCGGCTTGGATGAGATTCAAGGGTGACAAGCGTTGGGATGGGGCTGTGCGATGGGTCAGTTGGGATTTTTCGATCTGGGCTGT
>CAVOOS010000005.1:0-108461 GCA_963697635.1 uncultured Solirubrobacterales bacterium | reverse complement strand
GGACAGCCCGGCCAGCTGGGTGGTGGACAGCGACGTCAGCTGCGTCGTGGTCAGCGCCGCCAGCGCGCTGGTGTTGAGCCCCGCCACCTGGCTCGAGGTGAGCCCGCCGAGCTCGGTGGTGGTGAGCGCGGACAATCGGTGGTGGTGAGCGCGTTGAGCTGGGTCGCCGACAGCGCCGCGACCTGCGTGGTGGCGAGCGAGGTCGCCTGCGTCGTGGTCAGCGCCGCGAGACCGGTGGTGGCGAGCCCGGCGATCTGGCGGAGGCAAGGCCGCCAAGCTGGGTGGTGGTGAGGGCAGAAAAGTCGGTGGTGGAGAGCGCGTTGAGCTGGGTCACGGCCAGCGCCGCGACCTGCGTGGTGGTCAGCGCCGTCGCCTGCGTGGTGGTCAGCGACGCGAGGTCGGTCGTGCCGAGGCCGCGAATTTGCGTCGTCGTCAGTGGCGTCAGCTCGGTGGTGGTCAAGGCCACGATCTGCGTCGTGTTCAATGCCGCGAGCTGCGTGACCAGGAGGCCGACCACTTGCGTCGTGCTGAGCGCCGCCAAGTCGGTCGTGGTCATGCCGCCGAGCGCGGTGGTCGAGAGCACGCCGAGCTGCGTCGTGCTGAGTTCCGCGAGCTGCGTGGTGGTGATGACGTTGAGCTGGGTCGACGACATCACCGCGATGTCGCTCGTGGTCAGGGCGATGATCGCCGTCGTCGACAGCTCCAGGATCAATGTCGTCGTGAGCGTCTCGAACTGTGTTGTCGTGTACGCCATAGACGCTTACTCCGAAGTCGGGGGCTGGACGGCCCGATGCATTCAGGGCCGTCGCGGCGAGAGAGGGCACATATCCATTACGAGCCGATGAACGGGACTTCGCCTGTTCATGGCTCGCGCAGGCTTTCACTGAGACCGCGGGTCAACGGATACAAAAAATAAGACAGCACGCTGCGCGAGCCGGCCTTGATCTCGGCCGTCAACGTCATGCCCGGGAACAGCCGCGCGCCCTCGGGGAGATGCTGGAGCCTGGTCGTCAGCAGCTCGATCCGGCCGCGATGCACCGCGCCGCCGCGGCCGGTTGCGGCGGCCTCCGGCGTGCCCGCGGCGGCAAAGCTCTCCTCGCTGATCGACTGCAATCGGCCCGCGACCATGCCATGCAGCTGATACGGAAACGCGTCGATCTTAAGCTCCGCCTCCGCTCCGGCGCGCGCGAAACCGACATCGCCGGATGCGATCATGACTTCGGCAATCAACGTCGCATCTTTTGGAATGATCGTGATCAGCGGCTCGGCCTCGCGCAGCACCGACCCCTCGGTGCGCGCGGCGACATCCAGCACGATGCCGTCGGTCGGCGCGGTGACCACGACCAGGTCGTTCAGCCGCGACGCCTTTGCCAGCGCCGCCGCCGTCCGCGCGATCTCCGCGCGCGTGCTCACCAGGCTGTCGAGCAGGTCGCGCCGCCATCCGTCGATGAAGGCCCGCCGCTCGGCCTCGCGCACCTCTGCGCTGTGCCGCAACTCGCGCAGCCGGTCCGCGGCCTCCTGCTGGTCGCGCTCGGCCCGCAGCCGCGCCGCCTGCGCCTCCAGCAGGTTCAGCCGGGAGCCGACCTGCGATTGCACGAGCGCCGAACGCATGTCCTCGACCGTGCGGGCGACGTCGAGTTCGCGGCCGAGCGCGCCATGACCGTCTTCGAGCGTGCGCAGACTGGCCCGCAAGCGCTGGATATCCTCGTCGAACGCGTGCAGTCGGGCCTGGTATTCCGCCTGCCGCTGCCGATACAGCGAAACTTGCAGCGTGGCGTCGGCGTCGGGCACCGCGCCGCCGTCGTATTCCTGGCCGTCCGCCTCCCCTTCCAACCGCCGCGCCTGCGCCTGGAGCGAGTGGGTCTGCCTTTGCAGCGCCGCCACGTCGGCTTCCGCGAAGGTCGGGTCCAGCGTTGCCAGCACTTCGCCTTTGGTCACGCTATCGCCGGGGCGGACTCGAAACTCCCGGATGATCGCGCGCTCCATCGGCTGCAGCACGATCGGCGGCGTGGCGGTGGCGATCCGGCCGGCGGCAACGACCACCACATCCACCTTGGTCAGCGCCGCGATCAGCAGCAGCGCGATGAACAGGGCCGCCACCAAATAGTGCGTGCCACGCAGGAACCAGGGCGGCGGCTGCTCGCAAATCTCGTCGATCGGATCCTGGAACGGGATCGCCTCCGGCAACAGCGAACCGCGCGCGAACATCGCGCCCAGCGAGCCGCGGACCGACACCCGCGCCGAAGTGCACGTGAGCGGGCTCATTGCAGGTGCCTCGTCTGCTGATCCCAGAGATGGCGATAGATCTCGCAGCGCTCCAGCAGCATCTCGTGCGGCGCGAAATCGACGACCTCGCCCTGGTCGAGCACCAGAACCGCATCGGACCCCACCAGCGACGACAGGCGGTGGGAGACGATGACCATCGTCCGACCGCGGGCGATCTCCGCCAGATTCTGCTGCACGATCGCCTCGCTTTCCGGGATCGAGCGCGCTGGTCGCCTCGTCGAACAGCAGCAGGCGCGGCGCGATCAGCAGCGCGCGGGCGATGGCGAGGCGCTGGCGCTGGCCACCCGAGAAGTTGTCGCGTCTCTCTTCGACTAGCGTCTCGTAGGAGCAGCGGCAGACGGTCGATGAACTCCGTCGCGCCGGCCAGGCGGGCCGCCTCCATCACCTCGTCGAGCGTGGCCTCGCGGCTTGCCGGCGGCGATGTTGTCGCGGATCGTGCCGCGGAACAGGATGTTGTCCTGCAGCACGACGCCGATGGAGCGGCGCAGATGCGCCAGGTCGATGATGGCGGATGTCGTTGCCGTCCAGCCGGATCAGGCCTTCCTGGGCGGTGTCGATGCCCTGGATCAGCCGCGTCAGCGTGGTCTTGCCGGACCCGGAGCGGCCGACGATGCCGATCATCTGCCCCTCCTCGACCGAGAACGAGACGTCGTTGAGGGCCGGGGTCGCGCTGCCCTCGTAGCGGAAGCGCACGCCCTGGAACTCCAGCCGGCCGGTGACCTGCGGCCGGATGCCGCGCTGGTTCGGGTCGCGCTCCGGCGGGTGGTCCATCACCTTGCCCAGCATCTTCACCGACAGCGCGGTCTGCTGGTATTCGTTGATCAATGACGACGATCTGCACCAGCGGCCCGGTGACGCGGCCCGACAGCATGGTGAACGCCACCAGCGCGCCGACGCTGAGACGCGCCGTCGAACACCTGCATGGCGCCGAGCCCGAGGATGCCGATCTGCATCATCTTCTCGAGCCAGGTGGTCAGCACGTTGGCGGCGACGCCGATCCAGCCGACCGACGCAGCGCCGCCGCATCGCTGGCCGCGACCCGCGCGTCCCACGACGCCTTGCGCATCGGCTCGAGCGCCAGCGACTTGATCGCGCGGATGCCGTGGATCGTTTCCACGAGGTCGGCCTGCCGCTCACCTTCGGCCTGGTACAGCAGCTTCAACTCGCGCCGGAACACCGGCACGATCACGGCGATCACCGCGGTGATGGTCAGCGCGAACGCCAGCACGACCAGCGTCAGCCAGCCGCTGTAGATCGACAGCCCCACCAGTAGCAGCGGCAGCGCCGAGGCGTCGAGCAGCGTCTGGAACAGCCGGCCGGTCAGGAAATGCCGTACCGTCTCGGTCTGCTGCATGTCGCGCAGCAACACGCCGGCGGCGTGGCGTTCGAAGAATTGCAGCGGCAGGCTCAGCAGATGCGCGAACGTACGCTCGGCCAGCCGGGCGTCGATCTTGTTGCTGGCCAGCAGCGTGAGGGATTGCCGCACATAGCCGAACACGCCGTCGAACAGCACCAGCACCGCGAACGCCAGGCTGACCGCGAGCAGCGTCTGGTAGCTGTGATGCGGCACCACCTTGTCGATCAGCACGTTGAACAGCAGCGGGGTGGCGAAGCTGATGAGGTTGCACAGCATCGCGGCGACGGCGACGTCGCGCAGGTAGCGCCGATTGCGTAGGATTTCCGGCACGAACCAGCGCAGGCCGAACGGCTGCTTCTCGTCGGACAGCCGGAACTTGCGCTTGCACAACACCAGCCGGCCGGTCCATCCGGCCTCGAACTCGCCGCGCGGCAGCACGACGATGCCGGCCTGCTCGGAGGCCGGGTCGAGCACGGCGAGCGCGCCGATCCCGTCCGCGGTCGGCATCGTGCTGGCGACGATCAGCCAGTTGCCGTCGGTGCGCTCCGCCATTGCGGGATAGGCGCTGCCGAGCCTGCTCACGTCGCGCCAGCGGCAATTCTGCAGCAACCGGCCGGTCAACCCGACTTCGCGCATCACGCCAAGGATGGAGGCCGCGGCGTCGTTCGGGTCGGCGCGCGAGAGCAGTTCCGGCGGCACGTGCACGCCGTGATGCATCGCCACGAGGAACAACGATCGCAACGCCGTCAGGTGCGGCGAGACCTGTAGATTGGCAATATGGTTCAATTCCCGGGGTCGCTTTCGGTCCATCGGGGGAAGCGGATGAACCGTTTTGGTCCGGGTCGCCGTTCGCGCGAGGGGCGTTTTCGCCCGCCTGTCGCGACGGCACCAGCGGCGCTTTTCGGCTGCGGCTGACAGGAGCGATGCTGACGCCCAGAGCTTTCGAACCGATTAATCATGCGCCGTGCCGGCACGTTCTCCGGCCCGATGGGCGCCTCCGCCGTGCGGGCTCGCGGGGTCACCTGCCGACGTGTCCTTTACAGCGCGTTCACCAATTCCGGTCCATCAGCGCGGCATCGCCATCTGCCGTCGGCCGGAACGAACGTGATGCAGGAACCGCTTTATTTCGAATGGGCTGTCTCGACCCTGTTCGGCTGGGGGATTTACGGGCTGAACCTGCTGCGCCACTGGTCCGACATTGCCGGAGCGCCGGCGTTTACGTTGAGCCCGGTGCACCTCGAAAGCCTGGCCGGCATGGATCCGCTGGCGCTGCGGGCGATCGCGCAGAAGCTGGTCGACTCCGATCATCTGCGCCTGCAACGCGACGCCATGTCGGAGCTGCGTCCGCACCTCGACGGCACCGTGCTGCATTCGCTCGGCAACCGGTTCTCGGGTTCCACCCGGCCCGGCCTGGGCGGCCAGACCGGGCGCCGCACCGTCGCAATCGTGTTCTTCGAGGACCCGCGGCTGCCCGATGCGGCGAAGATCGCGCGCGAATACGATCTGCTGGTCGCCGGCTCGACCTGGTGCGCCGAGGTGCTGCGGGGCCACGGCGTCACCAATGTGGCGACGGTGCTGCAGGGGGTCGATCCGTCGCTGTTCCATCCCGCGCCGCGCGCCGGCTCGATGGACGGCCGTTTCGCGGTGTTCAGCGGCGGCAAGCTGGAGCGGCGCAAGGGTCAGGACCTGGTCCTGCTGGCGTTTGCCGCGTTCGCCGCGCGCCATCCGGACGCGGTGCTGGTGACCGCGTGGCATTCGCCGTGGCCGGTCACGGCCCTGACGATGAATGCCAATCCGGCAATCGCGCCGGTGCGGCTCACGCCCGAAGGCCGGCTCGATCCGCCCGCCTGGGCCGCCGCCAACGGCGTCCCTGCCGAGCAGTTCATCGATCTCGGCGTCGTGCCGAACCATCTGATGCCGCGCGTGCTGCGCGAGATGGATGTAGCGGTGTTCCCGAACCGCTGCGAGGGCGGCACCAACCTCGTCGCGATGGAGTGCATGGCCTGCGGCGTGCCGGCGATCGTTGCCAGCAACACCGGCCAGCGCGACCTGATCGCGACCGGCGCCGCCTATTCGCTGCGGCGGCAAGGCCCGGTGCCGGACGGCGACGGCGGCACCGAAGGCTGGGGCGAAAGCGACATCGAGGAAATTGTCGCCGGGCTCGAGCACTTCCACGCCAACCGCGACAAGGCGCGCCGCCGCGGAGCGGCCGGCGCGGTGGCGATGCGGGATTGGTCCTGGCGCAACCAGATTGTCCGGTTGCACGACGCACTGGCGCCGCTCGGCGCCGGCATCGCAGCGTGATGCTCGGGGATCAGTGCAGCGAGGCGGCCAGCTTCTCGTATTTCACGCGCCCGTCGGATTCCCGCAGATACTCGGCACCATCGGTACGGGCGCCGGAATAGCGTTGCAGGCTGCCGGATTGCGCAAGCGTGTGCAGCGGCGTGCCCTCGATCTCGGCGCAGCCGGACTCCTGGCGCGTGTCCAGCCCGAGCGAGTCGGCATAGCGTCGCGTCTCCAGCATCTGCTCGTGCGTCTCGCCCGGTAGGCCGTAGGTGAAGGTGCCGTGCACGGTCATGCCGACGCGCTTGACCTCGGCGACCGCCTGCCGCGCGTAGTCGAGGTTCAGCCGCTTGTTGACGATGGTGTCGATCACCGTCTGGCTGCCGCTCTCGAAGCCGATCTTCACGCCATAGCAGCCGCTTGCCTTCATCTCCGCCCACAGTTCCATCGAACTGGTATCGGCACGGCACATTGCAGCCCAGGGCAGGCCGATCTTGCGCATCACCGCGCACATCCGCTCCACATGGCGGCTGCCAAGGTTAAATGTGTCATCGTCGAAGTAGATCGAACGGAACCCGTATTTGCCGACGATCTCGGTGAGGAACGCTTCCATGTAGTCGGGGCCGTAGTGCCGCACGGTGCGCTTGGCGGTGCCGTCCGGATCGTTACCCGTCATGGTCGCCGGCCAGACGCAGAAGATACATTTGTACGGGCAGCCGCGGCTGCTCCACACCTGGGCCTGCGGCACCTCGACGCCGCGCGGGTTGGTGTCGAGGTAGCGATGCGCGTGCAGCGCATCGAAGTACGGGAACGGCGCCGCGTTCATTTCCTCCGGCGTCAGGAGATCGAAATCGATCAACCCCGAGGCGCCCTCAAGCACGCGCACCACGCCCTTCTCGTACTCGCCGCGGATGCAGGCGTGGATCGGCAGCCGCTCCAGCAGTTCCTTGCCCTTGGACGCGATCGGGCCCGCGATCACGATGCGGCTGCGCGGCACCGCGCGATGCAGCACCCGGATCAGCGCCTCGTCGTGCGGCCAGCTCGGCGAGGCCGAACTCGATGACGATGTAGTCGAACTGCCCGGCGAGCACGAACGCCATGTAGCTTTGGTAGGATTCGCGCAGCGCGATGCTGTCGCGGAACTCCACCTGGCCGTCGATATGCCGGGCCGCATAGGTGGTCGCGTAGCCCAGGAAGAACGGATACGGCAGGTAGGCGCCGTACGCGAACTCGTCGGGCGGCTGGCGCAGCGTCATGGTGAACGGCCAGCGCGAGCCGGCGCGCACGCCCGCGACATAGAGATCGGCAAAGTCGCCCGCCGCGCCTTCGATCCGTTGACGTCCGTCCCACCAGGGCGGATTGCTGAACAGCACCTTCATCGTTCGCTCCAGTCCGGCAAAACGGCGTGCATCAGGCGACCAGACGGAACGGTGCCCGTCGATCCATCGCGGCGGCGGCCACGTGGGCCAGCATCGCTTCGACCATCCGCTCGGCGCCCATCGTCTCGGCCCAACGCGTCGCCGCTTGAGCCGAGCGTTCGGCATGGACATCGAAGCCGTCGAGCACGGTGCCGATTGCGGCAACCACCGACGCCGCATCCTGCTGGCCGAAACCGGCGCCGCCGGAGGCGAAATCCTGCGTCAGCCGGGCCATCGTGGTGTGCTCCGGCACCACCAGCGGGATCGCCGAGGCAATCGCCTCTGACGCCAGCGCGGAATAGGCGGCGCGGAACCGGTCGAACAGATAGGGGCAGACGATCACGTCGGATCGGTCCAGCAGGCGCTGCCACATGTCCGGCCCGGCGGGCCACTCGTCGAGCTCGATGCGACTGTCGGCGGCGGCCAGCGCGCGCATCGCCCGCTGCACCTCGGCCATGAAGTCCGGCTGCGCGTTGTGCACCAGCACCCGCACGTCGGCACGCGCCGCCAGCAGTTGTCGAACGATTTCCGGCACGAAGTGATAGCCCTTCTCGCCGCGCTGGTGGCCGAGAAACGCGATCGTGCGCGGGCCGGCGCCGCCGCGCCGGCGGGGTGGACACGCCGCAAGCTGCGGCAGCGGCAGCGTGGCGACGGGCGTACCGAGCAACAGTCCGTAGACCTCGGACGAGGTGCGGTCGAACGTCACCAGATGCAATTCCGGCAGCTTGCGTGCGGCCATCTGGCGGGCGGTGAACCGGTACAGAGTCGCCCGCGCATCGACGCGCGGGTCGCGCGCCTCCAAAGCGATGCCGGTGCCGGCCGGCACGATCTCGACGCCGGGGTCGGTTCCGAGCTCCACCACCGTCTGCGGCCGCGCCTCGTCCGGCAGCGCCGCCAGCATCGTGGCGACGGCCTGCAGTTGCGCCGGCATCGCCGAATTGACGTATAGCAGATCGTCTCCGCCGAACGGGCCGAGCGCGGCAAAGTCTTGCGCGGTGGCGGTCGACGACACGAAATACGCGGCGAGCCAGCCGCATAGCGGATCGCCGTCGTTGCCCCAGTACGTGTTGTGGCGGAACACGGTCCTGGCTTCGAACTCCTCGCGCAGCGGTCCTTCGAGTCCGGCCCAGGTCGCGACGGTCACGTCGTGCCCACGCGCGCGCAGCGCCCGCGTGATCAGTCGGCAGGACGTCGCGTGGTGCCCGACCTCGCCGACCATCCCGGTGTCCACGTAAACAACGCGCATGTTACGCCTCCCGGCCATCAGCCCTGGAATAGAGGTTCGAGCCAACTCCGCTCATCGAGCAGCCAGCGATGAACGTCGGCGACGACATCGGCAACCATGCGGCGTGGCCGCCAACCGCTGCGCGCCGATAGCGCCGCGCAATCGCTGACGTAGAATGGAATATCGGCGTCGCGCGTCACGAGGTCGCGGCCGATTTCGACCCGGCGGCCGGCGAGTTCGCCGCACAGCGCCGTCAGTTCGCGGAGCGAGATGCTGTTCGCGGCGCCGCCGCCAACATTCTGCACGCGCCCGGCATGCGCATCCATCGCCACCGCCTGCTCGATGACAAGCTCCGCAAGATCCCGCACGTGCAGCACGTCGCGCACCTGCAGCCCGTCACCGCCGAAGCCGCAATAGCGCAGCCCGCCGCCATAGACATGGCGCGCCATCCAGAGCGCGACGAAGCCCTGGTCTACCCTGCCCATCTGCCAAGGTCCGGCCACCACGCCGCAGCGATCGACGGTCGCGCGCAGCCCGTACAAGGCGGCGTATTCCTCGATCAGCAATTCCGCCGCGAGCTTCGTCGCCCCGTACAGCGAGCGGCTGCCGTGCAGCGGAAACGACTCGGCAATGCCGGCGCCCGACCAGCCGGCACCGGCGCTGCCGTGCGTCAGTTCCAGCCGCTCGTCGACGTGTGCCAGCGGCAGCGCGCGCAGCGGCGCAATCGGGTAGACCCGGCTGCTCGACAGGAAGATCAGGTCGCCGCCGTGCCGGCGCAGATGCTCCAGGCAGTTGACCAGGCCGATCAGGTTGGTCTGGACGACGTAGCCCGGTGCGGCGCCGTAGCCGGCATGCACGCTGGGTTCGGCGGAGCATTCGACCAGCAGGTCGACCAGCCCGGCGGCCTCCAGATCCTCCTGCGCACGCACGTCGCCGTGCAGGAATCCGACGCCGCCTTGCCGCAGCCGCGGCAGTGCGAACTCGCTGCCGCGCCGCTTCAGATTGTCGAACGCCGTCACCTCGGCGGCCGGCAGCCGCTCGCGCAACGCCAGCGCCAGATGCGAGCCGATGAAGCCGGCGCCTCCGGTGACTAGGATTTTCATCACGGCAACATTGCCGGGCAGAGGTGAATGTGCGGTGAACAGGCGCTGCCGGTTTTTTTCAGCGGCTTGTTAACCCTGGGCCGCCATCCTGCGCCGGTATGTCGCAGAGGTGCGTTGTGTCGGTCGCGATTGTCACCGGGTCGTGCGGATTGGTCGGCGCTGCGACCGTGCGGCTGCTCGCCGCGAAGGGCTTCGACGTCGTCGGCATCGACAATGATTTGCGCAGTTTCTTCTTCGGCGCGGAGGCGAGCACCGCGTGGCAGGCCAGCGAACTTGCCGCGTGCCACCCGGGCTATTCCCATCTCGCACTCGACATCCGCGACGCCGACGGCATCGGGGCCGTGTTCGCGCGCTACGGCCGGCAGATCGCGGCCGTGGTGCATTGCGCGGCGCAACCTTCGCACGATTGGGCAGCGCGCGACCCGGGCACCGATTTCGGCGTCAACGCGACCGGCACGCTGACCGTGCTGGAGGCGGTGCGGCGGCACGCCCCGGAGGCGGTGGTCGTGTTCGCCAGCACCAACAAGGTGTACGGCGACGCGCCGAACCGGTTGCCGTTCGTGGAACTCGACACGCGCTACGAACTGGCGCCCGACCATCCCTGGGCCGAGCACGGCATTCCCGAAGCCATGTCGGTCGATCGCTGCCTGCACAGCCTGTTCGGCGTCTCGAAGCTGTCGGCCGACCTGATGGTGCAGGAATACGGGCGCTATTTCGGGATGCGGACCGGCTGCTTCCGCTGCGGCTGCATCACCGGTCCCGGCCACAGCGGCGCGCCGTTGCATGGATTTCTCGCCTATCTCGTGCGCTGTGCCGTGGAGCGCCGCCCGTATTCGGTGATCGGCTTCGGCGGCAAGCAGGTGCGCGACAACATCCACGCCGCCGATCTGGCGGCTGCGTTCTGGTGCTTCATCGAGCAGCCGTCGCCGGGCGCGGTGTTCAACATGGGCGGCGGTCGGGATGCGAGCTGTTCGGTCAACGAAGCGGTGGCGCTGGTGGAGCAGCTCATCGGTCGCCCGATGGCGCTGCGCCATGTCGATGCGGCGCGCATCGGCGACCACCGATGGTGGATCAGCGACACCCGGACGTTCCGCGCCTGCTATCCGCAGTGGTCGCTTTCGTTCGATGCCAGAAGCCTGATCGCCGACGTCCACGCCGGTCTGTGTCAGCGACTGCTGGTCCAGGTGTGACCGCTGCTCCGTCGGCCGCCGACAGATAGGCGGCGGCTACCGCGAGAACGTGTGGCCTGGAGAGCCCGCGCGGGGCAGCTTCCCCTGCCGCCGCTTTCGCGCTATGTACAACGGGATAACGGACCCGTAGCTCAGTTGGATAGAGCGTCGCCCTCCGAAGGCGAAGGTCGCACGTTCGAATCGTGTCGGGTCCGCCAAGGTTTTCAAGCAGTTAGAGCGAGACAGGCGAGGGCCGGAAATGCTCCGGGTAACACCGGGGTAACAGCAACGTCAGCGCTGCGCCTTCCGCGCGAGCTTGCTATCCCTCCGCCCGCGCCATCAGGTTCCGCACCGTCGTGGAATGCCACTCGCCTCCGCGGGCCGTGCGCACGCCGCGGGCATTGAGGGCGGCGGCGATGGCGCGGCTACCCTTCACGCCGCTCGCCTCGATCTGGCGCACGATCGGCAGCACGTTCGCGGCGAAGGCATCCGCGCCGGCCTTGTTCGCGGCGACGCTCTTGGCCTGCGCCTCCGCCAGATTGGTCCGGTTGCCCAGCACCGCGCCGGCCGCTTTCTTGGCGGCGAGGGCGGCGCGGGTCCGATCCGAAATCAGGTGCCGCTCCTTCTCGGCCAGCGCGGCATACAGGTGCAGCATGAACGGGTCGGCATCGGCGCCAAGTTCCGCGACGATGAACGGCACGCGGTGCGTCATCAGCCCCGAGATGAAGTGAACGTCGCGGCTCAGCCGGTCCAGCTTCGCCACCAGCACCGCCGCCTTGGCCTTGCGGGCGGTTGCCAGGGCGGCGGCGAGTTGCGGGCGGCGGTCCAGTGCGTCGGCGCCCTTGCCCGTCTCCACCTCCACGAATTCGGCCAGCACCTCGCAGCCCTCGGCCTCCACGAAGCGGGCGATGGCGGCGCGCTGCGCCTCGATGCCAAGGCCGCTCTTGCCTTGCCGTTCGGTCGACACCCGGATGTAAGCTACCACCTGCCGCATGATCCTGCCCTCGCCCGCAACGCACAAAACCATATACGGTCATTTGTAGTTTTGTGCAAGGGGCAATTTCGGGAGCGCGACGCGTCCGCGCCGGGCGGTTCTTGCTTCGTTCACATCGGCCCGGTAGCCTCCGCCGATGCCGCCGGACACGTCACCACGCCGCTTCCCCGCCCCGTGGCGGGTTGTCGGCATCCCAGCGGGCTGGCGCGTGGAGGACGCGACGGGAATGCCACTGGCCTACGTCTAGGGCGACGATGCGCCCGAGAGCGTGAACCGATGCAAGCTAACCCGTGACGAAGCGCGGCGGATCGCGGCGGGGATCGCGCGGATACCGGAGCGGCAGGGGCGGACGTAGCAGCCGGGCGGCCCGCCAGCGCCACGGCGACCAGCCGGACCAGTCGCGCAATCCCGCAGGCCAATGGGACGCGGCACCGCGCAATCGCTGGCAGACCGTACTGCGCGCCCCGCCGGAATTTTTCCGCGCCCGGGCGTTGCCGACCGATGATGGCTCTCGCGCCTTCGCGAGCGATCGGATAACCTGCGCAACGTTGCCGTTCCGGCATGGACGCTGATGCGCATGGAAGGTGTCTAAATGCTCAAAGTTCTCTTAGCTGCGGGGCTGGGGCTGTGCCTCGTGAGCACGGCCCGCGCGCAGACCACGTGCTCGACGGTGGGCGATCTGACGCACTGTAGCGACGGCAGCAGTCAAAGGCGTGTTGGCGATCTGACGACTATCACGCCGACGCCGCGCAGTGACAACGGCGCATATCAGTCTCCGATAGTTTGCCGACGCGTTGGAAATATTGTAACATGCAACAGATAATCTTATCTAATATTGTCCAGCAGACCCGCCATAAATGAACCGGGGCTTGTGTGAACAGTAGGCGCAGAGCAAACACCATGAAGCGAGTCAACCACGGATTGGCGCTTGGGTTCGCGCTGTGCGTTGCCGCGTGCGGCGGAAACGTCCGGTATTTGAACCGAGATTCGCCCGAGAAAGGCCAAACCGAATTCGATCGCGATCAATACGAGTGCAGGCGGGAGAACCAACGCCCGGCCGACACTGTTGACGTGGAGACAAACAACGCGCACGTCGCGGGGATCGGTCTCCTAGCAGGCGTGGCGCTCACACTCGCCAATGCCGCGGACAATGCAGCGGGGGCGGCGCAATGCATGTCGGCCCAAGGGTGGGAGAAGGTTGTAAGCAAGCAGAGCTACGACGAGGGAACGCCCAAAGCTGCTGATCAGCGCAGCGACTTATCCCAGAACATCCGCAACGAGTTGTATGCCGCTGCGCAGGGCAACGCCCAGGCGCAGACACATGTCGGCTGGCTCTACGAAAAGGGCGAAGGCGTGTCGCAGAATTACGCCGAAGCACTGCGTTGGTATCATCTCGCCGCCGCGCAGGGCAACGCCAACGCGCAAGACAACATCGGCGCTTTGTATGTGAATGGCCAAGGCGTCCCCCGTGACTATGCAGAGGCGCTACACTGGCTCCGCCTCGCCGCGGCGCAGGGCTACGCGCAGGCGCAGAAAAATATCGGCGTGCTCTACCGGAAAGGGGAGGGCGTAGCGCAGGACTATGCAGAAGCGATGCGCTGGTTCCGCGTTGCCGCGGCGCAGGGGAACGCAGATGCGCAGACCAGCATCGGCTGGCTCTATCAGCACGGCGAGGGCGTCCCGCTGGACTACGCAGAGGCAGCGCGCTGGTATCGCAAGGCGGCGGACCAAGGCGACAAACGAGCGAAAGCGAATTTGGTCGCAATCGGCGACAACCCCGACACCGTCATCCGCCAGCCTCAATAGTTGGGCTGTGCCAACCGCACCTCCACCGTGAGGCGTCCCGACAACTGATCAGGCTCACGGCACCGCCGAGTAACCGACGCGTGGAATGTTGCCGCCCCGTCCTACCTGCCGCGCGTCCTCATGGCGCATCCCCCGCCAGATGCTTCCGGCGCTTGGCCATCCAAATCGGCAGCCGAGCAGCCTGTCGAGCGCGGGCAGCCTCCAGCTCTATGTCCAGCTCGGCCAGCAGCCCGCCGAAGGTTGCGTGCCGCTCCGCAACCGCCGCACGCATGCGCTCCAGGGCGCGCGCGGATGGACGGTATCGGCCGGCGCGCCAGTGGCGCACTGAGGCGTCGCCAACTCCTGTGATGGCGCGGCAGGCACGGTAAAAGCCTGGGAAGCGCCTGACTCCCGTCCTATCCCACGGCACGAGAGCGCGGAGCGCACGATAGGCCAGGTTATGCGAACGGTCGGGAAAACTATCGGCCGGATGAGGGCCGGTTAGAGTGTTGGGGAATTGGATGGGTGTTTGCCACTCAGGTGCGCCCGGCTGTCAATCGGCACGCAAAAGGGACCCCTTATCGGCGTCCAAAAGGGACCCCGGCGGATCGGCTTGTGCCGGTAGTCCCATAGGGGGACCCGCGCGACGCGGAGTGCCCATCGAGAGGCTGACGCAGCGGCGCGCGGGGGTGCCTGTGGACCCACCGGTGCAAGCGGTGCGAGGAGATTGGTCAGTCTCTCCCGAAGCCGCGCGGTGGTTCGATCGCCTGCAGTTCGGTGAGGTCCAGATCGCAAATCGCCTGTAGTGCCTCGGCGAGCGGACTGTCGCGCAGGTTATCCGGCAGGCTCTCCAGCCAGGTGGCATATTCGACCTGGGCTTCCACGAGACCCGTGACGTGATCGGTCCAGCGCCGGGCCCGACCGCGATGATCGGCTGGACGACGCGTGCGGATCACCGGTTTTCCGGCCATACGCGCGGCGCGATAGCGAGCCTGGCGCTCAGCGCCGGTCATGGCGGTTTCACCGATCGATTTGCGTGGCATGATTCCCACTCCGAAGCGTTACGTCACGAAACCTCGAACGCTCATGCGCGGTTCTTGAAGCGCCAGCTGTCGTTGCCGGTCTCGACGATGTCGCAATGATGGGTGAGCCGATCGAGCAAGGCCGTGGTCATCTTCGGATCGCCGAACACGCTCGGCCATTCGCCAAAAGCGAGATTGGTCGTAACGATCACCGACGTCCGTTCGTAGAGGCGGCTGACCACGTGGAACAGAAGCTGTCCGCCAGTCTGAGCGAACGGCAGATAGCCGAGCTCATCGAGGATGACGAAGTCGAGGCGGGTGAGATAATCGGCGAGGCGTCCCTGGCGGCCGGTCCGCCCTTCGGCCTCAAGCCGGTTGACCAGGTCAACGGTGTTGAAGAACCGGCCACGCGACCCGGCACGTATACAGCTTCGCGCGATCGCCATCGCCAGATGCGTCTTGCCCGTGCCGGTCCCGCCGACCAGAACGACATTGCGCTGTTGCGCGATGAAGCCACCGTCGGCGAGATCACGCACCAGACCCTCGTTGATCGGCGTGCCATCGAACTCGAAGCCGTCGACATCCTTGGCCAGCGGCAGCTTCGCGATGGTCAGTTGGTATTTGATCGAGCGCGCCTGCTTCTCGGAGATCTCGGCCTTGAGCAGATCGCCGGCGAAGCGTTGCGGCTCATGCTGACGTTTGAGCGCCGTGGCGAGGATCTCGTCGTAAGCGTTCTTCATGCCAAAGAGTTTGAGTTGCCCCATCAGATCGAGGACTTCGGTTCGCTCCATGATCATGTGCTCCTGAGCTGATCGTATCGGGCGCAATCGGCGAGCGGTGCGTGCCGAAGCCGCAGCGCGTCCGGTGTGAGGATGCTCGCCGCCGGTCCGGGATCACGCTGACGGGCGAGGATGTTGATGATCACGTCGGACGAGTGGACGCCCTCGGACATCGCCTGCGCGCAGGCGGCCTCGACCGCCGGCAATCCATCCGTGAGCACGGTGGCGAGAATGGCGACCATCTGGCGATCGCCGTCATCGGAGCCGGCGAGTTTGCGTCGAACTCGTTCCAGCGCGGCCGGCAGCACCCAGTCCTTGAACGGTGCGCCGTTGCGTAGAGCGCCGGGTTTACGGGCCAGGACCGGGACGTAATGCCACGGATCGTAGATCGTCTCGCCGCGCCCATGGTGGCGGGCATGTTCCGCGACGACACGACCATCCTGACGAACGACAATGCGATCCGCATACGCGTGGATCTCGACCGGCCTGCCAACGGCGCTGGCATTCACCGAGTATTTGTTGTTGTCGAAGCGTACCAGGCAGGTCTTCGACACCGAGGCCGGCAGCGCGTGGAAACCATCGAAGCGGCCTCGATACGGCACGAGATTGGGCCGCTCCTCCTCGAAAACCTCCCACACCGTCCGGTCCGGTCGTTCCGGATGGGGATGCGCCTTGGCGTAAGCGATGCATTTGTCGGTCAGCCAGGCGTTCAGTTCATCGTAGGTTTTGACCCGAAGGCGCGGCGTGAAGAAACGTTCCCGGACCAGACCGACCTGGTTCTCGACCTGACCCTTCTCCCAGCCGGACGCCGGCGTGCAGGCCACCGGATCGACCAAATGGTGACTGCACATTTGCAGGAAGCGCCGATTATATTGACGGTCCTTGCCGACGAAGATCGTGTCCACCGCGGTCTTCATGTTGTCGTAGATGCCGCGGGTACAGGCGCCTCGGAAAAACGCGAAGGCGCGCTCGTGCGCGTCGAACACCATCTCCTGCGTCTCGCGCGGATAAGCCCGGCAGAACATCATCCGGCTGTGGCACAGACGCATGTGCGCGACCTTCACGGTCACAGTCACGCCGCTCACCAGAACGATCTCGTGGCTCCAGTCGAACTGGTAGGCTTCGCCCGGCGCGAAGCTCAGCGGAATGAACGCCCCGACCGATGTCGCCGCCCGTCCGCGCTGCCAGTCCCGTGCATAGCGCCGAACAGCGTCGTAGCCGCCTTCATAGCCGAGCCCGCGCAACGTCTCGAAGACCCGGATCAGCGTCAGCCGCTCGCGACGCTGCTTGCTCTCGTTCGACGCCAGAAGTTGATCCAGCGCCTCCTGCCAGGGGCCGATCCGTGGCAGCGGCTGCTCACCACGTTCGTAGCGAAACTCGGTCGCCTCCGATCGCAGTACCTTCCGGACTACCTTTCGTGAAATCCGCAGCTCGCGGCAAATCGCCTTGATCGACTTCCCCTGAACAAAATATGCCCGGCGGATCTTCGCGACCGTCTCCACGACCAACATCCTGATCAAGGCCCCCGTGCACAAAGGGAGCCATCGTGAACCCCAGTGTCAGAGGGGTCCTTTTTGGACGCCGATCACCCCGCTAACGGGGTCCTTTTTCCATGCCGAAACACAGCCTCGGCGAACTTGATCGTGCCGACCAGGGCGCCCCCCTCGATGGTCAGGTCCAATCCGCGGCCAATCGGCGGCTTGCTCGCGTCGTGCGCAAACAAGACGACGGCGTTTTGCTCGTAATCGTCGTAGACCCAGCCGTCGGCGAGGATGGTGTCTCCCATTCGGTCAACTCGGCCGTCAGACCAGGGCAGCCGAACCATCCGGCCGACGTCATCGAGCAGCTGCATCCTGTCGGGCGAGAGCCGGCGCACCCCGAGCCGGCGCGCCCGGCCGCACTGGGCCGCGTCATGAAAATCCTCCTGCGAGCAGAACTTCCCAATGGGTCTCATGTGCCCTCTTTCCAGTTTCCTCGGTGCCCGGTGCCGATCAGACGTCCGCCGCCATCGGCGTCTGCTGCGGGAACCGGAGCGGGATGAGGATGGCATACGCCGCCGTCACGTTAGCCCCGTTGCTTGCGCTGGTCTCGATGCCGAGAAAGCGGAAAGCACCAGTCCCGACCGTGTTGTTGTTCAGATCGAAGCACGACTGAGGCAGCACTTCGAAAATGATTAGCAAGTCGTTCGTCCCGGCATCGGTCGTGAAACTCGCGGCCGCCGCCTGCGCGACCAGGGTATCGGATGCCGCGGTGTTGAGGTTCGCGACAATCTGCGCCGCCTCCCTCATCCTGATTGTCGCGGCGCAGAGCGTCGGCGCACAAAGATCATATGGGGCTTTGGGCGGCCGTTTGTGGGGGCGCAGCGACACACGGATGATCCGCCAATCACCCGCTTTGTCGGTCGGGGAACCGGTGCCCTGTCGAAATACCAGCCACCCCTTGAAGTGTTGCTCGGCATTTGGCCACGCCGACTTGCAGACGCCCTCCGGGGGGCAGTAGGCGTGCCATCAGCACGCCAGCCAGCGACGCAGGACCGGCTGAAACGACTGCCCGGGCCCGCGGCCGCGCCAACGACCGGCGTAGCCGTCCTCCGGAGTTTACGCCGGCAACACGGGGGAATATCGTGGGACAGACGCCGGGGGCTCCGCGCTCGGCGCCGCGCTACAGGCCGCAAAGCCTTGACGCAGAAGGGAACTTTGGCGCACCCGGAGAGACTCGAACTCCCAGCCCCCAGATTCGTAGTCTGGTGCTCTATCCAATTGAGCTACGGGTGCAGCGCAGGGGCGCCGATGTAACCGAAGCCACGCCCCCTGGCAAGCGTCGTGACCCGCGGCCGGCGCGCGGCCGCCTCCGCCGCCGCGCTCAGGCCGCCTTGTCGAGCTCCCGCACCACCGCCTCGCCCATCACGTGGGTGCCGACCTTGGCGCAGCCGGGCGCCATGATGTCGGCAGTGCGCAGGCCGGAGGCCAAGACCGTCGTGCAGGCGCGCTCGATCAGCGCCGCGTCCTCCTCCATCTCGAAGGAATGCCGCAGCAGCATGGCAAAGCTCAGCATCTGCGCGAGCGGGTTCGCCTGGCCCTTGCCGGCGATGTCGGGCGCGCTGCCGTGGATCGGCTCATAGAGCGCGTGCCGCCGCCCGGAGGCGTCCGGCGCCCCCAGCGTCGCCGAGGGCAGCATGCCGAGGCTGCCGGTCAGCATCGAGGCGAGATCGGACAGGATGTCGCCGAACAGGTTCGTGGTCACGATCACGTCGAACTGCCGCGGGTTGCGCACCAACTGCATCGCGCAGTTGTCGGCGTACATATGGCTCAGCTCGACGTCCGCGTAGTCGCGCGCGTGCAGCGCCGCGACCGTCTGGCGCCACAGCAGGCCGCTTTCCATCACGTTGGCCTTTTCCACGCTGCACACGCGCTTGCGCCGCTTGCGCGCAAGGTCGAAGGCGACGCGCGCGACCCGCTCGATTTCCGGCGTCGTGTAGACTTCGGTGTTGATGCCGCGCTTCGTGCCGTCCGGCAGCGTCTCGACGCCGCGCGGCTCGCCGAAATAGATGCCGCCGGTGCTTTCGCGCACGATCATCAGGTCGAGGCCCTTGATCACCTCGGGCTTCAGCGTGCTGGCGGACAGCAGCGGGTCGAGCACGATCGCCGGCCGCAGGTTGGCGAACAGTCCGAGTTCCTTGCGCAAGGTCAGGATCGCGATCTCGGGGCGCATGCCGAACCCGAGCGTGTCCCATTTCGGGCCGCCGACCGCGCCGAACAGCACTGCGTCGACCGACTTGGCGCGCGCGACGGTCGCCTCGCTGATCGGCGTGCCGCGCGCGTCGATCGAGCAGCCGCCGACCAGGTCCTCCTCCAGGTCGAACGTCACGGAGCGGCGCGCGGTCCATCCAGTCGATCACGCGGCGGACCTCGTGCATCACCTCGGGGCCGATGCCGTCGCCGGGCAGCACCAGCAGCTTCTTGTTCGCGGGCATGTGGGCGGTTCCTTTTCCGCACGGGGTCCGGGGCCGCCGGCCCCGGCGGGGTGCAGGGGCGGAGCCCCTGGCCTCAACTGATCGCCGGCATCCAGCTTCTGTCCGAAGTCTGCCGCTTCTCGTAGGTGTCGATCGCGGGCGCGTGCTGCAGCGTCTGGCCGATGTCGTCGAGACCCTCCAGCAGCAGGTGCCGGCGGAACGGGTCGATCGCGAATTTTATCTCTTCGCCGTTCGGCCGGACCACGACCTGCCGTTCCAGGTCCACTGTGATGCGCGCATTGCCGCCGAGCTTCGCATCCTCCATCAACTGGTCGCAGACTTCGCGCGGCAGCCGCACCGGCAGCACGCCGTTCTTGAAGCAGTTGTTGTGAAAGATGTCGGCGAAGTCGGGAGCGATCACGCAGCGGATGCCGAAATCGAGCAGCGCCCACGGCGCATGTTCGCGCGACGAGCCGCAGCCGAAATTCTCGTGCGCGATCAGGATTTGCGCCTGCCGGTAGGGTTCGCGATTGAGCACGAAGTCCGGCCGTTCCGCGCCGCTCTCGTCGTAGCGCAGCGTGTAGAACAGGTTCACGCCGAATCCGGTGCGCTTGATCGACTTCAGGAACCGCGCCGGGATGATCTTGTCCGTGTCGACGTTGGCCAGCGGCAGCGGCGCGGCGATCGCCGGTCAGCGTGGTGAACGGCTGCATTCACGCCGAACTCCCGCACGTCGGCCAGATGCCCGGTGACCGCGGCCGCCGCGGCCATCGCCGGCGACAGCAGGTGCGTGCGCCCGCCCGGCCCCTGCCGGCCCTCGAAATTGCGGTTGGAGGTGCTGGCGCAGCGCTGGCCCGGCGTCAGCTTGTCGGGGTTCATGCCGAGGCACATCGAGCAGCCGGCCTCCCGCCACTCGAAGCCGGCTTCGAGCAGGATGCGGTCCAGCCCCTCCGCCTCCGCCTGCTGCTTCACGAGGCCGGAACCCGGCACCACCAGCGCGCGGACGCCCTCGGCCACGCTGGCGGCCCTGCGCGACCTTCGCGGCCGCCCGGATGTCCTCGATCCGGCCGTTGGTGCAGGAGCCGATGAACACGACGTCGATCGGCACCTCCGCCAGTTTCTGGCCGGGCGTCAGCGCCATGTAGTCCAGCATGCGCTGCATCTGCGCGCGCTTCGCTTCGTCCGGCTCGGCTGCCGGGTCGGGCACGCGGCCGGTGATCGGCAGCACCGCTTCGGGGTTGGTGCCCCACGTCACCATCGGCGTGATCTTCCCGGCGTCGAGCACGACCGTCGTGTCGTAGTGCGCGCCCGGCATCCGACGGCAGCGTGCGCCAATAGGCGAGCGCCCGCTCCAGCGCCTCGCCCTTCGGCGCGATACGGCTTGCCGCGCACGTAATCGAACGTGGTCTCGTCCGGCGCGATCATGCCGGCGCGCGCGCCGCCTTCGATGGACATGTTGCAGACCGTCATCCGCCCGGCCATGTCGAGCGCGCGGATCGCTTCGCCGCCATATTCGATGACATGGCCCGTCCCGCCGGCCGTGCCGATTTCGCCGATGATCGCGAGCACGATGTCCTTGGCCGTGCAGCCAGCGGGCAGCGTGCCGTCGACGCGAACGAACATGTTCTTCGACGGCTTCTGCAGCAGCGTCTGCGTCGCCAGCACGTGCTCCACTTCGGACGTGCCGATGCCGAACGCGAGCGCGCCCATCGCGCCATGCGTCGAGGTGTGGCTGTCGCCGCAGACGATCGTCATGCCGGGCAGGCTGATGCCCTGCTCCGGGCCGATGATGTGCACGATGCCCTGGCGCACGTCGTTGACCGGGAAATACGGCACGCCGAACTCGACGACGTTGCGTTCCAGCGTCTCCACCTGCAGCCGGCTTTCCGGCTCCTCGATCCCCTTGCGCGCGGTCGGAGGTCGGGATGTTGTGGTCCACCACTGCGAGCGTCGCGTCAGGCCGGCGCACCTTGCGCCCGGCGAGGCGCAGGCCCTCGAATGCCTGCGGGCTGGTCACCTCGTGCACCAGATGCCGGTCGATGTAGAGCAGGCAGGTGCCGTCCGGCAGCGTCTCGACGACGTGGCTGTCCCAGACCTTGTCGAACAGGGTGCGCGGGGCGGTCTCTGCCATGCTGGTCTCTCCCGTTGTCTACTCGGCGGCCTGCGGCGCGGCCTCGGTGCCGGCGGTTGCGGCCGTGGCCGGGCTCGTCGTGTCGCGCGCGCGCTCGGCGATGCGGGCGGATTTGCCGCTGCGGCCGCGCAGATAATACAGCTTGGCCCGGCGCACGTCGCCGCGGCGCACCACCGCGATCTCGGCGATGCGTCGGCGCATACAGCGGGAACACGCGCTCGACGCCCTCGCCGTAGCTGATCTTGCGCACCGTGAAGTTGCTGTTCAGGCCCTTGTTGGAGCGGGCGATGCAGACGCCCTCGAACGCCTGGGTGCGGGTGCGCTCGCCCTCCACCACCTTCACCGCGACGCGCAACGTGTCGCCGGGGCGGAAGCTCGGCACCGCGCGCTCGGCGGTGAGCCTGGCGATCTGCTCGGCCTCGTAGGCCTGGATGATGTTGGTCATGGCGGGGAAATCCTCTGTCGATCGATTAAGGGGCGGCGCGGGGCGTGGCAATCGCCCCGGCCTGCATGGCTGCGAGGTGCGCGGCCCACAGGTCGGGCCGCCGCTCGCGGGTGATCCGTTCGGCCTCGCGCCGGCGCCACGCGGCGATCTCGGCGTGATGGCCGGAGAGCAGCACGTCCGGCACGCGCCGGCCCTGCCATTCGGCCGGGCGGGTGTAGTGCGGGTATTCGAGCAGGTCGTCGGAAAAACTTTCGTCGTCGGCGCTCTCGGCGGCGCCCATGACGCCCGGCAGCAGCCGCACGCAGGCGTCGAGCAGCACCAGCGCCGCCGGCTCGCCGCCCGACAGCACATAGTCGCCGACACTGATCTCCTCCAACGCGCGCGCCTCGATCACGCGCTGGTCGACGCCCTCGTAGCGGCCGCACAGCAGCACGACGCCGGGGCCGGCGGCGAGGCGGCGCACCCGCGCCTGGGTCAGCGGCACCCCGCGCGGCGTGAGATACAGCGCGGGCCGGTCGTCGGCGACGGCGGCCAGCGCCGCGTCCAGCACGTCCGGCCGCATCACCATGCCGGCGCCGCCGCCGAACGGCGTGTCGTCCACGGTGCGGTGCCGGTCGGTGGCGCTGTCGCGGGTGTCGCGCGCGTCGAGCGTCCACAAGCCCTGCTCCAGCGCCCGTCCGGCCAGCGACAAGCCGAGCGGCCCCGGAAACATCTTTGGGAACAGCGTCAGCACGGTGGCGCGCCAGCTCATGCCGCGGCCCCCTGTTCGATCACCACTTCGGCGGGCGGCACGACGGTCAGCCGGCCGCCTGCAACGTCCACCGCAGGCACGCAGGCGCGGCTGAACGGCACCATCAGCGCGCCGATTTCCAGGTAGACGCCGGCGCCGTGGTCGTGCACGGCCGCGACCTGTCCGAGTTCCGCCCCGCTGCCGGTCACCGCGGTCAGTCCGATCAGGTCGGCAAGGTAGAACTCGTCGTCGTCGTCCGGCGGCGGCAGCCGGTCGCGGTCCACGAACAGACGCAGGTTGACCAGCCGTTCGGCAGCCGCCCGGTCCGACACCTTGACGCGCCCGCCGTCCATCTCCTCGGAGAGTTCGGCGATCCCGTCGGCGTGCCAGCGCAGCCGGAATTTTCTCCCGCGCTCGTCGGTCAGCGGGCTGTAGCGCGGCAGGTCGGCCGGATCGGCGGCGTGGCTTTGCACGCGCAGCAACCCGCGCACGCCATGCGGCCTGCCGACCACCGCCATCAGGATCCTCGGCCCCGGCACGCGCCGCCCGCGATCAGCCGGCCGCCGCCGCGGCGGCCTTGGCGCGCTCCTGCGCCTTCTTCTTCGGCGCCGACTGCACCGGCTGCTCCTTCCAGGCCGGCATCGGCGCGAGGCCGGCGCGGCCGAGGAACCGCGCCACCCGGTCGGTCGCGAGCGCGCCCTGGCTCAGCCAATGGGTGATGCGCTCCCCCTGCAAGCGGATGCGGTCGGCGTGCTCGGCCGGCAGCATCGGGTTGTAGCTGCCCACCTTCTCGATGAACCGCCCGTCGCGCGGCGAGCGGCTGTCGGCGACGACGATATGATAGTACGGCCGCTTCTTGGCGCCGGCGCGGGCGAGGCGAATCTTCAGGCCCATAGCTCTGTACTTTCTCCGTGTGAGACGTCAGTACGGGCGGTTGCCGCCCGTCATTCCCTTCGGCAGCAGGGCCGAAAGCCCGTGCCGCATCAGTCCCTTCTGACCAAGCTTGTTCATGCGCTTCATCATCTGGGACATGTCGTCGAACTGCTTCAGCAGCTTGTTCACTTCCTGAACCGACGTGCCCGATCCGGCGGCAATCCGCTTCTTGCGGCTCGCCTTGATCAGATCCGGCGTCTTCCGCTCCTTCCTGGTCATCGAGCCGATGATCGCCGCCTGCCGCTTCAGCACCGTCTTGTCGAGGTTCGCGGCCCCGGCCTGCTCCAGCTGCTGCTGGATTTTTCCCGCGCCCGGCAGCATGCCGATGATCGAGGAGATGCTGCCCATCTTGGTGATCTGGCGCAGCTGGTTGGCGTAGTCCTCGAGGTCGAACGTGCCCTTCGCCATCTTGCGGGCGAGTTTCTCGGCCTCCTGCTGGTCCAGCGTCTCCGCCGCCTTCTCGACCAGCCCGATCACGTCGCCCATGCCGAGGATGCGGCCGGCGACGCGCTCCGGATGGAAATCCTCGAGCGCGTCGAGCTTCTCGCCGGAGCCGGTCAGCTTGATGGGCGCGCCGGTGATCGCCCGCATCGACAGGGCCGCGCCGCCGCGTGCGTCGCCGTCCATCCGGGTCATCACGATGCCGGTCACGCCGACCGCGTCGTTGAACGCTTTGCGCGGTGTTCACCGCGTCCTGGCCGGTCATCGCATCGACCACCAGCAGCGTCTCCGCCGGGTTGGTCGCTGCGCGGATCTCGCCGACCTCGTCCATCAGTTCCTGGTCGATGGACAGCCGCCCGGCGGTGTCGAGCACGACGACGTCGAAAACTTCGCGCCGCCCGGTCTCCATCGCGCGGCGGGCGATCTGCAGCGGCGTCTCGCCCGGCACGATCGGCAGACGAGGCGACGCCCGCGCGCTCGGCCAGTTGCTGCAACTGCAACTGCGCCGCCGGCCGCTGCACGTCGAGGCTTGCCAGCAGCACTTTCTTCCGCAGCCGCTGCGACAGCCGCAGCCCCAGCTTGCCGGAGGTCGTGGTCTTGCCGGAGCCTTGCAGCCCGACCATCAGGATCGGCACCGGCGCGACCGCGTTCAGGTTCAGCGGCACTGCCCCGCGCCGCCCAGCGCCTCGATCATCACGTCGTTGACGATCTTGACCACCTGCTGGCCGGGCGTGACGCTGTCCAGCACCTCGGTGCCGACGGCGCGCTCGCGCACCTTGGTGATGAAGTCCTTCACCACCGGCAGCGCCACGTCGGCGTCCAGCAGCGCGAGCCGGACTTCGCGCAACGCCTCGGCGACGTCGATCTCGTTGAGCGAGCCGCGTTGCCGCAGGCGGTCGAACACCCCGGACAGCTTGTTTGACAGCGTGTCGAACACGGCGGACTTCCGTTCAAACGGTTGCGCGCCGGTGCGCGAACCTTCGCGGACCGACGGGAAAGCGCGGCTTATGGGCGCGCCGACGCAAATCTGTCAAGGAAGTGCGGCGCATGCCGGCCCGGCGGGTTGGCTGGCGCGACGATCCTGCCATATGATGGCGGCGATGAAGCAGCCGAGCGACCGCGCCGCGCATCCGGACGTGCAGGGGGGTAAGCCCCGGGCCCGTGCCTGCGTGACCGCAGGGCGCCGCTGATGGGGGACGTCGCCCGCTTTCCCCGGGCCGGCGACGATACCCTGGGGGACACGCTCTGGGCGGTGGTGGCCTCGGTCGGCAAGACCCATCGGGTCGCCGACGTCTACGGCAGCCGCCACGCGGCGCTCGAAGACCGCTCCTGGCGGCAGCAGCAGGTGCGAGGCGTACGAAGCGTTCCTGCGCTCCGCCCGCCACCCGGTGCCGCACTACAGCGTGGCCCCGATCCGCCGCGCCGACCTGCCGCGCAAATGGAAGCCGCTGCCGGCGCTTGGGTTTCTGCACGGCCAGTTGGCGTGAGCCACTCCGCCGCGTGGCCGGCGCCGCGCGCACTGGCCTGGGCCGCGCGACACGAACGGTTGCTCGTCGTCGCCTCCCTGGTCCCGCTACTCGGCCTGTTCGCCGCGCTCTACCTGCCGCTGCTGCCGAACGAGCAGGGCTCGCTGCCCGCCGATTTCGCGCTGTGGCTGCCGGACCTGTTGGTCGGCGACTACTGGTTCGCCACCAACGGGCTGTCGGCGCTGCCCTGGTTCAGCCCGGCGGAGTGCGCCGGCG
Organism: uncultured Solirubrobacterales bacterium; assembly: GCA_963697635.1. Taxonomy (GTDB): domain Bacteria; phylum Pseudomonadota; class Alphaproteobacteria; order Acetobacterales; family Acetobacteraceae; genus CAJCJG01. The sequence continues at coordinate 82,666 of CAVOOS010000005.1, read as the reverse complement.
TCCCGTATTTCGCCGACCCGCAGGTGCCGTACTTCTCGCTGGCCCAGGCGTTGTCTCTGGTCGTCTCGCCGATGACAGCGGTGCAGGTCACGATCCTCGCGGCGGCCGGCGCCGGGTTTCTTGGCGCGTATGCGCTGGCCCGCCTGCCGTTCCGCGCGAGCCCGGCGGCGGCGGGGCTGGCCGGCGTTCTGTTCATGTTCAACCTGTTCTACGCGACGCGCATGCTGGTCGGGCACCTGCCGTACTACCCGTTCATGTTGCTGCCGACGCTGCTGCTCGCCGTGCTGCCCTGGGGCGAGCGACGCGGCGCCGCGAGCGAGGTTCTGCGCGTCGGTTCTGCCGCGCTGCTGGTCGCGGCGATGGTCGAGGCCGGCATGGTGCAGCTGGTCGTGCCGGCGGCGCTGACCGGCGCTTTCGTTCTGCTGCTGGCGGGCGCAACCGTCGGCTGGTCCTGGCGGGCGGCGGCGCGGCTCGGCGCGGCGGCGGCGCTGGGGGCGGCGCTGTCCGCCGGCAAGCTCGCCGCCGCGTTCGCGCTGCTCGCCCACTACCCGCGCGACCTCTATGTGCTGCCCGGCTTCCGCGGCCTGTGGAACGCGGTGTGGCAGCCGGTGCAGATGCTGTTCCTCGGCCCGCCGCCGGACCTGCAGGAGGTGTTCGGCGCCGACTGGTCGCAGACCGGCCACAACATCCGCTACGACCAGCATGAGTTCGTCTACACCGTGACCCCGGTCCCGGCCCTGCTGCTCGCGGCCGCCGCGCTGGCCTGGCTCCTGCGCGGGCACTGGCGGCGGCCGGGGCCGGGCCGGCTCGCCTGCGCGGCCGGGATGCTGCTGCTCGTCGTCGTAGCGGTGGCGGCGAATTTCTACGCGCCCGGCTGGAGCGCCTGGCTGAAGACGTTGCCGCTGCTGCACAACAGCAGCATCCTGACGCGCTGGTTCGCCAGCTGGATGCTGCCGGCGATCCTCGGCGCCGCGCTGGCGCTGGACCGGCTGGCCGGCCGGCACGGGACCATCGTCGCGGTGCCGCTCGCCGTGGCGTCGGCGCTGCTTGCGCTGGTCTGGGTGGCCCGCGCCGACCTGAGCTACTACGAGGATCACGGCTATGGCGCTTCGGCGTTCCCGATCGCGCCGATCGGGCAAGGCTGGGCGGCGCTGCACGCTGGCGCCGCCGTCCCGCCGGTCACCAGCCTGACTGGCGAGGACGAGCAGGCGTTCGCCGCCTCGTTCACCGGCGGGCAGTCGCAACTCAACTGCTACTGGCCGATCTTCGGCTACTGGCGCGAGGACATGCGCCGCGGCACGCTGCACCCGGGCGACGCGCTGGTGGCCGGCGACGGCCGTTTGAACCTGCGCAACCCGGTGTGCGACGTGTTCCCCGCGCAGAACGAGTGCCGCCCCGGCGACCAGTTTTCCGAGGCCGACCGCCCCAGCGCCGAGGCGCTGCTGAGCTACCGCCCGTTGCCGTTCCGCATGCCGTGGTGGATGGACGCGGCCAAGTGGCTGAACGCCGCGAGCGCCCTGCTGCTCGCGATCGCTCTGCCGCTCTGCGGATGGCTGCGCTGGCGCAGGCGTTTCGACCCTCGCGCGTAGACGCCCGTTACCGCGGCGTCAGCACCATCACCATCTGGCGGTTTTCCATGCGCGGCATCTGCTCGACCTTGGTCGGCCGCGTCCATGTCGGCGCGGATGCGCTCCAGCACCTTCACGCCGATTTCCTGGTGCGCCATTTCGCGGCCGCGGAAGCGCAGCGTCACCTTCACCTTGTCGCCTTCCTCGATGAACGACTTCATGGCGCGCATTTTCACCTGATAATCGTTCTCGTCGATGTTCGGGCGAACCTTGATCTTCCTTGATCTCGATGACTTTCTGTTTCTTCTTGGCTTCGTTTCGCTTCTTTTGCTGTTCGTATTTGAATTTGCCGAAATCGAGGATTTTCACCACCGGCGGATCGGCGTTCGGGCTGATCTCCAGCAGGTCGAGGCCGACCGCAGAAGGCGCGCTGCATCGCCTCGCGGGCGGTCATCACGCCCTGCATTTCGCCTTCCTGGTCGATCAGTCGCACCTGCGCGGCGCGGATGTCCTCGTTCACGCGGGGCCCGTCGCGAGCTGGCGCGGGGCGGGCAGGGGTCCTGGCTATGGTGCTCTCCTGTCGAGGTTGATCGTGTAACGGCGGCTCGACCATACGGCGGTGCGATCATGCGCCGCATGGACGCGAAGTGTTCACCCATCCTGCCCCGCCATAGCAAGCGCGACAAGGGGTGCGTCAGGCAGCCGCGGCGGCGCCGGTACCGCAGATCGGGCGGCGTGGCCTCGGCCGCAAGGCGGGCGACCGCCTCGGCCAGCGACAGCACCTCCTGCGCCTCGCCGCCGAGGCGGCGCAGCGCGACGGTGCGGCTCTCCGCCTCCTTGCGGCCGACCACGGCGATGCACCGGAACGTGTTGCAGGCAGTGCTCGCGGATCTTGGCGTTGATCTTCTCGTTGCCCAGGTCGGTCTCGACGACCAGCCCGGCCGCCTCGCAGCGCGGCAGCGACCTCGGCGGCATAGGCGTCGGCGTCGGAGACGATGGTGGCGACCACCGCCTGCACCGGCGCGAGCCAGAGCGGGAAGCGGCCGGCATAGTGCTCGATGAGGATGCCGAGGAAGCGCTCGAAGCTGCCGAGGATGGCGCGGTGCAGCATCACCGGGCGATGCCGCGCGCCGTCCTCGCCGACATATTCGGCGTCCAGCCGCTCGCGGCAGGATGAAGTCGACCTGCAAGGTGCCGCATTGCCAGTCGCGGCCGATCGCGTCGCGCAGCACGAATTCGAGTTTCGGGCCGTAGAACGCGCCCTCGCCGGGGTTGCAGCTCGTAGTCGACGCCGGCGATGCGCGCAGGCTCCTTCAGCGCGCGCTTCGGCCTGGTCCCACACCTCGTCGGTGCCGGCGCGCATCGGCCGGACGGTCGGAGAATTTCACCCGGAACTCCGGGAAGCCGAAGTCGCGGTAGATCGACGGCCAGCAGCGCCACGAACCGCACGGTTTCCGGCGCGATCTGGTCCTCGGTGCAGAAGATGTGCGCGTCGTCCTGGGTGAACGCGCGCACCCGCATGATGCCGTGCAGCGCGCCCGACGGCTCGTAGCGGTGGCAGGCGCCGAATTCCGCCATGCGCAGCGGCAGCTCGCGGTAGCTGCGCAGGCCCTGGCTGGAAAATCTGCACGTGGCACGGGCAGTTCATCGGCTTGAGCGCCAGCACCTTGTCCTCGTCCGGGACCTGGGCGATGAACATGTGCTCGCGGAACTTTTCCCAGTGGCCGGAGGCTTCCCACAGCGCGCGGTCGACCAGTTGCGGCGTCTTGACCTCCTGGTAGCCGGCGGCGTCGAGCCGGCGGCGCATGTAGCTTTCCGCCGCGCGATAGAGCCGTCCAGCCCTTCGGGTGCCAGAACACGCTGCCGACCGCCTCTTCCTGGAGGTGGAACAGGCCCATGTCGCTGGCCGATGCGGCGGTGGTCGCGCTTCTCGGCCTCCTCCAGCATGGTCAGGTAGGCGTCGAGCTCCTTCTGGTCGCGCCAGGCGGTGCCGTAGATGCGCGACAGCATCGGGTTGCGGTGATCGCCGCGCCAGTAGGCGCCGGCCACCTTCATCAGCTTGAACGCGGTGCCGACGTCGCCGGTGGCGCGCATGTGCGGGCCGCGGCACAGGTCGATCCAGTCGCCCTGGCTGTACAGCGTGATCGCTTCGGTTGCCGGCAGGTCGCTGGATCAGCTCGGCCTTGAAGCGTTCGCCGCGCTGCCTCGAAGAACTCGATCGCTTCGTCGCGGTCCCACACCTGGCGCTCGAACTTCTCGTCGCGGGCGACGATCTCGCGCATCTTCGCCTCGATCGGCGGGAAGTCCTCGGGGGTGAACGGCTGGTTGCGGTGCGAAATCGTAATAGAAGCCGTTCTCGATCGCCGGGCCGATGGTCACCTGCGTGCCGGGGTACAGCTCCTGCACGGCCTCGGCCAGCACGTGCGCGGCGTCGTGGCGGATCAGTGCCGAGCGCATCGCGGATCGCGGCGGGTGACGAACACCACCGCGGCATCGTCGGCGATCTCGGTGGAGAGGTCCGACAGCTTGCCGTTCGAGCTTCATCGCCAGGGCCGCGCGGGCGAGGCCGGGGCCGATCGCCGCCGCCACGGTCGTGCCCGTCACCGGCCCGTCGAAACGGCGCACGGAACCGTCGGGCAGGGTGATGGCGGGCATAGCGGGTCCTCTTCGCTGAACGATGGGCGCCTCTATTGGCGCCCCGGCAGCGCCGCCGCAACCCTTGCCACCGTCAGGTCGGCCAGATCGGGCACGCGCAGCACCGTCGGCCAGGCGCCGCCGGGGCCGCGCGGCGCGGTCAGCGCCGGATCGCTCGCGGCCGAGAACAGCACGACGCACGGGCAGCCGACGGCGGCGATCAGGTGCATCGGCCCGGTGTCGTTGCCGATTGCCATGGTTGCCCGTCGGGCGAGGCCGGCGATGTCGGCGATTGTGGTAGCGCCCGCCAGGTCGACGGCCGCCGGGCATTTCTCCCGGATGATTTTTGCCGATGGCGCTTCCGCGTGCGTGCCCAGAACGATCGGCGTCGTTCCCGCCCGATGCAGCGTCTCCGCCAGTGCGGCAAATCGGTCGGCCGGCCAGCGTTTGCCGGGACGGTGCTGCGCCGCACCGGGAACCAGCAGCGCAAATGGTGAGGAAATGTCGAAACTTCGTCCGTCCAGCCAGGACAGCTCGGGCGCCGGAAAAACTCGATGCCGGCGGCGCGAAGCTGGTCGCGCTGGCGCTCCAGCGTGTGCATGGTCCCGCGTGCCGGGTTGGCGTGCGGCAACGCGCAGCCGCGGGCGATGCCGGACCATCGCGGCCGGCCGGCGAGGACGAAATACCGGCTGGAGCGGCCGGACGTCTGCAGGTCGTACACAAGGTCGTATCCGCGCAATTGCCGGTAGAGCCGCCACAGGCCGGGCAGATCCCACACGGCCGGCCGGGCATCGACCAGCACCCGGTCGAACCACGGCGCCTGCCGCGCGAGAATCCGCGAACGGTTCGGTGGTCAGGAGAGAGATCTCGGCGTCCGGGTGATGTGCCCGGATCGCCGCGAACGGCCCGAACGACAGCACGAAATCCCCGAACGCGCCGAGCCGGATCACCAATACGCTGCGCCCCCGGGCATCACCCGGGCAGCGCGACCCCCGCGTAGATGTCGGCCAACGGCAACTCGAACACCAGCGGCGTGAACAGCAGCGTCTGCTCCGGCCGGGTCAGCGTCAGCGGCTCCCAGCCCTCGCCGGTGCGCTCGAACCGTTCCACCCGCATCTGGTCCTGATACACCAGCACGATCTGCCGCAGCGTCTGGAACCCCGCCTTGTAGAAGCGGAGCTTGGCGCCGCGGTCGTTATCCATGCTGGACGGCGACAGCACCTCGACGACGATCAGCGGCGTGGTGACGAAATTGCGCGTGGGCTGCATCGGCCCGCACCAGACCATCACGTCGGGCACTGGCGCATAGGTGCCGCGAGTGTTCTCGGACGACTGCACCCGCACGTCTCCTGCGGTCACGCGCCAGCGCCGGTCGGCCGGCATCAACGGCCGCAGGGCGCCGCCGATATTGCCGACGATCTCTGCATGGTCGAGCGTCAAGTCGGTTTTCGCCACGGCGCGGCCGCCGATCAGCTCCCAGCGCGCGTCGTCGTTCTGCGTTTCGAGGAACGCATCGAACGCGGCGATCGTCAGCAGCGGCGGCAGGTCGATGGCTTCGGACATCGGGCGCTCCTGGTCCGGCGTGCCCTGCGGGAGCGGCCGGACGCCGCAGATATGTTGGATCGCAGCGGCGCGGGCAAGCCGCGCGTATCGCGCACGAACTCGTTTCGCCCCCATGCCGCAACGGGGCTGCCTGGGCGGAGGGGCGGCGATCGCGCGTCCCATGATATTGATTTCCAGAAAAAAATGTCGCCGCTACGCGTAGTAGCCACGGCCGCGCATGATCGCATCGATCCGGTTCTGCGCCTGGCGCAGCATGGCGCGCGGGCCGGTGACGCCCAGCATCAGGTCGTGCACTTCCTCGCCCAGCACCGCCATGCACTCGGAACAGGCCGGCACGGGCGGCCGCGGCCACGCCTGGATCTGCCCGAGCTTCTCCATCTGATCGACGATCGGAATGACCGGGCAGGTCGCCACGATCTCCGGGTCGGCGCTGACCGAAAACCGCGGGCTGACCGTGCCGCCGCGCTGGATGAACAGCTTCATCATCTCGGGCGAGGTGAGCCATTCGATGGTGCGCCAGGACAGCGCCACCCGGCCCGGCGACAGGTTGGCCGGAATGCTCAGGATGAAGCCGCCGATCGGCGAGACGTGCCGCTGCAGGCTCGGGCCGTGCGGCAGCGGCAGATACCCGGTGCGGCCCTGCGCCGGCGACGTGTCGTCCATTTCGAACACACCGGCGCGGATCGACCACTCGTAGGCGATTGCGACCTCGCCGCGGCCGTAGCTGCGCACGCGCTCGTCCCACGCCATGTCGAGCACGCCCGGGCACGACAACGCGAGCAGCTCGCGCAGGTATTCCGCGGTCTGCAATCCCTCCGGCGTGTCGATCGTCGGGCGCATCTCCTCGCCGGCGACAACCGAAGTGTCGAAGCCGTCGGCGGTGCGGCGCAGCGCCAGCATCGGCCGGCCGAACGCCGCCATCACCAGCACGAAGCTGTGCGCGATCGGCGTGCCGCGCCGGCCGTTCCAGGCGATGCCGTAGCGGCCCTTTGCGGGTGCGTGGAACAGCCGTGCGGCATCCAGCACGCGCTGCATGTCGGTGGGCGGCGCGAGCCCCGCCTCGGCGAACAGGTCGGTGCGATACAGCAGCAATTCGGGGGTGGTCTGGATCGGGATGCCGTACTGCACGCCGTGATAGCGGCCGGCGGCCCAGCCGGTCGGGTGGAAGTCGCCGTGGTTGAAATGCGCCGCGCGCAGGATGTCGTCGAGCGGCAGCAGCGCGCCGGCCTCGGCGAACTCGGCGATCCAGGGCATGTCGAGCGGAATGATGTCGTAGTCCGACTGCGCCTCGCCGGCGTTGCGCCGCACCTCCTCGCGCAGTGCGTCCAGCCCCAGCATGGTGATGTCGAGCCGGGCCGCGAGCGTGCGCTCGATCTCGGCGACCGCGGCCTGCACGGCGTGGCTGGTCGGATCGATGAACATCGGCATGCGCACCGTCTGCCCGGGCGTCGCGCCGGCGCGCGGCGAGGCCGGCGGGATGATGCGGCCGGCGAGATACGACGCGCCGAAATAGAAGTTGTCGTAGTCGCCGCGCGTGGTGACGCCGATCGTGCGGCCGACCAGTTGCTTCATCCGAACCGCATAGGCACGGAACTCCTCGAGCAGTCGCGGCGAGGGATGCAGCGAGAACGATCGGCCGGTGCCGGTGCGCGGCTTGCGCACGATCAGCTCGCGCTCGAACAGCGCGTCGATCCGGCGCATCGCCGTCGCGTAGGGCGCGCCGGAGACGGCCGCGAGCGAGGTCACCGTGACCAGCTTGCCCTCAAGATGGCGGCGCATCAGGAACAGCGCCATGCGCCATTCCGGCGCCGGCGCCGCCAGCAACTCGACCGCGTCGGCCGCCGCGTGGCTCTGCTCCACGAAGTCGACGATGCGGAGCAGTTCCTCCCGGGTCATGGTTGGGTCCGCGATCACCATTCGGCAGAATATCCAAATCGGATAAATTTTCGCTAGAGCGAAAGCCGTGCGACTGCGACAGTCCGGGGACTGCCGGCCTCGCATCGCCGCCGAGTGGCGCGAACCAAGCGACAACGGCAGGCGGCGCCCGGGCGCAAGCAGACGGGGAGGAAACAAAGCTCGTGGCATCGCCACATCCATATTCCTGGCAGCAATCGGCCGGCTCTGCGCGGGGCATGGCGGCGGCGGCATGAGCGACGGCGCGATCATCGTCACCGGCGGCTCCGGCGAGATCGGGTCGGCGATCTGCGCGCGCGCGGCGGCGGACGGCTACGATGTCGTCAATCTGGACATCGCGCCGCCCGCGCCAGGGGCGGCCGGGCGCTGGGTACGGGTCGACCTCGCCGACGTCGCGATGACGCGGGAGGTGCTGCGCCGCGAGACGGCGGCGGCGGCGGTGCTGCGCCTCGTGCATTGCGCCGGCATGGTGCGGCCGGCGACGCTGGACGCGACCACGGCCGAGGATTTCGACGCGGTGATCGCGCTCAACCTGCGCAGCGCCATGCTGTGCACGCAGGCGGTGGTGCCGGGCATGCGGCGGGAAAAATTCGGTCGCATCGTCTCGATCTCCAGCCGCGCCAGCCTCGGCAAGGAGTTGCGCACCGCGTATTCGGCGAGCAAGGCGGCGCTGCACGGCATGACGCGGACCTGGGCGCTGGAACTGGCGAAGGACGGCATCACCGTCAACGCCGTGGCTCCCGGCTCGATCGAGACCAAACTGTTCCGCCGCGCCAATCCGCCGGACGACCCGCGCACGGCGGCGATCATCGCGGCCATTCCGGTCGGCCGCATCGGCACGCCCGCGGACATCGCCCACGCCGTCAGCTACTTTCTCGACCGGCGCAGCGGTTTCGTGACCGGGCAGGTGATGTATGTCTGCGGCGGCCTCACCGTCGGGCTGTCGCGATGAGACGGAGCTAGACGGCCGAAAATTCCGCACCAACCAGGGAGGACGACATGAAGACTCCAGACAGGAGCAACACGATGAAGACCCGGCTGCTCGGCTTGGCGGTGGCACTGGGAATGCTGACGCCGTTCGCGGTCGGGCATGCGCAGGCCGACAGCAAGGGGCTGATGGTGGTGTTCATGCCGCCGGGCACCGACAACTATCTGGCGCAGTGGCAGAAGGGTGCCCGGGCCAAGGCCAAGGAGCTTGGCTACGACATCAAGATCATCGAGAGCAGCCGCGACCAGGCCGAGCAGGACAGCCAGGTGCAGCAGGAGATCGCCTCGGGCGAAAAGGTCGCCGGCTACATCTGGTGGCCGTATGTGAACGCGGCCGGCACCGGCTCCTTGCGCGAGCTGTCGAAGACCGGCGTGCCCGTGGTGTTCACCAACCAGTACCCGATCGCCGGCACCGAGAAATTCTGGACCGCCTACGCCGGCGTCAACGACTTCCTCAACGCCGAGACCGCGGCGAAGGCGCTGCTGAAGGCGTGCGACGAGAGCAAGACGGACAAGTGCGGCAAGGGCCTGATCATCACCTTCCCCGCCGGCTACTCGGCGGGCTCGGACCGCGAGAAGGCGTTCAAGAAGGTCGTCGAGGCGAAGGGGCTCTCGGTGATCCTTGAGCACGATGCCGGCTTCATGGCGCAGGAAGGCTACAAAACGGCTGCGCAGATCATTCCCGCGCACAAGTCCGAGATCACCTGGGTGTACACCGAGAACGACTCGCTCGCCGAGGGCGTCATCCAGGCGCTCAAGGAAAACGGCCTGCATCCGGGCAAGGACGTGCTGGTGGTCGGCGGCACCTGCCATGGCGACACCACCAACCTGCTGAAGGGCGAGATCATCGGCACCGGCATCCAGGCGGCGTACCTGGAAGGCTGGTCCTCGGTGCAGTCGACCTACAAGGCGCTGAAGACCGGCAAGGTGCTGGACGGCGCCGTTTATCTGCCGGCCGATCCCAACACGCCGCCGTCGGACGACGGCGATGCGCACCGCTACAATTTCATCCCCAACCCCTGGGTCGGCAACACGCAGGCCGACTTGGACAACTTCAAGCTGTGGGGCTACGGCTTCAAGGAACTGTGCAACTACTGACGGGCAGACCCGGCGCCGCCGCGCACGCTGGCGCGGCGGCGCTGCCGACCGACGGGACGCGGGCCGATGCAGACTGACAACCTGGTGCTGCGGATGCAGGGCATCGCCAAGCACTACGGCTCGGTCACTGCCCTGCAAGGCGTGGACTTCAGCCTCGCGCGCGGCGAAGTGATGGCGCTGCTCGGCGAGAACGGCGCCGGCAAGAGCACGCTGGTGAAAATCCTCGCCGGCCTCGAGCGTGCCGACGCCGGCACCATCGAGATCGACGGCCAGCACGTGCGCCTGCGCTCGCCGAGCCAGGCGTTGCATGCGGGCGTCGCCTACGTGACGCAGGAACTCAGTATCGTCGCGCCGCTCTCGATCGCGGAGAACATCTGCCTCGGCGGCAGCGACCGGCAACCGATCTGGACCGGCCGCGCGCTGGCCACGCGGGTGCGGCCATTCCTCGACCTGGTCGGGCTCGGCGCGATCGACCCGGCAACCCCGGCCGGCAGCCTGCCGTTGGCGCAGCAGCAGCTGGTCGAGATCGCCCGGCTGCTGTCGCGCAACGCGCGGATCCTGATCCTCGACGAGCCGACCGCGGCGCTGTCGGACGCCGAGATCGAGATGGTGAAGTCGGTGGTGCGCAAGCTCGCGGCCGAGGGGCGTTCGATCATCTACGTCACCCACCGGCTCGGCGAGGTGTTCGAGATCGCAGATCGGGTCACGATCTTCCGCAACGGCCGCAGCTTCGCGCCGGTTGAGGTGAAAAGCCTCGACATCGACGAACTGATCGAGCATCTGCTGGGCCGCCGGCTGGAGCAGATGTTTCCCGAGCGCGGCGGCGCGCCCGGCGAGGTGGTGCTGGCGCTGCGCGCGGTCACCGCGCCCGGGCTGCGGCGGCCGGTGTCGCTTGAGCTGCACAAAGGCGAAATCCTCGGGCTGGCCGGGCAGCTCGGCAGCGGCGCGAACGCGGTGCTGCGCGCGGTCGCGGGCGTGGTGCCGCGCGACGGCGGCGCGATCATGTTGCGCAACCAGCCGCTCACGCCGCGCACGGTGCGCGACGCGATCGGCATGGGCATTGCCTATTGCTCCGACGATCGCAAGCGCGACGGCATTTTCGCGGTGCGCGACCTGTACGAAAATTTCACCTCGCCGGCGCTGCCGCGCATCACCGTCGGCGGGCTGCTGAGCCGCCGGCGCGAGGTGCAGATTGCCACCGAACTGGCAAAATTCTTCGAGGTCGCGCTGGACCGTCTCGGCAGCCATGCGGGCAAATTGTCGGGCGGCAACCAGCAGAAAGTCGCGCTCGGCAAATGGCTCGGCATCCAGCCGACGATCCTACTGGTCGAGGAGCCGACGCGCGGCGTCGATGTGGGCGCGCGCGCGGAGATCTACCGGCATCTGCGTACGCTGGCGAACCAGGGGCTCGCCATCATGTTCGCCTCGTCCGACAACCAGGAAGTGCTGGGCCTCGCCGACACGATCGCGACGTTCTTTCGCGGCCGGCTGGTGCGCGTGGCCCGCGCCGACCGGATCGAGCCGGAGGATTTGTTCCGCGACGTGACGCACCCGATGGACGCCGACGCCGGAGGGGTTGCGTGAACTCGCTGCGTGTCGTCGCCGACCTGATCCAGACCGGCGGCCGCGAGATCGATCCGCTCGCGGCGGCGCGGCGGCGCCGCGTGGCCGTGGCGATCGTCGTCGCGGCCGTTGTCGTGCTGGTCATCATCGGCGGCGCGACCACGCCGAGTTTCCTGACCCTCGACAACATGCTTGTGGTGATCCGGCAGGCCTCGATCACCGGCATCATCGCGCTCGGCATGTCGTACGTGACGATCGGCGGCAACCTGTTTGCGCTGTCGGCCGAGGAGTTGTCGATCCTGACCGCGTGCATCTTCGGCTGGTTGATGCGCGCCAAGCTGGGGCTCGCGCTGAGCCTGCTCGCGACGCTGCTGTTCGCGGGCGTCGGCGGCGCGGTGCAGGGCGGGATCATCGCGCTGGGCGCGGACCCGATCATCACCACGCTGGCGTTCGGCGGCTTCTTCCGCGGCCTCGCATCCGTGGTCAGCCAGAATCAGAACATCTTGCTCGGCACCGATGCGGCGCAGTGGCTTGGCACAGGGCGGCCGCTGGGCGTGCCGACGCAAAGCTGGGCGTTCATCATCCTGACGCCGCTGGCGTGGTTCGTGTTGCAGAAGACGCGGATCGGCCGTGTGCTGCTGCTCACCGGCGCCAACCGCGCCGCCGCGCAGGCGACCGGGCTGCGGGTGGGGCAGGCAGGCTTGATCGGGGTGACGCTGCTCGGCATCTGCTGTGGGCTCGCCGGCATTTCCGCGGCCGCCCAATTCGGCCAGGCCGTCGCGAACCTGTTCCAGGGCCTCAACTTCGACGTAATCGCGGCGATCCTGGTCGGCGGCATCGCGCTGCGCGGCGGCGAGGGCTCGCCGGTGCAGGCGGCACTCGGCGCGGTATTCATCGCGCTGCTGCAGAACTTCATGCTGCTGAACGATTTTTCGTCGGGATGGCGGATGACCGTGGTCGGTTGCCTGGTGGCGGTGGCCACCTGTGTGTTCCACATATTGCAGCGGCGGCGCTGAATGAACCGGCGCGACACGATCATCGACCTCGGCATCCGCGCGGCGTTCATGCTGCTGGTCTATCTCGCATTCGCGCTGCAACTGCCGAACTACCACACAGCCACCGGCATCGCGGCGCTGCTCGATGGCGCGGTGCTGATCGGCACGGTCTCGGTGGGCGTCGGGATCTCGATGCTGGCCGGTGAGTTCGATCTCTCGGTCGGCTCGCTCGCAGCCGTCACCGGCATCATCGTGATCGACATCGTCGGTATCGGCGTGTTTCCCTCGATGCTCGTGGGCGTGCTGTTCGCTGCGGCGGTCGGCGCGTTGCAGGGCTTGGTGATCGGAGTTCTCGGCATCAATTCGCTGGTGTTCACGATCGGCACGCTGATCGGGCTGCGCGGCATCGCGATGGTGATCTCGCACGAGAACTCGGTGACGATGCCGATCGACCAGCTCGACCAGATCGACTTCTTCACCGACCGCTATCTCGGTGTCTTCTCGCCGCTGAGCCTGGGCATGGTGTTTGTGTTCGTCGCATTCGGGCTATTCCTGCGCTACACGCGCTGGGGCCGGGAGATCTACGCGATCGGCGGCGGGCGCAACGAGGCCAAGGCCGCGGGCGTGCCGCTGCTGCGGCCGATGGTGATCGCGTTCACCTGCTCGGGCGCGCTCGCGGGTCTCGGCGGCAGCGTGCTGTCGCTGCGGCTCGGTAGCGCGACGCCGCTCGGCTTCGACACGTTGCTGCTGTCGGCCGCGACCACCTGCCTGATGGGCGGGATTGCGCTGGAGGGCGGCCGCGGCAACGTGATCGGCATAGCGATCGGGCTGTTCACGCTGCGTTTCCTGATCACCGGCGTCGCCAGCCTCGGCGCGCCGTACTACGTGCAGAATCTCGCCGCGGGCGCCTTGCTGATCCTGGTGATCGCAATGCAGATGACGGTGAAGTCGCTGCACCGGCGCCGGGCGTATCGGATGACCTGAACGGGCAGGAGCGGACATGTCGGCAAAAACCATTATTACGCTGTGCCGTCACGGGCGGCATCACCACGGTGAAGCAGCATCCGGGATTGCCGGTCACGCCCGAACAGATCGCGGCCGCCTGCCTCGAAGCCGCGCGCGCCGGGGCGGCGATCTGCCACATCCACGTGCGCGACCCCGTGACCACGCTGCAGAGCATGGATCTCGCGCTTTACCGCGAAGTCGTGCAGCGCGTCCGCGAGAGTGGCGTCGATCTGGTGATCAACCTCACGACCGGCCCAGGCCAGCGCTTCATCCCGAGCAAGGACGACCCGAAAGTCGCGGCGCCCGGCACGACGCTGATGGGCCCCGATCCGCGCGTGACGCACGTGCAGGAGTTGCGGCCGGAGATTTGTTCGCTCGATTTCAACACGATGTACGCGGGCACCTCGGTCGTGATCAACACGCCGGAGAGCGTGACGCGGATGGCGGAGCTGATCCGCGCCGTCGGCACCAAGCCGGAACTCGAAGTGTTCGACAGCGGCGACATCCACCTCGCGCGCAAACTGATCGACGACGGCGTGATCGAGCAGCCGCCGCTGTTCCAGATCGTGGCCGGCATGCGCTACGGCTTCGTGCCAACGCCGCAGACGATGCTCTACGCGCACAGCCTGCTGCCGGCCGGCTGCCACTGGGCGGGGTTCGGCATCGGCCGGCAGGAGTTCCCGATGCTCGCGCAGGTGCTGCTGCTCGGCGGCCACGTGCGCGTCGGCATGGAGGACAACGTCTACATCTCGCGCGGCGTGCTGACGCCCGGCAACGGCGCGCTGGTCGAACGCGCCGTGCAGATCATCGAACTGCTCGGCGGCAGCATTGCCAGCCCCGCCGAGGCGCGCGCGATCCTCGGGCTGCGCGGCGCACGCGCGTAGCGTTCAGAACATCACCATGCCGCCGTCGCAGACGATGCACTGGCCGGTGATGTAGTCGGAGTCCGCCGAGGCCAGGAACGTCGTCATGCCGGTCAGGTCGGCCGGATCGGAGACGCGGCCGAGCAGGATGCCGGCGGAAAAGCTCTCCATGAACTCGCCCATCTGCTTGATCACGCCTTTGGCGATCATGTCCTGCTCGAGCCCGACCCAGAGCGGCGTGCGCACCACACCGGGCGCGAACGCGTTGACCGTGATCTTGTGCGTGCCCATCGCGCGCGCGCCGGCCTGCGTGAGCGAGATCACCGCGGCCTTGCTTGCGCAGTATGGCGCGAACTCGGCGTAGCCCTGGCGCCCGGCGATCGAGGCGGTGTTGATGATCTTGCCGCCGTGCCCCTGCGCGATCATCTGCCGGCCGGCTTCCTGCATGCCGATCAGCACCGCGAGCCCGTTGACCCGCATGATCGAATTGAAATTCTCTTCATCAGCCTCGAAGAATCCAAGCGGCTTGTTGAAGCCGGCGTTGTTGAACATCACGTCCAGCTTGCCGAACGCCTGCACGGTTTCGGCAATCATGGCCTTGACCTGCGCACGCTCCGCGACGTCGACCGCGACGGCGATCGCCTGGAGTTGTTCGGCGCGCAGCGACGCCGCCACCTCCTCGGCCTTCGCGCCGTTCAGGTCGGCGACCACGACTTTCGCGCCCTCGGCCGCAAGCCGGCGCACGATGCCTTCGCCGATGCCCTGCGCCGCGCCGGTGACGATCGCCACCCGTCCATCGAGCCGTTTCATGTCGTGTGCTCTCCCTCGCCGTTCTTTGACGGCCGCCACATCCATTCGCCGCCCGCCCGCTCATAGGCAAGCCGCTGCGGCGCGCAAACCAGTTCAAGTTGCAACCCCCACGGGGCGCGGAAATACACCCAGGTGAGCCCGGCCGATGGCCCCTCCGTCAAGGTCGTCGGCTCGCCCAGAACTTCGACGTCGTGCAGCCGGAGATGCGCGACGGCCGCGGCCATGTCTTCGACGTAGAAGGCCACGTGATGGCCGGCCCAGTCGCTGTTGCGCGGGCGGTCGTGCTGCTGGTCCGGCGCCTCGTACTGGAACAGTTCCAGCGAGGGGCCGCATTCGATCTTGATCATGCGCAATTTGCGGATCACGGCGCGCGAGTGCACGCCGAGATGGCGCGCCATCCAGTCGTCCGTCGCCATGAAGGGGCCGGCATCGAACAGCACGCGGCCGCCGATCACGTCGACGAAAAACCGTGTTGCTGCCTCCAGGTCCGGAACCGTCAGGCCGATATGTTCGGTGCCTGCCAGACCGGGAATGCCGGCCATGCGTACCTCCCAGTCGCCCGCTGTGTCGACACACGGTTTACCGGAGCGGCGGCTGTTCTGCCAGGGCTTTCGCAAAATCCCGCAGTCGCCGGCGCGCGCGACGTGACGCGCACTGCACCGCCGTGCTAAGCACATGTGCCGGCCCATCTGCCGCCGACGGAGTGTGCAAATGAAACTTTCCTATTTCATGATGCCGGTCCACAACCTCGGCCGCGACTACCACGCGACCGTCGAGGAGGACGTGGAGGCGGTGCTGCTGGCCGAGGAACTGGGCTTCGAGGAAGCCTGGGTCGGCGAACACTACAGCTCGGCGGTGGAGCAGATCACCTCGCCGATGATGTTCCTCGCGCATCTGGCCGCGCGCACCTCGCGCATCAAGCTGGCGACCGGCGTGATCTGCCTGCCGCAGTACCATCCGGCAACAGTGGCCGGGCAGGCGGCACTGCTCGATCATCTGACCAAGGGCCGCTTCATCATGGGCGTCGGACCCGGCGGCCTGTCGTCGGATTTCGAGCTGTTCGGCGTCGCCGACAGCGACCGCAACGAGATGATGCTCGAGTTGATCGACATGATCCACGCCATCTGGGCCGGCGAGCCGCCCTACGACCTGCAAGGCAAATACTGGAACATCCGCATCAAGGAGTGGGTGGTCGAGGAGATCGGCCTGGGCCACATGGCCAAGCCGTACCAGAAGCCGCATCCGCCGGTGGCGATTTCGGTGCTCAGCCCGCGCTCGGGATCGATCCGCACCGCGGCGCGCAAGGGCTGGGCACCGATTTCGGCGAATTTCGTGCCGGTGTGGAACGTCAAGACGCACTGGGAAGCCTATGCCGACGAGATGGCGAAGCTGAACCGCGTGGCCAACCCTGCGGACTGGCGCGTCGCCCGCAGCATCCATGTCGCCGAGACCGACGCGGAGGCCGAGCGTTACGTGAAAAAACCGGGCGGCACGTTCGACTGGTATTTCAAATACCTGTTCACGATCTTCGAGCGCCTGAACGCGAAGGCGCCGTTCGTGATGCGCGAGGGCGACGATCCGGCGACGCTGACGCACGAGGCGATGCGCGACAATTTTGTCATTTACGGCAGCCCGGCGACGGTCGCGGAAAAACTGGTGGCGCTGCGGCGGGAGATCGGGCCGTTCGGTACGCTGGTGATGGGCGCACATGATTGGCAGGACAAGGCGATCATGCGGCAGTCGATGCGGCTGATGGCAACCGAAGTGATGCCGGCGGTGCGGGCGGCGGCCTGAGCGCCGCCCGCGCCGCCGATCAGTCCTCGTTGGTCATCGTGATCTTGATGCACTCCGCGGTTTTCTTGCCGAAGTCGAACGCCGCGACGCCGTCCGCGAGCGGGAAGAAGTGCGTCTGGATCGGCGAGAGATCGAGGCCGGTGCGGTCGAGGAAGCGCAGCGCCGCCGGCCACACGCCGGGCGAGCCGATGGTGCCGCGCACCGTCAGTTCGCGCGCCTGGATCTGGCCGAGTTCCACGGGGATCTTCCGGCCGACCACGATGCCCATCATGGTCACGCGGCCGCGCGGCCGCGCGTAGCCGAACACCGAGGCGAGCGAGCCGTCGTGCCCCGAGGCTTCGATCACGAGGTCGGCGCCACGCCCGCCAGTGAGCTCGCGCACGCGCGCCGTCGCGTCGCCGGCCGACGGGTCGACCACCTCGTCGACGCCGAGCGCGCGCGCCGCGGCCTGGCGCATCGGCAGCGGGTCGATCAGGATCACGCGCGCGCCCATGCCGTGCGCCGCCGCCGATGCGCACAGGCCGATGTTGCCGCCGCCGGAGACCACGACCGTCTCCGACGCGTTGGTGCCACCGTTGGCGACAACCGCCCAGTAGCCGCAGGTGAACGGCTCGACCAGCGCCGCGGCGCGAAAGCTCAGGCTGTCCGGCAGCTTGTGCAGCCATTCCGGCCGCGCCTTGAAGTATTGCGAGTAGGCGCCGTCGATCGAGAAGCCGAAATGGTCGATCTTGTCGCGCTTCTCGATCACGCATTCGCCGACCACGCGGTCGCCGGGCCGCAGCGTCGCGACATCGCGCCCGACCTCCATCACCACGCCGGCCCACTCATGGCCGGGGCGGAGCGGGAACTTGATCGGAATGATGTAGTTGCCGGCGTACAGCTCGTAGTCGGAGTGGCAGATGCCGACCGCGTGCATCCGCACCAGCACTTCCTCCGGGCCGATCGTCGGCTCCGGCACGTCGTGCACCTCGTGCTTGAACGGCGCTGTGAACAGCAAGGCTTTCATGGCAACCTCCCTGCCGGCCCGGTCGCCCGGCCAGCGTCGGCAGTTTCAACGCCCCGGCGTCCGGGTCAAGCGGCGACCGCGGCGCGGCGCGCGTGCGAGTAGATCGCCACCGCCCCGAGCGTGAGGCCGCCGATGAACCAGGACCTGCCACGCCTCGGACAGGCCGACGAACGAGGTCGCGGAGTTGATCTCCTGGATCAGCGCCGCGCCGAACAGCACGCCGATGAAGGCGCCCCGCCCGCCGGCGAGGCTGGCGCCGCCGAGCACCACGGCCGCGATGCTGTTCAACGTATAGCCGACGCCCTGGTTGGGGTCGCCGATGCCGAGCTGCGCCATCACCATCACCCCGCCGACCACGGTCAGCAGGCAGCATGCGACGAACGCGGCGACCACCGAGCGATTGGTGCGCACGCCGATGCGGGCCGCGGATTCCTCGTCCGACCCGACGGCGCGCAGGCTCAGCCCCCAGCGCGTGTAGCGCAGCGCGATTTCCAGCCCGATGGCCAGCAGCACGGCGACAACGAAGGCGACCGGCACCCCCCCCACGCTGGTCTGCACCGCGGCGATCACGTCAGTGCTGATGCTGCCCGCCGGCTGCGGCCGCAGCAGCACCGAGAAGCCCTGGATGATGATGTACACGCCCAGCGTCGCCGCGACCGCGGTGAAGTTGCCGAACCGGACCAGCGAGCCGTTGGCCAGCCCGATCGCGGCGCCGGCCCCGAACATCGCCAGCAGGCCGACCAGCATGATCGCGGCCGAGCTGCCATCGACGAAGAAGAACGACGCGATCACCACGGTCAGCCCGGCGAGCGGCCCGACCGAGACGTCGATGCCGCCGGTGAAGATGGGACACATCTGCCCCAGGCCGATGAACGACAGTGCCGCGGAAAGCAGCAGGATCTTCTCGATGTTGAACGACGACACGAAGCGGGCGTTGTAGTTGGTCGCGAAGGCGCCGAGCACCAGGATCAGGATCGCCAGCACGATGCTTGGCGCATAGTCGCCGGCGCTGAACTGACGCAGCCGCGTGCCCCAGCTCAAACCCGACCGAGCCGCGGCCGCGCCGCGCGCGCTCTCCCGCCGGTGCGCCGTCGCCGTCACCATCGTGCGGCCGATGTTCTCCTCGGTGACGTCGGCGCCGGCGAGCTCGCCGATCTGATGGCCGCGCGAAAACACCACGACGCGATCGCAGAGACCTTCGAGTTCGAGCGTATCGGACGAGACGATCAGCACCGGCGTGCCGTGGTCGGCGACGTCGCGCAGAATGCGGTAGATCTCGGAGCGCGCGCCGACATCGACGCCGGCCGTCGGCTCCTCGGCCAACACCACCGCGGCCTGCGCGAGCAGGGCACGCGCCAGCACGACCTTCTGCCGATTGCCGCCGGAGAGGCCGGCCACGTTGGCCTCGATCGACGGGGTGCGGATGTCGAGGCGCGCGCTCTGCTCCTCGACCGCTTGCTGCTCGACGCGTGCCCGGACGATACCGAGCCAGGCGAATCGCCGCAGCGCCGCGAGTGCCGCGTTCTCGCGGACCGAGAGGCGCATGAACAGCCCCTCCTTGTGCCGGTCCGCAGATAGAAAGACGATCCCGGCGTGGTGGGCCGCTTCCGGATGCCCGAGGCGCACCGGCTTCTCGCCGACCGTGACCTCGCCCGTCGCATGCAGCAACCCCGCCAGCGAGCGCAGGAATTCGCTCTGGCCGTTGCCGGTGATGCCGGCGATGCCGACGATCTCGCCGCCGCGCACGCTCAGGCTGATGTCCTGGAAGGCGCCGCCGGACAAATGCTTGACGGCCAGCGCGCCGGCCGACTGCATCGGCCCGGCGCCCTTCGCCGGAAACACGTTGGTGACGGTGCGCCCGACGATCAGCCGCAGCATTTCCTCGTCGGACATCTCGGCGATCGGCGCCGAACCCCTGACCTCGCCGTCGCGCATCACCGTGACGCGGTCGGCGATCTGCCGGACTTCCTGCAATCGGTGCGAGATATAGATCACCGCGGCGCCACGCGCGGCGGCGAGGCGGATCTTCTCGAACAGCAGTTCGACGAGGTCGGCCGTGAGCGGCGCCGTGGGCTCGTCGAGCACGAGCACCTTCGGGTCGATCGCCAGCGCCTTCGCCAGTTCGACGAGATGGCGCTGCGCGATGCCCACCTCGGCCATGCGGGTGCTCGGATGCACCGCGCAGCCGACGCGCTCCAACTGGCTCGCCACCCAATCAGTGCCGCGCACGCCGCTGTGGCGCAGGCTGCGCGGAACCGCGAGCAGCATGTTCTCGGCAACCGTCAGGTCCGGCAGCAGCGCCGGGTGCTGGTGCACGATCGCGAAGCCGCGGCGCTGCGCCTGCGCCGCCGTCATGCGTTCGACCGCCTCGCCCTGCAACTCGATCGTGCCCTCGTCCGGGCGCACGTCGCCGACGCGATGCCCATCAGCGTCGACTTGCCGGCGCCGTTTTCGCCCAGCAGCGCATGCACCTCGCCGGCGACTGCCGAGAACGAGACGTCCTTGACGGCGACGACACCGCCGTAGCGTTTCCAGACATGACTGAGGCGCAGCCCCACGGCTTCGGCCCCGACTACGCGATGGGCTGTGGGCGGTTGTTCGATGACGGTCACGGCGGCTCCGTTCTGCGTAGGCACGACCTGGCGCGGCGCGGCAAGGCGACGGAAAGGCGGCCGGCAATCCCGGTCCGCCTTTCCGCCGTGCGGCTTATGGCGCCGCGGTACTCAGAGACCGCCCTTCAGCGCGCCGAGCACTTGCGGGATCGTCAGGCTGGTGCCGTTGCCGGCCGATTCCGGCAGTCGCGGGTCGCAGAACACGACCTTCTCAAGCGAATCGTCCATCGTGAAGTTCTTCACGATCTTGTCGCCGGGCTCGGCGACGGTGTGCTTGCCACCCTTGGTGTCGGTGATAACCAGCGGCTGGTCCACCTTGCCGCCGGCGGCGGAGGCGACCGCCCACTCGATGGCGAGGCGGATGTTCCACTGCTCCGCACTGCTGGTGGTGAACTCGAACGTCGATTTCGGGTCCTCCTTGTGCAGCTTCTCCCAGGTGCAGCCGAAGCCGTTGGCGTCTTCGCCGCCGACCAGCGGCAGGTTCCGGTTCGCCCGCGGGAACGCGCCCGAGGTCAGGATCGGCACCGACAGGTCGGCGAACAGGCCGTCGATCTCAGGGTATTTGGCGATCAGCGCGCCGATCACCTTTGCCATCAGGCTCGGATCCCAGTTGGTCACCTCGAACGGTTCCAGGCCGATCCACTTGATGTCGGTGCCCTTGAACGCCTGCTTCAGCCCGTCCGCCTTCTCGATGCTCTCGCTGGTGCCGGGCGGCCCGCCGAGATAGGCGATGTTGCCCTTGCCGTGCAGCGCCTTCACCATCCAGGTGCCCCAGACGACACCGTCGTTCCTGAAGTCGGTGCCGACGAAGGCGGTGTAGTCGACGCCTTCCTTGCCGCCAACCTTGGCGCGATACGGCACGACGGCGCTGCCCTGCTTGAACGCATCGCGGATCGCCGGCAGCATCGCCGGGCCGGCATCGGGGAACACCACGATCGCATTGACGCCGCGGGCGGCGAGGCCCTCGAGGTCGGAGATCGATTTCTGCGTGTTGCCCTGCCCATCGGTGTGGGTCCAGCTGGTGACGTTCGGGCAGCGGCTGGCTTCGTTGATGCCGGCGGCCGTGGTCTGCTGCCGCCAGCCGTTGTCGGCGAACCCGTCGGCCAGCGCGACCGAGATCTGCTTGGTGCCGCAGAAGTCCGGAGGCGTGGCCTCGGGCTCCGCGCAATACAGCCCGTTGGCGATCTTCTTGCACCACGCGGGCACTTCGGCCGCGGCCGCGGTGGAAACGACGCCGGCAACCGTCATCGCCGCCACCGCCACCCCAGCCAGCAGCCGCATTCCATGTTTCGAGCTCATCCCAGACTTCTCCTCCGTTTTGATTGTCATGCCATCCGTCAACGCCGCTGTTGCCGGACGCCCGCTACGAACGCACGCCACTTGCTGTACCCGGCGGCAGCCGTTGGCGGCTGTGCCGGCGCAGCAGGTCCTTCAACCGGTCGAACTTCACGCTGTAGACGCCGACGCCGACGATGATCGCGCCGCCCTGGAACAGGAACTGCACGCCGACGCTGGAGCCCGTGGTCAACACGAGCTGCTGCAGCTGCGTCAGGAACAGCGCGGCGACGACGGTCGCGACCAGGTTTCCGGTGCCGCCGAACAGCGACGTGCCGCCCAGCACCACGGCGGCGATCGAGGGCATCAGGTAGCTGTCGCCCTGGAACGCGCTCGGCAGCTGCATGAGGCCGGCAAGGAAAATCCCGGCCAGGCTGTAGAGCGCCGCCGCGCCGGCGTAGGCCGCCAGCTGGTAGCGGCCGGAGACCACGCCGGCGGCCCGGGCCGCTCGCGGATTGGCGCCCACCGCCTCG
The DNA here is from genome assembly GCA_963697635.1 of uncultured Solirubrobacterales bacterium. Classification (GTDB taxonomy): domain Bacteria; phylum Pseudomonadota; class Alphaproteobacteria; order Acetobacterales; family Acetobacteraceae; genus CAJCJG01. Next base: position 60,446 of record CAVOOS010000005.1, on the reverse strand, counting down.
AATCGCCGGCCGAACACGGTCTTCTTGACCAGGAAGGCGACCAGGCAGGTCATGCCGACCGCGATATAGGCGAGCGTCGTCACCCCGAAGATCTTGAAGTCCACGAATTGCGAGAGGCTCTCCGGCACCTGCACCGGGGTGCCGCCGGAGATGTTGACGTCGATGCCGTACAGCACGGAGTTCATGCCGATCGTGGCGACGATGGGCGCCACATGCGCGCGGCTCACCAGCAGGCCGTTGACAAGGCCCGCCAGCAGCGCCGCGCCGATCGCGTAGGCGATTGCGATCGCCAGCGTCGACCCTCCCATCCCCGGCTCGCTGCTCGAATAGTACCGAGACGATCACGCCGCTGAGCGAGACCACGCCGGGCACCGACAGGTCGATGCCGCCTTGCTGTATCACCAGGGTCTGCCCGAGCGCCACCAGCGCCAGCGTCGCGGCAAACGGGAACATGCCGCTCAGCGCGCCGGTGGACAGGCTCTCCGGCTGGGCCAGCCAGCCGAGCGCGAACAGCAGCACCGTTGCCAGCACGATGCCGCGGCTGGAGCGAAAGGCGGACAGTCCGCGCCGCGCCGCGCCGGCATCGACGCGGCGGCCATCGGTCGGCGCCGCCCCGGACAGGGGTCGCGTGTCGCGGCTCCGGGCGCCTAGCACCCGGCAACCCCGACAACCATCGCGCATCGCATGGCTGGCGCCTTGCGGTTCATCGCTTCCTCCGCCGGGCCGCCGGAAGCGCGACGGCTTCCCGACAGCAGCCCGGTGCTTGCTTTTTGGCAGCCGGCAAACCGACCGCTTCCGCTGCGGCATCGGGACGGATCAGGGCGGCAATCCTGCGTCCCGGAGCGCTATCGCAGCGGACGTTTACGTATGCATAGCGTATGGCCCGGCATTTGGCTCTGTCAAGCGATCCGAGCGGAAGCCGAGCCGCAGCGGGCGGCGCCTCCCTTGACAGCCGCAAACCGCAGCTTCTACCCTCATGCATACGTAAACTTACGCAGAAAACGGCTGCATTCCGCACGGGTCGTGCGGGCGCTCGGAAGCCGGCGGGAGGAACCGAAAGGGCCGGATGACGTCCGATCTCGCCATGGTCGACGCGCATGTCCATTTCTGGGACCCGGCACGGCATTACTACCCGTGGCTGTGCGACCGGCCGTTGATCCCGTTTCGCTACGGCGATTACTCGGCAATCTGCCGCCGCTATTTGCCGGCCGATTACCTTGCCGACGCGCGTCCCCACAACGTCGTCAAAGCCGTCTACCTCGAGGCCGAATGGGACCCGTGCGATCCCATCGGCGAGATGGACTTTATCGCCGAACTGCGCCGCGACACGGGGTTTCCGACCGTCGCGATCGCGCAGGCGCGACAGATGTACGCGGCGCTGGTGGATCGCGGCGACGCCGAGCTCGATACTGCCGCCATCATCAAGCTCTACGAATCAGCCAAGGACGTGGCCGAACAAGGATGACCCCCATGCTGCTCGCCGACAAGGTTGCGATCATCACCGGCGCCGCCTCGGTGCGCGGCATCGGGCGGGCGACCGCGCTGCGCTTCGCCGAGGCCGGGGCCCGCGTCGCGATCGTCGATCTCGATGCCGACGCCTGCGCCGCCGCGGCCCGTGCGATCGGCCCACAGCATCGCGGCTACGCCTGCAACGTTGCCGACGCCGCCGCCTGCCGGGCGACCGTGCAGCGGACGCTGGCGGAAATCGGCCACGCCGACATCCTGGTCAACTACGCCGGCATTAGCCAGCCCGATCGGCTGATGGAGGTCACGCCCGAGCGCTACGACCAGGTGATGAGCGTGAACCTGCGCGGCACGTTCAACATGTGCCAGGCCGTGGTGCCGCATTTCCGCGCGCGCCGGCAGGGCAACATCGTCTGCATCGGCTCGGTCGCGGCCCAGCGCGGCGGCGGCCTGTTCGGCGGGCCGCACTACTCCGCCTCGAAAGGTGCCGTGCAGAGCCTGGCAAAATCGATGGCGCGCGAACTCGGCCCCGATGGCATTCGGGTCAACGCGATCGCGCCGGGCACGATCGACACCGACATCTTCGAGGGCAAGCTTTCGGAGGAACGGCGCAAGACGATCGCGGCCGAGGTGCCGCTCGGCCGGCTCGGGACCGCGGACGACGTGGCGAAAGCCTGCCTGTTCCTGGTCTCCGATCTCGCCGGCTACATCACCGGCACGGTGCTCGACGTCAATGGCGGCCTGTTGATCCACTGCTAGCAGGCGCGGAGGACCCGATGACAACGGCGCAACTTGCCCCGCGGCTGCAAGGCTTCCGGCTCGACGGGCGGCGCGCGCTGGTGACCGGGGCCGGGCGCGGCATCGGTCTCGCGGCGGCGACGGCGCTCGCCGAAGTCGGCGCGGCGGTGACCCTGGTCGCCCGCACGCGCGTCGAGATCGAGGCGGCCGCCGATGCCATACGCGCGAACGGCGGCACGGCCGATTGCCTGGTGCTGGATGTCACCGATCTTGCCGCCATGTCGGCCGCGATCGACGCGCGCCCGGCATTTCATGTGCTGCTCAACAACGCAGGCACCAACAGGACCGACCGGTTTCTCGACGTCAAGGTGGCGGACTTCGACCTGGTGCTCGGCCTGAACGTGCGCGCGGCGTTCTTCGTGGCGCAGGCGGTAGCCCGCAAGCTCGCCGCCGCGGGTACTCCAGGCTCCATCATCAACGTCTCCTCGCAGATGGGGCTGGTCGGGGCCGCGCGGCGCAGCGTCTACTGCGCCTCGAAATGGGCGATGGAGGGCATGACGCGGGCAATGGCGATCGAGCTTGCGCCGCACGGCATCCGCGTCAACACGCTGTGCCCCACGTTCATCGAGACGCCACTCGCCAACAGGTACTTGTCCGATCCGGCGTTCCGCGCCGAGGTGCTGACGAAGATCAAGCTCGGCCGCGTCGGCCAGGTCGAGGACCTGCTCGGCGCAATCCTGCTGTTGGCATCGGACGCTTCAGCGATGATGACGGGCACCTCGCTGGTCGTGGATGGCGGCTGGACCGCCGAGTGAGCGCGGCGCGATGAAGATCAGGAAGGTCACGTCGCACGAGGTCGCGCGGCTGGCCGGCGTGTCGCAAACCACGGTGTCGCGGGCATTCAACCGCGAGGGTTCGGTCTCCGAGCCGACGCTCAAGCGCATCCGCGCGGCGGCGGACAAACTGGGATACTGGCCCAACGAGCTGGCGCGTTCGCTGATCTCGCGCAAATCGAACATGGTCGGGATCGTGATGGGCGACATCCTGAACCCGTTCTATCCCGCCGTGCTGCACGCCTTTACGCAGAAGCTGCAGACCGTCGGCCGGCACGTGCTGTTGTTCAGCGTGCCCGCCGGCGCCGATGTCGATGCCGTGCTGCCGCAGATGCTGCAGGTACCAGGTCGCGGGCGTCGTGGTCACGTCGGCGACGCTGTCGTCGCGCATGGCAAAAACGATCGCCGGTGCCGGCACGCCCGTCGTGCTGTTCAACCGCACCGTCTACGGCAATTCAGTGAGCTCGGTCTGCTGCGCCAACGAACAGGGCGCGCAGCACGTGGCGCGGCTGCTGTGCGAAGCCGGGCACCAGCGATTCGGCATCATCGGTGGCCGCGCCGACACCTCGACGCACGCCGAGCGGCACCGGGCGTTCGCCACGGAACTGCAGCGCAACGGCGTCGCGGCGCCGGCCGAAGCCTCCGGCGCCAACACCTACGAGGGCGGCTACGCGGCGGCGCAGCGGATGCTGGCCGCGCCCGACCGGCCGACGGCGCTGTTCTGCATCAGCGACATCATGGCGCTCGGCGCGCTGGACGCGGCGCGACGCGGGCTGTCGCTGTCGGTGCCCGATGACGTCTCGATCGTCGGCTTCGACGACATCCCGGCCGCGGCTTGGCCGAGCTACGACCTGACCACCGTGCAGCAGCCGGTGAACGTGATGGTCGACGAGGCGATCGCGATCCTGCTGCGGCAGATCGAAGACCCGAGCGCCCAGCCGACCGCGTTCCGCGCGCCCGGCACGCTCATCCGGCGGGCATCGGCGCGGTTGTGAGCTGCGCCTGGGCGAGTCGTTGCGCCAGATCGCAAGCGCGGATCAGCGCCTCGGGGTTGGCCGCGTTGCGCCCGGCGATATCGTAGGCGCTGCCTGAGGATGCGGTGATCGCCGGTACCGGCAGCCCGCCGAGAATGGTCACGACACGCTCGAAACCCATTGCCTTCAGCGCGATCTGCCCCTGGTCGTGGTACATGGTGACGACCAGATCGACGGTGCCGCGCCGCGCGCCGAGGAACACCGTGTCGGGCGAAGCCGGGCCGTGAATGTCGTAGCCCTGCGCACGCAGGCTGGCGATCGCCGGGGCGATGATCTCGATGTCCTCGCGCCCGATCGTGCCGCCGTCGCCGGCGTGCGGGTTGAGCCCGACCACCACGACGCGCGGATGCGCAATGCCGGCGCGCTGCATCGTCTCGATGCCCAGCCGCGTCGCCTCGATCACCCGCCGCTCGGTGATCTGCGCGGCGACATCGCGGAGCGGCAGGTGCGAAGTGGCCCGCGCGGTCCAGAGTTCGTCGAGCTGGTTCAGTTCGCTGAAGAACCCCGTGCAGCGAAACAGCCGCGCGAGATAGTGCATCTCATCGACTTCGCTGAATCCGGCGAGCTTCATCGCGTGCTTGTTCAGCGGCGCATAGACGATCGCGTCGATCTCTCCGGCCGTCACCGCGGCGACCGCGGCCTGCAGGCTGCCGAGCGCGAATGCGCCCGCCGCGCGGCTCGGTTCGCCGGTGCGGATCGGGCCGAGGTCGTTGCCCGCAATTTCGATCAGGCGGCAGCGCGGCAACGCGACCTGCGCAATCTCGGCGCCGGCGGCCAGCACCTCGGCCGTGCCGATCACTGTGAAACGGGAGGCGGCGACGTCAGCGAGCCGGGCCAGCAGCTTCGCGATCAGTTCCGGCCCGACCCCCGCCGGATCGCCGAGTACCAGGCCGATGCGCGTTGCCGGCATGCGCGTCCCTCCCCATTTGCGGCCTGCGCGCTGCGCAATTGACTTCGGCCGGGAACCGACGCTATCAAGGCATGCATACGAATTCAAGGCCGCGCTTCCGCCAGATCCGCGACCTTCCGACGAAGCGAGCCGGTTGGGGGAAACGGGATGATGGACGCGACATCGCCGTCGGCTGATACCGCGCAACGCGAGCGGGACGCCAAGGCGCTGGCGCAGCGGCTCTCCGGCCGCGTCGTCGTTGCCGGAAAATTGACCGCCGCACTCGTGCACGAAAACTTTCCGGTCGAGAACCCGGCCACCGGAGAAAAAATCGGCGAGGCGCCGCGCTGTGGCGCCGCCGATGTCGATCGCGCGGTGGCTGCCGCGGCGGCGGCGTTTCCGGCGTGGGCGGCATTGCCGGGGCGGCAGCGCAGCCTTCTGCTGCTCGAAGCCGCGGACCGGCTCGAGGCCGAGGCGGAAGCGATCGCCGGCCTGTCGTCGCTCGAAACCGGCAACGCCATCGCGACGCAGACGCGCGGCGAGGCGCGCACGATGGTCGACATCCTGCGCTTCTTCGCCGGCATGGCGAACGAGGCCAAGGGCAAGACGGTGCCGCTGACGCCGCAGCGTTTTCTGTTCACACGGCGCGTTCCCGTGGGCGTCGTCGGCGCGATCATTCCCTGGAATGCGCCGCTGATGCAGACGACGTCGAAGCTCGGGCCGGCGCTGGCGGCGGGCAACACCGTCGTGCTCAAGACCGCCGAGCAGGCGCCGCTCGCGGTGGTGCGGATCTTCGAGATCCTGCAGGAGGTGTTGCCGCCCGGCGTCGCCAACCTGATTTCCGGGTTCGGCGAGGAAGCCGGCCGGCCGCTTGCCGAACATCCGGCGGTGCGCAAGATCACCTTCACCGGATCGAGCGCGGTCGGCGCGCAGATCATGCACTATGCCGCCGACAAGATCGTGCCGGTGACCGCGGAACTCGGCGGCAAGAACCCGAACATCGTGATGCCGGACGCCGATCTCGGCCTCGCGGTCGCCGGCATCGTGCAGGGCATGCGGCTGTTCCGGCAGGGGCAATCCTGTACCGCGGGCACGCGCATCTACCTGCACCGCGACGTCTATCGCGAGGTGCTGGAGCGCGTCGTGGTCGAGCTCGGCAAAGGCAGGATGGGCAATCCGCTCGACGAGGCGACGCAGGTCGGCTCGATCATCTCGCAGGATCAGCTGTCCCGCGTCGAACGCTACGTCGCGATGGCGCGCGAGACGCCGGGCGCCCGCATCGTCGCGGGCGGGACGCGGCCGGATGATCCAGTGCTGCGGCGCGGATATTTCTACACACCGACGCTGATCGAGGGCGTGCCGTCATCTTCGCCGGTGTGTCGCGACGAGATCTTCGGCCCGGTTGCGACCGTGACGCCGTGGACCGATTTCGACAGCGTGATCGCCGAAGCCAACGACACGCGCTACGGTCTTGCGGCCGTGCTGTGGACCCGCGACCTCGCCCGCGCGATGCAGTTCATCGAGCGGATCGAGGCGGGGTTCGTGCAGGTGAACCAGTTCTCGGTGGCCGAGGCCGGCATCGAGTATGGCGGCGTCAAGCTCAGCGGGCTCGGGCGCGAGCTGTCCCCGGAAAGCATGGTCGAGCACTTCACCTGGTCGAAGACCGTCATCATCAACTACGGCACGCCCGGCGTCTGAACCGGCGGCCTGCGGGGAGAGCCAAGATGCGCGTCGCCTTCATCGGGATCGGCAACATGGGCAAGCCGATGAGCCGCAACCTGCTCAAGGCCGGCCATCAGGTGACGGGTTTCGATCTGGTGCCAGAAGCCTGCGCCTATCTGCAGTCGCACGGCGGCAGCGTCGCGAGTTCGGCCATTGCCGCCGCCGCGGAGGCGGAAATCGTGATCTCGATGCTGCCGACCAGCGAGCATGTGCGCGACCTCTATTTCGGCCGCGGCGACCTCGTCGCGCATCTCGCGCCGGGCACGCTGTTGATGGACAGCAGCACGATCTCGATCTCCGTCACGCGCGAGCTGGCCGCAGAGGTGCGCAAGCGCGGCTGCGCGATGATCGACGCGCCGGTGTCCGGCGGCACGCTGGGCGCGGAGGCCGGGACGTTGACCTTTATGATCGGCGGCGATGCGGCCGATCTCGAACGGGCGCGGCCGGTGCTTGAAGCGATGGGCAAGAACATCGTGCATGCCGGCCCGAGCGGCGCCGGGCAGACCGCGAAAATCTGCAACAACATGCTGTCCGGCATCTGCATGGTCGGCACCACCGAGGCGCTCGCGCTCGGCATCGCCAACGGGCTCGATCCCAACGTGCTGTCCGACATCATGCGCACCAGCTCGGGCACCAACTTCGCGCTGCAACGGCTCAACCCGTATCCCGGCGTGATGCCGGAGGTGCCGTCGTCGCACGGCTATGCGGGTGGCTTCCGCACCGACTTCCAGCTCAAGGACATGCTGCTGGCGGTGCAGCTCGCCAACGAATCGAAGACGCTGGCGACGCTCGGCGGAATCGCGTGCAACCTGTTCGCCATGCACTGCAACAACGGCTACGCGGCACTCGACTATTCGAGCATCATGATGATGATGCACAAGGCGCTTGCGGAGGGTCAGGCCGGCAAAAGCTGACCCGCCCGGCGGCTGATGGGAGGAAACGGCATGATCCGGTATCTCAAGAAGGGCGCGACCGAAGCCGAGGCCGCCGAGGCGGACCGCAAGGTTCGCGAGACGGTCGAGGCAATTCTCGCGGATGTCGCCGCGCCGTGGCGATGCCGCGGTGCGCGAACTGTCGGCCCGGCTCGACAAGTGGGAACCGCAGCAGTTCCGGCTGACGAACGAGCAAATCCGGGCGCTGATCGGCAGCCTGCCGGCGCAGACCGTGGACGACATCAAATTCGCCCAGGCGCAGATCCGCCGCTTCGCCGAGGCGCAGACGCGCCAGCCTGCACGACTTCGAGATCGAGACGCTGCCCGGCATCCGCCTCGGCCAGCGCAACATCCCGGTCAACAGCGTCGGCTGCTACGTGCCGGGCGGGCGATACCCGATGGTGGCGTCGGCGCATATGAGCATCGTCACCGCGCGCGTCGCCGGGGTGAAGCGGGTGATCGCCTGCACGCCGCCGCTCAACGGCCAGCCGCCGGCCGCGACGGTCGCCGCGATGGCGCTCGGCGGCGCCGACGAGATCTATCTCCTTGGCGGCGTCCAGGCGGTCGCGGCGATGGGCCTCGGCACTGCGACGATCGCGGCCGTGGACATGCTGGTCGGCCCCGGCAACGCCTATGTCGCGGAAGCCAAGCGGCAGTTGTTCGGCCGCGTCGGCATCGACCTGCTCGCCGGCCCGACCGAGACGCTGATCATTGCCGACGACAGCGCCGACGTGGAGATGTGCGCGACCGACCTGCTCGGCCAGGCCGAGCACGGCCCGACCTCGCCCGCGGTGCTGCTGACCACCTCGAACCGCATCGCCGACGGCATCGAGGCGGAGATCGCAAGCCAACTCGCAAGGCTGCCGACCGCCGACGTCGCCGAGCGTGGCGTGGCGCGACCACGGCCAGGTGATCCTGTGCGACACCGACGAGGAGCTGCTGCACGAAGCCGACCGCATCGCCTCCGAGCATGTGCAGGTGCTGACCCGCGAGCCGCGCTGGTTCCTGGAGCGGATGACCAACTACGGCTCGCTGTTCCTGGGCCGCGAAACCAACGTCGCGTACGGCGACAAGGTGATCGGCACCAACCACACGCTGCCGACCAAGAAGGCCGCGCGCTACACCGGCGGCCTCTGGGTCGGCAAATTCCTCAAGACGGTCACGTACCAACAGGTCAGCGAGCAGGCCAGCGCGATGATCGGCGAGTACTGCTCGCGCCTCTGCGCGATCGAGAACTTCGCCGGACACAAGGAGCAGGCGGATCTGCGGGTGCGGCGCTACGGCGGCCGGAACGCGGCCTGAGCCGTGCGCCAGCGGATCGAGGCCGGCCCGCGGCCACCGAGCCTGCCCGAGTGCGACGTTCCGGCGCGCGTCGGCGCAGCCGACACAGTGGACGATGCGGTGCTCGCGTACGTCACGGCGATGCGGGAGCCGTTCGACCTGCTGCGCCAGGCCGCGGGCCAGATCGCCGGCGTGATGGTGCTCGCGGTCGCCGGACGCCGCGGCGCGGCCGGGCACCCGCTGCTCGACCTCGCGAACACCGCGCTGTTGCAGGCCAATGATGCCATTGTCCGCACCCGCGCGCCGGTGCGCGGCGAGCACCATCACCGGCACCTCGGCAACGCCGCGCGCGGCATCGGCGCAGCGCTGGAGGCGACGCGGCGCAACCTACGGGCCGCCGACGACGCCGGCACCGACGCGATCCTCGGGCCGCTCCGCGCGGGCTACCGGGAGCTGCAATGGGCGGCGGCGGCGCTGCCGGGCTTCGAGGTGGTGGCGTTCTCGCAGGGCTGCTGCGCCCGGCATCCGCCGCCGCCCGTCCAGGACCGCATCGCGCCTTAACGAGAGGGAGAGACACGCCGATGGCCGACTATTCGATCTGGGTCCTGGAATACTGCCACATTCCCAACTACCACATCAGTAGCCTAGTCTATGGCGCGCATAATCAGGGCTATCGCAAGCTGCCGTACTGCTACACCCTGATCAAGGGCCGCGGCACCCTCGCGATGGTCGATGTCGGCTACAATGACAAGGATTACGGCGCCATACTCGGAAACAGCTTCGGCGTGGAGAAATGGCAGCCGCCCACGACCGTGCTCGCCGAATGCGGCGTCGCGCCGGAGCAGGTGGAGCACATATTCATCACCCATGCGCACTGGGACCACATGGGCAACACCGATGCCTTTCCGAAGGCGAAATTCTACATTCAGGAGCGGGAACTCTCGAAATGGGTCTGGGCGATGGCGCTCGACCGGAAGTTCCGCTGGATGATGCTGCCCACGGACCCCGCCGACGTGATGCGCGCCGTCGATCTCGCGCGGCAGGGCCGGCTCGTCTGCTTCGAGGGCGACCGCGAGGCGGTCCTGCCCGGCATCGACGTGCACGCGGCGTTCGACACGCATACCTGGGCGTCGATGTATGTCGTCGTCCGCAATGACGGCAGGGCGGACAGCGCCGACGCCTGGGTGCTCGCGGGCGACCTCGTCTACAGCTACGACAACCTGCGCGGGCCGGACGCGAGCGACCCCTATTACGTGCCGGTCGGCCTCGCCGTCGGCAGCCAGGCCAACCTGCTGTTCACGACCGACGACATGGTGAAGATCGGCCACGGCGACATTCGCCGCGTGATCCCGATCCACGAGGAGGCGCTGCGCGACCAGTTCCCGTCGCGCATCACCGACAAGGGGCTGCGCATCACCGAGGTCGCGCTGGCCGACGGCGAACCCTCGCGCGTTCGCTGACCGCCGCCGGGCGATCGTCACGCAAGCTTGATCGCGGCGGTCCACGCCAAGGTCCGCCGCCGCCGGCGCGCCTCGGCCGTGGGCGGCACGGAACGATCGGACTTGCGCCGGGCGCTATGATAAGCATCTTGGGGCTGTATGCGTTTTGCCGGAGGGGGATGCGATGACGGGCAACCGGGAAGCTTCACGATCTGGGCCAGAGCATCTGGCTCGACAACATCACCCGCGACCTGCTGGACAGCGGGACGCTGCAACGCTACATCGACGAGCTCTCGGTGACCGGGCTCACGTCCAACCCGACGATCTTCGACCACGCCATCAAGAACAGCGCCACCTACGACGACGCCGATCCGCCGCGAAGGTGCGGGCGGGCCGGTCCGGCGAGGATCTGTTCTTCGATCTGGCGCTGGAGGATCTGACCCGGGCGGCCGACCTGTTCAGGCCGATCTTCGAGCGCACCGACGGCGTCGACGGATGGGTCTCGCTGGAGGTGTCGCCGCTGCTGGCCCACGACACCGCCAGCACGCTGGCGGCGGCCAAGGCGCTGCACGACCGGGCCGGGCGGCCCAATCTGTTCATCAAGATCCCCGGCACGCCGGAAGGGTTGCCCGCCATCGAGGAGGCGATCTTCGCCGGCGTTCCGGTCAACGTCACGCTGCTGTTCTCGCGCGAGCAATACGTGGCGGCGGCCGAGGCGTATCTGCGCGGCATCGAGCGCCGCATCGCGGCCGGGCTCAATCCGGCGGTCGGCTCGGTCGCCTCGGTGTTCATCAGCCGCTGGGACGTCGCGGTCGCGGGCAAGGTGCCCGCCGGCGCTGATCAACCGTCTGGGCATCGCCATCGGCCAGCGCACCTACAAGGCCTACCACGATCTGCTCGGCTCGGCCGCGCTGGCAGCGGGCCGCGAATGCCGGCGCCCGCGCCGCAGCGCCTGCTGTGGGCCAGCACCGGCACCAAGGACCCGAAAGCCGTCCGACATCCTCTACGTCAAGGCGCTTGCCGCGCCGTTCACCGTCAACACCATGCCCGAGGGCACGCTGAAGGCGTTCGGCGATCACGGCGAGGTCGGCGACGTCATGGCGGCCGACGGCGGCGACGCCGAGGCGGTGCTGGCGAGCTTCGCCAAGGCGGGCATCGATGTCGACGCGCTGGCCGCCCAGTTGCAGGACGAGGGGGCGAAATCCTTCGTCGAATCCTGGAACGATCTGATGTCCTGCATCGAGTCCAGAAGAGCGCGGACGTGCGGCAGGCCGGCTGAGCGCCGAGGCATTGGCGCCCGCGGCCGCGCGGGCGCGGAGATCACTTTGTCGGGGACAGGACCGATGACCGTCGCACCACTGCGCAAGCGTTCCGCCTGGACGGCGCTCGAGAGCCCATCATCACGAGATCGAAGGAGATGCATCTTCGCCAGCTGTTCGCCGAGGACGCCGGACGCGGCGAGCGGCTGACCGCCGAGGCGGTCGGGATCTATCTCGACTATTCGAAGAACCGGATCACCGACGAGACGCTGACGCTGCTGCTCCAGCTGGCCGAGCAGTCGGGCTTGCGCGAGCGCATCGACGCCATGTTCGGCGGCGAGAAGATCAACGTCTCGGAAAGCCGGGCCGTGCTGCATGTCGCGCTGCGCGCGCCGCGCGGCGCTTCGATCTTCGTCGATGGCCAGAACGTGGTGCCCGAGGTGCACGCGGTGCTGGACAAGATGGCCGGCTTCGCCGACCGCGTGCGCGGCGGCGACTGGAAGGGCCATACCGGCAAGCGCATCCGCAACGTGATCAACATCGGCATCGGCGGCTCCGACCTCGGCCCGGTGATGGCCTACGAGGCGCTGAAGCACTACAGCGAGCGAAGCATGACCTTCCGCTTCGTCTCCAACGTCGACGGCACCGACTTCGCCGAGGCGGTGCAGCGATCTCGATGCCGACGGAGACGCTGTTCATCATCTCCTCGAAGACCTTCACCACGCTGGAGACCATGACCAACGCGCACACGGCGCGCGACTGGCTGCTGGCCGGGCTCGGCGGCGACGAGAAGGCGATCGCCAAGCATTTCGTCGCCGTCTCGACCAACGCCGAGGAGGTCGCGAAGTTCGGCATCGACACGGCCAACATGTTCGGCTTCTGGGACTGGGTCGGCGGCCGCTATTCGATGGATTCGGCCATCGGCCTGTCGACCATGATCGCCATCGGCCCGGACAATTTCCGCGCCATGCTGGACGGCTTCCACCAGATGGACGAGCATTTCCGCACCGCGCCGTTCGAGCGCAACCTGCCGGTGCTGATGGGCCTGCTGGCCGTCTGGTACAACGATTTCTTCGGCGCGCAGACCGTCGCCGTGCTGCCCTACGAGCAATACCTGAAGCGCTTTCCCGCCTATCTCCAGCAACTGACGATGGAGAGCAACGGCAAGCACGTGACGCTGGACGGCGCCGCGTGTCGACTACGACACCGGCCCGATCTACTGGGGCGAGCCGGGCACCAACGGCCAGCACTCGTTCTATCAGCTGATCCACCAGGGCACGCGGCTGATCCCCTGCGATTTCATCGGTTTCGGCCAGACGCTCAATCCGCTGGGCCGGCATCACGACATCCTGCTGGCCAACGTCTTCGCGCAGACCGAGGCGCTGGCGTTCGGCAAGACCGCGGAGCGAGGTGAAGGCGGAAGGCACGCCGGACTGGCTGGTGCCGCACCGGGTGTTCGAGGGCAACCGGCCGTCCAACACCCTGTTGCTGGACCGGCTGACGCCGGAGGCGCTCGGCAAGCTGGTGGCGCTTTACGAGCACAGCGTGTTCACCCAGGGCGCGATCTGGCAGATCGACTCCTTCGACCAATGGGGCGTGGAACTGGGCAAGGTGCTGGCGCAGCGCATCATCCCGCAGCTGGAGAGCGCGACCGAGCCCGAGCTCGCAGCACGACAGCTCGACCAACAACCTGATCCGGCGCTACCGCAAGCTCAAGGGATCGGCCTGACGCGGACCGACCGGGACATCGCTCTGACAGAAAGAGGATCGAGCATATGCAACTAGGAATGATCGGCCTCGGCCGGATGGGCGCGAACATGGTGCGCCGGCTGCTGCGGGGCGGGCACCAATGCGTGGTCTACGACATGTCCGCGCAAGGCGGTCGCAGGAGCTGGTGAAGGAAAAAGCCGTCGGCGCCGCTTCGCTGGCGGAGTTTGCCGAGAGCCTGACGAAGCCGCGCGCGATCTGGCTGATGGTTCCCGCCGGCGTGGTCGACCAGACCATCGCCGATCTGCTGCCGCATCTCGAGCGCGGCGACATCCTCATCGACGGCGGCAATTCCTACTACATCGACGACATCCGCCGCGCCAAGGAGCTCGCGCCCAAGGGCATCCACTATGTCGACGTCGGCACCAGCGGCGGCGTCTGGGGCCTGGAGCGCGGCTACTGCATGATGATCGGCGGCGAGACCGAGCCGGTGAAGCACCTCGACCCGATCTTCGCCACGCTCGCCCCGGGCCGCGGCGACATCCCGCGCACGCCCGGACGCGACAAGCGCGGCGGCACCGCCGAACAGGGCTATCTGCATTGCGGGCCCAGCGGCGCCGGCCACTTCGTCAAGATGGTGCACAACGGCATCGAGTACGGCATGATGGCCGCCTATGCCGAGGGCCTGAACATCCTGCAAGGCGGCCAACGTCGGCAAGCAAGGCCGGCGCGGTCGATGCCGAAACCACGCCGCTGCGCGATCCCGAGCACTACCAGTACGACCTCAACCTGCCGGACATCGCCGAGGTCTGGCGGCGCGGCAGCGTGATCGCCTCCTGGCTGCTCGATCTGACGGCGGCGGCGCTGACCGAGGATCCGGAGCTGTCGAAGTTCGCCGGCCGGGTCTCCGATTCCGGCGAAGGCCGCTGGACCATCAAGGCCGCGATCGACGAAGGCGTGCCGGCGCCAGTGCTGACCGCGGCGCTGTACGAGCGGTTCAGCTCGCGCGGCGAGGCCGATTTCGCCGACAAGCTGCTCTCGGCGATGCGCTACGAGTTCGGCGGGCATCTCGAGAAGTCGGTCAAACCCTAGCGGCTTGCCCCCGTCACGCCGCGCCAGAATTGATCCAGCCGATGTGGCCGTCGCTGCGGCGATAGACCACGTTCAGCGCGCCGCTCGCGGAGTTGCGGAACATCAGCACCGGCTGGTCCTCCAGGTCCATGCGCATCACCGCATCGCCGACCGTGAGCGTCAGGATCACCGCCGCCTCCTCGGCGACCACCGTGGCGTAGGTCGCGGCGGTCTGCGCGTCGCCGTTGAGCGCGTCGCCCTGGTCCTCGGTCGGGCGCAGCACGTATTGCCGCGCCTCCTCGGGACGCTCGCGCGTCGCCTGGTCGCGCGCGTGCTCGTTGACCCGCCGGCGATACCGGCGCAGGCGCTTGGCGATGTGCTCCGCCGCATCGTCGAACGCGCTGTTGGCGTCGGCCGCCTCGCCCTCGCCGCGCAGCACCAGGCCGCGGCCGGCGTGCACGTTGATGTCGCAGGTGAAGAAGCTGCGGGCGCGGCTGAACGTCACGTGGGCCTCCAGCGCATGGTCGAAGTATTTGCCCGTGATCGCGTCGAGCCCGGTTGCCACGCGCGAGCGCAGCGAGTCCGACAAGTCGACCTGCTTCCCCGAAACCGTGATCTGCATCCGCCCTTCCTCGCCGTCCAGGTTCGGGACCGCCGGAAGGCGCAGCCAGCCCGCGACGCCGCATCTGTCGCGGGAACGGCTATGCCGGTACGGCTTTCTCCCGTTTGCGCTGCACCGAACTCGGGATACGCAGCGCCTCCCGGTATTTGGCCACGGTCCGGCGGGCAATGTCCACGCCTTCCCGACGCAAAACCGCAACAATTGCGTCGTCGGAGAGCACGTCCTCGGCAGTCTCGGCCCCGACCATCTCGCGGATGCGATGGCGCACCGCCTCGGCG
The DNA here is from genome assembly GCA_963697635.1 of uncultured Solirubrobacterales bacterium. Taxonomy (GTDB): domain Bacteria; phylum Pseudomonadota; class Alphaproteobacteria; order Acetobacterales; family Acetobacteraceae; genus CAJCJG01. The sequence continues at coordinate 45,177 of CAVOOS010000005.1, read as the reverse complement.
CTGTGGCTTTCGCCGGTGGTGCCGGCGATGGCGGTCGTGAAAAAATACTTCAGTTCGAACGTGCCCCGTGGCGTGGCGACATATTTGTGTGAGGTGACGCGGCTGACCGTGCTCTCGTGCATCTCCACCGCCTCGGCGATGTCGCGCAGGATCAGCGGGCGCAGGTAGCCGACGCCGCGCCGAAAGAATCCGTCCTGCTGGCGCACGATCTCGGCCGCGACCTTCAAAATCGTTTGTGACCGTTGTTGCAGCGATTTCACCAGCCAGTTCGCCGTCTGCAATTTCTCCGCGACGAACGCCTTGTCCTCGCGCGTCGCCTTCGCCATCACCCGCGTCGAAAACGTCTGGTTCACCAGCACCCGGGGCAGCGTCTCCGGGTTGAGTTCCAGGATCCAGCTGCCGTCGGGCGCGGCGCGCATCAGGATGTCGGGCACCAGCGGCTGCAACGGCGCCGCGTCGAAATTGGCCCCCGGCTTCGGGTCCAGCCTGCGGATCTCGAAGATCATGTCGTTGATGTCGGCGGCATCCACCTCGCACACCGCCATCAGCCGCTTGAGGTCGCGCCGCGCCAGCAGGTCGAGGTTGTCGAGCAGCGCCGCCATCGCCGGATCGAGCCGGTTCTTCTCGGCGAGCTGCACCGCGAGGCACTCGCGCAGGTCGCGCGCGAACATCCCGGTGGGCTCGAAGCGCATCATGCGCTCCCGCACCGCCTCGAGCTTCGCCAGCGGCACGCCCATCGCGTCGGCGATCAGCTCCGGCGCCGCGGAAAGCCGGCCCGACGGTTCCAGCAACGCGATCAGGTGGGCGCCGATCAGCCGGTCGACCGGGCTGGTGAACGAGAGCCGGAGCTGTTCGCCCAGATGTTCGCGCAGCGTCCGCGCGCCCTCGGCGAAATCCTCGATGGTGCGGTCGTCCTGGCCGAAATCGGCGGACCCGCCACGGCCCATCGGCACGCCGTCGGAGGCGCCGCCCGGGTCGTAGTTCTGCGTGTAGTCGGCATCGAGCGGCTCGGCGTTGGCCTCCGCCAGCGCGCCAGACTGCGACGCCTCCGCCGTATCGCGCGGCGCCGGCGCGTCCTCGAACCCGGTCGCGCCGTTGGCTTCGGCGACCGGCGTGCGCTGGTCGATCGCCGGGCGGTCCAGCACCAGCTCGCCGCGGTCGTCGCGTTCCAGCAACGGGTTGCGCTCCAGCTCCTCCTCGACGAAGGCGGACACCTCGACGTTGGAAAACTGAAGAAGCTTGATGGCCTGACGCAACTGCGGCGTCATGACCAGGGACTGCGACTGACGTAGATCGAGACGCGGGCCGATCGCCATTGAGCACTCTACGGGCGGCGAGACGGACGGCGGACGCCGCCCGCGCGCAGTCGAGCGCGGCGGCGGCAAATTGGCAAGCAAGAATCGTGCTGGACATTTTTGGCCCGCGCGCGGCGGGTTTTTGCGGGCGCCGCTAATGGGGCGCGGCTGCCTCGATCTCGACCTCGCGCTTGCCGAAAAACCGCAGAATTCCGAACACCCACCAGGGCGGATTGTCCGCGAGCGCAAAATGCCCGGGCGGCAGGTCCGGCCCGCGCACGATTTTTCCGGATGGCGGCGGGCGCCAGACCATCGTCGGGCCGGCGGATTGGCCGGACGCCCAGGTCGCGCTGCGGGCGGCAACGGCCGCGCTGCGCAGCCGATAGTCGGCGGGCAGGCTCGACGCGCGGGGCAGGAATGCCACCGCGGCCGCGACAAGCAAGAATACCGGGGCCAGCACCCGGGCGCCCGGCGCGACACGCTCCGGGGCCACGACTGCGCCGAGCGCCGCGATCGCGAGGACGAACAGACACTGGCGCAGCGCGGCGTGGCGGGAGCAGCAGATCGCGCCGAACTGATACTCGGCCGCCACGATCGCCGCGAACCCGCCAGCCACGGCGGCGGCGGCGAAGATCAGCAAGCCGGGCGGCCGGCCCGCAGCGGGCGCGGCGAGCCGCCAGCACCAGCGGAACGCCAGCAACGCCAGCAGCTTGATCGCCACGCCCTGCGCGATGGCAGAAAACGTCGGCGGGGCATCGTCGAGGCCAAACAGTTCACCGGCAAACTGGGGCAGCGCGGCCAACAGGCTTGGCAGCACCCGGTGCAGCGTCGCGGCCTCCGCAGGTGCGCCGGTCTCGTGGCCGGCCAGCCGGGGCGAGAGCACGATGGCGGCGAGCACCGCGGTGGCGGCCAACAGCGGCACGCACCAGACCGCTGCGGGCCGGCGCGGGCCGGCGATCAGCCGCAAAGCCGCGTAGGGCAGCGCGAACATCGCCCCCATCTCGGAGCACGCGGCCGCGACGGTCGCGCAGGCGGCGGCGGCCAACCGCCCGGACCCGGCCTCGGCGCGGCCGTCCAGCGTCAGCAACAGCAGCAGCGTGACGGCGGCGAGCGTGTCCAGGTAAGGCGCGACCCCTGCCGGCCAGAAGAACAACTCCGTGATGTCGTGCCCGAGCACGAACAGACATAGCAGCGCCGCACCGAGCAGCAGGCGCCAGACGTTTGGTGGCCAGCGCATGCCGGCAAAACAGGCGGCGGCCAGCAGCAGCCAGTGCAGCAGCAGGAACGGCGCGATCAGCGGCCGCCCCAGCGCCGTCGCGGCGCGGCAATAGGCGAACAGCACGGCCTCCGAGACCGGTCGCGGGCTCACGCCTGTCAGCCGGCTCCAAAAATACGAAAAGCCGAAATCCCGGGCGAACGCGCACTGGATATACTCATCCCCCTGCCACCGCCCGAGCGGCAGCAGCCCCGCATGCGCCAGTACAATCGCCGTCATCAGCAGCAGCGCCAGCCAGGGCGCAACGACCGGGACTCTTCCCATTGGCGCTAGCCTTGGGAACAAATTCCGCGATTTCCTTGCCTCTGCCTCCACGGAACAGGGGAAGCGCATCTGGCAATACCGTTACTGTAGCGTCATGGTCTGGCTTGACCCGGCCATCCGCGCGGCGGAGCCAAGAGATGTGAACGTTCGGAGATTCATATCAACGTGTCGTATAGACGCGCCCAGCCGGCATTGCGATCCAGTCAAGGCCGGCCAATGGATGCGGCACACGCTTGCGGCCTGGGTCTTTGACGGCGACATCGATGCCGCCGCGCGTCGGTCGGCCAAACAGGCGCGGTCGCCTCGGCGCCAACAGCCTTCGAGAACAACGTGTCGGATTGTAACCGCCGCGCAATGCCCCTTGACGCAACACGTCAGAAATATTAACTTTGTCGCGTGAACCCCACCACCCCATCCCCCCAAGCCGCCACCGAGCGGTTCGCCGAACGGTTCGGCGAGATCTCCCAAGGCCTGGCCGCCAACGGCGGCGGGGATCGGCTGTCCGCGCTGCTGATCCACCTGATCGAGCGTCTCATCCAGGCGATCCTCTCGATCGCGCGGAACCTTCCGGCGGCCGCCGCCCGGTCGAGCCGGACGCAACCGCCTTCCCCCCGCAGCGGCAACACAACCCCCCGGTTCGGCCAGGACCATCGAGGGGCCATTCGCCCCGCCGGCCAGAACCGACGCGGCCACCGCAAGAACGCCCGGCCCCCGAGGCCGGTGAACCGCCGGGGTCGGGTCGGCAAACCCCCGCCGGAACGCTTCCCGCAACCGCCCACCCCGGCCCGGTCAGGCGCCGCGCCCGCCCGTTTCCAGGGCAGGGGGCGGCCAGCGGCCAGGCGCCACCGCCCCACCGCGGCGACCTCCGAAAAATCGGGTTTTTGGCCCGGCCGCTTCCGCACGCCCTAATTGTTCCATATAAGCAATGAAATCGGTTGCAGGACGGCCCCGGGGCGTCGATGGACGCAAGCTGTCGGCAAGCCGAACCGACGATTTCGGAATCCTGCCAGTGGGTGGGCTACAAGCTGATGGCCCGAGCCTTTGACGGGTGCCTCAACGCCGGCGCCTCTCCGTTGGCCAACCAGACGGATTTTGCTTGGCGGCGGGCGCTACCGCTCAAAGCGATCGTCGCGCGGCAGGCGGTGCTCGTCGTCGATCACGACGACTTTGTGCGGCGGAGTGTCCGACCAATGCCAGAACACGAGATTGCGGTCGCCCGCGCCCGCCCCGGGCGCGAAACTCGGAACGACGATCGCCGCAACGCCGGCGTCGCGCAGCCGGTCGGCAATTGCCCAACTTGGCGGGATGGCCCGGCGCGACATCAGATCTTCCCAGGCGCAGGCGAGGTCGTCTGCATGGATGTCGTGCGCGCCGGAGTCGGTGAGATCGGCGACATCGTCGCAGTCCACGGCGTACGCGCACAACGTCAACGGCTGCGGCTTGAACGGAAAAGCCTGTTGGGCCTCGGCCCACGCCGTCTCCTGGCGCAAGGACGTGTAGAGCGCAGGCACCCCGGGGCGATTGAACCGCCCGCCATGGCGCGCGGCGCCGACACCGGAGGCGGGAGCGAAGGACCAGCGCGGATTGTGGGCGCGAAAGACCGTGCCCGCGAACCTCAAGCGTAGCCGCCGACCGCGATGCGATCGAGGTAGCGCATCACCGCCTCGGCGCGGCCTTCCTTGACCAGCGCTTCGGCCGTCTGGTCGCCGAAGGACGGAAGCGGCTGCGCCCGATACCACGCGAATGCCTGCGGCAGGGAGCCGCACCAGGGCAGAACACGATGCAGGATCTCGACCACGCTGCGCAGCCGGGACTGCGTCGCCGGCGCCTGCATGCGCGCGGTCTTCGAGACCGCGTCTCGTGAAAGCCCGGTTGCGACGGCCAGTTCCGCCTTGCTGACGCGCAGCACGTCCGAGAGCCGGCTGGGCTCCACGACCCCGTTCTGTTCGATCATGTCGATCGCGAAGGCCGCTGACGCCGGCATCGTCGTGCCCTTCAATATGTCCCGTCCAGAGGCATCATATGGGGCAGCGGCGGCCAGTGGCAACGCCGAAACCGGGCGTCCGCCTACCCCTCCGCCATCGCAATATAGTTGACCGAGACATCCCGGATCGTGCGCCAGCCGCCGCGCGCCACGTCGGGGGCCATGCCGGACATGTCCGACAGCCGCAGTCCGGCGGCGCGGCAATGCGCGGCCAGTTCCTGCGGGCGCACGAACCGGGAAAAATCGTGTGTGCCGATCGGCAGCAATCGCAGCACGTATTCGGCGCCGAATTTGGCGGTCAAAAATGATCGTGGCGTCCGATTGATCGTCGAAACAAACAAAATCCCGCCCGGCTTCAGCAACCGTGCCAACGTGGCGACGAACGCGGCCGGGTCGGCGACGTGCTCGATCACCTCCAGCGCCGTGATCACCGGGAAGTGGACGCCCTCCGCCAACAAATCCTCCGCCGCCGCCTCCCGGTAGACGACCGAAAGACCCTTGCCCTCGGCGTGCGCCCGCGCGGCCGCCAGCGCCTCGCTCGCCGCGTCGATACCGAGCACAGTATGGCCGCGCCGCGCCAGCCCTTCGGCGGCGAGCCCCGCGCCGCAGCCGACATCGAGCACCCGCGCCCCGCTGGCGCCGAACCGGGCATGGATGCGGGCGTCGATCCAGCCGAGCCGCAGCGGGTTCATCGCATGCAGCGGCCGCATCGGCCCGCGCGGGTCCCACCAGCGCGCGGCCAGCGCGTCGAACCGCGCCACCTCCGCCGCCAGCACGCTGCTCGCCTGCGCATGCGTCATGTTGCCGCCACCTCCGCCCGCCAGTATGTGTGCCGCCCCCGCCGCGTTCGCAACGCGGACGGGAATCTTCCGACCTGTCCGCAACCCAGGCCTGGGATCGCCGATGGCCCGCATCGTGATGAAGTTCGGCGGCACCTCCGTCGCCGATCTCGACCGTATCCGCAACGTCGCCGCCCGGGTGAAGCGCGAGGTCGACGCCGGCAGCGAGGTCGCGGTCGTGGTCTCGGCGATGGCCGGCGTCACCAACCAGCTGGTCGGCTGGTGCCAGGCGCTGTCGCCGCTGCACGACGCGCGCGAATACGACGCCGTGGTTGCAACCGGCGAGCAGGTCACCTCCGGCCTCACCGCGATCGCGCTGCAGGAGATCGGCGTCGAGGCGCGCTCCTGGCAGGGCTGGCAGCTCCCCGTTGAAGACCGACGGCGCGCACGGCAAGGCGCGCATCGACACCATTCGACGGCGACGAGCTGATCCGCCGCATGGGCATCGGGCCAGGTCGCCGGTGGTGGCCGGGTTCCAGGGCATCGGGCCGGACAACCGCGTCACCACGCTCGGCCGCGGCGGCTCCGACACCTCCGCGGTGGCGCTGGCCGCGGCGCTGCAAGGCCGACCGCTGCGACATCTACACCGACGTCGACGGCGTCTACACGACCGACCCGCGGATCGTGCCGAAGGCGCGCAAGCTCGGTAAGATTGCCTACGAGGAAATGCTGGAACTCGCCTCGGTCGGCGCGAAGGTGCTGCAGACCCGCAGCGTCGAGCTGGCGATGAAGGAACGGGTGCGCGTCCAGGTGCTGTCCAGCTTCGAGGGCGGCAACCGGCTCGGCAGCGACCTGCCCGGAACACTGGTGGTGGACGAGGACGAGATCGTGGAAAAGGAAATTGTCGCCGGCATCGCCTACTCGCGCGACGAGGCCAAGATCACGGTGCGCCGGGTGCCGGACCGGCCGGGCATCGCCGCGGCGATCTTCGGCCCGCTCGCCGGCGGCCGGCGTGAACGTCGACATGATCGTGCAGAACGTGTCCGCCGACGGCACCACCGACATGACCTTCACGGTCGGCCGGACCGACCTGCCGCGCGCACAGAAGACGCTGGACGAAAACATCGGAGCGATCGGCTATCGCCGAGATCGTCGACCGACAGCAACGTCGCCAAGATCAGCGTGGTCGGCGTCGGCATGCGCAGCCATGCCGGTGTCGCCAACACGATGTTCCGCACGCTGGCCGCCAAGGGCATCAACATCCAGGTGATCTCGACCAGCGAGATCAAGGTCAGCGTGCTGATCGGCGCCGACTACACCGAGCTGGCGGTGCGCGCCCTGCACACCGCGTACGGCCTCGATGCCGCCTGACATCGTTTCCCGCGACGCGCGGCTTGCGGCGGCCGAGGCCCAGCTCGACCGGCTCTGGGCGCGCGGCACGGCGTTCCTCGGCTGCCGCTACGCGCATCATGGGCGGCGCGATGAGCTGGGTCAGCGAGCGGCACCTGGTTGCCGCCATTTCCAACGCGGGCGGCTTCGGCGTGATCGCCTGCGGCGCGATGGGGCCGGACCTGCTGGCGGCGGAGATCGCCGCGACGCAGGCGCTGACCGAAAAGCCGTTCGGCGTCAACCTGATCACCATGCACCCGCAATTGGACGACCTCGTCCGGGTGTGCCTCGCCGCGAAAGTCGGGCATATCGTGCTGGCCGGCGGCATTCCGCCCGGCAGCGCGGTGCGCGCGGTCAAGGACGGCGGCGCGAAACTGATCTGCTTCGCGCCGGCGCTGGTGCTGGCCAAGCGGCTGGTGCGCTCGGGCGCCGATGCGCTGGTGATCGAGGGCAGGAGGCGGGCGGCCATATCGGCCCGGTGTCGCTGACCGTGCTGGCGCAGGAAATCCTGCCCCACATCCATGAGGTGCCGGTCTTCGTCGCCGGCGGTCTCGGGCGCGGCGAGGCCATTCTGGCCTTTCTGGAAATGGGTGCATCCGGCGCGCAACTCGGCACCCGCTTCGCCGCGGCGGCCGAGAGCATCGCCCACCCGAACTTCAAGCAGGCGTTCGTCCGCGCCAACGCGCGCGATGCGGTGCCGTCGATCCAGCTCGACGAGCGCTTCCCGGTGATCCCGGTGCGCGGCCTCGTCAACGCAGGGACAAAACGGTTTCTGGAGCACCAGGCGGTCACGCTGCGAAGATTCCAGGCGGGCGAACTGACCAAGGAGGCGGCACAGCTCGAAATCGAGCATTTCTGGGCGGGCGCCTTGCGCCGCGCGGTGATCGACGGCGATGTGGAACAGGGCAGCATGATGGCGGGCCAGTCGGTCGGCATGGTCGCGGCCGTGCAGCCGACGGCGGAGATCATCGCCGAGCTGGTCGGCCAGGCCGCCGCCGCGCTGGCCGCCCGCCAGGGGTGACCGGAGTGCCGGTCCGGCTGCCCCGCGACCGGTCCGGACCTGCGCGCGCCCGCTCGCGCCGGGGCCGCTGAGCATGTCCACCCCGCGCCGCCTGCTCGCCCGGCTCCGCAACCTGATGGCGCACAACGTGGCGCCGCTGCCGGAACTGGTGCGCCTCGTCGCTTCCGAACTGGTCAGCGAGGTCTGCTCGATCTACGCGATGCGGCCGGGCGACATCCTGGAGCTCGCGGCGACCGAGGGGTTGAAGCCGGAGGCGGTCGGCCGCACCCGGCTGAGGGTCGGCGAGGGCATCGTCGGCCTGGTCGCCGCGACCGGCCAGGCGCTCAACCTGCCGGACGCGCAGAACCATCCGGCCTGGGTGTACCGGCCGGAAACCGGCGAGGAACCGTACGCGTCGCTGCTGGCCGTGCCGGTGCGCCGCGCCGGCCACACGCTCGGCGTGATCGCCGTGCAGAACCGCGCGCCGCGCCGCTACGACGCGGAGGAGGTGGACGTCGTCGAAACCGTCGCGATGCTGCTCGCCGAGATGCTCGCGGCGAGCGGCACCGGCGACGGCGCGGAGCAGAGTTTCGGCTCCGCCCTGCCGCGCCGTTTCAGCGGCACCGCGCTGGTATCGGGAACCGCGCTCGGGCGGGTGGTGCGGCACGGCACCGCGCACCCGCCGCGCCGGCTGTTGGCCGACGATCCGGTGCAGGAGCTGGGCCGGCTGGCGCACGCGGTCGAGACCATGCAACGCGGTCTCGACGAGCTGATCAGCGCGCGGCTGCCGGCCGGCGAGGCGCCGCGCGAGATCCTGGAAGCCTACCGCATGGTCGCGGCCGACTTCGAGCTGGCTCAAGAAGGTCAGCGACGCGATCCGCAGCGGGCTGTCGGCCGAGGCGGCGGTGCATCGCGTCGGCGGCGAGCTGCGCGACCGGATGCGCCGCGTGGTCGATCCCTACATCCGCGAGCGGCTCGCCGACCTCGAGGACATGATCAACCGGCTGCTGCTGACGCTCGATGCCGGCGCCGCCCAGACGGTCGTGCCGCACGGCGCGATCCTGCTGGCGCGCCGGCTCGGCCCGGCGGAGCTGCTGGACTGGCACGCCCGCGGCATCGCCGGCGTGGTCGTGGAGGACGGCAGCGCCACCGGCCACGCCGCGATCCTGGCGCGCGCACTCGGCCTGCCGATGCTCGGCGGCGTGCGCGGCGCGCTCGATGCGGCGGAGGACGAGGACGAGGCGCTGCTCGACGCCGAGGAGGCGTTGCTGGTGCTGCGGCCGGAGCAGGAGGTGCGGCAGGCCTACCAGCGCGAGCTGGAGGCGCGCAGCGACCGGCTGGCGCGCTGGGCGTCGCGGCGCGACCTGCCCTCCGTCACCGCCGACGGCACGAAGGTGACGCTGATGCTGAACGCGGGCCTGGCGCTGGAACTGGGCCAGCTCGATGCGACCGGGGCGGCCGGGATCGGCCTGTTCCGCACCGAGATCGCGATGATGGCGCGCGGCGCGATCGTCGACGTGGCGGAGCAGACCGCGGTGTATGCGCGCGTGCTGGACGCCGCGGCCGGGCGGCCGGTGGTGTTCCGCACGCTCGACCTCGGCGGCGACAAGATGCTGCCGGGCAGTCCGCAGCCGGTCGAGGAGAACCCGGCGATGGGCTGGCGCAGCCTGCGCATCGGGCTCGATCGGCCGGCGGTGCTGCGCAAGCAGTTGCGCGCGCTGCTGCTCGCGGGCGCCGGGCGGCCGCTGTCGATCATGTTCCCGATGGTGGCGACGGTCGCCGAGTTCCGTGCCGCCCGGGCGCTGCTGCTGGCCGAGGTCGCGCGGGTGCGGCCGGCGCCGGAGACGCTGCAGATCGGCACCATGCTGGAGATCCCGGCGCTGATGTGGCAGTTGCCGGAGCTGCTGCGCGAGGTCGCATTTCGTCTCGCTCGGCACCAACGACCTGATGCAGTTCGTGTTCGCGGCCGACCGCGGCACGCCCTCGATCGCTGGCCGCTACGATTTCCTGTCCCCGGCGATGCTCGGCCTGGTCGCGCAGTTGACCGGGGCGGCCGCGGCGGCGGGTGTGCCGGTCTCGGTGTGTGGCGAGGTCGCCGGCCGGCCGCTGGAGGCGATGACGCTGGTCGGCCTCGGCATCACCAGCCTGTCGATGCCCGCGTCCGGCCTGCCGGAGGTGAAGGACCTGCTGGGCATGCTCGACCTGCCGGCGTTCCGCGCGGTGCTGGCCTCGATCCGGCGCACCGCGGGGGGTGCGGCCAGCCTGCGCGAGCCGATCGCCGGATGGGCGCGCGAGCACGGGCTGCCGATCTGAGCCGGCGCCGCTGTGGCAACCCGAAGGCCGATGCGGCGAGCACACAGTGGTCGGCGCGGCGCGCGTGCGGGCCAGCCACCCCGTTGGCAAGTGCGGGCGCCAGGTTTAGAAGCGGCTTGTGCATCCTGGATGCTCGCCCACCCCAGGGTGGCATGCCCACGGTCGCTCCGTGTCGTAACGACGTGCCGCTCAACCTGCCTTGGGGATCGACGCCGCAGTGCTGCAGGATCGCAAGCCCAACCTGGCGGAAGGCCGAACCATGATGTCGTCCTACGACGACGAGTTCCGCGGGGCCGCGGGACCCTCGGCTGCGCGGGTCGGGGCCGATCTGCGGGCCGCGCGGGAGCGGCTGGGCTGGACGCTGCCGGCGATCGCCGGGCATCTGCGGATCCGGCTGCCGTTCCTGCAGGCGATCGAGGACGGCAAGATCGAGCTGCTGCCCGGCAACGCCTACGCGATCGGCTTCCTGCGCACCTACGCGCAGGCGCTCGGGCTCGACCCCGACGAGGTCGCGCGCCGGTTCCGCGCCGAGGCCGCCGAGGCGAACCGCAAGACCGAGCTGAATTTCCCGGCGCCGGTGCCGGAGCGCGGCATTCCGGCCGGCGCGATCGTGCTGGTCGGCGCGCTGATCGCGATCGGCGCCTATGTCGGCTGGTACAAGATGTCGGCGACCAGCCACCCGACGGCCGCGATGGTGCAGCCGGTGCCGGAGCGGCTGGCGCCGCTGGCCGAGAAGCCGAAAGTGCCGTCGTCGGCGCTGGCGCAGGCCGGCAAGCCGCCCGCCGACGCCGCGGACGCGCCGCCAGTGCCCTCCATCAACCCCGGTTCCGCGGCCGCCGACGTCGCGCCGCACGGCTACGCGACCTCGGCCGTGCCGCCCCAGCCCACGCCCAGCCCCGTCGTGGCGCTCGCCGATCCGGCGCCGGTGCCGATGCCGCCGCAAGGCCCGGATGCGACCCGGATCGACGGGCCGCGCATCGTGCTGCGCGCCAAGGCCGAGGCCTGGATCCAGGTGCGCGAGAAGGGCGGGCAGGTGCTGCTCAACCGCGTGCTGCGCCCCGGCGAGACCTGGCAGGTGCCGGCCAAGCCGTCGCTGCTGCTGACCACCGGCAACGCCGCCGGCACGGAGCTTCTGGTCGACGGCTCGCCGACCCCCTCGCTCGGCGGCGACGGTGCGGTGCGGCGCGACCTGCCGCTCGATGCCGACGCGATCAAGGAAGGCAAGCTGGCACCGGGCGGAACGACGCCCACCGCCGCATCGGCGACCGCGGTGCCGATGCCACCGACATCGGCGAAAAAGCCGTAGCGCCGGCGTCCGGTCATCCTATCTTTGCCGTAGTCGGCAGCCCCGGACCGTTCCCCGTCGGCGCGCCCGGACCGGAGCACAGAGCATGAGCTATCGCCCCTACCAGCACATCGAACGCCGGAAATCGCGGCAGATTTTTGTCGGCCGGGTGCCGGTCGGCGGCGACGCGCCGATCACCGTGCAGACCATGACCAACACGCTGACCACCGACGTCGCGGCGACTGTCGCGCAGATCAAGCGGCGCCGAGCGCGCCGGCGTCGACATCGTCCGCGTCTCCTGCCCCGACCAGGAAAGCGCGCTGGCGCTCAAGCACATCGTCCGGCAGGTCGACGTGCCGGTCGTTGCCGACATCCATTTCCACTACAAGCGCGCGATCGAGGCGGCGCAGAGCGGTGCTGCGTGCCTGCGCATCAACCCCGGCAACATCGGCTCGTCGGAGCGGGTGCGCGAGGTGGTGAAGGCGGCGCGCGACCACAACTGCTCGATGCGCATCGGCGTCAACGCTGGCAGCCTGGAGCGGCACCTGCTCGAGAAATACGGCGAGCCGAACCCGGAAGCGCTGGTCGAAAGCGCTCTGGAGCACGCCAAGATCCTGCAGGACCACGATTTCCACGAATTCAAGATCAGCGTGAAGGCGTCCGACGTGTTCATGGCGGTCGCCGCCTACACGCAGCTGGCCGAGGTGTGCGACCACCCGCTGCACATCGGCATCACCGAGGCCGGCAGCAAACGCGCCGGCACCGTCAAAAGCGCGATCGGCCTCGGCAACCTGCTGTGGGCCGGCATCGGCGACACGGTCCGCGTTTCGCTTGTCGGCCGAACCGGAGGAGGAAGTCCTGGTCGGCTGGGACCTGCTGAAGTCGCTCGGCATCCGGCATCGCGGCGTCAAGATCATTTCGTGTCCGTCGTGCGCGCGGCAGGGCTTCAACGTGATCGAGACGGTGCAGACGCTGGAGGAGCGGCTGGCGCATATCGAGACGCCGATCACGCTCTCGATTATCGGCTGCGTGGTGAACGGGCCCGGCGAGGCGCTGATGACCGATCTCGGCGTCACCGGCGGCGGCGCCGGCAAGCACATGGTCTACGCCGCCGGCAAGACCGACCACACGATCGCCGGCGACATGGTCGAGCACATCGTCGATCTGGTGGAACGCCGCGCCGCGGCGCTGGAGGCCGAGCGCACCGCGGCAAAAGTGGCGGCGGAGTGACGACTTGCGCCTGATCGTCAGCCAACGCGCATCGAAGGACCCGCTCGGCCTCCCGCGTGCGGACAAAGTGCGTGTCGAGCACCGGATCGAGGCCTACGCCGCTGACCCGGTATCGCGCGCGCACGACATCGCAAAGATCGTCGGCGCCGCAACGTTGTTCCGGTTGCGCGTCGGAGATTGGCGGGTGATTCTTGACGTTGACCAAGACACGATCAAGGTGCTGCGGGTGCGGCATCGGCGGGAGGCCTACAGATGAGTGCCATTGCCAACGCTCCGCGCGACGTCGACGATCTGGAAGATCAGGTGGACGCCCTGTTCGCCCGGCTGGCGAAGGTCGAGACAGCGAACGACGAGTTCATTTCATGGGATATGTACAAGCGCATCTCCGATGGCGAGAGCCCGGTGAAGGTCTGGCGCGAGCACCGCAGCATGTCGCCAGCTGAGCTGGCAAAGGCAGCGCGGGTTGCAGAAGAAGATTTGACCACGCTGGAGGCGGGCGGAGCGGAACCGGGATTGCGCGCGATGGCGCGGATCGCTCGCGCGCTGCGCCTGGATGTCGATGACCTTGTGCCACAGGCGCAAGACGACATGGCGGCCGAGTGACCCCATAACGTGACCGACCTCCAGCCCATCCGCGGCACCCGCGACCTGATCGGCGAGGATTTCCGCCGCTTCCACCACGTCGTCGAGACCGCCCGGCGGATCGCCGCCGGCTACGGCTACGACGAGTGGGCGACGCCGATCTTCGAGGACACGCGCGTGTTCGCGCGTTCGCTCGGCGACACCTCCGACGTCGTGATGAAGGAGATGTACACGTTCGCCGACCGCGGCGGCGATTCGATCACGCTGCGGCCGGAAGCGACCGCCGGCATCTGCCGCGCGCTCGTCTCCAACGGCCTGACCCAGTCGCTGCCGCAGAAGATCTTCTACACCGGGCCGATGTTCCGCTACGAGCGGCCGCAGAAGGGCCGCTACCGGCAGTTCCACCAGATCGACGTCGAACTGATCGGCGTCGCCGAGCCGCTGGCCGACGCCGAGGTGATCGCCCTCGGCTGGGATATTTTGTCCACCCTTGGCGTCTCCAAGGATACGGTGCTGGAGATCAACACGCTCGGAGACCGGGAAAGCCGGGACGCCTATCGGGCGGCGCTGGTGGCGCATTTCTCCGCGCATCGCGACGCGCTCAGCGAGGACAGCCGGGCACGGCTCGACCGCAACCCGTTGCGGATCCTCGACAGCAAGGAATTTTCCGACAAGCCGTTCATCGCCACCGCCCCGACGATTTTCGCGCATCTCACCGAGGCCGCCCGCACGTTCTACGAAAAGCTCAAAGACCATCTGGAAAAGTTCGGCGTGCCGTTCGTGGAAAACCCGCGCATCGTGCGCGGCCTTGACTACTACAACCACACCGCGTTCGAGTTCGTCACCACGGCGCTTGGCGCGCAGGGCACGGTGATGGCCGGCGGCCGCTACGACGGACTGGTGCAGGAAATGGGCGGGCCACCGACGCCCGGCGTCGGCTGGGCCGCCGGCATCGAACGGCTTTCTCTTCTTCTCGCCGAACCGCCCCCTGCGCCGCGGCCCGTGGCGATCATCCCGGTTGGCGAGGCGGCCGAGGCGGCCGCGCTGTCGGTGCTGCAGATCGCTCCGCCACGCCGGCATCCGCGCCGAGATGGGCTATCGCGGCAACCTCAAGCGCCGCATGGAGCAGGCCAACAAGCGGCAGGCCCGCGCCGCCGTGATCCTCGGCGAATCCGAGGTCGCCCGCGGCGTCGCCCAGCTCAAGGATTTCGGCAGCGGCGAGCAGACGGAAATCCCGTTGTCGGAGCTGGTCGCGCGGCTGGCATGAGCCTGTCGACGAAACTGGACCGGATCGTTGCGCGCGCCGAGGAACTGCGCGCGCTGCTGACCGAGGGACTTTCCGGGGAAGCCTACGTCAAGGCGTCCCGCGAACTGTCGGAGATCGAGCCGGTGGTCGCGCGCATCGACGAGCTGCGCGACACCGAGCGCCGCGCCGACGACGCGAAGGCGCTGCTGACCGATCCGGAGATGCGCCCGCTCGCCGAGGCCGAGGTGTTCGAGCTCACCGAAAAGATCCCGGCGCTGGAGCACGCGATCCGCGTTGCGCTGCTGCCCAAGGACGAGGCCGACGACCGCTCGGCGATCCTGGAAATCCGCCCGGCGGCCGGTGGCGACGAGGCGGCGCTGTTCGCCGCCGAACTTTTTTCCATGTACCAGAAATACGCTGGCCTGCGCGGCTGGCGGTTCGAGGTGCTTGAACATGACGACACCGGCCTCGGCGGCGTGAAGGGCGCGATGGCCGAGATCACCGGCCGCTCCGTCTTCGCGCGCCTCAAGTACGAATCGGGCGTGCACCGCGTCCAGCGTGTGCCGGCCACCGAAAGCCAGGGAAGAATCCACACCTCGACCGTGACCGTCGCGGTGCTGCCGGAGGCGGAGGAAGTCGATGTGCAGATCGACGAGGGCGATTTGCGGATCGATGTGTATCGGGCCTCCGGCGCCGGCGGCCAGCACGTCAACAAGACCGAGAGCGCGGTGCGCATCACCCACCTGCCCACCGGCATCGTGGTCGCGATGCAGGAGGAAAAAAGCCAGCACAAGAACAAGGCCAAGGCGATGAAGATTCTCCGCGCCCGCATGTACGAGCAACAGCGGGCGAGCCTGCACGCCACTCGCGCGGCCGATCGCAAATCGCAGGTCGGCACCGGCGACCGCAGCGAGCGCATCCGCACCTACAACTTCCCGCAGGGCCGCGTCTCCGACCACCGGATCAACCTGACGCTCTACAAGATCGACCGGGTGATGCAGGGCGAACTGGACGAGTTCGTCGACGCGCTGACCGCCGAGGACCAGGCCGCGCGCCTCGCCGCCGAGGAGTGATTCCCATCCACACCGCGCTGCGACGGGGCGCCGCGGTCTTGGCAGCGGCGGGCATCGACGACGCGCGGCGCGAGGCGCGCATGCTGCTGCATGCGGCGCTGGGCGTGCCGGAGCGCAGTCTGCTCGCATCGACGGCCGAGATCGACCCGGCGGCGTTCGAGGCGCTGCTGGCCCGCCGGGCGGCGCGCGAGCCGATGGCGTTCATCCTTGGGCGGCAGGGCTTCTGGACTCTGGACCTGAAAGTGTCGCCTGCGACGCTGATCCCGCGCGCCGACAGCGAAACGCTGATCCATGCGGCGCTGGAAGCATTCCCCCAAAGGAACGTGTCCGACGTGCTCGACCTCGGCACCGGCACCGGGGCGTTGCTGCTCGCGGCACTGGTGGAATTTCCGGACGCCTGGGGGCTCGGGGTGGACGTCTCGCCGGCCGCAGCCGCGCTGGCCGCTCACAATGCCGCGAGCAACGATCTGGCGGCCCGCGCCGCGTTCGTCTGCGCCGACTGGGCGGCGCCGATTCGCGGCAATTTCGAGCTCGTTCTGGCCAACCCGCCGTACATCCGTTCAGACGAGTTCGCCCGCCTGATGCCCGAAGTCGCGCGGCACGAGCCGCGCTCGGCGCTCGACGGGGGCGCCGACGGGCTCGGCGCCTATCGGCGGATCGTGGCCGATCTGCCCCGGCTGCTGGCGCCGGATGGCGCCGCGGTCCTGGAGATCGGCCAGGGCCAGGCGGCCGCGGTGACCGCGATCGCGCGGCAGGCAGGGTTCGCGGCGCTGGCCCTGCACGCCGATCTGGGCGGGGTTGCGCGAGCGTTGACGCTGCGCCTGCCAGCCTCCTGAAAAAACTGTTTGGCAGTCGGCGGACGGAAGACTAGGTTTCCGGCGCGCGGCAGGGACCGCCGGTGGGCGCGTCCCCGAAACCTCCTTCTGAGATCGTCGCAGCCGGGCATTTGCCCGCGCCGTTTGCGGCTTTCGGTGGAGGGGGCGTCGCGCGGAAGCCAACGGAACGTGATGGCCCGATGTTCGGGTTGTGGCGATGGCGCCTGCGGGCGACATCGGTCCGGTGCGGAAGGCGCCCGGAGCTGAAGCGCGCGTGCGGGTCGACGATCCGCGCGCCCGGTTCCGCCTCGCCGTCGGCCTGTCGGGCCGTCCAACAGGAAAGCGCAGTGATAGACGCATGAACATGAAACGTATGCGTGGCCGCAATCATCGCGGCGGAAGCGGTGGTGGTGGTGGCGGCGGCGGCAGTGGGGGCGGCGGAGGCGGCGGCGGCACCCCGATCCGCCATCACAGCGGCAGCATCCCGCTGAACCGCAACCATGTGTTCGACAGCAACGGCCCCGACATGCGCGTGCGCGGCACGTCGCAGCAGCTGTTCGAGAAGTACCTCCAGCTCGGCCGCGACGCCACCAGCAGCGGCGACCGGGTGATGGCGGAGAGCTATTTCCAGCACGCCGAGCACTATTTCCGCATCCTCAACGCGATGAACCAGGCGGTGCAGCAGGGCCAGCAGACCGGCCAGCAGCAGCGCCGACCGACCGCCAACGAGCAGCAGTCGTCGGACAACCCGGGCGAGGGCGATACCGAGGAGGTCGACGGTCAGCCGGCCGGCCTCGGCGACCAGCCGGGCGGCGGCGGCGAATCCCGCGAGATCCCGATCGCCGCGGCGCCTCCGGGCAGCTGAAACGAGATGCGCGGGTCAAGCCCGCGCATGACGATGTTGGACCAGGGGTTGCCCGAAGTCGTCGTCGGGTTGCCGAAGGTCGTCGTCGCCGGGCTTGACCCGGCGATCTCGCGGGTCCGGCGCGCTCAGCCCACCGCCATCGCGGCGCGCAGCGTGCGGGCCTGCTCGCCCTCGATCAGTCCGAGCCGCAGGAACAGGTCGATCAGCACCAGGTTCACGTTGAACTTGAACGCGACACCCTTCTCGACCTCCGACACCGCGCGCGCGATCGGCCACAGCTCGAACCGGGAAATCTCGTCGTCGCCGGGGATGGGCGTGAAGCTCTCGGGCAGTTCCAGGTCGTAGCAGTGCAGCAGGTCGCGGCGCAGCCCCTCGTCGCGCTGCATCGCGTAGCCGATCCGCCCGACCTCGACCGCGCGCCCAGCGAGTTCGTTCGGGATCGAGGCCTCCTCCGCCGCCTCCTTCAGCAGCGTCTGCCACGGCGTCATGCCGGCCGCCACGCCGCCGGCGACGATGTTGTCGAGCTTGTTCGGGTCGAGGTGCTTTGTGGGCGACCGCACGCCGATCCACAGATGCAGCCCGTCCCGCCGCCGCACCAGCCCATTGAGATGCGCCCCCACCGACATGATGCCGAGCACCGGCAGCATGCCGCGATCCACCTGGCCCAGCACGGCGCGGTCCGGCCGGACCCGCACGTCGAACTGCTCGCGGCGGATGCGCCCCTGCCCGGCCGCCGCCAGCGCCTGGGTGACCGCGCCGAGCCCGGCGGGATCGGCGAGGCGCAGTCCCGCCTCGGTCTTGGTCACGCCGGCGACGCTGCGGACGACATCGGCGGCGACCAGCGGCATCCAGCCGACCGGCTCGGGCTCGGCGCCGAGCAGCAGCGCCACCCGCTCGCCGGGCAGGGTCGCGTTGTTGCAGGCCTCGACGTGGTGCATGAACGGGTCCATCTGCCAGGGGTAGCGGGGCCGCCCCGCCGGCTCAAGCGCCCCGGGCGTGTGCCCAGGTCATTTGATTGGGATCAACGCGCCACATGCGAGGCATGAGCTTTTCCGCAACGCCGGTCATCGCCGGGCCGCAACGCTCCAGCGCGCAGACCATCCGCTCGCTGCTGCCCTGGCTGTGGCCCGCCGGCGACCGCGGCGCGCATCTGCGCGTGGTCGTCGCGTTCCTGTTCCTGATCGGTGCCAAAGTCGCGACCGTCTACGTGCCGTTCGTCTATTCGCGGGTGATCGACGCTCTGGCGCCGAAGGGCGCGCAGGGCATGCTGGCGATTCCTGTGGCGCTGATCGTCGGCTACGCGCTGCTGCGCATCGCCTCGGCCGGGTTCGCCGAGCTGCGGGACGCGGTGTTCGCGTCCGTGCAGCAGCGCACCGTGCGGCGCGTCGCGCTGCGCACCTTCGAGCACCTGCACCGGCTGTCGCTGCGCTTCCACCTCGACCGGCAAACCGGCGGGCTCTCGCGCGCGATGGATCGTGGCACGCGCGGCATCGAGAACGTGCTGCGGCTCGCGGTGTTCAACATCCTGCCGACGCTGCTCGAAGTGCTGATGGTGACGGCGATCCTGTGGCGCCTGTTCGACTGGCGCTATGCCGCGCTGACGTTCCTCGCGGTCGGCGGCTACATCGCGTTCACGTTCGGTTTCACAAATTATCGAGTAAAATTCCGCCGCCGGATGAACGAGAGCGACAGCGAGGCGCAGACCCGCGCGGTCGACAGCCTGCTGAACTACGAAACGGTCAAATATTTCGGCAACGAGGCGCACGAGGCGCGCCGGTTCGACGAATCGCTGGCGCGCTACGAACGCGCGGCGGTGAAGAGCCAGGTGTCGCTCAACATGCTGAACATCGGCCAGGCCGCGATCATCGCGGTCGGGCTCGGACTGATCATGCTGCTGGCCGCGCACGGCGTGCAGGGCCGCGAGCTGACCGTGGGCAAATTCGTGCTGGTCAACACCTACCTGATGCAGCTCTACCAGCCGCTGAACTTCCTCGGCTTCGTCTACCGCGAGATCAAGCAGGGCCTGATCGACATGGAGCAGATGTTCCGCCTGCTCGCGGTCGCCGAGGAAGTGGCCGACCGCCCGGCCGCGCAGGCGCTGGCGCCGCACCCGATCGACGACCTGGCCGGCGAGGTGGTGTTCGAGGACGTGCGCTTCGGCTACCGGCCCGACCGCGAGATCCTCAAGGGCCTGTCGTTCCGCGTCGCCGCCCGGCAAGACGCTGGCGATCGTCGGCCCGACCGGCGCCGGCAAGTCGACGATCAGCCGGCTGTTGTTCCGCTTCTACGACACCACCGGCGGGCGCGTGCTGATCGACGGCCAGGACGTGCGCGAGGTGACGCAGGAGAGCCTGCGCGCCGCGATCGGCGTGGTGCCGCAGGACACCGTGCTGTTCAACGACACCATTCGCTACAACATCGCGTATGGCCGGCCGGACGCGTCCCGCGAGGAGATCGAGGCCGCGGCGCGGCTCGCGCAGGTCCACGATTTCGTCCTGCGTCTGCCGGACGGCTACGACACCCGCGTTGGCGAGCGGGGCCTGAAGCTGTCGGGCGGCGAGAAGCAGCGGGTCGCCATCGCGCGGACGATATTGAAGGACCCGCGCGTGCTGATCCTCGACGAGGCGACCAGCGCGCTCGACACCGGCACCGAGCAGGACATCCAGGCGGCGCTGAAAGTGGTGTCGCGGCACCGCACCACGCTGATGATCGCGCACCGGCTGTCGACGGTCGTGGACGCCGACCAGATTCTTGTCCTGGTCGACGGCGCTGTTGCCGAGCGTGGCACGCACGCCGAGTTGCTGGCGCGCGACGGCGTCTATGCGCGCATGTGGGCGCTGCAGGCGGAACAGCAGGAGGAGGCGCGGGCGGCGTGAGCCGGGCCGGCGCCGTGGAGAACAGCGTGGCCGAACCGATGCCCGACGCGACGCCTGCCGACCTGAGCCACGCCGGCGCGGTCGTGGACAAGGCGATCGAGTTCATGGACGGCCAGCACATCGGCCCGCTGGCGATCGCCTCCGCGCTGCTCGGCGGCGCGATGGGCCTGCTGGCGCGCAGCATGGACGATTCGGCGATCGTGAAGGTGCTGGAGAACGCGATCGCCAGCGTCCGCAGCGGCGAACTGCGCGGCCCGCCGGACGAGCGCCACTGATCTGAGACCGTGACCGAAGAGCTGCTCGAAGATTGCGTAATAGACAATGCGCGGGCTTTTAGCCTTTTCGCATAATCAGCGTGGTCCAACGGCCTTCGCGCAACGTCGCTTCCAGCACCAGCCCGTGCCGCCGGTGCGCGGCGAGCACCCAGCGGGCCTGCGTGTCCAGCAGCCCGGCGAGGATCGCCGTGCCCCCGGGCGCGAGCGCCCGCGCGAGGTGCTTCGCCATCCGGCACAGCGGGCGCGCCAGGATGTTGGCGAACACGAGGGAAAAACCGCGGCGGCGCAGCTCCGGGCTGCTCCAGCCGTCGGCGCGCACGGCGCGCAGGCGCGCCCCGAGCCGGTTGCGCCGCGCGTTCTCACGTGCCACGCGCACCGACCAGGGGTCGATGTCGGTCGCCAGCACGCGCCGGTGCAGCAGCTTTGCCGCCGCCATCGCCAGGATGCCGGAGCCGGTGCCGAGATCGAGAATTTTCGCCGGTCGTCGATATGCGACGCGTGCCAATGCGCGCAGACAGCCGCGCGTGGATCCATGTTCGCCCGAGCCGAAGGCGTTGGCGGCGTCGAGCACGATGGTGATGCGGCCGGGCGCGAGCGGCCCCGACAGATGGGTGCCGCGGATGGCGAAGCGGCGGCCGACCAGTTGCTCGGGGAATGCCGCGTGGGTTCGGGCAAGCCAACCGTCCGCCGGGGTCGCGCGCCGTGTCGGGGCGGCGGCCACGCCGGTCGCCAGTTCGGCAAGCGCGAGCGCGGATAGCAACGCCGGTTCGTCGGCGCCCTGATCCTTGACGCCCTCGATGGTCCAGAGACCGGAAAAATCGTCCTTGAAGAAGCCGACGGTGCCGCAGGCCTGCGCCAGCGCCGCCTCGTACGCCTCGACGGCTGCTTCCGGAACAACCACAGAAATGGTTTCCAGAGCGGTGGCGTGGCGGAGAATCACGTCCGTTCCACGAACCGATCGAGCACGCGCTTGCTGCCGGACGCCTCGAACTCGATGTCGAGCTTGTCGTCGTCGACGGCGGTGACGGTGCCGTAGCCGAACTTCTGGTGGAACACGCGCGCGCCCACCGACATTTTCTCTGCCCGCGCCGGGCGCGGCGGTTGCTCCCACACCTCGGTGACCTTCGCGCGCCGCGCCATCAGCGGAAACTGGCCGGTGAACACGGTGGGTGCCGCGATCATCCGCTCGCGCTGCATCGCCGCCGAGCCAACGCGCTCGACATGGGCGTCCGGGATTTCGTCGATGAAGCGGCTCGGGATGCTGTCCTGCCATTTGCCGTAGAGCTGGCGGTTGGCGGCATGGCTGACGATGGCGCGGCGGCGCGCGCGGGTCAGACCCACATAGGCGAGCCGCCGCTCCTCCTCCAAACCCTTGTTGCCGCTCTCGTCCATCGACCGCTGCGACGGGAACAGCCCTTCCTCCCAGCCCGGCAGGAACACCGTGTCGAACTCCAGCCCTTTGGCGGCGTGCAGCGTCATCAGGCTGATCCGGTCGGCGGACGAGCTTTCCTCGTTCTCCATGACCAGCGAAACGTGGTCGAGGAACCCGGCAAGGGTTTCGAAGTCGGCGACCGCACGCACCAGCTCCTTGAGGTTGTCGAGGCGCCCTGGCGCCTCCGGCGATTTGTCCTGCCGCCACATTTCCGTATAGCCGCTTTCGTCGAGCATGGTCGCGAGCGTGGTGACATGGCCGTCACGCTCCAGCATCTCGCGCCAGCGCAGAAAACCGTGCAGCAAGTCGTTGACCGCATCGCGGGCTTTGCCGCGCAAGTCCCCCTGGGCGATCAGCGCGGCGGCGGCGGCGGACAGCGGGACGCCGTGCGCGCGGGCGAAATCATGCATGCCGCGCAGCGCGGTCTCGCCGACGCCGCGGCGCGGCACGTTGACGATGCGCTCGAACGCGAGGTCGTCGGCCGGCTGGTGCAGGATGCGCATGTAGGCGATGGCGTCGCGGATCTCTTGTCGTTCGTAGAAACGCAAACCACCGAGAATGCGGTACGGCAGGCCGACGGTGATGAACCGCTCCTCGAAGGATCGGGTCTGCGCCATCGTGCGCACCAGGATCGCCATTTCGGCGAGCGCGTCGCCGTCCTCGCGGAGCTTGACCGCGCGTTCGGCGACCATGCGCGCCTCCTCCTGCGAATCCCACAGGCCGACGATGCTCACCTTGTCGCCGGCGGCGTCGTTGCGGCCGGAGCGCAGCGTCTTGCCGAGGCGGCCCTCGTTGTGCGCGATCAGGCCGGCGGCGGCGGCGAGGATCGGCGCGGTTGAGCGGTAGTTGCGTTCGAGCCGCACCACGCGGGCGCCGGGAAAATCGTGCTCGAACCGAAGAATATTTTCCACCTCGGCGCCGCGCCAGGAATAGATCGACTGGTCGTCGTCGCCGACGCAGCAGATGTTTTTGTGCGATTGCGCAAGCAAGCGAAGCCACAGGTACTGAACCAGATTGGTGTCTTGGTACTCGTCCACCAGAATATAGCGAAAACTGCGGTGGTATTGCGCCAGGAGGTCCGGATGATTTCGGAGAATTTCCGTCACATGCAGCAGCAGGTCGCCGAAATCGGCGGTGTTCAGCGTCTTCAGCCGGTCCTGATACGCCTCGTAAAGCATCTTGGCGTTGCCGCCGGCAAAGTCGAAATCATCGGCGGCGGTAAGGCGCGCGGGCGGCAGGCCGCGGTCCTTCCACCGCTGGATCAGCCCCATCAACGCCGGCGGCGCCCAGCGCTTGGTGTCGATTCTCCCGGCCTCCATCACCTGCTTCAACAAGCGGAGCTGGTCGTCGGCGTCGAGAATATTGAAACTGCTGGTGAGGCCGACGAGCGGGGCGTGGCGGCGCAGCATGCGGGCGCAGAGCGCGTGGAACGTGCCGAGCCAGAGGCCCTCGGCGGGGCGCCCGATGATGGCGGAGACGCGCTCGCGCATTTCGCGCGCCGCCTTGTTGGTGAAGGTGACGGCGAGCACCTGGCTCGGGTACGCGCGGCCGGTCAGCAGGATGTGCGCGAACCGGGTGGTCAGCACGCGCGTCTTGCCGGTGCCGGCGCCGGCGAGCACCAGCAGCGGCCCATCGACGGTCTCGACGGCTTCGCGCTGTTCGGGATTGAGGCGAGCGAGGTAGTCGGTCATCCCGCCGGATATAGCGGCGCGGGCGAGTCCGGCCAACGGCCTCAGCCGGCCTTGAACGGTGGTCGCACCCCCAGGATATGCGCGATCGCGTAAACGAGGTCCGGCCGGTTCAGCGTATAAAAATGAAACTCGTCGATGCCGTTGGCCTGCAGCAGCCGGACCTGCTCGGCGGCGACGACGGCGGCGACCATGCGTCGGGTCTCCGGGTCGTCGTCGAGACCCTCGAACATGCGGCCGAGCCAATCGGGGACTCCGGCGCCGCAGGCCGCGGAGAAGCGCACGACCTGGGCGAAGTTGGTGACCGGCAAAATGCCAGGCACGATCGGCGCCGAGATGCCGGCCGCGAGCGCGCGGTCGAGGAAGCGCAGGTAGGTGTCGGTGTCGAAAAAATACTGCGTGATCGCCCTGGCGGCCCCGGCGTCGAGCTTGCGCTTGAGGTTGTCGAGGTCGGCGGCCGGGCTCGGCGCCGCCGGGTGCACCTCGGGATAGGCCGCGACCGAGATCTCGAAGTCGGCGATGCGGCGCAGCCCGGCCACCAGGTCGGCGGCGTAGGCGTAGCCGCCGGGATGCGGCTCGTAGGCGCCGCCGCCGGGCACGTCGCCGCGTAGCGCGACCACGTGGCGGATGCCGGCTGCCCAGTATTGGCGCGCGACGGCATCCACCTCCGCACGGGTCGCGCCGACGCAGGTGAGATGCGCCGCCGCCGCGAGCCCGGTTTCGGCGAGAAGTCGGGTAACGATCGCGTGCGTACGGCCGCGGTCGCTGCCGCCGGCGCCGTAGGTGACGGACAGAAAACGCGGGGCGAGCGGGGCAAGGCGGCGCAGGCACGCCCAGAACTGCACCTCCAGCGCCTCGGTGCGCGGCGGAAAGAATTCGAACGAGAGCGCCGGCGCTGCCGCCGTGTTCGATGGCGCGGGAAGCCCGCTCACCCGCGGCGCCGTCAGCCAACGTTCCAGCGGCTGAAGGACGGGCAAGTGTAACGCGTCGGCTTAAATCATCGGGCGAGCTCCCCTGATGCCCTCAATATAAACATATCTTTATGTCGAGATGCAAGTGCCGCCTTGGCGCGTCGTACCCCCTGCGAACCCCCAAGCGGAGAGGTGGACAGACGGGCGGCAAATCTGTTGCATTGCGACGCGACGGCAACGCCCGGGCATGGCACTTCGCTACAAACACACCGTGCCTTCGCGAGCACCCTAACAATATGTCGGGGTGATGCCTTAATGCTGCGCTTCGGCGTAATGGGCTGAGAACGGCTGGGGATGCGAATGGGCGCTGTCAGAACGATAGTCTACCTGGGTGCGGTCGGGACGGTGTTGCTGGGGCTGGCTGGATGTGCCACGCCGCCGCCAGCAAGCGATCCGGACGCGCTCGCCGACTTCAAGCAGACCAACGACCCGTTGGAGCCGACCAACCGGGCGCTCTACACGTTCAACCAGGGCCTCGACACGATGCTGCTGCGGCCGTTGGCGATCGGCTACACCTGGGTGGTGCCGTCGTTCGTGCGCGATCGCGTGCACAAC
The DNA here is from genome assembly GCA_963697635.1 of uncultured Solirubrobacterales bacterium. Lineage (GTDB taxonomy): Bacteria > Pseudomonadota > Alphaproteobacteria > Acetobacterales > Acetobacteraceae > CAJCJG01. Next base: position 19,984 of record CAVOOS010000005.1, on the reverse strand, counting down.
GTGCTCAGCAACCTCAACAGCCCCGTGCTGCTGATCAACGATATGCTGCAGACCAAGCCGCGCCGCGCCGGCGACACGCTGATGCGGTTCGTGATCAACTCCACGTTTGGCATCGCCGGCATGTTCGACATCGCCGAGCGCTGGGGCTATCCGTACCACTCGTCGGACTTCGGCGAGACGCTGGCGCTGTGGGGCGTGCCGGAGGGCCCGTACCTGTTCCTGCCGATCCTCGGCCCCGGCAACCCGCGCGACAGCTCCGGGCATGGCGTCGACGTGGCGCTCGACCCGCTCACCTGGGTCGGCCGGGGCGCGACGGTCACCGACCTCAAATGGGCGCGATACGGCGTGACCCTGGTGGACGAACGCTCGCGTCTGCTCAACACGCTCGACAAGGCGACCGAGCAGGCGCTCGATCCATACGCGACGCTGCGCAGCCTCTACCGGCAGCACCGCACCTCGGAGATCGAGGCGGCGAAATCCGACACGCGGATGACGCTACCGGTGTGGTATGCACCGACCGCCAACCACTGATCGCCCAAAGACCGACACGGACCGACGGACATGCTGACAAGACGCGCATTGCTGACCGCATCGCTTGCCACCGGCGCGCTGCTCGCCCTGGGCGGGCTGCCCGGCATCGCACGCGCAGAGACCGCCGAGCAGGCCGCCGCCTTCATCGAACAGGCCGGCAAAGACCTCACGGGCGTCGTCAACAGCCCTGGGCCGATCAGCGGCAAGCAAGGGCAGTTGCAGCAGGTCATCGACCGGATCGTGGACGTGGATTCGGTCGCGCGGTTCTGCCTCGGCCGCTTCTGGCGCACCGCCTCGCCGGAGCAGCAGCAGGAATACATGCGGCTGTTCCATCAGGTGCTGCTCAAGAACATCACCAGCAAACTCGGCGACTTCCAGGGCGTCACGTTCACGGTCGGCCGGACCGTGCCGCGCGAGGGCGGGTTCGGCGTCGCGACCGTCGTCACCATCCCCGGCCAGGCGCCGGCGAACGTGGAATGGCTGGTCGAGACCGGAAGCGCCGGCCCGCACATCATCGACATGATCGCCGAGGGCACCAGCCTGCGGCTGACCCAGCGCAGCGACTACGCCTCCTATCTCGGCAGCAACGGCAACAGCGTGCAGGCGCTGCTGGACGCGATGCGCCGCAAGCTCACACAATCCGGCTGAAGGGGCGGCAATGCAGGGGAACCCGGCGTCAGTGTTCGTCATCGCGGTTCTCCTGATCCTGGTGGTGGTGGCGCTGCGCTCCGTGCGCATCGCCAACGAGTGGCAGCGTGGCGTGGTGCTGCGGCTCGGCCGGTTCAGCCGGCTCGGCGGCCCGGGCCTCTATCTGGTGCTGCCCGGCATCGACCAGGTCACGATGGTGATCGACAACCGGGTGCAGACCACGAGCATCACCGCGGAGCAGGCGCTGACGCGCGACACGGTGGCGGTGGGCGTGGACGCGATCGTGTTCTGGCGTGTGACCGATGCGAAGGCCGCGGCCATCAACATCGCCAACTACCGCGAGGCGATCGAGCGGGTGGCGCAGACCTCGCTGCGGGAGATGATCGGCTCGACCGACCTGCAACGGCTGCTCTCGGACCGGCAGACCGCCGACGAGAATTTGCGTGCCTCGATCACCGAGAAAACCTCGAGCTGGGGCGTCGCCGCGACCAGCGTGGAAATCCGCGACGTCGCGATCCCGAAGGAATTGCAGGACGCGATGAGCCGGCAGGCGCAGGCGGAACGCGAGAAGGCGGCGCGCGTGACGCTGGCCTCGGCGGAGCAGGAGATCGCGCGGCAGGTGCTGGAGGCCGCGAAGATCTACAACGACAATCCGACGGCGATGCGGCTGCGGCAGATGAACCTGCTCGTACGAGATGAACAAGGACCGCGGCACGACCGTGCTGATCCCGACCGAGATGGCATCGAGCCTCGGCGCGGTGATCGCGCTCGCCCAGGCGGCGCCACGCGAGCCGGGCTGACCCGATGTCGCTCTGGTCCGACTTCCAGCAGCACCGCGGCCGGCTGATCCACAAGTGGGAGCAGTACTTCCCGGCCTACGAGCGGCACTTCGCTCGCTTCCGCAACCAGGCCGTCAACGTGATCGAAATCGGCATCGGCGAGGGCGGCTCGCTGGAGCTGTGGCGACGGTTCTTCGGTCCCTATTCCCGCATCATCGGGATCGACAGCGATCCGAAGGCCGCGAGCCACGAGCAGCATCTGGCGCCGGTCCGCATCGGCGACCAGACCGATCCCGCGTTCCTCGACCGCGTGATGGCGGAGTTCGGGCCGGTGCAGGTCATCATCGACGACGGCAGCCACCTGATGCGGGACGTGCACCGCACGTTCGCGCATCTGTATCATCATCCGGGGTTCGACCCGAACGGGGTCTATGCCGTGGAAGACCTGCACACCGCCTACTGGCCCGAGTTCGGCGGCGGCTACCGGCGGGAGGGCAGCTTCATCGAGACGGCGAAGGCGCAGATCGACCAGTTGCACGCGCAGCATTCGCGCGGCGCGTTCCCGCCGACGGCGTTCACCGCGGCGACGCTCTCGATGCACATCTACGACAGCCTGATCATCTACGAGCGCGGGCGGCGGGTGCCTAATCTCTCGATGATGGCGGATGCGAGCGGCGTGCGCGGCGTGCAGCTGATCTTCATGCCGAACGAGCCCGGCTGAGCCGACTGGCCCGGTCACGCAGTCGGGCGCACGCTCTCGTAAACCAGCACGCGCCTCCCGTCGCGAGTGAATTCGTCGCACGGGCGCATGCCGATAGCGCCGAGCACGGTGCGGCTGGCGAAGTTGTCCTCGCGGGCGACGGCGACTATGCGGGGCAGGCGGGCGCGCTCGTGGCCGAAGCGCAGCGCGCCGGCGGCGGCTTCGGTCGCGAAGCCGCGTCCCTGGCCGTCCGCCGTGAGCGCGAAGCGCAGTGCCATGCCGCGGCCGTCGGTACGCTCCAGGATGCCGACGAGGCCAAGGAATTTTTCGTCCGAGCGTTCGCGGACGGTCCACATGCCGAAGCCGTGGCGGCCCCAGAATTCGATGTCGGCGGCGAGTTCGGCGGCGGTTTCCACGGGCGAGCGCACGCCGCCGAGCATCACCGCGAACACCCGCGGGTCGGCCTTCAACGCCTGCAACTCGGCAAGGTCGCCGCCCCAGACGGGCTGAAGCAGCAACCGCCCGGTCTGCACGGTCCAGGTCGGGTTCATGAACGGGTCCCAAGGGCTGCGCCCTTGGCGAGGTCCAGGGGCGGCGCCCCTGGCCTTCCTGTTATCGGGTCAGAGGACGGTACTTGATGCGATGCGGCTCGGTGGCGTCGTTGCCGAGGCGTCGTCGCTTGTCTTCCTCATAGGCCTGGAAGTTGCCCTCGAACCACTCGACGTGGCTGTCGCCCTCGAACGCCAGGATGTGCGTCGCCAGCCGGTCGAGGAACCAGCGGTCGTGGGTGATGATCACGACGCAGCCGGCGAATTCGGTGAGCGCTTCTTCCAGCGCCCGCAGCGTGTCGACGTCGAGGTCGTTGGTCGGCTCGTCGAGCAGGATCACGTTGCTCTCGTTCTTGAGCATCTTCGCGAGGTGGACGCGGTTGCGTTCGCCGCCCGAGAGGATGCCGACCTTCTTCTGCTGGTCCGACCCTTTGAAGTTGAACGCACCGACGTAGGCGCGCGAGGGCACGGCGCGCTTGCCGAGGTAGATCACGTCGGTGCCGCCGCTGATCTCCTCCCAGACGTTCTTGCTGCCGTCCAGGCTGTCGCGGCTCTGGTCCACGTAGCCGAGTTTCACCGTCTCGCCGACCGTGAGCTTGCCGGCGTCGGGGTGTTCCTGGCCGGTGATCATGCGGAACAGGGTCGTCTTGCCGGCGCCGTTCGGGCCGATCACGCCGACGATGCCGCCGGGCGGCAGCTTGAAGTTCAAATCCTCGATCAGCAGCCGGTTGCCATACGCCTTGCGCAGCTCCTCCGCCTCGATCACGGTGCCGCCGAGCCGCGGGCCCGGCGGGATGACGATCTCGGCGATGCCCGCGACCTGCTCCTGGCTCTTCTGCAGCATCTCCTCGTATTTCTGGATGCGCGCCTTGTTCTTGGTCTGGCGGGCGCGCGGGCTGGAGCCGATCCATTCCTGTTCGGCGGCCAGCGCCCGCATGCGCGCGGTCTCTTCCTTTTCCTCCTGCTGGAGGCGCTTGCGCTTCTGGTCGAGCCACGAAGAATAGTTGCCCTCGAACGGGTAGCCGCGGCCGCGCTCGATTTCGAGAATCCAGTTGGTGACGTTTTCGAGAAAATACCGATCGTGGGTGACCACCAGCACCGTGCCGGCGTATTCGCGCAGGGTCTTTTCCAGCCACGCGACGCTTTCCGCGTCCAGGTGGTTGGTCGGCTCGTCGAGCAGCAGCAGGTCGGGTTTTTCCAGCAGCAGCCGGCACAGCGCGACGCGGCGGCGCTCGCCGCCCGAGAGGTTGGTCACCGGGCTGTCCGGCGGCGGGCAGCGCAGCGCGTCGAGCGCGATCTCGATGCGGCGGTCGAGTTCCCAGCCGTCCTCGTGCTCGATTTTTTCCTGGAGTTCCGCCTGCTCGGCGAGCAGCGCGTTCATTTCGTCGTCGTCCATCGGTTCGGCGAAGCGGGCGGAAATCTCGTTGAAGCGTTCCAGAGCGTCGTGCAGCGGGCCGAAGGCGATGCGCACGTTCTCGGCAACCGTCTTGTCGGGGTCGAGATGCGGTTCCTGCGGCAGGTAGCCGACGCGCGCGCCTTCGGCCGCCCACGCCTCGCCGCCGAACTCGGTCTCGATGCCGGCCATGATCTTCAGGAGCGTCGATTTGCCGGCGCCGTTGACGCCGAGCACGCCGATCTTCACGCCGGGCAGGAAGGAGAGCGTGATGCCCTTGAACACCTCGCGCCCGCCGGGAAACGCTTTCGTGAGGTTCTTCATCACGTAGACATACTGGTAGCTTGGCATGGCATCCTGGATCGGATGGAGGAACAGCGCCGCCGGCCCCACTTGGGGGCCGGTGTCCCGGTGTTCTAGGTGCGGGCGGCGGGCAGCGCAATCAGGCTCGCGCCGGACCTGCCACGCTCGCTTCGCCGGATGCGGTCACTGATCCGGATGCGGCCGCTTCGGCTGCCGGCGCTGCGTGATGCTCCAAACGGTGATGTCCCAGGCATTGTGCATTGCCACCGCCAGCAGCACGCCCGCGGAGACGGCGAGCGCCGCGCAGCCGATCGCGAAACGCAGCGCGAGCGCAACGCCCGAGGCGGTCTCGAGCAAATATCCGACGGCGGGCAGCACCGCGTACCAGATGCGATCCTCCAGATCGATCCGGGCGCTGAGGCCGTCATGCACCGTGTCGCGCCATGCCAGGCCGGAATAGCCCAGCCCGAACAGCCCGCACGCCGTGACCAGGCCGCCGAATTGCTCCCAGCGCGGCAGCGGGGCCATGACGATCAGGCAGACGGCAAGGATGTTGCCGAACTGCACGACGCTGGCGGACAGGAAGATCCGCAGCGCGCCACGCCGGTTCTGCGAGAAGATGCCAGTGCCGACCGAGGCCGCGACGAACAGCAGGCCGACCATGGTCGCCGAGGCAGCGCCCAGCAGCGTGTAGAAATCGTGCCAGGGCGCCAACGCCTGCGTCAGCGGCTGCATGTCGCGCCGACCCCAGCGACCCGGCCGCCGGGCGGTTCGCTACAGCTCCGACGGAACGCGGCCTTCCTCGTAGCCGTGGCGGACGAAGTGGTCGCGCGCCGATTCCACGAGGCCCTGTTTCACGCTCTCCTGGATGTCCGGATACTGCTTCATGTAGAACGTCTCGTCGACCTCCAGGTCGAACGGGCGGCGGCCCTCGAAATAGCCGTGCTCGACGAAATGCTGCCGCGCGCTGCGATAGGCGCCGGCCTTGATCGCCTCGTCCACGTCCGGATAGGTGGTGCGGTACCATTTCTCGTCGATCGGCACCGCCTGCAGGAATTTCTTCACGAAGTCCAGGAACTCGTCGTAGGTCATGTCGACCTTGAGCTGGCCTTTCACGGAAAGCAGCTTCATCGAGTTCTTCAGAACATTGAAGGGAAGCAAGGTACTTCACGTAAGCTCTCCTGGGCGGGGCCGGTCGAACATTGGCGCGATCATGCGGCAGGGGCAGGCGCCGCCCGGGCGGCGACCGCGCCGGGGCGCGCCAGCACGAGCAGCCGGCGGCACTGGCGATAGACGTCGCCGACCCGGATGCCCGTCAGACAGCCGAGGCCGCGGTGACAGTCGGAGACCTTGCTGAGGTAGCAGGGGCTGCAGGTCATCGCGCGCCGCACCGCCACCGCGGCCGGGCCGAGCGGGCCCCATTCGACGGTGTCGACCGAGCCCGAATGGATCGCGATCGTCGGAATGCCGAGCGATGCCGCCATGTGCTTGGGGCCGCTGTCGTTGCCGATGTACAGGTCGCAGGCGGACAGCACCGTCGGCAACTGGCGCAACCCGACCTTGCCGACCAGCGATACCACGCGGGCGAGGTCGCGCACGTCGCGCAGCATCTGGTCGACGCCCGCCGCCTCGTCCGGCCCGCCGATCACCACGATCCTCGCATCGTCCTGCGCCACCAGCAGATCGATCAGGCTGGCGAACGAGGCCAAGGGCCACTGCTTGTTCTCGGATCCGGCGCCGATATGCACGCAGACCAGCGGGCCGGCGCAGTCCGCGATCCCGAGCTTCTCCGTCTCCGGCATCGCGGCCAGGATCGCGCGCGCTTCGGCGGCGCGCGGGCCGCCGGAGATGATGCGCCGATTGGTTTCGCACATGACCGCAATGGCGTCGACGAACTGCACCAGCGCCTCCGAGATATGCGTGCGCTTGTGCGTGCGGGCGATGTCGCCTTCCCACTCCACGGCGATGTCGAGCCAGTCGGTGCGGTTCTCGCTGTCGAAGCCGGCGAGCCAGCGGGCACCGGTGTAACGCAGGATGTGCCGGGTGTCCGGCTGCCGGCGCAGGTCCACCGCGAGGTCGAAGCGGGACGGCGTGAGCTCGTCCTGCAGCCGCAGCAGCTCCTTCTTGCCGACCGCGCGCCGGCCGCGTTCCGACCGGACGTGGAAATAGTCGAACTGGATCACCCGGTCGATCGCCGGCTCCAGCGCCACCAGCCCCATCGAGGCCTCGGCGGCGAGAACCGTCAGCTCGGCGTTGGGAAACCGCTGCTTCAGCCGGCGGAAGGCGGGAAAGGCGGAGATGAAGTCGCCGATATGATCGACCTTGACCGCGAGAATGCGGCGCACCCGCTCCCGCGCGATCACCGGATGGCCGATGTGCAGCGCCCGGACCGGCTCCTCGTCCGGAACGTAGTCGTCGTAGTCGCCGCTCAGGTTCGGGTTGAAATACGGGTCGCCGGTCAGGAACAGGTCCTTCCATGCGCTGTCGAACCGGCCGGCGTTGTAGACATCCCTGATTTCGCCGCGGCTGACCATCTCGTGGTGGATCAGCGTGGCATGCGGCGTGTACACGACCACCCTGCCGCTGGTCCGCGCGCGCAGGCAGAAATCGAGGTCGTTGTTGATGACCGAATGCTCCTCGTCGAAGCCGCCGAGCGCCTCGAACGTGTCGCGCCGCACCATCAGGCAGGCGCCGGTAACCGAGATCACGTTGCGCTGGGTCAGCGCGAGCCCGAACGGTCCCGGCTCGTCGCGCGGCGAGAAGCGGAAGGCATGGCGACCCACGTTGCGGGACAGGAACATGCCCGCGTGCTGCACCTTGCCGTCCGGGTAGAGCAGTTGCGGACCGACCGCGCCAACCTCCGGCCGCAGCGCGTGCTCCAGCATCGCTTCGAGCCAGTCGCCGGCAATGACCTCGATGTCGTCGTTGAGGAACAGCAGCACGTCGCCCCGCGCCGCCCGGGCGCCGATGTTGTTGAAGCGCGACCAGTTGAACCGCTCGCCCACCTCCACGATGGTGTCGGCGTTCTCGCGCAGCCACGCCTTCCAGTCGGCGCCGTCCGCGGTCTCGCCCTCGCGGATGTTGTCGAGGCAGACGATCTCGAAGTTGCGATAGGTGCTGCGCTCGCGGATCGAGCCGATCGCGGTCTTGATCAGGCCGCGCGTCGCAATCGTCGGAATGATGATCGAGACCAGCGGCGCATCGGCACGGGTGCGCTGCACGCGCCAGGTGCCGCCGATGCAGCCGGTCTCGATCTCGGCCGCGATGCCGCGGCGGCCGAGCGCCCGCTGCAAGGCACGCCGCTCGGCTGCGGGGGTGTCGAGCGCCCGCGCTCCGCGCGCACACAGCACCTTCGGGACATGCGCGATCCGCCGCGCCTGCTCGGCCAGCCGCAGCGCGATGTCGTACTCGCCGTGCCGCTCCAGGTCGCCGAGCAGGACCGCGGCGCGCCCCAGCAGATCCGGGCTCGCCGCCCAGGGCCGGCCGATATAGTTGGTCGAGAGCAGCAGATCCGGCGACCAGTCCGGCTTGAAGAACGCCCGCACCCGCCCGTCGGCCGGGTCGATGCGCCGCTCGTCGCCGTAGAGCAGGTCCGGCCGCTCGGCGCCCGCGGCCTCGATCGACAGTTCCAGCAGCGCGTCCTCGCCGAGCAGGTCGCCGTGGGTCAGCACGCCCAGCAGCCGCGGCCCGGCGCTCGCCGCCGCGAGATCGGCGAGCGGCGTGTCCGCCCCGGCCACGAGCACGCGCAGTCGCGCCGCGAGATCGGCGGCCTCGGCCGGGAGCGCCGCCAGCATCGCCTCGCGCGTCGCACCGTCGTCCACCGGCAGCACCGCCGTCCAGCCGGGGTAGGCCTGGGCGCGCAGGCTTTCCAGCGTGGCGCGCAGCCGCTTGAGCCGCGGCACCACGGCGCCCTCGGTGCGCACGACGATGGTCCATTCGGGCGCAAACCCGGCGGCGGCAAGCAGGGTCAGCGCCTGGTCGGCTTCCCCTTCGGTGATCTTCTGCCGCAGCGACCACGGGCCCGGACCTTCGAGTTTCGGCTCCGCCTCCACCGTGAACGCGACCACCTCCTGATGGCCGGCGCCGTCGCGGATCACCAGCCGCATGTCGTGGCGCCCGGTCTTCAGCACCTGCGGCGGCACCAGCATGGCGAAGCCGGAGCGCAGCGCTTCCTTGCGGCCGAACACCTTGTGCAGATCCTCGCGGCGAATGCCCCGATAGACCTGGCCCTGCGACCGCCCGTCGACGAACACCTCGATCGAGCTGATCCCGGCGCCGGAAAATGCCCAGCCGTTGACGGGCAGGAAGCCGCGCACCGTCTCGACGGCCCGACCGTCCTTGATCGCGGGACTGTCGAGGAAGAAGCGGATGCCGGCGTCGCTCGCGCCAGGTGCCACCGTGACGGTCGGCGGCGCGGGTTCGGTCCGCTCGGCCAGCACCGGCAGCAGAACGACGCGGCTCTCCCCGCCCCGGCCGCGCACCGTCGCGCGGGCGATGTGCTCGCCCTCGCAGCGCGTGGCGGCGCGGCCCAGGAAGCGGAAACCGGCGGTGCGGGCGCCCGGGATCTGCGGATAGTGGTTGCCGACGTCCGGCCGCTCCTCGCCCAGGTCGGCCGAGCCGAGCGCCTCCTCGTCGAGGTCGATCTCGATCGCCTCGGTGCCGCTCGGGCAGACAGCCCAGCCCTTGATGAACAGCGCGCCGTCCTCGGTCAGCGAAATGCTGTCGCTGTGAAAATGGATCTCCCCCGCCTCGCGCTCCCGCCTGCGGATCACCGGGGCGACGGTGACGACCGCCGATGCCTCGCGCCGGATGCCGCCGGCAGCGGTGACGGCGACCCGCAGCGACTGCCCGGCCAGGCGCTCGTCGGGCACGTCGAGTTGCAGCAGGAAGCCCGCAATCGGCGCGTTCGGATACGCCGGATGGGCCTGCCCGACATCCTCGCGCGGCATGTTGTGCGCAGCCGCGCCGAGCTGCTGGTCGCCGTGCCATACGCGCACATGCTCGATCGCCGACAGGCTCACCGCCCAGCCGCGCACGCGCAGCACGCCGATCTCGTTGATCCGCGTCTCCTCCAGCGTCATCTGCATCGGCGCGAGTTTGGCGAGCGTCGGGGCGGCGGTCGCACCCTGCAGGTTGCCGGTCGCCTGCCTGCTGGCGGACAGCGTTTCGCCGGCAGCGTCGCTGACCACGACGGTCACGTTCTCGGCGCCGATCTGCTCGGCCGCCAGCGGCATCACCAATGCGAAACCGGCCATCGCGGCGCCCGGGTAGGCGGGAAACGCGCCGGCGACGTCGGCCCGCGACAGCCCGGTGTCCGCGTAGCCGAGCGATCGTTGGCCGAAGAACACTTCGACGTCGCGCACCTCGCGCGCCGCCAGCGCCCAGCCGCGCACGTGCAGGGCGCCCGCGGCATCGATGCGCGCTTCCTCGAGTTCGAGCCGGATCGGCTCCAGCCCGGACGGCGCCGGCTCCCGCGCCTCGGCCCCCGGCATGTCGAGCCGCGCGACGCTTGCCTCGGCGGCCGGCTCGATGCCGCCGATCACCTCCAGCGGCAGCGTGTGCTCCTGGTCGCCGTCCTCGGTGCGGACGGTCAACCGCAGTTTGGCCATCCCGGACGGCCGCGGCGGCAGCCGGGTCACGAAGGTGAAGCCGGCGCGCGCGGCGCCGGGATGATCGACATGCAGTTCCGCGACGTCGGTGCGGGCGAGGCCGGTGACCGCGTTGCACAGATATTGCCCGTCCAGGTCGACCACGATCGCCGTGATCGGCACGCCGGCGAGCGCCCAGCCGAATCCCAGCAGCGATTCGTCGGCATGGATCACCGAGCCGGGCTGCGGCTGTTCCAGCTCCAGCAGAACGGCGGCGTCCCCCATGACTAGGACGGCGACGTCATGCCCGGCGTCTTCCGCGGTCGGAGCAGCCTCGGTCTCGGTCGGAAGCACGGTGTCGTTCATCTGCAATCGGGGCGCAGGCGCCGACGTCGGTCACAGGGCACCGGGCGGGCAACCCGCCGCCTCAGCCCTTCGTCTTCAGCGCCAGCACGCGCGCGAGGTCGCCGACATTGTTGAGCGCGTCAAGCTCCTTGGTGTGGAACTTGATGCCGTAGCGCTCCTCGAGGGCGACGATGATCTCGATCTGCTTGAAGGAGTCCCAGCCCGGCACGTCCTTGGCCGTCAAATCCGGGCGCAGCGCGACGTCGCGCATGAACACGTCGCGGAAGATTTCCGTCAGCACCGGATAGAACGCAGCGTCACTCATGGCACTCAGCCTTCCTGCACATCGATGAACGTGTCGGCGGGGACGAACGTCGCGAGGTCGAGCACCGCACGGGTCGCGCCAGCGGCGTCCGGCTCCGCCACCGTGAACCCGAGTTTTGCGTAGTGGTCCCGCACCATGCTGTTCTTCTTGGTCGGAACATACTCGCCGATGAGGGTTTTCGCCCCAAGGCGCCGCGCCTGTGCCGCGATCAGGTTCAGGCTGGTCGGCTCCACCTGCCGGCCGAGCACGCGGCAACTCATCAGCCAGGTATCGATCAGCAGGTCGGCCTCGTTCACCATGCGGCCGATGAGAATGGAAATGATGCCGTTGTCGCCGAAGCGGTCGAGCAGCCGCAGCTGCAGGCCGAACGCGCGCTCGTTGCGCATCATCGCCAGCACGTCGTCCTCGGTGTAGCGCCGGGTCGTCAGGTTGAACTGGTTGGTCTTGTTGATCAGCTGCACGGTGCGCTGCAACCCGATCTGGTCGAAGCGGCGCCAGATGAGCTGCATCTCGAGGCTGCGCAGGTAGGACGGCAGGTCGGTCGTCGTCGACTTCAGCGCTTCCCGTTGGCGATTGGCCTGGTACTGGGAACTGCGCGCCCGGTCGTCATCCGTGACCGCCAGCGCCTCGAAATAGCCGGCATCGGCGATGGCGCGCGGGAAGCTGGTCGGATCGTCCGACACTTCCGGCACCGCGACCATCGGCAGTTCGCGCCGCACCAGCGCCCGCTCGAACGGGTTGTCGTCGATGAACACCAGCGCGTCGAGCCCGATATTCAGCTCCTGCGCGATGGTGCGAATATTCGCGGCCTTGTCGGTCCAGTTGGCGACGAAGCAGGCGATGTCGCCGCGCCGCAGCACCATCTCCGGATGCTTCTCGAACGGCTCGACCGCGTTGGCTTCGTCGTTCTTGGAGCAGACGGCGAGGATCACGCCGCGCCGCGACAGCTCCCGCGCGTAGTCCTGGAAAGCGACGAACGCTTCGCCGAGCGCGCTGCCCTGGCCGAGCACCAGCCCTTCCAGCCCGTCGTCGCCGACCACGCCGCCCCAGACCGTATTGTCGAGGTCGAGCACGAGGCACTTGAACGAACGCCCCTGCTTCGCGGCGATCAGGCGCGCCACCAGCTCGCCGTACATCGGCGTCGCCGCGAGCGCGACCTCCTGCTTCGCGCGATGCCACATGCCCGCGTCGTGCCACGCAAACAGCCCGTCGACCGCCGCATGGCGGTCCAACGCCAGCAGATCGACGCCCTCGGCCTCGGCGCGGGCGCGCAGTTCGGCGGTCACCCGGGCCAGGAACGCGGCGCGCGAGCCGGGCAGTCGCTGCTCGTTTTCCCCGAGCACCGTCGGATGCACCGGCAGCGGCAATTGGTACAGGATGTGGCAGCCGAACGCCGCGCGCAGGCCGCGCCAACAGGCGACGACACGCTCCACCACCTCGCGCAGCGCCCGGTCGGCGTCCTCGGCCTCCATCGATGCGGTAATGCCGGCAGCAAGATGATGGCCGTCGAGCGCCATGAGCACAGTCGTCGGCTTGAATTCATGCAGCGGCGACGCGGCGTCTTCGATCTCCTGCCAGTATTGGCCGTAGTCGTTTTCGTAGGTTTCGATAAGAATGCCGCGCCGCAGCCCGGCCACGCGGATCCCGGCATGGAGGTGGGCGAGCGTGGCGGACCCGAGCAACGCCAGCCGCACCGGCTTGGTGCCGAAGTTCGCCGGCTGCGTCGCGAGACGGGATCGCACGGTTGCGTCCAACGCATTGGTGCGGACGAAATCCAATCGCATATTGGCAAGCGCGGCCGCACCGTCCCAGGAAGGCTCGGCAGTGGCCGATAACGCGCCCAGCCGTGCCCGCCAGTCCGTTGCCTCCGGCAGCCAGTGTAGACCGGTCACGTCCGACAAACCCCTTTGAGGTCCGCGCAACTTGAAGCACTCCGCGTACGACATTGCAACCTCGCCGAGGGCCGCAGCGGGCGGTGACCGGCCGGTCCGGCTGTCAAGTTGAGTTACATTTCGGTGTATTTTGTCACCAATTCCGGGAGCCGACCGTGTTCCGATCGGTGATAGGAGCGTGAAAAATCCATCACAGGTTGCATATCCAAGGCGCCCCCTTTATGCCAGCATGCAAGGTCAGTCAGAATTCCATGGATATTTTTAAGCTGATGGGCGAAGTGCGGACGCCCGCCGCGGCGATTGCCTTGAGGATCGCGCAGCGACCCGCCGAGCGCCCGCTGGACTGGTCCGTCCTGGACGCCGGCAAAGGCTGATCGCGCATCCATGTCGGCCGATGACGACGACTTCCTGCTCGACTTTGCGTCGCAGGGCAACGCGGCGCAATATTGCCTGACCGGCTGGTCGACGCCCGAACCCGCGGAAACCTGGACGCTTGGCGGCGAGAGCCGCCTGGCGCTGCCGGCACCGCGGCACCGTGCAACCTATGCGATGGTCTTCAAGCTGCGCCCCTTGGTCGGCGGAGAGATCGTCGCGCAGCGGCTGCGGGTGGTGGTCAACAACGTGCAGGTCGCCGAGTTCACGATCGACCGCCGCAGCATTCGCACCTGCCTGATCCCCTGGGCCGCGATCCAGCTCAATCCCGAGGTGCGCGTCGCCTTCTTCACGCCCGATTCGGCGCGACCCGCCGATCTGGGTCAGGGCAAGGATACGCGCAAGCTGGGCGTCGCGTTCAGCTCGATCCTATTCTACCCCGACAGGTACGAGCACGGCCAGTCACGACGCCTTCCTCAGCCAGGACGAGGAGGTGCCGGTCGACATCGCCCTGGTGATGCAGGCCGAGAAGCTGCCGCTGCACGACCTGATGCTGCAGTTCGAAAGCCTGGGCCAGAACTGCGAATTCGGTCTGGTACAGCGACAGTGCCAGGCTGAGCCGCTGGGCCTGTTGCGGTTCTCGTCCACTCCGCTGCCGCAGCTGCTGGATGCGCTCGAAGCGCGGTTCGACGGCATGGGCGGCGCCGGCACGATCCACGTCGATCTCTCGCCGAACGGCCGCGAATACATGGTCAGGGACAGCCGTTTCGGCTTCCTCTACCACGCCTGGGTCAGTGCCGGGGAAATGCCGCCCGAGGACATCGCGCGGCGCGAGTCGCGGCGCGTGCCGTTCCTCGTCCGCAAGCTGGTCGAAGACCTGGAGGCCGGCGAGAAGACCTTCGTCTTCAAGGGCATGAAGGCGGTGCCGGAGGAAGAAGTGTTCCCCCTGGCGATGGCGATCCGCCGCTACGGGCCGAACTCGCTGCTGTTCGTCACGCTGTCGGACGAGGAGCACAAGGGCGGCACCGCGGAAGCCCGCGCGCCGGGCTTCCTGGTCGCATACATCGATCGGTTCGCCCCCGGCGACAACGCCAACGACCTGTTGCTCGGGCAATGGGTGAAGCTGTGCCGCGAGGCGTACCGACTGCGGCTGGCGGCCGGCGCCGCGCCGGCCAAGGGCGAGGCATAGCGCTCGGGGTCAGCCGCCCAACACGCGCGCCGCTTCCGCCGCCGCCAGGAACAGGTGATAGGGCGTGCTGCCCGGCAGCCTGGTCTGCTGCGGCACGGCCTCGCGGCTCATCGTCTCGATCCAGCCGTGTCGGTCCGGGCGCAGGAAATCCCTGAACAGGTGATCGATCAGCCGGCCGGGCTGCCCCTCGGGCACCGGCTCCGCCGCCTCGATGCGCGCCGCGTGCGCCTTGATCGCCTCGGTCACCGGCCAGAACTCTCCGGGATGTCAGCAGCGGTGCGCCGGAGCGGTGGCACTGGTCATGGATGCCGCCGTGCTCGGGATCGTAGCCGTGCCGCTCCGCGAATGCGAACAGCCGCGCCGCCGGCTCGGCGACCGCCGCACGGCCGCCGGCCGCACGGTAGCGCTGCAACAGCCAGACCCACTCGAAATGGTGGCCGGCCTCGACGATGTGCCCGTGCTCCGGGTGCGGCCGCCAATCCGTGGAAAAATGCTCGCCGAGCGTCCCGGTGCCGGGTTCGTAGAACCGCTCCAGGAACAGCCCCACCAGCCGGTCCGCCTCGGTGAGCCACCGCTGCTCGCCGGTCGCCGCGTGCCATGCCAGCAGCGCCTCCAGCAGATGCATGTGCGGGTTCTGCCGGCGCACCGAGCGGTCCGGCTCCCACGCCTCTCCCGCCCGGTCCCAGAACCCGCCGCCCGGCGCCGCCATGTTCGCGCCGATTTCGTCGAACGTCGCCGCGGCCAGCGCCACCGCATCGGGCGCCGCAAACGCGCGATGCAGGTACGCGAGCGCGAACAGCACGAACGCATGGCCGTACAGATCCTTGCCGCGGTCGGTCGGCTCGCCCGCCTCGGTCGCGCGGAAATACCAGCCGCCATGCGTCCGGTCGCGATAGGTGCGCTTGAGAAAGTCGTAGCCGCGCAGCGCCGCCGCCTCGCCGCTCGCATCGCCGAGCAGCGCCGCATGCGCGAGCACGTACAGCTGCCGGCATTGCACCATGAGCCGCTTGGTGCCGAGCGGCACGGGCGCGTGCGTCGCCGGGTCGAGCTGCTCGAAGAACCCGCCATGCACCGGGTCGGCAAAGCGGTCCCGGCACAGCGGCAGCAGCGTCGACATCGCGAACCGCCGATAGTCCGCCACCTGCTGCATGGCCGGCCCGTTCCTCAGCGCGCGCCGCTCACGACAGGGCCACGGCAAAACCGCGCCGCACGCCCGGCCGCGCCATCATCGTCTCGTACCAGCGCTTGACGTTGGGATAATCGGCGAGGTCGACCTGGTGCCGCTCGTGCCGCCACGCCCAGCCGAGGATCGCGAAATCGGCGACCGAAATCTCGCCGGCGAAGAACTCCACGGTCGCGAGCCGCCGGTCGGCGACACCGTACAGGCGCCGCGTCTCCGCGCTGTAGCGCTCCAGTCCGTAGCGCCGGTCCGCCTCGTCCTTGACCTGCAGGAAATGGTGCACCTGGCCGGGGATCGGCCCGAAGCCGCCCATCTGCCACATCAGCCATTCCAGCACCGGCACCTGCGCCCGCAGCGTCTCCGGCCAGAATTTTCCGGTTTTCTGGCCCAGATAGAGAAGAATCGCGCCCGATTCGAACACGCTGATCGGCGCGCCGTCCGGCCCCGCCGCATCGACGATCGCCGGGATCTTGTTGTTCGGGCTGATCGCCAGGAATTCCGGAGAAAACTGCTCACCCTTGCCGATCTGGACCACCCGCACCGTGTACGGCAGCCCCATCTCTTCCAGCGCCACGCTGATCTTGCGCCCGTTCGGCGTGTCGTAGGCCCAGAGTTCGATCGTCATGCGGGGCGTGCCTCCTGTTCGGCCCGGCACCATCCTGCGCCGCCGCGGCCCGGGCAAGCGAGGAACAAGATGGACAGGGCTGCGCCCCGCTGCCATTCCCTACGGCCGGATTTCTCCAGCAAAGGCAGGCCGACCGTGGCAGACCTTTCGGACCCCTCGCTCACCCCCGTGCAGGCCGTGGACCGGCTGGAGGCGATGCATGCCGAGGCGGTCGCGGCGCAGCGCAACGCGCTGGTGCGCTTCGTCCGCCATGGCCGAGCCGCCGAGCGAGGACGAGCGCACCCGCTTCCGCTACCCCGAACTGCGCCTCGTCTGGCAGCCGACCGGCCCGACCCCGGTGACGCGGCGCGCCTGGGCCAAGTTCCAGGCGCCCGGCGTCTATGCCACCACGGTGACCCAGCCGGCTTCTTCCGTCCGTACCTGCTGGAGCAGCTGCGAGCCGCTGGTCGACGAATACGGCGCCACGCATCGACGTGCGCCCAGCGACCAGGAAATGCCCTACCCCTACGTGCTCGAAGGCGGCGACGAACTGGTCCAGGGCGAGGTTTCGCCGGCCGAACTGGCGCGCCATTTCCCGACGCCGATGCTGTCGGCGGTCGGCGACGAGGTCGCCGACGGGCTCTGGACCTCCGCGCACGGCGAGCCGCTGCCGCTGGCGCTGTTCGACGCGGTGCGCGTCGACTACTCGCTGCGCCGGCTGGTGCACTACACCGGCACCGACTGGCGCACGATCCAGCCGTGGATCCTGCTGACCAACTACCAGCGCTATGTCGACCAGTTCGTGCGCTGGGCCTCGCCGAACTGGCCGAAGCCCGACGAGCCCGTACGACCGCCTGGTGCTGCCCGGCGGCGGCGTGGTCCGGCGCGGCGACGATCCGGCGAGGCGGCCGCGCAGAAGCGGCAGCGGCGCCGTGGCACCGCTTCCAGATGCCGGCCTACCATCTGCTGCCGCGCCGGCGGCGCGGGCGGCGTCACCATCGTCAACATCGGCGTCGGCCCGTCGAACGCCAAGAACATCACCGACCACCTCGCGGTGCTGCGGCCGCATTGCTGGCTGATGGTCGGCCATTGCGGCGGGCTGCGCGCAGATCGCAGGCGATCGGCGACTATGTGCTGGCGCACGGCTACCTGCGGCGCGACCGCATCCTGGACGACCTGGTGCCGCCCGAAGTGCCGGTGCCGGCGCTGGCCGAGGTGCAGGTGGCGCTGCAGGAGGCGGCGGCGCAGGTCACCGGCGAGCGCGGCGACGCGCTGAAGCGGCGGCTGCGCACCGGCACCGTCGTGACCTACGACGACCGCAACTGGGAGCTGCGCTGGTCGCAGGAGCGGCGCCGCATCAACCTCTCGCGCGCCATCGCCGTCGACATGGAGAGCGGCACGCTGGCCGCGCAGGGCTACCGGCTGCGGGTGCCCTACGGCACGCTGCTCTGCGTCTCCGACAAGCCGCTGCACGGCGAGATCAAGCTGCCCGGCGCCGCGAGCGCGTTCTACCAGCGCGCGGTCGGCGAGCATCTGACGATCGGCCTGGCCGCGCTGGACCTGCTGCGCGGCGACCTCGGCTGCGCTGCATTCGCGCAAGCTGCGCAGCTTCGATGAGCCGCCGTTTCGGTGAGCCTGGGGTGTCGAAGGTTCTGACTCTTCACCGTCATCCCGGCGAAAGCCGGGATCCAGGCGTCCACGCTCGGAAGCAACCCGTTTGAACGCCTGGATGACGACTCCTGTCGGCACGACGAGACGGGTCAGCTATTGCGCCGGTGGACGGTGACGCAAAAGTCCAGGGCGCCGCCCTGGACCCGCTGGGGCCGTCGGCCCCAGGCCCCTTTTGCCAAGACCGCATTGCGACGCCGTGAACCCAGCTGTCATCACGCA
Organism: uncultured Solirubrobacterales bacterium; assembly: GCA_963697635.1. Classification (GTDB taxonomy): domain Bacteria; phylum Pseudomonadota; class Alphaproteobacteria; order Acetobacterales; family Acetobacteraceae; genus CAJCJG01. The sequence continues at coordinate 1,697 of CAVOOS010000005.1, read as the reverse complement.
ACCCAACTGTCGCTTTTCGACCGACGCGGTCATCCTCGGCGTCGCACCGTTTTGTTCACCGGACGCGACATTGACGATCGCCGCAATTGCGCACCGACGCCAGCGCCACCCGCAACCAGCGGGTTGCTCTTGCCCGGCCCAAATGCTACGTCATGAGCAACCAAGGAGTTGCTCATGACCCCGGACCGGATCGAAAAGCGCGTCGTCCTGCGCGCCCCGCTGGCGCGGGTTTGGCAGGCCATCGCCGACTCGCAGCAGTTCGGCACCTGGTTCGGCATCGCGTTCGACGGGCCTTTCGTCGCCGGAGCCCATCTCACGGGCAAGATCACCCCGACCCGCGTCGATCCCGAAGTCGCGGCGTTGCAGCAGCCGCACGCAGGCAAGACGTTCGGGTTTCATGTCGAGGCCATCGACCCGATGCGCAGCATTGCCTTCCGCTGGCATCCCTTCGCGATCGATCCGGCGATCGACCTCACGCAGGAGCCGACGACCCTCATCATCTTCGAGCTGGAGGAAACCGAAGGCGGCACGCGCCTGACCATCTCGGAGTCCGGCTTCGACAAAATCCCCCTGGAACGGCGGGCCAAGGCGTTCGCCGCGAACGACGGCGGATGGGCGAAGCAGACGATGCTGCTGGCGAAATACCTCGCGGCCGAAACCGCGGCGTAGCGCAAGACACATGCTCGCCTCCGCGCCATGCGGCCGGACCGGCCCGGTCCCGATGTTCGCCGCGCTCGGCGATCCGACGCGCCTGGGCATCGTCCGCCGGCTCTGCGACACCGGGCCGCTCTCGACCATCAGGCTGACCGATGGAACCGCACTCTCGCGCCAGGGGATCACCAAGCACCTGCGCGCTTTGGAGGGCGCCGGCCTGGTCCGCGCCGACCGCGTCGGGCGCGACTGCATCTGGCAGCTGCGCAGCGAGCGCCTCGGCGAGTTGCGTGGCTATCTCGACGACATCTCGGCGCAGTGGGACGCCGCCCTCGCCCGCCTGCGCGCCGCGGTCGAAACGTAGCCGGCAACGCCGACTCCGGCTTTCGCTCGGGCAAGCTCTGGACCCGCTTGGGCCGACGGCCCCAAACTCCCTTCAGGATCGCCAGGGACGGCGGCTTGACCGACGATCCTCGGCTCGAATGTCCGCAACCGACCCGAAGCAGGCGCCCGGCGATGGCCTTCGCAAGGATTGGGCAGTGACGGATCGCGGATCGATGATGCGGCGGTTGCTGGTTCTGACCGCAGGCTGGCTCGCTGCGATGGCGGCCATCCTCTCGCTCGCCGCCGGCGATTGGGGCTGGCCGCAAGTTTGGGCGTTCCTGGGCGAGGTCGCGGTCTCCACCGTCATGGTGAACCTCTGGCTGGCCCGACACGATCCTGCGCTGCTCGAGTTGCGCCTCTCCTCGCCGGTGCAGGGCGACCAACGCCCCTGGGACCGCATCTTCATGCTCGTGGCCCTGCTCGTCTTCACCGGTTGGCTGGTGCTGTGCGCACTGGACGCCCGTCGCTTCGGCTGGTCGCGAGTGCCGCCTTGGGTCGAGGCGATGGGCGCAGTGCTGATCGCGCGGGACTGTCCAGAAACCTGGGGGATCGGGCGGGGCAAGCGGGCGCTCGAACCGCGCTTTGGTTGCGCGCGCCGTGTCGGCATGGCGGATTGTCTCAGTTGAGGCAAAGTCTGATTGCTACGGCCTGCGCCCCAACCG
>CAVOOS010000004.1:0-219091 GCA_963697635.1 uncultured Solirubrobacterales bacterium | reverse complement strand
AACGGCTTGCGGGGCGTCCGGCGGGATGAGTTCAATTGGGACAGCGCGCGGTTCTCTACTGCCGGGTGTCGACCACCGACCAGTCCTGCGCGCGCCAGGAACGGGATCTCGCGGCGTTCGCCGCCCGCGCCGGGTACGAAGTGGTCGGCACGTTCAAGAAGACCGGCTCCGGCGTGAAGCTCGACCGGGCGGAGCGGCGCCGGGTCATGGCGCTGGCACAGGCGCGGCAGATCGATGCGGTGCTGGTGACCGAACTGTCACGCTGGGGCCGCAGCACGACGGATTCCGCTAGCGACGTTGCAGGAGTTGGAAGCGCGACGCTGTCGGTGATCGCGCTCAATGGCATGGCGTTCGACCTCGCCACGCCGCACGGGCGCATGATCGCGACCGTGCTGGCCGGCATTGCCGCGTTCGAGCGCGAGTTGACCCAGGAGCGCATCCGCTCCGGCATCGCCGCCGCCAAGGCCAGAGGCAAGCGTCTTGGCCGCCAGCTAGGTCACAGGCCAAAATCCGACCGCCTCGCCGCACGGGTGATGGCGCTCGTCGCGACGGGACGCAGTTATCGCCTGGTTGCCCGCGAGGTCGGCCTGAGCAAGAACACCGTTGCCGATATCGTCAAACGCCACCGCACCCACTCGCCGCAGACCGCGTGAGCATGACTACGAAGCTGGCTACAGGAATGTTGGGTCTGGACCGGCTAGGCCGCCAGCGCCAGTTCCGCGCCCGAACCCAGGGGTTCGAACCGCTGGCCGAAGCCGGAACCGAGCGCGCCGTTGTAGACCGCGCAGCGAACCTGCAGCAGCAGGTCGGCGCCTCGGCGCGACCAGCGCATTTGCTGCGACTTGTTCATCCGCCGATTGACGAGGAAGTTCGCTGTTCCCTCCGTCACCGACGTGCCAACCCGCAACCCTGCACGATATCGTTCAGCGTAATTGACCAGCCGAGCGCTCTGGCCACGCAGGTAGTTGTCGATCTCGTGCAGCGCATGCCACAGTTTTCGAGACGCCACGCCTCGGTTTCGATGACCGCGCACCCCCTTGTAGACATGCATGACCTTGCGGATGCGATCGAACGTGATCTGGGCGTCCTTGGCCTTGCCGTTCCAGATGCGCCAGTGCAGCCGCTCGACCTCCGCGACGATCGCTGTCTTCGCCGCCAGACGCCCCGGCGCGTCGGTGGACAATCCGCTCGCCGCCAGCTTGGCATGCTGCAGCCGCATGGCGATGTGGAACCAGTCGGCAATCGGCCGTTTCGTGACGCCGGCGTCGGCGAGAAGCGATTGCAGACCGGCACAGCCGTCGGTGAATGCAGTCACCGTGCTGCCGGCGGTGCGGCCGACTGCGTCAAGGCTCCGGCGGATCAGGACTGCGATATCGGTGTCCGATCGCGCGACAGCACCGAACACCTGTCGCCCACCTTCCGCTGTCTCGACATTGCCGACGCGAACCTCGAGCTGCCGTTCACGATCGTCGCGGCTGCGAATGAAGGTCGAGTTCGTGGTGACGGTGATACTGGAAGCCGCGACGGCTTGGTTGATCGCCGGGGCGGCGCGAAGTCGCTCGCCGATCTTGAGCGTGTGGCTGCGCAGCGTCTCGGGGGTCATTCCAGCCGCCACCGGCAGAAGATGGGACAACACGTCGGCGGCGACACGAAACGGCATCAGCGCCGACAGATGCGCTCGCAGCTGGTCCAGCTCTGGAGTTCGACCGGCAATGTGGTCGCCAGCCGACGCCAGTCGCGTTGTGACCACAGCGGATGCAGCGAAACCGCGGGAGCCGTACCGCCACCGCGCCAAACAGCGTTGCGACTGCATGACGCTGCCAGTCTTTGACGTGGCATCCTCCGCCGCAAGACGGACACTCCGGACGCAGAACCGCATGATCCCGCGCTTGCGCGGCGACGATCTCTTGCTGCACGCGAACCAGAAGCTGCTTCGCCTCGGAGAGCGTCAGCCCCAGGTCGCCAATCTCCCCAAGATCGCGGCGCCGATCGAGCTCCATTACGTCAACGCCCCGTCCCGCCCCCTCTGTCCCCGTTTCGACCAACCGCAAGACCCACCCCATTCGTGTTATCCTACCCAGCACCGACCGGGGCGATCATGTCGCCTTCGTCGCTATCCCCCAAGTCTCTGGGCAGTCCCACAACGCCGATCGTATCTCATTGAAATCACGCACTTTCCAGATCGGCACTTTTGGCACGAGGGTTACGACAAGGCCTATCCGGTATCTCAGAGGTGTCGGCTCCGGATCGCTGCCCGACGCGCCGGGTCGGCTTGTCCTCGATCATCCCAAGGCGATTTGTCTGCTTTGTCATGTCCAGTACAGCGCCTCCTCCACGGGGGTCGCGGCGCGGGCACTGATGATGCGGATGAACCCAACGTCTTCCGCTTCCTCTTCGCCGCCCGGCGGCTCAATGAATACGGCAACTGCCGGCAGCCTGCCCGCAGCGCTTTTGCACGCTGCCATCCCACGTTGAACGCTTCGTCCAGGATCAGGCGTCGTTCCCAGTGCTCCATACGAAATAAGGCCGCAGGGATTGCGATGGGTCAATGAACCCCGCCCCTCGGCCGCCGCATCCTCCCGCATGACGACGTTTGGCCCAATCTTCGGGAGGATTGCCATGCAAACCGGAAATCCGTCTTCCTACGTCCGCTGGTTCAAGGATCTGCGGAACAGCGATGTCGCCCTGGTCGGCGGCAAGAATGCGTCGCTCGGCGAACTGTACGCGACGCTCACGCCGAAGGGCGTGCGCATCCCCAACGGCTTCGCGCTGACCGCCGCCGCCTACCGCGACGCGCTCACCGAAGCCGGCGCCTGGCCGAAGCTGCACGCGCTGCTCGACACGCTCGACAAGTCCGACGTCGCCGCGCTGGAGCGCGTCGCCGCCGCCGCGCGCGAGATCGTCTACGATGCGACCGGCACCGAGGCGCTGCGCTCAGCGGTTGCCCAGGCCTACCATGAGCTGGAAAACGAAGCCGGGCCGCACGTGCCGGTCGCGGTGCGCAGCAGCGCCACCGCCGAGGATTTGCCGACCGCGAGTTTCGCCGGGCAGCACGACACCTACCTCAACATCCGCGGCACCAGCGCGGTGTTCGAGGCGTGCCGGCGCTGCTTCGCCTCGCTGTTCACCGACCGCGCGATCTCCTATCGCGAAAACTCCGGGTTCGACCATTTCAAGGTCTTTCTCTCCGTCGGCGTGATGCGAATGATCCGCAGCGACCGCGCCGCCTCGGGCGTGATCTTCACGATCGACACCGAATCCGGCTTCCGCGACGTGGTGTTCATCACCGGCTCCTACGGCCTCGGCGAGAACGTCGTGCAGGGCCAGGTCGATCCGGACGAGTGGTACGTCCACAAGCCGACCTACAAGCAGGGCTTCCGCAGCATCCTGCGCCGCTCGCGCGGGGAAAAGCGCATCCGCATGATCTACGGGCGCATCGGCGGCAACGAGTCCGTCACGAACGTCGAAACCTCGCGCCATGACCGCGTGAAATTCTGCGTGACCGACCCGGAAGCGCTGGAACTCGCCGGCTACGCGATGACCATCGAGGACCACTACACCGCGCTCGCCGGGCAGCCGCGGCCGATGGACATCGAGTGGGCGAAGGACGGGCCGAACGGCCAGTTGTTCATCGTCCAGGCGCGGCCGGAAACCGTGGCCTCGCAGCGCGACGCCGACGCGATGGAGACCTACACGCTGAAGACGACCTCGAAGGTACTGGCCGCCGGCAAGTCGGTCGGCGAGAAGGTCGCGACCGGCAAGGTGCGGGTGATCCGCGAGGCGCACGACCTGCAGGCGTTCCAGCGGGGCGAGGTGCTGGTCGCGGAGTTCGACCAAGCCGGACTGGGAGCCGGTGATGAAGATGGCCGGCGCGATCGTGACCGATCACGGCGGCCGCACCTGCCACGCGGCGATCGTCGCGCGCGAGCTGGGCGTGCCGGCGGTGGTCGGCACCGAGAACGCCACGCGCGTACTCGCGCTCGGGCAGGAAGCGACGGTGTCCTGCTGCGAGGGCGATATCGGCCGGGTCTACGAGGGCATCCTGCCATTCGAGGTCTCGCAAGGTGCCGATCAGCGCCATCCCGGTGCCGAAGACGCACGTGATGCTCAATCTCGGCAACCCGGAGATGGCGTTCGGCGTCGCGACGCGGCCGCACCAGGGTGTCGGGTTGGCGCGGCTCGAGTTCATCATCAACGAGCACGTGCGCGCCCACCCGATGGCGCTCGCGCATCCCGAGGCCATCACCGACCACAAGGTCCGCGCCGAGATCGAGCGGCTGACCGAAGGCTACGCGACCCCCGCCGACTTCATGGTGCAGAAGCTGGCCGAGGGCGTGGGCACGATCTGCGCCGCGTTCTGGCCGAAGCCGGTGATCGTGCGGATGTCGGACTTCAAGACCAACGAGTACGCGGCCCTGCTCGGCGGCGCCCAGTACGAGCCGAAGGAAGAAAACCCGATGATCGGGTTCCGCGGCGCCTCGCGCTACGCGCACCCGGCCTATGCCGACGGGTTCGCGCTCGAATGCGCGGCGATGCGGCGGGTGCGTGACGTGATGGGCCTGAAGAACCTGTTGCTGATGATCCCGTTCTGCCGCCGCGTGGAGGAGGCGAAGCGCGTGCTAGATGTGATGGCCGGCCACGGCCTGAAGCGGGGCGTGGATGGCCTGGAAATGTACATCATGTGCGAGATCCCGAACAACGTGATCCAGATCGACGCGTTTGCAAAATTGTTCGACGGATTCTCGATCGGCTCGAACGACCTGACGCAGCTCACGCTCGGCGTCGACCGTGATTTCGAGCACGGTCGCGTTCGACTTCGACGAGCGCGATCCGGGCATGCTGGAGATGCTGAAGCTCGCGGTGCAGGGCGCGCACCGCAACGGCCGCCATGTCGGCATCTGCGGCGAGGCGCCGGCGACCTATCCGGAGATCGCCGAGTACTTGGTCGGATTGGGCATCGACTCGATCAGCGTCAACCCGGGCAGCGTGCTGAAGACCATGCAGATCGCCGCGGCCGCGGAGAATCGGCTGAAGGTGGCGGCGGAGTAGCGGCCCTCACCCTCCCGCGCCGCTTGGCGCGGGAGGGTGTCAGCCGGCGGCCTTGCGCTCCCGCTCCAACAATGCCCGCTTGCGCGGCACGCCCCAGCGGTAGCCCGTCAGGTCGCCGTCGCTGCCGACGATGCGATGGCACGGCACCGCCAGCGACACCGGGTTGGTCGCGCAGGACCGCGCGACCGCCCGCACCGAGCGCGGTGCGCCGATCATTGCTGCGAGCTCCCCGTAGCTGCGCGTCTGCCCTGCCGGGATTTTTCGCAGTGCCTCCCACACGCGGACCTGGAACGCCGTGCCGCGCAGGTCGAGCGGCAGCGCCAGCGCCACCTTCGGCTCCTCGATGAAATCCAACACCGCCTGCACCGTCTGCGCCAACCCCGCATCGTCGCGGACCACCGTGGCGCGCGGAAAGCGCCGGCGCAGGTCGCCGAGCAAGGAATCATCCGGCTCGGCAAACCCGAGGAAACAAACGCCGGTGTCGGTGGCGCCGACCAGCAGCCGGCCGAACGGACAGTCGGAAAGCGCCGTGCGGATGGTCTCGCCCGCGCCTCCCCGACGCGCCGCCCCGGGCGTCATGCCCAGCAGTTTTCCCGTGTCCTCGTAGACCCGGCTTTCCGAGCCGAACCCGGCGCCGGCGACCGCGTCGGCGACCCGGTCGCCGTTCGCCAGCGCCGCCTGCAGCCGCCGCGCGCGCACCCCCTCCGCGTAGCTGCGCGGCGTCACGCCGGTGTGGTCGCGGAACATCCGCAAAAAATGAAATTTCGAGTAGCCGGAACGGGTGGCGAGCGTGTCGAGCGACGGCATGGCGTCCGATCCTTCGATATGGGTGCAGGCGTCCTCGACCACGCTGCGGGCGAGCGCGGCCCGCTCGCCTTTCGGATCGCAGCGCCGGCAGGCGCGAAATTCTGCCGCTTCAGCCTCCTGCCAGGACCGAAAAAACCGGACATTCTGCCGCTTCGGCAGCGGCGACGGGCATCCCGGGCGGCAATACACGCCCATGGTGCTCACGGCGTACAGGAACTCGGCCGGCTCGCGGCGGCGGACGATGTCCCAGCGCTGGTCATCGAGTGTGCTCATGGCGCCAAGATGGGGCGAACGGGCCGCCGCGACCATCCGCCGGTTGCCTCCACTGCCGGTCCGGCTCCAGGATCGTTCCATGTTGAACGCGCTCACGCTGCTGGTGACGTGCCAGCTCATTGGAGAAATCGTCTCGCGCGGCCTCGGCCTGCCGATCCCCGGGCCGGTGATCGGGCTGCTGCTGTTGCTGGCAATGCTGATCGTGCGCGAGCGGCGCGGCCGCGGCGGGCCGGGCGCGGAGCTGAAAGCCGCCGCGAGCGGCCTGCTCGGCAATCTGGGGCTGCTGTTCGTGCCGGCGGGGGTGGGCGTGGTGACGCAGCTCGACGTGCTCGGCCGCAACTGGCTGCCGATCGCGGTTTCCATCCTCGTGTCCACGACGCTCGGCCTCGCGGTCGCCGGCTGGGTGATGCAGCGTTTTGCGGGGCCGGAGGAAGAGCGGTGAGCGGAGTGCCAGTGCTGGAGACCGGGTTGGGAATGCGTCCGGACCGTCATTCCGGCGAAAGCCGGAATCCAGCGCTTTCGCCACGCCGTGAAGCAGGCCTGGACCCCGGCTTTCGCCGGGGTGACGACGAATATTTCGGCGCGCGGCAGCATGCGTGCGATGCCTGCCGGACTTCCACGTAGGTGGAAAAGCTCTTTCACCTGTGGGTCTACCTCGAGACCACGCCCCTGCTCGGGCTCGCGGCGACACTGCTGGTGTTTCGCGGCGCGCTGCAGATCGCCCGGCTCGCGCGCGGCCACGCGCTGGCCAATCCGGTGCTGATTTCTATCATTGTGCTCGCCGGCCTGCTGCTGGCGACCGGCACGCCGGTACTCCGCCTACTTCCAGGGCGCGCAATACGTGCATTTCCTGCTCGGCCCGGCGACGGTCGCGCTGGCGGTGCCGATGCACGCCAATTTCGCCCGCATCCGCCGCTCGGCCCGCGCGATCGTGCCGGCGATCCTGGCCGGCTCGCTGGTGGCCGCGGCGAGCGCGATGCTGCTGGCGCGCCTGCTCGGCGCGCCGCGCGAGATCGTTCTTTCTCTCGCGCCGAAAAGCGTGACGACGCCGATCGCGATGGGGATCGCCGAGCAGATCGGCGGCAACCCGTCGCTGGCCGCGATCTTTGTCCTGATCACCGGCCTGGTCGCGAGCCTGCTGGTCGGCCCGGCCATGTCGTTGTTCCGGGTGCGCGACTGGCGGGCGCAGGGGCTCGCCGCCGGCACCGCCGGGCATGGGATCGCGACGGCACGGATGCTGTTGATGTCCGAGACGGCGGGCGCGTTCGGGGGCCTGGCGATCGGGCTGAACGGCGTCATCACCGCGATCGTGGTGCCGCTGCTGGCGAGCGCGCTCGCGGGACCATGACCCGGGCGCGGCGGCAGCCGGTACGATGGGTTGCCCTTGTGTTTCTCCCACCCCCTTGTGGGGGAGGGCCGGGGTGGGGGGGGATCACGCGCAAGCGTTTTTTCGCACCCTCGCGCAAATTCCCGCTTGCCCACCAACCGTCATTTATACTAACATTTTCGCATGTCACACACCCCAATTACGCCCCCCACCGCGGCGGAGCGTTTCATCACCATCGTCCGGTGCCTGAGTGCCGCCGTGGTGGCGATGATGGCGGGGAATCAGTTGCCGGCGTCGCTGATCAAACTGGTCGTCGACCGGCTCCGCGGCATCCAGCATCGTTTTGTCTACTTGGCCGCCCGGCTCCGCGACGGAACCCATGTCGTGCGGCAAGGCGCTGCCACGGCGAGCAAGCGCCCGGGCCAGCCGCCGCCGCAAAACTCCCTCCCCACCAGCTTCGGCTGGGTGCTGCCGCTGCTGCCGATACCGCAGGGGGGCGGGTTTCGCTCGCAGCTCGATTTCCTGCTCAATGACCCGGAGATGAAGGCGCTGCTGGAAGCGGCGCCGGCGTCGCTGCGCCGGCCGGTGCGGTCGCTGTGCCGGATGCTGGGTCTCGAGCCGCCGCCGATCCTGGCGCTGCCGCCGCGCCCCAAGCGGCCGGCGGACCCGGCGCGGCCGCGCGCTCCGCGTCGGCGAGGTCCGCCCGCCCCGCCGCTGCGCTACACGCCGCCGGCGCCGCCGCCGTGCTCGCTGGCGCTGGAATACGACGGCCCCTACGGCCCGCTGCGAATCGTTTGCAGATGACCGGTGGGGAAGGGGACGCACGCCCATTTCGTTCCGTCTAAGCAACAAACTTACACGGCCAGTTCCGCCCGGATCAGCGACGCCAGCCGGGCAATCCCGTCGGCGATCGCCGCCTCGTCCGTAACCGAAAAACTCAGCCGCAGAAAATGCCGGCCGCCGCCCTGGGCGAAGAAGGCGTTGCCGGGCACGTAGGCGACATGCGCCTCGTCCACCGCCCGGCGCAGCAGCTTTGCGGTGTCGATCCGCTCCGGCAGCGTGACCCAGATGAAGAAGCCGCCTTCCGGCTCCGTCCAGCTCACGCCCGCCGGCATAGTTTCGCGCAGCGCCGCCAACATCGCGTCGCGCCGGGCGCGGTAGACCGGACGCACCTTCGCCGCCTGCGCCGCGATCACCGTCGGCGCGACCTCGGCCAGCACCATCTGGTTGATCGTCGAGGTCTGGATGTCGCCCGCCTGCTTGGCCAGCACCAGTCGCTCGATCGCCGCGCGCGGGCCGACGATCCAGCCGACCCGCAGCCCCGGCACCACCGATTTCGAGAACGTGCCGCAGTGCAGCACCCGGCAGGCGTCGATGCCGCCCGCCCGCTCGGCCGCCAGCGAGATCAGCAGCGGCACCGGCTCCCCCGAATAGCGCAGCGTCTCGTACGGCGAATCCTCGACCAGCGGGATATCCAGCGCCTCGGCGAAATCGAGCAGCCGTTCCCGCTCCGCCCGCGAGAGCGTCCGCCCGGTCGGATTCTCGAACTCCGGCATCACGTAGCCGAACTTCGGCCGCCCGCCGGCGGCGCCGCGAAAACTCTCGGGGGTGCGGTTGCTCTCGGGCTTCGGCAGCTCGTCGTAGCGCGGTTCGTAGGCGTTGAACGCCTGCACCGCCCCGAGAAAAGTCGGCGCCCCCACCAGGATCGTTTCGCCTTCGGAAATGAACAGCTTGCCGATGATGTCGAGCGCCTGTTGCGAGCCATTGGTGATCAGCACGTTCTGCGGCGCGCAGGGCGTGCCGCGCCGCGTCATGTCCTCGGCGAGCCAGGCGCGCAGCGACGGATGGCCTTCCGGCACCGAGTACGTGCAGCGCCGCCGCCGCCCGCTTCGGGTCGCCCAGCACCGCGGAGTAGGCCGCCGCCAGCCGTTCGGTCGGGAACAGCGAAGCATCCGGGATGCCGCCGGCGAACGAGGTGATGTCGCGGCGCGCGAACACCGCCAGCAGTTCGCGCACCTCCGCCGATTCCATCCGCGCCGCGCGCCGCGCGTAGTGGCTTGCCCAATCAGTCACGTCGCTCTCCCGCTCGGTCCGCCGGGAGGCTAGACCGCCGCCCGCGGAACCTCCACTCTGCCGGCTGCGAGATCCGAGGGGGATGGCGCATGTCCGTGACCAGCTATGTCCTGCCGACCAGCCACGCCGCCATCGCCGTCACCGAGAGCGGCGGCAGCGGCCCGCCGGTGCTGCTGATCCACGGCAACTCCTCCTGCAAGGAGATTTTCCGCAACCAGCTCGAAGGGCCGATCGGCCGGCGCTGGCGGGTGATCGCGATCGACCTGCCGGGGCACGGCCGCTCCGCCAACGCGCGCAACCCGCAGCGCAGCTACAGCATGCCCGGTTATGCCGACATGGCCGTCGAGGTGCTGGACATCCTCGGCGTAACCCGGTTCGCAGTGCTGGGCTGGTCACTGGGCGGGCATATCGGCCTGGAGATGTTCCCCCGCCACGCCGGCATGGCCGGCCTGCTGGCGACCGGCACGCCGCCGGTGCCGCTCTCGCTCGACGGCATGAAGCGCGGCTTCTACCTCGGCGACCACATGGGATTGGTGGCGCAGGAGATGTTCAACGCGGAGGAGGTGCAGGCCTTCGCCGAGGCGACCGCCGGGCCGAAGGCGCCGTACGAGCCATTCCTGCGGGATTCGGTGCGCCGCTGCGATGGGCGTGCCCGCGCCCTGATGATCGGCGCCGTGCTCGCCGGCTGGGGCATCGACCAGTTGCATCTCGTGGAGACGCTCGACAAGCCGCTGGCGATCGTCTCCGGCGCCGACGAGCCGTTCATCAACAACGCCTATCTGCAGTCGATCCGCTACAAGCATCTGTGGGACGGCCGCGTACACATCCTGCCCGGCCTCGGCCATGCCGTGTTCTGGGAGGCGCCGCAGACATTCGATCCGCTGTTCGCCCGCTTCCTGTCCGACGTGCTGTAGGCGCCACATGGCCGCGCGCGTCATCGAGTGGCACGGCACGCGGCGCAACTCCGACTACGTGCCCGGCGCGGTCGCGCTGCTGCTCGTGGACATGCAGCGCATCTGGATCGAGCCCGGCCTCGACCCGCACCGGCCGGCCGGTACCAACGCCTGGTTCCAAGACCGGCTCGACCGCGTCGTCGTGCCGAACGCGACGCGGCTGCTGGAGGCCGCGCGGCTCGCGCGCACCGAGGTCGTGCACACCATCATCCGCAGCCACACACGCGACGGCCGCGACCGCTCGCTCGACCACAAGCTGTCCGACCTGCACGTGCCGCCCGACGCGCCGGAGGGCGATATCATTGCCCCGCTCTGGCCGCGGCCGGACGAGATCGTGCTGCCGAAAACCTCCTCCGGCGTGTTCAACTCGACCAACCTCGACTACCTGCTGCGCAACCTCGGCACAAACTTCCTGATCGTCGCCGGCATCGTCACCGACCAATGCGTCGACATGGCGGTGCGCGACGGCGCCGACCGCGGCTATCTCGTCACCTGCGTGCGCGACGCCTGCGCGACCTACACCGAGGCGCGCCACGCCGCCGCGCTCGCGGCGTTCGGCGGCTATTGCTGGACCGCCGACACCGGCACCGTGGTTGCACGGCTGCACCGGCTGGCGCCGGTGCCCATCGCATGAGCACCGGGGCCGCGAGCGGCGGGGCCGCCCCGAACAGCATTCTCACCCAAATCCTGACCACGGATTTGGTCGGCCTCACGCGCGGCCGCAGCGTCGCAGCCGACGATATCGGCGTCTGGCAGGTGCAGGGCACCGGCTGGGTGCCGGCGAATTTCGCGCTCGACCCCTTCGGCGCGATCGCAGACGCCGAACGCGTGGGCTCCAGCGGCGACCTGCGGCTCAAGCCGGACATGTCGACCGAGACCAAGATCGAGGAGGTCGCGCGGCCGGCCGTCGCTGCACTTCGTGCTCGCCGACGTGCAGGAACTGGACGGCACGCCGTGGCCCTGCTGCCCGCGCGACTTCCTGCGCCGCGCCATCGACGATCTCGGCGGCAGCCGGCCTGAGGCTGGTCGCGGCCTTCGAACACGAGTTCACGCTGCTGGACGGCAGCGTGCGCGCGGCCCCGGCGTTCTCGCTGGTCGCGCACCGGCGCCGCGAGCCGTTCCTGACCATCCTTTACGGCGCCCTGCGCGTCGCGCGCACCGAGCCGGAGGCGATGCTCGCGGAGTTCGGGCCGCACCAGTACGAGGTCAGCGGCGCCGCGGTGCGCGGCCTCGCCGCCGCCGACCGCGCGGTGATGACGCGCGAGGTGACGCTGCAAGATCGGCGACACGTTCGGGTACATCGCCAGCTTCAGCCCCAAGCCGCAGCCCGAGGGCGTGGGCAACGGCGTCGCACATCCATTTCAGCCTGCGCGACGCGGTGGGGGCGCCGCGACCTACGACCCGGCACGACCGGGCGGGCTGTCGGAGACCGCGGGCAGCTTCGCGGCCGGGGTCCTGCGCCACATGCCGGCGCTGTGCGCGCTCACCGCGCCCTCGCCGGTCTCCTATCTGCGCCTCGTGCCGCAACACTGGAGCGCCGCCTACGCCTGCCTCGGCGAACGCAACCGGGAGGCGGCGGTGCGCATCTGCTCGGCGCCCCGCCAGCGCGGCGACCCGGCGAAGGGCTTCAACCTGGAATATCGCCTCGGCCGACGCGACCGCCAACCCGTACCTGGCGCTCGGCGCGATCGTGCGGGCCGGCATGGCCGGGGTGCGCGACAAACTGCCGACGCCGCCGCTGGTCAACGCCGACCCGGCGGCCTGCGCGAGGAGGAGCGGGCGCGGCTCGGCGTGGCGCGGCTGCCGGCGACCCTGCACGCGGCGTTGCAGGCGCTGGCGGCGGACGCCGAGGTGCGCGGCTGGTTCACGCCGGCGTTCCTGCAGGCGTTCGTGAGCGTGAAGGCGCGCGAGGCTGCACTTGCCGCAAGCCTCCCGCCCGACGAGCTCTGCCGCCGCTACGCCGACGTGTACCGACGACGGATGAACCCGCCCGCAGTGACAGTGATCAACGAGGCCGGCGCGTCGCCGATCGTGCTGCTGTGCGAGCACGCCTCCAATTTAATCCCTGCGCGCTACGGCCGGCTCGGGCTTACCGCGGCGGACCTGGAGCGCCACATCGCCTACGACATCGGCGCGGCGGCCGTGGCGCGGCTGCTGTCGGCGCGGCTCGACGCGGTGCTGGCGCTGTCCGGCTATTCGCGGCTGCTGATCGACTGCAATCGGCCGCTCGCCGCCTCGACCAGCATCCCGGAACGCAGCGAAGCCACCGACATTCCCGGCAACATCGGCATCGACGTGGCCGAGCGGACGGAACGCGATGCGCTCTACTTCGCGCCGTTCCGCGAACGGGTCGCGGCGCTGCTGGAAGCGCGACTGCGCGCCGGCAAACCGACAGTGCTGATCGGCATGCACAGTTTTACACCGGTCTATCTCGGGGTTTCCCGAGTGTGGCACGCGGGCTTTCTGTATGCCCGCGCGCAGCGCCTCGGCCGCGCGCTGATCGAAGGCTTGCGTGCCGCCGACCCAACGCTCGTCGTCGGCGACAACGAACCGTACCAGATCACCGACGAGGGCGACTACACGGTGCCGTACCAGGGCGACGCGCGCGGCATCCAGACGGCGTTGATCGAAGTTCGCCAGGACCTGATTGCGCAGCCGGACGGACAACACATGTGGGCCTCACGGCTCGCCGACGTACCTGCCTCCGTCGCGAAAAGCATGCCGGCGATCGTGGAACGGTAGGGGACGCGGATGTCGGCGGAGGCAATCGCCGCCGTGCAGGCGGAACTGGAACGTGAAGAAGAGTTCCTCGTCGACCTGACGCAGCAGCTCGTGCGCATCCCGACCGTCAACCCGAAATTCGAGGCGCACGTCTCGCTCAATCACGAGGCCGACCTGCAGCACTACCTGCGCATGATGCTCGATGAATTCGGCATGCGCACCGAGAACTACGACGTGTTCCCAGGCCGGGCCAACCTGATCGGCACGCTGCCGGGCGGCGAGGCGCGCAGCCTGATCCTGTGCGGGCATGTCGACGTCGTCCCTGTGGGCGACCGCAGGAAATGGAGCTTCGACCCGTTCGGCGGCGAGATCTCCGACCGGCGCCTGTACGGGCGCGGTGCGCTCGACATGAAGTCGGGGCTTGCCGCCGGGGTCGCGGTCGCGCGTGCCATCGCGCGCGCGGGCGTCGTGTTGGACGGTCGGCTGGAACTGCACGCGGTGGTGGACGGGGAGGCCGGCGGCTCGGGCGCGCGCGATCTGGTCGAGCGCGGGCGGCACGCGGCCGGACTGATCCTGATGGAGCCGACCTGGCAGGCGCTGATGCCGGCCGGCAGCGGGTATGAATGGGTGCGGGTGACGTTTCGCGGTCGCAGCGCGCATGCCGCGTGGCGCTACAACGAAATCTTCCCGCAACCCGATGCGCCGGAACGGCTGGAACCGGGTGTGAACGCGCTGACGATCGCGGCGCGCTTTGTCACCGCCGTGCAGGAGTTGGAGCGCGACTGGACGACGCGCAAGCCGGCGCATCCGCTGCTGCCGCCGGGCGCGAACACGATCCATCCGGGCGTCATGGTTTGTGGCGCAGGCACGACTGCGACCGGTCTCCCGCAATTGCTGACCAACCCGGCGATCGTCCCCGACGTGGCGGTGATCGATTTTCACATCATGTTCCTGCCGAACGAGACGTCCGAGCAGATCCGGGAGGAGTTCGAGGCGTTTGTGGACGCCTTCGCCGCCCAGGATTCGTGGCTGCGCGCGCATCCGCCGCTGGTGCAATGGGATTTGCACGGTCTGCGCGTGGCGCCGGTGAACACGCCGATCGGCCACGATCTGTGCCGCGCCGTGATCGACAGCCGAGCCGCGCAGAAACTGCGCACCGACATCAAGGGCTACGCCTTCGCATCCAGCGCCGCGCACTATGCCGGCGTCGGCATCCCGATCATCACGTACGGCCCAGGCGGCGGCGAGGTGCATGGCCCGGACGAGTATGTCGATCTGGATTCGCTGAAGGCGGTGACGCGAACGCTGGCGTCGGCGGTGCTGCGCTGGTGCGGCGTGCGGTAGCGGCTAAGCGCCGACCAGCCCCCGCGCGAACTCGCCCGGATCGAACGGCCGCAGGTCGCCGGCCCGCTCGCCGACGCCGACGAAATTCACCGGCAGACCGAACTCCTCGGCCAGCGCCACCACGATGCCGCCGCGCGCGCTGCCGTCGAGTTTTGTGACCACGAGCCCTGTCACAGCCACCATTTCCTTGAACACGTCCACCTGCTGGATCGCGTTCTGGCCGGTAGTGGCGTCCAGCACCAGCAGCACCGAGTGCGGGGCCGTTTCGTCCTTCTTCCTGAGCACGCGGATGATTTTCCGCAATTCCTCCATCAGCGCCGCCTTGTTGTGCAGGCGGCCCGCGGTATCGATCAGCAGCACGTCCGCACCTTCGGCCTGCGCGCGCACCAGCGCGTCGAACGCGAGACCGGCAGAGTCCGCGTTGGGTGGCCCGAAAATCACCGGCGCGCCGGTGCGCTCGCCCCAGATCTGCAGTTGCTCGACCGCGGCCGCGCGAAACGTGTCGCCGGCGACCAGCACGGCGCGAATGCCCTGCTCGCGGTACTGCTGCGCCATCTTGCCGATCGTCGTCGTCTTGCCGGTGCCGTTGACGCCGACCACGAGCACGACATGCGGCTTCAGCGCGCGGTCGAGCACGAGCGGCCGCGCGACCGGCTCAAGGATTTTGGCAATCTCGCCGGCGAGCGCCTGCTTCACCTCGTCGTCGGTCACTTCCTTGCCGAAGCGGGTGCGGCGGAACTCGCCGATGATGCGCGCGGCAACCGCGGTGCCGAGGTCGGCCGCGACCAGCACGTCCTCCAGGTCCTGCAAAGCCGCATCATCGAGTTTTCGCCGGGTGAAGACGGCGCCGATCGCAGTCGGAGATTTTCGCGGTGCTGCGCGCCAGCCCTTCCTTGAGGCGGGACAGAAATGCCGAGCGCCATCAGGCGGCCTCCGCCAGCAGCCCATTTTCATGCGCGCCGACGACGCGTGCCCGCAGCAGCGCTCCCGGCGCCGCGGCAATGCGGGCCGGCGCAAAATGCTCCGTGTGCCCCGCTTGATCCGTCTCGGCGAGGATGGAAACCTCGCGTCCGATCTGTGTGGCATAGAAACGCCGCGCGTTCTCCGCCCCCGCCGCGCGCAATCGCGCCGCCCGCTCGCGCCGCACCGCGACCGGCACCGCGGGCATGCGCGCCGCCGGCGTGCCTGGGCGTTCGCTGTACGGGAACACGTGCAGAAACGGAATTTCGGTGCGTGCGCACGAACTCCAGTGTTTCGTCGAACAGTGCGTCGGTTTCGGTCGGGAAGCCCGCGATCAGATCGGCGCCGATGGCGATGCCGGGCCGCAACGCCCGCGCACGCTCAACGACGGAAAAAGCGTCGGCACGGGAATGCCGTCGCTGCATTCGCTTCAGGATCAGATCGCTGCCCGCCTGCAGCGAAAGATGCAGATGCGGCATCAGCCGCGGCTCGCCCTCAAGAAGGCGCCACAGGTCGGCATCGATCGCCGCCGGATCGAGCGAGGACAGCCGCAGCCGCGGCAAGTCCGGCACCAGTGCCAGCAGCCGGCGCACCATCTGCCCGAGCGTCGGCGCGCCCGGCAGATCCGGGCCGTAGCTCGCGATGTCGACGCCGGTCAGCACGACCTCGAAATACCCGCGCGCCACCAGCGCGCGCACCTGCTCGACGATCGCGCCGATCGGCACGCTGCGGTTGCGGTCCGCGCCCGAACGGGATGACGCAGAACGTGCAGCGATGGTCGCAGCCCTGCTGCACCTGCACGAAGGCCCGCGCCCGGCCGGCAAACTCGGTGACCAGATGCGCCGCGGTCTCCGTCGCCTGCATGATGTCGGACACGGCGGTCCCGGCATCGGCCGCCCAATTCTCACGCCGCAGTTTTTCGACGTTGCCCAGCACGCGCGAGACGCCGGGCAGGGCCGCCCAGGTGTCCGGAGCGATCTGCGCGGCGCAGCCGGTGACGACGATGCGCGCGTCGGGCTGTTCGCGGTGCGCGCGGCGGATCGCCTGCCGCGCCTGCCGCTCCGCCTCGGCCGTCACCGCGCAGGTGTTGACGATGATCGTGTCGGACAGCGCTGGCCGCATGGCCGCGCATCACCTCGCTCTCGTAGGCGTTCAGCCGGCAGCCGAAAGTGAGCACCTGCACGGTCATGCCGGATACGCCGACAGGTCGATGCTGCCGCGATAGGCGAGCGTGGTCGGGCCGGTCATCAGCACGTGGCCGTCCTCCCGCCACGTCGATCTCCAGTTCGCCGCCGTCCACTACCACCGTGGCATGCCGCCCGGTCAGGCCGCGCCGCGGCGCGTTGACCAGGGCTGCGCAGGCGCCGGAGCCGCAGGCGAGCGTCAGCCCCGCGCCGCGTTCCCAGACGCGCAGCGCGGATCCGGTCGGGCGCCAGCATCTGTGCGAAGCCGATATTGGCCCGTTCGGGAAACAACGGTCGTCGTGCTCCAGTTGCGGCCCGAGACTCGCGATCGTCGATGCGCCGCAAAATCGTCGACGAAGAACGTGGCGTGCGGATTGCCCATCGAGCAGCCGCCGGGTCGCGCACCGGCCCGAGCGCCAGGTCGAGGTGCAGCGTGTCCACCGGCCCGGCCAGCGGCACGTCCGGCCAGTCCAGCCCCGCCGGGCCCATGTCCACCTGCACGCGCCCGTCCGGCAACACATCGGATGGCAGCAGTGCCGGAGATCGGTCTCGATCACCTGATGCGCCCGCCCGGTCTGCTCGTGCAGCAGGCGCGACGACGCAGCGGGTGGCGTTGCCGCAGGCGCCCGCCTCCTGCCCGTCCGGGTTGCGGATGCGCATGAACGCGTCGGCGCAGAGCCGGCCGGCGGCGGCTCGATGACGATGAACTGGTCGCAGCCAACGCCGGTGTGCCGCGTCGGCGATGCGCGGCGGCGCGCGCCGGGGTCAGCCCAAGCGGCCCCGCCCGCTCGTCGAACACGACGAAGTCGTTGCCGCAGCCGTGCATCTTGAGGAAGGGGGCAATCATGGTCGGCGTTATATGGGGTGCGCGGCAGCCGGCAAAGCGTCCAGGCGGTCTTCCGAACGCGGCGCAGCGTCTCGCGCACGGTTTGGGCCAGATTGCCGGGGCGCATGGCGCGCCCGGCCGGTCGGTCGATCGGCGCGAGCGTGGCATCTTTTGCGCCGGGTGGTCCGGCCGGCGTTGCCGCAGCCGGCGTTCCTCCCTATAACGCCGCGTCCGTGCGGACGGAGAGGTGCCGGAGCGGTCGATCGGGACGGTCTCGAAAACCGTTGTACGTTTACGCGTACCGTGGGTTCGAATCCCACCCTCTCCGCCAGAGACCTTGTTTTTTTGCGGTTTTCCTGGCGTTTCTGACCGTAGTCCCCTCTACTGTCCCCTCTAAATCTCGCGACTTGGGGCGAACGCTGGCGAACGGTTCTTGCTTCGTTCTTCACTGCCGGCTATCGTCTGGCATGCCAGAAGATGACAGCCTGACACCTGCCACCGATGCCCGCTATCTCGCGCTGGCCGGGTTCGTGGTCATGAAGCGTCCGTCGGGGAAGGCGCATAGCGCGCCAACGGGTGGATAATCGCGGCATGCCTCGCGGCACACCACCGCGTCGCTTTCCAGCCCCTTGGCGGGTCATCAGCATTCCGGCCGGCCGGCGGCGAGTGGAGGACGCAAATGGGAATGCTGTTGGCTTGCGTCCGCCGCAATGGCAACGCGGAAAGCTTCTCCAGCCACAAGTTTACCCGGGGTCGGATGCTGGCCACACCTGATACCGGCGCAAGGGGGGCTTGCGCCTAGGGGACGAAAGAATGATTTTCAGCGACGTCCTGCCGCCACAACTTGCCTGCCAACGCCGTATGTTCGCTTGTGAACCTTCGATCGCCGACTCGGCCCAGGGACCTGGCTGCTGTTTGGGCTGACCGAACGGATGACACTATGTAAGCAGCCGCACGCAACAATGATTCGTCCGCGCGCCATTCTGCGCAAGTTTGATTCGCCCGGGGACGGCTGCCGATTCGTTTCGTGCGAAGACACATCTTCCTTGACAGCAATTCGCGCGCGTACGCATTTTTGCAAAAGCGGCGGGGAGGAGTGTGATGGCTGGCACGACGATGCGAAGCCTTGAGCGACTGACCCATCGGCAATCGGGGCCGCAGGTTGCACCATATGCCTTGAACGCAACCTCGAACAGCGCTGTTTGAGGCGAAGCGAGCATCGGAATGCCCAGCCGAGCAGGGGCTGCTCTCCGGGTTCGTGGCGAGGCAACCAACCCGAGAAAGCGCGATCTGCCGCCAGACGTGGTCCTGTCGCTCGCGACGGGGGGTCGTGAAATTGTGACCTGGACCGAGTGGATGGCCGTCGACACCGCTCGCCTTGCGCTCACCGTCGCGAGTGAATTGCCGTTAGGCCGCATGAGAAAAGCGCTTGCCGAGGTCGCGGATTGCCTGAGAGATAGAGGAATCCTAGATCGGCTGGTGTTGGTCGGACGGGCAGTCGACGGCGCCGTCAACGACTTTGACGATCCGGCGTTCCGGCATCTCATTGTTCATCGGTCCAGCGCGGTCAGACAGTGGTGCGCCTATGCTGTGAACAACCCCGCGCGCGTCATGTCGCTCCAAGATCGCCTCGGGGTCACTCTGCCGTTTGCCGCGGACCCGCACATGAGCGTCAGGGAGTGCGCTTGGATGGCATTCAGGCCGTTCCTGTTGGCACGATTGGACGAAGGGCTCCCCCTGTTGGTGAACGTCGCGAGATCGGATGACCCGCGAGTACCGGCGCTTCGCTGTCGAGGTGAGCAGGCCGAGGAGCGTCTGGGGGCATCATTGCTCTGCGTTGAAATTACGTCCCGAACTAGGCCGGCCCCTCCTGGAAGCCGTTAGTCTCTTACCGCCTGACTGTTGACACTACCTGCGTCAAAAATCCCATCAGATCAGTGCAGGAATGATGGTGGCTGCGGTGAGGCGTTCGGCCGCGGCGGCGGCGAGAATCCGCGCATAGATGGCGTCGAGGCGTTTCGGGCGAGTATCTGGCTGCGCTGACGGCGCGGGTTGCGGCGATGAGCGAGGCCTATCGTCTCCGCCAGGATGCCTGGGGCGGCGGGGCGGCGATCCGCGAAAGATAGAGGACGGCGCGCCGAGAGCTTGGCAGACTTGAGGGCAAGCACGGCGCCGCGCGCAACTTGGCAGTTCTGCATCGACGCCGTGCCGCACACCGTGCCGGGCACGAATGCAGGACGAGTATCCTGCCGATGATGGCGTTCGTCCACGTCTCGTCTGCGACGCAGCGCAGGCCGAGGCGATCTCCGGCCGCCTGTTCGTGTGCGCGGGTTGCCGCGATCAGGTGATCATCTGCAGCTGCTGCGACCGTGGCCAGATCTACTGCAACCACGGCTGTGCCTCGCGAGCCCGACGGGAGACCGTCGTCGCGGCCGGGCAGCGCTACCAGAAAACCCCTCGCGGCGGCCGGATGCACGCCGCGCGGCAGGGCCGCTACCGGGCGCGACAAGAAATAGTGACGCATCACGGTTCACCGCCGCCGCCGGCGGATGATCTGCTGCCACCGGTCGCGATGACGGCCACGCATGACGAGGCTTCCCCCGCCGACGGGCCTCGGCCGCCGGGCCCGCACTGCCACTGGTGCGGTCGCGGCTGCCCGCCGCTGTTGCGCCAGGGGTTCCTGCGTCGCCGCCGGCGTCATCGCGGCCGAGTTGCACACGACCGGACGGGGTTCAGACGCCATGGTAACGCCGCCTGACATCGAGGCGCAGATCCTGCGCTACCACCACGTCGAGAAGTGGCCAATCGGCACGATCGCCGCGCAGTTGCACATCCACCACAGCCCCCGGTCAAGCGCCGGGCGCCTGTGCAGCGCGTGCTCGCACAGGCTGGGCTGCCCCGGATCGGGCCGCCGCCGCGGCCCTCGAAGATCGATGCCTATCTGCCGTTCATCACCCAGACGCTCGCGGCATTCCCCAGGCTGACGGCCAGCCGCCTCTACGCCATGGTGCGCGAGCGTGGCTATCCCGGCCGCCCCGATCACTTCCGCCACCTCATCGCCTGCCATCGGCCGCGCCCCAAGGCCGAGGCCTATCTGCGCCTGCGCACCCTTCCCGGCGAACAGGGACAAGTCGATTGGGGCCACTTCGGCCATCTGGAGATCGGCCGTGCGCGGCGTCCGTTGATGGCGTTCGTCATGGTGCTGAGCCACTCGCGGCAAATCTTCCTGCGCTTCTGCCTGGATGCCCGCATGGAAAACTTCCTGCGTGGCCATGTCGCCGCCTTCACCGCCTGGGGCGGCGTCCCGCGCGTCCTGCTCTATGACAATCTCAAGAGCGCAGTGCTGGAGCGGCGCGGCGACGCGATCCGCTTCCATCCCACCCTGCTCGGCTTCGCCGGGCACTACCGTTACGAACCCCGGCCCGTGGCGATCGCGCGCGGCAATGAGAAAGGCCGCGTGGAACGCGCCATTCGCTACGTCCGCGACGCGTTCTTCGCCGCCCGTAGCTTCACCGGCCTGGACGACCTCAACGCCCAGGCCGAGGCGTGGTGCATCGGCGTCGCCGCTGACCGCCGCTGCCCCGACGACCCCGCCCGCACCGTCGGCGACGTGTTCGCCGAGGAAAAATCCCGACTGCTCGCCCTGCCGGACAACCCGCCGCCGCTGCTCGAGCACGTCACCGTGTCGGTGGGCAAGACGCCCTATGTCCGCTTCGATCTCAACGACTACTCGGTGCCGCACGCCCATGTCCGGCGCATTCTGACCGTGCTCGCCGATCCCCATGAGGTGCGCATCGCCGACGGCGCGGACGTGCTCGCTCGCCACTGGCGAAGTTACGACCCCAACGCCAAGCAGGGGGCGCGCAGGTCGAAGACCCCGCCCATATCCAGGCGCTGGTCGACGACAAGCGCGCCGCGCGTCAGCACAGCGCCACCGACCGCCTCGCGCAGGCGGCTCCCGCCAGCCAGGCCCTGCTCAACCGCGCCGCCGAGCGCGTTACGTAACGGTGAATAGGACATGCCCCAAGGTCGCAAGCCCGATGGCGAACATGCGCTCACCAACGCCGAACGGCAGGCGCGTTACCGTGCGCGACGGCAGGCCGAGCAGGCGTCACCCGTCATCCGCCATCGCCGGCCAACGGATCGACGCTCGCGGGCGCAGCGATGGTGTGATGCCGTCGCGGATCTGCTGGCGCTGCAAGCCGAGTACGCCGCTTGGCGCACCGCGCTTCCGGAGAGCTTGCAGGGCGCCGCCACCGCGGAAGCGTTGGACGCCATCATCGAGTTCGACCTCGACGCACTCGCCGCGATCGTCCCGCCGCGCGGATACGGACGTGATTGAGGCGCGTCGGAATGTTGGCCTCGGCGAGGGTCGAGCCAGGTGATGCGGCAACGGGAACTAGGCTATGATGCAACGGGAGCATCCTGATGAGGCAATTGCCGGCGCTTGGGGGACATTCATGGGTGAGGCAATACGGCTTTCACCCAGATTGTCGCGCTACAAGCGCCCGCACACCTGCCCACGCCTGCGCGCCTGCACCTGCTGTCCGCGCGACCATCCGCCATCGCGCTCCATGCTGGGGCCACGATGGCAGCGTGAAAAAGACCGGGGTGGGCGCCGGCGGCCCCCGCCAATGCTCGCGCTCGCGAAGATGCCTATCGGCGCTCTCGCACGCGGCGCCTCGCCAACATTTTCTTACGATATTGCAATCAACGAAATCGCGCGCGGCGTTGTGTGGTAAGTTTCCTATCGCTTAGGCTGTGGTATCATTCCTGATCTGATTTCCGTGGCGGGTGTAGACAGGTGGACAACAATTTTGCCGGAATAAATGCTATCGCCGCTGTCCTCGTGGGAACAGCAGTAGGAAAGTTGTTGGCTGGTCGACCCTGGCTGCTACGGTGGCTGGCGATCCTGTTGGCAGCAACAGCTACTGGAGGTATTCTTGGGATTTTAGAAGGTTACTCGCACGTTGATCAAACTAAAACAGACCCGGCCGCTGCGGCAGTCGAGATAGAACGGTCTATGTTTAAATATTCTCCTGTATTATTTCCTATGGTAAAGCAAGAAAACCCTATAGGCTGGCAAGAGTTTATTGATCGAATAGGACAGCGCTGGGTTGCTTCCGACGGTAAGATTTCACCAGAAGACGCACTCCAGAACCTTAGCGATGTTAAGGGCCTCCTACACGAATTTTGGAGGACTATGAGCATGGCCAACGATGTGACAATTATTGCGTTGGGTCGTGCTGAAATAACGACGGATGAGACGCTCCAGCGCCAAGATGAGACGATGTGCGCGAACCGCGCCGGCACTGATTTCGATCTGTCGAAGCTGCCGCCGGAAAGCCTTAGATCAGTACAAGAATTCATGAAATTGGAAACAATGGCCTACAGGGAAGGTAAAGGACGGGCAATAAACCTGATAGATGATGATACGGCAGTGCATTTTTCGTGCCCACATCTGTAGATTTTTTGCGGAAATCCAACTCACCGCTCAAACCTCATCGGCAGCGTCCGCGGCCCGCGCACGGTTCCAAGCGCCCAACGCACCGGGTCGGCCAGGCGAAACTCCGGCACGCGCTGCAGGAACGTCTGCACGGCCACCGTCAGCTCCATCCGCGCCAGGTTGCTGCCGACGCATCGGTGGATGCCCAGGCCGAACGCTGCGTGCCGGTTCTCGGCGCGGTCGAGAATGACCCGGTCGGGCTCGGGGAAAATCGCAGGGTCGCGGTTGGCGGCGGGGAATGAGAGCAGCACCATGTTTCCGGCCTTGATCGGGCAGCCGCCGATCTCGGTGTCCTTCACCACCTCGCGCGCCATCGTCACCGGCGCATAGGCGCGCAGCAATTCTTCCACCGCGGTCGGCAACAATGCCGGTTCCGCGCGCAGGCGCGCGGCGTCGGCCGGGTGCTCGGCGAGGTGCCACAGCGCGGCGCCGATCGCGCTCCAGGTCGTGTCGATGCCGGCGATCAACAGCAGCCGCAACATGCCGACCACCTGCATCTCGGCGGCCGGCTGGCCGTCGATCGTCAGGTTCAGCATCCGGCTGATCAGGTCGTCGCCAGGTGCCGCACGGCGGCGGGCGATCTGCTCGACGAAATAGCCGTGCATCTCCATCGCGGTTGCGACCGCCTTGGTCGAAATCGGTGATGCCCACTTCGAGGATCTCGTAAATCCAGCGCCGGAACAGGTCGCCGTCGCTCTCGGGCAGGCCCAGCATGTGCGCGATCACACGCACCGGGATGTGGCGCGTGTACGCGTCCGCCACGTCGCAGCCGCCGGCCGGGAACGCGTCGATCAGCGCGTTGCACACGGCGCGCGTCCGCGGCTCCA
The DNA here is from genome assembly GCA_963697635.1 of uncultured Solirubrobacterales bacterium. Taxonomy (GTDB): domain Bacteria; phylum Pseudomonadota; class Alphaproteobacteria; order Acetobacterales; family Acetobacteraceae; genus CAJCJG01. The sequence goes on along the minus strand of CAVOOS010000004.1, from coordinate 195,241 downwards.
GCGGCGCGACCGCATCGGCCGTGAAGTACGGCAGCACCGCGTTCTTCCACGGCTTGTGGTCGGGCGGGTCGGAGGTGATCGGCGGCGCCGGGAGCGGATCGACCCGCACGTCGCGCACGATGATCCGGCGCGAGGAGAAATGCCTGGTGTCCTGCGCGACCGCCCGCACGCCGTCGTACGTGCTCGGGAAGTAGCAGCCCTCGAACCGCTCGGTGTGCGCGATCGGGCAGGTTTTCCGCAGCTCCGCCCAGATCGGGTAGGGGTCGTCGCTCCAGCGCGGATCGAGATGGTCGAAATCGGTCGCCCAGTCACGGGCGGGCGGCCGCGGCGTGCCGGTGCCACTCATGGAACATCCTCCAGCGTGATCGCGTATTCCGGGCAGTTGGCGACCGCGAGCCGGGCCTGCTCGGCCAGCTCCGGTGGCACGCGGCCGTCGCCCGCCGCGCGCGAATGGCCGAGCGCGTCGAGCACGAACAGCGACGGCGCCAGCGCCTTGCACCGGTTGTGCCCCTGGCAGCGGTCCGGATCGACATGGATCCGCAGTTTATTCCCGGCGTTCATGCGGCCCTCCCTGGAGTATCGGAGAGCGTATTGGCTTGCCTGCGCCGGATCCAACTTTTCCGTTTCCTCGGCCGGCCCTTGCCACGGCCGGCAACTCCGACAACCTTGCGGCGATGAGCCAGACCATTTCCCCCGACCACCTGCTGGACACCCGCGGGGTGCGCGCGGAGTTTTCTGCCTTTGTCGTCACCGCTGCGTTCGACCGTTCCGGAAAAACCGCGGCGTTCGCGCTCGGCGACGGCACCGTGCGGCTGCTCGCGGGCGATGCGTGGCAGAGCGTTGCCGCGCATGAGGGCGCGGCGCTGGCCCTCGCCACTGACGCCGCGCCGACGGGCTTCGTCTCCGGCGGCGACGATGGTGCATTTGTGCGGATCGGCATCGACGGCAGCGTCAGCATCATCGAGAAATTCGGCATGAAATGGGTCGAGCACGTCGCGAGTTTTGCCGACGGCAAGGCAGCGCTGCTCGCCTGCTCGGTCGGCAAGTTTCTGCATGTGTTCGACGGCGCCGGCGCGAAGCTGAAATCGCTGCCGCATCCCTCGTCCGTCACCGGCCTCGCCTTCGACGCAAAGGGCAAAAGAATCGGCGCCAGCCACTACAACGGGGCGTCGCTGTGGTTCGTGGCGTCGAAATCCGACAATCCGCGGCGGCTGGAATGGAAGGGCAGCCACACCGGCATCGCGATCAGCCCGGACGGCGATGCCGTCGTGACCTCGATGCAGGAGAACGCGCTGCACGGCTGGCGCCTCTCGGACGGCCAGCACATGCGCATGAGCGGCTATCCCGCGAAAACGCAAGCGATGAGCTTCACCCGCGGCGGCAAGTGGCTGGCGACGTCGGGCGCGGAGTCGATCGTGCTGTGGCCGTTCACCGGCGGCGGGCCGACAGGCAAGGCGCCGACCGAACTGGCCGGCGGCGACGCCGCGTTTTGCACGTTTGTCGCAAGCCACCCGGTGCAGGAAGCGGTCGCAGCGGGGTTTTCCGACGGGCTGGTCGTGCTGGCCGACATCCCGTCCGCGCGCATCCTGCCGGTCGCGGGCACTGGGCGCGGCCCGGTCTCGGCGATGGCCTGGAGCCCGGACGGATCGCGGCTCGCCTTCGGCACCGAAACCGGGTTCGCCGCGGTCGTCGATTTCTCCAAGCGCTGAGGGATCTTGTCGTGCAGCACATCACCACGCACGGGCTGAACATGCCCAAGCTCGGCCTCGGCACCTGGACGATGCGCGGCGCCGCCTGCACCGAGGCGGTGCTCGGTGCGCTGGCGCGCGGCTACCGCCACATCGACACGGCAAAAATGTACGGCAACGAGGACGCGGTCGGGGCCGCGCTCGCGCAAACCGACGTGAAGCGGGCCGACATCCACGTCACCACCAAAGTCTGGTCCGACAGTCTGGCGCCCGCGGCGATGCGCCGTTCGCTGGAAACCAGTCTTGCCGAACTCCGCACCAGCTACGTCGATTTGTTTCTCATCCACTGGCCGCGACCGGAGATGGATCTGCCCGAGGCGCTGACCGCCATGCAGCGCTTGCAGCAGGAGGGGCTCACGCGCGCGATCGGCGTCTCCAACTTCAACGTCGCGCTGATGCGGCAGGCCGTCGAAGAAATCGGCGCGCCGATCGCCTGCAACCAGGTCGAGTACCATGTGCTGCTCGACCAGTCGAAAATGCTCGCCTACGCGCGGGAGAAGAAAATTGCCGTCACCGCCTATGCCCCGCTGGCGCGCGGGGCGCTGCGCAAGCACGCGCCGTTGCAGCGCGTCGCGGACAAGCACGGTGCGACCGCCGAGCAGGTCGCGCTGAAATGGCTGCTCGACCAGGACGGCGTCGCCGCGATCCCGAAAGCCGCACGCGCCGAAAGCCAGCAGATCAATCTCGATGCGCAGAACCTGACACTCGACGAAGCGGACCGCGCCGCCATCGCAGCGCTGCCGAAGCACGAGCGCCTGGTATCGCCGGGCTGGCGGATCGCCTGGGATTGACAGGGCTAGGCGCGGGCCATGAGCCGCCGACCAGTTCGGTGGCGATCGCGGCAACCAAGCCCTCCCAGTCGCCCGGCCGGCGCTGGCGGACCAGCCGGAGCGAGGCGTACCAGGGCGAATCCACGCGCCCCAGCAGCCAGCGCCAGTCCGGCGCGTAGGGCAGCGCTACCCACGTCGGGCGGCCGAGCGCGCCGGCCAAGTGAGCGACCGCCGTATCGACAGTCACCACGCCGTCAAGCGCGGTCAACAGCGCCGCGGTCTCGGCGAAATCCGTCAGGTCCGGCCCGAACGCCGGCAAATCGGACCCTAATGCCCTGTCGGCCGCGCCGGTCTGCACGCTGACGCATGAAATGCCTGGCTGCGCCAGCAGCGGCGCGAGTGCGGTCACCGGCATCGAGCGGCGCGCGTCGTTGGCGTGGGCCGGGTTGCCGGCCCAGACCAGCCCGACGCAGCGCCCGGCCGGCAGCCGCGCCCGCCACGCCGCGACGCGCGCCGGATCGGCGGCCAGGTAGCCATCCGCCACCGGAATGTTTTCCGAGTTGATCCCGAACAGCCGCGGCAGGCTGGACAGCGCAACCCAGCCATCATGCGGCGGCAACGGCTCCGCCGGCGTCACCACCGAGGCGATGCCGAGCTGGCCGCGCAGCAACGGCGCGAGGCGGGCGTCGCAGGCCAGCAGCACGCGCGCACCGCATTCCGCCAGCCCCGGCAAAAAGCGGATAAGCTGGATGGCATCGCCCAGTCCCTGGCCCGAACAGGCGAGCAGCGTGCGCCCCGCCGGCGCCGCGCCGTCCCACTCCGGCCCGGTCGCGCCGCGGGCCCTCAGCACCGCCTCCTCCTCCGGCTTGCGCGTGCGCTGCGCGGCCCAGCCGCCGGCAAAATCGCCGGCCAGCAATAGGGCAAAACCGAGGTCCCAGCGGGCTTCGGCGAAATCCGGGCGCAGCCGCAGCGCGTCCCGGTACGCGGCGAGCGCCTCCGGCAGCCGTAGTTGCTGCACCAGGGCCGCGCCAAGGCTCGCCCGCGCCGGGGCGGAGTGTTGGTCGAGCGCGCAGGCCCGGCGCAGCGCCGCCTCCGCTTCTTCGAAACGGTCGAGCGCCGTCAGCGCGGTGCCGAGGTTCAGCCATGCCGACGCATCGCCCGGCGCTAGCGTCACCGCCAAACGCAGCGCCGCCGCGGCCTCCTCGGGACGGCGCAGAGCGTTGAGCGCAGTGCCGCGCACAAAGTGCGCCGGCGCTGCACCGGGAAGCAGCACCAGCGCGGTGTCCGCAGCCGTCAGCGCCCCTGAAAAATCCCGCACGGCGAGCAGCGCGCAGGCCAGCAGCACGCACACCGGCGCATGGCCTGGATTGTCTGTCAGCAGTCCGCGACAAAGCCGCGCCGCCGCTGCCGCCTCGCCACCGTCCAGCAGCGCGACCCCGGACAGCAACGCGGCCCGCATCTCGGCCGCCTCCGTCGCAGGCCGGATTTTCCGCTGCGGCTGTGCCATCGCGCAGAGTGGCGCGCGGAGAATTGACGCCGGGTTAGCCCCGCCTCACTCGCCGATCGCGGCCCCCATCGGCCGACGCGGATCGCTCGCGCCGAAGAATGTGCCGTCCGGCCCGACCGTGATCAGCTCAACGGCGCCCCATGGCGGCGCCTCGCTGATCGAATACCCCATCCAGCGCAGCAACGCCGCCGTATCGGGCGACAGCGCCAGCGGTTCGGCATACAGCGTGTCCGGCAGGTACTGCAGGTGCAGCCGCGGCGCATCCACCGCCTGCTGCGGCGTCATGCCGTGGTCGATCACGTTCAGCGCGGTCTCCAGCACGGTCGTGATGATGCGCGAGCCGCCCGGCGAGCCCAGCACCATCGCCACGTGGCCGTCCTTCAGCACCACGGTCGGCGTCATCGACGACAGCGGCCGCTTGCCCGGCGCGATCGCGTTGGCCGCGCCCTGCTGCAACCCGAACATGTTGGCCGCACCGGGCTTGGCCGAGAAATCGTCCATTTCGTCATTGAGCATGAACCCGGTGCCCGGTGCCATCACACCGGCGCCGAACAGGCCGTTGATCGTGTAGGTGACGGCAACCGCATTGCCGGCGTGGTCGATGACCGAGAAATGCGTCGTCTCGGCCTTCTCATGGGCCGGCGCGGCGGACCCGAGATCGGCCGACGGCGTCGCCCGCTCGCCAATCTGTTGCCGGATTTCCGCGGCGTGCTCGTTCGAAAGCAGCCGCTCCACCGGGTTGCTCACGAATGCCGGGTCGCCCAGCAGCGTGTTGCGGTCGAGATAGGCGTGCCGCATGGCCTCCGCCATCACGTGCACGGAGTCGGCGCTGTGGAAGCCCATCGCGTGCAGGTCGTAGCCTTCCAGCACGTTCAGCATCTCGCACAGCACCGTGCCGCCGGACGACGGCGGCGCTGCCGAAACGACCTCGTAGCCGCGATAGGCGCAGTGGATCGGCGCGGGTTCGGTCACGGTGTAGTTGGCAAAATCGGCGACGGAAATGATGCCGCCGCCGGCGTGCGCCGCCGCCGCGACGGCGGCCGGGATGCGGCCGCGATAGAATGCGTCAGGCCCGTTGGCGGCGATCGCGGCGAGCGTTTCCGCCAATGCCGGCTGCACCAGCAGATCGCCCGGGCGTAGGCGGCTGCCGTCGGCGTGGCGGAACACCGCCGCCGCCTCAGCATCGGCGTTCAGCGGCGCGAGATCGAACATGGCGGTGTCGAAGCGCGTCAGGAAGAAACCCTCGCGGGCGAGGCGGATCGCCGGCGCCATCACGGTCTGCCGGTTCATCGTGCCGTATCGGGTCAGCGCGGTGTCGAGCCCGAGCACGGTGCCCGGCACCGCGACCGCGCGCCAGCCGAAGATGCTGGCCATCGGCGTCACTTTTCCCGCGCCGTCGAGGTACATGTCCGGCGTCGCGGCGGCCGGCGCAGTCTCGCGGAAATTCAGGAACACGTCGTGCCCGTCGGCGAGGTGCGCCACCAGGAAGCCGCCGCCGCCGATGTTGCCGCAGCAGGGATTGACCACCGCCTCGGCGTAGCCGACCGCGACCGCCGCATCGATGGCGTTGCCGCCGGCGCGCAGGATGTCCGCCCCGGCCTCGGCCGCCAGCCGCTGCGCCGCGACCACCATGAATTTTTGCGACTCAACCGCCGGCAACGATGCGGCCCGCGCCGGCGCCGATAGCAGCACGGCGGCGAGAAACAGCGCGCAGCCGATGCCGATGGGCGCCCTCGCGGATCGGCCCCGGGATCGCCGGGTCACCCCCGGACTTGTTCCGGGGGCCGGCGATGACGCTTTCATTGCAAAATCAGTAAGTCCGTCATGCCCGGGCTTGACCCGGGCATCACCGCGAGCACCGCCATGCTCGGGCGTAGGCGTCAGATCCGCACCTGGGTCACGCCGATCATGTCGCCGGCGCGCACGATCCCGGCCAGCCGGTCCTCGCTCCAGCCCTCGGTGCCCGCCGGGCGCAGCGGCAGCACCATCCAGCGATAGTCGGCGGTGCTGTCGATCACCCGGATGCGGGTCCCTTCCGGCAGCACCGTGCCGAACTCGGCGAGCAGCCCGCGCGGCTCCCGCACCGCACGCGCGCGGTAGGCGGCCGACTTGTACCAATAGGGCGGATACCCGAGCACCGCGCGCGGGTAGCACGAGCAGAGTGTACAAACGATGAGGGTGTGGATATCGGGCGTACACTCCATCACCCCGAGCGGCGGCGCGCCGCGCATGACGATGCCGAGCGTCTCGGCCGCCCGCGTGCCATCGGCCAGCAGCAGCGCGCGATAGTCGGCGTCGAGCCACGCCCGCGCCACCATCTTCGCGCCGAGCGCCGAGGACGCCGCATCGGTCGCCTCGATCCGCTCGGCGATCTCCTCGGGCGTGGCAATTCCCTTCTGCGCGAGCAGCGCGCGCACGGCGGCCAGCAGCCGGTCGCTGTCCGCTTCCACCAGTGCCGTCATGCCGCCTCCAGCCAGGGCTCAAACAGCTCTACGACGATCTCGTCGCCCGGATGCGGCTCCGGCCAGATTTCTCGCAGGTCGAACCGCACGTGGTACAACGACAGCCGCGCCGCGGGGCGCGCGAAGGCCAGATCCTCGGGGTTGGGAAAGTCGCCGAGATGGCGCAGCACCGTCCCGGTCTCGCCGCGCAGGTAGTGCGGCGTGCGGATGTGGCACGGTCCGCGCGTCTCCGGCCAGTCGTCGCGCACCTTGATGCGTGTGCCCGGGGCGAGGGTCACGGCCGCGCCAGCGCGGCGGACAGCTCCGCTTCGGAAAACACGCCCTTTTCCAGGAGGCTGCCGGTGACCGAGACGAGCCAGCGCTGATAGTACGTCAGGCGGTGGTAGTCGGCTTCCGGGATCGCCTCGATACCGCGCCGCAGCTCGTCCACCGAGGTCAGCTGCTTCCGGCGCAGCACGCCAACGATCGCGTCCACTTCCTTGTCGAACCCAGTCAGCACGTGCGGCGAAGGATCGACCGATTCGCACATAAAGCGAGAAATGCCGCCAATGTCGTGCATGGCGCGCGGGCGATCTTCCGGGTTGGTGGCGTCCTTCATGGCGGCAGCATAGGCGTGCGTGCCCCGACCGCCAATCTCCCTGTCGCTCGTGCCGCGCCGTCGACGGCAGATCGAACCTGCGCGGTCGACCCCCGGCGCAATTCCTGCTCTATTCTTGAGTTTTCTCGGAGAGCGCCTCCTGCCCGACCGCCTCGTCCTTGCCGCTGCTGTCGCTGTAAAACAGAAGACCCATCAGGCAAACACAGAGGGCAGTTGCGCCAACCGATCCGAAGATCAGCGCCAATCCTGTCACCAGCTCGATCCCGAGGCCATGAAAGCCGCTCATGACCCACAGCACGAGAACGATGACGAGGACCATGCCGGCGCAGGAAGCAGCCAGGATGATCGACCAGGTTCGAACAAAGACCCGAAGCGCTGGATCGGCGGCGAGCTTGAGCATGCGTCCCCTTCCTCATTCCGAGGTGCCGGGGATATGGATGGCCGACCGTTCCCGATCCAGGGAGGTCCTTGAACAAAACGGCTGCCGTCCGATGCGGAGTTTGGCTCGCTCCGGATGGCGATCGCTCAGTTCCCGACTGCCTCGCCCGGGTCGGTGCCGAAGAACTGGTCGCGCCGCAGATAGCCGCGGTAGTCCGCCACCTGCACCTCGCACCACGCGGCGCCGGCGTCGCAGGCGCGGATGTGGCCGACCACGCCCTGCTTGAGCCGCGCCACCGGCACCCCGGTGTCCGCCGGCGCGGCGCGCAGCGTCGCCTCGATCACCTTGACCACGAAACTGCGCTGGCCCTTCAGCGTCGCCGTGTGGACCCAGCCCTTGACCCCGTCCTGGTCCTCGATCAGCCGCCACACCTCGACCTCGCGCAGGATTTCCACCGGCAGGTCGCGGCGGTGGTACTGCCATTCGATCGGAAACCGCAGGCCGGGGCCGACGCGAAGGTTCACCTCGTCGGCGCGCAACGAGGCCCAGCGCGGCAGCGGCAGGTTGGTGACGCTGCCCATCGCGCGCACCACCGGCGCGGCGGCCGCCACCACCGGCGCCGGCGTCGGCGCGGGCTTGCCCGCGGCCGGCGCGACGCCCTCCGGCCGCTGCGCGTGCACGTGCGGCGGCGCGTGCACCACCGGCGTCGGCCTTTTCAACTTGTGCAGCACGGCCGGCGTCGCCGGCGCATCGGCCGCGGCGACGTAGGGCTTCGCGGGCGCCGCCGGCGCCCGCGGTGTCGCGAACGGGGCGACCTGCTCGACCGGCGTCACCGGGGCGGCCTCCGGCGGCGTGACCGGCGCCTCCGCAACGCTCGGCTTCTTCTTCGGCAAGGTCAGCACGCCCGGCGGTGGGCTCATCTGCGCCGCCGCCGGCAGCGGCACCAACGCCAGGGCCAGCAGCAGCACAGGCATCGGGAGGAACCGCGTCATGCGCGCCTGCGTGCCAATCCGGCGCGGTCCCGGTCAAGGGTTACCCGTCCGCTCACAGCGAGATGAGCTGGCCGCCCGCGGCCGCGGCGAGGAACGTCGCCACGCCCGCCACCTCGACGCCCGCGACCAGCCGCGCCGCCGCCATGCCGGCGATGCGCAGCCCGGCCTCGCAGGCGATCAGCCGCACGCCGAGTTCCACCGCCGCCTCCCGCAACTCGGCGAGCCCGGCGACACCCGCGTCCTGCACCGCCGCGTCCCGCTCCGCGCCGGCCAGCGCCCGCCAGTCCTCGGCCAGTGCCGCGCAGCCGTGGTTGGTCGCGAACAGCACGACGCTGCGGCCCAGCGCCGCCGCGCCGGCGGCGAGCACGAACGCGTAGTGCGCGCGCTCGTAGTCGCCCGCGATCAGCAGGATGCCGAGCGGCTCAGACGGCACAGGCGAGTGCCGGCGCCGGCGCGTGCGCCGACAGGTCGCGCAAGGTTGCCTCCGGCCCGCAGGCCAGGCAGGCCGGGTCCGGGCGCAGCCGGATCGTGCGGAACCGCGCCGCAAGCGCGTCCCAGACCAGCAGCTTGCCCGCCATCCCCTCGCCGATGCCCAGAATTTCCTTCAGCACCTCGGTCGCCTGCAGCGTGCCCATGACGCCCGTGACCGCGCCGAGCACGCCGGCCTCGGAGCAGGTCGGCACCATGCCCTCCGGCGGCGGCTCCGGATACAGGCAGCGGTAGCACGGGCAGTCCGCGCCCGCGTGCGGCTTGAACGTCGAAAGCTGGCCCTCGAACCGCAGCACCGCGGCCGACACCAGCGTGCGCCGCGCCAGCACGCAGGCGTCCGCGACCAGGAACCGCGTGGAAAAATTGTCGGTGCCGTCGCAGACGATGTCGTAGCCGCCGATCAGCTCCAGCGCATTCGCCGGCGTCAGCCGTTCCGCGTGCGTTTCCACCCGCACGCCTGGATTGATCGCCCGCGCCGCATTCGCTGCGGAGTGCGCCTTCGGCACGCCAAGCCGGTCCGTCGTGTGCGCCACCTGCCGTTGCAGATTGGAAAGATCGACGCGGTCGTCGTCGACGATGCCGATCGTGCCGATCCCTGCCGCCGCGAGATATAGAACAAGCGGGCTGCCGAGGCCGCCGGCGCCGACCACCAGCACCCGCGCCGCCCGCAGCTTGGCCTGGCCGATGCCGCCGACCTCCGCCAGCAGGATGTGGCGCGAGTAGCGGGTGATCTCGTCGTCGGAAAAATCGAGGTCCATGCGCGCGAATATGGGGCGGACCGAAGCGGACCGCGAGACCCGCATCGCCGGCGCTCAACGCACGGCGCCTTTCGCACCGTGAAAAGCAATGCAGCGCGACTGAACGTGTGCTGGTGAACGTACGTCGAAGAATGCTTGAAAACCGGCGGACAAAAAGCTATCTGCACGCCACTCTCTCTACTTCGGGACGACCCGGCGCGATTGCAGGCGATTGCAGTCTCCATTCGGGTTCGCCACGTAGGATTTCCTTCACTCGTATCCCAAAAGGCGGCCATGACCAGCGGCCTAGCATCCAGCGACCGGGTTTCGCCGGTCGAGGCGGACCCGCAGCAGCGCGCCCTCCGTGCCGTTCTCGCAGCCTACCAGGCGCCGCTGCTCGGCCGCGGCCTGGGCCAGCTCGCCAGCACGTTCCTGCCGTTCTTCGGGCTGATCGCGGCGATGTATGCGCTGTGGTGGCTGGTTTCGCCCTGGCTGAGCCTCGCGCTGACCTTGCCGGCGGCCGGGCTGATCGTGCGCATCTTCATCATCCAGCACGATTGCGGCCACGGCGCGTTCTTCCGCAGCCGCGCCGCCAACGAGTGGCTCGGCCGGTTCTGCAGCCTGATCACGATGACGCCGTTCGCCAACTGGCGGCGCCAGCACGCCAACCATCACGCGGTCTGGAACAATCTCGACAAGCGCACCGGCGGCGCCGACATCTACTCCACTTGCCTGACCGTCGACGAATACCGGGCGCGTTCGGCACTGGCGTCGCTGGTGGTATCGCGCGGTGCGTTCGCCGATCGTCGCGCAACTGCTGCTGCCGCCGCTGGTATTCCTGCTGCTCTATCGGGTGCCGTTCGATACGCCGGCCGGCTGGCGCCGCGAGCGCAACAGCGTGCTGTGGACCGACGCCGGCCTGCTGGTGGTGTTCACGGCGCTGGCGCTGCTGCTCGGGGCCGGGCCGGTGGCGATGGTGCAGCTGCCGACGATGGCGTTGGCGGCCATTCTCGGCGTGTGGATTTTTTCCGTGCAGCACCGGTTCGAGGATGTGGTGTGGTCGCGGCAGGCGGAGTGGAGCGCGCCGAAGGCGGCGCTGCTCGGCAGTTCGCATCTGAAGCTGCCGCGCGTGCTGCAATGGTTCAGCGGCAATATCGGCTTCCACCACATCCACCATTTGACGCCGCGTGTGCCGAACTACCGGCTGGAGGATTGCCATCGCGCCTGCGCCGCGCTGATGCCGGCGTCGCACACGCTGACACTCTGGCAGGCGCTGCGCGCGCCCGCCTACGCGCTGTGGGACGAGCGGCGCGCGCGGATGGTGCGGTTCGCCGACGTGGCCGCGGGCAGTTGAGCCCCCTCCCCTTGCGGGAAGGGGTTGGGGGAGGGGTCGTGCGTTCAGTCGCGATGGCCGTGCGACCCCTCCTCCCGGCCTCCTCCCGCAGGGGGAGGAGGAGAAGAAAGGGCTCGCGAAAACCTACGGCAGCACTTTTCCGGGATTGAGCAGCCCCAGCGGGTCCAGCGCCCGCTTGATCCGCTGCATGGCGTCCAGTTCCGCGCCGCCGCGCCACAGCGGCATCATGTACGGCTTCAACTTGCCCACCCCGTGCTCGGCGGAAAAACTGCCGTCGAGGTCGCGTACCACTTCGCCCACCGCGTCCATGATCTCGTGGTCGCGCGCCAGAAACGCCGCCGCGTCCATGTCGACAGGCTGTTCGAGATTGAAGTGAATATTGCCGTCGCCGAGATGGCCGAACGGCACCACGCGGATGCCCGGCAGCAGCGCCTCGCACGCGGCCGAGGCGCGCCGGATCAGCTCCGGCACCCGCGAGACCGGAACGGAAACGTCGTTCTTGACGCTCGCGCCTTCGCGTTTCTGCGCCTCCGCATGTTCCTCGCGCAGCTTCCAGATCGCCGCCCGCTGTGCGCCGCTTTCCGCGATGGCCGCGTCGGTGATTTCTTCCGCTTCCAGCGCCTGTTCCAGTCCCGACTCCAGCGCCGCGCGCAGCCCGGCGCCCTGTCGCGGCGTCGCCAACTCCACCAGCGCATAATGTGGCGAGGGCGCGGCGAGAGGCAGCACGCTGCCAGAAATGTGACGCAGCACAAACCCCATGCCGGTGCCGGACATGTATTCGAACGCCTGCACCGACGCCGGATCCTGCCGATACAGCCGCGTGAACAGCGCCAGCGCCGCCTCCGGCGACGGCACGGCGCACAGCGCCACTTCCGTCTCGACCGGCCGCGGCACCAGCTTCAGCACCGCAGCGGTGATGATCCCCAGCGTTCCCTCGGACCCGACAAAAAGCTGGCGCAGGCAGTAGCCGGTGTTGTCCTTGCGCAGCCGCCGCAGCCCGTTCCAGACGCTGCCGTCGGCCAGCACCACCTCGAGCCCAAGCACCAGATCGCGCGCATTGCCGTAGCGCACGGTGTTGTTGCCGCCGGCGTTGGTCGCCAGCACGCCGCCGATCTGCGCGGTGCCCTCGGCGGCGATCGACAGCGGCAGCAGGCAGCCGGCCTCCGCCGCCGCGTCCTGCGCCGCCTTCAGCGTGACCCCGGCCTCCAGCGTGATGCTCAGGTCGACCGCGTCGAGCGCGCGCACCCGATGCATCCGCGCGAGGCTGATAACGATCTCGCGGCCGTCCTCGGAGGGCACGGCGCCGCCGACCATCGAGGTGTTGCCGCCCTGCGGCACCGCGCCGACCCCCGCCTCGGCGCACAGCCGCACCGCCTCGGCGAGTTCGGCCGTGCTCGCCGGCCGCACCACCGCGGCGGCGCGGCCCTGGTACAGCCGCCGCCAGTCCTGCGCATACGGGGCGACGTCCTCGGGCGCGGTGATCACGCCGACATCGCCCAGCGCCGCACGCAGCTTCCCGATCAGCGCGGGTTCCGTCATGATCGCGCTACCGCAGCCCGAGCCGCTCGCGCAGGCCGCGACGGCCCGCGGCGAGGCCCGCGGCGATCACCGGCCGCGCCGCCTCGACGATCGACTCCGGCGTCCGCTCGGCCAGGCATTGCGGCTTCAGCATCCCGCGAGGGCAGTTGGTCTGCCAGTCCTCGGTCGCCCACCAGCATTCGCCGCAGGCCGGCGGCGGCAGGTTGATGTTGTCCTTGTACGACAGGTACGGCACCGAGGTCGGCCCGAACACCACGCAGCACTTGGTTCCCACGGCGCTCGCCAGATGCACGAGGCTGCCCTCGCTGTCGAGATGCAGCATCGAGCCGCGCAGCAGTTCCGCGGTCTCGCCCATGCTGGTGCGGTTGATCAGATGCAGGTCGGCGCGCGGGATCGGCTGGCTGGTCTGGCTGCCGAGCTGCACCACCGTCAGGTCGCGGAACTCCGCCTTCAGCAGCGCCGCAACCTTGTCGAACGCGGGATAGGCGCGGGTCGAACGGTCCGACGACGGCAGGTGCGCATCCCTCGGCAGGAACGAGTAGTCGACGTCGAAGCCGTTGTGCACGGTGACGTAGCGCTTGCCCTCCATTTCGAATCGCTCCAGCACCCCGGCGAGCCGGCCGACCTCCAGCTCGTCGCCGCCATAGGCGATGCCGGCGATGCTGTGGGAGATGCGGTTGCGCCCGACGCCCATGAAGAAGCCGCGCCGCGCCAGCAGGCTGTCGGTGCGCGGGCTTGTGGTGACGAACAGCTCGTACTGCGCCTCCGCCTTGTCGAGCGCGACCGCGAGGTTGGCGAGCGTCGCGTTGGCGGTGCGCAGCCGCGCCGGGTCGTAGTGGTCGCGGTCGATCGAGACGAACTGCATCACCCACAGCCCGAGCGGATAGTTGCGCCGGTTGTCGTCCCAGGAGGCGGCCTCGTCGTAGCAGGCACGGCAGTTCTCGAACGCCGAGAACAGCCAGCGCGCCGCCGCGGCCCGCGAGCTGTAGATGTCGAACACGAACGGCTGCGCATATTTCGACAGGTCGCGGACGAAGCGGGCCGCATTGATGTGGTCGCCGAGGCTGCCCGTGACCAGGAAGGCGATGGCGAGCTGGTCGTCGTCCTGCGGCATCATGCGCTCCTGCGCGGCGGGCGGCGGTCGATACGTCGTGACGGGGGCATTTTGCCGTCGGCCCGGCCCGATGCGACAGCGCAAACGCAGCGGACAGTGACAACTGCCCCGCGCGCCGGCCCCGCCGACTAACAACACTTTAACGATAGCCGCCGATCCCCGGCCGCGCAACAGCGACCGGAATTCGCGGCCTCATTGCGCAAGAGTACATCTTTGGCGAGCGCAATATTCCGTCGGGCCCCAGGCGTTCAGGTCGGACGTTACTCGGCCGGCGCGTCCCGCCGCGGTGGATTGTTCCGGTGACGCTCAGCCGAGACGCCAGATCGCCAGCCGCGCCGCGCCGTGCGCCCGCTGGGCGAGCAGCGCGCCGAGCGCAGGCAGCGGCTCGCGCACCCCCAGTTCGGCGACGACCAGCGCGGCCGGCGCGATCCAGCCGGCCCCGCCGAGCGCCGCCATCGCCCGCGGCACGAGATCCTGCGCATACGGCGGGTCGAGCAGCACCAGCCGGCAAGGCGTTCCCGGCGGCGGATGCATGGCGTCACTGGAAAAAATCCGGCACGTCGCCTCGGCCTTGCAGGCGGCGATGTTTCTTCTCAGGGCCGCCAGCGCCGCCGGATCGGTTTCCATGAACGTCGCCGAACCGGCGCCGCGCGACAACGCCTCCAGCCCGAGCGCGCCGGTGCCGGCGAACGCGTCCAGCACGGCGGCACCGTCGAACACGTCGCGTCCCCCCAGGGCGCGTGGAGAAGCATGTCAAAAAGCGCCTGCCGCACCCGGTCCGCGGACGGTCGGGTCGTCGCGCCCGGCGGCGCCGCGAGCGCCCGGCCGCGCCACGCGCCGGCCACGATCCTCACGGGTGTTCGGCGGGCAACTGCTCGCGCAGCACTTTTGCCGGCACTTCCTCGGCCGCGCCGGGCGGCAGCAGTCCGAGCTGGAACGGGCCGTAGGCGACGCGGATCAGCCGGGACACCTGGAACCCCAGATGCGCCATCACCTTGCGGACCTCCCGGTTGCGGCCTTCGCGCAATGCGACCGTCAGCCAGCAGTTGTCGCCCTTGCGGCTGTCCAGCCCGGCCTCGATCGGCCCGTATTTCACGCCCTCGACCACGACCCCGTGCGCCAGCGCCGCGAGCCGGGCGGGGTCGGGTGCCCCGAACACGCGCACGCGATAGCGCCGCAGCCAGCCGTTCGCCGGCAATTCGAGCCGCCGCGCCAGCGCGCCGTCGTTGGTCAGCAGCAGCAGCCCCTCGCTGGCGAGGTCGAGCCGGCCGACGCTGACCACGCGCGGCAGGCCGGGCGGCAGCCGCTCGAACACCGTCGGCCGCCCCTCGGGGTCGCGATGCGTCGTCACCAGCCCGGCCGGCTTGTGGTAGCGCCACAGCCGCGTCCGGCCTGGCGGCTCGACCGGAACGCCGTCGACGGTCACGAGGTCGCCCTCGACCACGAAGCTCGCCGGATGGGTCACGACGGCGTTGTTCTTGCGGACTTTTCCCTCGGCCAGCAGTTTTTCCGCGTCGCGCCGGCTGGCGACGCCCGCGTGCGCCAGCCATTTGGCGATCCGTTCGCCGCGTTCGGGCTCGTCGCTCATGCGCAGGCCGCGATCAGCGCGTCGAAGATCCGCCGGTCGCCGGGGTCGATCAGAAACTCCGGATGCCACTGCACGCCGAGGCAGAATTTTTGCGCCGGTTCCTCGATCCCCTCGATCACGCCGTCAGGCGCGACCGCGTTGACCACGGCGACCGGGCCCGGGGTGCGCACCGCCTGATGATGCGACGAGTTCACTGCCATTTTTTCGGTGCCGACGATCTTTGCCAGCAGCGTGCCGGGAACGATCGTCACCGGGTGCCCCGCCTGATCGCGCGGGTTCGGCTGCTCGTGCGGCAGCGCCTCCGGCACGGCGTCGGGAATGTGCTGGATCAGCGTGCCGCCCAGCGCGACCGCCAGCAGTTGCTGCCCGCCGCAGATCCCCAGCACCGGCATTTTTCGCGCAAGCGCCCCGCGCACGAGGGAAATTTCCGCGGCGGTACGCCCCTGTTTGAGCGTGACCGTCGCGTGCCGCTCGCCGTCGCCGTAGAGCGTCGGGTCGACATCGAACGCCCCGCCGGTGACGACCAATGCATCGATCCGGTCGAGGTAATCGGGGGAGAGGTCAGAAAGATGCGGCAGCGCCAGCGGCAGCCCGCCGGCGCCGGCGAGCGCCGCGAAATAGTTGGTCCGCAGCGCGTACCACGGAAATTTCGAGTATCCGCCCGGCTGCTCCGCATCGAGCGTCACCCCGATCACGGGGCGGGATTGCTGTGTCATGGGTGTTGCTAGCGCCCGCACGCGATCCTCGGCAAGAAGCACGCATGGACCCGATGCAGATCGCGCTCGAGGATGCCCGCGCCGCCGCCGTGCGCGGCGAAGTTCCGGTCGGCGCCGTCGTGGTCGGGCCGGATGGCGCGATCGTCGCCCGAGCCGGCAACCGCACCGAGGCGGAGTGCGACGCCAGCGCCCACGCCGAAATTCTTGCCATGCGCGAAGCCGGCCGTGCGCTCGGCTCGCCGCGCCTTGTCGGGTGCGACCTGTTCGTCACGCTCGAACCTTGTCCCATGTGCGCCGCTGCCGCGAGCCTGTTCCGCGTACGCAAACTGGTGTTCGGCGCCTACGACCCGAAAGGCGGCGGCGTCGAGCACGGGGCGCAGGTGTTTGCTTCGTCGTCCTGCCTGCATCGCCCCGAAGTGATCGGCGGCGTGCGCGAGACCGAGGCGGCGGACCTGCTGCGGGCATTTTTTCGCGAGCGGCGGTAGAAGAACATCGCTTGCAGACAAGAGCTAACTATATGGCACCGTCACGTCGGCATACGCCGCAGTCATTCGAGGTTACCAGGAAGCGAGTCCTACGCTCGAAATGCATGGTGCAGAGGCTGTTGCCAAGGATCGATGGGAAACAGCGAAATTGAGGCTCCACGATATTTCGATCGAATATGCAAGTACCGCTCCATCCGCTCGATAAATGGACTTCGTAGGGTGGGTTGCCCTTGCAACCCACCACGCGCCGCACCGAGCCGTGAAGCGGTGGGTTGCAAGGGCAACCGACCCTACGATTGCTTGTCGATCCGTTTGCGCATCTTCGCCAGAACCGCATTGCCCTGCACGATACGACCATCCTTTATGTCGGCGAGTCCTTCGTCGATCTCACAAAGCATTTCTTGCTCCGTCAAATCGAAGATCGCAACATTTTCGGACGTCATGTCCACCGGCAGGTCGCGTTTTGACGTCCCACCCAGTCCTTGTACCGGCGGCTTTCTGCTTGGCATTCGTCACCTGCTTCGGCGCGTTTTCTCACCGTCAGTCCCGGGTACGGATTGTCAAGGCCATGCCTTGACCGGGGTCGAGGGGCGGCGCCCCTCGCCTCGCTACTGCTTCGCCGCCTCCGTCAGTCGCTGCTCGGCGATCGAGCGCCACGGAGCATCGGCCGGCGCCTCCGCCAAGGCGCGGCGGAACAGCGCCTGCGACTCGTCGCTCACCTTGCCCTCCAGCCGCGTCTGCGCCTCCGCGGTCAGCGCGCCGAGCCCGGGGTCGAAGCGGATCGACAACGCCTTGTGCCACGCCTCCGCCGCCTTCTGCAGATGGCCGAGACTGTCCTCGGCGTTGCCCAACAGCAGATAACCCTGGCGCGCGACCTCGGACTTCTGGTCCATCGCCGCCAGCCTGGCCCGCAGCTTGGCGATCAGCGTCTCGGCCTCGCGGCTGTCCTTGGCCTCGGCCGCCACCCGCTCGGCGAACGGCGCGGCCGGCATCGAGGGGTGGCCTTGGCTCGCCCAGTAGAGGCCGCCCGCCAGCACCGGCACCACCACCAGCGCCGCCGCGAGCGGTACCGTGGAGCCGCGCCTTGCCTCCGGTTCCGCGAGCTCCGCGGCGGCGAGCAGGCGGCGCTGGATTTCGAGCGTCGCCGAGGCGTGCTCGGCCGCGGCGATGCGCCCGGCCGCGAGATCGCGGTCAAGCTCGGCGAGCTGGGCGCGCTGGATGCGCAGCGCGCTCTCCCGCCGCCCGCGTGCCGTGCCGCGCCCGCCCAGCGCGATCGCGAGCGGCGCCAGCGCCACCAGCGCAAGCACGACAATCGCCGCGATCGTCATGTGTCGAGCAGCGTGCGCAGCCGCGCCTGTTCGGTCTCGTCGAGCGGTTTTGGCGGCTCCCGGCGCTGCCACGCCAGCACCGCGATCCCGCCGCCGATCAAGAGTGCCAGAACCGGCGAGCCCCAAAGCAGAACGGTGCTCCATTCGAACGGGGGACTGAGCCGAACAAAATTGCCGTAGCGCGCCACCAGCCACGCGACCACCTGCTGGTCGGTCGCGCCGGCCGCGACCTGCTGGCGCACCAGATGCCGCAGGTCGCGCGCGAGGTCGGCGCTGCTGTCCTCGATGCTCTCGTTCTGGCAGACGAGGCAGCGCAATTGCTGCCCAATCGCAACGGCGCGCGCCTCCTGCGCCTTGTCGGGCAGCGCCTCGCTCGGATCGCTGATCGCCAGCGCCGAGCCGGCGGAGATCAGCAGCATCGCGCCGGCAGCCGCTGCGGCAAGCCGCCGCCTCATGCGTAATGCCGCAGCAACGGCTGCACCTCGGCCGAGACCTGCTGCGTCGTCAGCGGCCCGACCCAGCGCGAGCGGACGATGCCGCCCTTGTCGATCAGATAGGTCTCGGGCACGCCGGTTACGCCCCAGTCGATCGCGACCAAGCCCGGATCGTCCCGGCCGATCCGCGCGTACGGGTTGCCGTTGCGCGCCAGATACGCCGCGGTCGCCGCCAGCTTGTCCTTGTAGGCGATGCCGTACAGCGGCGCGCCGGCCTGTTGCAGACCCATCAGCACCTGCGCCTCCTCGATGCACGGCACGCACCAGGAGGCGAAGAAATTCACCAGGATCGGCTTGCCGGCAAGGTCGGTGCTGGCAAAGCCGGGCTCGCCGGGAAGCGTGCCCAGAAGCGCGAACGCCGGCACCGGCTTGCCGATCAGCATGCTCGGCACGCCGCGCGGATCGAATTTTCCCTCGGTCTCGCGCCGCAGCATCGCGAAGAACCCGGCGCCCGCGGCAACGACCGCGCCGAACGGCGCCAGCAGCAGCACGCGCCGGTTCATCGCAGCCCCGGTTCGGTGCCCGCCGGCAGCGTCGCGGCCCGGCGCATCGGCGCGCCCACGCGCAGCCGCCGGTCGGCCAGCGACACCACGCCGCCGATCGCCATGATCAGCGCGCCGAGCCAGATCCACGGCGCCAGCCAGTTCACGTGCAGCCGCAGCACCGCCCCGCCGTCGCGTTCCTCGCCCAGCACGACGTAAAGGTCGCGGAACAGGTTGGTGGCGATCTTCGCTTCCGTCGTGTTGATCCCCTGCACCGGAAAACCGCGCCGCTCCGGCGCCAGCGTCACGATCGGCGCGCCGCCTTTGCTGATCTCCGATCGTCGGCGACGCGCGCCGCGTAGTTCGGCCCGGCGCGGTCATGCAGGTCGATCAGACGAACATCGTAGCCGCCGCAGATGAGAAACCTGGCCGGGCTTCAGCAGCACGATCGCCTCGCTCGCGAGCGACATCGCCGGCGATCCCGGCGATCGTCACGCCGAGCCCGGCATGCGCGATCGTGGTGCCGAACGAGCCGCGCGGCAGCCCGCGCAGCCGCTGCAGGCTGGCGCCGAGCGGCACGCGAAACAGCCGGATGCGCTCGACGACGTCGGCGAATGCGCCGAGGATCAGCCACGCCGCGGCGGCCGAACGCCAGCGCCGGCAGCAGCCGCGCCCAGAACGCCGCGACCGCCCCGACGATCACCGCCGCCAGCGCCACCCACCAGAGTTTGCGCACGCCGGCCACAGATCGGCGCGTTTCCACGACAGCATCGGCCCGACCGCCATCGCCGCGAACAGCGGCAGCGCCAGCGGCAGCACCGCCGCATTGAAGAACGGCGCGCCGACACTGAGCTTTTCGCCGAGCAGCAGATCGGCGAACAGCGGGTACATCGTGCCCGTCGACCACCACGGCGCAGATCGAGCACAGCAAAATATTGTTCAGCACCAGTGCGCCCTCGCGCGACACCGGCGCGAATATGCCGGACGCCGCCAGCACCGGCGCGCGCAGCGCGAACAGCAGCAGCGAGCCGCCGATCACCAACCCCAGCAGGCCGAGGATGAAAACGCCGCGCGCCGGGTCGGTCGGCGAACGCATGCACCGAGTTCAGGATGCCCGAGCGCACCATGAACGTGCCGGACAGGCTGAACGAGAACGTGCCGATCGCCAGCAGCACCGTCCAGGTTTTCAACGCTTCCGCGCTTCTCCACCACGATCGCCGAATGCAACAGCGCGGTGCCGGTCAGCCAGGGCAGCAGAGAGGCGTTCTCGACCGGATCCCAGAACCAGAACCCGCCCCAGCCCAGTTCGTAGTACGCCCACCACGACCCGAGCGCGATGCCGCAGGTGAGGAAACACCAAGCGGCCAGCGTCCACGGCCGCACCCAGCGGCCCCAGGCGGCGTCGATCCGGCCCTCCAGCAACGCCGCGATGGCGAACGCGAACGGAACGGAAAACCCGACATAGCCCATGTAGAGCATCGGCGGATGGATCGCGAGGCCGGGGTCCTGCAGCAGCGGGTTGAGGTCCCGCCCGTCCGGCGGCGGCGGCCAGATGCGCGCGAACGGATCGCTTTCCAGCAGCGTGAACAACTGGAAGCCGACCGCGGAGGCGCCGAGCACGCCGATCACCCGCGCCCGCAGCGAGGACGGCAGATTGCCGCCGAACACCGCGACCGCGGCGCCGCAGATCGCGATGACAAGGCACCAGAGCAGAATGGAACCCTCGTGGTTGCCCCAGGTGCCGGTGATCTTGTAGATCAGCGGCGTCAGGCTGTTGCCGTTCTCGGCGACCGTGAGCACCGAGAAGTCGTCGACCACGTTGCTCCAGGTCAGGCAGACCCAGGCGGTCGCGAGCGCGATGAACTGGCTGATCGCGAGCGCCGGCGCCGCCGCGATCAGCCGCAGGTCGCGTCGCCACGCCCCCCACAGCGGCAGCACCGCCTGCGCGAACCCGATCGCGACCGCCAGCGCCAGCGCGAAATGCCCGAGTTCGGGGATCATGCTTTTGCCGGCGCAGACGCGTGCCGGGATGCCCGGGTCAAGCCCGGGCAGGACGAAACGGTCACGTCATCGCCGGGCTTGACCCGGCGATCCACGCGATCACTCAAATCGCCGGCGCCCTCGGGGACCCGAACGACCGCCATGCGCCTACTCCTCCACCTTCGCCGCAGCGGTCGTCGTCGGCACTGTCATCGTGTTCCACGACGACGCCGGCGGCGGCGGGCCTTCGGCCGGGTTCCAGTGGCCGGACTTCTTCAGCGCCTCGGCCACTTCCTTGGGCATGTAGGTCTCGTCGTGCTTGGCCAGCACGTCCTGAGCGCGGAACGTACCGTCCGCCGCCAGGCTGCCGAGTGCCACGATGCCCTGCCCCTCGCGGAACAGGTCGGGCAGGATGCCGACGAAATCGACGGTCACGACCGCCGCGCCATCGGTCACGCGAAAGCTCGCCGCCGGTTTTCCGTCCTCCAGAATGCGCTTCACGCTGCCCGCCTCGACCAGCCCGCCCAGCCGGAAAACGCGGCCGGGCGCCGGCGGGTCATGCGCCAGCGCCGAGGGCGAGGTGAAGAACGCGACGTCGCTCGACAGCGCCCACAGCGACAGCCCGGTCGCCGAGCCGAGCCCGAGGCCGCAGGCGAGCAGGACGATCAGGCGGCGGCGCTTGCGGGTCATGCGGCAACCTTCACGGGCGCGTCAGCGTTGCGCGCGGGGATCGACGGCCGCCAGACGACGCTTGGCCCGATCCATCCGGAGCCAGGCATCGACGGCAAACCAGCCCGCAACCACCACGGCGAGCCCATAGGCCGCACTGATGTAGCTCAAATGGGTCACGCCGCCACCGCCTCTCCACGGGCGCCGGCTTCCTGCTGCGCCCGCGCCAGCAGCAGCCCGCGGATCCGCCGCTCCATCACCGCGGCGCGGGTGCGCGCGACCACGATCGCGGCGAA
The DNA here is from genome assembly GCA_963697635.1 of uncultured Solirubrobacterales bacterium. GTDB lineage: Bacteria > Pseudomonadota > Alphaproteobacteria > Acetobacterales > Acetobacteraceae > CAJCJG01. The sequence continues at coordinate 173,514 of CAVOOS010000004.1, read as the reverse complement.
CCCCAGCGTCATGCCGACAGCGGAAAACAGCAGCGGCCACAGCATGCCGACATACATCGTCGGCGACCCGGTCAGCGTGATCGTCGCCGGCTGGTGCAGCGTGTTCCACCAATCCACGGAAAACTTGATCACCGGCAGATCGACCGCACCGACCAACGCGCAGAATCGCGCCGGCCCGCGCGCCGCGCTCCGGGCTGTCGAACGCGCGCACCAACGCGATGTGGCCGAGATAAAGGAAAAAAAGCACAAGGACAGAAGTCAGCCGCGCGTCCCACACCCACCAGGCGCCCCACATCGGCTTGCCCCACAGGCTGCCGGTGGCGAGGCAGATGAACGTGGCACCGGCGCCGACCGGCCCGATCTCCGCCGCCGCGAGGTCGGCCAGCGGATGCCGCCAGACGAGGGAAAACACCGAGCAGGTCGCCAGGCCGAAATAGCCGGCGGAGGCGAGCCATGCAGCGGGCACATGGACATACATGATCCGCACCGCGTCGCCCTGCTGCCAGTCGGCCGGCGCGAACAACAGGCCCCAGCCGAGCCCGAACAGCGTCAGCGCAAGCCCGGGAATCGCCAGCCACGGCAGCACGCGGCCCGACAGCCGCAGGAAACGACCCGGGTTGGCAAAACGGTGCAGGTTGCGCCGGCCCCCGGAGGGCGGCGCGAGGGCGGCGCTGGCGTCCACGCTGCGGTCTATAGCGGAACCGCCCCCCCGGTAGAAGCTTCTCGGCGGTTGCTTCGGCGTCAGGTTTGCAGCGCGGCGGCGAGGCCGTAAGCTGCCGCCCATCGCATGACGGAGGAAACCGCAAGATGCTCTTTTCCCTGATCAACACCGACCGGCCCAACTGCCTGGAACTGCGCATGGCCACGCGCCCGGCGCATCTCGAATGGCTGGTCGGCGAGCAGCACAAGCTGGTCGTGGCGGGGGCGCAACTCGACGCCGCCGGCAACCCGATCGGCTCGCTGATCGTGCTCGACGTCCCCGACCGGGCCGCGGCCGAGGCGTTCGCCGCTGCCGACCCCTATACCAAGGCCGGCCTGTTCGAGAGCAGCGTCGTCCGGCCGTTCCGGCAGGTCTACAAGGACGGCGCGAAGATCGCCTGATGGGGTTCTGGCTGGTCAAGTCCGAGCCCGACGCGTTCGGCTGGCCCGAGCAGGTGGCGCACGGCGTCGAGCCGTGGACCGGCGTGCGCAACCACGCGGCCAAGCTGAACCTGAAGGCGATGCGGCGCGGCGACCGCGCGTTCTTCTACCACTCGCAAACCGGCAAGGAGATCGTGGGCATTGTCGAAGTGGTGCGGGAGGCGTACCCCGACCCGACCGTCACGCCCGACGACAAGAAGGGCGATTGGGTCAGCGTCGACATGCGCACGGTCGGCCCGATGCCCACGCCGGTGACGCTCGCGCAGATCAAGGCCGACCCGGCGCTCGACGGTTTTCTCCTCATCCGCCAGTCGCGGCTCTCGGTGGTGCCTGTCTCCGACGCCCACTGGTCCCATATCTGCCGCCTCGGCGGATGGCAGGGGCCATGAGCGACCTCTACGAGCAGGATTTCATCACCTGGACCGAACAGCAGGCGCGACTGCTGCGGCGGGCGGCGGCTGCCGGCAGCAACCTGGGGCTCGATTGGGGCAACCTGATCGAGGAGGTGGAGAGTTTGGGGCGGTCAGAAAGGCGGGCGCTTGCTAGCCAAGTGCAGCGGTTGCTGGTGCATATGCTGAAGCTGGAGCATTCGCCGGCGCGCGACCCACGCCCCGGCTGGATGGAAACCGTCGCCGACGCCCGCAGCGCCGTGGCAGGTCTGCTGCGCGACGACCCCGGCCTGCGGCCTCGTCTGCCGGCCATCGTCCGCGACGAGTTGCCCGAGGCAGTGAAACTGGCCGCAGCCGCGTTGCGGGCATATGGCGAGGAACCGGCGGCGGCGACGGTGCAGAGGCGGACGTATCCGCTGTATCTTGACGACCAGCTTCTCGGCGACTGGCTGCCGGAGCGGCCGGACCTGTCGTAACCAGCCCGTAGGGTGGGTCGCCCTTGCGACCCACCACGCGCCGCACCGCGTTGCGAAGCAGTGGGTTGCCAGAGCAACCCACCCGACGAAACCCATTCCCGAGCGGGCGGAGACAACTCGTTTCGTAAACGTCGGTAGGGTGGGTCGCCCTCGCGACCCACCACGAACCGCACCGGGTCAGGTGTGCGTGATCGCAAACCCCGCCGAATTGTTGTTCAGCGCGAACGACGCCTGGGTCAACCCGCCGGAAAAGTGAAAAACATCCTGTCCGCCGCCGGCGAGCGTGACGGTGAGCGCGCCGGAGCTCGGATGGTAGGCATAGTTGGTCTCGGTCTGGCCCAGCGCCTCGATCATGTCGCCCGCGACGAAGCCGCCGAGGATCGCGTGCATCTGCAGCGGCTCGGCCAACTGCACCGCCGCCGCCGCGCCCGACGCAAAGGAAATAGTGCCGTTCGCGACCGAGCCGCCCAGCGCCAGCGTCGCGCCGTTGTCGACGATCAGCACGGCGTGGCCATCGATCGCACCGTCGATCGCCAGCGTGCCGCCCGACGCGGTCAGCGTGCCGCCATCGACCGCCGCCGCGATCGTGCCGTCGCCGCTCAGCGCGCCGTTGCCGGTGAAGCTGAGCATGCTGGCACTCACCGTCCCGCCCGCCATCGTCATCGTGGCGCCCTTGCCCAGCACCATCTCGCCGGTCAGCGTGATCGAGCCGCCGTCGAGTGCCAGCACCGCGCCACCCGCCGTCGCCGTTGTGGTCTGCCCCATCACCATCGACGGGGCGTCCAGCGCGCCGGCAACGGTGAGCGTGCCGTGGCCGCCCGGGCCGATGCCGATGCCGACTCCGCCGGTGCCGGTCGCGGCCACCATGGCGCCGGCACCGATATCCAGGCTGCCCGCCGCGTTGCTGCCGATCACCAGCAGCCCGCCATAGTCGAGCGTCGAGCCAGTGCCGTCGATCGTGGCGCTGCCGTGGCCGCCCGAATGTTCGCCAACGATGAAGCTGCCGCCGACGGTCACCGAACCGCCGCTGAGGTCGGTCAGCGTGCCGCGGCCGTTGGCCCCGACGACGAGGTCGGTGCCGATCGTCCACGACGCGCCGGTGCCGGTGATCTCCACCGACCCGTTCGAGCCCGCGTAGAACCCGATATCCGCCCCGTCATTGGTGAAGCCCGCGCCGATCGTCGTCGTCACCGTGCCGCCGGCCTCGACCGTCATCGCGCCGACGCTGTAGGCGCCGACCAGGAACTGCCCGGTGTTGCTCAGCGACGAGCCCGCGCCGGTGACCCGCAGCATGCCGTTGCCGCCGGTCAGGAAGCCGACCACGACGCCGGACGCCGTCGCCCCGCTCTGATCGCCGGCGGTGACCGTTGCGGCACCGCTGAGGATGAACGTGCCCTTGCCGCTGTCGCCGACCACGAGCTGGCCGGTGACCGCCATGTCCGAGCCGGTGCCGTTCACCGTGACCGCCCCGGTCGACCCGGCGGAAAAGCCGACCAGCACGGTCGCGCTGTCGCTTTCGTTCAGGCTCGCGCCGATCTGCGCACCGGCGCCCGCCAGCAACTGGAACGTCCCGGTGCCGCCGTTGCCGACCACCACATTGGTGGCGACGCTGAGGTTGGAGCCGGCGCCGGTCACGATCGCGGCCCCCAGGTCGCCGCTGCCGCCGCCGATCGAGAGCCCCCAGGCGCCCGAGCTTTGCGCGACCTTGGTCGAGACGTGGCCGCCGTCGCTGACCGTGAACGTCGCCTTGCCCAGGTCGCCGACCTGGAACTGGCCGACATTGGACAAGGTCGAGCCCTTGCCCGTCACGGTCAGCGCGCCGCCCTCGCTGCCGGCGAAGTCACCGATAACGACGCCGGACACGGTGTTGCCGCTGTCGTCGCCCGAAGTGACGGTCGCACCGTCGGTAATCGTCAGCCGCCCCTGCCCCGACACGCCGTCCACGAGCTGGCCGGTGATGCTGAGCGTCGTCTTCGCGCCGCTGACCGTGACGACGCCGATGCCTGTGCTGCTGTTGCCAATGCCGACCGAAGAATTCTGCGCAAGGTCGAGCGAGCCGCCGACCGCGATGATGGCGCCGCCCGTCTCGTCCAGCGTGCCGCTGCCGGCGCCGCCGACGGTCAGCCAGCCCGCATCGACCAGCGTGGACCCCGCGCCGCCGACCACCAGATCGCCGGACGCGCCCTGGAAGAAGCCCTCGACCAGGCCGCTCTCGGTGCCGCCGCAGCCGACCGCGGCGCCGTCGAGGATGTTCACCGTTCCGCTGCCGCTGACACCGTCGTCCAGTTGCAGCCCGATCACCGCGAAGGTGCCGGCGCCGCTGAACGTCAGCGTGCCCGCGCCGGTCGCCTGCACGCCGACCTGCACCGACGCGCCGCTCCCGGTGTACTGGTAGCCGAACGAGGCGGTCGCGTGGTTCTCGATCGCCACCGTGCCGTGGCCGGCGTCGCCCACGAGCATCGAATCGCCGTCGGTCAGCGTCGCGTGGTTGACAATCAGCGAACCCATCGCGCCCTTGGTCTCGCCGACGTCGATGCCGAGCTGCGAGAACGCCACGAACAGCGTCGCGTCCTGCTCGATCGTGACGTCGGCGGTGCCGGCGTAGCCGATCTCGATCTCGCCCTGCACGACGCTGAGCAGCGAGCCGAGCCCGGTCGCGGTGACGGTCGCATGGCCGCTGCCCTGCCCGGCCAGGTCGAGCACGCCATACACCGACGTGCTGGTCTCGCTCAGCGCCATCGTGCCGGCGCTGCCGATCGTCACGTCGGCGGTGCCCATCCAGCCGAGGTTGGCGCCGTTGCCGATCACGTCGAGGCTGGCGTGATCGCCGATCGACATCACGCCGCTGGCGCCGGTGGTGTTGCCGAGCGTCAGCCCGGTGTAGTCCGGGCCGGAGTATACCGTGACGGTGCCGCGACTGGTGATGCTGAGGCTGCCGGCGCCGCCGCCGCCCACGGTCATGCCGCCGGCATCGGCGATCAGATAGCCGCCGTCCACCGCGAAGGTGCCGCCGTTATCGACGATCACGCTCGATGGCGCGCTGTTGCCGCCCGGCGAAATGCTGGCGACGATGGAGCTGCCGGCATCTAGTGTCAGGCTGCCGTTCACCAGCACCTGGTTCGTCGCGTTCAGCGCGATGCCGTAATATCCGTCGAACGCCGCGAAGGTCACGTTGGCGCCGGCCAGGATGTCGAGCTGTGCGCATTCCTCGGCACCGCCGGCACCGCCGTTGATGGTCTCGCTGCCGCCGATCTCGACGTTGTCGCCGAGTTCGGGCGTTCCCGGTAGCGACCAGTTCCCGTTGAGATCCCAGCGCCCGTCGTCGCCGCCAACCCATGTATCGGTCATGGTCGTCATCGGTGCGTTTCCTTCCGGGTGCCGCCACTTTGCCACCATAGCCAACTGCCGTGCGGCAATGCGATTGGACCTAAGCCCTACGACCAAGGACCGCGAGCCACGATGGACGACCACCTCCGCCTGCGCCGGCTCTGCCGCATCGAAGACATCCCGGACGGCGGCGCCAAAGGCTTTGCCGCCCCCGCCGGCGGCATCACCGGGCTGTTCGCGGTGCGCCGGGGCGACACGGTCGTCGTCTACGTCAACGCCTGCCCGCATATCGGCGTGCCGCTCGACTGGCTGCCGGACCGGTTCCTGACCGAAGACGGCGGCCGGATCGTCTGCGCCACCCACGGCGCCGAGTTCGGCATCGCCGACGGCGTCTGCATCCGCGGACCGTGTTTTGGCGAACGCCTGGAAGCGGTTATGATCCACATCAAGGACGGCGTGATCCTCGTGCCCGAGGATGCCGGCCTCTGACGGGTGCCCGGGCCGGGCGCTCGCCGCATGCGTCCAGGGGAGGAAGCAACCCGATGACCGACACCCTGTTCCCGGTGAAACCGGAGATCGCCGCCCACGCGCTGGTCAACGCCGAGGGCTACCAGGCGATGGTCGCCCGCGCCACCGAGGACCCCGACCGCTTCTGGGCCGAGCAGGCCAACCGCATCACCTGGATCAAGCAGCCGACCAAAGCTTTGCAGGGCGATTTCCACGGCGACGTGCACGTCACCTGGTTCGCCGACGGCACGCTCAATGCCTCCGTGAGCTGCCTCGACCGGCATCTGGCGACGCGTGGCGACCAGACCGCGATCATCTGGGAAAGCGACGACCCCAACGTCAGCAAGCACGTCACCTACCGCCAACTGCACGAGCAGGTTTGCCGTCTTGCCAACGTGCTGAAAAGCCTGGGCGTCAAGAAAGGCGACCGCGTTTGTATCTATTTGCCTATGGTGGTGGAGGCGGCCGTTGCCATGCTCGCCTGCGCCCGGATCGGCGCGATCCACACCATCGTCTTCGGCGGCTTTTCGCCGGACAGCCTCGCCAACCGCATCCAGGACGCCGGCGTCAAAGTGCTGATCACCGCCGACGAAGGCCGCCGCGGCGGCCGCAAAGTGGCGCTGAAGACCAACGCCGACGCGGCGCTGAAGCATTGTCCCGATGTCGCGCACGTGCTGGTGGTCACCGTCACCGGCGGCAAGGTGCCGATGCAGGATTCCGCGATATTGTCTACGAAACTGCCTTGGCGGCTGCATCCCCCGACTGCAAACCCGAGGAAATGAACGCGGAGGATCCGCTGTTCATTCTCTACACCTCGGGCAGCACCGGCAAGCCGAAGGGTGCGCTGCACACCACCGGCGGCTACATGGTCTGGGCCAGCTTCACGCATGAACTGGTGTTCGACTACCACCCGGGCGAAATCTACTGGTGTACCGCGGACGTCGGCTGGGTCACCGGGCCACACCTACATCGTCTACGGCCCGCTCGCCAACGGCGCGACCACGCTGATGTTCGAGGGCGTGCCGACCTACCCGGACGCCGGCCGGTTCTGGCAGGTCGTCGACAAGCACGGTGTGAATATCTTCTACACCGCCCCGACCGCGATCCGCAGCCTGATGCGCGAAGGCGAGGCGTATGTGAAGAAATGGAGCCGCAAAAGCCTGCGCGTGCTCGGCAGCGTCGGCGAGCCGATCAACCCGGAGGCGTGGCTGTGGTATCACCGCGTGGTCGGCGACCACCGCTGCCCGATCGTCGACACCTGGTGGCAGACCGAGACCGGCGGCATTCTTATTTCTCCTCTCATCGGCGCGATCGCCCAGAAGCCGGGTTCCGCGACGTTGCCCTTGCCGGGCGTGTTCCCGTTGCTCGTGGACGCCGAAGGAAAAGAACTGCATGGCGCAACGGAAGGAAATCTGTGCCTGAGAAAGCCCTGGCCCGGCATGATGCGCACGGTGTTCGGCGATCATGCCCGGTTTGTCCAGACCTATTTTTCCACGTACAAGGGCCTCTACTTCACCGGCGACGGGGCCCGCCGCGACGCCGACGGCTACTGGTGGATCACCGGCCGGGTCGATGATGTGATCAACGTCTCCGGCCACCGCATGGGCACGGCCGAAGTCGAGAGCGCGCTGGTCGCCCACCCCAAGGTCGCCGAGGCGGCGGTGGTGGGATTCCCGCACGACATCAAGGGACAGGGCATTTACGCCTATGTCACCCTGAAGAACGGCGAGGAGCCGACGGAGGCGTTGCGCAAGGAGTTGGTCGCCTGGGTCCGCCAGGAAATCGGCCCGATCGCGTCGCCCGACGCGATCCAGTGGGCGCCGGGCCTGCCGAAGACGCGCATCGGAAAAATCATGCGCCGCATCCTGCGCAAAATTGCGGCCAACGAGACGGAGGGGCTCGGCGATACGTCGACCCTCGCCGATCCGGGAGTGGTGAGCGAGCTGATCGAGAACAGGAGGGGGTAGGGGGCTTAGTCACTTTCCCTGGCCGTCGCCTGGGCCCGCATTCGCCCATCGAGATCATAGGTGATGGCTAACAGGCAGTGGGACCGGGCTTGTTTCGTAGTTGAAGGCGCCCACGTCATCCCGTATGGTGTTGGTCTCGTTTCGATCCTCTTAAGGTTTGTCCACAAGGCCCGGATATGGTTGACCAAAGAAAGAAAATTGGCGAGGCTACGGGAAGCTATCACGGAAAATCTCCGTGTGCAGCGGGACGGAACGCCGATTGACTACGTCAATATCGGAACTGCCCTTGAGGATGCGTGCTCCAAGCAAAACCACGCAATCTTCGCACGACGTGGCTGCGGGAAGACCTTGCTGCTGCACCATTCTTCGCGCGTGCTAAAGGCGGACATGAAGGCCGTGTATTTAAATTGTGAAGACTTCAAGCGCCACAGCTTTCCGAATGTGCTGATTGAGATCCTTGCGTCTCTCTTCCGTGAGCTTGATCGTAATCTTCACGGATGGTTCGGCAAGAAGAAAAAATCAAAAGCAAATCATCAAGGATATAATAAAAAAACTCGGAAGACTTCAGCGCGATAGCGACACGCATAACGAAAACGTACAAAACGAACCTCTGAGGAAGTGGAAAGAACTTCGAATGCTTCCGTAAACGCGGATATTGACCATTTGCTGCAACTCAGGTTGGGCGCAAAAAATAGGAAAAAGAGAAAGAAGAGATCGAGAAAGATCATTCAGTATACATAGAGAGAAGTTGCAGGAACTCGACCGTTGGCTTCCAGAACTTAAGGAGAGCATCAGAACATTTTTCAAGCTTTCAAGCAATACCTCAGCAATATTATTGCAGCTAGATGATATTTATGATTCTTAAACGCACAGACCAAGCGTTTGTCGTTGATTATATCCACAGACTTTGCAAGGACGTCCCTTTGTATTTCAAGATTGCTACCCTGAGACACGCTTCTACTCTATACGCCGACCGGGACGGCCAGCCAATTGGCGCACAAGAACGTCATGACTATCAGCCGATTAATATCGACTATACCTTTAGTAATTTCAAGAAGGCGGCGGAACAGAATTGGCAGATTTTGGAGCAATTCGGGAAGAAGGCGCAGCTTACAAAGAGCGAAGTTCACGCACTGTTTAAGGGCGAGGGCTTCCAGCGACTGGTAATGGCTGGAGGCGGCGTGCCCCGCGACGTACTTTTCTCTTTTCCTGGAGGCATTGTCCGACGTGGGGTCGAAGGACGGTAGGATCGGAAAAGACGATGTTCGGATTCTTTCCAAGGCAAATTTCGAGCGCAAAATTGAGGAGTTGAAGCAAGACTCCAAAGGCGACGAGCAAGATGACCTCCTTAAGGAAATCTACATAATCCGCCAGTTTTGCTGGGAGAAAAAGACGAATTTGTTCGTGGTTGAAGAGCGCATGCTGCAACAAAATGATACTTGGCGCGCGCTGTTCTATCGATTGCTTGACTACCGAATTATTCACAATTGTGCGACGGCACTTACTCACAAGTCGCAGGACGGTACAGTATCAGGCGTTCGCAATCGATATTGGCTGTTATGCCAATTTGCGCAAGCTCCACGACCGATTTGTCGAGGTTGATATCGGATCAGCAGATGCAAAGGAAAAAATGGGATCTTGCCCCGGTTTTAGAAGAAAGCAAACTTTCTAGCCTTGTCCAGGACGCTCCATCCAATGTAGAGGAAGCGCTTCTCGCGGCTGAGATCGTTAGTTAGAAAGTGGGGAATATGAAACGAACTCATTTCTCGGTTGTATGCTGTAACAGCCAGCTTACACCTCTGGTCACTCCGAATTGACCGGCGATCCAGGGAGCGTAGCCCGGACCGACCCCTTGCCGTGTGGTGCAGTAGCCGACGCAAGCCGCAGGGGGCACCGTCGACGGCGCTTTCGGGGCTTGCGGCGTGTCACTGCTGATCGCGCAGTCCATTACCGGCCGAACGTTGCGTCGGCGGGCTAAACGACCGCCGTATTTGCTGTGCGCGTTGCCGTTCCAAGCAACGCCACCCGCTTGCCCCTACGCCAAATCACCCCCACCTGACCAGTCATCCGGAGATGACCATGTCCGCCGCCCGCACCATCACCGCGACCGAGTTCAAGGCAACCTGCCTCGATCTGCTCGATCAGGTCGCGTCCGGAAAAATCACGCGGCTCACCGTCACCAAACGGGGCAAGCCGGTCGCGGTCGTGACCGCGCCTCGGCCGGCAGCCTCCGAGATCGAGGCACTGTTCGGCATGATGGAAGGCAGCGTGATCGCCCCGCCCGGTTTCGATTTCACCGCGCCGGCTTTCGAAGGCGTGATGGAAGCGGCGATGGACAACCCGCCCGAGGACGCGTTCTAGCGGCCTGCCCGTGTCGGCCGTGCTGTTGGACACCTGCGCCGTCATCATGATGATGAGCAGTCGCGTCATGCGCGCCGAGGCGCATCGCACCATCGTGGCCGCTGGCGTCAGCGATGGCATTTTCATCTCGCCGGTCACGGCCTGGGAGATCGGTTTGCTGGCACTGCGGCCGCGGCCGGGTCGCGCAGAGTTCCGGCCCGACGTGCAGACCTGGATGGCGAAAGTCCTGGCATCGCCAGGCGTCCGGCAGGCCCCGTTCACGTTCCAGATCGCGCTCGCAAGCTCCAGCCTGCCGGAGCCGTTCCACGACGACCCGGCCGACCGGCTGCTCGTGGCAACGGCACGCGACCTTGGCATCCCAATCGTCACCAGCGATCGCCGCATCCTGGCTTACGGGGGCGCCGGGCACGTCCGCGTCATGGCCTGCTGAGCCACGCCGACGTCATTTCCACTTGCCCACATACGCCAGGACGACTAAACTCCATGCCATGAACACACCCCCAATCCGTCCCGCGGCCGAGCGGTTCGCCACGCTGCTCGGGATCGTGGTCAAGGCCGTGATGAAGCGGACCGGGTGGGCGCTCACGCATAATCTGATCGCGCTGATCTTGACCCGGGTGCAGAACATCAAGCGGCAGGTCGCCCGCCTCGTGGCCCGCATCGCCGCCGGCACCTACAAACCCCCCGTCCCGCGCGAGCAAAAATCCGCCGACCGGCCCCGGCCGGCGCCGCCGAAAGACCCGCTCCCGCGGACATTCGGCTGGCTGCGGCCGCTGATCACCCCCGACACGATCGCATTTTCCGGGATGCTCGACAGCGTGCTGCGCGACCCCGAGATGGTGGCGCGGATGCAGGCGGCGCCGGAGGCGTTCGGCCGGCCGATCCGCTCGCTGTGCCGGATGCTGGGGGTCGCGCCCCCGCCGGCCGTGGCGCTGCCGCCACGGCGCAAGCCGGCGCCGCGGCCGACGCGGGAAAAACCGCCGATGCCCAAATGGCCGCACGATAGCCGGCGCCGCGACCGGTTGGGGTACCACATCGGCCCGCCGCCGATGCTCGGCCTCGCCGGTCCCATTGCCCAGCCCCGCAAAAAATCGAGCTGACCGGAGCACTTGTCTCCCCACGCCCTTATTGCTCCATTTACGCAACAATCTACGCGCCCGCACCGGCCAACCCCCGCGCGCTCCGCTCCAGCCGCACCCACAAAAGAATACTCGGCGCACCCAACAGAATTTCGCGCAGTCGCTTTACCAGCGACAGCGCCAGCGCGAGGTCCGGGGCGATGCCCGAACAGCCCGCACAGCACGACGTAGCCGCCCTCCTGCACCCCCAGCGCCCCGGGGATTGCGAAGCTCGCGGCCTTGATCGTCTGGCCGAGGCTCTCGATCACGAAACATTTCTGCAATCCCACGTCGCCGCCCAGGAAATGCAGTGCCAGCCACACCTCAAAGGCGCCGAGCGCCCAGGCGAGCAGATGCAGCGCCCCCGACCACGCCAGCGCGGCCGGTCGGCGGTACAGGGCAAAAATGGCCGGCTGCACGCCGGCCGTGCCGTGGCTCCAGCCGAACCGCGCGGCGGCGCGCTCGGCGAGCCGCGCGAGGCCGAGCCGCTGCGCCGCCAGCAGCGCCGCGACCATCGCCGCGATCACCGCGAGCCCGACCAGCAGCGGCGCCGCGAGCGGGAATTTTCCCAGGATCACCACCAGCAGCGCCACGCCCAACAGGGTAAAAACGATCTGCGTCACCAGTTCGACGGTGATGTCCACGACGGTCGCCGCGATCGCGTCGGCCGGCGCCATGCCGCGCCGGCACAGCAGCCGCACCGCGATCACCGGGCCGCCGATGCCGGCCACCGGCAGCAGCGTGTTGATGCCCTCGCGGATCATCCGCAGCAGCAGGATCACCCCGCGCGAGGCCGCGCCGCGCGGCATCAGCGCCCGCCACGCCAGCGCCGTCGGCCAGAGTTGCAAGACGTGGAACGCGACCACCGCCAGGATGCCGAACCCGGCATGCGCCAGCAGCGTCAAGACCTCGCCGACGCCGTAATGGGCGACCAGCGCCGCCGCCAGCGCCGCGCCGCCGAGACCGGCGAGCGCGGTTCCCAGGTTCACGGCGCGGCGGGCAGGCGCGGCCGCGACGGACTTGCCCATGGTCGCGTCCCCTCCGGTTCGGTCGCCCCCGGCCGGTCTTCCGGCCGCACGTCGAAATGCGCCACGTAGCCGCGAAACTCCTCGCGCAGTTCGTCGAGGTCGAGGCCGTAGTCGGCGGGGTGGTAGACGTTGCGGGCATACCCGCCATCCGGCTGCGCCGCGGTGCGGCCGGCGATCCGCTCGCGCGCGGCCGGCGCCAGCGCGATGTCGAAATGCCGGTAAAGCCGCAAAATCGTCGGCAGCGGCTGCGCCACCAGGTCGCGGTAGTGGACGTGGAACGGCGGCACCTGGGAAAACCGCCAGTCCCGGTCGGCCGCCACCATCAGCCCGGCGCCCAGTGTCCAGTCGCGCCGCACCTGCCGGCCGATCGCCAGTGGGTCGGTGCGGCGCGCGAACGGGGTGCGCAGCACGTCGGTCAGGTTGGCGACCGAGGGCAGGATCTTCGCGGGGTCGCGATGCACGAACACCACGCGCGCGTCGGGGTAGACGCGGTGCAGGGCATCGAGCGCGAACACGTGGTCCGGGCATTTCAGCACCCAGCGCCGCCGCCCGTGCTGGTGCTGCTGGTGCTGCAAGAACCGGCGGTGGAAGCGATAGGCAAAAAGATGGCCGTGCGCGTCGAGCCAGGCGCGGTACGACGGCACGTGGTGCGTGGTGTCGAACCGCAGGCTTTGGAACACGTGCGCGGTGATCTCGGTGCATTCCTGCGGCGACGCGGCGTCCATCGGATGGATGTGGCGCAGCTCCGGGGCGAGCCATCCGAACGCGCGCAGTTGCCGGTCCACGCGGCGTTCGCGGCGGTCGGCGCGGCCGGGCTCAGGATACGGATACACCGTCTGCCAGGTTCGCACCGCCTGGTTCGCAGGGTCCTCGGCCAACAGGGCGTGAAGGAAAGAAGTCCCGCTGCGCGGCAGTCCGGTGACGATCAGCGGCGCGGCGACGGGCTCGTCGAGGATCGCCGGGCAGCGCTCCTCCTCATCGCGCAGTCGCAGCAGGTTGGTCAGGAACCGCTCGATGTCCCAGTGCGCGGCGAGCCGCCCGAACGGCGACAGCCCGGCCTCCTGCCGATATGCACCCAGCAGCGCGCCGAGGCCCTCAGCGTCCCCCGGATCGGCCAGCGCGCGCGCCCTGTCGAGCAGCGCCGCCTCCGCCGCCGCACGGTCCCGCGGCAGCAGCAGGCCCGCCACGCGGTCGAGCATCGGCAGCAGCAGGGAGCGTCGTCGCATGGGCAGCGTGGGTCTCCGGTTCGGCGCTCCACGCACCCGGACATGCGCCGCCGATGCGCCGCCGGCAAGACGCGCGGCAGCGCAGTTTCCGCAGATTTGGTCCGCGCGGTCAGAGGAAGCCGAGCGACGGCCAGGTCTGCCCGAGCACGGTCGTCGCGTTGCCGCCCATCGCGACGATCAGGTCGGACAGCATGTTGCGGAAATCGACGTTCACCGCGAGGTTGTTGTTGACGTCGAAATTGGTCAGGCTCGGATAGGTGCCGTAGACGCCGCCCTTCACCGGATCGCCGAGCACGAAGGCGACCGAGGCGGCGCCGTGGTCGGTGCCGACGCTCGCGTTGACCTGCGGCGTGCGCCCGAAATCCGAAACCGTGACGATCACCACGTTGGAGGAGACGCCCTTGCCCTGCAGGTAGGTGTAGAACGTCTGCAACTGCGTGCCGAGGTCGCTCAGCAGCGCCTGGTGGCTGTAGTACTGGCCGCTGTGGGTGTCGTAGCCGTATTGCACGGCGACGTAGCCGCGGATGCCGGAGCCGCCCAGGATCAGCTGCGCGATCACCTTCATCTGCTGGTTGAGCCCGTCGTAGCTCGAAGGGTAGTCGCTCGCGATCTGCGAATAGTCCCACATCGGCCCCATCGCGTTGAGCGTGCCGTTGGCCACGCCTTGGGCGTAGGCGCCGGCCGCCGAGGTGGTCGGCAGGTCGAGCACCCGCTGCAGCGCATCGCCCATCAGGAACGACGGCAGGTTGTACGGGATCGACACCGCGAAATTCGCCGGATTTCCGACGGCAAGGCCGGGGATGCCCTGCGACACCGTCGCCTGCTGGCTGCCCGAGGTCGAGGCCGTCGTCGCGCCGAGCGCGCCCACGGTCGCGCCCGCGAGCGAGGCGCCGAGCCAGCCGTCCGGCAGGGCCGCGGCGTTGATGTTGATCTGCCCGGTCTGCCAGTCGTTCCAGCCGTTGAAGTGGCTCAGCGGCGCCAGCTCCGCCGACGGCAGGCCGATGCCGGCGATCACCGCGAGGTTGCCGGTGGCGTAGAGCTGGCGCATCGCCGTCATGAACGGCGCGAACGCAAACTGGGTCGCGGACCCGGCCGGGGTGGCGGGGGTCGAGTTGAACGCGGTCGCCGCCAGCGACGCCTCGCTGAACACCAATTGCGTGCTGCCCTCGGCCGAGGTGCGCAGCTCGGCGTACTGGCCGTACGAGGTCAGCGGGATCACGGTGTTGAGGCCGTCGTTGCCGCCGTTCATGCCGACGACGACCACGATCATGTCGCTGGCGCTGGCCGCCTCGGCGGCGAGGGCGCGCAGGAACAGCGGCGTGCAGGCCATCCCGGCCAGTCCCTGCAGCACCGAGCGTCGCTTGATCAACATGGTCAGTTCACCGCGTATTCGGGGGAAGCGAGGATCAGCCAGATGGCGCCTTCGACGACCGTGGTGCTCGGCGCCGTGCCCAGGAAATCGACGATCTCGGTCCGCAGCCCGGGCGAGCCGCCGTCGACCAGCGCGTCGAGCAGGTAGCTCGCGATGCGCGGCCCGCTGCTGGAGCCGATCGTGGCCAGCAGCTTCGGCATGTCGATCCAGACGTCGGCGGAGGTGCCGGTGCTGCCGGACTGCGGCTCCGAGCTGTCCATCAGCTGCGAATAGGCCCAGGTCTCGTTGATGTATTCCTGCGCGTTCATCAGCGTCGAGACATGGCCCGGCAGGTAGAAGGAAAAAACGTTCGGCGGGTTGTACATGCTCTGGCCCATGCCGCTCAGGTAGTTGAGCAGCGTCTGGCCGGCCACGTGGTAGGCCGGCCAGGTGAACGGCGCGGGCGGCGCGGTCTGCATCGCGCCCGGCAGTTGCCGCAGCAGGCCCAGGATCTTCTCGGCCGACTGCTTGGGCATCGAATGGTAGGCCAGCGCGAAATCCGGGTGGGCGATGATCGCCTGCACTACCAGCGCGAGCTGGTTCGGCGCGTCGACGTTCTTCTGCCACACCGCGACGATGTCGGAGATGTAGGTCGGGCTCGGCGTCTCGGTCACGAAGCGCTTGAGCAGTTCCGTCACCTGGAACGGCGCCGCGGACGGGTTCTTGGCCAGGATCTTCACGATGGTGCCGATCGCGCCCGAGGTGTTCGGCACCGCGTGCTTGGCCCCGAGGAACGTCAGCGTGCCGCTGGTCTGCTGCAATCCGTTGAACACGACGGCGTAGTTCTTCATCGGGTTGCTGGCGCCGAGCGAGACGACGTGATAGCCGCTCATCGCTTCGGCCATCGTCTTGATATCGGCTTCCGTGTAGTTCGGAATGGGCTGGCCGGTCTTGCTCAGCATCTGCGAGCCGTCCGGGTTCAGCTTCCACTCGCCGATCGTGTAGAGCTGCATCAGCTCGCGCGCCCAGTTCACGTTCGGGGCGATCGAGTTGTTGCCGTTGTTGTCGAGCCACCACAGCATCGCCGGCGTGACGGCGACGTCGGCGACCAGCGTCGCGAAGTTGCCGAGCGCGTTCGCGCGGATCACCGTGTCGTAGGTGTACATGGTCGACGGGTCGATGCTGGCTTCGCTGACCGAGAAATGGTCGAGCCAGTGCTGTTCGAGCTTGGCCTGCAGCTGGCGATTGGTCAGCAGGTCGTGCTGGTACAGCATCGCCTCGAACGCCTGGTTGT
The DNA here is from genome assembly GCA_963697635.1 of uncultured Solirubrobacterales bacterium. Classification (GTDB taxonomy): domain Bacteria; phylum Pseudomonadota; class Alphaproteobacteria; order Acetobacterales; family Acetobacteraceae; genus CAJCJG01. The sequence continues at coordinate 157,330 of CAVOOS010000004.1, read as the reverse complement.
TCGGCAGGCTCTCGTTGGTGCCGGACACGAGGTAGGCGGTCGGCGGCTGGTTCAGTTGCGCGCCGGTGTCGCTGATTGCGGACCAGTTCATCTGCTGCGTCACCCAGGCCGCGGTGCCCTGCGACAGCACCGACGTCACCGTCGCGGGCGAGGCGGAAAAGCTGAAGCGGCGCAGCAGATGCTGCACCAGTTGGCGCGGCGTCGGGGGCTGCGCCTGCGCCGCCGCCGGCAGCGCGCTGATCAGGGCCGCCAGGCACAGCCCCGCCAGGGCCCGGCCCCGGCGGCCGTTCGACGACGACACAGCCATGCTACCCCCGCTCGCGGCCCCGCGCCCTGCAGGACCTGCCCCATGAAGTTGTAGAAATAAAATTAAGTGCGGGCGCGGCACAAGTCTATTTTTCGATTGTTATGCTAATTTGACACCCTATTGCGCGTCCAAAAACGCGCAGCGAACGCGGGTGGGCGGGCGGCGCGGACGCTGAACTGTCGTTGAGCGACCGGAACCCCGGCCAGCGCGCGCCCGTTCGCCCACCACAGCTCCATCGAAACGCCGCCGGAGGCCGCCCATGCCGTCCAGATCCGCCCGCATCATCGCGCCCGTCGCCTGGCCGGATCGGGCGACCTGCTGAAATGGACGGCGGCGCTGGCCAGTGCCTCCGGCGCCGGGATCGCGACCGCCGGCGCGCAGCAGCCGGGGCAGGCGCCGCGCCCTTCCGGCGGCGCGGGTTCCGCCGAAGCCGGCGGGCTGCGCAAGGGCATGGTCGGCTTCGTGCTCGCGCACGAGCAATTCCCGGTGCCGGACCTGGTGCGCATCGGCGCGCTCGCCGCGCAGGCCGGCTTTCAGCTGCTCGCCACCAGCGACCACCTGCAGCCCTGGCAGGCGAACGAGGCGCACTCCGGCGAGGCCTGGGTCACCATGGGCGCGATGGGCGCGCAGCGCCGGAGGAGCTGGATGGGCACGTCGGTGACCTGCCCGACGATGCGCTATAATCCCGGCCGTGGTCGCCGAGGCGTTCGCCACTCTGAGCCACCTGTATCCCGGCCGCATCTTCCTCGGCGTCGGCTCCGGCGAGGCCTTGAACGAGCAGGCGGCGACCGGCGACATGGCCCGAAATGGCGCGAGCGCTGGGATCGGCTGATCGAGGCGATCGCGGTGATCAGGCAGCTTTGGACCGGCGAGGCCGTCGTCGCACAAAGGCACGTTCTACACCGTCAACGCGAAGTTGTACGACAAGCCGCCGCAGCCGATCCCGTTGTTCACCGCCGCCAACGGCAGCAAGTCGATGCGGCTGGCGGGCCAGCACGGCGACGGGCTGATCACCGATCCGCTGACCTGGAAACAGTATCAAGCCGGAGTGGGAGGCAAGGCGCGCGCGACGCCGGCAAGAACCCCGACAACATGCCCGTCATGATCGAGCATTTCGTCGTCGTCGGCGGACGAGACGGAAGCGCTGCTGGCCGCCGAACTGTGGCGTTTCATTCCGAAGGCGTTCAAGAGGCTATTTCAATGTCCGCGACCCGGTCGGAAATCCAGCGCCGCGCCGAGTGCGAGGTCCCGCTGGAAGACCTGATCCAGCAATGGCCGCATCGCACCGATCCGGCCGATCATGTCGCCGCGATCCGCGAGCTGTTCGACAGCGGCGTCAGCATCGTGAACGTCCATTCCGGGCAGCCGGATCAGCGAAGGTCATCGACTTCTACGGCGAGCGCGTGCTGCCGAACGTGCGCCAGCCGGCGTAGCCGAGGCGCCGGGCGCGGCGCGCTTCGGAACCGGATGCCCGCCTCGCGATTACCTGCGGGACGGCATCCGGAAGGAACGATATGCGGGGACGGCTCAGGTTCGCCGCACTGCTGGCCACGGTGTGGCTCGGTGGCTGCCTGCACGTGCCGGAGGCGGCGCTGCCGACCGACGGGTCCGCGCAGACCGACGACCTGACACCGGCGACGCCGCTCGCCGAAGTGGTGCAGCGGCGGCATGTGCAGCCGCTCGACCCCGGCAGTCCGACCCCGCTGCTCGAGCAGGCGATGACGGAACTGGCGAAGACCGATCCGCGCGGGAGATTCCGCGGCATCACCTACAGCCTGACCACGGACAATGCGCTCGCCCCGAACTGGATCGTGCAGACGCCGGACGTCTGGGGCCGCCCCGCGGCCGAGGTCGGCTATTTCCCGCTCGCCTGCAAAGGCGCGTGCGACGCCGATTTCCGGCTGCCGTTCTGCCGCAGTGTCGCCGACTGCCCGGCGCCGGGCGCGACCTGCGGGCATTTGCGCGCGTTCGACGCGCAGCCCGACCTGGTCGGCCGCCGGCTCTGCCTCGGCGCGTCCGATGCGGTGGTCGACCGCTTCTATCGGCCGGTCGCCGACGCGCAGCACGCCGTCGATGTCACGCTGCTGCAACCGGCGCCGGATTTTCGTTTCCTGTCGGCGCTGCGCAACGCCGTGACGATGCTGGCGCGCAGTCATCGCCGGGTCACGCTGCGGTTCCTGGTCGGCCAGTATCCGCCCGACGGCTCCGACCCGAAGGCGCTGATTTCGCAGCTGGTGCGCGATGCGCAGCATGTCCCCGGGGCGCGGCTGACCGTCTACTCGGCCGCCATGCGCTCCTGCACCGCGACGCCGGATTGCGCGTCGCTGTCGTGGAACCACGCCAAGATCGTCGCCGTCGACGGCAAGACCGCGGTCGTCGGCGGCCACAACATGTACACCCCCGACTACCTGCTCGACCATCCGGTGCACGACCTGACCATGCAGGTCAGCGGCGGCGCGGCGCGCGACGCGCATCATTTCGCCGACCGGCTCTGGGAGTACGTCTGCGACCACGACCACGGCAGCGCGCCGGTGGCGTCGTTCGTCTACCGCAGCGGCCCGGACGACATCGGCCCGGGCTGCCTGGAGCGGATCGACCTGCCGCGCGCGCCGCTGCAAAGCGTGCCGGGCGTGCCGATCCTGGCGAGCGCGCGGCTCGCCTCCGGCATCACCGAGCATTTCGCCGACCAGGACGATCTGGCGCGCGACCTGATCTTCGGCGCGGCGCGGCACCGGATCGTGGTGGCGCAGCAGGACGTGGCGTTCCAGTTGCCCGGCCAGGCCGCCCCGCTGTATCCGGAGGAGACGCTGCAGACCTGGGCCGAGTTTCTGCTGGCCGGCCCCGGCGACGTGTTCCTCGTGCTCTCGAATCTCGGCGCCGAGGACCCGGACGGCGGCAACTACAGCAACGGCGTGCCGCTCGCGGCGGTTGCGCAAAAGCTGCTGGCGGTCGCGCAGGCGCACAGCCGACTGCCGCAAGCGGAGTTGATCGATCTGCTGTGCAGCCATTTTCATCTGGCGCCGTACCGGTTCGGCCCGGACCCGAGCTGGCCGGACGGCAAGGCGATCGGCAACCACAGCAAGTTCTGGATGGTCGACGACCGTTTTTTCTACATCGGCTCCGACAACCTGTACCCGGTCGACCTGCAGGAGTTCGGCTACATCGTCGACAGCCGCGCCGCGGCGGCCGAGCTTTTGCGGACCTACTGGGACAAGTTGTGGCGCGGGTCGCGCGCGGCGGCGATTTCGGGCGCCGACGCGCCGGCCTGCGTGCTGCGCTCGCCGCCCGCGTCGTAGCGGATCACACCCCCGCCGCCTCCAGCGCCTCGGCCGCTTCCAGCCAATCCAGTTCCGCCGCCTCGGTCAGCCGGTTGATCGCGGCGAGCCGGGTTTGCGCCGCCGTCACCTTGCTCGCGCTGCCGGTCCGTACAGCGCCGGGTCGGCCAGTTCCGCCTCGATCCGCGCGCGCTCGGCCGCGAGCTTCGCCAGCCGCGCCTCGGCGTCCTTGGCCCGCTTGCGCAGCGGCGCGGCCGCGGCGCGCGCCTCCGCCCGATCGCGCCGTTCGTCGCGCTTGCTCGACGCCTCGGGCTTCGGCGCCGGGCGCGCCCGCTCCACCAGCAGCGCGCGGTAGTCGTCGAGGTCGCCGTCGAACGGCGCGACCGTGCCGTCGGCGACCAGCCACAGCCGGTCGGCGACCAGTTGGACGAGGTGCGGATCATGGCGTGATCAGCAGCACCGCGCCGGAAAAATCGGCGAGCGCCCGCACCAGCGCCTCGCGCGCGTCGATGTCCAGGTGGTTGGTCGGCTCATCGAGGATCAGCAGGTGCGGCGCCTCGCGGGTCGCGAGCGAGAGCAGCAGCCGCGCCTTCTCGCCACCGGACAGGTTCTGCACGCGCGTCTCGGCGCGGTCGGCGTCCAGCCCGAAGCGGGCGAGTTGCGCGCGCACCTGTCCCGGCGTCGCCCGCGGCAGCGCGCGCTGCATGTGGTCGATCGGCGTTTCATCGGCAGAACAGCTCGGCTTCCTGGTGCTGCGCGAAATAGCCGACCCGCAGTTTCGGCCCGCGCCGGATTTCTCCACCGGACGGCTCCAGCCGGCCGGCGAGCAGTTTGGCGAGCGTCGACTTGCCATTGCCGTTGGCACCGAGCAGCGCGATGCGGTCGTCCATGTCGATGCGCAGCAGCAGGTTGGTCAGCACCGGCGCGCCGCCGTAGCCGACCGACACGCGATCCAGCGCCAGGATCGGCGGCGCGATCTGCGCCGGCTCCGGGAACGCGAAGCGGGTCGGCGCGTCCTCGATCACCGTCTCGATCTGCGGCAGTTTTTCGAGCGCCTTCAGCCGCGACTGCGCCTGCCTTGCCTTCGACGCCTTGTAGCGGAAACGGTCGACGAACGCCTGCATGTGCGCCCGCTGCTTCTCGATCCGCTCGGCGGCGCTGGCCTGCTGCATCGCGCGTTCGGTGCGGATGCGGACGAACTCGTCGTAGCCGCCCGGCGTGACCGCGATTTTGCCCCGGTCCAGATGCGCGATGCTGTCGACGCAGCGGTCGAGCAGGCCGCGGTCGTGCGACACGACGATGCGCCGCGCCGGGGAATTTCGCCAGCCAGTTCTCCAGCCACAGCGTCGCTTCGAGGTCGAGATGGTTGGTCGGCTCGTCGAGCAGCAGCAGGTCGGGCTGCGCGAACAGCGCGGCGGCCAGCGCCACGCGCATCCGCCAGCCGCCGGAGAATTCCTCGACGGGCCGCGCCTGGGCGTCCGCGCTGAAGCCGAGACCGGCCAGGATCGTCGCGGCGCGCGCCGGTGCCGCGTCGGCGTCGATCGCGATCAGCCGGTCGTGGATTTCGGCGAGCCGGTGCGGGTCCGCGTGTCTCCAGCGCGGCGAGCAGCGCCAGCCGCTCGGTGTCGGCGGCGAGCACGGTGTCCAGCAGCGACTCGGCCCCGACGGCGCCTCCTGCTTCACCCGGCCAAGCCGGGCGCGGGCCGCCAGCCGGATCTCGCCGCCATCGAAGGAAATATCGCCGGCGATGGCGCGCAGCAGCGTCGACTTGCCGGCGCCGTTGCGGCCGATCAGGCCGACGCGGCGGCCGGGATCGATCGTCAGGTCGGCGGCGTCGAGCAGCGTTCGGCCGGCGATGCGGATGGTGATGCCGTTGAGGACCAGCAGGCTCATGCGGCGCGGTGTAGCCGGCCGGGCCGATCGGGGGGAAGGGGTTGCTGCGCCGCGGTCGCTGCTCTAAAGCGCCGCGCACTCACCCAGTCCCAAGGATCAGCGCCATGGCCGAGCGCACGCTCTCCATTCTCAAGCCCGACGCCACGCGGCGCAACCTGACGGGCCAGATCAACGCCAAGTTCGAGGCGGCGGGCCTGCGCATCGTCGCGCAGAAGCGCCTGCACCTGACCACCGCGCAGGCCGAGGGGTTTTATGCCGTGCACAAGGAGCGCGGATTCTTTCGCGACCTCGTGACGTTCATGACCTCCGGCCCCGTGGTCGTGCAGGTGCTGGAAGGAGAAAACGCGGTTGCGAGCAACCGCGAGATCATGGGCGCCACCAACCCCGCCAACGCCGCCGCCGGCACGATCCGCAAGGAGTTCGCCGAGAGCATCGAGGCGAACTCGGTGCACGGCTCGGACAGCGCCGAGAACGCGGCGACCGAGATTTCCTTCTTTTTCTCAGGCATCGAGATCGTGGGCTGAGGTTTCGCCACGGCGACGGCGCGGCCCATGACATCCACAGGAGTGCAGCACGTGCCCGATCCTGCAGCCGCCGCCGGACCCGCCCCGCCCGCCGGCCAGGAGCTGCGCCAGCAACTGATCCGGCGCGCGCTCGACACGCTGTACGTCCCGAAGCGGCCGCAGACGATCATTCCGGCCGGCGCGGATCGGCGGATCGAACTCTTCGACATCGCCGCGCGCATGATCGGCAATCAGCCGCTGACCTACCTGGAGTTCGGGGTCCACCGGGGCGCGAGCATCCGCCAGATCGCACGGCGTTTCCCCAACCCGGCGGCGAAGTTCGTCGGCTTCGACAGCTTCGAAGGCCTGCCCGAGGGCTGGAGCGGCCTCGATCCCGGCCACTTTTCGACCGAGGGTGCGCCGCCGCCACGGCAGGATCCGCGCATCGATTTCGTCAAGGGCTGGTTCCAGGACACGCTGCAGGAATACCTGGCGGCCAATCCGGTCGCCGCCCCCGTCCTGGTGAATTTCGACGCCGATCTTTATTCCTCGACGCTGTTCCTGATGTCGACGCTGTGGCACCACATTCCGGAATACTATTTTTTCTTCGACGAATTTATTCCGGACGAGGTCGTCGCCATGTACGACTTCACCCGCGCATACCCCGTGGAATTCGAATTCTTCGGCGCCATCGAGAAGAACGAGCGGCCGATCCGCGCGATGGGGCGGATCAGGAAGGCCCACGTCCAGCCGCTGCCGCAGCCGGCGCCGGCTGCCGAGGGCTGAGCCGCCGGACCCGCGGCGCCGCGCATGCATTAGCACCGCGTTTACGCGGGCGCCCGCATGGTCGCGCGGCAATGGACCGGAGCGGCCGAGCATGCGCGTGGCGATCGTTCATCGGGACGACTCCGTCCCGCAGACCCACCTGCACCGCGCCTTCATCAGGTCCCTGGTCGGCAACCGGCGCTTCACCGACCAGCTCGGCGACCCCAACATCGTGCTGTTCGCGGCCGAGGAATGCACGCCGTCGCTGAATTGGCCGGGCTTCGGCGACCCGCGCGCGGCGTTCGTGCGCGGCCGGCTCTGCGACGAGGATCTGGCGAGGTTCAGCCAATACCTGTGCAGTTTCCTGGGGCTCGGCGGCATCAAGTGCGTGCTGAACACCATGCCGGGGATGCCGCTCGCCGCGGTGCAGCGGCGCCCCGACATCATCGTGGCCGACATCAACCTGCTCGGGCCGTATCGCGCCGCCAACGCCAACACGATCAGCATGCCGACGCTGCCGATCACCGCCGGGCGCGGCGGCACCGGCCGCAAGGACGTCCTCGCCTCGTTCCGCGGCTACCGCTCGCATCCGATCCGCGACCGGCTCGGCCGCCTGCACGATGGCCGCGAGGTGGTCTGCGAACTGCTCGACACGCAGTACTACCGCGGCAAGATCAGCGCCGCGACCGGGCGGCACGATCCGAAATACCAAGGCCTGATGCAGCGCTCGGTGTTCGCTTTCGTGCCCCGGGGCGACGCGAATTTCTCGATCCGGCTGCTGGAGGCGATGTCGTTCGGCTGCATCCCGGTGGTGCTGTCGGACGGCTGGGTGCTGCCGTTCGACCGCACGGTCGACTGGTCCGGGCTCAGCCTGCACGTGCCCGAAGCCGAGATCGAACAGGCGGTGGCGCGGCTGCGCGCGCTGCCCGCTTCCAGGATCGCGGCAATGCAGTCGGCCGTGGCCGCGGTCTACGCCGAAAAATTCGCCTCGCTCGACCACGTCACCGAAGGCTTGCTCCAGGAGGTCGAACTGCTGTTCGCATCGGCGATGCAGGCGCTCGCCGCCTGACCCGGCGGAGCGCCGTCAGGCCGGGGCGGGGGCCAATGCGGCGGGTGCCGACAGCACCATGCGGCGCGCCGCCGAACAGGGCGTCGCGCGCGGCAGCGCGATGGATTTCTGCGCCGTGCCATTGACGTTCACGCCGACCACCTTGTCCTCGGGGAAGCGGTCGCGCAACGCGGCCGCATCGGCCTCGCCGCCCAGCGACAGCGCGCGCAGATTGAAGAACTGCGCGGTGCGGCCCGGCTCGTCCAGCATGATCAGATAGAGGCAGCCGAGATTGAACGAGTGGTTCGCCAGCACCGCGCCCACGCTCGGGGTCACGACGGCGTCCTTGCAGTGCAGGATCCAGTCCTCGGTGCGCTTCGATTTCGCAAGACGCAGGAATATCTCGCGCGGGTCCAGCTCGCGCGTGTCGAAGCACGCGATCCCGGCCCGCTGCACCGCGGCGATCTGCACATCGGTGCCGGCGAGCACCACGGCGTTGAGGTCGTTCGACGAGTTGATCTTCAACTGCTGCACCGCCGCCGTCGCGTCCACGCCTTCGGACAATTCGAGCAGCGTGGTCATCGTGTGCGGCTTCATGTGGCCGCGCATCTTCTCGCCCATGCGATCGTTCTGGGCGTCGAGATACAGCCACGGCTTGTCGTTGACTGTTGCCGCGAACTCCGGCGTGCCGTAGGCGCTGAGGTCGAACAGGCTGGTCAGGCCCTTGGCGAGCTTCGGGCTTTTGATGTCCTCCAGCATCTGCCGCCATTTCGGCGAAATGTCGTCCATCTCGTCGGTGGCGAGGCGCTTCGGCATCGCCAGCGGCGCGCTGCACAGCTCGCACCATTTGAGCTGCTCGCCGAACTGGTCGGGGGTGCGGTGCCACCAGTCCGGCCCGATCTCCCAGCCGCCGGGCCCGTTCAGCGTCGCGTCCATCGCCGCCGCGACCTCGCAGAAGAACGCCCCCTTCGGCGTGATCGAGGCGCTCCACATGTTCTGCACCCAGCAGGCGTCGCGCAGTGGGAATCCATTGCTCGTCGGGGATGCCGAGTTCGCCGCGCGTGACCATCAGCGTCTGGTGGGTGCCCGGGCCGTTGTGGTCGTTCAGCAGTTGCAGCCCGAACGTGTCCTGGATCGTCTCGAAATGCTCGTAGTACTGCTTGCTGACCGAGGACCACAGCCCGCGCCGAGTCGCGTAGGAGTTCTTGTGGGTGACGTGCTCGAGGAAATTTTCGGTCGGCGCAGTCATTCGCGCGGTCAGGTCGTTGGTGCCGAAATTCTCGCGGAAGTATTCGGCGAAGCGGCGGAATTCGGGGTGCAGCGTCGGCTCGCCGCCGATGATGCCGACGACGCCCGGAAACTCCTTCAGCGAATCGACGGCGCGCTTGAAGGTCTCGAAGTCCATGAAGAACGGCTTGACGTGGTGGCCGCAGAAGCGCGTGCAGTTCGAGCATCGATGATGACAGGCGTTGGTGATATCGATCTGTATCACCTGCATGTCTTTGGGCGATCGCATGTCGGGTCCACGCTCCCAGGTGCCGGCCGGGCAGCGTGGCGACGAGGCGTGAAGATTGCGCTAAGGACGCGATGCAGGACGTCCCATCCCGTCTCCCGTCATTGCCGGGCTTGACCCGGCAATCCAGGCGCGCGGGCGCGGCATGGATCCCCGGGTCAAGCCCGGGGATGACGTCAGAGGGGAATGAAGCTGTTATTCCGCCCCAAGCGCTTTCGCGCCGGCAGCGCGCGTCAGACCAGGAAGATACCCATCAGGCCGAGCAGGATCACCAGGAAGATCACCATGGCGAGCACGAAATGGCCGAACCCGACCCAGAATTTCTGCCGGTCGGCGAGGAACGCCGCCTCCGTGACCGGCGCGAGGGTGCTGCTGGGAGCCTGGGCCATGGTCGGGTCTCTGTCGTTGTGCGGTCGCTGTTCGCTCGCGCTTTTTAGGGCGCGGCGACGGGGGCAGGCAAGGGGTTGCGCAAGCAGGCGGCCGGATCGGGCGCGGTGCCGGCGCGTCCCCCTGCCAGCAGCGCCAGCGCCAAGGGGAAAATCGCGTGTTCCTGCACCAGCACCCGCGCCGCCAGCGTCGCCGGCGTGTCGCCGGGCAGCACCGGCACCGCCGCCTGCGCGACGATCGGCCCGTCGTCCAGCGCCTCGGTGACCAGATGCACCGTGCAGCCGTGCAGCTTCGCCCCCGCCGCGAGCGCCCGCTCGTGCGTGTGCAGCCCGGGAAACGCCGGCAGCAGGCTCGGATGGATGTTCAGCATGCGGCCCGCATAGCGGCCGACCAGCAGCGGCGTCAGTTTTCGCAAATATCCGGCGAGGCAGACCAGCTCGATCCCTGCGTCATCCAGCACCTGCAGGATCGCCGCCTCGTGCGCTGCGCGGTCGCCGCGGAACGGGCGGTGGTCGATGCAGCTCGACGCCACCCCGGCCGCCGCAGCCACCGCCAATCCGCCGGCATCGGGCACGTTCGAGACGACCAGGGAGATGTCCGCCGGATAGCTTGGGTCGCGGGCCGCGAGCAGCAGGGCAGACAAATTGGAACCGCGCCCGCTGATCAGCACGGCGGTGCGGCGCCTCATCCGGGCCAGCCGGCCGGCAGCTCGATGCGCACCTCCGCCGGACCGCTTCCCGCTTCAATCCGGCCAATCGAAAAAACCGTCTCGCCCTCGGCTTCCAGCAACTGCGCGGGCGGCGGCGGCATCGGACACCACCAGCGCCATGCCGATGCCGCAGTTGAACACGCGCAGCATTTCCGTCGGCTCGACGCCGCCGGTCCGGGCCAACCAGCGAAACACGGGCGGCACCGGCCAGTGCGCGGCGTCCAGCACGGCCACCGTGCCGTCGGGCAGCACGCGCGGAAAATTGCCGGGCAGGCCGCCGCCCGTGATGTGCGCCGCCGCCTTCAGCAAGCCCGCGCGATGCAGCGCCAGCAGCGAGCGGACATAGATTTGCGTGGGTGCCAGCAGCGCCTCGCCCAACGAGCGCGTCCAGATCGAACGGCGCCGCCGCGTCCCACCCAAGCCCCGACGCCGCGACGATCCGGCGGACCAGGGAGAATCCGTTGGAATGGACGCCGGAACTGGCCAGCCCCAGCACCGCATCGCCGGGCGCCACGTCGCGCGGCAGCAGCGTGCCCCGCTCGGCCGCGCCGACCGCAAACCCGGCCAGGTCGAAATCGTCGGCGGCATACATGCCCGGCATTTCCGCGGTCTCGCCGCCGACCAGCGCGCAACCCGCCTGCCGGCAGCCCTCGGCGATGCCCGAAATCACCGTCGCGGCCCGCGCCACGTCGAGCCGTCCGGTCGCGAAATAGTCGAGGAAGAACAGCGGCTCCGCACCCTGCACCACCAGGTCGTTGACGCACATCGCCACCAGGTCGATGCCGACGGTGCCATGCCGGCCGGTCTCGATCGCGAGCTTCAGCTTGGTGCCGACGCCGTCGGTGGTGGCGACCAGGATCGGGTCGGTGAAGCCGCCGGCGCGCGGGTCGAACAACGAGGCAAAACCGCCGATGCCGCCCAGCACGCCGGCGCGGGTGGTGGCGCGCGCGAGCGGCTTGATGCGCTCGACCAGCGCGTCCCCGGCGTCGATATCGACGCCGGCCGAGCGATACGTCATGCTGGGCATCGCGGCTCCAGGCTGGACTGCGCCCGCGGGCGGCGGGCGGGCCAAGGGGGCGGCGCGCACCTGCACGACGGACGCGGTGAGTGATGGCGCCGGCAAGGGGGTGGCGACCGCACGGTCGCCGACACAATCATACCGTTCGACCCCGCGCAACCGGGGCCGGCGCGCGTGCCATGCCGGCTTGCGTGCGGGGCCGGCGCGGTGCCTGACGACATCGGCCTGCGGCCCGCCGCGACGCCCTCCGCTCCGACCCCGGCGGGCACGCGATCGGACGTGGTCAACCTGGCCAACGCGATCACGTTCTGCCGCATCTGCCTCGTGCCGGCCGCCGTCTGGCTGGTGCTGCGCCACCATAGTCTGGTCGCGTTCGGCGTGTTCGTCGCGGCCGGCGCCTCCGATGCGGTCGACGGCTGGCTGGCGCGCCGGCGCGGCCCCACCGCGGTCGGCGCGCTGCTTGACCCGGTCGCCGACAAAGTGTTGCTGGTATCCATGTACGTGACCCTGGCCGTGGTGCGCGTCCTGCCCGATTGGCTGGCGATCCTGGTGGTGTTCCGCGACGCGGTCATCGTCGGCGGGGTGCTGGCGCTGTCGGTGCTGCGCATGCCCGTCGTGATCCGCCCGCTGCTGGTCTCAAAACTCAACACCGTGCTGCAGATCGTGCTGGTCGCGGTCGCGCTGCTCGATGCCGGCCTCGGCCTGAACTCGCCGCTGATGCCGGCGCTGCTCTGGCTCGTCACCGCGAGCACGCTGGTCTCCCTCGCCGCCTATGTGGCGCAGGCGGCGCGGACGCGATGACCGGACCGGCGCTCGACACGATCCCCGGTCGGGACAGCCGGCCGCTGCCGGAGCCGCCGCCGGCCGCGCCCTCGGTCGGGCTGCCGCCGCCGGTCTCGGCGCGGCAGGCGACGCGGGGCCAGCGGCTGGCGCTGCTGGCGGGCCTGCTGGTCGCGGCATGGCTGGCGCTGCAACTGTTCGCCTCCGTCCTGCTGCCGTTCGTCGCCGCCGCCGGGATCGCCTACTTCCTCGACCCGCCGGCGACGCGGCTGGCCCGCGCCGGCATTCCGCGCGGCGCCGCGGCGCTGCTGATGATCATCGCGCTGATCGCCGCCGGCCTGCTGTTCGCGCTGCTGCTGTATCCGCTGATCCTGTCGCAGATCGGCATCCTGATCGTGCGGCTGCCCGGCTACGTGGACGCGCTGCGGGTCTTCCTCGCCCAGGTCGTCGCCAGCCTGCAGGAGCAGCTGGGGCCGCAGTTCGTCGACGACAAGCTGCGCGACCTGGTCGGCGGCCAGGCCGGCGCGATGGTCTCGTTCGTGGTCACCGCCATCACCCACCTGATCGGCGGCGGCTTCGCGCTGTTCAACGTGCTGACGCTGATGGTGGTCACGCCGGTCGTGGCGTTCTACCTGCTGCGCGACTGGCCGCGCATCATCGCGAGCGCCGACGGCTGGCTGCCGCGCCGCTACGCCGCCGTGATCCGCGCGCAGGCGCGCGAGGTCGACCGCATCCTCTCGGCCTGGCTGCGCGGCCAGGCGATGTGCTGCATCGCGCTCGCGCTGTTCTACGCGGTCGGGCTCTCGGCGGTCGGGCTCGATCTCGGCCTGATCGTCGGCATGTCGGCCGGGCTGCTGTCGTTCATCCCCTATGTCGGCACGATCGCCGGCGGCGTGACCTCGATCGGGCTCGCGTTCGCGCAGTTTCCCACCTACACCGGGGTCGCGATGGTCGCGGCGGTGTTCGTGATCGGCAACCTGCTGGAAGGCTATGTGATCTATCCGCGCTTCCTCGGCGACCGGGTGGAGCTGCACGCGGTCTGGGTGATCTTCGCGCTGTTCGCCGGCGGCGCGGCGTTCGGCTTCCTCGGCGTGATGCTGGCCGTGCCGGTCGCCGCCATCATCGGCGTGCTGAGCCGGTTCTGGCTGCGCCGCTACCTCGCAAGCCCGCTCTATCTCGATCCGCCGCGCTACGGGGGCGAGCCATGAGGCCGGACGCGCCCGACGCGACGCCGCTCGCCCCGGCATGGCGCCAGCTGGCGCTGCCGTTCGCGCACGAGCCGCAGTTCACCGCGGCCGACTTCCTGGCCGGCCCGTCCAACGAGATGGCGCTCGCGTGGCTGGCGCCGGGCGCCGACTGGCCGCTGCGCCGGCTGGCGCTGAGCGGGCCCGAGGGCAGCGGCAAGACGCATCTGCTGCATGTCTGGGCGGCGACGGACCGGGGCGCGGCTGCTGGCCGGGCCGAGCCTGCCGCCCGTGCCGGCGCCGCCGGACCGGCCGGTCGCGATCGACGACGCCGACGCGGCGGCCGAGTTGCCGCTGTTGCACCTGCTGAACGCCTGTGCCGAAGCCGGCCGGCCGCTGCTGCTGGCCGCGCGCACGCCGCCGGCGCGCTGGCCGACCGGGCTCGCCGACCTGGCGAGCCGGCTGCGCGCCCTCACGATCGCCGAAATCCGCGCGCCCGACGACGGCCTGCTGCGCGCGTTGCTCGCGCGCCTGCTCGCCGAGCGCCAGCTTGCGGTGACCGAGCCGGTGCAGGACTGGCTGCGGCTGCGGCTGCCGCGCACCCCGGCCGCGATGCGCGAGGCGGCCGCCCGGCTCGACCGGACCGCCCTGGTCGCCGGCCGGCGGGTGACGCCGGGCGGTCGCCGCCGACGTGCTTGCGCGCGATGTGTCCCGGCGGCGCCGATGCATGAAGATTTGGCAAAATCGCCAGCAGCCTCTGCGGGTGCCTCATGCCTCCTGTAAAGTTGCGCCGCTGGGCGGCACGCAGGGAGATCGACGTGGGCGAGACGCAACCGGCCGTCGAGCGCTTGCGCCGCGCGTCCCCCACCGCGGCGGAGCCTGCCGCGCTCGATGGCTCGATGCCGGAGATGGTCGCGGGGCCGGCGCCGGCGGTCGCCCCGGACAGCCCCGAGCGCTTCATCAACCGCGAACTGTCCTGGCTCGACTTCAACCAGCGCGTGCTGGAGGAGGCGGAGAACGAGCGCCACCCGCTGCTGGAGCGGCTGCGCTTCCTGTCGATCAGCGCCGACAACCTCGACGAATTCTATTCGGTGCGGGTCGCCGGCCTGATCGGCCAGGCCAAGGCCGGCGTCACCGCGCGCTCCGCCGGACGGACGCACGCCGGCGCAGCAGCTGCTGGAAGTGGAAAAAGGCGCGCCGCGCGCTGATCGCCGACCAGCAGCGGGTCTGGCGCGATCTGCGCACCCGGCTCGCGGCGGTGGGCATCCAGGTTGCGGAGCCCGATGATCTGACCGAGCACGACCGCAGCTGGCTCGACGCCTGGTTCATGGAGCGGGTGTTCCCGGTGCTGACGCCGCTGGCGATCGACCCGGCGCATCCGTTCCCGTTCATCCCGAACATGGGCCTCGTGATCGCGCTGCTGCTGGTGCGCGAGGAGGACGGGCACGCGATGCGCGGCCTGATCCCGCTGCCGGCGCAGGTGGACCGGTTCGTCCGCCTGCCGCCGGACGTCGACAAGGCCGCGGGCGGCACGGGCGCGGCGCGCTTCGTGCTGCTCGAACATCTGGTGGGCCTGTTCCTGCACCGGCTGTTCCCCGGCTTCCGGGTGCTCGGCCAGGGCCTGTTCCGGCTGATCCGCGACACCGACGTCGAGTTCGAGGAAGAGGCCGAAGACCTCGTGCGCTCCTACGAATCGGCGCTGAAGCGGCGCCGGCGCGGCGTCGCGATCCACCTGACGGTCAACGCCGGCATGCCGCCCGACCTGCGCGAACTGGTCGCCGACGAGCTCGATGCGACGACCCAGGAAGTGCATCTGGTCGAGGGCCTGATCGGCCTCGCGGATGTCAAGCAGCTGATCGTCGACGACCGTGCGCGACCTGCTGTTCCCGCCCTACACGCCGCGCTTTCCGGAGCGCATCCGCGATTTCGGCGGCGACTGCTTCGCCGCGATCCGCGCCAAGGACATCATCGTCCACCACCCGTTCGAGAGTTTCGACGTTGTCGTGCAGTTCCTGCGGCAGGCCGCGCAGGACCCGACGTGGTCGCGATCAAGCAGACGCTGTACCGCACCAGCCGCGACAGCCCGATCGTGAAAGCGCTGATCGAGGCGGCCGAAGCCGGCAAGTCGGTCACGGCGATGGTCGAGCTGCGCGCCCGCTTCGACGAGGAGGCAAACATCCGGCTGGCGCGCACGCTGGAAGCGGCCGGCGTGCAGGTGGTCTATGGTTTTACCGAGCTGAAGACGCACGCGAAACTCTCGCTCGTGGTGCGGCGCGAGGGCGGCACGCTGCGCAGCTACGCGCATTTCGGCACCGGCAACTACCATCCGATCACCGCGCGCATCTACACCGACCTGAGCTTCTTCACGGCCGACCCGGAGCTGACGCGCGACGCGGCGCGGCTGTTCAACTACATGACCGGCTACGCCCGCCCGGAACGCATGGAGGCGCTGGCGTTCAGCCCGCTGACCACGCGCTCGACGCTGCTCGAGCTGATCGACCGCGAGATCGCCTTCGCCGAGCAGGGCAAGCCGGGCACGATCTGGCTGAAGATGAACAGCCTGGCCGACGACCGAGCTGATCGACGCGCTGTACGAGGCCTCGCGCGCCGGCGTGAAGGTGATGTGCAGTCATCCGCGGCATCTGCTGCCTGCGCCCCGGCGTGCCCGGGCTGTCGGAGAACATCCGCGTCAAGTCGATCGTCGGCCGCTTCCTGGAGCACGGCCGCATCTACGCGTTCGGCAACGGCCACCTGCTGCCCGGCCGGCACGCGAAGGTTTTCATCAGCTCGGCCGACTGGATGGAGCGCAACATGGACTGGCGCGTCGAGACGCTGGTGCCGATCCACAATCCGACGGTGCACGCGCAGGTGCTGGACCAGATCATGGTGATCAACCTGAAGGACTCGCTGCAGTCCTGGGAGCTGAGCCCGGACGGCGCCTGGCGCCGGGTGGCGCCGGGCGCCGGGCGAGCGCGCGTCTCGGCGCACGATTATTTCATGACCAACCCGTCTCTCTCGGGCCGCGGCTCGGCGCTGCATGGCCCGTTGGTGCCGTCGGTAACGGCGCAATCGCGCCGCCCCGACCGGGTCCTGCAGGACTAGCCGGGCTGCAACCGCACGGAGCCCGACCGATGCCCTTTGCCCCTCCGCCGGACGCTGCCGCGTTGCGCCGTCGTCGATCTCGGGTCGAACTCGGTGCGGCTGGTCGTGTTCGAGGGCCGCAGCCGCAACCCGGTGCGATCTTCAACGAGAAGGCGGTGCTGCGGCTCGGCCGCGGGCTGGAGACCACCGGCCTGCTGAACGAGGAGGGCATGGCGCAGGCGCTGACGGTGATGCACCGCTACTACGCCGATCGCGCGCGCGATGGCGGCGGACCCGTTCGAGGTGCTGGCCACCGCCGCGGTGCGCGACGCGCGCAACGGCCCGACGTTCGTGGCGGCGCTGCAGGCCCGGATGCCGGGCGTGCCGATCCGCATCCTGTCCGGCGAGGAGGAGGCCGAGTTCTCCGCCGCCGGCGTGCTGTGCGGCATCCCGCAGGCGGACGGCATCCTGGCCGATATCGGCGGCGGCTCGCTGGAGCTGGTGCGGCTCGACGCCGGCGTGCGCGGCGAGGCCTCGCAACCTTGCCGCTCGGCGTGATCCGGCTGGCCGAACGCTCCGGCGGCGACCCGGTGCGGGCGCGCGCGCTCGCCGAGGCCGACCTCGCGACCGTGCCCGTGGCTGGCGGAGGCGCGCCGGCCGCGACCTCTATCTGGTCGGCGGCGCCTGGCGGGCGCTGGCGCGCATCCACATCGCGCAGACCGGCTATCCGCTGAACATGGTCCACCACTACACGATCGGCGCGCGAGGAGGCGCGCGACCTGGCCGGGCTGATCGCCGCCGCGTCCCGCAGGGTGCTGGAGCGCATGCCGGCGATGCCGCGCCGGCGCATCGAGGACCTGCCGTTCGCCGCCGTGGTGCTGCGCCGGGTGCTGCGCGCGACCGGCGCGCGCCGCGTGGTGTTCAGCGCCAACGGGCTGCGCGAGGGCTGGTTCATGCGGCGGATGCCCGGCGCGCCCTGCGCGCCAAGGACCCGCTGCTGGCGGCGAGCCACGACCTCGGCCCAGCAATACGGCCGCGATCCGACCTTGCCGCCGGCGCTGCTGGCCTGGACCGACCCGCTGTTCCCGGGCGAAGGCGGCGAGCCGCGGCGGCTGCGCGAGGCGGCGTGCTGGATGAGCGACATCGGCAGCCACGACCACCCGGAATACCGCGCCGAGCAGGCCTTTCTGCGGGTCTTGCGGCAGCCCGGGATCGGCCTCGACCACCACGCGCGGGCGTTTCTGGGGCTCACGCTGGCGCTGCGCTACGAGGCGGAGCCGGAGGCGCCGTTCCTGGCGACCGGCGCGCACGCTGCTGGCGCCGCGACGCCATCCAGCGCGCGACCGTGCTCGGCTGCGCGCTGCGGCTCGCCTACACGCTCTCCGCCGGCACGCCGGACCTGCTGGCCGGCACCATGCTGCGGGTCGAACCACCGGCTGGCGCTGCGGCTCGCCGAGGGCAGCGGCGTGTTCGCCGGCGAAAGCGTCACCCGCCGGCTCGACCGGCTGGCGCAGGCGCTGGGCTTGCAGGCGACGACGGAGCTGGCCGCGTAGGTCGGCGCAAAGGGGGCCTGGCCTTGCCCAAACCGACCACCCGCTTCGTCTGCCAGTCCTGCGGCGCAATTGCGCCCCGCTGGGCGGGCCGCTGCGAGAGCTGCGGCGAGTGGAACACGCTGTCCGAGGAACCGATCGAGGCCGGCCCCGGCCTCGCCAAAGCCGCGCGCGCAAACCGGGGGCAGCTCGAAAAATAGCGTTCGTGCCGCTGGAGGGCGAGGCCGAGCCGCCGCCGCGGATCGCGATCGGCATCGCCGAGCTCGACCGCGTGCTCGGCGGTGGCCTGGTGCCCGGCTCGGCGGTGCTGCTCGGCGGCGATCCCGGCATCGGCAAGTCCACGCTGCTGCTGCAGGCCGCCGCCAGCCTCGCCCGCGCCGGCCGGCGCGTGCTGTATGTCTCGGGCGAGGAGTCGATCGAGCAGCTCCGCATGCGCGCCCGCCGGCTCGGCCTGGCCGACGCGGCGATGGGCCTCGCCGCCGCGATCAACCTGCGCGACATCGCGGCGGCGCTCGAAGCCGAGGCCGATGCCACGCTGGTGGTGATCGACAGCATCCAGACCATGTGGCTCGACAGCATCGAGTCCGCGCCCGGCACCGTCGCCCAGGTCCGCGCCTCCGCCTTCGAGCTGATCCGGCTGGCGAAATCGCGCGGCTTCTCGGTCGCGCTGGTCGGCCACGTCACCAAGGAGGGCGCCATCGCCGGGCCGCGCGTGCTGGAGCACATGGTGGACGCCGTCCTCTACTTCGAAGGCGACCGCGGCCATCAGTTCCGCATCCTGCGCGGGGTGAAGAACCGGTTCGGCGCGACCGACGAGATCGGCGTGTTCGAGATGACCGACCGCGGGCTCGCCGAGGTGCAGAACCCTTCTGCGCTGTTTCTTGCGGAGCGGCGGGGCAACGTCTCCGGCAGTGCCGTGTTCGCGGGTCTGGAAGGGACGCGGCCGGTGCTGGTGGAAATCCAGGCGCTGCTGTCGGCCAATCCCGGCGGCGCGCCGCGCCGCTCGGTGATCGGCTGGGACGGCGGGCGGCTCGCGATGCTGCTGGCGGTGCTGGAGGCGCGCTGCGGCCTGCGCCTCGCATCCAGCGACGTCTATCTCAACGTCGCCGGCGGCCTGCGCATTTCCGAGCCGGCCGCCGACCTGGCCGTCGCCGCGGCGCTCGCCTCCGCCGCCGCCGACCGGCCGACCGATCCGTCGCGCGTCTATTTCGGCGAGGTCGGGCTCTCGGGCGAGGTGCGGCAGGTGGCGCAGGCCGAGGCGCGGCTCAAGGAGGCGCAGAAGCTCGGGTTCGAGGCGGCCTGCCTGCCGCGCCGGCTCGCCCGCGGCAATCGCCTGCTGGCGGCGCCGGAGGGCATGGCGCTGCACGAGATCGGCCACCTCACCGACCTCGTGGCCGAGTTCGCGCCGCCGAAATCCGCGACTTCCCGCTGAGTTGCCTGCTCGGTTCGGCTGGCGCAGCGCGCCGGTCGGGGGATATATCGGAGCGACACTGCCGGAAGGCCGCGGGTTGACCTGGTTCGACATCGTCATCATCTTCGTGATCGGGTTCTCCGCGCTGCTGGCGTTCATGCGCGGGCTGGTGCGGGAGGTGTTGGGCCTCGGCTCCTGGTTTGCCGCGGGGTTCGTCGCGGTCTGGGCGTTCCCCTACGTGCGCGCGCGCTTCCGTGCCTGGATCACCCAGGCCGACGTCGCCGACGTCGCCGCTTTCGGCATCGTGTTCCTGGCCGCGCTGCTGGTGCTGTCGGTGGTGTCCGGGGTGATCGGCGGTTTCGTGCGGACCTCGGTGCTGGGCGGCATCGACCGGACCTTCGGCTTCGTTTTCGGGCTGGTCAGGGGTGCCGGGGTCGTCATCATCGCCTATATCGTGGGCGGCATGGTGGTGCCGCTGGATCGCTGGCCGGTTGCGGTGCAGCAGGCGCGGCTGATGCCGTATGTCTACCAGGGCGCCATCCTGGCCGCGGAGCTGCTGCCGCCGGACTACCGGCCGGTGATCCAGAGCCCGCCGGGCGGGCGCGAGATG
The DNA here is from genome assembly GCA_963697635.1 of uncultured Solirubrobacterales bacterium. Classification (GTDB taxonomy): domain Bacteria; phylum Pseudomonadota; class Alphaproteobacteria; order Acetobacterales; family Acetobacteraceae; genus CAJCJG01. The sequence continues at coordinate 137,296 of CAVOOS010000004.1, read as the reverse complement.
AAGGCCGCGGATCTGTTGAGCCTCAAGCCGAAGGGCTTGGCCATCGGCAAGCCATGACGCGGTCAGGAGACCAAGCCAGATGCCGCTTCCCGACGCCGACGACGAGGACGACAAGCTGGGGGACGACAAGCCGCACGAGGAATGCGGCGTGTTCGGCGTGTGGGACTGCATCGACGCCGCCGCCGTGACCGCGCTCGGCCTGCACGCGCTGCAGCATCGCGGCCAGGAGGCGACCGGCATCGTCAGCTACGACGGCACGCGCTTCCACTCGCATCGCGGCCTTGGTTTGGTCGGCGACAATTTCTCCGAGCCGCGGGTGATCGCGGGCCTGCCCGGAAGCCGCGCCGTCGGCCACAACCGCTACGCCACCACCGGCGACACGGTGCTGCGCAACGTGCAGCCGCTGTACGCGGATTTCGAGTTCGGCGGGCTCGCGGTCGGGCACAACGGCAACCTGACCAACGCAACCGCGCTGCGCCGCGCGCTGGTGCGCCGCGGCTGCCTGTTCCAGTCCACCACCGACAGCGAAGTTTTCATTCATCTGATCGCGATCAGCCTCTATTCGACGGTCGTCGACCGGCTGATCGATGCGCTGAAACAGGTGATCGGCGCCTATTCGCTGATCGCGATGACCTCGGAGGCGCTGATCGGCGCGCGCGACCCGCTGGGCGTGCGCCCGCTGATCCTCGGCCGGCTCGGCGAGGGCACCGGCGGCTGGGTGCTGGCCAGCGAAACCTGCGCGCTCGACATCGTCGGCGCGAATTTCGTGCGCGACATCGAGCCCGGCGAGATCGTCATCATCGACGATGCCGGCGTGCACAGCGTGCGCCCGTTCGGACGCGTGAAATCGCGGTTTTGCGTGTTCGAGTACATCTACTTTGCCAGGCCCGACTCGCTGGTCGAGGGCAAGCCCGTCTACGAGGCGCGAAAATTGATCGGCGCCGAACTGGCGCGCGAGAGCCATGTGGCGGCCGACGTGATCGTGCCGGTGCCGGACAGCGGCGTGCCGGCGGCGATGGGCTACGCGACGGAGAGCGGCGTGCCGTTCGAGCTCGGCATCATCCGCAACCACTATGTCGGCCGCACCTTCATCGAGCCGACCGACGTGATCCGCCATCTCGGCGTCAAGCTGAAGCACTCCGCCAATCGCGCGGTGCTGGAGGGGCGGCGCGTGGTGCTGGTGGACGACAGCATCGTGCGCGGCACGACCAGCAAGAAAATCGTCGAGATGGTGCGGCAGGCTGGCGCGGCGGAGGTGCACATGCGCATCTCTTCGCCGCCGACCACGCATTCCTGCTTCTACGGCATCGACACGCCGGAACGCAGCAAGCTGCTGGCGGCACGCCACAGCGTCGAGGAGATGGCCGAGTTGATCGGCGCCGACAGCCTCGCGTTCATTTCCATTGATGGCCTGTACCGTGCGCTCGGCGAGGGCGTGCGCAACGAGGCTGCGCCGAAATTCTGCGACGCCTGCTTCACCGGCGACTATCCGATCCCGTTGCCCGACTTCTCCCACAACGACAACCGGCAGCTCAGTTTGCTGATCGAGTCGCGCTGAGCCATTCGCAAAAGACCGTGCACAGGTCAGCGGGCTTCTCCCCCTCCCCTTGCGGGAGGGGGCCGGGGGGAGGGGTCGAGCGGCCCTAGTGCATGGACGCGCCACCCCTCCCCCAACTCCCTCCCGCAAGGGGAGGGGGCTTCAGCGGCCTCCAGACCATGCGCGAGCCCTCGGCGGATTTGCTTGATCGGCTGGCCCGCCTGCTCGCCGCGGCCGTCGCCTTCGCGATTCCGACGTTCCTTTCCGATCGCTTCATTCTCTTCCACTTCTACGTGCGCGGCAGTTTTCTGTATGACACCGGGCTGCTGGCCGCGCTGACCTGGCACAGCACGCCGGCGCTGCCGCTGCCGCCCAGCCTCGGCGGCCAGAGCTTCTTCAATTTCCATGTGGCGCCGGTGCTGTCTGCCGGTCACCGCGCTCAGTTGGCTGCTGCCGGCGACGATGCCGCAGATGTTTGCCGGATTTGTGGGCGTCTGCGCATGGGTTGCTGGCGCTGCCGCTGCTCTGGCTGCTGGCCGAGGGTCTCGAGCCATCGCCGCGGCTGGAAACTTGGGCTCGCCGCCGTTGCCTCGACGGCGTTCGCGTTCAACGGGCTTTCGATCGCGATCGCCCGCTATCCGCATTTCGAGACGCTCGGCGCCGCCTGCCTGCTGCTGGCTCTCGCTGCGCTGGTGCTGCGCCACCGCATCGTCGCGGCGCTCGCCTTCGCCGTCGCCCTGGCCACGCGCGAGGATGTCGGGCTGCACGCGTTCGGTTTCCTGTTTGTCTGGATCGCGCTGAACCGGCGCGCGGCCCGACCGTGGCGCGACGACTTTCTCCTGCTCGGTTTCGCCGCTGGCGGGCGTGGCGTCTTCGGCGCTCGTGCTGTTCCTGCAACACCGCGCCTTACCCGGACAGCTCGTCGTTCATCCGCGTCTACATCGGCGACCCGCCCTACGCGCATCTGAGCCTGCAACTCGCTGGCGATCCGCCTCGGCGGCTGGCTGCTGCTGCATTCGAGCATCTTCTGCCCGGCATTGCCGCGTTCGCTCTGGGCCGCGCGCGCGCGCGAACCCCTACATCGTCGCTCGGCTACGTCGCCTGCCTGCCCTGGGCGGCGCTGCAACTGCTCGCCGCCTCCGACGCGGCCGGCTGGATGGTGGGCTACTACGCCTATCCGTTCCTGGTCGCGATGGCCTGGCCGCTGGCTCGGCGCGCCGATCCAGCAGCGGCAGCGGCCGGCCGCGCCGGCGCACAGCGTCCGCCGGCCGCGGCGCTGCTGGCGATGGTGGCGCTGAGCCTGCTGCCGATCGGCCGCGACTACGACCCCGGCCACATCGCGCTGCCGCAAGCGTTCCTGCAGGCGCCGACCGCGGCCGAGCAGGCGCGCACCGAGCAGGCGATGACGCGCGATCGTCGCGGCGCGGCCGGGCCTGGGCCGGCTGCTCGTCGACAACTCGGTGGCGTCGCTGCGGCCGTTCGACTTCGCGCGCCCCGAAATCGCGGGCTGGGACGCGGACGCGCCGCCCGACACCGTGATTTGGCTTACGGACGGGTTCGACGCGGAGCGGCTGCATGTAAACAAGCTGCCGCAGCGCTACGCGGTGCCGGGCACGCCGATCCGGATCGCCACCGACCGATCGGACGCCGCGATGCGGGCGCTGGGCATTCCGCTCGCGGCGGTGCCGTAGCCTACGAGAGCGTCGCCGGCACGCCCGCCGCCGCCAGCGCCGCCGCCTGCCGCTCGGCCAGAGCGTCGGCGGAAAAATCGGCGATCAGATCGTGGAACAGCCGCGACCAGTTCAGCTCCGCCCGCAGCCGCAGGAACACCCCGCCCAGGCCGATCGCGCTGCGGTCCATCAGCACGAACTCGCGCGGCGGCCGCACCCCGCCGGTGCGCTTCAGCCCGGCATGCACGCGCTGGGCGACCACGCGGCCGAACATCGGATCGTCGGTCTCCTGGATGCGCCGCACCCGGTCCTCGATCAGCGGCTCATAGAGGAACCGCGCCCACTCGTTGAGCACGCCATCTGCTCGCGGCTGATATTGGCAAAACCCCAGGTCTCGTAGGCGCGCAGCGCCTTGTCGTCGTCGTTGTCGCGCACCGCCTCGAACAGGTCGATCACGCCGCGCACGAATTTCGCGCCGAACACGCGGATCACGCCGAAATCCAGCAGGTTGACGCTGCCGTCCGGGCGCACCTGGTAGTTGCCGAGATGCGGGTCGCCGTGGATCACGCCGTAGCGATAGAACGGCACGTACCAGGCGCGGAACAGCGCCTCGGCGATGCGGTTGCGTTCCTCCTGCGGCGGGTCTTCTTCCAGCCTGCGCATCAGCGGCCGGCCGTCGAGCCAGGTCATCGTCAGCAGCCGCTTGGTGCAGTAGTCGGGCACCGGCACCGGCACGTGCACCAGGCTCGTCCTGGCCGAGCATGGCGCCGTACAGCCGCATCTGCGCCGCCTCGCGCAAGTAGTCGAGTTCCTCGCGCAGCCGTTCGGACAGCTCGCTAAAAATCTCGTCCTGCTGGATCGCGCTGTCCATCCGGTGATAGACCGCCATCGCCAGCTTCAACTGGCGCAGATCGGCTTCCACCGTGCTCGCCATGTCCGGATATTGCAGCTTGCAGGCGACGTCGCGCCCGTCGTGCAGCACCGCCCGGTGCACCTGCCCGAGGCTCGCCGCAGCCGCCGCGGTGTCGCCAAACTCGGAAAACTTGGTTCGCCAGTCCGGCCCGAGTTCGCCGCCCATGCGCCGGCGCACGAACGCCGCCCCCATCGCCGGCGCGTTCGACTGCAGCTGCGCCAGTTCCTGCGCGTATTCCGCCGGCAGCGCGTCCGGCACCGTCGAGAGGAACTGCGCCACCTTCATCAGCGGGCCCTTCAGCCCGCCGAGGATGGCCTTCAGGTCCTCCGCATGCGCCGCGCGGTCGGTCGGATGCCGAAGGCGCGCGCCCCGACCACGCGCGCCGCGATGCCGCCGACCGCCCCGGAGGTGCGGGCAATGCGCCGCAGTTCGCCGAACAGCGACGGAATGGTCCTCGGCCTCCGCCATCACGTCGGCTCGCCAGCTCGTCGATGAAGCCCGCGATCACGTCGAGCCCGCGCGTCCAGAACGCCGGGTCGGACGCATCCAGCCCGAACGGCGCCAGCAGCTCCTTGTGCCGCTTGGTGCCGCCGGCGCGCAGCATGTCCAGGTACTTCGCCTGGAAGCCCGGATGCCCGTCCTGGAACACCGCATACAGCGCGTTCACCAGGCAATCGCCGAACGCATAGGCATAGACGTAGAACGGCGAGTGGATGAAGTGCGGCACATAGGACCAGAACACACTGTATTCCGGGCGTGAACTCGAACGCCGGACCGAGGCTCTCGGTCTGCACCTCCATCCACATTTCGCCGATGCGGTCCGGCAGCAGTTCGCCGCTGCGGCGCTCGTCGTGCAGCCGCGTCTCGAACTGGTAGAACGCGATCTGCCGCACCACCGTGTTCAGCATGTCCTCGACCTTGCTCGCCAGCATGATGCGCCGCCGCTTGCGGGTCGGTCTCGGCGTCCAGCAGGGCGCGGAACGTCAGCATCTCGCCGAACACGCTCGCGGTTTCGGCGAGCGTCAGCGGCGTGCCGGACATCAGGTAGCCCTGCGCGCCGGCCAGCACCTGGTGCACGCCGTGGCCGAGTTCGTGCGCCAGCGTCATCACGTCGCGGGTGCGGCCGTGGTAGTTCAGCAGCAGGTAGGGATGCGCCGACGGCACCGTCGGATGCGCGAACGCGCCGCCGGACTTGCCCGGGCGCAGTTCGGCGTCGATCCAGGGCTTTTCGAAGAAGCGCCGCCCGACCGCGGCCAGATCCGGGCGAGAACGCGCCGTAGGCGTCCAGCACCCGCCGCCTGCGCCTCGTCCCAGGGGATCTGCTGGTCCTCGTCCTCGGGCAGCGGCGCGTTGCGGTCCCAGTGCTGCAGCTTCGGCAGCCCGAGCCATTTCGCCTTCATCGCGTAGTAGCGGTGCGCCAGCCGCGGATAGCCGGCGGTCACCGCCGACACCAGCGCGTCCACCACCTCGTCCTCGACCATGTTGGCGCGGTTGCGGTAGCTGCCGGGGCGCGGGTAGTGGCGCCAGGTGTCGATGATCTCCTTGTCCTTGGCCAGCGTGTTGGTGATCAGGGCGAACAGCTTGATGTCTGCCGCCGAACGCCTCCCCGATGGCCTTTGCCGGCGGCCTCGCGCACCGAGCGGTCGCGGTCGGACAGCTTGTTCAGCGCGGCGCTCACCGTCAGGCTCTCGCCCGCCACCGGCATGCGCATGCCCGCCACCGTCTCGTCGAACAGGCGCGACCAGGCGGCGCGGCCGGTCACTTCCTTCTCGTGCAGCAGTCTTTCCAGTTCGTCGGACAGCTGGTGCGGGCGGAACACGCGCAGGTCGCGCAGCCACGGGCGCCAATGCGCGAGCGCCGGCTCGGCCAGCTTCTCGTCCAGCGCCGCGTCGTCCAGCCGGTTCATCTCCAGCGTGAAGAAAATCAGGTCGCTGCTGATCGCGGTCACCCGCTCGTTCATCGACTGGTAGAACCGGCCGATCGCCGGGTCGGTCGAATCGCCGGCGAACAGCAGTTGCGCGTAGGACATGACCCGGCCGAGCATTTCCTCGATGCGCTCGTATTCGGCGATCGCCGCGGCGAGCGCCCGGCCGGCCAGCCCGCCGACGCCGGCCCCGCGTACGCGGCCGCGAATGCCTTGGCGGCGGCCGTGGCGCGCTCCAGATCGGCGTGCAACTCCGGGCTGTCCGGCCCCGGATAGAGGTCGGCAAGGTCCCAGTTGGGAAGCTCGGCATCGTGCTGGCCCTGGCGCGTCGCGGCGCCGGCCTGTCCGTCGGGCATAGACTTGGGTGTCCTGTGTTGGTCTATCACACCGCCCATGTAAGCGACTCGGGCAGGCGGTCAAAGTCCCGTGCGCGGAAGGGAGTGCGACGTGGAGCCTTATCCACACTGGCCGAACCTTGCGGCCATGATGTTCGACCGGGCGCGGCAGTGGCCGGACAAGCCGATGCTGCGCGCAGTTCCGCGACGGCGGCTGGCACGGCATGACCTGGGGCACGTTCGGCCGGCTCGCCGGCGCCGCCGCGCGCAACCTGCGCGCGGCCGGCATCGCCGCCGGCGACCGGGTGCTGATCGTCAGCGAGAACCGGCCGGAATACCCGATCGTCGAGACCGCGCTGCTGACGCTCCGGGCCGTGCCGGTGCCGACCTACGTCACCAACACCGCCGAGGACCACGCCCACGTGCTGCGCGACTGCGGCGCGCGCGTCGCGGTCTGCTCGACCCCCGAGTTCGGCCAGAAAGTCGCCGCCGGCGGCCCGCTCGACCTGATGATCGCGCTCGACGGCTTCGAGGTCCCGGGCGTGCGCATGCTGCCGTGGCCGGCCGTCGTGCAGGGCGCCGGCCCGTTCGCCGACGTCGCGGCGGAAGCGGAGCAAATTCCGGCCTCGGCGCTGGCCTGCCTGATCTACACCTCGGGCACCGGCGGCGTGCCGCGCGGCGTGATGCTGTCGCACCGCGCCATCCTCTCCAACTGCCGCGGCGCCGAGGTGCTGGTGCGGCCGCTGCAGTTCGACGGCGAGACCTACCTGTCGTTCCTGCCGCTGTCGCACTGCTACGAGCACACCGCCGGCCAGTTCTTCCTGCTCAGCATCGGCACCGAGGTCGTCTATTCGCGTGGCGTCGAGCATCTGGCCGCCGACCTGCTGGCGGTGCGGCCGACCATCATCACCATCGTGCCGCGCGTGCTGGAGGTGATCCAGAGCCGCATCCTCGCCCAGGTCGCGCGCGAGCCGGCCTGGCGGCAGCGGCTGTTTCGCGCCGCCCTCGCGATCGGCGGCAAGCGCATGGAAGGCGAACGGCTCGGCCTTGGCGAGCGGCTGGCCGATCCGCTGCTCGAGCGGCTGGTGCGCAAGAAGGTGCGGGCGCGGTTCGGCGGCCGGCTGTTCGCCGCGATGTCCGGCGGCGCGCGGCTGGAGCCGGAGGTGTGGCGCTTCTTCCTCGGCATCGGCCTCGAACTGCTGCAGGGCTACGGCCAGACCGAGGCGGGCCCGGTGGTGTCGGCCAACACCCGCGGCGCGACCCGCGTCGGCACCGTCGGGCGCACGCTGGAGGGGGTCGAGCTGCGCCTCGCGCCGGACGGCGAGATCCTGCTGCGCGGCGACCTCGTGATGGAGGGCTACTGGGGCCGGCCGGAGGAAACGGCGGCGGTGATCCGCGACGGCTGGCTGCACACCGGCGACATCGGCCGGCTCGACGCCGACGGCTACCTCACGATCACCGACCGCAAGAAGGACATGATCGTGCTCAGCGGCGGCGAGAACGTCTCGCCCGCGCGGATCGAGGGGCTGCTGATCGCGCAGCCCGAGATCGCGCAGGCGGTGGTGCTCGGCGAGGGCCGTGCCGGGCTGACGGCGCTGGTGGTCGCGGCCGAGGGCTGCGACGAGATGGCGGTCGCGGCGGCGGTGAGCAACGTCAACAAGCGCCTCTCGGTCACCGAGCGCATCCGCAAGCACGCTCTGGTGCCGCCGTTCACGATCGAGGGCGGCACGCTCACCGCCACCCAGAAAGTCCGGCGCCACCGCGTGGTGGAGCAGCACAGGGAGGTGCTGGAGAGCCTGGGGTCGTAGCCAATCGTAACAATACCCGAATCCGACTGCAACAGTCGTAGGGTGGAATGCCCTTCGCATTCCACCGTCTTGTTCAGACGATATCAAGTAACACGCACTGTTTTGCGGATCGCCAAGCGGTGGAATGCGAAGCACATTCCACCCTACGATTCAGCCTGCCGACGCGGTCATTGTTGCGCATTGCCTTGGCGGCCGTTCGCTACCCCGCGCTGCTCTCCGGCACCGGCACGTCGAAACCGTTCAGCGTGACCGACACGAGGCAATACAGCCCGACGAGATAAATCAGCTCGGCGGTCGCGCTCTCGCCGAACGCCGCGACCGCCTGCCTATAGCTCAGCTCCGGCAACGCGCCGCCGCTCACCAGCTTGGAGGCGATGTCGTAGGCGATCGCCTCCTCGCGCCCGAGATCGGCAGGGCGCTGGCCGGCAACGATGGTCGCCAGCGTGTCGTCCGGCAGGCCGCGCTGCTCGCCGATCAGCACGTGCGCGTAGATCTCGTAGGCGGCGTGGAAATGCGCGCCGGTCACCAGGATCGCCACCTCGCGCACCGGCTTCGGCAGGCTCGGCGAGAACGACAGCGCTTTGGTCAGCTCCCAGATCGGCCCGCCGAATTTCGGTTCGCGGATCCACGGGTTCCACGGCCCCAACAGCGCGCCGTCGTCGCGGATCGCGATGAAACCCTTGAACTTCTCCTCGATCCCCTTGCGCATATCGGCATAGATCGGCTGCTGCTCCGGGCCGAGCGCGGACGGCGGAGTGACGGGCACGCGCATGGCGAGGCTCCCTGCTGGTTCAGCGCCGACGTCGGGGGCAACGCGGGCCGGTCAAGGGGCGTCCCGAACTCGTCACGTGCTCAGCGCTCGCCGCGCCGGAACGATTTTCCGAGGGCCGGCGGCAGCGCGGCCCAGCGGCCGAACGCGATCAACGAAAACATGACCATCGCGAACGGCAGCATCTGCACGAGGTCGGTCGGGATGTCGACGCCGACCACCTGCAGCGCCGTCGCGGCGGACAGGCTGGCGCCGAACAGCAGCGCGCCGGCCAGCACCAGCACCGGGCGGCCGCGCCCCAGCATCGCCAGCACGATGCCGATGAAGCCGGCGCCGTTGGTCATGAACGGCACGAACACGCCGGCGCCGATCTCCGCGAGATAGGCGCCGCCGAGCCCCGCCAGCGCCCCGGTGCCGAGCACCGCGAGCGTGCGCACCCGCAGAACGTCGACGCCCGCGGCGTCGAGCCCGGCGGGCTGCACCCCGGCCGCCGCGAGGTGCAACCCGAGAAACGTACCGCGATACAGCCAGCCCAGCGCCGCGCAGAGCAGCACCGCGAGATAGGCGAGCGGATGCCGGTCGAACAGCGCCGGGCCGAGCACGGGGATGTCGGCGAGGCCGGGCAGCCGCCACGGCACGGCCGCCGGCAGCCGCGGATAGCGGCCGAACAGTGCGCGGTGCAGCAGCGCCGTCAGCCCCTCCGCCCCCAGCGTCAGCGCGATCCCGACCACGACCTGGTCGAGCCCGAGCCGCACGCACAGCACCACCATCGGCAGCGCGACCACTGCCCCGGCCGCGGCGCCGGCGACGAAGCCCGGCCACAGCGCGCCGCTCCACAAGGCCGCGGAGAAGCCGCAGAACGCGCCCGCCAGCATCATCCCCTCGATGCCGACGTTGAGCACCCCGGCCTTTTCGGAGAGCTGTTCGCCGAGCCCGGCCAGCAGCAGCGGCACGGCGGCGGTGGCGGCGCCGGAGACCAGTTCGGTCGCCAACTCGGGCGTCATCCGCGCAGCCAGGCGAACGCGGCGGCCCGCCGCGACATGGCCTCGCTCACCGCCAGGAACAGCAGCAGCAACGCCACGAACACCAGCGAAAACGAGTTTGGCACGTTGAGCCGGATCGCGGCGCTCTCGCCTCCCACCGAAAGCACGGAAAACAGCGGGATCAGCGCGGCGATCGCAAAGCCGTTGAGGCGCGCGAGGCAGACCAGCGCGACCACGCTGAGCCCGAACGCCGGGTTCCAGTCCGCCCGCACGCCGCCCCAGACGCCGAGGATGTCGACGCCGCCGGCGAGCCCGGCCAGCGCGCCGCTGACCAGCATCGCAACCACGATGGTGCGCGGCACGGCGATGCCGGCGTGTCGCGCCGCCCGCGCGCTGGCGCCGAGCGTACGCAGCCGCAGGCCCCAGGCGGTGCGCGCTATCGCCAGATGCACGCCGACCAGCACCACGACCGCCAGCGGCACGCCCAGATGCACGATGCCGCCGAACAGCCGCGGCAGCCGGTCTGCCACCGGCAATATCCGTGTTTGTGGCACGGTCGTGCCCGGGTCACGGAATGCCAGCTTGATCAGGGCATTGGCCAGCGAGGCGCCAAGGAAGCTCATCATCAATGTCGTAATTATCTCGTTGATGCCGCGCCACGCGCGCAGCACGGCCGGCAGCGCCGCCCACAGCGCGCCGGCGGCGAGCGCCACCAGCAGCCCGATCGGCAGCGCCAGCCACGGTCCGCCGACCGCGTCGAGCGGCGGGCAGGCGGCCGAGACCATCACCGCCGCCAGCAAAAACTGGCCGTCGCCGCCGAGATTCCACAGGCCGGCCGAGAAACTGACGATCAGGCTCGCCGCCAGCAGCAACAACGGCGCCGCACGGATCGCGCTCTCCTGCAATCCCTCGGCGGTCAGCAGGCCGCGTTGCAGCACGAGCCCGTAATAGGCGAGCGGATCGGCGCCGACCGCGAGCAACACGAGCGCACTCGCCAACAGCGCGCCGATGACCGGCAGCGCGATGACCGCGACCCGGTTCATGCGCTGCCGGCCATCAGGGCCTCCACTGCCGATCGCGCTGCGCCATCGTTCGGCAACGGCCCGAGCAGCCGCCCATCCCGCATCACGGCGACGCGGTCGGCGAGGGCGAAAATCTCGTCAAGGTCGGGGGAGATCAGCAGGCAGGCAACCCCGGATGCCGCGAGCACCTCGATGCGGCGCCGGGTCGCCACCTGCGTCAGCGCATCGAGCCCATGCGTCGGCTTGTTGCAGATCACCAGCTTCGGCGCGCCCTCCAGCTCGCGCGCCAGCAGCAGTTTCTGCACGTTGCCGCCGGACAGCGTGCGCACCGGCGCCCACGGGCCGGCCGCGCGGATGTCGAATTTCTCCATGTTTGTCGGCCGCATGGGCGGCCATCGCGGCGGGCCGCGCGACGCCGTGGCGCCAGAACGGGGCGGCGCCGATGCGCTTGAGCAGCAGGTTCACCGCCAACGGGAACGCGCCGACCGTGCCCTCGCCGAGCCGGTCGTCGGTGACGTAGCGCAGCCCGCGCCGGTGCCGCGCGGCGACGCCGAGGCCCGCGAGATCGGCGCCGTCGAGCAGCACGGTGCCGGCGTCCGCGGCCCGCTGGCCCGCGAGCACCTCCGCGAGCGGCGTCTGCCCGTTGCCGTCGATCCCGGCGATGCCGAGGATTTCTCCCTGTTCCACTGCGAAGCTGACATCGTCGAGGATTACCGGGCGGCCCGGCGCGCGCAGGGTAAGGCCGTGGACGTCGAGCGCGCTCCTGCTTGCCTTGCGAGAGGACTTGCTGATGGACTGATCGCTCGCAGTCCCATTCCGTCTTGGCCGGGCTTGACCCGGCCAACCACGCGGCGGAACGGCGGCAATGCCCAGCGGAGCCGCAATGTTATTTGCGTATTGCTTTGCCTGGCCGAACATCGCCGCCAGCAGCATTTCCCGATCAGCCTTACCGGCCGCGAACGTGCCGGCCACGCGGCCGTGCCGCAGCACGGTGATGCGGTCGGCGATCTCCTGGGCCTCGTCGAGCTTGTGGGTGATGAACAGCGCGGCCGCGCCCCGGGCGGTGGTGCTCCGCAGGATGTCCAGCAGGACGCGGGAGCCAGCCGGGGTCAGCATCGCCGTCGGCTCGTCGAGGACAAGAATCCGGCTGCCGCGCAGCACCGCGCGCAGGATTTCGACGAGCTGCTGCTCGCCAAGCGACAACCGGCCGGCCGACACCGCCGGATCGATGGAGAAGTGAAAATCCTGGCACAGTCCGGAAAACCGGGCCGCCGCGGCACGCCGATCGGGGCGGCGCAGCCCGTGTCCCTCGCCGAGCAGCAGGTTTTCCGCGACCGTCAGCGTCGGCACCAGCGTCGAATGCTGCTGCACCGCGCCGATCCCCGCCGCCCGCGCCGCCGCCGGGCTGCCGAGCCCAACCGGCCGGCCCTGCAGCAGCACCTCGCCGGCATCGGGCGCGATCAGCCCGGCGAGCAGCCCGGCGACCGTGGATTTGCCGGCGCCGTTCTCGCCGAGCAGCCCGTGTACCTCGCCCGCATGCAGGCCGAGGTCGACCGCGTCGTTGGCCAGCACGCCCGGAAACCGCTTGCTGACCCGCCGCAGCTCCAGCAGCGCGCCCGGCGGCACGGGCTACTTGCTGGCATCGACCGCCGACATCGCGGCACGCACGCGCGCGGCGTCGAACGTTTCCTCCACCTTGATCCGGCCGGCGACGATGTCGGCCTGCGCCGCCGCCAGCTCGGTCCAGATCGCCTCCGGGATGTGCGGCGTCTTGAGCAGCCGGATCGATCCGCCGGCCAGGCTCAGGCTGTAGTGCCGGGTGGCGAATTTGTCCTCCTTGATGTCCTGCACCATCTGCTCGAACACCGGCGCGAAATCCCACAGCACCGAACTCAGCAGGTTGCCGTGGTCGATGCTGCTCTTGTCGCCGATCACGTCGATGAACCAGATTCTTGCCGCCGCCGGCGGGCTTCGCCGTCTCCACCGCGTCGAGCATGCCGAACGAGGCGCCGTCGCCCTGGCCGAAGATCACGTCGGCGCCGGCCGCGATCGTGGCCTGCGTCACCCGCTTGGCGCCGGCGGCGTCCGCATAGGCGGCCGGGCCGATCACGGCGTAGCGCAGCTTGATGTCCGGCCGCGCTGCCTTGGCGCCCTGCGCGAAGCCGAACGATTGCGAGTTCCAGGCCGGCGGCTCGCCCGAGACGACGATGCCGACCGTGCCGGTCTTCGTCATCCGCGCCGCCAGGATGCCGGCGAGGAAGGCGCCCTCGGCGGCGTTCTGCGTGTAGTCGGCGACCAGGCCCGGCACGACCGCCTTCGGGTTGTCGGTGACCGCGACGCGCGTCTGCGTCTCGGCGGCGATCTCGGGGGCCGCGGTGTTGTAGCCGCTGGCATGGGCGATGATCAGCCCGGTCTTCTCGCCGGCGAGTTCGCGCAAGGTCGCGCGCACGTCGCCGTAGCCGAGCCCCTGGGCGAGCGTGAACTTCAGCCCGAACTTCTCCGCCGCCGCCTTCGCTCCCGCGGCGCCCTGCTGGTTCCAGCCGTAGTCGTTGGCCTCCTCCGGCGTCATGATCGCGAGCGAGGTGATGTCCGCCGCGCGGGCGACGCCCGCGAACAGCAGGGCGGCGAGCCCGAGCGACGCGGCGAGGCGGGTGGGATTGGGGCGCATCTCGATGGCTCCTCGGCACCGACTACGGGGACCGGCACGGGTGACGATCACAGCGGGGGTGACTGCTACACGTGCGGGCGCGCGCGCGAAAGGGGAGGTGCGACTGCCGAAACGGCGCGTTACTCCCCCACGTCGCCGCAAGCCCACGTTCGCGGCGACCTGCCGGCTTCGCTACCTTCGCAGCTCCATCTGGATCGGCCCCTCGCGGCGGCCGTGGGTGAACTGGTCGACCACGTCGTTGCCGCTGTCCATCAGCGCCGCCGCCGGCCCGGACCAGATGATGCGGCCGTGGTGCAGCATCGCCGCGCGGTCGCCGATGCGCCGCGCGCTCGCCATGTCGTGGGTGATCGCGACCGCCGTGCTGCCCAGGTGCTTCACGCAATCGACGATCAGCCCGTCGATCACCGCGCCCATGATCGGGTCGAGGCCCGTGGTCGGCTCGTCGAAGAACAGCATCTCCGGTTGCGCCGCGATGGCGCGGGCCAGCGCCACGCGCTTCTGCATCCCGCCCGACAGTTCCGCCGGCGACATGTCGCCGACGCTCGCGGCGCAGCCCGACCTGCCGCCAGCACGTCCGCCGCCTTGCGCTTCGCCGTCCGCCCGCGAGGCGCTTGCGCTGCGCCAGCAGGCCAAAGGCCACGTTCTCCCAGACCGGCAGGCGAATCGAACAGCGCGCCGTTCTGGAACAGCATGCCGATTTTCTGCGCGCGCCGCCGAACGTTGCTCGCGGTCGAGCATGCAGCACGTCCTGGCCGTCGATCTCGATCACGCCGGCATCCGGCTCCAGCAGGCCGAGGATGCATTTCAGCAGCACCGACTTGCCGGTGCCCGAGCCGCCGATCACCACCATCGAGGTGCCCGGCATCACGTCGAGGTCGACGCCGTCCAGCACCTGTCTTGGCGCCGAACGCCTTCTTCAGCCCGCGCACGCGGATCTTCGGGGCTGGCGCCGCTCATCGGACGAAGAACAGCTCGGTCAGCACGTAGTCGAACGCCAGGATCAGCACGGAGGCCGTCACCACCGCCGAGGTGGTCGCCGCGCCCACGCCCTGCGCGCCGCCGCGGCTGTTGTAGCCCTGATAGCAGCCCATCAGCGCGATCAGGAAGCCGAACACCGCCGCCTTCACCAGGCCGGAGACCACGTCCTGGGTCTGCATGTAGGCCAGCGTGTTGGCGAGATAGGTGTGCGCGTTGAAGCCCAGCTTGACGGTCGCGACGATGAAGCCGCCGAACACGCCCAGGATGTCGGCCACCACCACCAGCAGCGGCAGCGCGATCATGCCGGCCAGCAGGCGCGGCGCCACCAGGTATTTCATCGGGTCGGTCGAGAGCGTGACCAGCGCGTCGATCTGGTCGGTCACGCGCATGGTGCCGATCTCCGCCGCCATCGCCGCGCCGACGCGCCCCGCGACCATCAGCCCGGCCAGCACCGGCCCGAGTTCGCGCGTGACCGACAGCACCACCAGCGTCGGCATCGCCGCTCTCGGCGGAGAAGCGGGAGAAGCCGGTAGAGGATTGCAGCGCCAGCACCATGCCGGTGAAGATCGCCGTCAGCGCCACCACCGGCAGGCTGAAATAGCCGATCTCCAGCAGCGCGCGCGCGAACATCCGGCCGTAGAACGGCGGGCGGACCAGGTGCGACAGCGCCGGTCGAGCGCGAACAGCGCCAGCTCGCCGACGCTGCGGCACGACGCCGAGCACCCAGCGCCCGACCGCCACGACGAAGTCGAGCACGGCGTTCACCCGTGCGCACACCCTGCGCGAAGCGGCGGCCGAGCGACGTGAGCATCTCGTAGCCGTTGGTGCCGCCGCCTCCGTCCGCGACGTCGGCGAGGCTGCGGTGCGGGCCGAGCAGCTCCAGCCAGTCGCCGGGGCCGATGCCGGGGTGATCCGTCACGTCGAACGTCGTCAGGTCCATGGAGACGCGGCCTACCAGCGGAACGCGGGTTCCGTCAAAGCAGGCCGCGCCGCGGTCCGACAAGGCGCGCGGAAAACCGTCGGCGTAGCCGACCCCGACCGTCGCGATCCGGCTCGGCCGCGGGCGCGCCGCCAGGTGGCGTTGTAGCCGACGGTCTCGCCCGCCGCGACCTCGCGCACCTGCAGCACCCGCGCGCGTCAGCCGCACCACCTCCCGCATCGGGTTCGGCTTGCCCGGGCGTCGGGTTGACGCCGTAAAGCGCCGCGCCGGGGCGCGCGAGGTCGCAGCGGAAATCCGGCGCCGAGAAAGATGCCGGAAGAATTGGCGACGCTGCACGGCGCCGGCGGCAGTTTCGCGCGCGCGGCGGCGAAGCGGCGCCGGCTGGCGCGCGTTGATCGGCGATCTCCGGCTCGTCGGCGGCAACCAGGTGGGTCATCACATAAAGCGACCTCGATGCCGGCCAGCAGCGTCGGGTCGTCGGCGCAGCGCCTGCACCTCGGCCTCCGTCGAGGCCGAGCCGGCGCAAGCCCGGTATCGACGTGCAGCAGCGCCGGCAGTTCTCTCCCGTGCCTCGTCGCCTGCGGCCGCCCAGCGCCCGACTTCCCCGAGCGAGCCGAGCACCGGCATCGATGTCGTGGGCGACGTAGTCCGCCTCGGTGCCCGGCAGCAGCCCGTTCAGCACCGCCAGCAGCGCGCCCGGCAGCAGCGGGCGGATCGCCGATCGCCTCGGCCAGATGCGCGATGAAGAAATGCCGGCAGCCCGCCGCGTGCAGCGCCGCGGCGACCTCGCGGCGCGCCGGCGCCGTAGGCGTCCGCCTTGACCACGCCGGCAGTCGGCCGCCCGCCATGCCTGTCGCGCAGCAGGCGCCAGTTGGCGACGATCGCGCCGAGGTCGATGTCCAGCCGCGCAAACGCGGCGGCAATGTCAGTCAGCGTCGAGCCCGCCATGTTGCAGGTCGAGGTCCGCGAAGCGGGTGAACTCGCCCTCGAAGAACAGGTCGATCTTGCCGGTCGGGCCGTGCCGCTGCTTCTCGATCAGCAATTCGGCGCGGTTGTGGACGCTCTCCATGTCGCGCTGCCATTTCTCCACCGCCGAGTGGAATTTTTCCTCGTTGTCGAACGCCAGCTGCTTCGGTGCGCGCTGCTGCAGATAGTATTCGTCGCGATAGATGAACATCACCACGTCGGCGTCCTGCTCGATCGACCCGGACTCGCGCAGATCAGAAAGTTGCGGCCGCTTGTCCTCGCGGCTCTCCACGGCGCGCGAAAGCTGCGACAGCGCGATCACCGGAACCGCCAGCTCCTTCGCGATCGCCTTCAGCCCCTGGGTGATCATGCTGATTTCCAGCACCCGGCTTTCCGGCTTCGTGCCCGCCGGCGGCCGCATCAGTTGCAGATAGTCCACCACGATCAGCGCCAACCCGGCGGTGCGCTTGAGCCGCCGGCAGCGGGTGCGCAGCGCCGACAGCGTGATCGCCGGCGTGTCGTCGATATGCAGCGGCAGCCCCTGCAACTCGCGGCTCACCTGGACGAAGCGGTCAAAATCCTTCTGGCCGATGTCGCCGCGGCGGATGCGGTCGCCGGAAATCCGCGCCTCCTCGGCGAGCAGCCGGGTGGCAAGCTGCTCGGCGCTCATTTCCAGCGAAAAGATCGCCACTGCCCGCTTGGCGACCGCGTTCGGGTCGGCGGCGCGCGCCTCCGCCAGCAGCGACTGCGCGGCGCCATAGGCGATCTTGGTCGCCAGCGCCGTCTTGCCCATGCCGGGCCGCCCGGCGACGATCACGAGGTCGGACGGATGCAGCCCGCCGGTCTTCTTGTCGAGGTCGCGCAAGCCTGTGGACAGCCCGGAAACATGGCCGGAGCGGTGGAACGCCCGCTCGGCGCCGTCGATCGCCTGCTTCAGCGCCTGCTCGAACGTGAGCATCGCCCGGTCGCTGCCGCCGCGCACCGCGAGGTCGAACAGCGACTGCTCGGCCGCCTCCACCTGCTGCCCGCCGTCGAGTTCCGGCGTCGGCGCCGAACGCGTTGTTGACCACGGTCTCGCCGATGTCGATCAGTTGCCGGCGCAGCCAGGCGTCGTGGACCGTCCGGCCATATTCGCCGGCGTTGATGATGCCGACCATCGCCGACAGCAGTTGCGCGAGATAGGCAGTGCCGCCGACCTCGTCCAGAACGCCGGAGTGCTCGAATTCCGCGCGCAGCGTCACCGCGTCGGCAAGCTGGCCCGCCTCGACGCGGCGCTGAATGGCGGAGAACATGCGGCCGTGGATCGGGTCGGCGAAATGCTCGGGGGCGAGGAATTCGCTGACCCGCTCATAGGCGCGGTTGTTGGCCAGCAGCGCGCCGAGCAGCGCCTGTTCGGCCTGCAGGTTGGCCGGCGGCAGCCGCTGCGACAGGCCGAGCAGCGGGGCAGGGGTCTCGATCTGGTTCATGGTGTGAACTGGGTCATCGTGCGGGGCAGCCTAGCGCGTCGCGCCGCGTCGTCGATCTGTGGATAGTGGGGATAGGAAGGACGGTTCGGACCGGCGACGGGTTAGCCGCCGCCGGCAATGTTCCGCGCTGCCCCGGCCGAAGCCGCCCCCCGAAGGACGGCCGGCTGTTCCGGTCGCGCCCTGGCCCTATTCGTGGCGGTTCCGTTCAACGGAGAAATTGGTCATGCAGATCGCCATCCTCGGCGCCGGCAATGTCGGCGGCGCGCTCGGCAGGAACTGGGCGCGGGCCGGGCACCGCATCGCCTACGGCACCCGCACGCTGGACGATGCCGCCCGCGCGGTTGCGGCCGCCGCCGGCGGCGCCAGCCTCGGCACCGTCACGCGGGCGGCCGCGGGCGCGGACGCGATCGTGCTCGCGGTGCCGTTCGCCGCGGTCGGTGCGGCGCTGAAGGAGGCCGGCGACCTCTCTGGCCGGATCGTGATCGATGCCACCAACCCGGTGCGCATGGGCGCGGCGGGGCTGGAACTGGCGCTCGGCCTGACCACGTCGGCCGGCGAGCAGGTGGCGGCGCAGGCGCCCGGTGCCGCGGTGTTCAAGACGCTCAACCAGATCGGCTTCGAGGGCATGGCGGACACCACCGGCTACCCGGTGCGCCCGGCGATGTTCGTCGCCGGCGACGACGCGGCGCGCAAGCCCACGGTGCTGCAGCTGGTCGCCGATCTCGGCTTCGAGCCGGTCGATGCCGGCCCGCTCACCGCAGCGCGCCTGCTGGAGCCGCTGGCGATGCTGTGGATCCACATGGCGCTGACCATGAAGACCGGCCGCAACCGCGCCTTCGTGTACGTGGCGCGGGACTGAAGCGTGGAACCTCGCAGCGGGATTGCCGCACGCCGCTCCCTTGCGGCGTGGCATCCGCCCAGTTTCATGGCATGGAGTTGTACATCCGGGGTAATGCCTTCCGCATGGTATTTGTTTCCGGTTCGCCATGAAAGCCAAAGTGATGCCGGACGGCCGGGGCCGCGAGGTGCAGGCGCGAGGGCGTTCCGGCATTGACGGCCGAGCGCGGCTGGCCGGACATCGCGGCGGCGGCCGGTGTCACGGTCGACCTGATCCGCTAGGCAAGGATTTGTCGGTTCGAACACGGATGAGCGGGCGGACGATAGAGCCCCCTCCCCTTGCGGGAGGGGGTTGGGGGAGGGGTGGCGGCGCCCGGAAACTTGTGCGGCTCGACCCCTCACTTCGGTTCAGTCGGCAGGCCGCACCCGCCCATCGGCATTCCAGCCATGAGCGCCTGCTCGGCACGTGATCGCGCGCCCATTGCGCAGCGATCTGGTCGAGCAGTCTGGTAAACGTAACCTTGCGACTCGGATAGGGCAGCTGGGATACGGGAATGTTGCGCTTGAGGCCAAAAAGCTCCCCGCAGAGCATCTTCGACATCGTTCGGAGCGCCGAAAGATTGCCGGAATTCAACAGCCTGTTGCGGGACTTCGAAACCTTCGGCGTGCAGACCTGGCTGATGCCGGAGGAAAAGGCTCTCCTCTTCGGTCTTGCAGCCTTCAACCCGGCCGGCAACCAGATCGTGGAAATCGGCACGTTCGAGGGCGGCTCGGCGATCTTTTCAATGTCCGGTCTCAGGCATCGCCGGTCTGGGATGCTCTATTCGATCGATCCGCACCTGGGAGCGCCGCCTTTTCTTGGCTCGGCCCCCGGGCAGTTTACGCTTCGGAAGTTCCGAACCCACGTGGAACGCGCGGGCCTGTCCGAATATCTGCGTTCCATCGTCAACGACTCCCACAGCGCCAGCGCCACCTGGCCCGGTATCCCGATTTCATCCGTCCTTGTGGACGGCGACCACTCCTACGAGGGATGTCTTCTCGACGTCGAGTGCTGGGCCCCCAAGCTGGTTGAAGGCGGCTTCCTGCTGATCGACGACGCGGTAAGCCCCGCGCTGCGCGAGGTTCGCGAGGTTGTCGCCGGTCTCAAGACGCTCCGCGGTTTGCGGTTCGAGGGGGAAGTCGGCGATATGGCAATCTTCCGCAAGGTTGCGAGCGACGGATTTGCGTTGCTCGACGAACTGAAGCGGCTGCGCTTGCTGAATGGGGGATTGTCGCAGGACCTTGAGTTCGTCCACTCGATGCCGCTGCCTCCGAACTATCGAGACGAGACCGTCGAGCACGAACACCGGATCATTTACCAACTCGGTTTTCTGGCGAGGTGCGGGCGCGGCGGTTATCTCGTAACAGGGGATGCCGGAGAGGCCGGCAGTGCGGTTGACGCGATCCTGCGGGACAGGCCCGGGGGGGCCAGGTTCGGCGATCATGACGTCCCGACAATCCCACCCGAAACACTTCGCCTCATTGTTTGCGACCTGGACGAGGCCGTCGCTCTGCGAGAGCTTCTGCGTCCGGGGGGCGTCGTCATTGCGCGCATCCGATCGGACGATCACTCGGTCCGCCTCAAGGAAAGAGAGGAACTGCTGGATGCCGGCTTTGAAGGATGCGGCTATGGCGGCCGCTTTCACTGGGGCTTCTGGCGTACCGGTTTCCTATCGCGGCACTCGATATCGACATACATCCGCGCTGCGATGAATGGGGAACCGCTCACATCGTCCTCTCATCCCTGAGCGCCTGACGCGCGTTGATCTTGGCAAGCGCCGCGGTCGGCATGTCGGTTCACTCTTGACGCCTACGCCCCCACCTTCATCCGCGCCCCCGCGCGTTCGGCATCGGTGACGTAGTCGCGGGTCAGCGGCGCCGCGGTCTGCTCGCGGGTCAGCTGGATCTGGAACACCATGTGGTGCTCGCGCCGGAACGCCAGTTCGCAGCCGGACAGATAGAACTCCCACATCCGGCAGAACCGCTCGTCGTAGATCGAGGCGATCGCGTCGCGGTTGGCGACGAAGCGGCGGCGCCAGTGCCGCAGCGTCTCGGCGTAGTGCAGCCGCAGGATCTCCATGTCGGTCGCGACCAGCCCGGTCTTCTCGATCGCCGGGAACACCTCCGACAGCGACGGGCAGTAGCCGCCCGGGAAAATGTACTTGGCGATCCACGGATTGGTCGACGACGGCCCGTCGCTGCGGCCGATCGCGTGCAGCAGCGCGACGCCGTCGGGCGCGAGGCAGCGCTTCAGCACCTCGAAGAACTGCCGGTAGTGTACCACGCCGACATGCTCGAACATGCCCACCGAGACGATGCGGTCGAAAGCTGCGATGCATCGCCCGGTAGTCGATCAGCTCGAACGTCACGCGGTCTTCCAGCCCCTCCGCGCGGGCGCGCGCCTGCGCTTCCGCAAGCTGCTCGGTCGACAGCGTGATGCCGGTGACGCGGGCGCCGTAGTCGCGCGCGAGCGTGAGCGCGAGGCCGCCCCAGCCGCAGCCGATGTCGAGCACCGTCAGGCCCGGCCGGTTGAGCAGCAGTTTCGCGGCGATGTGCCGCTTCTTCGCCACCTGGGCCTCGTCGATCGTCTCGTCGCCGCGCGGGAAGTAGGCGCACGAGTACTGCCGGTCGCGGTCGAGGAACAGGCTGTAG
The DNA here is from genome assembly GCA_963697635.1 of uncultured Solirubrobacterales bacterium. GTDB lineage: Bacteria > Pseudomonadota > Alphaproteobacteria > Acetobacterales > Acetobacteraceae > CAJCJG01. The sequence continues at coordinate 115,789 of CAVOOS010000004.1, read as the reverse complement.
AGCCGGCCGTTGAGGTCGTAGTGGTGCGCGACGTTGCGCCGCGCCCGCCCGGCGGGGTTGAACTGCGCCAGCCGCCGCGTCACCAGCCCGACCGCCTGGCGCAGCTGCACCACCGGGTTGCCGCCGGTCTGCGCCGCCAGGTTGGCGACCAGCACGTCCAGCACCTCGAAGATGCTGCAGCCGACCGGGACGAGCCCGCCCTCCATGTAGCTCTCGCCGACGGTCAGCGCCGGGTTCAGCGCCAGCCGCCGCAGCGTGCGCGCGTCCTTGATCTCGATCACCGCCTCCGGCCCGGGCTCGCCGGTGTAGAGGCCGATCGAGCCGTCCGGCCAGCGCACGGTCAGGCGGCCCAGCACGATGAAACGCTTCAGAATCAGGTCCAGCAACGTACGCATGACCGCCTTCGCCGCCCCCCAAGCTTAACGCGACTTTAACTATGGGGCAGCTTTGCCGGCCGCTTCAAGCCGGCCGCGGCGGCCGTCTCCCGCACAAACGGGAGAGGCCGCCGTTTCGGCGCTCGAAATCGCCGCGGTCAGCCGGCGCGCTGGGCCTCGGCCGCGGCCGCCGCCGCTTCGGCGTCCAGCATCTGCTCGAGGTCGGGCTCCGCCTCTTCCTCCTCGACCGTGGTCACGCGCTCGCCGCGCGCCTGCTTCTCGGCCTCTTCCGGGCTGCGGGCGACGTTGACGCCGACCTGGATCATCACCTCGGGATGCAGCATCACACGCACCTTCTGCAACCCGAGCGTCTTGATCGGGTGGTCGAGCACCACCTGTGCGCGGTTGATGCTCAGCCCCCCCGCCGTCGCCGCGTCGGAGATGTCGCGCGCCGAGACCGAGCCGTACAGGCTGCCCGACTTCGCCGGCCTGGCGGATGATGATCACCGAAAGCCCGCCGACCCGCTCGGCCACCCGCTCGGCCTCCTCGCGGCGCCTGAGGTTCTGCGCTTCGAGCTGCGCCCGCTGCTGCTCGAACTTCTGCAGGTTCTCCTTGTTGGCGCGGATCGCCTTCTTCTGCGGCAGCAGGAAGTTGCGGGCGAAGCCGGGCTTCACCTTCACCTTGTCGCCCATCTGCCCCAGCTTTTCCACGCGCTGGAGCAGGATCAGTTCCACGGCAGCCATCTGCTTGCCCCCCTCAGGCGACGATGTACGGCAGCAGCGCCAGAAACCTCGCGCGCTTGATCGCCTGCGCGAGTTCCCGCTGCTTCTTGGCGGACACGGCAGTGATCCGGCTCGGCACGATTTTTCCGCGTTCCGAGAGGAAGCGCGACAGCAGCCGCACGTCCTTGTAGTCGATCTTCGGCGCGTTCGGGCCGCTGAACGGGCAGGACTTTCTCCGACGATAGAACGGCCGGCGGGCACCGACGGCGGCGCGACGGGCGGCCGGGTTGATTTCGGTCTCGGACATCTGCGTTACTCCTCACCGACCAGTTCGCGCGGCGGCCGGAACCCGCCGTCGCGATCGCCGCGGAAGCCGCCGTCGCGGTCGCCGCCGCGGAACCCGCCATCGCGGTCGCCGTCGTCGCGCGCCCGGAATTCCTCGCGATCGTCGAACCCGCGCTTGCGGCCGCTGTCGAAACGCCCGGCCGGCTTCGGCCCGCGGAACCCGCGCTCGCGGTCGTCGGATTTGCGCGACAGGATGGCGCTCGGCGCCTCCTCGATCGCCTCGACCCGGATCGTCATGAACCGCAGCACGTCCTCGTTGAGGCCGAGCTGCCGCGCCATCTCGTTCATGGCGGCGGGTTTGCTGTCGATGCCGAGCAGCATGTAGTGGCCTTTCCGGTTCTTCTTGATCCGGTAGGCGAGACTGCGCAGGCCCCAGTATTCGCGTTTCTTGACGGAGACGCCGGGTTCGCTGGCGTTGTCGGTATCGAGTTGGATCGCGATCGCGTCGGCGATCCCCTCGACCTGCTGCTGCGTGACGTCGTTCCGTGCGATGAACACGGTTTCGTAGAGCGGCATGCTTTCTCCCTTCGGGTTGGTTCAGCCCAGGGCCTGGATCGGGCCATCCGCGTCACATGACGCGCGGGCATAGCCGGGGCCGGCCGACGGCCCCAGCAGGGAAGCGGCGGCGTTTGGCACGGATCGGGGGGGAAGGCAAGGCGGGTCTGTCGCGGTTGCAGGGCAATCGGCTGAAGGAGCGCGTGACAAACGGCCGAAGTGCTGAATCCACGTGTCGTCATGCTCACCCGCCTCATCTCTGTCCCCGCCGCGCCATGCCCGGCGGGAGCAAATCAGGTGAGGCAACAGCTCAACACCCGGGAGCATTTCTGGCGAGCCAATGCGGCTTTCACCCAGATTGTCGCGCTACAGCAGGCTGAGCCACGCCGAGAAGGATGCTCTGATCTTCTCGCTGCTGCCGCTGGTGGGCCAGTTGGAGGCGGCGCTGGCGCGGATCGCGGAACTGGGGGCGCGTGTGGCGAGGCTGGAGCGGCCGAGCAAAACGCGCTGCCGCCATCGAAGGGACAGAAATCAGACCAGCCGACGGACGGACCCAAGCCGCCACGCAAGAGCCACCCCGGGTTCGGCCGTGCGCTGGAGCCGACCCCCGACCGTATCGTCGATGCGCGGCTCGATGCCTGCCCGCACTGCGCCGCCGCCTGGGCCGACGCAGCCCAAACGTTGCAGCAGGTCTATGACCGGATCGAGATGCCGGTCCTCGGACTTGATCCGAGGATCCGGCCGGACGTGACGCGGGTCCGATTGTTCGGCGCGCGCAGGTTTCGAACCGGGCTCGCCGTTCGGCAAATCGATCGAGGCGCTGGTGGTCTATCTGCACTACGCGCAGGCGATCGGCCTGGAACGCCTGGCCTGCCTGTTCGGCGAGGTCTTCGGCCTGTCGATCAGCGAAGGCGCGCTGTGCAACATCCTCGCCCGCGCCCCGGGCGCCGCTGGCCGACCGCGCGACCGCAATCGCCGCCCAGGTCAAGGCGGCTCCCCGTCGCAAAGGGTCCGTATCTGGCCTCACCCGTCATTCCGGCGAAAGCCGGAATCCAGGCCGACCGCACCGGCTTTCACGTGGGCCTGGACCCTGGCTTTCGCCGGGGTCACGCTATCCGATCGGAAATATTGAATTTCATCTCCGACGAACGGCGTCAACAAATCAGGGTAGGGAAAGAACTTCGCGGCTTCTAGCGGTCGCGCGGCCCACCTCACCCTGACCCTCTCCCCCCGCAAGCGCCGGCGGAGAGGGGGACATCCTGCCATGCTCGACTATATTTCCTTGCCCCGCCCCACCGCCTCCGCCAGCGAGTGCGTCGCACTCCCTGGCTTGAGCGGCACCGGCTGGCCCGGCCCGGGCGCCCAGCCGGTCAGCATCGCCAGCCGCAGAGTCGCCACCACGCGGCCGTCCTGCTCGGGCAGCGCCGCCAGTGCCACCGGAAACAGCGCGCGCGGCGGGATGCGGCGGTCGCGCAGCCCCACCGCGTTCGCTTCCCCCGCGGCGCGCAGGTCGCGCAACAGCGCAAACCCGTCGGCATAGAGCACGCGGATCTCGTCCACGTCGGCGACCGGGAGGGCGAAACCGGCGCGTTGCAGCAGCGCCGCGCAGTCGCGCAGGTCCGGAAACGGCGAGACGCGCGGCGAGGCGCCGCCGGACAACGTCGACTCTGCCTCCGTCAGCGCCGCGCGCAGTTCCGCCAGCGTCCCCAGCGCCGGCAGGCTGGCGAGGAAAAAACCGTCGGGGCGCAGCGCGCGGCGCAGCTGGATCAGCGCACCGGGCAGGTCGTTGACCCAGTGCAGCGACAGGTTTGCCACCACCAGATCGAAGCTGGCGTCGGCAAAGGGCAAAAATTCGTCGTCGGCGGCGACGGCCAAGGTGTCGGCGAGGGCGGCCATGCGCGGCGACAGGTCGCTGCAGAACGTCTCGATGCCGCGGGCGCGTAACCGCGGCGCCACCACGCCACGGCCCCCGACGTCCAGCGCGCGCGTGAAGCGGCGCGTCGTATCGTCGAGCCGGTCGAGCAGCCGGTCGGCGCAATCAGACAGAATATCGGCGACGCCGGCGACGGTCGCGGCGGCGCGGTCGCGGTGGCGGCGCACGGCGGCGCGGTCGAACACGTGCATGAAGTCGGGCATCGCGTCGGGCATGGCGCCAAGCATAGGCGCGCCCACGTTGCTGCCAACCGGTGCGCGACCTACGCTGCGCCGCATGCTCACGCCCGCACTCGCCATGCGGCTCGCACCGGGCGCAACCGGCGCGCTGCGCATGGCGCTGGACGTGCTGCTGCCGCCGAACTGCCTCACCTGCGACCGGCCGGTCGACGCTCCAGGAAAATTCTGCGCCGAGTGCTTCAAGGGTGCCGCGTTCATCACCGAGCCCTGTTGCCGGCATTGCGGCGTGCCGTTCAGCCATGCCGGCCAGGGCGGAGCGGAGCGGCTGTGTCCCGGCTGCCGCGCGCATCCGGCGCCGTGGGGGCAGGCGCGGGCGGCGCTGCGCTATGACGGCCACGCCAAGCGCCTGCTGCTGCCGTTCAAGCACGCCGACCGGCCGGAGCTGGCCCGGGCGCTGGCGCCGATGATGGCGCGGGCGGGGGCGGCGCTGCTGCGCCGGGCGGAGCTGATCGTGCCGGTTCCGCTGCACCGCCGCCGCCTGTTCGCCCGCCGCTACAACCAGGCGGCGCTGCTGGCGCAATCGCTGGCGAAGCTCTGCGGCGTCCCGGCGGTGCCCGATCTGCTGTGCCGGACCCGGGCGACCGTTGCCCTTGGCGAACTCGGCGCCACGGCGCGCGCCGAGGCGGTGGCGGGCGCGTTCGCGGTGCGAGCGTCGCGTGCGGGGCGTGTGGTCGGCCGCCAGGTGCTTCTGGTCGATGACGTGATGACCTCGGGCGCGACCGCGAGCGCCTGCACCGAGGTGCTGCTCGGCGCCGGCGCCACAGGCGTGGACGTATTGGTCGCCGCGCGCGTGCCGGACCCGCGGCTGCGCTGAACGCCCCTTGCATCGGGGCGCAATGCAACAAAGCTTTGCGGCAGCGAAGGAGCCGCCGATGCCCCGGATCGAGATCTACACGCAGGACTGGTGTCCGTTCTGCACCCGCGCCAAACAGGTGTTCGATCGGCGCGGCGTCGCCTACACCGAGATCGACGCGCCGCGTGGCTCGCAGGAGCGGGCCGAGGCGGCGCAACGCTCGGGCGGGCGCTCGACCGTGCCGCAGATCTTCATCGACGGCGCGCATATCGGCGGCTGCGACGATCTGCTGGCGCTGGAGCGCGCCGGCCGGCTCGATCCGTTGCTGCAGGCGGCCTGATGCGGCGCCGCGGCCACAGCGGCGGGGGCGAGCGTCGGCCCGGTTGGCAGTCCCTTGCCCGGAGTGCCACCCAAGGCGCACTCTCGGGGTCGTGAGCGAAGGCGCGGCAACGCCGCGAAACGACTGAATGATCCACTACGACGTGCAATGCTCGAACGGGCACGGGTTCGACGGCTGGTTCCGCGACAGCGCGGCGTTCGACGCGCAGGCGGCGGGCGGGCTGGTCGAGTGCCCGGCCTGCGGCGACACCAAGGTGCGGCGCGCGCTGATGGCGCCGGCGGTCGGCCGGGCACGCGCCTTGCCGGCACCGTCGGCCGAGCCGGTGCCGGCTCCCGCGCCCGTCCCGGCGCCGCGCGCGCCGGATGCGCCGGTGGCGGTCGCCGGCGAGCGGCTGCCCGACCACATGCGCGCGATGCTGCAGCGTCTGCGTTCCGAGGTGGAGAAGAACTGCGACTATGTCGGCGAGAAATTCGCCGACGAAGCCCGCCGCATCCATCGCGGCGAGACCTCGCCGCGCGGCATCTACGGCGAAACCACGCCCGAGCAGGCGGAGTCGCTGTCCGACGAGGGCATCGAGGTCAACCGCATCCCGTGGGTGCCACGGGCGGACGGCTAAGCGAAGATTCGCAGGCCGGCCAACCGATGGGGCACACGCTTGCGGCCTGGGTCTTTGACGGCGACATCGATGCCGCCGCCCGTCGGTCGGCCGAACGGGCGGAGTCGCCTCGGCGCCAACAGCCTTCGAGAACAACGTGTCGGATTGTAACCGCCGCACAATCTCCCTTGACGCCGAACGTTAGTAATATTAACTTCGTCGCGTGAACCCCCCCACCCCATCCCCCCAAGCCGCCACCGAGCGGTTCGCCGAACGGTTCGGCGAGATCTCCCAAGGCCTGGCCGCCAACGGCGGCGGGGATCGGCTGTCCGCGCTGCTGATCCATCTGATCGAGCGTCTCATCCAGGCGATCCTCTCGATCGCGCGGAACCTTCCGGCAGCCGCCGCCCCGGTCGAGCCGGAAGCAACCGCCTTCCCCCCGAGGCAGCAACACAACACCCCGGTTCGGCCAGGACCATCGAGGGGCCGTTCGCCCCGCCGGCCAGAACCGACGCGGCCAGAACCGACGCGGCACGAACGCCCGGCCCCCGAGGCCGGTGAGCCGCCGGGGTCGGGTCGGCAACCCCCCGCCGGAACGCTTCCCGCAACCGCCCACCCCGGCCCGGTCAGGCGCCGCGCCCGCCTGTTTCCAGGGGCAGGGGGCGGCCAGCTTCCAGGCGCCACCGCCCCACCGCGGCGACCTCCGAAAAATCGGGTTTTTGGCCCGGCCGCTTCTGCACGCCCATTTCGTTCCAAATAAGCAATGAAATCGGTTGCAGGGCGGCTCCGGGGCGTCGGTGGACGCAAGCTGTCGGCAAGCCGAACCGACGATTTCGGAACCCTGCCAGCGGGTGGGCTACAAGCTGATGTCCCGAGCCTTTCGTCCCGCCCGGGCTTGACCCGGGCATCTCGGCCACGTCGCTGCCTCCGCACGACCGCCCCGACGCGCTACAGGCTGAACCGCTCGCCGAGATACACGCGGCGCACCTCCTCGTGCGCCACCACCTCGTGCGGCTGGCCCTCCATCAGCACCTGGCCGTCGTGCATGATGTAGGCGCGGTCGATGATCTCCAGCGTTTCGCGCACGTTGTGGTCGGTGATCAGCACGCCGATGCCGCGGTCCTTCAGGTGCGACACCAGGTCGCGGATTTCCGCGACCGCGATCGGGTCGATGCCGGCCAGCGGCTCGTCGAGCAGGATGTAGCCGGGCTGCGTCGCCAGCGCGCGCGCGATCTCGACCCGCCGCCGCTCGCCGCCCGACAGCGCCAGCGCCGGGGTGCGGCGCAGATGGCCGATGCCGAACTCGGCCAGCAGTTCGTCCAGCATCTGGTCGCGCCGGTCGCGCTCGGGCTCCACCACCTCCAGCGCCGCCATGACGTTCTGCTCGACGTTGAGGCCGCGGAACACGCTGGCCTCCTGCGGCAGGTAGCCGATGCCGAGGCGGGCGCGCCGATACATCGGCAGCCTGGTGATGTCGGCGCCGTCCAGATGGATGGAGCCGGTGTCCGGCCGCACCAGGCCGACGATCATGTAGAACGTCGTGGTCTTGCCGGCGCCGTTCGGGCCGAGCAGGCCGACCGCCTCGCCGCGGCGCAGCGTGATCGAGACGTTCCGCACCACCGGGCGCTTCTTGTAGCCTTGCCCACGCCCGAGGCGACCAGCCCGCCGTCGGCGAACGAGGCGCCGCCCGGCAGCACGCGCAATTCGGGGCGAAGCTCGGTCACGGTGCGGGCTTCGCGGCCGGCTTGGCGGGGCCGTTGAGGCCGAGGCCCGCGTCGGACGTCGTGCTGTTCGGCATGATCAGGCCGGACACCCGCTGCGTCGGGTCGCTGATGATGTGGGCGATGCCGGTCTTCATGTTGATGTCGGCGGCCGGCCCGTTGAGCTGGTTCTCGCCGTGGGTGATCCGCACATGGCCGACGATGCGGGCGATGCCGGTGTCCGGCACATAGACGCCGCGGTCGCCGCGCACGATGTCGACGGCGGTGCGCACCTCGACATTGCCGAACGCCTCGACCCGCTTGAGCTTGCCGAGCCTTGCAGCGGGTCGGCCGACGGCTTGCCCGGCGCCGACGCGGCGGCGGGCTTCGCCGCCGGCTGGCCCGGCTCGGGTGGCGCGTTCGGGTCGCTCGTGTAGGCGACCAGCATGTCGGCCGCGATGCGGCGGCCGTCGCTGGTGACCACGACGGCATTGCCGCGGCCGACGCCATGTGCTGCTGCGACCAGTATTCCAAGCTGTCGCGCGCCGTCATCAGCTGCTGTGGCGTGGTCAGCTTCAGGTCGTGGCCGGTCATCACCAGCACCGCCTGGTCGATGTCGTAGATCGCGTGGTCGCCCTGCGCCTGGTCGGTCGGCGTGAAGATGCGGACGTTGCCCTCGGCGCCGCAGCCGATAGACCTCGTTGCCGCCGCTGTCCGGCTCGCCGGCGGCGCTGCCGGTGGCGGCGGGCGTCGCGGGCGGCGGGGTCTCGCCGGGCCCGGTGCCCTTCTTGCGGTAATGCGCGATCAACTGATCAGCCGGCACGGTCACGTTGCCGCGCACCGCGCGGGCATCGCCGCTGGCGATCACCACCTGCTCGTTCTCGCGCCACTCGAAGCCGCCGCGCGCCGTGACCTCGACGGCGCCGCCCTGCGACAGGTCGATGCCATCCGCGCGCGCGGCCACGGCCAGCAGCAACACGGCGGCCGCGGCGGCGAGCCGGCCGGGCAGACGCGCGGTCATCGCGGCAGTGCGAGCGGCGGCCGCGGCGGCGGCGCCTCGGCGCCCCCGGGCGGGGGTGCGGGGGCCGGATGGCCCTGCGCGCTGTTCAGCACGAGCCGGCCGGGGCCGCTGAACTGGATGACCGCGCCGCGGTCGGTGATGGCGAAGCCCTGCGCGTCCAGCGTGCCGAACGGCCCCTCGGACATGCACCATCTCGGCGCCGGCGGCGGCGCCCGGCTTGAGGTCGAGCGTGGCGGCCGCGGTGTCAGCGTGGTGCCGTCGTCGCGATACAGCATGCACGTCGTCCGACAGGTCGAGGCTGCCCTCGCGCTGCAGGTAGACGCCGTGCTTCGACTGCACCATCAGCCAGGTGCCGGACTCCAGCGTGATGTCGCCCTTCGGCTCGGTCAGGTTGATGCGGTCCGGGTCGACCTGGTGCGCGGTCGCGGCGGTCACGGTGTACGGGCGGGCCGGTCGTCGACGCCGTGATAGGTCGCGGCGCGCATCTGGCCGCTTTCCGGCACGGCGATGCCGCGGCGGTAGCTGAGGCGCGAGCGGTCGGTGTCGCGCGCGATTTCCGGCCACAGCGCGATCGAGGCCAGCAGCGCCAGCGCCAGCGACGGCAGCAGCCGCTTCGACAGCCCGACCAGCCAGCGCCGGCGCATCCAGCCGCGCGTGATGCGCGACCGGGCGCCGCAGGCGGCGCGACGGGATCGGCCGGCGCGGCCCGCGGGTGCTCTCGAACGGCATCGGTGCGATCGTCACCGGGGCCCCGCTCATGCCACGCCCGCGCGCAGCAGGTCGTGGACATGCAGGATGCCGAGCGGGACCTGCCCCGTATCGACCACGAACAGGGCGGTCATCGGGCGCGGCGGCGCGTTCATCGCGTGCAGCGCCTCGGCCGCCAGCGCCTTCGGGCCGATCGTGCGCGGCGCCCGGGTCATGATCGTCGCCGACCTGCCGGGTCAGCAGGTCCGGCCCCATGGCGCGGCGCAGGTCGCCGTCGGTGACGATGCCGACCAGCCGGCCGTCCCCGTCGAGCACGCCCAGGCAGCCGAACCGCTTTTCGGTCATCAGCACCAGGGCCGCCGGTCCATCGGCATTTCGGGCGCGGCCAGCGGCATGGCATCGCCCCCGTGCATCAGGTCGCGCACCCGCCGCAGCCGCGCGCCGAGCCGCCCGCCCGGATGGAACTGGCGGAAATCCGCGCGGTGAAGCCCCGCCGGGTCAGCAGCGCGACCGCGAGCGCGTCGCCCAGCGCCATCTGCATGGTCGTCGAGGTGGTGGGCGCGAGGCCCATCGGGCAGGCCTCGGGCGCCGCCGGCAGCAGCAGCGCCACGTCGGCCGCCTGCGCCAGCGTGCTGGCGGCATGCGCGGTGATCGCCACCAGCGGCAGGCCGAAGCGGCGCGCATGCGCGACCAGGTCGGCCAGTTCCGCGGTCTCTCCGGAATTGGACAGCGCCAGCACCGCGTCGCCGCGCACGATCATGCCGAGATCGCCGTGCGACGCCTCGGCCGGATGGACGAACAGCGCCGGCGTGCCGGTGGAGGCGAGTGTCGCGGCGATCTTGCGCGCGACATGGCCGGACTTGCCCATGCCGGACACCACGACCCGGCCGGTGGCGGCGCCAGCAGTCGACCGCGCGGCGAGAATGCCCCGTCGAGCGCGGCGGCGAGCGCGCGCAGGCCGGCGGCCTCGGTCGCCAGCACGTCGCGGGCGACTTCGAGGTCCCGGCCGGGCTAGCGACTTCGGCGGTCATGGTGGCGGTCAAGGCCCACGTGCAGATCGTTCCGTGCATGGACTCTGCTCTAGGAGGGTGATCCGAAGCGGTCAACCGGCGTAACCTTAAGAAATGTAAAGTCATGCGGCAGTGCGGCAAAAGCGGACCGTCCGCCCGGGGGGCAAAAAGACGTTTCAGTGGTGGAAAATATCGGGACCTCCTAGCCCAGCAGGTCGAGTCGGCGCGCGCCGGCAGGAACGCGAAGCAGGCCTCGCGCCAGTTCCAGTCGGCCTTCGCGCACGCAGCAGCGCCTCCAGCCGCGCCCACAGCGCGTGCAGATACAGCACGTCCGACGCGGCGTAGGCGCATTTGCTCGGGCGTCAGTTCGGCCGCGCCCCAGTCGGAGGTCTGCTGCTGCTTGGAGATCTCGACGCCCAGCAATTCCTTGCACAGATCGCTGCAGGCCGTGCCGGTCGGTGAAGGTGCGAACCAGCTTGGCGGCGATCTTGGTGCAGCGCACCGGCGCGACGGTGATGCCCAGCGCGTGCTGCAGCACGGCGACGTCGAAGCGGGCGAAGTGCATCAGCTTGACGACGGCGGGATCGGCCAGCAGCGCGCTTGAGGTTCGGGCAGTCGGAGCCGCGGCCGCCGAGCGCCGGCGGCACGATCTGCACCAGATGCGCCGAGCCGTCGCCGGAGGAGAGCTGCACCAGGCACAGCCGGTCGCGATGCGGGTTGCAGCCCCATCGTCTCGGTATCGACCGCGACCACCGGGCCGAAGCGCAGGCCCTCCGGCAGGTCGTGCCGGTGCAGCTGGATGGTGGCGCCGCCTGCGGCATGAACTGGGTGACGTCCGCCATGCTGGTGCGGTGCCTTTATGCCGTTGGTGCCCAGGAGAAGACTCGAACTTCCACGACCTTGCGGCCACAGGTACCTGAAACCTGCGCGTCTACCAATTCCGCCACCTGGGCATTCGGCTGCGCCCGCGGCCAGAAACCGCCGGGGCGTGCGGTGGGCGGGCGATGTACCCCCGCCCCCGCCCGCAGTCAACCGCCCCGCTTGAGGGCGGTGCGGGGGACGCATATCACTACGCCCGTTATTGCAGGAGCGAACGATGGCGACGCGCAGCGTGGCGACGGTGTTCGGCGGGTCCGGGTTCATCGGAAGGTACGTGGTCAAGCGGCTGGCCGCGGCCGGGCACGTGGTGCGCGTCGCGGTACGCGACCCGGAGGCGGCGCTGTTCCTCAAAACGGCAGGCGCGGTCGGCCAGATCGTGCCGCTCGCCGCCAACGTGACCAGCCCGCCGGCGGTCGCGCGCGCAGTCGAGGGCGCCGACCTCGTGGTGAACCTGGTCGGCATCCTGGCCGAGCGCCGCGCCGGCGACTTTTCGCGCGTCCAGGCGGAGGGGGCCAAGACCGTGGCCAGCGCCGCTGCGGCGGCCGGGGTGCGGCGGCTGGTGCAGGTCTCGGCGATCGGCGCCGATCCGGCATCGCCCAGTCTCTATGCAAGGAGCAAGGGCGAGGGCGAACGGTTCGTGCAGGCGGCGTTCCCAACGGCGACGGTGCTGCGCCCCTCGATCGTGTTCGGGCCGGAGGACCAGTTCTTCAACCGGTTCGGCGCGATGGCGGCGCTCTCGCCGGTGCTGCCGGTGATCGCCGGCGCGACCCGGCTGCAGCCGGTCTATGTCGGCGACGTCGCCGACGCGGTGATGGCGGCGCTGACCCGGCCGGAAGCGACCGGGCGCATCTACGAGCTGGGCGGCCCGGCGGTCTACACGTTCCGGGAGTTGCTGGCGTGGATTTTGCGTACGACCCAGCGCCACCGGAGGCTGGTCACGGTGCCGATGGCGCTGGCGAAACTCCAGGCGGGCGTCCTGGAGATGCTGCCGGGGAAGCTGTTGACGCGCGATCAGTTGCTGCTGCTGGCGCATGACAATGTGGTCGGCAAGGGGGTGTTGAGCCTGGCGGAGCTCGGTATCCGCGCGACGCCGGTCGATCTGGTGGTGCCGCAATACCTCGCGCGGTTTCGGCCGGGCGGCGGACGGCCGGAGTTGTTTGCCGCGTGACGGGGCCGATCCGGCCCCATCTCATCGGCTCGACGCAGTGAAGTTGACCGGCCGGACAGGATCGCTCGGAGATTAAGGCAGCTATGCTGTCTCTATCGCAAAATTCGACTCGCAACGGCATTGCTGCTGCCCTATAGGGGGAACGACAGGCAGCGCGCATGCGCGCGCAGTCATCGCCGCCCGACTGACGCCCTTTGGGGGAGAGCGCCAATGCCCGAGCGTATGTTGCAGTTCGTCCGCCAGAAGCAGCAGACGCCGGAAAAGCGCGACGTTGCCGTCCGCCGCGCCGACTTCCGCGAGATCTACGAGGAATTCGACCCGCCGCGCGCGAAGACCCAGTCCAGTCGTTGCAGCCAGTGCGGCGTGCCGTTCTGCCAGGTGCATTGCCCGCTCTCCAACAACATTCCGGACTGGCTGAAGCTGACCGCCGAGGGCCGGATCGAGGAGGCGTACGAAGTTTCCTCCGCCACCAACAATTTTCCGGAAATCTGCGGCCGCATCTGCCCGCAGGACCGGCTGTGCGAAGGCAACTGCGTCATCGAGAAGGGCTTCGACAGCGTCACCATCGGCGCCGTCGAGCGCTACATCACCGACACTGCGTTCGAGCGCGGCTGGATCAAGCCGGGCGCGCCGTTGGTCGAGAACGGCATGTCGGTGGGCATCATCGGCGCCGGACCGGCCGGGCTCGCCGCCGCCGACATGCTGCGCCGGCGTGGCTACGCGGTGCACGTCTACGACCGCTACGACCGCGTCGGCGGGCTGCTGATCTACGGCATCCCCGGGTTCAAGCTGGAAAAGCACATCGTGCTGCGCCGCTGGAAGCTGCTGGAGGACGCGGGCGTCATCTTCCATCTGGGCGTCGAGGTCGGCCGCAACCTGAACTTTGGCGAACTGCGCCGCAAGCACGAGTCGGTGTTGATCGCGACCGGCGTCTACAAGGCGCGCGACATCGGCGGCCCGGGCATCGGCCTGCCGGGGATCGTGCCGGCGCTGGAATTTCTGACCGCGTCGAACCGCCAGGGGCTTGGCGAAACCGTTCCGGATTTCGTCTCCGGCGTGCTCGATGCGCGCGGCAAGAATGTCGTGGTGATCGGCGGCGGCGACACCGCGATGGACTGCGTGCGCACCGCCGTGCGCCAGGGCGCGTCGTCGGTCAAATGCCTGTACCGGCGCGACCGCGCCAACATGCCGGGCTCGCTGCGCGAAGTGAAGAACGCCGAGGAAGAAGGGGTGGAGTTCGTGTGGCTGTCGGCGCCGGATGCGTTCCTGGGCGATGGGACGGTCGCCGGCGTGCGCGCCTCGCGCATGCGGCTCGGCCTGCCGGACGCCTCCGGGCGACAGAGCGTCGACCACATCGAGGGCAGCCATTTCGGCCTGCCCGCCGACCTGGTGATCAAGGCTTTGGGCTTCGATCCGGAGGATCTGCCGGGCGTGTACGGCGAGCCGGCACTGGCGGTCTCGCGCTGGGGAACGTTGAAGGTGAACCACGCGACGTTCATGACCAGCCTGCCCGGCGTGTTTGCGGCCGGCGACATCGTGCGCGGCGCGAGCCTGGTGGTGTGGGCGATCCGTGACGGCCGCGACGCGGCGGCGGCGATGCACACCTATATGCGGCAGAACGCGACTGTCGCCGTCGCGGCGGAGTGAGCATGCGCGCGCCCTTCGTAGGGTGGGTTGCCCTTCGCAACCCACCATCACGGCAGGCAGGATGGTGGGATGCCAAGCGCATCCCACCCTACGGCTTGCTGCTGGCTGTCGGGATGTTGCTTGCCGTTCGCGGGATCGCAGCGGCTGATTCGACAGCGGCGTCACTGCCCGCAGGTGCGACCGACGAATCGCTGGCCGAGGCGCGGCGCTATACCGAACAGGCACACGTTGGAGACGCGATCCTCGCCAAATTTCGCGGCTGGCGAGCGGAAGTCGTCCCATCGCTCGTTCAGTTGCAGCACATGAACTCCAGAAATGGCAGCGAGTTTCTTCGACGATGACGTTCTCGTGGTCGTGAAAGACAACATCGGAGACCTGATCACGGTCTACGTCAACGAATTGGCCGCGACGATGTCGGCCGACGAAATCCGGCAGATGGAGACATTTCTCGCAACGCCGATTGGCGCCAAGATCCTCAAGGTGCAGGAGCTGCTTGCCGCCAGCACAGCCAAGGCTGAGTTCGGCTGGGAGCACAAAATCCTGCGGCTGGCGCAGGAAAAATTCCAATCCGAGCATCCCGAGCTGATCAAGAAGCCGGGTGGCGAACAGCAGAACGCCCAGTGAAGGAGGCCACCGCCATGACCGAGACGGCCGCTCAGTTCCTCGCTGCCTGGGACGCCAACACTGCCCGCCTGCGCGACACCTACGATGCGTCGCAGGAGCACGATGCCTGCGGTGTCGGCCTGGTCGCGGCACTCGACGGCAAGAAGCGGCGCGATGTCGTGCAGGCCGGTATCGACGCGCTGAAGGCGGTGTGGCACCGCGGCGCCGTCGATGCCGACGGCAAGACCGGCGATGGCGCCGGCATCCACGTGGAGATCCCGCAGGACTTCTTCGCCGAGGCGATCGAGCGCGGCGGCCACAAGCTGCGTCCGGGTGCGATCGGGGTCGGCCAGGTCTTTCTCCCCAAGACCGATCTCGGCGCGCAGGAGCGCTGCCGGCAGATCGTCGAATCGGAAATCCTCGCGTTTCGGCTATCAGATCTACGGCTGGCGCCAGGTGCCGATCAACGTCGAGGTGATCGGCGAGAAGGCCAATGCGACGCGGCCCGAGATCGAACAGATCATGATCTGGAATGCCAAGGGCAATAGCAAGGACGACTTCGAGCGCGACCTGTACGTGATCCGCCGGCGCATCGAGAACCAGGCGATCCTCGATCAGCTGCCGGTGCTGTATTTCTGTTCGTTGTCGTGCCGCTCGATCATCTACAAGGGCATGTTCCTGGCTGCGAGCCTGACCGAATTCTACCCCGACCTGCTCGACGAACGCTTCGTCAGCCGGTTCGCGATCTACCATCAGCGCTACTCGACCAACACGTTCCCGACCTGGAAGCTGGCGCAGCCGTTCCGCATGCTCGCGCACAATGGCGAGATCAACACCGTCACCGGCAACATCAACTGGATGAAGAGCCACGAGACGCGGCTCGCCTCGGTCGAACTCGATCGCTACATGGACAGCATCAAGCCGGTGATCCAGGCTGGCGGATCGGACACGGCGACGCTCGACAACGTGTTCGAGGTGCTGGTGCGCGCCGGCCGCGATGCGCCGGGCGTGAAGGCGCTGATGATCCCGGCGAGCATCGGCAACGACGCGACCATGCCGCAGCCGCATCGCGACATGTTCCTGTACTGCAATGCGGTGATGGAGCCGTGGGACGGCCCGGCCGCGATCGCCGCGACCGATGGCCGCTGGGTGATCGCCGGGCTCGACCGCAACGGCCTGCGCCCGTTGCGCTACACCATCGCGCGCAATCACATGCTGATCGTCGGGTCGGAAACCGGCATGGTGAAGATCGACGAAGGCGACGTCGTGGAAAAGGGCCGCGTCGGCCCCGGCCAGACGATCGGCGTCGATCTCGACGAGGCGCGCTTCTACGCCGACGACGAGATGAAGGACATGCTTGCCGCGCGCCAGGAATTCGGGGCGTGGACCCGGCACATCCGGCAGATCGACCACATCGTCAAGGCCGATGCGACCGAGCCCGTGCTGTTCGAGGGCGAGGCGCTGCGCCGGCGGCAGCTCGCGGTCGGCACGACGATGGAGGATCTGGAGCTGATCCTGCATCCGATGGTCGAGGACGCGCAGGAAGCGACCGGCAGCATGGGCGACGACACGCCGATCGCCGTGCTGAGCGAGAAATATCGTGGCCTGCACAACTACTTCCGCCAGACCTTCAGCCAGGTGACCAATCCACCGATCGACAGCCTGCGCGAAATCGCGGGTGATGACGCTGAAGACGCGACTCGGCAACCTCGGCAACGTGATGGACGAGGACAGCTCGCAGTGCGATTTGCTGCAGCTGGAAACCCCTGTTTTGTCGAACGCCGAATTCGCGGCGATGCGCGCGACGATGGGCACCAGCGCCTGCGTCGTCGACTGCACCTTCGCGGTCGCGGGCGGCGAGGCCGGTCTGCGTGAGGCGGTGACGCGGATCCGGCGCGAAGCCGAGGAGGGCGTACGCGCCGGCTGCACGCACGTGATCCTGACCGACGAGGCGATCGGGCCGGAGCGTGCCGCGATCCCGATGATCCTCGCGACCGGCGGCGTGCACACGCATCTGGTGCGCTCGTCGCTGCGCACATTCACCAGCCTCAACGTGCGCAGCGCCGAATGCATGGACGTGCACTATTTCGCCGTGCTGATCGGCGCCGGCGCCACCACAGTGAACGCGTATCTGGCGCAGGAGAGCATCGCCGACCGGCACCGGCGCGGGCTGTTCGGCGACATGTCGCTGAAGGACGCCGTCGGGCGCTACAAGAAGGCGGTCGACAAGGGACTGCTCAAGGTGATGTCCAAGATGGGCATCTCCGTCATTTCCTCGTACCGCGGCGGCCTGAACTTCGAGGCGGTCGGCCTCTCGCGTGCGCTCGTTGCGGAGTTCTTCCCGGGCATGCAGTCGCGCATTTCCGGCATCGGCCTGTCGGGCATCGCGCGCAAAGTGCTGGAGCTGCACGGCGAGGCTTGGCAGACGGATGTCGTGACGCTGCCGGTCGGCGGCGTCTACAAGCTGCGCCGGCGCGGCGAGGCGCACGCGTTCGACGGCAACCTGATCCATCTGCTGCAGGAAGCCGTCGCTTCCGACAGCTACCAGTTGTTCCGTCGCTACGCCGAGGCGGTGCGCAAGCTGCCGCCGATCGCGCTGCGCGACCTGCTGGAGTTCCGCACCGAAGGCCGCAAGCCGATCCCGGTCGATGAAGTGGAAAGCATCACCGAGATTCGCAAGCGGCTGGTGGCGCCTGGCATTTCGCTCGGCGCGCTGAGTCCGGAGGCGCACGAGACGCTGTCGATCGCGATGAACCGCATCGGCGCGCGCAGCGACAGCGGCGAGGGCGGCGAGGACCCGGATCGCGCAAAGCCGCGCGCCAACGGCGACAACGCGTCGTCGGCGATCAAACAGATCGCGTCGGGACGTTTCGGCGTGACCGCGCAGTACCTCAACAACTGCCGCGAGATCGAGATCAAAGTCGCGCAGGGAGCGAAACCCGGCGAAGGCGGGCAGCTGCCCGGCTTCAAGGTTTCGGGGCTGATCGCCAAGTTGCGACACTCGACGCCCGGCGTCACGCTGATCAGCCCGCCGCCGCACCACGACATCTACTCGATCGAAGACCTAGCGCAGCTGATCTACGACCTCAAGCAGATCAACCCGGAGGCGACGGTCTGCGTGAAACTGGTGTCGCGCAGCGGCATCGGCACCATTGCGGCCGGCGTCGCCAAGGCGAAGGCCGACGCGATCCTTATCTCCGGCCATTCGGGCGGCACGGGCGCGAGCCCGCAATCCTCGATCAAGTATGCCGGATTGCCCTGGGAAATGGGGCTGTCCGAGGCGCATCAGGTGCTGATGCTGAACCGCCTGCGGCATCGGGTGAAGCTGCGCACCGATGGCGGCATCAAGACCGGGCGCGACGTGGTGATCGCGGCGATGCTCGGGGCGGAGGAGTTCGGCATCGGCACGGCCTCGCTCGTGGCGATGGGCTGCATCATGGTGCGCCAGTGCCACAGCAACACCTGCCCGGTCGGCGTCTGCACGCAGGACGAGGCGCTGCGCAAGAAGTTCGAGGGCACGCCCGAGAAAGTCATCAACCTGTTCAGCTTCGTCGCCGAGGACGTGCGGCAGATTCTGGCAACGCTCGGCGTGCGTCGGCTGGCCGACGTGATCGGCCGCACCGACCTGCTGCTGCAGGTCAGCCGCGGCTCCGAGTTGCTGGACGACCTCGACCTCAATCCGCTGCTGGTGCAGGCCGACCCTGGGCCGTATGCGCGCTACTGCACGCTGGAAGGCCGCAACGAGGTGCCGGAGACGCTGGATGCGCAGATGATCGCGGATGCGGCGGCGTTCTTCGAGCGCGGCGAGAAGATGCAACTGCAGTACAACATCCGCAACACGCACCGCGCCATCGGCACGAAGTTCTCCAGCAAGGTCGTGCGCAAGTTCGGCATGAACGGTTTGCAGCCCGGCCACGTCACGGTGCGGCTGCGCGGATCCGCCGGGCAGTCGCTCGGCGCGTTCGCGGTGCAGGGGCTGAGGCTGGAGGTGTTCGGCGATGCCAACGACTATGTCGGCAAGGGGCTGTCGGGGGCGACGATCGTGGTGCGGCCGGCACCGTCGTCATCGCTGGTCAGCCAGCAGAACACCATCATCGGCAACACCGTGTTGTACGGCGCGACCTCCGGCTATCTGTTCGCGGCCGGGCAGGCGGGCGAGCGGTTGGCGGTGCGCAACTCCGGCGCGACCGCGGTGGTCGAAGGCTGCGGCTCGAACGGCTGCGAATACATGACCGGCGGCACGGTGGTGCTGCTCGGCCCGGTCGGCGACAATTTCGGTGCCGGCTTCACCGGCGGCATGGCGTTCGTCTACGACCCGGACGGCCGGTTCCATCTGCGCATCAACCCCGACACGCTGACCTGGCAGGGCGTGAGCCCAGGCCACTGGGAGGAAGTGCTGCGCAACCTGGTGGAGCGGCATGCCGGGGAGACCAACAGTCGCTATGCGCGCATGCTGCTGCACGACTGGCCGCGCGCGGTGCCGCGGTTCTGGCATGTAGTGCCCAAGGAATACCTGAAATACCTGCCGGTCCCGCTGGCAGCAGAAGCCGCCGCGTTGCGCGCCTGAAAGATGGGGTGCAGGGGCCCGCGGCCCCTGGCCTTCACACTTCTACTTCGAAGTTGACACCCGAAGGGGAGCGGACCAGCCGTTTCGGGCTGGCCCACCCCCCTACCGCCGGATTATCGTCACCTTGACTTGAAGTGCGACGACAACCACAATCCACGGCAGGAGTTTACGATGTTCCACCATCGTGCGCTCCTTCGGTGCGGCGGGTGGCCTATTCCACCCGCCGTTTCCATTTTGGACCCGATCCATCGCCGCGCATAGCATGCGGCTTGGCAGCGCGGCGTGCCCGGTGCCATAACCGGGGCCGATGCGCTACCTGTTCCATCTCCCGCTCTCGCCGTATTGCCGCAAGGTGCGGCTCGTGCTCGCCGAGAAGCGGCTGCCGTTCGAGTTGCGCGTCGAGCGCGCGTGGGAGCGGCGCGAGGAATATCTGCAGCTCAACCCCGCCGGCACGGTGCCGACGCTGGTCGAGGACAACGACCTCGCGATCCCGGATTCCAACGTGATCTGCGAATACCTGGACGAGGCGTATCCGGACAACACAGTGGTCGGCCACACGCTCGGCGAGCGCGTCGAGGTCCGTCGGCTGGTCGCGTGGTTCGACGGCAAGTTCGACGCCGAGGTCACGCGCAACCTCAACGGCGAGAAATACATCAAGCGTCTCGCCGGCCGCGGCCACCCGGACGCGACGGCGCTGCGCAATGGCTACACCGCGCTGCGCGAGCATCTGCAATATCTTGGCTGGCTTGCGGAGACGCGCAAATGGCTGGCCGGAGCGACGATCTCGCTCGCCGATTTTGCCGCCGCCGCGCATATTTCCGTGCTCGATTTCCAGGGCGACATCGACTGGAACGTCAGCCCCTCGGCGCGCGAATGGTATGCGCGGATGAAGTCCCGCCCGGGGTTTCGCGCATTGCTGAACGATCGCGTGCCGGGCATGACACCGCCTGCCCATTACGCCGATCTGGATTTTTGACGCGCCCGCCCTGGCAGCCAGCTGAAAGGTTGCAGGTCTCATTCGTTGCCGCGCTCAGCCGGCCTGACCTCTCCGCCCGGATTTTCCCCCATTTGCCTGCTGCCCTCGCTTTATGTCAGATGCGGCAGCGCCAGGTAGTCCTGGCTTTGCATCTCCTCCAGCCGCGACGCCGTCCGCTCGAACGCCTTTGCACCGTCGCCCCGCAGGTAGAGAGAATCCGGCATCGCCGCGGCCGAGGCGACCAGTTTGACGCGGTGGTCGTACAGCGCGTCGATCAGCGTGATGAAGCGCCGCGCTTCGTCGTGGTTGTCCGGGCTCAGTCGCGGGATCGCGTCGAGCACCAGAGCATGGAAATGCGTCGCGATGGCGAGATAGTCGCCGGGGCCGAGCGCGGTGCCGCACAACGCGGAGAAATCGAACCGGGCAACGCCTTCGGCCGCGAGCGGCACCCGCAGCACGCGCCCCGAGACGACCAGGCGTTCCTCGCCCGGCGGTGCGTTGCCGGTCAGGTCGGCGAAGGCGGCGTCGAGTGCGCGCTCGGCGCGGCCGTCCGCCGGCACGTACCACGTCGCCATGCCGCGCAGCCGGGAGCGGCGGTAGTCGCGGCCGGCTTCGAGCACCAGCACGTCGAGCCGCTGCTTTATCAAGGCAATGAACGGCAGGAACGCGTCGCGGCCGGGCTGGCCCGCAAAAAGATCGTCGGGCAGCGTGTTGGAGGTCGCGACCACCACGACGCCGCGCTCGAACAACCCGGAAAACAGGCGGCCGAGGATCATCGCGTCGGCGATGTCGTTGACCTGGAACTCGTCGAAGCACAGCAGCGCCGCCTCGGCGGCAATGGCGTCGGCGAGTGGCGGGATCGGGTCGTCGCCGCCCGGGTTTTGCTTCTTCCAGCGATGAAAACGCGCGTGGGCGTCCTGCATGAAATGATGAAAATGAATTCTTTTCTTGCGCCGCAATTGCGCGGCGGCAAAGAACAAATCCATCAGCATGGATTTGCCGCGGCCGACCTCGCCGACAAGGTAGAGCCCGTGCGGCCGCGCCTCGTCGGACCAGTCGGCCGGCTTGCGGGTCAGGAAGCGCGACAGCAACGATTGGCCGGCGGCGGGGCGCGGCGGCGGGTCGTAGCCGCGCAGCCGCGCCCACAGCGCCTGCAAGCGCTCCGCCGCCATGCGCTGCGCCGGGTCGGAAATCAGCCGACCGTCCGCGACCAGCGCGCGATAGGCCGGCAGCGGCCCCTGGGACAACGGATCAACGACGACGGCGGGGCTCGCATCCATGTTGCATCGCGAAATAGCGGGATTTGCCCCCGGGTTCAAACGCACGGCGCCAACGCACCAGCCTCGCCCGGCGCGCATGGCCGGCGCGCCGGGACGCCGTTATGTTTGCCCGACGTGACCGGAGTCGCAGGATGATCCAAGTGGACTACGATGCCTTCCGCGCAACGCCGCCGGCCGCGGAGCCGTTCCCGCACGTAGTGGTGCCGAACTTCGTGCCGCCCAACTCGCTGGCGGCATTGGTGCGCGACCTGCCGCCGTTGTCGCAGGGCGGTTCGTTTCCGATGGGCGGGTTGCGGCTCGGCCCGCTGGGGCGTGCGCTGGTGGCGGAACTGGAGGGGGCCGCGTTTCGCGAGGCGATCGCGAACAAATTCGGGCTGGACCTGGCCGGCGCGCCGACCATGCTGACGCTGCGCGGCCGCTCGCGCGAAAAGGACGGTCAAATTCATACCGACTCGACGGCCAAGCGCGTCACCGTGCTGCTGTATTTGAACCCGCACACCGCGGCCTGGGCGAACCAGGAAGGCTGCCTGCGGCTGCTGCGATCGGCCACCGACATCGAGGATTTTGCCGTCGAGGTGCCGCCGGTGGACGGGACATTGCTGGTGTTCCCGAACGGGCCGACCGCGTGGCACGGCCACAAGCGCCATGTCGGGCAGCGTTACGTGGTGCAACTGAACTACATGGCGCGCGACGGCGCGGCGCGCTCGGAACTGCGCCGCCACCGCGTCTCCGCCTTCCTGAAACGCCTGACGGCGGCGGCGTGAGCGACGCCGAACGGCTGGTCCGCGCCTACTACGCGGCGTTCAACGCGGGCGACGTCGAGGCATTCCTGGCGCTGCTGACCGAGGACGTCGTGCACGGCATCAGCCAGGGCGCCGAGGAAGCAGGAAAACCGGCGTTCCGACGGTTCCTGGCGCACATGAACCGCTGCTATCGCGAGCGGATTTCCGACATCGTCGTGTTGACCGAGCCAAGCGGGACCCGCGCGGCCGCGGAGTTCGTGGTGCACGGCAGGTATGTCGTGACCGATCCGGGCGTGCCGGCGGGAACGCCGCCCGCCTCCGGCCAGACCTATTCGCTCCCGGCCGGCGCGTTCTTTTCGCTGCGGGGCGGAAAAATCGCCCGTATCTCCAACCACTACAATCTGGGCGATTGGGTGCGGCAGGTGGGCGGCTGAGCCGACGCACCGGACGGCCCCGTCGACCGGTCGCCGCCGCGCTCCCAAGAAACCCGGCCCCGCTGCGGACGACGATCATGCGCGTTCCCAGGACCTGGGCAGACGGCGGCATGCATTTTCGCGCCGCCGCAAAACTTCTTAATTTCGTAGTGACACATTTTTGGCGTACCGTGGATTTCGAGGCTGTCAAGAACGAAGGGAGGTCGCAATGAACGACCAGGAAATCGCCAAGCGTATCGCCGATGCCGCCGACAGGAAGCTCGGCGTGGTCCTGCTTGGGGACGTGCCGCAGGCCGAGATCGACTACGCACTGCAACAAAAATGGATTGTCACGCGCGGTGTCGCCACATTCGAAATCACCGAGCGGGGGCGTTCAGCGGCATCCAGTTAGGCAACGCACAAGAACAATCGCTGCGATCTTGATTTGACGCAGGTGTGGAGCGAGCCGATTCGGCGGTTCCTGCTCTTGACCAGGCTTATTGTTGCTTATACGGAACGTTATGGTCGTGCCAAGGCGCCGGCTTCGTTCAGGCCGGATCGGGGAAGGGCGGAGGGTAGCGGAGGCCGAACACGTAGCGAGGCTTTTCCGGTTTTTTCGGCCGCTTGCGGGCGGGGGGTTTCGCTGGTTCCGCGAGGACCGGCGGCGACGGGGGTTTTGGCCGGGCGGAGGGAGGCGGCGCCAGGATCGGCGGCGGGCGGACCCCCAGCATGTGGCAGAGCGGGCGGAGTACCCGGCGCATCTCCGCGGGCGCCGCCTGCATCAGCGCCACCATCTCGGGCTGCTGCAGCAGGTGCTGCAATTGCGAGCCGTAGACCGCGGTCTCCTGCACCAGCCGGACCATCCAGGCGAACTTTTGCGGGAGCGGATTCGGGGTCCGGGGCCGTCGGGGGGCGGGCCGGCGCGGCGTGGCCGGGGGGCGGCGCGACGCGAACCGCCCGGCCTCGATGCGGGCGGCGAGACGGTCGAAGCGATGCTTGAGGGCTCGGAGGCGGTCGAGGATCAGCACCGCCAGCGGCCGGGCGAGTTTCCCCCACATGCTGTGGCTGTCGACGGTCCGGCTCAGCCACAGGATGATGGTGGCGAGACACTCGGCCGGAGTGCGGGGTGGGGGGTTGGGCATGCGCGCATGTTAGTGGAACTGGCGATGGCTGGGCAAGAAAAATTGTCGGGCGCGTGCGGTCGATTTGCCGGGCGGGAAGGCGCGGCCGGGTGCGAGCCGCCGGGGCGGCGCTGCTATTGTCGTGCGTTGCCTTACTGAGTTTTCCGCGGGCGCATGACGTTTATCCGAAACTGCCGGAGCCGTCGTCCCGGCCTCCGCTGCTATGGAGCCGCAAGAAGCAGGAGATCCGGCTCAGTCATATCCGGCCCGTGCCTGTTTCAGCGCACGGACAAGCTCTGCCCGCACCCCCGCCGCGGTCGCCACCGGCACGGACCACGCCACGCGCACAACCCGTTCGTCCAGCGCAAGATCGCACCCGTCCACGTCGCAGGCCACCATCCGCCAGCCATCGCCGTCGCCACCGGCGCCGCGCGCCAGCGTGGCCATCGCGCCCGCGTGGTCGGTGTTGCAATGACCGACAATGTCCGGCTCGGCCGCCGCCAGAGCAGCGACGGCGGCCGGATCCGGCGTGAGATCGACTTGCCGCAGCCGGGTCGCGCGGGCGAACCCGCCGACGAACAGGGCGGCCTTCGGGCGCACGCACCAGAGGTGAAAATCGGCGAAGTCGGCGTACAGTGCGGCATAGGGATGGACGGCCAACCAGCGCGCCTTCAGGGAAGCATCATCGATCGGCTCGGCCAGCCCGGTCAGCGTCACCCGCGGCGCCGTCTGCGGATTTTTCTCCACCGCCGCACCGACCAACATGATCGCGCAGCGCGGCTCCGCGCGCAGATGGCGGGTGTGCTCGGACAGGTCCGACAACAGCAACAATACGGCAAGATCGGGCGCGCACGCCGGCGTGACCAGCGAAGCGAACGGCTGGCCGTCGGCGCTGCTGGCGAGCGTTCCCGCGCGCGCCGCGCGCAGCAGTTTTCGGGCCGTCCAGGCCGGTGCCTCGGGATCATCCGCCATTTTCGTTCACGCTCCATCCTGAATACGCCACAATGGCCGCTCATATGCTGGCGATCCACGGCGCCGCGCACGCCCGGCCGCGGACGGAGCGACAAAAATGAAGCAGACCATCGCCCTGGTCGACGATGACCGCAACATCCTGACCAGCGTCGCGATGACGCTGGAGCAGGAAGGCTTCCAGGTGCGCACCTACACCGACGGCGAGAGCGCGCTGCAGGGCATCACCGCCCGCCCGGTCGACCTCGCCGTGCTCGACATCAAGATGCCGCGCATGGACGGCATGGAGCTGCTGCAGCGGCTGCGCCAGCGGTCTTCCCTCCCCGTCATCTTCCTCACCTCCAAGGACGAGGAGGTGGATGAACTGATGGGCCTGCGGCTCGGCGCCGACGACTACATCACAAAACCGTTCAGCCAGCGGCTGCTGCTGGAGCGCATCCGCGCGCTGCTGAGGCGCAACGAGAGCAGCCGCGCCGAGGGCTCCGGCGCGTCGCCCGCCGGAGTGATGGTGCGCGGCGACCTCGTGCTCGACGACACCAAGCACCAATGCACGTGGCGCGCGCACGACATCCAGCTCACGGTCACGGAATTCCTGCTGGTCAAGGCGCTGGCGGCGCGGCCCGGCATGGTGAAAGTCGCGCGACCAGCTGATCGACGCCGCCTATGGCGAGAACATCTATGTCGACGACCGAACCATCGACAGCCACATCAAGCGCGTCCGCAAGAAGTTCCGGGCCGTCGACGACAGTTTCGAGAACATCGAGACGCTCTACGGCATCGGCTACCGCTACAAGGAGGCGTGACCGTCCGCCCATGCCCGACAGCGGCGTCCTTCCCGTCGCCCGGCAGGCGCCCTCTGCGGCTGTCGCCAAGCGGCCGGCGGGGCGGCGGTTTTCGACGCTGCTGCGCCGCATCCTGCTGGTCAACCTGCTGCCGCTCGCACTGCTGCTGGCGGCGCTGCTGTATCTCGACCAGTACCAGAACGGCCTGCTGGGCGCCGAGGTCACGACATTGCGCGAGCAGGCGCGCATCTACGCCGGCGCGCTCAGCGAGGCCGCGGTGCACGAGGACGATGCGGAGAAGCCGCGGCTGAACCCGGAACAGGCGCGGCCGCTGCTGCGCCGGCTGACCGAGCCGACCCCGAGCGCGCAGGCGCGGCTCTATGCGCCGGACGGGCAACTGATCGCCGACAGCCGGGTGCGCGAGGGCGCGGGCGGCGCCGTCACCACCGAGCCGCTGCCGCCCGCGGCCGACCGCGGCGCGGTGCCGAACGCGATCGCCCATATCTACGACCGCGTGCTGGCCTGGGTGCCGCATACCGGAGAGGCGCCGGTGCTCGATTCCGGCCCCTCCGCCGCCGGCCCCGAATGGCAGCCCGACGTGCGCGAGGAACTGCGGCTCACTGGCGTCGACCAGAACCGCGAAATGCCGGCCTATATCCGCCGTACCACCGACGACCGGCTGCTGGTGACGGTCTCCGAGCCGGTGGTGAAGAACCGGCAGACGGTCGGCATCATCCTGCTGACGCGCGAGGCGCGCGAGGTGGACGACAGCCTGTTCGCCGTCCGCATTTCCATCCTGGCGCTGTTCGCGCTGGCGCTGGGACTGACGGTGATGCTGTCGTGGTATCTGTCGCTGACGATCGCCCGCCCGCTGCTGCGGCTGGCCGGGGCCGCCGAGCAGATCCGCGAGGGCCGCGGCCGCGCCGGCACCGTGCCGGGCAGCCTGCGCGAGCGCAGCGACGAGATCGGCGTGCTCGCCAACGCGCTCGCGGAATTCGGCGACCGCGCTGTGGACGCGCATGGACGCGATCGAGCGCTTCGCGGCCGACGTCGCGCACGAGATCAAGAACCCGCTGACCTCGATCCGCAGCGCCATCGAGACCATCCGCCGGATCGAGGAGCCGGCCAAGCAGCGCCGCCTGCTGGCGATCATCGCCGAGGACGTGGCGCGGCTCGACCGGCTGATCAGCGACATCAGCGACGCCTCGCGGATCGACGCCGAGCTGTCGCGGGTGGCGACCGGCCCGGTGGACGTGGCGCCGATCCTGGCCACGCTCGCCGAGATCAACGAGGCGACGCGCGAGGCGGACGAGCCGCAGCTGCAGCTCGACCCGCCCGAGGGTCGCTGCGTCGTGCAAGGGGTGGAGGACCGGGTCGTGCAGGTGTTGCGCAACCTGATCGGCAATGCGCAGTCGTTCTCGCCGCCGAACGGGCGCATCCACCTCGCGGCGCGCGAGGCCGGCGGCATGGTGGAGATCTGCGTCGAGGACGATGGGCCGGGCATTCCCGAGACCAAGCTCGAGGACATTTTCGACCGTTTCTACTCGGAGCGCCCGAAGAGCGAGCATTTCGGCCATCATTCCGGCCTCGGCTTGTCGATCAGCCGGCAGATCGTCGAGGCGTTGAAGGGCCGCATCGTCGCGGAGAACCGGCGCGACGCCGCCGGGCGCGTGCTCGGCGCGCGGTTCCTGGTGCGGCTGCCCAAGGCCGCCTGACCCCGATTTCGGCGTCGAACCTTTCGCCTGTTGGAAAACCTCTTCCCTTGCGGGCAAGGGCGCGCCACAATTTCGCCTCATGCAGGTTCACGCAAGCTGCGCGGCCCGGGATGGCGCCGGGGTGTTGTTGCTGGGACCGCCCGGTGCCGGCAAGTCGGACATGGTGCTGCGCCTGATGGATCATGGGTTCGTGCTGGTGGCCGACGACAGGGTTGAGATCGCCGACGGCTGCGCCCGACCCGCCGAGGGCCTCGCGGGGCTGCTGGAGGTCCGCGGCCTCGGCATCGTCCGCCTGCCGCACCTGGCCGAGACGACGCTGCGGCTTGCGGTCACGCTGAGCGCCGGCGCCAGCCGGCTGCCCGTGCCGGCGCGCCACGAACCGACCGACTTGCCGCTGCTTGCAGTCGATCCGGCGCACGCTTCGGCGGCGCGCGTGATCGCGCTGGCGCTCGACTGCGTGCTCGGTCGCACGTCCCAGCTCATCGGCGCCTTCGCATGAGCGACCGGGCCGCCAAGCAGACCGTTCTGCTGGTCAGCGGCCTCTCTGGCGCCGGTAAGGCCTCGATCCTGCGGGCGCTGGAGGATCTCGGGTTCGAGGCGGTGGACAATCCACCGCTGCCGCTGATCGAGGGCCTGGTCGCGCGCGCGGAGCCCGGCTTGCCGCGCAAGCTTGCGGTCGGCGTGGACGCGCGCACCCGCGGCTTCGATGCCGCGTCAGTGCTGGCGACGCTCAAACGACTGCGGCAGAACCCGGCGCTCCGCCCTGAACTGATCTTCGCCTGGGCCGACGAGGATGTGCTGCTGCGCCGCTACACCGAGACCCGGCGGCGGCACCCGCTCGCGCCCAACGGCCGGGTGATCGACGGCGTGATCGCGGAACAGGCACTGACTGCTCCGCTGCACGAGGCGGCCGATCTCGTGGTCGACACCACCGATCTGCCGCTGCCGGGGCTGCGCCGGCTGATCGAGCGGCGCTACGGCACGGAAGCGAAACCCGGTGAACAAGGGGGGCTGGCGATCTCGCTGCTGTCCTTCGCGTTCCCTGCCGGTCTGCCCCGCGACGCCGACATGGTTTTCGATGCACGGTTCCTGCGCAATCCGCACTATGTCTCCGGCCTGAAACCGCGCACCGGCCTCGATCCCGAGGTCGGAGCGTATGTGGAAGCGGACCCGGACTATCCGGCCTTCCTTGCCAAGCTGATGGACCTGCTGGGGCTCCTCTTGCCGCGCTTCGTGCAAGAGGGCAAAAAGTACGTGACCATCGCGGTCGGCTGCACGGGAGGGCGGCATCGATCCGTTCATATCGTCGAGAAGCTGGGGTCCAGGCTGTCGGAAACAGGTTGGCGCGTGACTACGTCGCATCGTGAACTTGCCCGCGAGGGCACTCTGGCGCCGAACGCCCCTGCCACCGCCACGCCGCCCAGGACGGGCGCGAGCGGGACGGCCAGCGTCCGCACCGCACAGGCTCAGGAGGCCTGAGATCTCAACATGATCGGTCTTGTGCTCGTTACCCATGGCCGCCTGGCCGAGGAACTTCGGGCGGCGATGGAGCATGTCGTCGGCGCGCAGCGCAATGTCGCCACCGTGTGCATCGGGCCGGACGACGATATGGAAGGGCGGCGCGCCGAGATCCACCGCCGTATCGACGAGGTGGACGCGGGCGACGGGGTGCTTCTGCTGACCGACATGTTCGGCGGCACGCCCAGCAACCTCGCGATTTCGCAGATGACCACCTCGAACGTCGAAGTGGTCGCCGGCGTCAACCTGCCGATGCTGGTGAAGTTCGCGAAGGTCCGCTCAAGCCAGCCGCTCGCCGACGCCGTCGATTGTGCCCAGAACGCCGGACGCAAATACATCGCCGCCGCATCCCATGTACTACCGAACTGCCGCGCGCCAAGCGGCGGCGTCAACGGTGCCCACCCCGACGGGGGCGCGCTGATCCCACCCGCCACCGTCAACGGCAGCAAGCTCAACGGCACCACGGGATGAACCCGGCCGCCGACGGTTCCGCCGGCGACCCATCCAACTCCGCCCCGGTCCTGAGCCGGGTTGTCCTCATCTGCAATGCCCGCGGCCTGCACGCCCGCGCCGCCGCCAAGTTCGTGGCCCTCGCGGAGCGGTTCGGCGCTTCGGTCGAGGTCGTGAAGGACGGCCAGATCGGTCTCCGCCCGCTCGATCATGGGGCTGATGATGCTCGGCGCCGGCCAGGGCACGCCGGTCGAACTGCGCGCCGAGGGGTGGGACGCCAAGGAGGCGCTGGAGGCGCTCGCCACGCTGGTCGAGTCCGGCTTCAATGAGCAAGCCTGACGCGGACGACACGCTCGAACACAAGGACGCGAAGGCGCCCGCCGCCGAGCGCGCGCGTCGGGTGCGGCTGCTGCGCCCCGCCCCGGAGGCGTCGCGGCCGGAACGCCGGCTGGTCGGCATCCCGATCTCGCCGGGCGTCGCGATCGGGCCGGTGTTCGGCGCCGCCGAGCCGGCGACCAGCGTGGTGCGCCGGACCATCGACGGCGACGTGGTCCAGGCCGAGACCGCCCGGCTCGACGCCGCTATCGCCCAGTCCCGCAAGCAATTGACAAAACTCCGGGCGCGGCTCGGCGTGCTGCCGGAGGAGAGCCAGGCGGAAATCGCGCCGATGCTCGACGCGTACCTGCAGATGATCGGCCCGTCCCGGCTGGTGCGCGGCGCCCGCCGGCGCATCGCCGAGGCGCTGGTCAATGCCGAGGCCGCGGTCGCGGACGAGAGCGAGGCGATCGCGCACGCGCTGCTCGCCGGCCCGCATGTCGACGATTCCGGCAGTTGCCGCCGCCGCGCCGAGGAAGTGCGGGAAATCGGCCGCCGGCTGACCCGCAACCTGACCCACACCCCGTTCCGCAGCTTTGCGGGGCTGCCGGAGGGCGCGGTGCTGGTTTGCGAATCGCTGCGCCCGGCCGACGCGGCGCTGCTCGACCCGTCACGGCTGTGCGGCGTCGCCACCGACGAGGGCGGCGCCGAGGGCCACACCGCGATCATGCTCCGCGCACTCGGCGTGCCGGCCGTGCTCGGCGCCGCCGGGCTCAGCCAGGCGGCGCGCCCCGGCGACACGATCGTGGTGGATGGCTCGACCGGCGCCATCGCCCTGCATCCCGCGCCCGCAACGCTGATCGAGGCGCGCCGCGCCGTGACGGCGTTCGCCCGCGAGCAGCAGAAGCTGGCGCGGCTGCGGCGCCTGCCGGCGGAGACCACGGACGGCGAAAAGGTCGAGCTGCAGGCCAATCTGGAACTGCCCGCCGAACTGCCGCTGATCGCCCAGGCGGGGGCGGCCGGGATCGGCCTGCTGCGCTCGGAATTCCTGTTCATGAACCGCGAGACGCTGCCCGACGAGGCGGCGCAGTACGAAACCTACCGTATGGTCGTCGAGGCGATGGAGGGCGATCCGGTGACGATCCGGGTGCTCGACTGGGGCGGCGAGAAGGACATCGAGGCGCTGCGCAGCGAGGGCGTGGTGCCCGAAGTCGCCGACCACAACCCGGCGCTCGGCCTGCGCGGCATCCGCATGCTGCTGCGCCGGCCGGCGCTGTTCGAGGTGCAGCTTGCCGCCATCCTGCGTGCGGCCCAGCACGGCCAGGTGCGCGTGCTGCTGCCGATGGTCTCGACGGTCGCGGAGGTCCGCGCCGCCCGCGAGATCTACGAGCGGGTCGGGCGCCGCCTGCGCCGGCGCGGCGAGAAGCTGCACGAGAAACCGCCGCCGCTCGGCATCATGATCGAAACCCCGGGCGCCGCGCTCTCGGCCGACGCGCTGGCGCTGGAGGCGGATTTCTTCGCGATCGGCACCAATGACCTGACCATGTACACGCTCGCCGTCGACCGGGCGGAGACCGACGTCGCGCATCTGTACGATCCGCTGCATCCGGCAGTGCTGCGGCTGATCCAGTTCGCGACCGAGGCGGCGCTGCGGATGCGCATGCCGGTCTCGGTCTGTGGCGAGATGGCGGCGAACCCGCGGCTGACGCCGCTGCTGCTGGGGCTCGGCCTGCGCAGCTTCTCGATGAACGCGTCGGCGGTGCCGCGGGTCAAGCAGGCGGTGCGGGCGGCCAACATCGACGATTGCGCCCGCTTCGCCCGCCGCGTGATGGAGCAGTCGCGACCCGGCGCGCATCCAGGAACTGGTGCTCGGCACGGCGCCGGGCTGAGCTGCCATCACAACCCGTGTTCCGCGGATTTTCGCATGGCGCAGCGCCGCAAGCCGTGTTATTAACTCCGTAACGATAAGGGGGGCTAGTCCCGAGGGGTCGGGTTGACTACGTACTTTCGTCACGGGGTGGCGGACGTACCCGACTTTGCCGAGGAGACAGCCGGCATGAAACCATCGTTCCTGGTCGTCAGCCTGATCGGCGGCGCGTTGGCGCTCGGCGCCGTGCAGATCGCGCACACGCAATCCTCGGATCCGGTGGTCGGCGACGGCAGCGGCACGCGCCAGCCCGCCAACATCAACCTGACCCGGCCGACCCAGCCCGAGCGCGACCCGAACGGCCTGTACCAGTTCGGCGAGAAGATCGCGGTGGTCGAGGCCCCGAAGGTCGATCTGGCCCACCGGCTGGTGCATTTCGCCACGATCAAGAAGGCGCCGACGCTGAACGTCGACGCCGATTTCGAGTACCAGAACTACGTGCTGCACTACCAGAAGGCCGGCGACGAGCTGATCGTCGGCGGCGTCGCCACGCCGAACCGCGAATTCGCCGACGTGATCTGCAAAATCGTGAGCGTGAAGGAGTAGCGGCGCGCGCTGCCGCTCAGTCCGGGCCGCCATGCGCCGGCAGCAGCGTCACCCGCTGATCCGGCGGACCCCTCACCCCAGCCCTCTCCCGCAAGGGGAGAGGGAGCAGCCGGACCTTACAGCGCCAGCGGCGAATTCGCGCTCGGCAGGTATTCGACGGTCACGAAACTCAGCGGCGCGTCGCCGGTATTCTCCAGGTCGTGGATCATCGATTCGCCGGCCCGGAAGAACAGGTGCCTGGTGTCGCCCTCGGCATACTCGACCTCCGCCACCCGGCCGTCGCCGTAATGCGAGCGGCCGCGGCCGCCGCCCGGTGACGTGACCGTCCAGAAATAGTCCAGCACGTGGCGGTGGAACGGCAGCCGCTCGCCGGGCTGCAGCGTCAGGTGCCAGACCCGGCCGCGCGCACTTTCCTCCACCAGCCGCGTGCCGACATGGCCGTTCGCGGTGTTCTTCGCCAGCTCGTCGCGCCGCCATTGCGGCCACGCGGCCAAGGCATCGAGCGCATCCATCATTCCACCTCCGCCCACAGCACGATCAGACAGGCCGTGCCCAGCACCATCTCCGGAAACGTGTAGATCATGCGGCTGTGCCGGCCGCGGTCGCCGAACACCGCGAGCAGCGTCTCCGACGCACCGTTCAGCACTTTCGGCGCACTGTCCAGGTGGCCGGGCGCGATGTGCAGCGAACCCTCCAGCCGGACAATGCGCCGCACCCGCTCCAGGTCCCCCGTCGCGTGCTTCAACTGGGCAATCGCGTTCAGCGTCGAGAGCTGGCAGGCGGCGAAGCCCTGTTCGGCGGTCAGCTCGCGGCCGACCGCGCCCTTGAACAGCAGCGTCTTGCCGTCGCGCCACGGCAACTGGCCGGAGGTGTAGACCATGTTGCCGGCCTGCACCCAGGGCTCGTAGGAGGCGACCGCGCCGGGCGGCGGCGGCAGCTCCAGGCCCAGTTCCGCAAGGCGTCGCTCCGCTGTCGGCATCTTTTCCTCCCGATCTGCCGGGACAGTATGGCGGCTGCGCGCGCCGCGGAAAACATTGCCCTTGGCGGGCGCGCGCCCGGCCCCTAATCCGCGCGCATGGACGTGATCACCGCGACCGCGCTGACCAAGCGCTACGGCGCCACGCTCGCGGTCGATGCCATCGACTTTTCGGTGGCGGAGGGCGCGACCGTCGGGCTGCTCGGCGGCAACGGCGCGGGCAAGACGACGACGATCGCGATGCTGCTGGGCCTGCTGATCCCGACCGCCGGCACGATCCGCATCCTCGGCCACGACATCGCCCGCGACCGGTTTGCGGCACTCGCGCAGATGAATTTCTCGTCGCCGTACGTCTCGCTGCCGTCGCGGCTGACGGTTGCGGAGAATTTGCGGGTATACTGCCACCTTTACAATGTGCGCGGCGCGGAGCGGCGGATTGCCGAACTCGCCGACGAGCTTGGCCTGCACGACTTGCTGGCGCGCAAATCCGGCGAATTGTCGGCGGGGCAGAAGACGCGCGTGGCGCTGGCGAAATCGCTGATCAACCGGCCGCGCCTGCTGCTGCTGGACGAGCCGACCGCCAGCCTCGACCCGGACACCGGCGACCTCGTGCGCACCTGGCTGGAGCGCTACCGGGCGGCGAGCGGCTGCACGATCCTGCTGGCCTCGCACAACATGGGCGAGGTGGAGCGGCTTTGTTCCCATGTGCTGATGATGAAGAAGGGCCGCATCGTCGATCGCGGCTCCCCGGACGATCTGCTGACGCGCTATCGGCGCGACGACCTGGAGGAGGTGTTCCTCGACATCGCCCGCAACCGCACGGCGGAGCCGGTGGCGTGAGCGACGCCTACGCTTCGCTGCGCCGCATCTGGGGGCTGGTGTATCGGCACATCGCGCTCTACCGCGCGTCCTGGCCGCGGCTTGTCGAGCTCGCGTATTGGCCGACGCTGTCGCTGTGCATCTGGGGGTTCACGGCGAGCTTCTTCGCCGCCCGGATGGGCAACCCCGGGGTGATCGCGGCGAGCGCGCTGCTCGGCGGCGTGCTGCTGTGGGAGGTGGCGCTGCGCACGCAGATGGGCCTCTCGCTCGGATTTCTCGAAGAAATCTGGTCGCGCAACCTGGGCCATGTGTTCGTGAGCCCGCTGCGGCCGTGGGAACTGCTGGCGGCGCTGGTGGTGATCTCCGCACTGCGCGTGATCGTCGGCCTCGCACCGGCGCTGCTGCTGGCCTGGGGGCTGTATGCGCTACGACCTGTTCGGGTTCGGGCTGGTGCTGATCCCGTTCGTCGCCAACCTGATGGTGATGGGCTGGTGGGTGGCGCTGTGCGTGATCTCGCTGATCCTGCGCCACGGCGCCGGGGCGGAGGCGCTGGCGTGGTCGGTGCTGTTCGGGCTGACCCCGTTCTCCGCGGTGTTCTACCCGGTCGCCGTGCTGCCGAAGGCGGTGCAGCCGATCGCGCTGGCGCTGCCCTCGGCGCACGTGTTCGAGGGCATGCGCGCGGCGCTGCGCGGCGTGGTCGCCTGGGACCAGCTTGGCTGGGCGGCCGGGCTGAACGTGCTGTGGCTCGCCGCCGCCATGCTGGTGTTCGCGCACCAGTTCCGCTCCGCCCGCACCCGCGGCGCGCTGATTTCCATCGGCGAGTGATGTAGAAAGATGCCCGAGACCCGCTTCTGGCTGATCCGCCACGCCCTCGTCGAGGAGAACGCGCGCGCGCTCGTCTACGGCACGATGGACGTGGAGCTGTGCCCGCACACGCTGGAGGCGCAGGCGCCGATGTATTCTGCGCTCGCCCGCCGCCTGCCGCGGCCGGCGACGTGGCTCGCGAGCCCGCTCAGTCGCACCCAGCGCACCGCCGCCGCGATCTTTGCCGCCGGCTATCCGGCGCAAGCGTTGACCATCGTGCCCGGGCTGATCGAGCTGGGTTTTGGCGATTGGCAGGGCCAGCCGCACGCGGAGGTGGCGGCACAACTGACGATGCCGCCGCACGCCTTCTGGCCGCTCGCCGGCCACGAGCGGCCGCCGGGCGGGGAAAGCATGGCCGATGGCATTGTTCGCATGGGCGCCACGCTGGAGGCACTGGCGAAGGAGCATGAAGGGGACGTGGTGGCGGTGAGCCACGGCGGCGCGATCCGCGCCGCGATCGCCCACGCCGTCGGCATCAGCGCCGACAAGGCGCTGCATTTTTCGATCGAGAATATTTCGCTGACCCGTCTGGACCGGTTGGACCGCGGCTGGCGAGTGGCGTGCGTGAACGAGCTGCCGGGGGTGTAGTCCACGTGGGCGGCGAGATTCGCATTTTCTGCGCGAGGCCCCTGGAATTCCTCGCGATGGGCGTACGTGCTGGCTGACCCGGGACAAAGCCTGGAGGCGCCGACTTCGCCGCATCGCGCGGGCGTCCAATGCAAGTCACCGGGCACGGGCCGGAACGGCCGTCAAAACTCCTTCAACAGCCGGTCAATGTAGTCCAGTTCCGGCCGCGGCCGGCTGCGGTCGGCGCCGCGGCGGCGCAGCTCGTCCTGGATCGCGCGGGTACGCGCCTGCTCCATCTCCTCCGGCAGACTGACGTCGGAGCTTTCGTCGGCGCCGTTGTTGCCCTCCTGCAGCGGCCGGCCGAACGGGTCGGTGTGGCGTTCGCCGCGCTTGCCCGGGCCGCCCTTGCCGGTCCAGGCGCGGTTGCTGCCGCCCTGACCCTGCTGCTCGCCGCCGGGCCGGTCGCCGAACTCCAGGCCGGGTCCGCCCTGCTCGTCGCCCTCGGCACTTTCGTCGCCGGACGCGCCGAACTGCGCCTCCATCTGCTCGCTCATCGACTGGCCGCCCTTCTGCAGCGCCTCGATCGCCTTGCGGTCGGCGTCGGCCGAGACGCCGTCGCGCGCCTCGCCGAGCGCCTCGATCGAATCGCGCATCGCCGCGTCGGCGTCGCCGAGGTTGGGAGGGATCTTGCCCATCAGGTCGCCGTATTGCTGCATCAGCTCGCCGAGCGCGCGACGCAGCGCCCGCTGCACCCGCCCGTCGGTCGAGCGCTGCGCGTCCTGCGCCGGGTCCGACGGGGGTGCGCCGGCGGCGCCCTGGTCATCCGACGGCCGCGAGACCGCTCCCGGCGGCGCGTCGAGGCGCGGGCCGCCGGCGGGGGCATCGGGCGGCGGCCCGCCGGCGCCGCCGTCGCGCGCCTGCGCGTGGTCGAGCAGGCCGCCCTCGCGCCGCACCATGTCCTGCAGCGCGCTCATCTGCTTCTCGCCGCGCTGCCGCTTCTGCTGCCGCTCGCGCGCCTTTGCGTCGCGGTGCTGCGGCTTGGCGCGCTGCAGCTCGTCCAGCATCTTCTCGAGCTCCGCCAGCTTCTGCTCGGCCGCCTCCGGTTTTCCTTCCTTCTCCAGCTGGCGCATTTCCTCGGCCAGCTTCTGCGCGTCCTGGGCGTTGAGCTGCTGTTCCTCGGGGTCGGCCATCTGCGCGTCCGGGTCCTGGCGCAGCTGCTCGGCGAGCGCGTCGAGGTGCTTCTGGATTGCCTGCTCCAACGCCAGG
The DNA here is from genome assembly GCA_963697635.1 of uncultured Solirubrobacterales bacterium. Lineage (GTDB taxonomy): Bacteria > Pseudomonadota > Alphaproteobacteria > Acetobacterales > Acetobacteraceae > CAJCJG01. The sequence goes on along the minus strand of CAVOOS010000004.1, from coordinate 79,402 downwards.
ATGCGCCGGTCGATCTCCTTGGGGTCGATCTTTTCGCCGCGCTTCTGCGCTTCCATCGCGTCGCGCAACTGCTTGCGCGCCTCCGCCAGCGCCCGCGCGGTGCGTTCGGAGCCGCCTTCCTCCAGATGCAGCGCCAGCAGCCACATCCGTGCCTGCGCGTCGTCGACCACGCTGGCGTCGCCGTCGCGGTACAGTTCGGCGGTGACCGCCTTGAGGTTCAGGAAGCCGCCGAGATCGTCGTGCCAGACCTGGTCGAGATCGGCGATCCGCTCCAGTTCGGCGATCGCCGGGCCGTGCAGGTCGGGTCGCAGCGTCAGGGTGCGGCGCGCGGCGATGATGCGGCGCGCCACCGGGTTGTCGAAGCGGCGCTCCGGCAGCGTGAAGTCGGCGTCGGCGCTGGTCCCGGCCAGCCCCGGCGCGTCGCGGGCGACCAGCCGGGCGACCACGGGCAGCCCGGCCCAGGGGTTGGGCGTGAGGTCCTGCAGCCGCACCCCCTTGCCGGACTTGATCGTGCCGCCCGGCAGCGGGATCGGCACCACCAGCGGCAGCGCCTCCGGCCGGTCCTTCAGGTGCAGCTCGGCCTGCAGCGCGACGACGCCGTAGGCGTGCGACACTTTCCACGGCAGGCGGGTGGCGGGGATGCGGCCGGCGTTGTGCGCGGTGCCCGGCGGCTCCGACCACTCGACGATCGGCGCGGTGTCGGCCACCACGGTCACGTCCCAGCCGGCCAGCGTTTCGGCGTCGCGCCGCACCACCAGCCGGCCGCCGGAGCCGGAATCCTGGTCGGCCTGGAAGCCGCCGCCCTCGATCGGCACGAATGGCAGCGCCTTGCCGGCCAGCGTCAGGCCCGGCGTGCCGCTGCCGCCGGACAGGCTGACGGTCAGATGCGAGCCGGCGGGCACGGCGACGCTGCCACCGTCCGGATGCAGGAACACCGGCGCCATGTCGGTGTAGGCGGGCGGGGTGATCCAGCCCTGCACCTCGGTGGGCGCCGGCGGCGTCGCCGAGGCCAGCGCCGGCACGAATGCGCGCGCGAGGCGCGACCGGCCGTCGTCGCCGGCGATCACCAGCACGGCGGCGAGCGCGACCAGCAGCCCGGCCCGCAGCGCCCGCCGGTCTCGTGCGGCGAGCCCCGGGCGCGGCAGCCCGACATGCAGCCGGCCGACCTGCCCGACCGCGCGCAACACATGGGCGCGCCAAAGTCCGTCCGCGCCCGGCAGCGCCGGTCGGTCGGTCAGCACCGACAGCGGGCGATGGCGCAGCCCGGTCGCGCGTTCCAGCCGCCGGTCGGCCTCGGCGTCGCTCGGCAGCCGTATCTCGCGGACGCCGCGCACCAGGGTCCAGGCGAAGGCGATCGCGAAGCCCGCCAGCAGCAGGATGTGCAGCGCCGGCGGCAGCATGCGCGGCAGGTCGAGCAGGGCGACGCACAGGAACAGGCCGAGCACACCGAGCGGCGGCCAGGCAGCGGGCCAGGCGCGCTCGAACAGCAGCGCCGCGCGGGCCCGCAGGCGCAGCCGCACCAGCCGGCGCAGCAGCGACGCCGTCCCGTCGCCGGTGGGGTCGCTCGCGGTACGGTCGCCTGGAGGCCGGTCGCTCATCGGGCCATCGCTATTCCGCTCGTGATCCATTCAGAAAATCGGGCACGCGCTCGGCGTTCCACATCTCGTCAAGAGTCTGTCGCGGCCGGATCACCGCCCAGCGCGAGCCGTCCACCAGCGCGATCGGCGCCAGCGGGCGGGCGTTATATGTGGAGCTCATGACCGCGCCGTAAGCGCCGACGTCGAGAATTGCCACCCGGTCGTCGGCCGCGAGTGCCGGCAGGCTGCGGGCACGGGCGAAGGTGTCGCCGCTTTCGCAGACCGGCCCGACCACATCGACCGGCGCACCGGCGCCGACGGCGTTGCCGGCCGCGAGCGGCACGATCGCGTGCCAGGCGTCGTACATCGCCGGCCGCACGAGGTCGTTCATCGCCGCGTCGATCACCAGGAATTTTTCGTCGGCCTTGGTCAGCACGACGGTCGAGAGCAGCACGCCGGCCGGCCCGACCAGCCAGCGGCCGGGCTCGATCATCAGCTCGACATCGAGCCCCGCGAATGCGGCGCGCAGCGCGCCGGCGAAAGCGGTGGGCGAGGCGCCCGGCAGATCGCGGTAGCCGATGCCAAGGCCGCCGCCGCAATCGACGCGGGTAATTTTCTGCCCGGCCGCGCGCAGGTGCGCGCACCAGTTCGGCGGCGCGGGCGTAGGCGGCGCGGTACGGGCCGAACGAAGAATCTGGCTGCCGATGTGCAGCGCGATGCCGACCGGCACGATCCCCGGCAGCCGCGCGGCGTGCGCGTACAGCTCCGGCACTTCGGCATACGGGATGCCGAATTTGTTCTCTGCTTTCCCGGTGGTGATCTTGGCGTGCGTGCCGGCATCCACGTCCGGATTTATTCTGAGTGCGACCGACGCGGTTCGGCCGAGGCTGGCGGCGACCGCCGAGATCATTGCAAGTTCGGCGGCGCTCTCGACGTTGATCTGCCCGACCTCTTCGGCCAACGCGAGCGCGATCTCGTCGCGGGTCTTGCCGACCCCGGAAAAGACGATCGCGCTGGGCGAGATACCCGCCCGGCGCGCCCGCATCAGCTCGCCGGCGCTGACCACGTCAGCGCCCGCGCCGCCGGCCGCCGAAAATCGCCAGCACGGCGAGATGGTCGTTGGCCTTGACGGCGTAGTGGATATGGACGGGCAAATCGGACAGCGCCGTCTGCAACGCCCGCAGCCGGGCGCGCATGGTGCCGGCGCCGTACACCCAGACCGGCGTGCCGAGCGCGTCGGCGATGGCGTTGAGCGGCACGTCCTCCAGCACCAGCCCGTCCATCGGGTGCATGCCGAGCTGCGGCCGCGCCGCGATCAGCTCGGCGACGGTCGGATCGGGTTCGTCGGAGGCGGCGTGCGCGTGCATGTCAGTCGAACCGGACGGCGGTGGTGTTGGCGCCGCACAGCAGCACGGCAACCCGCTCGTCCGGCGCCGGCACGTAGCGGCCGGACAGCAACGCGGAAAAGGCCGCCGCGCCGCCGGGTTCGGCGACAATCCGAAAACCGTCCCACAGCGCGAGCTGCGCCTGCCGGATCGCCGCATCGGTCACCAGCACGGATTGCGCCACATACGCCTGCGCGATCGGGAACATCAGCGTGCCGACCTGGCGCGGCGCGAGGCTGTCGGCGGCGATGCCACCCGCGGGCGCATCGACCGGGCGCCCGGCGGCGAGCGCCATGCGCAGCGTCGGCGCCGTCTCCGGCTCGACCGCGACGATGCGGATGCGGCCGGCGTACCACGCGGCGATGCCGCCGATCAGCCCGCCGCCGCCGACCGCCACCAGCAGCGTGTCGGCGTCGGGAAAATCCTGCTCCAGTTCCAGCCCGACCGTGCCCTGGCCGAGCAGCGTCTCCGGCATATCGTAGGCGTGCACCTGCAACGCGCCGGTCTCGGCGACGCGCGCCTCGCTTTCGGCCAGCGCCTCGGCGTAGCGCTCGCCGACGACGACGAGTTCGGCGCCATAGCTGCGGATGCGGTCGAGTTTTGCGGGCGAGGCGATGCCGGGGACAAAGATCGTCGCCGGGATGCCGAGACGCTGCGCCGCGAACGCGACGGCGGCGCCATGGTTGCCGCCGGACGCCGCCACCACGCCGGCGGGCGGGATTTTGCGCGCCAGCAAGTTCGCAAACGCACCGCGTGCCTTGAACGAACCCGTGTGCTGCAAAAACTCGAGTTTGCAGCCTACCCGCCCGAAATCGGCGGCAAAATCCCGGCCCTCGGCGAACACGAGCGGCGTATGCCGGATATGCAGCCGGATCAGTTGTTCCGTGGCGGCGATGGCGTCGCGATCGATCATGCTCAATACGCCGGATACGCGCGTGGATACGTCACCTGGTCGGGCGGCCCGGGCGGCGACGGCGGCGCCTTCTTGCCGCAGGCGGCGATCACCAACAAAGCACCGAAGGCCAAAGCGAGGGCGATGCGCGCGGTCACGTGCCTCACGCCAGCGCCTCCAGCCACCGCCGCGCCTGCGCCGCGACGTTGTCCGGCGCGGTGCCGCCGTAGCTGCGGCGGGAGCGCACGGAAGCGTCCACGGTAAGCACGCGAAAAGACGTCCGCGGTGATGCGCGGCTCCTCCGCCTGCATCTCGGCGAGCGACAGGTCGGCCAGATCGACGCCGCGCGCCTCCGCCTTCGGCGACCAGTCGGCCGGTGACGTGGTGGGCGTCGCGGAACGGCAGGCGCAGCACGCGCACCAGCCAGTCGGCGAGGTCGGTCGCGGTCGCGAAGCCGGCGCCGGCGGCTTCGCGCATCCGCGCCAGGTCGGGCGTCAGGTCGCGCACCATGCCGGCGGTCGCGGCAAGCGACAGCGCCAGCGCGTCGGCGGCGTCGAACACCGGCTGCTTGTCCTCCTGCATGTCCTTCGCATACGCCAGCGGCAGCCCCTTCATCACCGTCAGCAACCCCACCAGCGCGCCGGCGATGCTGCCCGTCTTCGCCCGCACCAGCTCCGCCGCGTCCGGATTGCGTTTCTGCGGCATGATCGAGCTGCCGGTGGTGAAGGCGTCGCTCAGCCGGATGAAGCGGTATGGCGCGCTGCACCAGATCACGATCTCCTCGGCCAGCCGCGACAGGTGCATGGCGCAGATCGCGGCGGCGCGACAGGAATTCCAGCGCAAAATCGCGGTCCGACACGGCATCCAGCGAGTTGGCGGTCGGCCGGTCGAAGCCCAGCGCCTGCGCGGTCATGTCGCGGTCGATCGGAAACGACGTGCCGGCCAGCGCCGCGGCGCCGAGCGGGCACTCGTTCAGGCGCCGGCGACAGTCCGCGAACCGGCCGCGATCCGCGCGACAACATCTCGACATAGGCGAGAAGATGGTGGCCGAGCGTGACCGGCTGGGCGGTCTGCAGGTGAGTGAAGCCGGGCATCGGGTCGGCCGCGTGGTCGGCGGCGCGGGCGGCGAGCGCGCTGCATGACGTCCTTGACCTGCGTATCCAGCCCATCGATCGCATCGCGGACCCACAGCCGGAAATCGGTCGCCACCTGGTCGTTGCGGCTGCGCGCGGTGTGCAGCCGCTTGCCGGCCTCGCCGATGCGTTCGGTCAGCCGCGCCTCGATGTTCATGTGGATGTCCTCGAGCGCTTCCGTGAACGGGAAGGCGCCGGATTCGATCTCGGCGGCGATCGCCTCCAGACCGCGGCGGATGTCGCGCTCATCTGTCGCGGCGATGATGCCCGCGGACGCCAGCATGGCGGCGTGGGCGAGCGAGCCTTGGATGTCCTGCCGCCACAGCCGCTTGTCGAAGCCGATCGAGGCGTTGATCTCCTGCATCACCGCGGCCGGGCCGGCGGCGAAGCGGCCGCCCCATTGCTGGTTGGCCGGGGCGTTGCGAAGGGGCTCGGTCACGAGGGCAGTCCCATCATGGCGGTGAGCACGCGCCGCGCGGTCGTCGGGGGCGTGGTGGTGCTGGCGGCCGGGACGGTAGCGGCGGTGGCGCTGCTGCGCAAACCGGCGCCGGTGATCCACACGCTGATCGCGGAACCGGCGCCCGCGCTGCTGGGCATCTCGGCGCTGGTGGCGACGGAGCCGCCGGCGGCGCCGCCCGCGTTCGGTTTTCTGGACGCGGCCGGGGCGACGCACACGCTGGCGGAGTTTGCCGGCAAGGGCGTGGTGCTGAATTTCTGGGCAACATGGTGCACGCCCTGCGTCGCCGAACTTCCTTCCCTTGCCGCGCTGGCGGCGAAGGCTTCGGACGTTGTCGTGCTGCCGGTCTCGACCGACCGCGGCGGCGCGGCGGCGGTGGAAGGCTATTATCGGAGCCACGGCATCAAGGGTCTTGGCGTCTGGCTCGACCCGAAGGGGGCCGCGAGCGAGGCGTTGCATCTGCGCGGGCTGCCGACGACGCTGATCATCGACAGGCAAGGGCGCGAGCGCGGAAGGCTGGAAGGCGGGGCGGACTGGGAGAGCGCGGCGGCTGTGGCGGAGATCGGGAAGCTGGTGGGGTAGGGACGATGCCCCGCTCGATCACCGGCCCCCGCTCAGCGGTCGCTTAATTGCGGCGCCTTGTGCCAAGCCATCGTCGCAGCTGTACGTCACACTCCCAATTCCGTCCCTGACTGGGGTGTTCTACAGTGCGGGAAGGAGGCAATCTGCCGAAGATGGCCAGCATGGAGCAGATTAATCCGAGAATTTTGACCTGGGCGCGGGATACTGCGGGCTTCTCGCTTTCGGAGGCGGCGAAGAAGCTCGGCATCAAGGATACCGTCAATACGACTGGCGCCGAGAGACTAAAGGCGCTCGAGGAAGGCGATGGTCGCATCGCTCGGACCGTACCTAGGAGGGCCGCGACAGTATATCGTCGACCGGTTGTTGCTTTCTACGTCTCAGAGCCACCAAGGCGTGGGGACCGTGGCGAAGACTTCCGTGTCGCTACCGGCTCTGTCTCAGCTGGCGACAATGGAATGCTCGACGCGCTTGTGCGCGACGTGCGCGCCCGGCAACAGATCGTTCGCGAGGTCCTCGTCGACGAGGAGGAAGCGTTGCCGCGGTCTTTCGTTGGGTCGCTCTCCATCGACCAAGGCTCTCAGGCATTGTCGGGGGCCATCCGAAGAACTCTCGGGGTGAGCACGGCCGACCAGAGGCGGGCCAATAATCCTGCGCAGCTCTTCACGCTCCTCAAGACCGCCGCCGAGAGCGCAGGCGTATTTGTGCTGCTTCTCGGTGACCTTGGATCTTATCACTCCGATATCAGCGAACAGGTATTCCGAGGGTTCGCCCTCGCCGACGACATCGCCCCATTTGTCGTGATCAATGACAACGATGCAACTTCCGCACGATCGTTCACATTGATCCATGAGCTTGCCCACCTCTTGGTCGGCGCTAGTGGCGTAAGCGGCCCGGTTCGGGGTCTTTCCTCAAACTCCGTCGAGCGTATCTGTAACGATGTCGCGAGCCACTTTCTGCTTCCCCCTGAAGCGCTGGTCAATCTTTCGCCGGACATCCGGGGGGCCGACGCGCCGCGCGCGATGTCCCTTTCTGCCGACATTGCGACCGCCTGGAACATCAGTCAGGGCGTTGTCATATACAGGTTCGCGCTCAACGGATGGATCTCCGAAGAAGTGGCGGGCACTCTCTTCGGAGCGTTCGCCCAACGCTGGCGCCTGGAGAAGCAGCGCAATAAGGAGGAGAGAAACCCTGAGGCTGGATCGCCGACTTATTATCAACTTCGCCGCAGTGGGCTTGGGGCGCCCTTGCTCGATCTCGTCCGCAGGGGGATCCAAGGCGAGACGATAACCCGCACTCGTGCGGCCAAAGTCCTCGGCGTGAAGGCGCCCGCGGTTGACGTGATGCTGCAGAAGCAGTCGCGAGCCGCATGATCCGCCCTTGAAAGACCTTCACCTGCTCGACGCCAACGCGCTGATCGACGCGCATCAGGATTACTACCCGATTGACCGAATTCCAGGGTTTTGGTCGTGGATCATCGAGATGGGTATCGCAGGAGCCATAAAGATCCCGCCCGAAATCTACGATGAAGTAGCACCCTTCAGCGGCATGCTTCCAGAGTGGCTGCGGCAGGAAGAGGTGCGCGCTGCTCTCGTCCTGCAAGAGCCAGCAAACATGGAATTTGTCCGAAAGGTGCTGGACATCGGCTACGCCCCGGATCTTGACGATGTAGAGCTGGAGCAGATCGGGAAGGATCCATTCCTCGTCGCGGCTGCGCTGTCTGGCAACGGACGTTTTGTCGTTACGCGTGAGGTATCCAAGCGCACGCTGACCCGGGCGAAGCGAAAAATCCCCGACGTCTGCGATGCGCTCGGAGTGCGGTCGATGAATGATTTTGCGCTCTATCGGAAGCTCTCATTTTCCCTCAAATGAACAGCGTGCTCTGGCTGCTTCATCAAAAATGCAAGCAAGAACCGCGCGAGAGTGCTACCCGATCGCGTTCGCCAGCAGATACCCCGAGCCGCCGCCCAATCCCGGACCTGGGTGGGTCGAGGCGCCGATGTGGTACAGCCGCTTGATGTGCGTGCGATGGTTCGCCGAGGTCTTGAACGGGCGCCACAGGAAAAACTGGTCCAGGCCACAGAACCCGCCATAGGGGTCGCCGCCGACCAGGTTGATGTTCAGCGCCTCCAGATCGGCCGGCGAATAGGCGCGCCGGCGCAGCACGAGTTCACGAAATCCGTCGATGTGATTTGATAGAATCGCTTCCACGCGATCGGCGTAGCGCTCGCGAAGTTCCTCGGTCCAGCGACCATCGGCGGGAACGGACAGCAGCCCCGCGGCATCTCCTTTAAGCTGGCGCGGCGCTTCCGGCAGTTGCAGCCAGAGAATAAAACGGCCGGGCGGGCAGCGTGTCGGGTCGAGCGCCGCCGGCTGGCCGACGCAGATCGTGGGCACGGCGGGCAGCAGGCCGCGCTCGCACTCGTTGGCGGCGCGCGAGACGCCGTCGAGGCCGGGCGTGAGGTGCAGCAGGGCCACCCCTTCCAGGCCCGGCGTCCGCCAGCGCGGCGGGGCGGACAGCGCGTAGTGGATCTGCATGTTGCCCTTGCCGTGGCGAAATTTTTCCGCTGCTTCGGCGATCGACGCCGGCAGCCCGGCCGGGTCCAGCAGCCGGCCGTAGAGCTGGCCGGGCGCCACCGAGCAGATCACGGATTTTCCGGCGGCAATTTCCTCGCCGCCGACGAGGCGGACGCCGCGCGCGGCGCCGGTCGCGTCGTGCAACAGGATTTTTTCGACGTCGGCGCCGGTGCGGATGCTGCCACCCTGGTCGGCGATCAGCTTCTCGAACGCGCGCAGCACGTTGTGCGCGCCGCCCTTGACGATCGGCGCGCCGGCGACTTCCAGCGCGAACGCGATCACTTTTGCCATTTGTGCGGAATACGCGCTCTCCGGGCCAAGGCCGGTGTGCAGCACCCAGGGCGCATACAGCGCTCGCACCACGTCGGATCGATAATTCTGTCTCCAGCCATCCCCGCGCGGTGCCAACGGCTTCGCCGAAGAACGCGGCGAGGCCTCGCAGCCCGCGCCGCCGCGCCTCGCGCGCAAGCAGCTTCGCCGTCGGCCAGGACCAGAGCGAGCCGCCGAGCAGCGCGAAAATCAGGCCGAGATCGGGGCCGAGCCGGTCGAGTTCGCGCGGCATAGGCGCGGCCGTCGCCGTCGGAAAAAACATCGAACGCGGCAGCGTTGGCGGCGCGGTCCATGCGGATCACGGCGGCGCGCCCGTCCGGCAGCAGCACGCCGGATGGGGTCGGCGAATGGCAGAACTCCAGCCCCCGCTTGCCGAGATCGGCGGCGAGCTCGGCGTACGCTGGCGAAGTGATGAACAGAACAAACGTCGTCGCCAGCACGTCGTGCACGAAGCCCGGCTCGGTGATCTCTTCGGTGCGGATGCAGCCGCCGATGCGGTCGTTGCGCTCCAGCACGAGCACCCGCTGGCCCTTGCGGCCGAGCAGCGCCGCCGCGACCAGCGCGTTGATGCCGCTGCCGACGATGATGTGGTCCGCCGCCATGCTTATTGCGTCCCTCGCATGGTCGGGGAGGCTAGGCGGCGCTCCAGCCACGGGCAACGGCGCAAATTCCGCCCGGATCGCGGCGGAATGTTCGCCGATCGCCGGCACCGGGCCGAGCGCCGGCGTCTTTCCGTCGAGCAGCACCGGCGGCGCGGGCAGCGAGACCGGGCCGGCAGGCGTCGCGACCGCGGTCCGCCGCAGCGCGGAGTGGCTCGCAAGCCCTGCGACATCACGGACGAAGCCGTAGGCGGTGCCGGCTTCGCGCAATCGCGCCACGGCCTGATCGCGGCCAAGGCCGGCGAACACGGCGGCGATGTGCGAGTCCACGAATGCGCGGTTGGCGACGCGGGCGACATTGGTGGCGAACTCCGCCCGCTGCGGCAGATCCGGCTCGCGCAGCACGTGGGTGCAAAATGACAAAAACTCGCGCTCGTTCTGGATCGAGATCAGCACCGGCGTGCCGTCGGCGAGCGGGAACGCGCCATAGGGGCAGACCGACGGGTGGGCGAGGCCGACGCGTTCAGGGGCGCGGCCGGTGCCTTCCAGGAACAGCAGCGGCACCGCCATCCAGTCGGCCATGCCGGCGAACAGGCTGGTGGAGAGCGCTTTTCCAACCCCGGTGCGGCCGCGCTCGATCAGCGCCTCCAGGATCGCCGCGTGCGCCGCCATGCCACAGGCGATATCGCAGACCGAGACGCCGACGCGGCCGGGACCGGCCGGGTGGCCGGTGATCGAGGCGAGACCGGACTCCGCCTGCACCAGCAGGTCGTACGCCTTCATCTGCGCATAGTCGCCGGCCTCGCCGTAGCCGCTGATGTCCATCGTGATCAGGCGCTGGTTTCTGGCGCGCAGGCCGGACGAGCCGAAACCTGCGCGGGCGGCGGCGCCGGGGGCGAGGTTCTGGATATACACGTCCGCCTGCGCCAGAATGGCGTGCAGCAGCGCCGCGTCGTCCGGGTTCTTGATGTCGGCGACAAGGCTCTGCTTGCCGCGGTTGAGCCAGACGAAGTAGCTCGACTGGCCGGCGGCGGCGCGGTCGTAGCCGCGCGCGAAATCGCCTTCCGGGCGCTCCACCTTGATCACGCGCGCCCCGGCGTCGGCGAGGCGGGACGTGCAATACGGCGCCGCGACCGCCTGTTCGAGCGCCAGCACCAGCAGCCCGTCGAGCGCGCCCATCAGGATATCGCGGAAAGGGGCTGAATCCCATCGCCCCGGACGTCGTCCCCGGTCCCCGGATCAAGTCCGGGGATGACGCGGGGATCCACGCGGCGCCGCACCGTGGATTGCCGGGTCAAGCCCGGCAATGACGAGAATTGGGCTGATGGCTCAACGTCGAGCATTTGCCGGACCCCTGTCAATACGACCGCGGCAACCCGAGCACGTGCTCGGCGAGATACGAAAGAATAAGATTCGTGCTGATCGGCGCGACCTGATAGAGCCGCGTTTCCCGGAACTTTCTTTCCACGTCGTATTCCTCGGCAAATCCAAAACCGCCGTGGGTCTGCACCGCCGCCTCTGCGGCGGCCCAGGACGCGTCGGCGGCGAGCAGTTTCGCCATGTTGGCCTCCGGGCCGCACGGCACGCCCGCCTCGAATTTTTCGCAGCCGTCGCGCACCATCAGTTCGGCCGCGCGCATCTGTGCGTAGGCGCGGGCGATCGGAAACTGGATGCCCTGGTTCTGCCCGATCGGGCGGCCGAACACGACGCGCTCACCGGCGTAGGCGGTGGATTTCTCGATGAACCACTTGGCGTCGCCGATGCATTCGGCGGCGATCAGCAGGCGCTCGGCGTTCATGCCGTCGAGGATGACGCGGAACCCGCGATCCAGTTGGCCGACCAGGTTGGCGGCGGGAATGCGCATGTTGTCGAAGAACACTTCGCAGGAGTTGTGGTTCATCATCGTGCGGATCGGCCGGATGGTCAGGCCGTGACCGAGCGCCTCGCGCATGTCGACGATGAACACGGACAAGCCTTCGGTGCGTTTCGCCACCTGGTCGCGCGGCGTGGTCCGGGCGAGCAGCAGCATGAGGTCAGAGTATTCGGCCCGGCTTGTCCAAATTTTCTGGCCGTTGACGACGTAGTCGTCCCCGTCCCGCCGAGCAAAAGTGCGCAGGGCGGTGGTGTCGGTGCCGCTGGTCGGCTCGGTCACGCCGAATGCCTGCAGCCGCAGTTTTCCAGTTGCAATCTCCGGGAGGTAGGCACGCTTCTGCGCCTCCGACCCGTGCCGCAGGATCGCGCCCATGATGTACATCTGCGCATGGCAGGCGGCGCCGTTGCAGCCGCTCGCCTGCACGGTTTCGAGGATCGCCGCGGCGGCGGAGAGCCCGAGCCCTGAGCCGCCGTACTCTTCCGGGATCAGCACTGAAAGATAACCGGCCTCGGTCAACGCCGCGACGAACTCGGCCGGGTAGGCGCGCGCGGCGTCCAGCTTGCGCCAGTAGTCGCCGGGAAAGCGTTCGCAGAGCTTTCTCACCGCGTCGCGGATCTCGGCGTGCCGGTCGGGCTCGTGCATCGGTCTTTTCCTCCTCGCGCGGCCGACGATGCCACAAGTGGCGCGCGGGAATAAGCCGGCCGGCCGGCACGTCGGGAGCGCAGGCACGCCTCTGGCCAAGCGCGGAGGCGCCCCCATGTCGTGCGCGTCCAGGCACACGCAAGCAGAAGGCAGAACGGTTATGAACCCACGCCTCGCGATCGCCACGCTCGCCGCTAGCCTCGTCGCCACGCTCGCCTTCGCCGACAGCCCGCCGACCCATATTCGCGGCACCATTTCCGGCCTCGACGGCCGGACGCTGACGGTCGCCACGCGAGAGGGGTCGTCGGTCGCGATCACGCTGCCGGAAAAAGTCCGGCTCAACACGGTCAAGCGGGTTGACATGTCGGCGATCAAGCCCGGCACGTTCATCGGCACCGCGGCCGAGCCCGGCGCAAACGGCGAGCTGAAGGCGATGGAAGTGGTGGTGTTCCCGGAAGCGGCGCGCGGCACCGGCGAGGGCCACTATGATTGGGACCTCGCGCCGGGCACATCGATGACCAATGCCAACATCGACGCCGCGGTCGAGGGCACGGACGGGCGCGAGCTGACGCTGTCCTACAAGGGCGGCACGACGAAAGTGGTGGTGCCGGCCGACGTGCCGATGGTGATGCCGGTGCCGGCGGAGATGTCCGACCTCAAGAACGGCGCACCGGTGTTCATCATCGCGCGCAAGGCCGATGACGGCGCGACCAATGCGATGGTGGTGATCGTCGGCAAGGACGGCGTGGCGCCGCCGATGTGAGCGCGGCTAAAGGTCGGCCACAGCGGCGGCCGGCCGTTCCGCCCAGGCGGCCAAGTCGTCGGCGAGCGGCGGCGACGGGCCGCGCAAGCCGATCGTTGCCAGGAACTCGGACATCGGGACCTTCCGGCCGCGCGACAGGAACAGAAAACGGACCTCGGCGTCGGCGGCGACCTCCTCAGCGTCCGCCGGGCCGATGAGCAGGCGCTGGCGCAGCACCATGACGTGCTCGGTCCAGCCGAGCAGGCGCGTCTCCAGCCGGTACGACTGCAAAGGCGCGAGCGAGCGGCGGAAGGCGATGCGCATGCCGCCGACCACCGGCCGCCAGCGATGCGCGAGCACCGGGCGCGCGAGGCCGGCGCGGATCAGCAGGTCGAACCGGCCCAGATCCATCACCGACAGATAGCGGCTGTTGGTCATGTGCAGGTTGAGGTCGAGATCGGTCGGCAACACAAGCAGGCGCAGCACCGACGCGTCCGCCAGCAGATCGAGCCGACGGCCGGCGAGCGCGCGCAGCACCACGACAAGCAGCCGGAGCAACAGGTTCACGCGTCCTCATCGGGGCTTGCCTTTGTATCCCGCTAAGGTATGCTACATTACGTATACGTCAGTCACCAAGGAGCGGGTGAGCCTGCGCCGGGCAGCGGACGGAGGAAAGATTGGCTCAGGGTCTTGTGTCGGACGGCTCGGGCGAGCGGCTTGAGGGCGGCGACCGGGGCGTCGAGCCGCTTGGGCCTGCGATGCCGATCCCTTCCGAACCGCAAGCGGACATCAGGGCGCTGCCGGTCACGACACTGCTCGAGGACGCGGTGCGCCAGTACGGGCGCCGGCCGGCGATGGATTTTCTGGGCCGGCGCTGGAGCTATGCGCAGCTTGGCCGGGCGGTCGAGCGGGTCGCGGCCGGGCTGCAGGGCATCGGCGTGGGCAAGGGCGTGCGCGTCGGGCTGTGCCTGCCCAACACGCCGTACTCAGTCATCTGCTTCTTTGCGATCCTGCGGGCCGGCGGCATCGTGGTGAATTATTCGCCGCTCTATGTCGAGCGGGAGCTGAAGCATCAAATCGTCGATTCCGGCACGACGATCATGGTCGTGCCGGACCTTTCCGTGATCCACCGCAAGGTGGCCGCGGTCGCGGCGGAGACGGGGCTGCGACACATCGTCGTCTGCCCGTTCGCGGACGTGCTGCCGGTGGCCAAGGCGGCGCTGTTCCGGCTGCTGCGGCGCAAGGACCTGGCGAAAGCGCCGGCCGACGCGCTGCACGTGCCGTTCGGCAAGCTGCTGGCGACGAAAGGCGCGGCGCGGACCCTGGCAGTTTCGCCGGCGGAGGACGTCGCGGTGCTGCAATACACCGGCGGCACCACCGGCACGCCCAAGGGGGCGATGCTGACGCACGCCAACATCACCGCCAACTGCCAGCAGGTGCATCTGCACAGCGACGTGCTGCGGCCCGGCCAGGAACGCTTCCTGGTGGTGCTGCCGCTGTTCCACGTGTTCGCGCTGACCGCCTGCATGACGCTGCCGGTGATGATCGGCGGCGAGATAGTGCTGCTGCCGCGCTTCGAGCTGAAGCAGGTGCTGCAGACCATCCGCCGCCGCCGCCCGACCGTGGTGAATGGCGTGCCGACGATCTTCAATGCGATCAACAACGCGGCCGACGGCGGAAAACTGGACCTGTCGGCGGTGCGCTATTGCGTCTCCGGCGGCGCGCCGCTGCCCGCGGAGGTGCGGGAGCGGTTCGAGCGGCTGACCGGCTGCCCGCTGCTGGAGGGCTACGGCCTCAGCGAGACCTCGCCGGTGGTGTGCCTCAACCAGCCCGATGCGGTGCGGCAGGGCTCGGTTGGCCGGCCGCTGCCGGGGACGGTGGTGGAAATGCGCGACCCTGCCGCGCCGGAGCGCGTGCTCGGCGTGGGCGAGCGCGGCGAGGTGTGCGTGCGCGGGCCGCAGGTGATGGCGGGCTACTGGCAGCGGCCGGAGGAGACGGCGGCGGTGATGGTCGAGGGCGCGCTGCGCACCGGCGACATCGGTTTTCGTGATGCGGAGGGTTACGTTTTTCTCGTCGACCGGATCAAGGACGTCATCCTCTGTGGCGGCTACAACGTTTATCCGCGGGCGATCGAGGACGCGCTGTACGAGCACCCCGCGGTCGCCGAGGCGACGGTGATCGGCGTGCCGGATGCCTATCGCGGGCAGGCGCCCAAGGCGTTCGTCGTGCTGCGCGCCGGCGCGAGCGCGACGTCGGAGGAACTGCGGGCGTTTCTGGCCGACTATGTCTCGAAAATCGAAATGCCGCGCGAGGTGGAGATCCGGGAAACCCTGCCGAAGACGCTGGTGGGCAAGCTCTCCAAGAAGGAGTTGGTTGCCGAGGAACTGCGTGCGGCCGGCGGAGGCGCGACATGACGCTTGCGCGGAGAAGCGGCGCGCGGTATGCGGCATTCAGTTGACGTATAGGTCACCCTGTGTTGAAACCCGCGCCGGCAGAGACGTTCAGCACCGTGACGCAGCTTGCGAAGGAGCTGGGGGTGACGCCGCGCGCGATCCGGTTCTACGAGGACAAAGGGCTGATCACGCCGCAGCGCGCCGGCACGACGCGCGTCTACACGCATCGCGACCGGGTGCGCATGGTGCTGATCCTGCGCGGCAAACGATTGGGCTTCAGCCTGCGCGAGATCCGCGACTACCTCGACCTGTACCACGCCGACCGCACGCACCGCGAGCAGCAGCGGATGCTGCTGCAGAAGGTGCGCGCGCGGATCGCGAAACTGGAGGACCAGCGCACGGCGCTGGAGCAGACGCTGGCCGAGGCGCGCGAGATCGAGGCGCACACGGTCGCGACATTGGAACAGCAGAGCGCCGCCGACTGATCGGGCGGGAATGGGAGTGATCGCATGAAATCCGTCGTCATCGCGGGCTATGCCCGCTCCCCGTTCACCCAGGCCAAGAAAGGCGCGCTGGCGCGCGTGCGGCCGGACGATCTGGCGGCGCAGGTGGTGCGCGCGCTGGTCGAGCGCACCGGGTCGATCCTGCCGACATCGAGGATCTCATCCTCGGCTGCGCCTTCCCGGAGGGCGAGCAGGGCTTCAACGTCGCCCGCCTGCTCGGTGCTGCTGGCGGATTTGCCGCTTTCGCGTGGCCGGCACGACGGTCAACCGCTTCTGCGGCTCCTCGATGCAGTCGGTGCACATCGCCGCCGGGCAGATCGCAGCTCGGCGCCGGCGAGGTGTTCATCTGTGCCGGCGTGGAGAGCATGAGCCGCGTGCCGATGCTCGGCTTCAACCCGATGCCCAACCCGGCGCTGCACAAGAAGAACGCCGGCGCCTACATGGGCATGGGCGACACCGCGGAGAACGTCGCGCGCCAGTGGCAGATCACGCGCGCCGAGCAGGAGGAATTCGCCGTGCGCAGCCACGCAGCGCGCCGCCGCGGCGCAGGCGGCCGGGCAGCTCGCCGACGAGATCGTGCCGATCGCCGGCAAGGCCGGCGAAGTCGCTGCCGATGGCTGCATCCGCGCCGACACGACGGCCGAAGCGCTGGCCGCGCTGAAGCCGGCGTTCGATGCGAACGGGTCCGTCACCGCCGGCACGTCCTCGCCGCTGACCGATGGCGCGGCGGCGGTGCTGGTGTGCAGCGAGGATTATGCCGACGCAAACGGGCTGAAGCCGCTCGCGCGGATCAGCAGCGTGGCGGTCGCCGGCTGCGCGCCCGAGATCATGGGCATCGGCCCGGTGGCGGCGACCCGCAAGGCGCTCGACCGCGCGGGGATCAAGATCGGTGACGTCGATGTGGTCGAGCTGAACGAGGCGTTCGCCAGCCAGGCGCTGGCCTGCGTGCAGGAACTCGGCATCGCGCGACGAGACCTTGAACATCGATGGCGGCGCGATCGCGCTCGGCCATCCGCTCGGCGCGACCGGCGCGCGCATCACCGGCAAGGCGGCGTCGCTGCTGGCGCGCACCGGCGGGCGCTATGCGCTGGCGACGCAATGCATCGGCGGCGGCCAGGGCATTGCCACCGTGCTGGAGCGGGTGTGATGGCACGCCATCCGCAAGGTCGCCGTGATCGGCGCCGGCGCGATGGGCGCGGGCATCGCGGCGCAGGTCGCCAATGCCGGCGTGCCGGTGCTGCTGCTCGACATCGTGCCGCGAGGGCGAGGGCGACCGCAATGCGCTGGCCGACGGCGCGGTCGCGCGCATGCTGAAGACCGACCCGGCGCCGTTCATGTCGCCCGCCGCCGCAAAGCTCGTCGAGGCCGGCAATATCGAGGACGATCTCGGCGCAGCTGGCCGATTGCGACTGGATCGTCGAGGCGGTGCGTCGAGCGGCTGGACATCAAGCAGGCGCTGTATCGCCAGCATCGACGCGGTGCGGCGGCCGGGCACGGCGGTGTCATCGAACACCTCCACCATCCCGCTGGCGGATCTGGTCGCCGGCATGCCGGAGACGTTTCGCGCGCGATTTCCTGATCACGCATTTCTTCAACCCGCCGCGCTACATGCGGCTGCTGGAGATCGTGGCGGGGCCGGCGACCGATCCCGCCATCGTCGACGCGGTGAGCCGGTTCGCCGACATGGCGCTCGGCAAGACCGTCGTGCACTGCAAGGACTCGCCCGGGCTTCATCGCCAACCGGCTCGGCATCTACTGGCTGCAGCTCGGCGTGGTCGAGGCGATCGACGCGGGGCTGACTGTCGAGGATGGCCGACGCGGTCATGGGCAAGCCGTTCGGCATTCCGAAGACCGGCGTGTTCGGGCTGCTCGATCTGGTCGGCCTCGACCTGATGCCGCATGTCAACGCCAGCCTGCAGCGCTCGCTGCCGAACAGCGATCCGTTCCACGCCGCGAAGCGCGAGTTTCCGCTGATGCAAAAGATGATTCGGGAAGGCTACACCGGCCGCAAGGGCAAGGGCGGCTTCTACCGGCTGAATCGGGCCGGCGGCGGCAAGGCCAAGGAAACGATCGACCTCGCGACCGGCGACTACCGGCCAGAGCGAAAGCGCAGAAATGCCGGAGAAGACGGCCGAGCGCGATCTGCTCGCCGGCTGCTGACGCCGGCCGGTCGGCGCTATGCGTGGCGCGTGCTGGGGCAGACGCTCGCCTATGCCGCGCGCCTGGTGCCGGAGGCGGCGGACAGCGTCGCCGACATCGATGCGGCGATGCGGCTTGGCTATGACTGGCGCTACGGGCCGTTCGAGCTGATCGACCGGATCGGCGCCGACTGGCTGATTGCCCGCCTTGAAGCGGATGGCACGGAAGTGCCGAAACTGCTGCGGCTCGCCGCCGGCAAGGCGATTCTACCGTGTCCACGGCGGCAAGCGGCAGGCGCTGGCGCTCGACGGCACGTATCGCGACGTCGAACGCCCGGACGGCGTGCTGCTGCTGGAAGACATCAAGCTGCACGCGAAGCCGCTTGCTGAAGAACGGCGTCGCCGCGCTGTGGGATATCGGCGACGGCGTGGTGTGCTTCGAGTTCACCGGCAAGAGCAACGCGCTCGACGACCAGATCATGGCGCTGCTGCACCGCACGATCGCGCTGGTGCGGGACAAATACAAAGCGCTGGTGATCTACAACGAAGGCAACAATTTCTCGCTCGGCGCCAATCTCGGCCTCGCGCTGTTCGCCGCCAACATCGCGGCCTGGGGCGAGATCGAGAAAGCTCGTCGCCGCCGGGCAGCAGACCTACAAGGCGCTGAAATACGCGCCGTTCCCGGTGGTCGCGGCGCCCTCCGGCATGGCGCTCGGCGGCGGCTGCGAGATCCTGCTGCACAGCGACGCGGTGCAGGCGCATGCGGAGACCTATATCGGCCTGGTCGAGTGCGGCGTCGGGCTGATGCCGGGCTGGGGCGGCTGCAAGGAGATGCTGACGCGCTGGCGGACCGAAGGCGAAATTGCCGAACGGCCCGATGCCGGCGCCGGCAAAAGTGTTCGAGACGGTCAGCACCGCGACCGTCTCGAAATCGGCGGCCGAGGCGAGGGAACTGCAGTTCCTGCGGCCCGACCGACGGCATCACGATGAACCGCGACCGCCTGCTCGCCGACGCCAAGGCGCGGGCGCTGGCGCTGGCGGAGGACTACAAGCCGCCGGAGCCGCCGGAGATCGTGCTGCCCGGGCCGTCCGGCAAGTCGCGCTGGAGATGGCGGCGGAAAGTTTTGCCCGCCGCGGTCTTGCGACGAAGCACGACCTGATGGTCGCGGGCGCGCTGGCGAAGTGCTGTCCGGCGGCGAAACCGACATTATCGACACGGTCAGCGAGCAGGCATTGCTCGATCTGGAGCGGCAGACTTCATGCGGCTCGCACGCACAGCGCCGACGCTGGCCCGCATCGAGCACACGCTCGAGACCGGCAAGCCGCTGCGCAACTGAGAGTGGGAGAACAACGATGCAGACCTATAAAGCCCCGCTGCGCGACATGCGCTTCGTGCTGCACGAACTGCACGACAGCGCCGCTCGCCGACCTGCCCGGCTGCGCCGAGATGTCACGCCGGAGCTGATCGACAGCATCCTGGAGGAGGCCGCCAAGCTCGCCGACCGAAGTGCTGTTGCCGCTCAACGCCAGCGGCGACGACGAAGGCTGCCACTACGAGAACGGCGTCGTGCGCACGCCGCACGGGTTTCAAGGAGGCCTACGACGCGTTTCGCGAAGGCGGCTGGACCGCGAGTCGCGGCGGCGACCGCGAATACGGCGGCCAGGGCCTGCCGGAAAGCCTCAACAAGCTGGTCGAGGAGATGATCTGCTCGGCCAACCTCTCCTTCGGCCTGTATCCCGGCCTGACGCACGGCGCCTATCTGGCGATGCTGCAGCCACGCCTCGGACGAACTGAAGGACGCTATCTGCCGAAGATGGTCGACGGCACCTGGTCCGGCACGATGTGCCTGACCGAGCCGCATTGCGGCACCGATCTCGGGCTGCTGCGCACCAAGGCCGTGCCGCAGCACGACGGCAGCTACCGCATCACCGGCAGCGAAGATCTTCATCAGCGCCGGCGAGCACGACCTGACCGAGAACATCATCCATCTCGTGCTGGCGCGGCTGCCGGATGCGCCTGCGGGCATCAAGGGCATCAGCCTGTTCCTGGTGCCGAAATTCCTGCCGCGGCGATGACGGCTCGGCCGGCGCGCGCAACGGCGTGGTCGTGCGCCGCGCATCGAGCACAAGATGGGGATCAAGGCGTCCGCCACCTGCCAGTTGAATTTCGACGACGCGACCGGCTGGCTGGTCGGCGAGCCGCACAAGGGCATGCGCGCGATGTTCACCATGATGAACAGCGAGCGCCTGTCGGTCGGCATCCAGGGCCTCGGCATCGGCGAGGCCGCGTACCAGACGCGCCGTCGCCTATGCGCAGCGAACGCCTGCAGGGCCGCTCGCCTGGCGGGCGCGAAGCATCCGGACAAAGCCGGCCGACCCGATCATCGTGCATCCCGACGTCCGCCGCATGCTGCTGACCATGCGCGCCTACAACGAAGGCTGCCGCGCGCTCGGCGGCTGGGTGGCGCGGCAGATGGACGTGATGGAGCGGTCGCGATGACGCCGACGCAGCGCGAGCGGGCCGACGGATTTCACCGCGCTGATGACGCCGATCGTGAAGGCGCTGTTCACCGACCTCGGCTTCGAGAGCGCCAACCTCGCGCATGCAGGTCTATGGCGGGCACGGCTACATCCGCGACCACGGCATGGAGCAGTTCGTCCGCGATGCGCGCATCGCGATGATCTACGAGGGCACCAACGGCGTGCAGGCGCTCGACCTGGTCGGCCGCAAGCTGGCGCCGCACAACGGGCGCTATGCTGCGCGCGTTCTTCCATCCGGTGCAGCGAATTCATCGAGGCAGCACGCGGCGGACGAGCAGCTACGGCGACATGGTGCAAGCCATTGGCGAAGGCGTTCGGCGCGCTGCAACTGGCCACCGCGCACATCGCCGCAGACGGGGCATGGCGCGACCCGGAGGAAGCCGGCGCCGCGGCGACCGAATACCTGCGGCTGTTCGGGCTGGTCGCGCTCGGCTTCATGTGGGCGCGGATGGCAGCGGTCATCGCGGCGAGAAGCTGCCGGCGGCGAGCGGCGATGCCGCAGTTCTACAAGGCGAAACTCGTCGACGGCCCGCTTCTACATGGAGCGCATCCTGCCGCAGGTCGGCGCGCCTGCTGGCCGCGATCAAATCCGGCAAGGCGGCGATGATGGCGATCGACGAAGCGGCGTTCTGACCCGCTACTTCGCGCCCGCAACCAGCGTGCCGGTCCGAGTGCCAGCGCGGCCGCTGAGCGCCAGGATCTGCTTGCCGACCTCGGTCGCCAGCAGCGCGTAGCCGCCGTCGGTCATGTGCAGGCCGTCATGGAACAGCATTTCAGAGGGCGTGATCAGGCCGTCGGCGAGCCATTGGCGCATGAGGTCGGAGCGGCGGATCAGCGGCACCTGCATGTCGGTCGCAAGCTGGCGCAGCGCGACGCGGTAGGCATTCGCTCCGGCGTGCGCCCGCAACACCGCGCAATCCTGCGGCCCCATCAGCATCACGTCGACGCCGGCCTGCCGCAGCGCCGTAACACCGTCGCGCGTCTCGGCCGCGAACCGTTCCACCGGCACGTCGCGCAGCGGGTCGTTGCTGCCGGTCTGCCAGACCACCAGGTCGGGGTGCAGCGCGATCACGGCGGGGATGCGCCGGAGCATGTCGTCGGCATCCTCGCCGCCGATGCCGGCGTTCACCACCTCAACCCTGTCGGGCAGGAAGGCGCGCAGCCAGGCCTCCAGCCGCATTGGGTAGGTTGCCGCCGGCGAACTGGCACCGATGCCCTCGGTGGAGGAGGAGCCAAACGCAACGATCCGCAGCGGCGCCGCATGCGCAATGCGCAGCGCGACATGCGGCAGGGCGAAGCGGGGGGGTTCGGACGGTCTCGCGCACGCAGGTACCGGCGTCAGCGCCGCGCCCGCGAGGCAGACAGCAAGAACCGCTCCCACGAGCCACAACGGGCGTATTGGGAAACGCATCGCCGCGTTAATGTCATGTTACACCGCCACTTTCAACAGGTTTCCCCAGCCGATTTGTTCGGGGAACAAGGCGCCCCTCCAGCAGCATACCGAGCCCGAGCATCGCGCCGAGGCCGATCACGTTCACCAGCACCTGCAACTGCCAGACCGGCCCGAAACCGTCGAACAGCAGCACGAACACGCGCGAGGCGAGAGTGGCGAGGGCAAACACCTCCAGCGAGTGTTTACCGCAGGCCACCAGGGGCACCGCCCAGGCGTGCTGCGCCAGCCGGCGCAGCGAGAGCGAGCTGAGCGCCAGATACACGATCGCCAGTATGTCGAGCAGCCGCGCCGGCGCGAGCGAGGTCTTGTCCGGCGGATCGATCGTGGCCACCGAAAGGTCCGGCAGCCCCCAGCTGGTCCAGGGCGCGGCCAGCAGCAGCGAGACCCCGAGATAAGCCCAGCTCGCCAGCACCAGCGGCCGCCAGCGCGGAAACTCGCCGCCGTTGCGGCGCAGCATCACCGCGCCGGCGATGCCCAGCACGAACAGGTACTGCCAGGCGAACGGGTTGAAATACCAGCCCTGGCCGTCGAGCCAGTTGGGCAGATTGAGGTCGTGGTCGAGATTGGCGCCGGCCCAAACGGCCGCCGACAGCGCCATGGTCACCACCGGGGCGTAGCGGATGCCGACGTAGAACAGCGGGAACAGGCCCAGCAGGACAATGTAGAGGGGCAGGATGTTGAGGCTCGGCGGCAGGGCGTGCAGAGCCAGCGCGTGGCTGATCGCGGTCCAGGGCTGATCGAAGAACGGCGCGAGAACATCCGCCTCCAGCCCGAAATGCTCGCGCCAGAGATGCGCTGCCGTGAGCGTGGCGACCAACAGTCCGACCTGGAACAGGTAGATGCGCAGGCAGCGCAGCAGCACGCGGCGCAGCCCGGACGCCGCGCCATCGCGCTCGAACGCGCGGCCGTACGCCGTCATCGCCGAGACACCGGCGAGGATCACGAACAGCTCGGCCGCATCGGCAAAGCCGAAGTTGCGCATGGTCAGCGCATTGAGCGGATTGTCGGCCACGTGATCGATGAAAAGCGTCACCAGCGCAAACCCGCGCAGCAGATCGATGCGCGGATCGCGGGCCATTTTCTGCAGTCCAGCCACGCCAATGCCTCCTGCATGGGCCATGCGCGACGAGCCCAAGCCGCGCCGACGCGCCATCAAGATTGGTCCGCGGGATGCCGCTGTCGCCCCCGGCGTAATCACACCGGCGTGAACCGAACCTTCTATACCACGGGTGTGCGGCGTCGCATCGCCGAAATTCTGCCGGGGACACGCGGTTGACCGGAAAATGTCTGCCGGCCATGATTGGTTGCAGGTGCGCTGCGCGACCGTCGCGCCGCCGACATCCGCGGATCGGACAAAAAGTGTCGGCGGCCGTTATCGGACATTGGCTGTGCTTGCGTTCGCTTGAGTGACCCTCGCCCATGGGACGGATTGTTGCAGGAAGATCGCCGACATCCAGCAACCGACGGACAACGATTCAGGAAACGAAACGCGACGCATGCGTACATTCTTGGATAAGGTGCTGATCGATGCCGTTGCGCAGAAGCAGATCGAGTTAATACATCAAGACGGGTTCACCTCGAACCTTCTAGAGGATCGGATAATATTCTACTCCTCTGGGACAATATCTAAGATATGTTACAATAAAGCAGAGCTGTACGCCTTCGCGAAGGAACGAAAAATACTCCGAAGGAAGCGTAATGCCGGCAATGCAGAACACGGTGCATCGGGCACGTCCAGCGAAGCGCGCATTGCGGAACTTGAGATGTCCCTTAAGCGTCTTCGCGAGCGCGGACGGCTGGCCGTGGCGCAACGCGACGAATGGGAAAGACGGGCGCTGGCCGCCGAGGAAAAACTGGCCATCGGAAGCCGCGATGTAGAAAAAGCCAGAAAATACGAACTCCTCAAGAGGTTTCTTGCGAAGGAGCTTCATCCAGACCGTTCCAACGTTTCTGGGACTGAGAAGCTTGTTCGGACAGAGATGTTCAAGGTCGTCTGGGGCAAGATAGAGGAAATAGACAAGACATAGCGGATATGCGCGGTCGTGCCGCCAATGCCACGAGTCCCTGGCATGCCCTCCATCAGAGAAGCTAGCATGGCATCGATTTCGGCATCCGGGGCTTGAGGAGGTGTTCATGCGCGCGTTGATCTGGGCTTGGCTCGCGCTCGTTCTCATCGTCCCGCTTGCGCACGCCGGGTCCAACCCCGACGCGGTCGCCGTCGTCATCGGCAACAAGATCTACGCCCGAGCCCCCGAGATCGCCTTTGCCGATCGGGACGCCCAGGCGATGAAGCGCTACGTCATCGACGTGCTTGGCTATGACGAGGGGAACGTCATCACGGTGGAAAATGCCACGCTCGGCCGGATGATCGGATTGTTCGGCACCGAAGCGAACCCGCACGCGCAGCTCGCGCGGCGGCTCGGGGTGACGGCTTCCGACAGCGACGTGTTCGTCTACTATTCCGGCCACGGCTTCCCTGGGCTGCACGACCACAAGGGCTATCTGCTGCCGGTGGACGCCGATCCGCGAGAGGCCGAGGACACCGCGTATTCGCTCGACCTGCTGACCAAGAACCTCGCCGAGCTTGGCGCGCGATCGGTGACGCTGGTGCTGGAGGCTTGCTTCTCCGGCGACAGTGCGGCCGGACCCGTGGTGGCCGGCGTCAGTTCGCTGGTCCGGCCGGCCGAGCCGACCGCGGCGCCCCCGCACGTCACGGTGCTCGCCGCGGCCGGCCCCAGCGAGATGGCGAACTGGGACAAGCCCGACCGGCATGGCGCGTTCACCGAGTTCTTCCTGCGCGCGGTCTATGGCGAGGCCGACGACCCGGCGTACGGCGGCAAGCAGGACGGGCGGATCACCGCGGCGGCGGTCAAGGCGTTCCTGGATCGCAAGATGAGCCGCTGGACCGCCCGCGAACTGGACAGCGAGCAGACGGCCAGCCTGTCGGGCGACGGCGACGTCGCGCTGGCGATCCTCGCCCCCGGGGTGCGGCCGAAGCGCCAGGATCTCGCGCCGCCTCCCGCCACGCCGCCGGTCACGAAGGCGGCCATCGTCGTGCCGCCGGTCCCGGCGGTGCCGCCGCCATCGCCCGCGCCGGCAACTCCCGCCGTGGTGGTGCCGCACATCGTCAAACCACCGCCGCCCGCGCCGCCGGCGCCAGGGCCGGGCCTGACGATATCCGGGACCTGGACCGGGCTCTACCACTACCCTGCCGGAGGCCAGCGGCCGGTGCAGTTTCAGGTGGTGTTCCAGAATCGCGGCCAACAGCTCACCGGCCGCAGCCAGGAGCCGAATACGTTCGGCCAGGCGGGCGTGCCCTACCTGTATGCGAATGTCCGCGGCAGTCTGTTCGCGGACGGCAGCGTCCGCTTCATCAAGACCTACGACGGGACCGGCCAGGTTTCCCATTCGGTCGAATATGCCGGCACGATCAACTACTCGACCGGCACGATCGCCGGCACCTGGAGCATCACCGGCAGCAACGGCCAGACGACCACTGGACTTTTCGAGATCCGCAAGAATGCCGAGTGAGACCGCCGATCGGCCACGTCTTCGTCCGCCGCGCCGCGTGGTGCTGTGGCTGGCATGGCTCGGGACGGCGCTGCTGTCGCTTGGAGTTCTGGCCGCGCCGGCGCGGGCGGCGGAGCTGCGGCCCGGCGATGATCCGTCCGACGTCTACAGCATCGCCCGCGAGGTCGCCGCCGACCTGAACAGCAATCTTGTTCCCAGGGCGGCGGCAGCACAGGGCGGCCAGCTAAAGATCGCGGTGCAACCTTTCAAGGTGGACGAGGTCAACGATCTGGAGTTGGCGCAGCGGCTCAACGCTGCGGTCGAAACGGCGCTGCAGCGCGACAGCGGCGGCAAGGTGGCGATCGTGGCGCGCGCCGACTTCGAGAAAGTGTGGGCCGAGGCCAACGAGTTCCAGGGCACCGACCCGACCGAACGATTCCGCGGCCTGGTGCATGACGCCGGTGCGGACGTGCTGGTGTTGGGCACGCTGGCCCCGGCGGGCGGTGGCGGCTACATGGTCGACTATCGCGCCTACGACGTGCGGCCCTCTAGCTCCGCCGTTGCGCTCGCGTTCACCCGCGAACCCCGGCGCCTGGCGGTTCCCGTGGCGGCCCGGACGCTGCTCTCGATTGACGAGGCGCTGTTCGGCGCGTCGGTCGCACTGGCGCGGCAACTCGTGCAGGCCGATGACCTGCCCGATGCCCGTGTGGCAATCTCGCATGTCGGGGCGGGAGGGCGCCTTGTCGACATCCTGCTGAACCGCCTGGAGGACAGGCTGCGCGAGCAGCTTCCCGAAGCGATCAAGCGAGCGGAGACCGGCGCGCAACCGTATTCGGGAGCGGCGCCGGGCCACCGCGCGATGACGGAGATCGTGATCAGCGCAAAGCTTTATGAATTGGAGCACTCGATCGAGGTGCGCTTCCAGGCGCAGGTGATGGGCCGCGGCGCCCCGGCTGCGATGACGGTGTCGGTCGCCAAGGACGACCCGGTCTTCAGCGGCTTTCTGCCGTTGCGACAGGATGGGCGCGTGCAGGCGACCGCCGAGGCCGTCGTCGGAGGCGCGCTCGATCGCGACGCCGCCAGGCGAGCGGCGCGTGCGCTGGCCCGGGCAAGCGTGATCGCGCAATGGACCAACCCTGCGCTGGATGACGCGCCGGTGATGGTCAACGGCCTCACCGACGGCGTCATCGCGATGCGCGCTATTGCCGGGGGCGTGACCACCCGCGAGCAATGGACGATGGAGGAACTAGACGGCGGCAAACGTGTGCGCGCGACGCTGTCGGCGAAGGTGAATGCGCTGGGCGGCGGCGATGCGCCGGTGCTGCGGGCGGTCATCTCCTCCCCGGTCATCGAAAGCATGCGGCCGTTCACGGTGACATTGTCGAGCGACCGGACCGCCTACGTCGCGGTGTTCGGCTGGGCGTCCGACGATCTCGTCGTCCAGGCCTACCCCGATCCCGGCCGTCCGCCGTTGGTCGTGGCCGCCAACAAGCCGCTCATGTTGCCACGTAAGGACAAGGGTGATCCGGACCTGATAGCCCAGTTGCGCGAGGGCGCGGCCGCGGATTTCGAGAGCCTGATCATCGTGGCCAGCAGCCGGCCGATTGATTTCGGTCAGATCGCCGCCAAACCGGCCGCGACGGACAACGACAACCAACAGAGCGGCACGCCGATCCAAATGGTGTTCGAGGCATTGAGCAGAATATCCGGCAACATCAGCATCGCGATCGTGCCTTATCAGCTTATGGGGAAGCAATGATGCGGGTCCTGTACCGCGGGGGAGAACACCAATGACAAGCGTTGTGGTTGAGCCGCGCGAATATCCATTCCCGGCGGTGCGGGCGGAGTGGCTCGACAGGCTGCGCGAGGAGATCATCGAGCCCGAACTGCCGATCGTCGATCCGCACCATCATCTGTGGCACGACCGTCCGTCCGGCCGCTATCTGCTGGAAGAGCTGCTCGCCGACCTGACGAGCGGACACAACGTCGTCGCGACCGTGTTCCTGCAATGCGGCTGGATGCTGCGCAAGGACGGGCCGCCGGAGCTTCGGCCGGTCGGCGAGACCGAAGTCGTCAACGCAGTTGCGGTGCTGTCGGCGAGCGGCGCGTACGGCAGGCCGCGCGCGTGCGCGGGGATCGTCGCGTTCGCCGACCTGCGCGGCGAGCGGCTCGATGCGGCGCTGGATGCGCATGTGGCGGCGGGCGGGCAGCGGTTCCGCGGCATCCGCCACAGCGCCGCGTGGCACGCTGCGATCGTGCCGACCACCTCCGTGGTGCCGCCGCCCGGGCTGCTGCGCGATCCGGCCTTCGTGCGCGGCGTGCAGCTTCTGGGCCGCCGCGGCCTGACCTACGATTGCTGGCTGTACCATACGCAACTGAAGGACCTGCTGGCGGTGGCGCGCGCCGCGCCGGGGACGGCGATGATGATCGATCATGTCGGCGGGCCGCTCGGCTGCGGCCCGTACCAGGGCAAGCGCGACGAGGTTTTCGCCGGGTGGCGCGCCGACATGGCGGACTCTCGGCAGCGTGCCCGAACGTGCATGTGAAGCTCGGCGGGCTGGCGATGCGGGTGAACGGGTTCGACTACCACGAGAACGCGCTGCCGCCGACCTCCGCGCGGATCGCCGAGGACTGGAAGCCGTGGATCGACGCCTGCATCGAGCTGTTCGGCGTGCAGCGCTGCATGTTCGAGAGCAATTTCCCGGTCGATAAGGGGATGTGCAGCTACCCGGTGTTGTGGAATGCGTTCAAGCGGATCGCCGCGGGGGCGACGGCCGCGGAGAAGGCGGCGCTGTTCCACGACACGGCGGTGCGGTTCTACGGGCTGGCGCTCTGACGCCGGACCCGCGCGCCGTCAGTCCGCTGGAATTTGCGCGAGCCCGTACATGGCCGCGCCAAGCAGGGCGGCGTTGACCGTGACGACGCGCACGGGGATCGCGCGGTTCACTTCGGCAAGTCGGCCCTTGGCGGTGAATTCGCGCAGGAAGGCGCCCTCGCGAAGCTGCGGCAGCAGCCGGGGCGGCATGCCGCCGGCCAGGTACACGCCGCCGGTCGCCATCACCTTCAGCGCCAGGTTGCCGGCCTCCGCGCCCCAGACATCGATCACGATGCGCAGCGTCTCGACGGCTGCCGGGTTGTTGGCGGGATCATGGAGCGCGGCGTTGACGATCGCCGGCGTGCGGTCGGCCGCAGCCTTCAATTCGGCGGCAAGAGCGGGGCTCTCGCCCACAGGATTCCGCGACATCACGTAGTCATACACGTTCGGCAAGCCGGAGCCGGCGCAGACCCGCTCGTAGGAGATATGGCCGAAACGCTCGGAGAGGAACGCCCACAGCGCGGCCTGGGTCGGGTTGGTCGGCGCGAAATCCGTGTGCCCGCCTTCCGACGCGCAAGCGACGTAGCCGGTCCCGTCCCAGACGAGAAACGCCTCGCCGAGCCCGGTGCCGGGCGCGAACACCGCGAGCGGCGAATGCTCGACCGGCTTGCCGGCGTTGATCTCCTCGGCCTCCTCGGGCAGCAGATGCGGCACCGCGTGCGCGATCGCCTGCAGGTCGTTCAGCAGCGTCACGCGCTGCAGGCCGAGGTCGCGGCTCAGCCCCTGTTCTTCGAGCTCCCACGGCAGGTTGGTGACGCGCGCGCGACCGCCGATCACCGGGCCCGCCACATCGAAGCAGGCATAGCGCGCGTTGCTGGCGTGGCTCGCCATGAACGCCTGCACGATCGGCTGCAAGCCGGGATAGTCGGCGCTGTGATATTCGACCTCGGCCGCGAACTTGCGCGGCCCGGCCTCGCGCGTGACCAACGCGAGCCGGGTCTTGGTGCCGCCGATGTCGCCCGCGATCAGCATGGGCCGCCACTCCCGCAACGATGGGTCGACCAAGTCCGCCGACCGGCATATGGCCCCAAGTCGCGCCGATGATCGAGCCCCGGCGCGCGCCGCGTCATGCGGACGTCGCCTCGATCCGGTTGCCGGTCTCCGGGGAGAACAGGTGGGCGTCGGCGGCGTTGCTGGCGAGGCGGATCGAATCGCCAGGCCGGATCGCCAGGCGTCGGCGCGCGGCGACGGTTAGCCGCGTTCCTGCAACCTCGACGTGCAGCAGGGTCTCCGGCCCGGTCGGCTCGACCACGCGCACGAGCGCCGGAATGCCCGCGCCGTTGTCGGCGGCCACGATGTCGAGATGCTCGGGCCGCATCCCCAGCACGACCTTGCGTCCGGTCTCGGTCACCGCGCGCGGCGCCGGCAGGCGCAGACCCGCAGGCGTCGTCACCGCGCCCGCGGCGTTGTACTCGCCCTCGACGAAGTTCATCGCCGGCGAACCGAGGAAGCCGGCGACGAACAGGTTCGCGGGGCGGTCGTACAGCGTCGCCGGCGGCCCCTGCTGCTCGATGCGGCCGGCATTCATCACCACGATCCGGTCGGCCATCGTCATCGCCTCCACCTGGTCGTGTGTGACGTAGACGATGGTGTTGGCGAGGCTCTGGTGCAGCGCCTTGATCTCGGTGCGCATCGAGACCCGCAGCTTGGCGTCGAGGTTGGACAACGGCTCGTCGAACAGGAACAGCGACGGCTCCCGCACGATCGCGCGCCCCATCGCGACGCGCTGCCGCTGGCCGCCGGAAAGCTGCGCAGGGCGGCGCGCGAGGTAGGCGTCGAGGCCCAGCATGCGCGACGCGCGCTCGATCTTCTGCGCGATGCCCGCGAGTGGCTCGCGCCGCAGTTTCGGCCCGAACGCCATGTTCTCGCGCACGGTGTAGTGCGGAAACAGCGCGTAGGACTGGAACACCATCGCGATGTTGCGCTTGCCTGGCGCCACGTCGTTGGCGCGGACGCCGTCGATCAGCAGGTCGCCGGAGCTCAGGTTTTCGAGGCCGGCGATGATTCGCAGCAGCGTCGACTTGCCGCAGCCGGAGGGGCCGACCAGCACCACGAACTCGCCGGGCTCGATCTCCAGGTCGATCTCGGCCAGCGCCCGATATTTGGCGAAGGATTTGCTGACCGACCGCAGTTGCACGCTGCCCATGACCGACGCCCCCGTTTGCCTCAGGCACTCATTGCGCGGCGCCCGAGGACAGCCCGCTGACCAGGAAACGCTGCATCCCGAGATAGACGACGATCACCGGGATGGTGATGAGGGTCAGCACCGCGAACAGGTTGCCGGGATGCGCGAGGAACGCGTCCGCGTACAGCAGCGGCACCAGCGTCAGCGGCTTGAGTTCGGTCTCGTCGATGGTAACGAGCGCCAGGATGAATTCGTTGAACGATGTCAGGAACTGGAAGATCACCACCACCGACAGCGCCGGCCAGCTCAGCGGCATGACGATGCGCAGGTAGATGTTGAAGCGCGAGCAGCCCTCCAGCAGCGCCGCTTCCTCGAGATCCTTCGGCAGCGTCTCGAAGAAGCTGCGCAGCACGATGATCGCGAACGGCACGCCGAGCGCCGTGTACGGCAGGATCAGGCCGAAATAGCTGTTCAGCAGGCCGAGATCCTTGTTGATGTGGAAGATCGGCACGACCAGCGCCGGGATCGGCAGCATCAGCGTCACGATCAGCAGGTAGAACCAGACCTCCTGGGCGAAGAACCGCATGCGGGCGAAGGCGTAGGCGGCAAGCGAGCCGATCGCCACGACCAGCGCGACCGAGGTCACGGTGATGACGATGCTGTTGAACAGGTGCAGCGCGATCGGCGTGTCGTGGAACACGCGCACGAAGTTCTCGAAACTGACGCCGCCGATCAGCAGGCCGCCGAACTTGAGCGCGCGCATCTGCGACGGCGTGATCGCGACCGCGACCATCATGGCGAGCGGGACCAGCCAGACCACCGTCAGCAACGTGAGGAACACGAGGTCCGGCAGGTGGGATCGTCGGCGCACGGCCCGGCCGCCCTACTGCACGACCGAGAAGCGGGCGCCCAGGAACTTCACCTGGATCACGCTCAGGATCAGGCAGAGCAGCAGCAGCACGACCGAGACGGAGGAGGCGTAGCCCATGCTCTGCAGGTGGAACGCCTGCTGGAAGATGTAGTTGGGCAGCATCTCGGTCGCGTGGTTCGGGCCGCCATGCGTCAGCGTGTAGATCAGCGGGAAGGTCTGCAACGTGCCGATCACGCCGAGCAGGATCAGCGTCAGGTGCACGTGCCGCAGCATCGGCCAGACGATCCTGCGCGCGATCTGCCAGCGCCGCGCGCCTTCCAACTGCGCCGCCTCGACCACCTCGCGCGGGATCGATTGCAGGCCGGCGAGGTAGAGCAGCATGGAGAAGCCGGTCCATTGCCAGACGTTGACGACGATCACGGCGAAGATCGCGCTGTGCGGATTGGTCAGGAACGGCTGTTGCAGAAACCGCCAGCCGGTGGCGAAGCCGAGATCGGACAGGAACCCGCCGAACGGGTTGTAGATGCGCTGCCAGACGATGCCGATCACCACGGGGGAGACGATCGCGGGAACGTAGAACACCGCGCGAAAGAACGTGCGGCCGGGGATCCGCGAATTCAGCATGAAGGCGAGCACGAAGCCCAGCAGCATCTGCGGGAATACCGTGAAGACCGTCCAGTACGCCGAATTCCGCAGCGACAGCCAGAACGCCGTGTCGGTCAGGAACAGCTCGGTATAGTTCCGCAGCCCGACGAAGACCCGCTCGTTGATCCCGTCCCACTGAAAAAATCCAGCGTACACCGTGTAGCACGCGGAATACAGGACGAACACGGCAAAGAATAAAATCGCCGGGGCGATGAACAGCAACCCCTCATGCTCGCCGACCAGCCGGCGCAGCGCCCCGGCCGAGGCTGCCGGCATGGTCGATAGAGCCACAGCCGGGCCGCCAAGGCCCGGCTGCTCGCGCGAGGTCGTCAGGTTACTGCTTGTCGGCAACGGCCTGGATGCCCGCCATGCCCTGCTCCGGCGTCTTTTCGCCGGACGCGACGGCGGCGAGGTTGTCCTCGAACGCCTGCTTGATCGCCGGCGAGCGAAGCTGGCGCGCGTATTTCACCTTCGGCAGCCACTCGTCGGTCAGGATGTGCCAGACCTCCTTCTGGTGGTCGGAGACGTAGTGCTGCGGCGCCATGCCCTTCCACGCGGGAAGGTCGTTGAAGGTGTTGATCAGCGCCTGCGCGCCCACGCCCGACACCCAGTCGGTCACGACCTTGCAGGCGGCATCGGGGTTCTTGGCCGACTTGGACACGCCGAGCATCACGTCGATGCCGCCGAGCAGGTCGTCCGGCGCGCCCTTGCCGGTCACGTCGGGAAACTTCATCGGCATGAACCCGCTCATGCCGACCGCGAGCGGCGGCGGATCGTCCTTCGCGGCTTCCTGCTGCCACCACGCGCCCATCGCGAACATCGCGCCGCGGCCGCCCTCGATCAGGTCGGCGGCGTTCGGATACTGCGAGAGGCCGAGCGCGCCCGGCTGGAAGATGCCGTCGTCGAACAGCTTCTTCCACCAGCGCATCGCCTCGACGAACGGCGGTTCGGTGAACTTCGCCTTGCCGACCTCGGCCTGGTAGATCAGCCCCGGCGCGATGTCGTGGATGAGCTGCATGTAGATGTCGCGCCGCACCCAGCCGTCGCCGACGCCGACGAGGATCGGCGCGATGCCCTTGTCGTTGAAGATCTTCGCGTCCTTCTGCAGTTCGGCGTAGGTCGTCGGCGGCGTCACGCCGGCATCCTTCAGCACCGGCACCGTGTACCAGAGGTTGATGGTCTGCACGAGGATCGGCAGGCCATAGAAATTCTCGTCGCCGGCGGGATTGCCGAGCCGCGCCTGCTCCACCGCGATCGGATAGAGCTTGCCCTTCCAGTCCGCGCCCCAGGTCTTGGCGGCGCAATCCTGCAGCGGCATGAGGAATTTGCGGTACTGCTGGGTCAGCGCGCCGGGCTCCAGACCGATGATGTCGGCGATCTCGCCGCTGGCGGCACGGGTCGGCAGATCGACGATGTAGTCGGGATAGTTGAAGACCTTGGGATGGATCTTGATGTCCGGGAACTTCTCCTGCGTCACCTTGATCATCGCATCCGTGGTCTGCGCGAGCGGGCTCCACGTCTCGAAGCTGATGTCGGCGGCAAGCGCGGGCACGGCGCCCGCGAGAATGAACGCGGTGGCGATCATCAATCTGGAACGTGTGGCGTTTGGCATGTCTCCCCCCTGGAGTTGCGGCATTTCTTTGCGACCTGTCCGCGTCGTTCGGCTGTGATCAAGCAGTATTCCGAGGCACCTCATGCATCCGGGACGCGGCACCGTCGCGGCCGCGGTCGATCATGCCAACACCGCGTCGCACACGCAACCGACCGACGTTGACGCCCGCGCGCGGCCATTCTGAGCGGTTTCGCGCCGCCGGGCGGGGGAATATACTGGCGGCACGCGGTCACACCCGGCAGGAGGGCTCGTCCATGACCATCACCATCCGCGCGGTCGATCCGGGCGCCCGGCCCGAGTTCTTCGGCGAGGTGTCGGGGGTGGACCTGCGCGCGCCGCTCGGCCCCGAGGACGTCGCGGCGATCCAGGCCGGGATGGACTATTTCGCCGTGCTGCGGTTCCGCGACCAGCCGATCGACGACGACCAGCAGCTGGCGTTCTCGCGCCGCTTCGGCACGATCGAACTGGCGACTGGCGACATCATCCAAGGCGTCGAGCGGCGGCTGCCGATGGAGGTCAATGACATCTCCAACGTCGACAAGAACGAGCAGGTGCTGGCGCGCGACAACCGCAAGCGGCTGTTCAGCCTCGGCAACATGCTGTGGCACTCGGACAGCTCGTTCAAGGCGACGCCGGCGCGCTACTCGCTGCTGTCGGCACGGCGGCTGCCGACGCATGGCGGCAACACCGAGTTCGCCGACATGCGCGCGGCCTGGGACTCGCTCGACGAGGCGACACGGGAGCTGGTGCGCGATCTGGTCTGCGACCACAGCCAGCTGTATTCGCGCGGCGTGCTGGGGTTCACCGACTTCACCGACGAGGAGCGGGTGCGCTGGGCGCCGGTGCCGCAGCGGCTGGTGCGGCGGCATCCGGCGACGGGGCGGCTGTCGCTTTACCTGGCCTCGCATGCCGGGGGATCCACGGCTGGCCGGTGCCGGAGGCGCGCATGCTGCTGCGCGACCTGACCGAGCATGCGACCCAGCCACGTTTCGTCGCGGTGCATGAATGGCGGCTGCACGATCTGGTGATGTGGGACAACCGCGTCACCATGCACCGGGCGCGGCGCTATCCGGTCGATCAGGTGCGTGACCTGCACCGCACCACGATCGCCGACGTGGCGCCCACCCTCGAACAGGCGGCCTGACCGGCGTGGGCGCGTTCGCCGCTACCGCCTGGGCGCGGACCGAGCCGTTGCGCCGCGCGATCCACGCGTTGCCGTTCAACACCGAACTCGCGGCCGGCACGCTCGGCCCCGAGCAGTTCCGCGGCTACGTCGTGCAGGACGCGCTGTTCCTGGCCGAGTATTCCCGGGTGCTGGCGATCGCCGGGGCGAAGGCGCCAGACGGCGCGTCGCTCAACCTGTTCGTGCAGTCGGCGGTCGAGGCCGTCGCGGTCGAGCAGGCGCTGCATGCGCGCTACTTCGGCGAGTTCGGGATTTCGGCATCCGCGCCGGCCGAGCCGTCGCCGGACTGCCTCGCCTACACGAGCTTTCTGCTGGCGACCGCCTATCAGGAACCCTGGGACGTGCTGGTGGCGGCACTGCTGCCGTGTTTCTGGCTGTACTGGGACGTCGGCTCGGCGATCGTGCAGCGGAGCCGGCCGGACAACCCGTATCGCGCCTGGATCGAGACCTACGCCGACGCGGCATATGGCGAAGTGGTCAAGCAGGTGATCGCGACCGCCGACCGCGCCGCCGCGGCGGCGACGCCGGCCGCGCAGGAGCGGATGCTGGCCGCCTTTGTCCGGTCGACCCTGTACCGAGTGGCTGTTCTGGGACGGCGCCTACCACCGGCGCGGCTGGCCCTCGCCCGGCTGAGGGTTGCAAGAGAACGGGAATGGCCGGCATTTCATTGCGTATACGCGTGAGCGCCCACCCGGTTCGCTTCATCACGGCCTTGACCACGACCGCGAGCAGCATGGAGAAGCGCTCGGGCGCGGGATGTGGGTGGGGTGTGTGCATGCGAGTTAGTTCCACCGGCGAGCTCGTTAGAATTCGGGGACGGGGCGGCGCCTCCGGACATTCACGGCCAACTTTGAGCGAAATTGCAGTCGCCGCCTTGAGCGTTCAGACGGTCACAGCGGACATTCGTACTCGGGCACGGCTCGCCGATATGAAATCGGTCACGCATCCCGATGGGGACAGGGTCGAAGCCGACTCGGTGCCAGTTGCGCGCTGGAGCGGGTTCAACAGAACCTCATCGCCCCGCATCGGCGGAACACCCCCCTCGCCGCTTCGCCTGGCCACGCGTTGGCCTGAACTCATCGCCCTGAGCCGAACCCGGCGTCGACGGGCAGCAATTCGCCGGTGATCCCGCTGGCCAGGTCGCTCGCGAGAAACAGCGCCGCGTTTGCCACCTCGCCGGCCGTGGCGATCCGGCCAAGCGCCGTCTCGGCGGCCATCGCCGCCAGTGCTTCGGCTTCCGATGCGCCGTCCGCGGCGCGGGCTCGCACGCGCTCGAGCAGCGCCGCGGTCGCGACCGGGCCGGGCGCCACCCCGTTGACCCTGATGCCGAAGCGCCCGAGGTCGCGTGCGGCCGCCCGCACAATGCCGAGCGTTGCGTGTTTGCTGGCTGTGTACAGCATCTGCCGGGGATGCGCCGCGAAGGCGTTCACGGAGGCCATGACCACGACGGCGCCGCCTTGCACCATGAGCGCCGGCACGGCGTGCTTCAGCGTCGCGGCGACGCCCCGCACGTTCACGGCCATCACGCGATCCCACTCCTGCAGGTCGAGCGCCGCGGTCTCGCGCCAGGGCGGCACCAGCCCGGCGTTCGCGACCACGATGTCCAGCCGCCCAAAGCGCGACAGCGACGCCGCGACCGCCGCCGCCAGGTCCGCTTCCTCGGTCACGTCGCCGGCGATCCCCGCAAACCCGGCGATCGGGCCGGCAACCTGCAACTGCGTGGGCAGATCCAGCACAAGGCCGCAGGCTCCCGCATCCGAAAAGGTCTCGGCGATGGCCCGGCCGAGGCCGCGCGCCCCCCCGGTGATCAAGGCAATTTTCCCCGCAAGCAGACCGTCCATGTGCGATGCCCGCCTTGTTCCGCCGGCCGCTCTGGCCGGCGCGGCTTGAAGGCATTAGGAGGATGAGCGCCCGCGAACGCAATCGGCGTGGGGTGGGAAAACCGGGGGGCGAGCGTGGTCGCAGGACCGGCGATTGCGGAGATCGGTGCCGAGGTGGACGGGCTGGCGCCGGCCGACGCGGTGCTGGTGCTGGTGCTCGTCCGGCACCGTGTTGGCGAAACCGAGCCCTGATGGGCGAGCACCTCGTCACGTTCGAGGGCGCGCCAATGCCGGCGCGCGCCGGCGAGAGCCTCGCGGCCGCCCTGATCGCGCATGGCGTGCGCGTGTTCCGGACGACGCGGGAGGGGCGCGCGCGCGGCATGTTCTGCGGGATGGGCGTCTGTCAGGAGTGTGTGCTGGAGGTGGACGGCCAGCCCGATCAGCGTGCCTGCATGGTCAAGGTCGACAGGCCGATGCGGGTAAGCCGCGGGGCGCCGTGCAGCCCTCTGCCAGCCGTCGTCCGGCCGCTGTCGCGGGTCGCCGGCGAGGAAACGCGCAGCGAAACGCCGGAGGTCCTGGTCATCGGTGCCGGCCCGGGCGGTCTCGCCGCCGCCATCGCGGCGCGTCAGGCCGGCGCCACGGTGCTGGTGCTCGATGAGCGGAGCGGGCCCGGCGGGCAGTATTTCAAGCAGGTCGCGACCGCAGGCCCCGGCATCGCCGGCCCCGATCCGCAACATCGCGCCGGTGCCCGGCTGATCGAGACCGCAGTCGGACTCGGCGTGGAGATCCGCAGCTCCTGCCTCGTCTGGGGCGCGTTCGCACCTCGCGTGTTCATGGCCACCGATCGGCACGGCACCACCCGGTTCGAACCGCGTGCAGCGATCGTGGCAACCGGCGCCTATGAGCGCGGCTGGCCCGTCCCCGGGTGGACGCTGCCCGGCGTGATGACCACCGGGGCGGCGCAAACGCTGTGGCGCACCGCGCGGCGACTGCCGGGGCAGCGCATCCTGGTCGCCGGCAACGGGCCGTTGAACCTGCAGCTGGCCGCCGAACTGCTCGGTGGCGGGGCAATCGTGGTGGCCGTGGTGGAGGCCGCGGTTCGGCCCGGCGCGCGGCAGCTCCCCGCACTGCTGGCAATGGCCGCGGCCAGCCCTGGGCTGCTGCGCAACGGATGGCGTGACGACGCAACCCGTCGCCGCGCCGGGACGCCGCTCATCCATGGGCGGGTGATCGCCGGGATCGAACAGCTGCCGGGCGGGCTGCACGTGCGCCTCGCCACGCCCGATGGCACAGCGGACCCGCGTTCCCTCGAGGCCGACGTGGTTTGTCTCGGTTACGGCTTCGAGCCTTCCAACGAATTGCTGCGGGCGTTGGGCTGCGGCCACGACTTCGACACGGCGCGCCGCCAGCTGGCCACCCGTCGGGATGCGGACGGGCAGACCGACGTTCCCGGTATCTACGCGCTCGGCGACTGCACCGGCCTCGGTGGCGCGATGGCCGCGCAGGCCGAAGGCACGCTGACCGGGACCGCGGTCGCGCGCGCGCTCGGCCACGCAGCCACGCCGGCGCAGGCGCAGGGCCGGCGCCAGGCCGAGCGTGCGCTCGCTCGGCATCGGCGGTTCCAGCGCGCCCTGTGGCAGCTATTCGCCGCGCCGGCCTACGATGAGGCGCTGGCCACGCCGGACACCCAGATCTGCCGCTGCGAGGAGGTTACGTTCTCCGACCTCGAAGCGGCGCTGGCCGAGGGGTTCGCCAGCACCGGGGCGATCAAGCGGCGCACCCGCATCGGCATGGGCCCGTGCCAGGGCCGCTACTGCGCGCCGGTCCTGGATGCGGCACTGGCCAGACGCGGATTGCGGCCGCGCGGCGAATTGTCCGGTTTCGCGCCGCGCGTTCCGTTCAAGCCCGTGGCGATCGCCGACCTCGTGGAAACGGAGCGATGAGCCGCGGAGCTGGCCGTAAAAGGGTTTGGTCCATCCGTATCCGCGAGGATTGATGCGCATGACCGACCTGACCGATCGCGTGGTGCTGTTGACCGGGGCCTCGAAAGGCATCGGTGCCGCGACCGCCGCACGATTGGGGCGGGCCGGGGCGCAGGTCGTTGCCCACTATGGGCGGGACGAGGCGGGCGCCGCGGCGGCCACGGGGGCGATCCCGGCCGAGCGAAGACTGCTGCTGGGCGCCGATCTCGCCGACGCGGCCGCGGTTGACGATCTGTGGCGGCGCGCGCTCGGCTGGCGCGGGCACGTCGACGTCCTGGTCAGCAACGCCGCGATCATGCACTGGCACGGCGGGTTCGCCGGCGAGGACGACGCGCTGTGGGACCGGGTCTGGGCGGAAACCCTGCAGGTCAACGTGCTCGCGCCGGCGCGGCTGATGCGGCACGCGGTGCGGCATTTTCGCGCGCGCGGCGGCGGCGTCATCGTGACCGTGTCGAGCTGGGCGGCGCAGCGGGGCACCAGCAACCCCGATGCGCTCGCCTATGCCGCCTCGAAAGCGGCGGTCAAGGCGGCGGCGCAGACGATCGCCCGGGGGTATGCCCGGGACAACGTGCTGAGCTACGTCGTGGCGCCCGGCGTGGTCGATACCGGCATGTCGCGGCTGGCGGCAACGACGCTGGGCGGCGAGGCGGCCGTGAACGCCGGGCTCGCGATGGGCGCGCCGATCCCGCCCGAGGAGGTGGCCGAGGTGATCGCCTGGCTCGCCACCGGCACCGCGCGGCATCTGAGCGGCGCCACGATCGACATCAACGGGGCGAGCTACATCCGGTAGCTTCCGCGCTATTCGGCCGCCCTGGCGTGCTCCAGCTGATCCATCAGCGCGTCGAGTTCGCGAATCGTCCCCATGATCTTCGCGAGCCGGCTCCGCCCTTCCTCGCCGAGCGCCGCGAAGGTGGTGAGCGGCGGACGAACATCGCCGACCGGGTAGCCGACGGCGGCGGCAAGCGCCTTCGAGTAGCACTGGTGGCCATAGCGGGGATGGCCCTCGGCGATCACGTGGTCGAGCTTGCCGATCAGCCGCTCGATGCGGCGCGCGTCGTCGATCCGGCCGGCGACCAGGAAATCCCAGATGCGCGAGGAGGCGCGCGGGATGTAGTTGCCGTACGGGTTCACGTAGCCGACCGCGCCGAGCAGGAACGATTCGACGATCCGCTCGCCCGCGAACACGTTCATCACGCCCTCGGTCTCCTCGACGACATCATAGACGCGGGCGACGTCCATGCTGGCTTCCTTGATGTAGCGGATGTTCTGGAACGCGCGCGTGAGGCGCGCGACCAGCTTGGCCGACATGTCGACGTTGGAGGTGAACGGGTTGTTGTACAGCATGATCGGCAAGGACACCGCTTCGCAGATCGCGCGGTAGTAGCCGAAGATCTCGTCCTCGGTCGGGGTGTAGTAGTAGGGCGGGATGATCATCAGCCCGTCGGCGCCGAGCGCCTCGGCTTCGCGGCTGTAGCGCACCGCGTTCGGCGTGTACGCGTTCATCGTGCCGACCAGCACGTCCATCCGGCCGGCGACGTGCTGCACGGTCGTCTCGACGTAGCGGCGGCGTTCCTCGTCGCTGACGGTCAGGTACTCGCCGGTGCTGCCGAGGATGATGACGCCCGGCACGCCGACCGCGATCTGCCAGTCGAGGAAGCGGCGCAACGCGGGAAAATCGATCGCCGCGCCGTCCTCGGTGAACGGCGTGACGCTGACGGTGTAGCTGCCACGGAAGGTCTTGCGCATTAAAAACTCCGATCGGCTGGGTTTGCGCGACGATGTTAAGGTAGCGCACACCTCCCTGCAAACCGGATCGGCCTCGCGCATGCCGGATCGCCTGCCGACGAACACGGATGTGCTGGTGATCGGCGGCGGCATCGCCGGCTGCGCGGTGGCGTGCTACCTGGCCGAAGCCGGTGCCGAGGTCGTGCAGGTCGAGCGCGGGGAGCTCAACACCGCGGCGTCCGGGTCGAACGCCGGCAGCCTGCATGCGCAGATCCCGCAACACGAGTTTTTGACCTTGGGCGAGGCGTGGGCGGAACAATTCGCCCCCTGCATTCCGCTGCTGCGGAACTCGATCGCGCTGTGGCGTGGGCTGGAGGCGGAGCTTGGCGCCGACCTGGAAGTGTCGCTGGATGGCGGCGTCATGGTGGCGACCACCGAGGCGCAGTTGCGCAGCGTCGAACGCAAGGCCGCGATCGAGCGGCGGCACGGGCTGCCGGTGGAGATGCTGGATCGTTCGGCCCTGCGCGCGATGGCGGGGTATGTCGCCGAGGACGCGGTCGGCGGCTCGTTCTGCCCGGGCGAGGGCAAGGCGAACCCGCTCGCGGTGGCGCCCGCGTTCGCCCGCCGCGCCGCAGGGCTGGGCGCGGCGATCCGGCCGCGCACGGACGTGCTGGGCCTGACGCGCGAACGCCTCGGCTTTTCGGTGGCAACGAGCGCGGGGACGGTGGCGGCGCGGCGGGTGGTGAACTGCGCCGGCGCCGAGGCGGCGGCGGTCGGCGCCATGCTGGGCGTCGCGCTGGAGCTGCAGGGATTTCCGATCCAGGTGAACGTGACCCTGCCTGCGGCGCCGCTCGTTTCGCACCTAGTCTACTACGCCGGCGGCAAGCTGACGCTGAAGCAGGCGCGCAACGGCACGTTTCTGATCGGGGGCGGATGGCCCGCGGCGCAAGACGCGGCAACCGGGCGGCTGACGGTCGATCCGCAGTCGATGACGCGGAACCTGCGCCTTGCCGCGGCGATCGTGCCGGCGCTGCTTGGCGCGAGGCTGCTGCGCACCTGGCCCGCGATGGTGAACGGCACCGCCGACTGGCGGCCGATTCTGGGCGAGGTGCCGAAGGTACCGGGCTTCTTCATCTGCTGCTTTCCGTGGATGGGCTTTACCGCCGGCCCGATCGCAGGGCGGATCGTCGCCGATCTTGTCCTGGGCCGGAGCACGAGTGCCGCGGTCGTCGGGTTGAGTGCGCTGTCTCAGTGACGCAGGATGCGACCGACGAAATCCCGGCATCGGTCGGTCTGGGGAGAATCGAAGATCTGCGCGGGCGTGCCTTCCTCGACCACGGCGCCGCGGTCCATCATCACCACGCGCGTCGAGATTTCGCGGACGAACGCCATCTCGTGGCTGACCACCAGCATCGTCATGCCCTCGGCCGCGAGGCCGCGAATGGTGTCCAGCACTTCCCCGACGAGCTCCGGATCGAGTGCGGAGGTGACTTCGTCGAGCAGCAGGATTTCCGGGTGCAAGGTCAGCGCGCGGGCGATGGCGACGCGCTGCTGCTGGCCGCCGGAAAGCTGGTCCGGATAGGCGTGCAGCTTGTCGCCGAGCCCGACCTTGGCGAGGATGCGCCGCGCCTCGGCGTCGACCTCGGCGCGGTTGCGGCGCTTGATCTTCAGGGGCGCGATGGTGACGTTGCGCAGCGCGTCCATGTTCTGGAACAGGTTGTACTGCTGGAACACGATCGCCATGCGGTCGCGCGCCAGCTTCACGCTGCGCGGGCTGCGGTAGTCGATGCGCGTGCCGTCCATCAGCACCTCGCCCGACTGCGGCAGCAGCAGGCCGACCAGTGTGCGCAGCAGCGTCGACTTGCCCGACCCGGACGGGCCGATCAGGCTGACGACGTCGCCCTTGCCGATCTTCAGGTGGACGTCACGCAGCACCGGCAGCGCGCCGTAGCTGCAGTTGAGTCCGCTGATGTCGAGATGGTGCAAGTCGGGCCTCCGCATAGGCGCCAAGCCGGGTGAGCGGGTACGAGAGCGCGAAATACAGCGCCAGGATGGTGCCGAACACCAGCAGCGCCGAGAAGCCGCGATTGTTCAGGATCTTGCCGGCGGAGGTCAGCTCCAGCACGCCGATCTGCGAGACCAGCGCCGTGTCCTTGATGAAGCCGACCATGAACGCGAAGGCCGGCGGCAGGATCACCGGCCAAGCCTGCGGCAAAACGACCATGCGCATGCGCTGCCAGCGGGAAAAGTTCATCGTCATTGCCGCCTCGATCTGCTGGCGCGGCACGGATTCGAGGCCGGCGCGCACGATTTCGGCCGTGTAGGCGGTGGAGAGCATGCAGATGCCGATCAGCGCGATCGTGAACAGCGAGGCGTCCGGGCTCAGCGCCTGGATGAAGAACAGCACGAGGTAGAGGATGACGAGGAACGGGATGCGGCGGAAGATCTCGACATAGGCGACCGCCAGCACACGCACCGGCAGGAACAGCCAGCCGCGGGTCTGCCGCAACCAGGTGAGGACAAAGCCAAAGAGGAAGCCGGACACGCAGCCGGCGACCGCCATCGCGAGCGTCGTCGCGGCCGCGCGCAACAGCAGGATGATGATGTAGTATGAGAAGAAGCGCGGGGCTTCGCTGATCAGCCGGTGCAGCACGTCAGAACACCCGGGCCTTGACGCGGAATGCGACGCGCCCAACCAGTGCCAGCGACAGGCTCGCGACGAAAGTCAGAACGATGTAGATCGCCGCGACCAGCACGAACATTTCGAGCCAACGGTAGGTCTCGGTGGAGATGTCGATCGCGGTGCCGGTGAGTTCGTTGACGCTGAACACGGCACCCATCGAACTGCCGAGCATCAGCAGGATGAAGAAATTGGCGAGCGACGGATACAGGGTTTTGACGATGTGCGGGACGATCACGTAGACGAGCTGCTGCGGCAGCGACATGCCGAGCACCGACGCCGCGTCGAGTTCGGTCTGCCGCACCGAGAGGAAGCCGCCGCGCATGATCTCGGTGAGGTAGGCGCCGGCGTTCAGCGTGAGCCCGAGCACGACGCTGACGATCGGCGACAGGCGCACGCCCAGTTCCGGCAGGCCATAGTACAAAAAATAGATTTGCAGCAGCGCCGGCGTGTTGGTGAAGAACACGACGTAGGCGGCGGCGAGGCCGCGCGGCAGGCGGCCGCCGAACGCCTTGGCGGTGGCGCCGAGCAGCCCGATCAGCGCGCCGCCCCAGAACGACAGCGCGGCGATCGCAAGCGTGACCGCGGCGCCGCGCAGCAGGTCCGGCAGGCTCCGCAGCGCAACGCCGAACTGGAACGTGTAGTTCACGGCTGGACCCGCCCCGATCGAGCGGCGGGCCCGTGCCGGCGGCGCTCAGAAATACGGGTTCGGGATGATCTTGACCAGCATCGGCGCGCCGTACCACTTCTGCCACGTCTGGTTGACGACGTCGGTCGAGTGCAGCGTGTAGAGGATGATGTTCAGCTCGTGGCGCAGGCTGTCGTTGCCCTTGGAGAGCCCGATCGCGTCGTACCAGACGTCGATGGTCTCGGGCAGCACCTTCCAGGTCACGTCCGGATAGTTCTTGGTGTGCTTCATGAAGAAGTCGATGTTCTCGACGATCGCGTCGGCCCGGCCCTGGGCGACCGTGCGTACCGTGTCGGCGATCGTGTCGGTCAGCACCATCTTCGCGTTCGGCAGGTTCTGCTTGAGCCAGTCGACCGTCCAGTTGCCGCGCATGTCGGCGACCGTGTATCTTGCTGTCGTTGAGGTCCTTCCACGACGCGATCTTCGCTTTGTCGGTGGTCAGGACGGCCATGACCTCGGTGTGCAGCGGCACGGTGTAGTCGATCAGCACCGCGCGCTCGGCGGTGCGGGTCAGCGCGCCGAGCGAGATGTCGATCTTGTCGGCGACGATGAACGGCACGCGCTGCGGCGTTTCGGTCGGCACGAACTCGGCCTTCACCTTCATCGCGGCGGCGAGCTTGTTGCCGATGTCGATGTCGAAGCCTTCGAGTTCGTTGGTCGCCCCGTACGAACTGTTCGGCGGGAAGTTGGGGTTGACGCCGATGCGGATCACGCCCGCCTTGATGATGTCGTCGAGCGACTTGGCTGCGGCAGGGGTTGAGAGCCACGCCGCCGCGGCGAGGGCCAGCGAACACCAGCCGATCAGGCGCTTGAACATCGGTTCCCCCCGTTCTGCTTGCAAATTCGTCCCAGTCGCCCGACTGTGCGGAACGGACCACTTGGCGTCAATACGGAACCTGGGGAGATCCGCGTACATGACCCGGTTTTCGGGGCCGATCGCCGGCGCGGGCGGCGCCGTCCGACGCCAGGTCCCGGCCTGAGCGACGCTAGCGGAGCAGCAGCATGGCGCATCCCTACATGGCCAACTCGGTCGCGGATTCGAAGCGCGAGATGTTGGCCGCGATCGGGGCGGACAGCATCGGGCAGCTATTCGAGCAGATCCCGTCCTCGCATCGCCTGGGCCGGCCATTGGATCTTCCGCCAGCCATGCCGTCCGAGGCGGTGCTGCGCCGGCATCTCGTCTCGATGCTGGCGCGCAACAGAAACTGCGAACACAACCTCAGTTTCCTCGGGGGCGGCTGCTGGCAGCACCACGTGCCCGCGGTGTGCGATGAAATGGCGCGGCGCACCGAATGGCTGACGTCGGTGTTCGGCTCGCCGATGTCCGATCATGGCCGCAACCAGGCGTGGTTCGAGTTCTGCAGCCAGCTCGGCGAACTCGTCGGCATGGAGATGGTTGGTCTGCCGGTCTACAGCTGGGGTTGTGCGATTGGCCACGCG
Source organism: uncultured Solirubrobacterales bacterium (assembly GCA_963697635.1). Lineage (GTDB taxonomy): Bacteria > Pseudomonadota > Alphaproteobacteria > Acetobacterales > Acetobacteraceae > CAJCJG01. Next base: position 34,432 of record CAVOOS010000004.1, on the reverse strand, counting down.
GCGCGGATGGCGGCACGCATCACGGGCCGGAGCGAGATCCTTGTCGTGCATGCGATCGCGTCGGAGCGCATGGACGTGCTGCGCAGCTATTGCGAGCCTGCGGGCATGCCGGGCCACGTCGCCATTGTCGAGGTCGGCTTCGATCCGGCCACCGGGCGCATGGACCTGGCCGACCTGCGCGCCAAACTTTCGCGCCGGACGGCGGCGGTGTATTTCGAAACTCCGTCCTATTTCGGCGTGATCGAGGACGGTGCGGAAAAGATCGCGGCGCTCGCCCGCAGGGCCGGCGCGGAGACGATTGTCGGTGTCGATCCAATATCGCTCGGAGTGCTGGAGGCGCCGGGCGTGTATGGCGCGGACATCGTCGTCGGCAGCACGCAACCGCTTGGCGTGCACATGCATTGCGGCGGTGGCGTCGGTGGCTTCATCGCAACGCGCGACGAGCAGCGCTACGCGCGCGAATACCCGACGCTGATGATCAGCGTCGGCGAGACCACGCATCCGGGCGAGCTTGGTTTCGGACTGAGCCTGTTCCACCAGACATCGTACGGAATGCGCGAGCGCGGCAAGGACTGGACCGGCAACTCGGTCTACATGTGGGCGGTGGTGAACGCGGTCTACATGGCGCTGCTCGGCCCACAGGGTTTTCTGGAACTCGGCGAGACGATCGTGCAGCGTGCGCACTACGCGGCGCACCTCATCGGCGGAATTCCAGGTCTACGCATCGTGTTTCCAAGCGGGTTCTTCAAGGAATTCGTGGTCGACTTTTCCGCCAGCGGACGCACCGTGCGCACGGTGAACAAGGCATTGCTCGCGCGTGGCATCTTCGGCGGCGGCGATCTGTCCGCCGCGTTTCCCGAACTCGGGCAGGCGGCGTTGTATTGCGTGACGGAGATCCACACCGAGGACGACATCGAGCGACTGGCCCAATCGCTGCGGGAGATCGTGTCGCAATGAGCGAGAACCCGGTCACGCTGCGGCGCTACCAGGCGCCGGTGTGGGACGAGAAGGTGGTGATGGAGCTGGGCCATCCCGGCCGCCGCGGCCAGGTTTTTGCCCCCGCCGGCGAGCGGGTGACACAGGCGGTCGGGCCGGCGGCGGCGTTGCTGCCGGCCGCGATGCGGCGCGCCTCGCCGCCGCAGTTGCCGGAACTGTCGGAGCCGGAAGTGCAGCGCCACTACCTGCATCTGTCGCAGATGACGCAGGGCATGACCGGGATCAGCCTGTTCGGCACCTGCACGATGAAATACAACGCCGCCGTGAACGAGGCGGTCGCCTGGCGTCCCGAAGTGACGGAGCTGCACCCGGAGCAGGACGAGGACACGCTGCAGGGGATCCTGGAAATCCTGCATCGCTTCGACCTGATCCTGCGCGAACTGTCGGGCATGGACCAGTTCGTGTTCCAGGCCGGCGGCGGCGCGGACGCGGCCTATACCCAGTGTTGCGTCACCCGCGCCTGGCTCGCGTCGCGTGGCGAACTCGGGCAGCGGGACGAGGTGATCACGACGATCCAGACGCATCCCTGCAACGCCGCGACCGCCGCCGCCGCCGGGTTCAAGGTGGTGACGCTGATGCTGGAGGAACACGGCTATCCGTCGCTTGCCGCGCTGAAGGCCGCGGTCTCGGATCGGACGGCGGCGCTCATGGTCGGCAACCCCGACGACATGGGCATCTACAATCCCGAGATCGCCGAATGGGTCCGCGTTGTCCACGAAGCCGGCGGGCGGTGCTTCTACGACCACGCGAATTTCAACGGCGTGATGGGCAAGCTGCGCGCCCGCGAACTCGGGTTCGACGCATGCATGTACATGCTGCACAAGACGTTCGGCGCGCCGAAGGGCGGCGGGGGACCGGCGGTCGGAGCATACGGCTGCTCGGCCGAACTGGCGCCGTTCCTGCCGCGCCCGATCGTGACGCATGTCGACGGTCGCTATCGGCTCGACCACGACCGGCCGCAAAGCTGCGGCAAAGTCAGGGAATTCTGGGGCAACGTGCCGCAGATCCTGAAGGCGTACGCATGGTCACGCAGCATGGGCGCGGACGGCATTGCCGAGGCATCCGACATTTCCGTGCTCGCCAACAACTACATGGATCGCAAGCTGGCGGGCATTCGCGGGGTGTCCAGGTCCAACGCCGCGAACGCCGGATGGCGGATGGAAATGGTCCGCCTCAGCCTGGAGACGCTGCGCGAGGAGACCGGGATCACCTGCCTCGACGTGCAGAACCGCATGGTCGACTACGGCGTGGACGCGTATTGGCTGAGCCATGAACCGTGGCTGGTGCCGGAGCCGTTCACGCCGGAAGCCGGCGAGATGTATTCCAAGGAGGACCTGGACTATTGGATCGAGGTGATCGCCCGCGTGTGTCAGGAGGCATACACTGAGCCGGACTTGGTCCGCACGGCGCCGCACCGGCAACCTATTCATCGCTTGCGCGCCGAGCCGCTGGAGGACCCCGCGCGCTGGGCGATGACCTGGAGTGCCTGGCAACGCAAGCGCGGGCTGCGCCAACCGCGACTGAAGGCGGCGACAACGCCTGCGTAGTGCCTTCGACCAACAAAGTCGTTGTCACAAACCCGCGCCGACAGTACCGTACGCCGTGCACGGGCGTGCCGTCGGCCGCCCCGGCGATGATAAGGTCACCAACCGCAACAATCGGCTGAAGCCTGGTCACACCGAAAGTCGCGCGACGGCCGCTCGGTCCAGGCGGCAGAACAACAAAAGGGGAGGATTGCATGCGTAGAACCAAATGGCTCGTGGCGGCGCTTGCCGCTGCATTGATGGGCACCGCACCGGCTTACGCCAAGGATTTCAAGATCGGCTACTCGGTGTTCTGGGGCACCAACCCGTTCCTCGTGACCATGGTGAATGGCGCGAAGAAGGCCGCCGAGGAGTGGAAGGCCAAGGGCGTCAACGTCGACCTGCTGGTCACCAACGGCGGCGATACCGACAAGGCCAAGCAGGTCTCCGACCTCGAGGATCTGTCGGCGCAAGGCGTCAACGGCGTGCTGATCTTTCCCGGCGACAGCGTCATGGTCGCCGAGCCGATCAAGACCATCTACAACGCGCAGAACATCCCGGTCGTCATCACCGACATCGGCATCCGCTCGGGCAAGTACATCAGCCTGATCATCACCGACAACCTCAAGGGCGGGCAGCAGGCCGGCGACTACATGGCGACGCTGGTCCCGAAGGGCAGCAAGGTCATCACGCTCGACCACGCGCCGACCAACGACAACGGCCAGACCCGGCGCAAGGGCTTCGAGGATCGCGCCAAGGAACTCGGCCTGGTGGTGCTGCCGCGGCAGCCCGTGCAGTTCCTCACGCTCGACGCCTCGCGCCAGGCGATGGAAGACCTGCTCGTCTCCGAGCCCGACGTGAAGGGCGCGTTCGCGTTCAACCAGCTCGTGCTGCAGGGCGCCTACCAGGCGCTGGAGGCGGCGGGCAAGGCCGGCCAGGTCAAGCTCGTCGGCTTCGACCTCGATCCCGTGTCGTATCAGATGGTCAAGGACGGCAAGATCGACGGTCTCGTCGTGCAGGACCCGTACCGCATGGGCTACGAGGGCATGAACATCATTTTGACGAAACTCACCGGCGGCGAGGTGAAGGACTTCGTCGGCCTGGGCACGAAGCTGCTGACCAAGGCGAACGCGGCCGAATTCGCCAACGATCCGCAGGTCACCGGCAAGTAACGACGGTCAGCGCCTCGCCGGGCCTTGCGCAGTCCGGCGAGGGCGCAGTTCCGAAGCAGACCCGATCGATGTCAGGCAGCCCTGTGGCGCCCATGCTGCTGCACTGCCGCGGCGTGGTGAAGAATTTCGCCGCCGTGCGCGCGCTCAGGGGCGTCGATTTCTCGATCGCGGCCGGCCGCGTCCGCGGCCTCGTCGGCGAGAACGGCGCCGGCAAATCGACGCTCGCCAAGATCATCGCGGGCGTCCACCAGCCCGACGCCGGCAGCATCGAGCTGGACGGCGCATCCGTCCGCTTCGCCAGCGCCGATCAGGCGCTTGCGCATCGCATCGTCACCGTGCATCAGGACATCAACCTGATCCAGTCGATGACGGTTGCCGAGAACCTGCTGCTCAACAACGAACCGACCAACGGCTTCGGCGTCATCCGCCGGCGCGCGATGCAGGATGCGGCGGCGCGCCTGCTCGCCGAGTACGAGATCAACGCGCGCCCTTCCGACGTCGTCGCCCGGCTGCCCAACGACCTGCAGAAGATGGTGCAGATCATCAAGGCCATCAGCCTCGCGCCGAAAGTGCTGCTGCTGGACGAGCCGACCTCGTCGCTGACCGAGGCCGAGGTCCGCGTGGCACTGCGGCTGATCCGAAGGCTGGCCGAGCAGGGCGTCGGTCTCGTGCTGATTTCGCACTACCTCAACGAGATCTTCGAGGTCTGCGACGACCTCACGGTGATGCGCGACGGCATGGTGGTGGCGGACGGGCCGGTGCGCGACACGACGTTGCCCGCGGTCGTGACCGCGATGGTCGGCCGCGCCGTCGAGGCGTCCCGCCGCGCAACGGCCGCGGACCATGGCGCGCCGCTGATGCGCGTGGCCGACCTGACCGTTCCCGGCCGCCTGCACGGCATCGGTTTCACGCTGCACGCCGGCGAGGTGCTCGGCGTCACTGGGCTCGCCGGCTCCGGCCTCGGCGAACTGGCCCGGGCGGTGTTCGGGGCGCCCGGCAGCCGTACCACGGGCACGGTGTCGGTGGGCGGCGTGCCGATCCGCGCGGGCGAGCCCGCGCGTTCGCTCGCCGCCGGCGTCGCGCTGCTCACCAGCGACCGGCTGCGCGAGGGCATCCTCCCGGAGTTCACGCTGGTCGACAACATCTGCCTGCCGATCCTGTCGCGCTTCGCCGGGTTCACGGGCGCGCTCGACCACGCCGGCATGGCCCGCACCGGGCAGCGCAACATCGCCCGCCTGCACGTGCACGCGCCCGGCCCGTTCGCACGCGCACGGCAACTTTCCGGCGGCAACCAGCAGAAGGTGTTGTTCGCGAAATGGCTGGAGACGCAGCCGAAAGTGTTCGTGATGGACGAGCCGACCATCGGCATCGACGTCGGCTCGAAGGAAGAAATCCGTGGCATCATCGACGAGATCGCGCGCGCCGGCGTCGGCATCCTGCTGGTCACGACCGAGCTTGAGGATCTCGTGCTGCTGTGCGACCGGGTGATGATCATGTTCCGCGGCGCGATCATCGGCGAACTGCGCGGCACCGCGATCGAGCGCGAGGCGATCCTGCACGCCTCGGCCTGCGGCGAAATCGGGGCGGTGGCCGCATGAGCACCGTCGCCGCCCCCGAGCCGGCCGGCGCCTCCCGCCTGCTCGCAGCGATCCGCCGCTCCTACAGCCTGATCCAGGCGCTGGGCGTGCTGGCGATCCTGATCGTGGTGATGCAGCTCGCCAACAGCCGTTTCCTCTCGCCGGTCAACGTCGGCAACCTGCTCGGGCAGATGACGGTCACGCTGATCGTCGCGGCCGGCATGACGATCGTGATGATCGCCGGCGAGTTCGACGTATCCGTGGGATCCGTTGTCGGGCTGTCGGCCGCGGTCGCCGGCTGGATCATGGTGCGCTGGATGCCGGTGGCACCGGGCACCATGCAGCCGGGCTGGCTGATCGCCACCGGCCTGCTCGCGCCGTTGTTCGTCGGGCCGCTGTTCGGCCTCGTCGCCGGCATTGTCGTGACCAAGGTGCGCATCCCCTCGTTCATTGTCACGCTCGGCACCTTGATGATCGGGCGCAGCCTGACCCTGGTCGTAACCCAGGGCCAGCCGATCCCCGACATGCCGCAGCTCATCAGGGATTTCGGCGAACACCGCTGGGTGCAGCTGCCACTGCCGGTGAATTTCTCCGCATTTGCCGACAGCGGCTCGCCCGCCGACCTGATCGCCTGGCTGCCGCTGCAGAACATCATCTGGATCGCCGCCGTGGTCTACGCCGTCGGCTGGTTCGTGCTGGAGCGCACGAGTTTCGGCAAGCGCGTCTACGCGGTCGGCGCCAACCGCACGGTCGCGGTGCTGTCCGGCATCCGCGCCGACCGGATCAAGATCCAGTGCCTGATGATCGTCGGCTTCACCGCCTCGCTCGCCGGCCTCGTCAGCATGTCGCGCCTCGGGGCGGTCTCGCCGAATACCGGCGAAGGGCTGGAGTTCGAAGTCATCGCCGCCGTCGTCATCGGCGGCACCAGCCTGACCGGCGGGCAGGGCAACATCCTGCGCACCATCATCGGCGTCGTCATTATCGCGCTGACCCGGAACTTCCTCAACCTGGCGCGCATCCAGATCTTCTGGCAGGGCTTTGCGACCGGCTCGATCATCCTCGCCGCGGTGCTGCTGGAAGCGCTGCAGCGCCGCATCTCGGAACGCCGCTGAGGCCGCCGCATGACCATCGACGCACACGTGCATCTCTGGCGCCTGGCGCGCGGCGACAACCTCGCGCTGCTGCCGTCGATGACCAAGATCTACCGTGATCGCGAGCCTGCCGATCTGCGCCCGCTGCTCGACGCCGCAGGGATCGAGCGCATCGTTGTCGTGCAGGCGGCGTGGACGCTCGCGGAGACGCTGTTCACCATCGGATTGTCGACAAGCTTTCCCTGGATCGCCGGCGTCGTCGGCTGGGTCGATCCCCTGTCGCCATCGCTCGAGGAGGAGATAAGCGCGCTGCTGCTCACCGGCCGACTGAAGGGCATCCGCCCGGTCAGCGTCGACGACAACCGCTCGATCGCCTGGATGCTGGATGCGCGGTTCGAACGCTGCTGGTCGCTGCTGCGCGAGGCGGGACTGGTGCTCGATTTCCTGCTGCAGAACCCGGACGAGGTGGCGCTCGTCACCCACTTCGCGCGGCGGCACGCCGACCTGCAAATCGTGCTCGATCACTGCGCCAAGCCCGACATCGCCGGCAACCGGTTCGAGCCCTGGGCGAGCGACATCGCCGAACTCGCCAGATCGCCGAATGTCGCGTGCAAATTCTCGGGCCTGCTGAACTGCGCCGCGCCCGGCGCGGGCGCGGCGGAGCTGCGGCCGTACGCCGCACACGTGCTCAGCTGCTTCGGCGCCGAGCGGATCCTATGGGCGAGCGACTGGCCGCCGCTCGAGCTTGCCGCCGACTATGCCACATGGCGGCAGGTCAGCCTCGCCTTGCTCGCCGACCTGACGGCCAGCGACCGCGACGCCATTCTCGGCGGCAACGCCGAACGGATCTACCGATTGTCGTAGCGCCTGCGCGCGATCTTGACAGATGCCGGCGACCTGCGACAGTTCGCGGCAACGCGGCGGGATTGCTGGCCCAGGCTTCCGATCATGCAACCGACCGCGACGCTGCAAACAAGGGGAAACGCTCATGTCCGACTACCTCATTCCCGGCGCGCGATGGAGCCGCCGCGACTTCCTCTCGCGCATGGCGCTGGTCTCGGGTGCCGCCGCCACCGGCGCTAGTCTTGCCGGCAGCCGCGGGCTCGTTGCGAGTGCGGCGGCGGCGGATGCCGGCACCATCAACGTGCTGACGCTTGGCGAGGGCATCTTCGGCGATCCGTTCGTGAAGCTGTCGCCGGAATTCACCAAGCTGACCGGCATCAAGGTCAACAACGTTACGATGGGCTACAACGAGACGATGCAGAAGCAGGCGGCGGTGTTCGCCGCGCACGGCACCGATCTCGACGTGGTGGGCGTCGACTACATGTTCCTGAAGGGCTACGCGAAGGCTGGCCATCTGGCATCGCTCGACAAGCTGATCCCCAAGGCCCAGCTTGACGACTACTATTCCGACACGCCGGCCAACCTCAAGTTCGTCTGGAGCCTGGACGGCGAGACCTACGGCCTGGCGACCGTCGGCAATTGCCAGAACTTCATCTACAACGCCGGGCATCTCGCGGAAGTCGGGCTGCAGCCGCCCGACACCTGGAACGATCTGCTCGCCGCGGCGCAGAAGGTGGTCGACCCCGGTAAGAACCGCTACGGCTTCGTCGCCGGCACCGAGCGGCTCACCAAGGCGGTGACGGTCTGGCTGCCGATGTACTGGGCGAACGGCGGCGAGATTTTCGACGACAAGATGCATCCGATCTTCGCCAGCGACACCGGCGTGCGCTCGCTCGAATTCCTGCTCGAACTGATGAAGACAATGCCGCCCGGCGGCGGCGCCTACACCGAAAGCGACGAGGTCAAGGCGCTGTCGGTCGGCCTCGCGACGCTCGACCCGGCATCGTGGATCCCGACTCCATCAAGAACGCCGACGAAAAGACCAAGCCGAACCTCAAGACCCTGGTGGCACCGACCGGATCCGCGCGACGCTCGCCGGTGCTTGGCGGCATCGGGCTCGCCGTCTCGAATTATTCGAAGAACAAGGACGCGGCCGCCCAGTTCGTCGCCTGGTTCAACTCCAAGGATGTGCAGATCAACAAGATCGTGCAGGCCGGCGGCCAGCCGTGCCGGATTTCCGCCTGGCAGGCGAACGCGGCCGCGCATCCGTGGTTCCCGTCGTTGAGCCAGAACCTCAAGGTCGCAAAATCGCTGCCGCAGATCCCGGAATGGGGACAGGTCGATTCGGCGATCTCGGCGCAACTGACCCAGGCTTTCGCAGGCCAGATCAAGCCGAAGGACGCGCTGGTGGCCGCCCAGGCCGGCGTCGACGACGTCATGAAGGACGCCGGCTACTACTAAGGCCCCGGCGGACAGCTCAAGCCCGGATCCGCGGCGCGCCGCGGGTCCGGCAGGGAGAGCGGCGGCACTGTGAAAAGCATCGGCGTTGCCAACTGGCGATCGCGGGAAGCGGCGCTGCTGTTCGTCGCGCCCGCCGTCGCCATCCTGGTGTTGATCTTCCTCTATCCGCTGGCCGATGCCTTCTGGACCAGCCTGCACCGCTGGAACCTGATCTCCAACGTCAAGCGCTGGGCCGGGTTCGGCAATTACGCGACAATCCTGCGCGATCCCGCCTTCCCGCAGGTGATCAGGGTCACGCTGTTCTATTCCGGCCTCTCGCTATGCTTCGAAATGGCGCTCGGGCTGGCGCTCGCGCTGGTGGTGCGGGCCGGGCTGCGGCGCCGGCTGCCGGGTTTTCCGCTGCTCCGGGTGCTGGTGCTGGCACCCCTGCTGGTCGCGCCGCTGCTGTGGGCGTTCTACTTCCGCTCGTTCTACAGCCCGCAATTCGGGCTGTTCAATGCGATCCTGAACGGCCTCGGCATCCCCTCGGTGCTGTGGGTCAACGACGCGCAGATCGCCATTTTCAGCCTCGTGCTGGCCGACGTCTGGCAGTGGACGCCGTTCGTGTTCTCGATCCTGCTCGCCGGATTGCTGGCGCTGCCGATCGACGTCGTCGAGGCCGCGCGCGTCGATGGCGCGGGAAGCTGGCGCATCCTGCTGGCAATCGAGCTGCCGATGCTGCGTCCGGTGCTGCTGGTCACCGCGCTGATCCGCACGATCGACTCGCTGCGCTATCTCGACCTGGTGCTGGTGATCACCCAGGGCGGGCCGGGCCGAAGCACCGAAATCCTCAACTACCTGGCCTACCGCGTCTCGTTCCTGGAGTTCCAGTTCGGGCGCGGCGCGGCGGTCGCGTTCATCGTGTTCGCGCTCGTCATGCTTGCCGCCGGCGCGCTGCTGCGGGTGATGTGGAAGACCGCCGGCGAGACGCCCGACCTATGAAGACCCTGCTGCTGTATCTCGGCGCTGGCGCCGCGGCCTTGCTCGCGCTGTTTCCGCCGTTCTGGGCGGCCGTGTCGTCGTTCACGCCGACCAACCGCGTCGGCGGCGAGCTCGATATCCGTCACTGGACGCTCGACAACTACGCTGAACTGCTGTCCCAGCACGACTTCTGGACCAGCCTGATGCATTCGGCCGGCGTCTCGTTCGGCACCACCGCCGCGGCGATCTTCCTCGGCATTCCCACCGCCTACGGCCTGACCCGTTTCCGCGTTCGCTTCCGCCGGCTGTCCTTCGCGATCCTGGCGATCCGCATGGTGCCGGGCATCGTGCTGGTGCTGCCGTTCTACCTGTTCTACCGCCAGGTCGATCTGCTCGACACGATCCTCGGGCTCGGCATCGCGTATCTGACCTTCGCGCTGCCGTTCGCGATCTGGATGATCAGCGGCTTCTTCGAGACGATCCCGTTCGAGGTCGAGGAGGCGGCGGCGCTCGACGGCGCCTCCAACTGGGGCATCCTCTGGCGGATCGTGGTGCCGATGGCGGCGCCGGCGATCCTGACGACCGCCGTGTTGACCTTCATCTTCTGCTGGAACGAGTTCCTGTTCGCGCTGATCCTGACCAGCCAGGATGCGTTGACCTTCCTGCCGCTGATCCTGCGCTACGTGTTGCCGCAGGGGCCGCTGTACGGCCAGATCTTCGCCGGCTCGACGATCTTCCTGATCCCGCCGTTGATCGGCCTCATCCTGATCCGCCGCCACCTCTCCGAAGCCTTCGGGCTCGGCGCGGTGAAATAGTTTCCTCCAGCACGATCCGCATAGCGTGCAGAGGCGGCGACTCCTGCCGGGATGCCCGGGTCAAGCCCGGGCAAGACGAATGCGGCGATCTTTCAGCATCCTACGTCATCGCCGGGCTTGACCCGGCGATCCACGCAGGGGTCGGCGACGGTGGTATTGGTATCAGACGGTGAACACCGTCGAGCCCGTCGTCTTGCGCGACTCCAGATCGCGATGCGCCTGCGCTGCGTCCTTCAACGGATAGGTCTGGTTGACCTCGATCCTGACGGCGCCCGACAGCACCGCCCCGAACAGATCCTTCGCCATCTCCAGCAGATCTGCGCGCTGAGCCGCATACGTGAACAGCGTCGGGCGCGTGAAGAACAACGACCCCTTCTGCGCGAAGACGCCGAGATCGACCGGGCCCACCGAACCCGAACTCTGGCCGAACAGCACCATCATGCCGCGCGGCCGGAGGCAATCGAGCGACTTCATGAACGTATCCTTGCCCACGGAATCGAACACCACCGGCAGCTTCGCCCCCTTCGTGATCTCGTGCATCCGCGCCACGAAATCCTCGCGCGTGTAGACGATCGGGTGGTCGCAGCCGTGCTCGCTCGCGAGCTTCGCCTTCGCGTCGCTGCCCACCGTGCCGATCACGGTGGCGCCGAGCGACTTCGCCCATTGGCACGCGATCAGGCCGACGCCGCCGGCCGCCGCGTGGAACAGGATGGTGTCGCCCGCCTTGACCTTGAAGATCTGCCGGATCAGGTACTGTGCGGTCATGCCCTTCAGCATCATCGCCGCGGCCTCCTTCTCGGAGATGCCGTTGGGCAGTACCACCAGCCGGTCGGCCGGCATGATCCGCTCCGCCGCATAAGCCCCGAGCGGCCCGCCCGCGTAAGCGACGCGATCGCCCGGCTTCACCTCGGCGACGCCCGGGCCGACCTCCTCGACGATGCCGGCCGCCTCGCTGCCGAGCCCGCTCGGCAAGCTCACCGGATAAAGGCCGGAACGCTGGTAGGTGTCGATGTAGTTCAGGCCGACGGCGGTGTGCCGCACCCGCGCCTCGCCCTGGCCGGGCTTGCCGAGCGGCACCTCGTCCCAGACGAGCACGTCGGCGTCGCCGGTTTTGTGGAAGCGAATGGCGTGGGTCATGTTGCGCGCTCCTTCCTCGGTTGCCCATAGGTATGCGCCGGTCCGGCGCCCGGGCCAATTCCCCCCGGTCCGCCCACCGGTGTCACGGCCGAAGCGCGGAACGACGGCGGCGCAGGCCGACCGGCGAGGAAGCTCAGGCGCGCAGCAGCGCCAGCACCGCCTCCGCGGTCTGCTTCGGCGCCTCCTGCGGAATGTTGTGGCCGACGCCGGGCAGCACGCGCCGCTCATAGCGGCCGGTGAAATGGCGCGCGTCCTTGTCGGTGGGCGGCGGCGGGTCCACCCCGTCGTCGGCGCCACATAGCGAGATCGTTGGCACGGCGATGGCAGGCTGCCTGGCGAGTTCGCGCTCGATGCCCTCCAGCGCCGGCTCGCCCGGCGCGTAGCCGAAGCGATGCCGGTAGGAGTGGACGACGACATCGACGAAATCCGGATTGTCGAAGGACGCCGCGCTGCGCGCATACGTCGCATCATCGAACCGCCACGACGGCGACCACAGCCGCCACAGCAGCTTGCCGAGTTCGCGACGGTTGGCCGCCAGTCCGTCGCGGCCACGCTGGCCGTGGAAATAGTATTGATACCAGTACCGGTGCTCCGTCCCCGGCGCCAGCGGCACGACCGATCCGGCGATGTCCTGGATGTTGTAGCCGGCGCCGGTCACCAGCGCGCGCACGCGCCCGGGCCACAGCGCCGCGACGATGCAGGCCGCGCGGCCGCCCCAGTCGTAGCCGACCAGCGCGGCGCGCGGGATCGCGAGCGCGTCGATCAGGTCGAGCAGGTCCCGCCCCAGCGCCGCCTGCTGGCCGGAGCGCATCGTCTCCGGCGCCAGGAACCGGGTCGGCCCGTAGCCGCGCAGGTAGGGCACGATGGCCCGGCACCCTGCGGCGGCGAGGTCCCGCGCCATCGCGTCGTAGCCGTGCGGATCGTACGGGAAGCCGTGCAGCAGGATCACCGGCTCGCCGTCGGCGGGGCCGTGCTCCTCGTAGGCCACGTCCAACACCAGCGTGCGGACATGCCGGATCGGTGAATGAGCATCGGTCGTCATGCGGCGCACCTCCTCGGCCGTGCTGCGACAGCCTATCCCGGCACCACCTCCCGGCGCCATCGCGGCACGCCCGCCCTGCATTCAGGGCTTGCAAGAATTCGGCGCTCGGCCTCCGCTTGGCGGATTGATGGAGGTGATAAAAATGCTCGACCTGACCGGCAAGGTGGCGATCGTCGCGGGCGCGGGGTCGGTGGCGCCCGGCTGGGGCAACGGCCGCGCCACCGCCGTGCTGCTGGCGCGCCAGGGCGCCGCCGTGTTCCTGGTCGACCTCGACGCCGCGGCGGCGGAGGCGACGGCCAGCATCATCGAAGGCGAGGGCGGGAGTTGTGCCGTGCATCGCTGCGACGCGACGGACTCGGCGTCGGTCGAGCAGATGGTGCAGGCTTGCGTCAATCGCTTCGGCCGCATCGACATCCTGGTGAACAACGTCGGCGGGTCCGAGCCGGGCGATGCGGTGTCCATGCCGGAGGCAACCTGGGATCGGCAGATCGACTTCAACCTGAAGACCGCGTTCCTCGGCTGCAAATACGCGATCCCGGTGATGCGGGCGCAGGGCCGCGGCGCGATCGTCAACATCGCCTCGATCGTCGGGCTGCGCAACGAGCCCGGCGGGCGCGAACTGGTCGCCTACAGCGCATCGAAGGCCGGGCTGATCCAGTTCTCGAAATCGACCGCGGGCACGTTCGCCAGGGACGGCATCCGCTGCAACACCGTGGTGCCGGGGCTGATGCACACGCCGCTGGTGGAGCATCGCCTGCTGCGGCAGAGCGGCGGCAACGACGCGGCGGCGTTGATCGCCCGCCGCAACGCGCGGCCGCCGCTCGGCCGCATGGGCACCGGATGGGACGTGGCGCACGCGGTGCTGTTCCTGGCGTCCGACGAAGCCGGCTACATCACCGGCACCGAGATCGTCGTGGACGGCGGCCTGACGACGATGGTGCCATAGCGGGGAGGATACGACCATGAACGAGCGACGCTTCGAGGAACTGACGCCGGCGACGATGACGCCGGAACAGCGGAAGGTCGCCGAGGCGATCCAGTCCGGCCCGCGCGGCGCCGGATTGCGCGGGCCGTTCAACGGTTTGCTGCGCAGCCCGGCGCTCTGCGACCTGGTGCAGCGGGTCGGCGCCCATGTCCGCTTCGCGAGTTCGATCCCGGCGGCCCTGAACGAGCTGGCGATCTGCATCGTCGGCCGCAAATGGACCGCGCAGTACCAGTTCTGGGCACACCGCAAGCTGGCGATCGAGGCCGGCCTGGCCCCGGCGATTCTCGATGCGGTCGCGCAGGGTCGGCGTCCCGAGGGCCTGTCGGCCGATGAAGCCGCAGTTTACGACTTCACCACGTCATTGCTCGCGACCGGGCAGGTTCCCGACGCGACGTTCATGCGGGTGCAGGAAAAATTCGGCGATCGCGGCGTGGTCGACCTGATCGGCGCGGTCGGGTACTACACGTTGGTGTCGATGGTGCTGAACGTCGACCGCGTGCCACTGCCGGACGGCGAGGCACCGCCGCTCCCGGCGCTTTAGGACGCGTCGGCGTCCGGGCAGCCACCGGCTCCCGCGCCGTCGTTCCGGCGTGGTCGACAAGGGACCGGGGCCTCCGCTATGCAGGGGCGCCGAATTGTGCCCTCATGCTAGGCATGGGGCATCGGCAACGCCGCCTTCGCTGCCCATCGTGAGGATGTGTCGATGAGCCAAGCACGCTCGCCCGCCGGCGCCGTCTCGCGCATTGCGCTGCCCGCGCAGGACGAGGACATCGCGACGCTGCGCCGCGCCGTGATCGCGAAACTGACCTACGCGGTCGGCAAGGACCCGATCGTCGCCTCCGACCGGGACTGGTTCGTGGCGGTCGCGCTGACCGCGCGCGACCGGGTGGTCGAACGCTGGTTCCCCTCGACCCGCGACACCTACGCGAAGGGCCGCAAGCGGGTCTACTACCTGTCGCTCGAATTCCTGATCGGCCGGCTGCTGCTCGACACCCTGAACAACCTCGGCCTCACCGAGCCGATGCGCGCGGCGCTCGCGGAGCTGGGCGTCGATTTCGACCGGATGCGCCAGATCGAGCCGGACGCGGCGCTGGGCAACGGCGGCCTCGGCCGGCTCGCGGCCTGCTTCATGGACAGCATGGCGACCCTGGGCGTCGCCGCCTACGGCTACGGCATCCGCTACGACCACGGCCTGTTCCGGCAGGTGATCAAGGACGGCTGGCAGCACGAATTCCCCGAGAACTGGCTCAGCGTCGGCAACCCGTGGGAGTTCGAGCGCCCGGAGGTGCTGTATGCGGTCGGCTTCGGCGGCACCGTGGAGGCGAAGACCGGCGCCGACGGCTCGACCAAGCACGTGTGGCACCCGGCCGAAACGGTCGATGCGCTGGCCTACGACACGCCGGTGGTCGGCTGGCGCGGCCGCTTCGTCAACACGCTGCGGCTGTGGTCGGCGCGCGCCACCGACCCGCTGAAGCTCGATGCCTTCAACCGCGGCGACCATATCGGCGCGCTCGCCTCGCGCTCGCGCGCCAATGCGATCTCGCAGATCCTGTATCCGAGCGACGAGACCGCGGCGGGGCAGGAACTGCGGTTGCGGCAGGAGTATTTCTTCTCGTCGGCGTCGCTGCAGGATCTGCTGCGCCGGCACGTGCGGCAGCACAAGGACGTGCGGACGCTGGCCGACAAGGCAGCGATCCAGATGAACGACACCCATCCCGCGATCGCCGTCGCCGAGCTGATGCGGCTCCTGATGGACGTGCACGACCTGCCGTGGGCGGAGGCCTGGACCATCACCGTCGCGACGCTCTCCTACACCAACCACACGCTGCTGCCGGAGGCGCTGGAAAGCTGGCCGGTGCCGCTGCTGGAGCGGCTGCTGCCGCGCCACATGCAGATCATCTACCTGATCAACTGCGCTGCACCTCGACCAGCTGCGCGCCGCCGGCCACAGCGACGCGGCGCTGCTGCATCGGTGTCGCTGATCGACGAGAACAGCGGCCGGCGCGTGCGCATGGGCACGCTGGCCTTCCTCGGCTCGCACAAGATCAACGGCGTCTCGGCGCTGCACACCGAGCTGATGCGGGAGACCGTGTTCCACGACCTGAACACGATCTTCCCGGAGCGCATCACCAACAAGACCAACGGCATCACGTTCCGGCGCTGGCTGTTCGACAGCAATCCGGGCCTGACCTCGGTGCTGCTCGACGCGATCGGGCCGGAGGTGATGGACGATCCGGCGGCGCTGGAGAAGCTGGTGCCGCTGGCCGACGATACCGCGCTGCACGACAAGCTTGCCGCGGTGCGCCGGGCCAACAAGATCGCGCTCGCCTCGGTGATCTGGGACCGCGTGCAGGTGCAGGTCGATCCGGATGCGCTGTTCGACGTGCAGATCAAGCGCATCCACGAATACAAGCGGCAGCTGCTCAACATCCTGGAAGCGGTGGCGCTGTACAACGCGATGCGCGCGCAGCCGATGCGGGAATGGGCGCCGCGGGTGAAGATCTTCGCCGGCAAGGCGGCGGCGAGCTACCACCGCGCCAAGCTGATCATCAAGCTGGCCCACGACGTCGGCCGCGTGATCAACAACGACCCGACCCTGCGCGGCCAGCTGAAGGTGGTGTTCCTGCCGAACTACAACGTCAGCCTCGCCGAAGTGATCATCCCGGCCGCCGACCTGTCCGAGCAGATCTCCACGGCCGGCATGGAAGCGTCCGGCACCGGCAACATGAAGCTGGCGCTGAACGGCGCGCTGACCATCGGCACGCTCGACGGCGCCAATGTCGAGATCAAGGACCGCGTCGGCGCCGACAACATCTTCATCTTCGGCCTGACCGCACAGGAGGTCGAGGCGCGGCGCCGGACCGGCATCGATGCGACCGACGTGCTGGAAAAATCCGCAGATGCTGCGCGAGGTGCTGGACGAGATCGGCTCGGGCGTGTTCTCGCCCGACGAGCCGGACCGCTATCGCGAACTGGTCGACGTGCTCACGCACCACGACCACTTCATGGTGTCGGCCGATTTCGACAGCTACGCCGCGGCGCAGCGGCTGGTGGCCGGCGCGCTGGCGCGACCGCGCCGGATGGTGGCGCGCCAGCATGCTGAACACGGCGCGGGTCGGCTGGTTCTCGTCGGACCGCACGATCCGCGAATATGCAGGCGAGATCTGGAACGCCCAGATAGCCGCGGACAGCTGAGGCGGATCATGGAGGCGTCCTTGTGGCAGGCCAGCGACGAGGACGTGGCGGCGATCGTGGGCGCGCGGCATCCCGACCCGTTCGCGCTGCTCGGGCTGCATCGCGTGCAACCCGGCGGGCCGGCGAGCTTCGTGCTGCGCGCCTTCGTGCCGGGCGCGGAGACGGTCGCGGCGATCGACGACGCCGGCGCGCCGATCGTCACGCTCGGCCGGCGCGGCACCGAGGGCTTCTTCGAGGCGCTGGTGCCCGGCCGCACCGCGCGCTTCGCCTACCGGCTGCACGCGACGCGCGGCACCGCGCGCTGGAGCTTTCGCGATCCCTACGCGTTCGGCCCGGTGCTCGGGCCGCTCGACGACCATCTGCTGGTCGAGGGCACGCACCGGCGGCTCTACGAGCGGCTCGGCGCGCATCTGATGCCGCACGAGGGCGTCGACGGCGTACATTTCGCGGTCTGGGCGCCGCATGCGCGCCGGGTCTCCGTGGTCGGCGACTTCAACGCCTGGGACGGCCGCCGGCACCAGATGCGCAAGCGCATCGACAGCGGGCTGTGGGAGATCTTCGTCCCCGACATCGGCGAAGGCACCGTCTACAAGTACGAGATCGTCGGCGCGCGACGGCGCGCTGCTAGCCGCTGAAGGCGGACCCGTTCGGCTTCGCCGCCGAACTGCGCCCCTCGACCGCCTCGGTGGTCGCGCGCACCGACGCGCTGGCGTGGTCCGATGCCGGCATGGCTCAGCGGCCGCACCGGGCGCGACCAGCGGCGCGCGCCGATGTCGACCTACGAGGTGCATCTCGGCTCCTGGCGCCGCCACGACGACGGCGGCTTCCTCAACTAGGACGAGCTGGCCGACGCAGCTGATCCCCTATGCGGTCGACCTCGGCTTCACCCATCTCGAGTTGATGCCGGTCACCGAGCACCCGCTGGACGATTCCTGGGGCTACCAGCCGATCGGCCTGTTCGCGCCGACGCGGCGGTTCGGCGACCCGGCCGGCTTCGCGCGCTTCGTCGACCGCGCGCATCGCGGCGGGCCTCGGCGTCATCCTCGACTGGGTGCCGGCGCATTTCCCGACCGACGTGCACGGCCTCGCGCATTTCGACGGCAGCGCGCTCTACGAGCACGCCGACCCGCGGCGCGGCTTCCATCCGGACTGGAACACCGCGATCTACGACTTACGGCCGGCGCGAGGTGGCCAATTTCCTGATCGCGAGCGCCGTCTACTGGCTCGACCGGTTCCATATCGACGGGCTGCGGGTCGATGCGGTCGCCTCGATGCTGTACCTCGACTATTCGCGCCGCGCCGGCGAGTGGCTGCCGAACGCCGACGGCGGCAACGAGAACCGCGACGCGGTCGGCTTCCTGCAGCGCACCAACACGCTGGTCTATGGCGAGCATCCCGGCATCGATCGACGATCGCCGAGGAATCGACCGCCTGGCGCGGCGTGTCGCAGCCGGCCGATGCCGGCGGCCTCGGCTTCGGCTTCAAGTGGAACATGGGCTGGATGCACGACACGCTGGAATACATGGCGCATGATCCGGTCCATCGGCGCTGGCACCACGACAAGCTGACCTTCGGCCTGCTCTACGCCTTCACCGAGAACTTCGTGCTGCCGCTGTCGCATGACGAGGTGGTGCACGGCAAAGGCTCGATCCTCGGCCGCATGCCCGGCGACGACTGGCAGCGGTTCGCCAACCTGCGCGCCTATTACGGCTTCATGTGGGGCCATCCCGGCAAGAAGCTGCTGTTCATGGGCCAGGAGTTCGGCCAGCGCCAGGAATGGAACTTCGCCGCGGCAGCTCGACTGGCATCTGCTGGACGCAGCCGCTGCCACCAGGGCGTGCAGCGCTGCGTGCGCGACCTCAACCGGCTGTACCGCGACCGAGCCGGCGCTGCATGCCGGCGACTGCGAGCGCGAGCGGCTTCCGCTGGATCGTCGTCGACGACGCCGAGCAGTCGGTGCTCGCCTGGCTGCGGCTTGGCCGCGCCGAGCGATCCGCCGGTCGTCGTCGTCTGCAACTTCACGCCGGTGCCGCGCGACGACTACCGCGTCGGCCTGCCGCGCGCCGGGCGCTGGCGACGAGATGCTCAACACCGACGCCCGCAGTACGGCGGCTCCGGCGTCGGCAACCTCGGCCGCGTCACCGCGACTGCCGCGCCGTCGCACGGGTTCCCGGCCTCGAGCCGCTGACGCTGCCGCCGCTCGCGACCATGTTTCTGCGTCCCGCATCGACATGAGGCGGCGCCACGACCGCCAATACCCGGACGACAACGGGGAACGAGGGGAGGAGGACGCAACGTGATGAACGCGCTCAGCGCCTCGGCCGGTCCGCTGGCCCGCCACGCCATGGCCTATGTCCTGGCCGGCGGACGCGGCAGCCGGCTGCTGGAACTGACCGACGCGCGCGCCAAGCCCGCGGTCTATTTCGGCGGCAAGACCCGCATCATCGATTTCGCGCTGTCCAACGCGCTGAACTCCGGCATCCGCCGCATCGGCGTCGCGACCCAGTACAAGGCGCACAGCCTGATCCGCCATCTGCAGCGCGGCTGGAACTTCTTCCGCCCCGAGCGCAACGAGAGCTTCGACATCCTGCCGGCGAGCCAGCGCGTGTCGGAGGACAACTGGTACGCCGGCACCGCCGACGCGGTGTACCAGAACATCGACATCATCGAGAGCTACGACCCGCGATACATCGTCATCCTGGCCGGCGACCACATCTACAAGATGGACTACGAGCCGATGCTGCAGCAGCACGTCGAGCAGGGCGCCGACGTCACCGTCGGCTGCCTCGAGGTGCCGCGGATGGAGGCGACCGGCTTCGGCGTCATGCACGTCGACGACAGCGACCGCATCATCGCTTTCGTCGAAAAGCCGGCCGACCCGCCGCCGATGCCGGACAAGCCGACATGGCGCTGGCCAGCATGGGCATCTACGTGTTCGACACGCAGTTCCTGATCGAGCAGCTGCGCCGCGACGCCGCCGATCCGCATTCGAGCCGCGATTTCGGCAAGGACATCATTCCCTACCTGGTCAAGCACGGCAAGGCGGTCGCGCACCGCTTCGCCAACTCCTGCGTGCGCTCGACCGCGGAAGCGAGGCCTACTGGCGCGACGTCGGCACCGTCGATGCCTATTGGGAGGCCAATATCGACCTGACCGACGTCGTCCCCGACCTCGATCTGTACGACCAGCGACTGGCCGATCTGGACCTATGCCGAGATGACGCCGCCGGCGAAGTTCGTGCATGACGAGGACGGCCGGCGCGGCGAGGCGATCTCCTCGCTGGTCTCGGGCGGCTGCATCGTCTCGGGCGCGAGCGTGCGGCAGTCGCTGCTGTTCACCGGGCGTGCATGTGCATTCCTACGCGCACGTCGAGCATGCGGTGATCCTGCCCGATGCCGATATCGGCCGCGGCGCGCGGCTGCGCAACGTGATCGTCGATCGCGGCGTGCGCGATCCCGGACGGCCTGGTGGTCGGCGAGGACCCGGTGGCCGACGCCGCGCGGTTCCGCCGCACCGAGCGGGGATCTGCCTGATCACCCAGCCGATGATCGACCGCGCTGGACACTGATGACCGCGATCGATGTCCTGTCGGTCGCCTCCGAAATCTTTCCGCTGGTGAAGACCGGCGGCCTTGGCCGACGTGGTCGGCGCCCTGCCGCGGCGCTGGCGGCGCGAGGACGTCGAGGTCACGCACCCTGGTGCCCGGCTATCCCGCTGTGATCGAAGGCGCTGCGCAGCGCGCGGAGCGGTCGCACGACGTTCGACCGACCTGTTCGGCGGCCCGGCGCGGCTGCTGCGCGGCACCGCCGCGCGGGCTCGACCTGCTGGTGCTCGACGCGCCGCATCTGTTCGCGCGCGCCGGGCAACCCCTATGTCGGCCCGGACGGCCGCGACTGGCCCGACAACGCGCTGCGCTTCGCCGCGCTGGCGCGGGTCGGCGCCGGCATCGCGCCGGGGCCTGCTGCCGGCGTGGCAGCCGCGACGATCGTGCACGCGCATGACTGGCAGGCCGGGCTGGCGCCGGCCTATCTGCACTACGACGGCCGGCCGCGCGGCCCGGCACGGTGATGACCGTGCACAACCTCGCCTTCCAGGGCCAGTTCCCGGCCGACGCTGCTGGCCGCGCTCGGCCTGCCGCCGCGGTCGTTCGGCATCGACGGCGTCGAATATTACGGCGACGTCGGCTACCTGAAGGCCGGGCTGCGCTTCGCCGACCGGATCACCACGGTCTCGCCGACCTACGCGCCGAAATCCGCACGCCGGAAGACGGCATGGGCCTGGACGGGCTGCTGCGGCAGCGCGGCGGATCGGCTGCGCGGCATCCTCAACGGCATCGACGATGACGGTCTGGGACCCGGCGACCGACAAGCTGATGCCGCGGCGCGGTTCGCCGCCGAGGACCTGTCCGGCGCGGGCCGCCAACAAGGCCGCCCTGCAGGCGCGCCTCGGCCTGGCGGCCGACCCGGAGGCGCCGCTGTTCGGCGTGGTCAGCCGGCTGACCTGGCAGAAGGGCCTGGACCTGCTGCTGGCGGTGCTCGCCGACGCTGCTGGCCGAGGGCGCGCAGCTGGCCGTGCTCGGCGCCGGGCGACGGGCCGATGGAGGCGGCGTTCCGCGGCGCGCCGGTCGCGCATCCCGGCCGGGTCGGCTGCGTCATCGGCTATGACGAGCCGCTGGCGCACCTGATCCAGGCCGGCGCGCGACGCGCTGCTGGTGCCCTCGCGCTTCGAGCCCTGCGGCCTGACCCAGCTTTGCGCGCTGCGCTACGGCACGGTGCCGGTGGTGGCGCGCGTCGGCGGGCTCGCCGACACGGTGATCGACGCCAAGCCGGTGGCGCTGGCGGCGGGCGTCGCGACCGGCATTCAGTTCGCCCCGGTGACGCCGGAGCTGCTGGAGGCGGCGATCCGGCGCACCGTGGCGCTGTAGCGCGACCGCGCGGATGGCGGCGGATGCAGCGCAACGGCATGGCGACCGACGTGTCCTGGCGCGACCCGGCCCGCCGCTACGCCGCGCTGTTCCGCAGCGTCGCCGGTGTGACGCGACGGCTCCGTCGCTCGTACCGCAGGCGCGCCGGAGCCGCTGGGCGTCACGCCGGATGCAGGCGGCGTCAACGTCGCGGTGTTTTCCGCGCACGCGACGCCGATCGCAGCTCTGCCTGTTCGACGCCGCGGACGCGCGGAGATCGCCCGCTTGCGCCTGCCGGAGCGCACCGGCGACGTGTTTCACGGCCACTCGCGGGCGTGGCGCCGGGCGCCCGCTACGGGTTGCGCGCGTACGGCCCGTTCGCCCCGGCCGACGGGCATCGGTTCAACGCCGACAAGCTGCTGCTCGACCCGTATGCGCTGGCGATCGACCGGCCGTTCCGGCTGCATCGACGCATGTTCGGCTACAGGCGCGCCGCGGCCGACGACCTGACGTTCGACGAGACCGACAGCGCGGCGGTGATGCCGAAAGCCATCGTCCTGGCGCCTGACACGTCCGCCGGCGCCGCCGCGCCGCTGGTCGCCGGGGTCGCGCACCGTCATCTACGAACTGCATGTCCGCGGCTTCACCAGACCGCATCCGGACATCCCGGCGACGATCCGCGGCACCTTCGCCGGCCTCGCGCATCCGGCCTCGATCGCGCATCTGACAAGCTTGGCGTGACCATCCGTCGAACTGATGCCGCCGGCGGCCTGGATCGACGAGCGGCATCTGCCGCCGCTCGGCCTGCCCAACTACTGGGGCTACAACCCGGTCGGCTTCATGGCCCCCGACCCGACGCTGGCGCCCGGCGGCTGGGCGGAGGTGCGCGCGGCCGTCGCTGCGCTCGCGGCTGCGGGCATCGAGACCATCCTGGACGTCGTGCTGAACCACAGCGGCGAGAGCGACGAGCTCGGCCCGACGCGTGTCGCTGCGCGGGCTGGACAACGCCAGCTATTACCGGCTGGCCGAGAACCGCGCGCTACTACGTCGAACGCACGCCGGCTCCGGCAATATCCTGGCGACTGGACCGGCCGGCGGTGCTGCGGCTGGCGATGGACGCGCTGCGCACCTGGGCGCGACGCGGCGGCGTGGACGGGTTCCGCCTCGATCTGGCGACCACGCTGGGTCGCCGCGCGGACGGCTTCGACCCGGCCGCGCCGCTGCTGGCGGCGATCGAGCAGGACCCGGTCCTGCGCGCTGCAGATGATCGCCGAACCGTGGGACATCGGGCCGGGCGGCTACCAGCTCGGCGCCTTTCCGCCGCGCTGGGGCGAGTGGAACGACCAGTTCCGCGACACCGTCCGGCGGTTCTGGCGTGGCGACGGCGGCGTGCTGGGCGATCTGGCGACGCGCCTGGCCGGCTCCGGCGACGTGTTCGCGGCGAAGCGGCCGGCCCTCGCGCAGCATCAACTTCGTCGTCGCGCATGACGGCTTCACCCTGGCCGACCTCGTCTCATACGAAAGCAAGCACAACGAGGCGAACGGCGAGCACAACCGCGACGGCACCGACGCCAACCATTCCTGGAACAACGGCGCGGAGGGGCCGAGCGACGACCCCGCGATCGGCGCGGCGCGGCTCGCGACGAGCGCGCGCTGCTGGCGACGCTGCTGCTGGCGCGCGGCACGCCGATGCTGGCGATGGGCGGCGAACTCGGGCATTCGCAGGCCGGCAACAACAACGCCTATGCGCAGGACAACGCGACGAGCTGGCTCGACTGGGCCCGCGCCGAGCCGACGTTGCAGAACTTCGTCGGCAAGCGGCGGCGCTGCGGCAGGCCCATCAGGCGCTGCGGGCGGACCGGTTCCTGACCGGCGCCGCCGTCGATGCGACACTGCTGCCGGACGTGGCGTGGCGCCGCGCCGACGGGCAGCCGATGGCGCCGGCCGACTGGCAGAATTCCTCTGCAAACGTGCTGGTGGCGGTCTGGTACGCCGAGGGCGACCGCGTGGCGTTGGTGCTCAACCGCGGCGCCACGAGTGCGGAAATCGCCCTGCCGGTACCGCGCGACGGATATTTCTGGCGTGTCGAGCTCGACAGCAGCGTCGCCACGCCGCCGAAGCCGCTGGAGGGCATGCTCGCCACCTGCCCGGCCCGCGCCGTGCTGGCGGTGGCGGAGGCGGTGGACGCACGCGACCCGGTGCGGCGCGGGCGCGCCGGCGTCGACCCCGACCTGCTCGACCGGCTCGCCGCCGCCGCCGGCATCGCGCCGGTGTGGTGGGACATCGCCGGCACGCGCCATCCGGTGAGTGTGGCGACCAAGCAGGCGATCCTGGCCGCGATGCACCTGCCGGCGGGCAGCTCGGCGGAGGCGCGAAACTCGCTGGTCCGCTTCGCCGAGACGCACCAGCGCCGCATCCTGCCGCACGCGCTGGTGGTGCGCGAGGGCGAGGCGGCCGAGGTGCCCGTGGTGCCGGGCGCGGACGGCGGGCGCGCCACATGGCTGGTGCTGCAGGACGAGGACGGCGCGCAAAGCCACGTGCGACTGACCCCGGACAGCGCGCCGCGCGGCGAGGTGCGCGCGGCCGACGGGTTCGTCGCCGAGGCGTGGCACGCGCGGCTGCCGGCGCTGCCGGTCGGGCGCTGGCGGATGTGGCACGAGGCGCAGCCGGACCTCTCCTGCGCGCTGACCGTGGCGCCGCGCGCCTGCTACCTGCCGGACATTTTCGCGGGCGGCGGGCGGCGGTTCGGCATCGCGGCACATCTCTATTCGCTGCGTCGTGCCGGCGACCAGGGGATCGGCGACTTCACCACGCTCGGCCTGCTCGGCCGGGCAGCGGCGCGGGCCGGGGCGGCGTGCGTCGGGCTCAACCCGTTGCACGCGCTGTTCCCGCAATCGCCCGAGCGCGCCAGCCCCTACCACCCCTCCGACCGGCGCTTCCTCGACCCGAACTACGTCGACCTGCGGGACGATGGGTTCGGGCTCGACGTGCACGCGACGCGGTCGCTGCTGGCGTTCCATGCCGAGGCGATGGAGGCGCTCGCGGCGACGCCGGTGGTCGACTACACGCTTGTGACGACGCTGAAGCGCGCCATCCTGCAGGCGGCATTCGGCGAGTTCGACGAGCCCGCCGCCTCGAGCGCGTTCGAGGCGTTCCAGGTCTATGGCGGCGCCGCGCTGGAGCGGTTCGCGACCTTCCAGGCGATCGCCGAGACGCGCGGCGGCGAGGACTGGCGGCGCTGGCCCGAGGGGCTGCGCGACGCCGACCATGCGGACGTGCGGGCGTTCGCGGCAGCGCATCCGCGGCTGGTGCGGTTCCATACGTGGCTGCAATATCTGGCCGACCAGCAGTTCGCCGCCGCCGCCGAGGCCTGCCGCGACGCCGGCCTGGCGCTCGGCTTCTATCGCGACCTCGCGATCGGCACCGCGCCCGATGGCGCCGAAGCCTGGGCGTCGGCGCGGGAGTTGGCGCAGGGCATCTCGATCGGCGCGCCGCCCGACCCGTTCTCGGCGAGCGGGCAGATCTGGACGCTGCCGCCGCCCGACCCGTGGCGGCTGCGCGAGAGCGGGTATCGCGGGCTCGCCGGGCTGTTCGGCGCCAACATGCGGCACGCCGGGGCGCTGCGGATCGACCACGTGATGGGTTTTTCCAGGCTGTTCTGGGTGCCGGAAGGTGCGAGCGGCGCCGACGGCGCGTACGTCGCCTACCCGTTGCGGGACATGCTGGGGCAGCTCGCGCTGGAAAGCGCGCGGGCGCGCTGCATGGTGGTGGGCGAGGATCTTGGCACAGTGCCCGATGGGCTTCGCGAGACGCTGGCGGCGGCCAACGTGCTGAGCTACCGCGTGCTGTGGTTCGAGCGCGAAGGGCAGAACTTCATCCCGCCGGCGCGGTATCCGGCGCAGGCGGTGGCGTGCATTTCCACGCACGACCTGCCGACGCTGGCCGGCTGGCAGGAGGGTGCGGACATCGCCGAGAAAGCCCGTCTCGGGTTGCTGGACGCCACCCAGGCCGCGGCCGCGGCAGTGGAGCGCGCGACCGAAAAGACGGCGCTGGCGGCGGCGTTGGGCGGCCCGGTGGGTGCGCCGGCGGTGCACGGGTTTTTGGCTGCCTCGCCGTGCGCGCTGGTGCTGGCGCAGGCCGACGACCTCGGGGCCGAGCGGGTGGCGCTGAACCTGCCCGGCACCGACCGGGAGCGGCCGAACTGGCGCCGCAAGGTGGGCGTGCCGGTGCCGCAGTTGCTGGAGACGCCGGCCGCGCGCGCGATTCTCGGCAGCATGTCCCCGGGGCGCACCGGCTGAGGCGGCTGCCGCGCTGCGAAGCAAGGCCTCTTGCACGACCGGTGCCGGCTGGGGCATGTCGTGCGCGCCGACCGGAGGGATGGCCGAGCGGCTTAAGGCGCACGCTTGGAAAGCGTGTGTACGTTAACAGCGTACCGTGGGTTCGAATCCCACTCCCTCCGCCAGAAGGCGCCAACAAGCCGCTGAAAATACGCGCACTTTTTGGCCTGTGATGTTTTCTACCCCCATTTTTACCCCCAAGCGTTGCCGAGGAACCCTCGGCGCCACGCGTCGGATAGCCTTCAGCGTGAGCCGAAGCCCCCTCCGTCGTCCGGCGCCTTATCCTCACCGCGAACTCCACGCGAGAACGGCCGGAGCGTCCCGCCTGCTCGCTGAAGAAGCTCCGGCTCTGATCGCTGCGTCGACGCCTTTCATCCGTCGTGGATGCGGATCAACCGCGGGTGCCAATGCGTTTCACGTCCGCCCAGCAGCCCTGCCACTGTTGCCAGACGTGCGGCGTGCCGCTTGGCCTGCCCCAAGTCGCGGCGGGTCTCAGCCCTGATCGCCGCGCGTTCTTCGGCCTCCGGGTCCGGCACCACAGCCGGCAGACGGCGCAATCAAGGCCGGAAGCCGCTGCGATTATCTTTATTTCCCGGCGCCTCCCCAGATTCCGGGTCGGGACGGTCGGGACGGTCGGGACAGCCTGGATTTCTGCGGGTTTCAGCCGTCCCGACCGACACAAGGCCGGTCGGGACAGGTCGGGACACCACTGCCGCGTCGGTCATGGCACGGCCTCCGCGTCTGGCGCCGGCTCGTCCCTCTCCACGCCCGTCGTCTCCAACATTGCGGCCGAGATGGCATAGACGCGCACTGGGTTGGCAAATCCTGGCAGCCGCTCTTTCGCCTCCAGGTTCTTCCCGTCGCGGCGCAGGAACCCCGCATTGTCCAGCGTTTGGGCGGTGGCGACCGGGTCGAGCGCGGCGGGCGCGCATATTTCGGTGCGCCAAAGTTCGGGCAGGATCAGGAATTCGTCGCGATCGTCCCTCCGCTTGCGCCAGCCGATCCGATTCTGCACCGGCCGCTCGGGGTTTGCCTCCTCCCATCCCGCACCTTGCACGCGCCGCAAGACCGTGAAGCGCCCCGGACCAAGCTGCACAAGGGCAGCCCGAACCCGCTCAAGCTGCGCCGTCGCCTCCGCCGCCACAACACCGCCCGGCCGTCGTGCCAGCCACGTCTCCAGCATCGCCATCGCCATCGCCGCGCGCTCCGCCTCGCCCGCCTGCCAGGGCAGGATACCCCATGCCGTCGCCATCTCGCCCGCCGCCGCCACCAGGGCGAAGCCGCGCGCCACCTCGCGCACCTGGGGATCGGCCGCGGCCGGCAGCCGCTTGGCGAAGCGGTCGCGCGTGCCGTCAATGAACGCGGTCAGTCCCTCCGGATCGTCAATCCGCCTCGTGGCCAGTTGCACCACGAAGGCCCGCGATGCCGCGCCATGGTGGCGCCGCATCGCGTCGTGCAGGTTGCGCGCCAGTGCGGAGAAATCCGGCCGCCCATGCAGAGCTGGCCAGACGGCGGCCGCATCGTCCAGCACGACAGACGCAAGCCGCACCTCGGCCCCTGCCGGCATCTTCTGCCCCGCGCGCGCCACCGCCGATGGCAGGTCGATTTCGCCGGTCGAGAGAATGACGGTCCGCCAAACCCGGCATCGCGCCGCGCTGGCATCGCGGTTGAGCCTCCGCTTTCCTGCCCCGTCGGCCAGCATGTGAATCGGCGTGGAAAATTGACCCCCTGAAGCGGGGGATCGGCTTCAGCACATCCGCGAGGTGAACGCGGCTTCTGCCACTCCGCTCGCGCGTGACAACGTGACCGGCATAGCACTGTGGGCTGCGCGCACAGTGGGAGCCGACCGTGCTGCATGACGACGGCGCCGATGATGTCGCCATCGTCGCACAGATGCGGGCGCTGCGCGCGGCCGCGCAGGCTGCGTCGCCGGCCAAGGCGGACATCGCACTCGCGGCCCTGCTGTGCGGCCAAGCCGATCCGATCGCAAATACCGCGGCATGCCGATATCTGGTCGAAATGTGCGGCATCCCGGCGCCGGCGGAAGGATGGCCCCCGTGTGTGCGATTCCACCATGGCCAGCAGGCGCTGGTCTTTGCCGGCACCACAACGGACGGCGACGTGCGTGGCGCCATGCTGGTGCGGCTGGCCGATGGTCACCTTTGGGTGCTTGGCGACCTGAGTGACGCGCCAGTCCGGTTTCCAGGAGCGGAGGACGGTCCGCTGCTGCTGGCGACGGAACCAGAGCCCGGCCTGGCCGCGTGGGCGGCAACGGGATACGAGCTGCACCTTGCGCCGCTCAAGGTACCTCAAGCCACCGACCGGCCGGCGTGTCGTGCTGTGCCGCGCCGATGACAAGCCGTGGTTGCCGCCGGATCGCAGAGTACGGGAATTTGTCAACGCGTGGCGCAAGGCCGGCGTTGACCTGATGGTGGCATCGCCCTGGCCGGAGCGGCGTGGCAACGGCACCACGTTGGCCGACGCGGTCCAGTCGGACGGCACCGCCGTGGTCGCGGCCAGGCTCAACGCCGCGATCGCACCCCCGCCGTTGCCGCCGCGCGTGCCCGTCGGTGAGGCCGGGCAGCGCCTCGACGAGGTGGTGAAGAAAACTGTCGTGGCGGCCGCCGGTTACACCGCCACGCGGGATCAGGCCGTCGCCAAGGCGAGGACCGAGGGGCGCGCGCAGGCAAAAGCTGCTGCCCCGGCCGACCTCAAGACGGCCCGCGATGCACGGACCGCGACCATCGCCGCCGGCCGCGTGGTGCGGCAGGCGCGCGGCAGGAAGATTGCAATTCCGCCGGGACGGCCGAAAGCCGCCGACCGGCAAGCCATCCTTGCGGCCAGGAAGGCGGCGCGGCAGGAACTCGCGGACGCCAATATCGCCTACGCGGCTGCACGCGCCGCGAAATTGGCAGCCTGGGAATTCGTCTCCGACGAAGACCGCAAGCAGGACCGAAAGACCGACCGCGATCACATCAAGACCGCCGTCGCCGCCGCGTTGGAAAAGCTGACGCCACCACCGGTGCATGCGATCCGATCTGAATACGGGCTTGGGAAAAGCAGCGTCACGCGCAGGCACATCACCGACCTTCTGCTCTGCGTCTGGCGCTTAGCGGAGGCGCTGCTGCAGAAGCACCGGCGCGGAACCGACCGGAAGAAAAAGACTATCGTCGTCGCCGTGCCGACTCACGAACTCGCCGATGAAGCGGCATCCGCATTCCGCAAGATGCCAGCCGTCGTCGCGGCCGGGCTGACAGCCGGTGTCTGGCGCGGTCGAGAGGCGCCCGATCCTGCTCAGCCCGGCAAGAAAATGTGTCTTGACCTGGACCGCGTCCGGGACGCGCAAGCCGCCTGCGCCTCAATCCAAAGCTCGTGCTGCAAGACCAAATCCGAGGTCTGCCCGTTCCACGGCCAGTGCGGCTACCAGAAAAACGCAGCTCTCCGGCCGGATATCTGGTTCGCCGCGCATGAGGTGATATTCCGGGCGCCGCCAGCCGCGTTCGGCAACATCTGCAAGCTCGTCGTCGACGAGTTCGTGCTGGCAGGACGGCCTGATCGGCGTCGATCAGCCACTGACGATCTCGCTCGACACACTGCGCGCGCTCGACGTCGTCCCGGGATCGCAGGCCGACACGGAGGAACTGCGCCATCGCCGCCACCAGGCGCTTCAGGCACTGGATCATCTGCCGGACGGCGCCGTGCCGCGCGAGGCGTTCGTGTCCGCAGGACTGAACGCCGCCGCCGCCGCCAATGCCGCCCGCCAAGAGTGGATGCGCTACACCGACCCGGGCATGACCCCGGGCATGACGCAGGGCGAGCGCAAGGCAGCCCGCCGGGCCGCGGAGGGCAACCGCACCATCAAGCGCCTCGTCATGTTCTGGAACGCCCTGGCCGCTCTGCTGCGCGACAACGGCCCTGACACGTCCGGATGGATCGCGCTCGAACAGGGTTACACCGATGACGGCCTCGTCCGCGCGCTGCGACTGATGGGCCGCGCCAACATCGCCGATCGGTGGCAGGTGCCGACTCTGATGCTCGATGCAAACTTCGACATCGACCTGGTCCGTCCGTTCTGCCCGAACGTCGTGCAGACCGCCGACATCCCGGTCGACGCACCGCATCAGCGGGTGGTCCAGGTAACTGACGTCAGTTTCAGCAAGCGGCGGCTGCTGGCGAACGAGGACGACGACGAGCCCGATGATGCCGACGCCCCGCCGCGGCAAGAGCGCCAACCCCTCGCCGAGACCGAGAAGAAGCGCCGGAACAAGAACCTGCGCGACCTGCACGCCTTCATCGCCGCCATCGGCCGCCGCTATGCGCCGGGGAGGGTGCTGGTGGTGGTGCAGAAGCAGGTCGAGGAGGCCCTGCTGAAGCTGTCCACGCTGCCGCCGAATATCGAGTTGGCGCACCACAACGCCGTCGCCGGCATCGACCGCTGGCGAGATGTACCAGCGCTTGTCGTCGTCGGCCGCACCGCACCCTCGCCTGCGAACACCGAGCGTCTCGCCGAGGCCCTCACCGGCCGCGCCGTCACGCCGATCACGGGCTGGTACCCGCGCGCCTGCGTCGTACGGCACATGGCCGATGGAACGGCACAGGAGGCGAAGGCCGATCGACACCCTGATCCGCTGGCTGAGGCAATCCGCCGGCAGATTTGCGAGGGCGAACTCCTCCAGATCATCGCCCGCCCCCGCGGCATCAACCGCACCGCAGACAACCCGGTGGACGTGTTCATCCTGACCGACGTGCCTCTGCCGGTGCCGGTCAACCGCGCGCTGACAGTGGATGACCTGAACCCTACACCCACCGACCTCATGCTCGCGGCGGGGGGAATCGCGTTCGATTACCCCGCCGATGCCGCTGCCGCCTACCCACCGCTGTGGGCGACGCGTGCCGCTGCCGAGAGCGCGCTCCGCCGGGCGAGGTCAGCGTCAAACCCGAATAAGAAAGGTACTTATACGGGAATGACGCTCATCTCCCCCGCTGGATCTATCAACGCATCGGCCCAGGGCACCGCCGCGCGACCGCCCTCGTCGACCCCTCGGTCACCCCCGATCCGCCCGGTGCGATCACCGCCAAGCTCGGCGAACTGACGTGGTGCGCGGCGGTCGAGCCGGAGCAGCCCGTGGCTGCGCCGGTTCATGTCGCATCCCCGGTGCCCGTGGTCGAGCCCCTGGAACTGCCGCTGGCCGCCGGCACCTCCGACCCGTGGCGCATCGCGTCGCTGTGGGATGACCTGGTCGCCCTCCTCGGCTGTGCCGCGACGATCGAGGTCGGGACCGCCTCGCTGCAACCCGCGCCGCCGTCGGACGTGCTGCTTATCCGACCGCCGCTGGGCACCGAACCGCAGACCTGGATGGAGGGTGACCGGATCGTCTGGCGCGACGATGCCGAGCCGCCCGAGCCAATGCCGCAGGAGAAACTGATGCCGGATCAAGAATCGCCGCTCCCGGAGCCGCTGTGGCACCCGGTGCAGGTCGGATCGCAGACCAGGTGGGTGCGTACCGAGTGGGACACGTCTGCGTGGTCGCCCGAGCCTTGGATGTCGCACCCGCCGGGAGCCATCGAGACGGGCACGCCGTTCGAGGGCGCGCCGGCGAAGCTGGCCGAGCGGGCGCCGCGCCCCGCCGACCAGTCGCCGCCCGATGAAATTTCGGGCAATCCCAGCTTGTGGGTGTTCGCAGAGCGAACGGATGCTATACAACCTGAGATGGAACCAAAGGTGAACTGAATGGTGGGTGATGCCTACGTCACGCTCCTGCGGCTGGAAAGCTGCAAGGGCGCGATCGTGTTCATCAAGGACGGCGCCTGGGCTGTCGCGTGGATGGACCGTGCCCATGGCCCCCCGCCCGGGCTGCACGCCGAGGTCGCCCGACACTCCGACGAGATCGGCCGGATTCTAAGGGCCCGCTTTACGGACAACCCCGAGCTGCTCGCGCTCGATCGGCGGCGCCGTGCGCAGGCGTGGTAGTGCGACCTGATCGAATGGACGGCGGCGGTGACGGAAAAAACAGGACGAAAACAGGTGCGCGGAAGATTTCGCGGCTGGGCAGTCCGGAAACCCGAATGGGCGCCCGAAGGGCTCGCGTGATGCCGCGTTGCTCGCGCTGGACAAGATTGGTGCCGAGGGTGCCGGGGCGGTGCTGCAGAAGACCGTCGATCTCGCGAAGGCCGGCGACGCGCGCAGCGCCGAGATGATCCTCAGCCGCGTGTGGCCGGCACGGAGGGGGCGCCCGATTGTACTCGACCTGCCGGCGCTGAACACCGCAGGCGGCCTTGCGCAGGCGATGGGCGCCGTCGTCGCCGCGGTGGCGGGGGGCATCCTGACGCCGGAGGAGGGGCACGGCGTGGCAGCCCTGCTGGAGCTGCAAAGGAAAGCCATCGAGACCGAGGACATCGCGGTCCGCGTCGCCACGCTGGAACAAGCGGCGCAGGAGAAACGGAGATGACGAACGGCCTTGAGCGTCGCGTTGCCAGGCTCGAAGCTATGACGGGCACCGACGAAACCATCGACATTGCCAAGATGTTGGCTGCGGCGCGGGTGCGGGCCAGGGACGATCCCGAAGGATTCGAGCGCGAGCGACGCGCGTGGGTCGCCGACTGCGAAACGCGGCTCGCAGCCGGCGAGACGCTGTCGGCGCAGGCCGTCGAGCTGCTGGACGGGCACCGTCGCCTCGAACGTTTCGAGCAGATGGAGGCGCAGTCGTGACGCTGGAATCGCGCATCAGGAAGCTCGAAGGTCTCGCGGCCTCGCCAGATGCAGCCGAAGAAGCACACGAGGCTCGGGTGCGCGCCTTGATGATCGAGTTGGGTTTCGCCACTGCCGCCGAGATCGAACGACCCTTCGACTTTATGGACGCTCGCGAACGATTTCTTCCCTTTTTGCGGGCGAGGGCGGCGGCCCAGGCGGCCGGCCTCCCCATCCCAACCGCTCATCTCTCCCCGGCCGCCGAGGCTTAACCTTTGGGTCGCTGCGGGCGATGGCGGACGCTACGTCATGCTCTCGGCTTGTCCGCATCTGCGCACCACGACGCCGTAGTTCCGGCCTGGGCGGGACCACGCCAATCTTTCCGCTTCAGGGTTGGGCGGAACAACCCGGAATTGCACGAACACAAGCCGTGCGGATGGGAGAGAAGTCGAGAGCGGGACGGCAGGTCTGCGGACGCTACGACCTGTCGCGATGAAATCGGAACGTGTCGCTGGCCGCCAATCAACGTTCCGGTCAACAGGGCGGACATGCCGATTGCGGCAAGCCCAAGCGCCAACTTGTGCGCGATGATCATCGATGCCCTGAAGTCGTTGAGCTAACAGTAGCCCTGACGGCCTCCCGCGGAAAGGGTGGGCAGTCGACTAAGAGGAAGGGAGGCGTGCGGAATATAAGACTTATGCGGCACCGCATACGGCGCTTAGCGCCGCCGCTTGTGCGGCACCGCGCCGCCGGTGCCGGGCTTGGCGCGGGGACCGGCGTCCACAAACCGACCCTTTGCTGGACGGTCGGACTTTCGGCTTTGGGTTCGGGAAGTCCGATTATCGTGGGCAGACGGCAGCGGCGCTTTGGCGCGCTACAGCCCTGGCGGCTCGCGTCGCGCTCGCAAGCAACTTGCTCAGGCGTTCAGCATACTCGCGTCCTGCCCGTGTGCGGCCGACGTTGATACTGCGCCGATCGGTGGGGTCGTCGACGCGCTTCACGAACTCCAACTGCTCCAGTCGGTTGAGGGCCCGGGTGATCCGCGGCTTGGGTACGCGCATGTACCGAGCCAGGCCGCGCACGGTGTGTGGGCCATCATCGAGCGAGCAGACCAGCAGCACGGCAAGCTGGCATGCGGTGAGATCGGCGTGGTCCTGGCGAACGAGGCCGATGATGGTCTCCTTCAGGGTCGGCAGCAGCGGTATCGGCGCCTTGGCCACGTCGGGTCCCCGGAGCGTTCTGATGGGACCACACGGTCGGACGCAATAATGTCGGCCTCGTGGCAGGGTGCGGGAACGGTCGGCAGTTTCCGTAACACCCGATCGCCGCACCGGCATTTTCACGAGAATTACCGCACTCCCGCCAAAGTCCCCGCTTGCGACCCCGCCCCGTCCGGCATGCGACCCTTGCAGGGGGAGCGGGCCGAGCTTGGCATCCCGCGCACGTTTCAGGCTGCGCATTGACAGCCAACCCGATACATCTGCGCGGGTGTGGGTGGAGGTAAGCCGAATGCTGTTCCGGGGATTGACGATGGTCATGGCCGCAGCCGTCTGGGCGCTGCTGTCGACCGCCGCGTTCGCCTCCACGACCGCGCCGACCAAATGCCCGCGCCCGGCCGCCGGCAGCAACGTGGCGGAGCCGGTCGACCTGTACAGCAGCGGCGGCGTGCTCAGCGTCACGTTCGACTACGTCACCTCGGTCGACCGC
>CAVOOS010000003.1:0-167134 GCA_963697635.1 uncultured Solirubrobacterales bacterium | reverse complement strand
TGTGGCTGGAGTTCGTTACGTATTGCTTGGTAGTCGAAGGGTTTCAGACGGGTTTCGCCCAGGATCGGCGCGTGCATGTGTTTCACCATTGGGCCGTCAACGTGGCGGCGTGGGATGGGATCACGACGGACAGCGTGTGCGCGCCGTCGTGATCCCACTCGGGTTGGTCGGACGCGCCCGCAAGCCGGACGCTGCGCGGGCGCGCGGACGTGTGGATCAAAGCCCGATAACGTCGGCGGGGCGGCAGCAGCGACAGGTCGCCGGCGGGCGCCGCGATCCGCAGCGTCAGCGTTGCATCGCGAGCCTCGCACACGCATTCGGTCAGCAGCGAGCCGCCGGTCTGCCACGCCCGGCTCGTTCAGTCGTCTTCGTAGATGCTGCCGCGCGAATCCCGATCCGGTAGACCAGCAGCGTCAGTTCCTCGGGCAGCGGCGCGCCAGTCGAACTGCAGCGCGTCGCGCGACTGGGCGGGATCGAGCAAGCCCGGCGCTGCATGATCCACGAACACGGCATAGCCGCGATCGGACAGCAGCAGCGGAATCGCGATGTCGCTGCCGCCGCCGTGGTTGACGTGGCAGTTCCATAGCCGCCGCGTCGCGCCCAGCCGGTCGAACGGCTGGCCGCCATGCCCAAGCCCGTAGAAGTGCTGCTCGCCGACCGTCTCGACGCGCAGGCGCGTGGAATGGTCGTCCTGCGCGCAGTGAGCCGTGAGCAGGCGCAGCATCCCGGCGCCCGCCGGCTCGCGCAACTCGATCTTCTCCGCTGTTTGGACCGGCAACGGCGCCTCCGCGGCCGAGTCGCCTTGCGTGCATCTCGGCGCGGCCGGCAAATAGCTGTGGGCCGCCGCCGTCCCCGCGCCGATCCGCAGCCGCAGGATGCGGTCGGTGCAACGGTCGATCGCAATTGTCCCGATCACGTCGCGACCGATCAGCGCGGTGATGGAGCGCTCGGCCACCGCGAAGCTGGTGTCGGCGACCGCGGTCACGCCGCCGAACGCCTTGTGCAGGTTGCGGACTTCCAGCAGCATGCCTCATTTCTCCAGCAGCAGCTGCCGGCGCGATCCGAACCAGCCTTGCGGGCGCAGCGCCATGAACAGCACCAGCAGCAGACCGAACGTCGCCCGGATCCGGTCGCCTGGATCTGTTGCGGAAGACCCCAATGCTGCTGGCCAATCGTTCTCCACCAACTCCGATCACAGGGGGCCCGGCATCGCACAGAGTATCGCCCGCAGTGACCTCTGGAGAACCGCCGGGGCAATGCCCTGCAACACGAACACGATGCGCGAAGCACGGTCGCCGTCGGGCCACTCGTCGAGATGAACCGGTTGATGGATCACATGCTGCACCCCGTGCAGCACCACCGGCCCGCTTGCGCCGGCGACGTTCAGCAGGCCCTTCACCCGAAGCACTCTGTCGCCATGCCGATGCAGCAGCGCGGTCAACCAGACGCCGAATGCCGTCCAATCGACAGGCTCCTCAACTCGCAGCGAGAAGGACGTAATGCCGTCGGAGTGGATCGCGCCATGGCTGTGGTTTTCCCCTTGTTCATGCGGATGGTCGTGCTCGGCAGCATCCAGGGACGCCAGCCAATGCTGCACCTCGTGCAGTTTCGTTGCGGGGTCAGTGATGCCCTGGGTCAACAGCGCGGCGCCGTCGAATTGGTCGGACTGGCCGTCGAAGATTCGCGCGGTCGGATTCAAACGCGACAAGGCGTGCCTGACTACCGCAAGTTGTTCCCCGGAGATCGAGATCTGTCTTCGTCACCACGATCCGATCCGCGATCGCCGTCTGCCTGAGCGATTCCACATGCGTCCGCAGTTGCATCGCGCCGTGCATGCCGTCGACCGTCGTGACGACATTGGCGAGCCGCACCTGATGGCGCAGCATCGGGTCGATCAGAAGCGTCTGGGCGATCGGCGCCGGATCGGCGAGGCCCGACGTCTCGATCACGACGCGGTCGAATTTCGGCAGGCTGCCGTTGTCGCGTGCATCGATGAGATCGCGAAGCGCCTGCTGCAAATCGGAACGTAGCGTGCAGCAGACGCAGCCATTCTGCAGAACGACCGCATTCTCGGTGACGGACCGCACCAACAGATGGTCAAGTCCGATTTCGCCGAATTCGTTGATGAGCACGGCGGTCTTTGCCATCCCCGGATCGCTCAGCAGCCTTCGCAGCAACGTGGTCTTGCCGCTGCCGAGAAAACCCGTCAGGACGGCGACGGGACAGCGGGTTTCCGTCATGGTCACACGATCATCCTTCCGCGAACCATCATGTCCACATTCCGGCGTCCACTTCCATCAGGCCCGAGGCGAGCGGAGAGGGCAAGATATCGCAGCTTCGGCCCGAAAGCTCCGCTCCTGCTCTGGCCGCAAAGACAATGTCGGCGCATTGCAGTCCGCCGAACGGGATGGCATGCTTGGCTTAAATGCAATGAGCAGACAAATTCCGGCAGCCCGTCGACAGTCGCCAAGCGAGGGAATGCATCACGGGCGCCGAGGGGGCAACGGGGAGAGTTCGCATGGCCGTCGCAGTGCCTGGAACGGCGTTCAAATCGGCTGTCGAGCTTGCCGAGGAGATAAAGTCGAAGCGCGTCGGCTGCCTCGAACTGCTTGAGTTCTTCTGGGACCGGACAACGCGATTCAATCCCGCCTTGAACGCCATCATAGCGAGCGACATGCCGGCGGCGCGAACGCGGGCGCGCGCCGCCGACGCGGCGATTGCGCGGGGCCAGTCCTGGGGCGTGCTGCACGGCGTGCCGATGACGATCAAGGACTCCTTCGATGTCGTCGGCATGCCGACGACGTGGGGCCTGCCCGCGCTGAAGGACAATCGGCCGGCGCAGAACGCGCCCGTGGTGGACCGCTTTCTTGGCGCGGGCGCAGTGATCTTCGGCAAGACCAACGTGCCGGCGCTGCTCGCCGACTGGCAGACGTTCAACCCGATCCATGGGACGTGCAACAATCCATGGGACGTGACGCTGTCGCCCGGCGGCTCGTCCGGCGGCGCGGCGGCGGCGCTGGCCGCGGGCCTCACCGGGCTTGAAACCGGCAGCGACATCGGCGCTTCGATCCGCAATCCTGCGCACTACTGCGGCATCTACGGCCACAAGCCGACCTACGGCATCGTGCCGCTGCGCGGGCAGGTGTTCCCCCGGCAACGTCGCGCCCGTGGACCTGTTCGTCGGCGGCCCGATGGCGCGCAGCGCCGCGGATCTCGGCGTCG
Organism: uncultured Solirubrobacterales bacterium; assembly: GCA_963697635.1. Classification (GTDB taxonomy): domain Bacteria; phylum Pseudomonadota; class Alphaproteobacteria; order Acetobacterales; family Acetobacteraceae; genus CAJCJG01. The sequence continues at coordinate 163,912 of CAVOOS010000003.1, read as the reverse complement.
CGCTGTCGGTCATCGCCGGCCCCGACGAGATCGACGCGCGCGGTTGGCAGTTGGCCCTCGGCGCACCGCGGCAGCGCCAGCTTTCCGATTTCCGCGTCGCCGTCATCTACGACGATCCGAATTCCGAGGTCGATGTCGAGGTGCAGGATCGTCTGCAATCGCTTGCGCAGTTCCTGGCGCGCAGCGGCGCGCAGGTGCCCGAGGCGGCGCGACCGGATTTCGACATGACCGAGGCGCACGCTACATATCATCCGATTGCTGCGCGCAGCGACGTCGCGCACGCAAACGGCAGAAGTCTTTCGCCGCAATCTCGACCTCGCCGCGAAGCTGCCGGCGGACGATGCCAGCTACCACGGCCGCATGCTCCGCGCCAACACGCTGTACCACAAGGATTGGCTCGATGCCGACGAGGCTCGCCAGCGCATTCGCCTCAAATGGGCGCGATTCTTCGAAGACTTCGACCTGCTGCTCTGCCCGGCCGCCGCATCCGCTGCGTGCCCGCACGATCATGCCGGCGAGCGCTACCAGCGCAAGATCGCGGTCAACGGCAAGCTCGTGCCGACAACTGACCAATTGTTCTGGGCCGGCATTGCCAGCCTGGTCGGGCTGCCGGCAACGGCGGCGCCAATCGGCTTGACGCCGCGTGGGCTGCCGGTCGGCGTGCAGATCATCGGCAGGCAATACGACGATCTCGTCTGCATCGCGTTCGCGCGACTGCTGGAACAGGAGTACCTGCGCCTTCACGCCGCCGCCCGGTTTCAGCGAATAAAGCAGGGGGAGATGCGTCATGGCCACCACGGTCAAGGATATTCAGGTCTGCTTCAACCCGCATTTCGACGCCGTGTCGCTATGGATCGGTTCGTTCGGCGGCGAGGATTCGCCGTGCGACATCTCGCGCGGCGTCTTTTCCGCCAAGCGCGGCGTGCCGCGCCTGCTGGAGATGTTTCGCCGATACCGCATCACCACGACGTGGCACATCACCGGGCACTCGATCGAGAGCTTTCCGCGCGCCGCCGAGATGGTCGTCAGGGATGGCCACGAGATCGGCCTACACGGATACGCGCACGAGAATCCGCTGTCGATGAGCCGCGCGCAGGAAACCGACGTGCTCGACCGATCGATCGAACTGATCGAGAAGCTGACCGGCAAGCGGCCGGTCGGCTACAGCGCGCCGTGGTGGGAGCTGAGCCCGCACACGATCGACCTGCTGCTGTCGCGCGGCATCCTGTACGACGCGAGCATGATGGAGGACGACTTTTTCCCGTTCTACCTGCGCAAGGGCGACCGCTGGACCAAGATAGACTATTCGCGGAACGCCGCCGACTGGATGAAGCCGTGGCAGGCCGGCACCGAGGTCGACCTGGTCGGGATCCCCGCCAGCTGGCATCTGACCGATTCGCCTGCCACCATCTTCATCAAGAAGTTCCCGAACAGCCACGGCTGGGTCACCGGCCAGGCGCTCGGCCAGATCTGGCAGGACCAGTTCGACTGGGTGTATCGGCACCACGACTATGCGGTCTTCCCGGTCTCGATGCATCCGGACACGGCGGCCAAGCCGCACGTTCTGGCGATGGTGGAGCGGTGCCTGGACCACATGCTCTCGCACTCGGGCGTGCGGATGGTGACCATGGCGGAGATGGCGGCCGACTTCCGCAAGCGCGCACCGTTCGGCCAGAAGGTCGAGATCGGCGGGCCGACCGGGCTTTGAGCGGGCCAGGCAGGCCATCGGGCCGAAGGAGCGAGCCATGTGCGGTGCATGCGCAGTCCTGGGCGGCGGACCCGAGTGGGTCGATCGGGTGGGCAACCCGGACGGTGTCGGTCATGCCGAGAGCCTGACCCGCGGCGCCGAGCGGCAGCGGCGCGTGCAGCTGGTCAACCTGATGTTGCGCCCCACGCGACTGCGACTGGTCGATCTGAACAGCACCCTGAGCCTGCACGCGCCGACCGGCGGCGCACAGATCGTTGATACTCTCAGTCATATCTGGGCGGCCGCCGACCGGATGCGGTCCCCGCCATTGGTCGACCCGCTCGACGACGCACAGATCGAGGCCATCGAACGAGCGATGGCGGCACGTTGAGCCAGCCGGCCTGCCCCGGCAACACGCCAGCCAGGGACGGCCCCGCACGCGACCTGTCGACCTCACCGCTGACTGAGTCGCCCGCCGGCGCCGAGGCCACGGGAGCATCGCGGCACCGCCGAGTTGACGCTCACTTCCGATAATGCGAACATGCTTGCGTCCATATGGTCGACCGCGTGGCCAAAGCGCTGGCACAGCGACCTGTGCCGGCCCATGCAGAGGGGAGTGCGGCCCTTGAAGCCGATGATGGTCGTCGAGAGCATTTGGAACCCGGCCCGTGCGCCGATGAGCCCGGAGCAGGAGGCGGCGTTCGAGGAATGGTGCAACGAGGAGCACATGCTCGATCTGCTGCGCGACACCGGCATGGTCAGGATCACGCGCTACCGCAACCGCGACGGCAGCGGCTACCTGTGGATCCAGGAATTCGAGAGCGAGGCCGCGCTCGACCAATATCTCGTCAGCGAGCGGCGGCGCGAGTTGGTTCACGAGACCGAGAGCCACTATCCCGGCGGCGGCGCGGCGGACCTGTTCAGCAAACGGTCGGTGCGCTGCTTCAGCCAGGTCGCGAGCAAAGAGCGCGCATAGCCCCGCCCCGGCCGCAACAACGCGGATGCCCCAATGAACTTCAAGGCCTATCTCGCCGACCTGAAAAGCCGGCCGATCCCGACCGAGATGGCTTTTCCGGCCGCGGAATATCGCGCCCGCGTGCAGACGATCCGCACGCTGATGGCCGAACGGGACCTAGATGCGCTGCTGATCACCGAAGTGCCGAATGTCTGCTACCTCAGCGGCTACTCGACATTCGTGCCGAACAATTTCGCCTGCCTCACGTTACCGGCAGACGGTGAGCCGACGCTGCAGGTCGCCGAATTCGAAATCCCCGGCGCGTTGCTGTGCAGTTGGATCGAGGACGTGCGGGCGACTCGCTTCAACGATTCCGAAGCCACGGCCGCCCAGTTCGCGTCGATCCTGCAAGGGCACCGGCTGAGCGGCAAGCGCGTCGGACTGGAGACGCGGCTGCCCGGCTTTACGATCGAACTATACGAGCGGCTGAAAAGCGCAATGCCGGCCACGCGCTTCGTCGATGCGTCGGACCTCGTGTTCGCGGCCCGCCTGGTCAAGTCGCCGGCGGAGCTTGCGCATATGCGCACCGCTTCGGGCATTACCCTCAACGCGCTTGCCGCCGCCGTCGGCGCGGTTCGCGCGGGCGCGACCGAGAACGAGATCGCCGGCATCGCCTATGGCGTTCTCGCCCGCGAGGGCAGCGAGTTCTTCAGCTGCCAGCCCTGCGTGATGGGTGCCCACCGCACCGGCTGGATCCACACCTCGCAGAAGCGGCAGCGCGTGCAGGCGGGCGATACGGTGATGATGGAAATGGCCGCGCACCATCATCGTTACGCCAGCGCGGCGATGCATACGGTCGTGATCGGCGAGCCTTCAACGGCGGTGCTGCGCCTCGTCGGCGCCGCGCACGCCGCGCTCGGCGTCGTGCAGGAGGCGGTGAAGCCTGGCCGCACCGCCGATGCGGTCGCCCGCGAGGCCAGGAAGACCCTCGATGGCGTCAGCCACGAAGCGTATTCGACAGGTATGTTCGGCTATGCGCTGGGGCTCAGCTTTCCGCCGACCTGGCGCGAGGGCACGTTCTTTATCGCCGAGGGGGTGGAGCAGCCGTTCGTGCCGGGCATGACGTTTCTGACCCCGGTCACGCTGCGGCTGCCCGGCGTGCTCGGCGTCGGCTTCAGCGACACATTCGTCGTCACCGAAACCGGCTGCGAGGCATTGACCGCGCACGACCGCACGCTGACCGTGGCGCCTGGCTGAGCGCTCGTCGCGGCCCGCGGTTTGCTTGTCCCTCCGGCCGGTTGGCGATGGGGTCGGAGCGATGAACGGATCGGACCTCGTCCTGCGGCTCGAGGGCATCACCAAGCGCTACGGTGCGGTCACCGCCCTGCACGAACTGACGCTCGGCATCCGCCGCGGCGAATTCTTCACGCTGCTCGGACCGAGCGGCTCCGGCAAGAGCACGACGCTGCTGCTGATCGCGGGTTTTCAAGAACCATCGAGCGGTGAGCTTTATCTGCAGGACCGCCCGCTGTCCCGCATCCCGCCGCACAAGCGGCAGATCGGCGTCGTGTTCCAGAGCTACGCGCTGTTTCCGCACCTGTCGATCTTCGAGAACGTCGCGTTCGCACTCCGCAACCTGCGCTGGCCGGAGGCGGAGATCCGCGCGCAGGTCGCGACGATGCTCTCGCTGGTGCAGCTGACCGGCTATGAGGACCGGCTGCCGGCGCAGCTCTCGGGCGGGCAGCAGCAGCGGGTGGCACTCGCGCGCGCGCTTGCGTTCCGGCCCTCGCTGCTGCTCCTCGACGAGCCGATCGGGGCGCTCGACCGCAAGCTGCGCGAGCGCATGCTGGTCGAGTTCCGGCGCGTGCATCGCACGCTGGGCACGACGATGATCTACGTGACGCACGACCAGGAAGAAGCGCTGGTGATGTCCGACCGGATCGGCGTGATGAACCACGGCCGCCTCGTCGCCGTCGGCTCGCCGCGAGAGCTGTACGAGAACCCGCGCGACCCGTTCGTCGCCGAATTCCTCGGCGAGACCAATCTTCTGCCGGGTACCGCCGTCGCGCCGGACACGGTGCGGCTCGACGGCGGCGCAAATGTCGCCGTGCAGCACGATGTCGCAGCGGGCGACGCCGTGCTCATCGTGGTGCGGCCGGAAAAGATCGCGGTGCTCGCCGATGCGCTGCCGCCACCGGGCTGGAATCGGCTGAGCGGCACCGTCGAGGACGTCGTCTATGTTGGCGAGGCGACGAAATATCGGGTGCGCAGCGGCGCCGGGCAGGTCGTGCGCGTGAAACAACTGAACCACCAGCCGTCGCCATGCTTCGAGGTCGGGCGCGACGTCGTGCTCTGCTGGCACGCCGCCGACTGCCACGTGCTGCCGGGGCGGCGGCCGTCCGGCGACGATATCGTATTGCACGATCTCGGTTGACATGCGACATCGCCGGATATAACCGGGACGAAAGCCGCATCTGCGGCGCGGGGGCTGGCACAATGCGCGTCAGGTTCGGGCACCGCTGCATCGTCCTTGCGGCCGCACTGCTCGCCCTCGCCGGCACCGCCCCCGCCGTTCGCGCGCAGGACAAGGGCCGGATCGTCTATCTCGGCATCGGTGGCGCCACGCAGGAGGCGCTGCGCAAGGCGTATTTCGTGCCGTTCGAGAAGGAAACCGGCATCAAGGTCGTCGAGGACACCGGGCTGGGCGCCGAACGCATCCAGGCGGAAGTGCAGTCGGGCCATCCGACGATCGACGTTACCAACATCAGCACGGCGCTGTACGAAACCTTGCGCGCGAAAAACCTGCTCGCGCCGATCGACTACAAGTATTACGACCCGGCCGACCTCAAGAGCATGTCCGCCGACATCCGCGGCAAGTATGGCGTCAGCACCAGCTACACCTCGCTCGGCATGAGTTTCAGTACCGCGGCGTTCCCGGTCGGGCAGCCGCAGCCGAACTCCTGGGTGGATTTCTGGGACGTCAAACGGTTTCCCGGCAAGCGCAGCCTGCCATTCTGCGGCGTGCTCGAAGGCGACTGGCCGCTGCCGGAAGCGGCACTGCTCGCCGACGGCGTCGCCCCGGAACGGCTCTATCCGCTCGACATCCCGCGCGCAGTGAAGAAGCTGCAGGAACTGGCGCCGAACGTGCTGTGGTGGAAGAACACCAGCCAGCCCGGCCAGTACCTCGTCACCGGCGAGGCGGTCATGGCGATGAACTCCGTCGGCCGCACCAACAAGCTCGCGGACGGCGGCGCGCCTGTGCGGTACGTCTGGAACGGCGCGCAGGTGTTCAGCAGCAAATGGATCGTGCTGAAGGGCGCACCGGATTATGACAACGTGATGCGCTTCCTCGCCTTCGTCGCGCGCCCGGACCGCGAAGTCGAACTGGCGACGCTGATCGGCTACGCTCCGATCAATCCCCGCGCGGTCGACATCATGGACAAGGCTGCCGCGGAAAAACTCGCGACTTATCCGGCCAATCTGAAGCAGACGTTCCAGTACCGACTATGCATGGTGGGCGGCGAACCTGTCGAAATGGACCGAAGCCTGCCTCGCCGGCCTGTCGGGCTGATCGGCGTCATGGAGGATTTTGCAAGATGACCGTTCGCTGCTGGGTACTTCCTGCATTGCTCGCCGCCTGCGTCGCACTGGCCACGGCGCCCGTACAGGCGCAGGACGCCGGCAAGATCGTCTATGTCGGCATCGGTGGCGCCACCCAGGATGCCCTGCGCAAGTCGCTGTTCGAGCCCTTCACGCACGAGACCGGCATCAAGGTGGTCGAGGACACGGGGCTTGCGGCCGAGCGCGTGCAGGCGGAAGTGCAGTCCGGCCATCCGACGATCGATTTCCTGACGATCGGCACCAGCGCCTACAACACGCTGCTGGCGAAAGACCTGCTCGCGCCGATCGACTACAAATACTACGCACCCGCCGACCTCGCCAGCATTCCGCAAGCGGTACGGCTGAAATTCGCCGTCGGCTCCTCGTACAGCTCGCTCGGCATGAGCTTCAGCACGGCGGCGTTCCCGGCCGGCAAGCCGCAGCCGAACTCCTGGGCGGATTTCTGGGATGTCGCGAAATTCCCCGGCAAGCGGACGCTGCCCTATTGCGGCGTGCTCGAAGGCAGCTGGCCGATCGCCGAGGCGGCGTTGCTCGCCGACGGCGTGCCCGCCGACAAGCTGTATCCGCTCGACATGCAGCGCGCGGTGAAGAAACTGAAAGAACTGTCGCCGAACGTCATCTGGTGGAAGAACACCAGCCAGCCCGGACAATATCTGGTCACCGGCGAGGCGGTGATGGCGCTCAACTCGGTTGGCCGCACCAACGCGCTGATCAACGGCGGCGCGCCGCTGCAATATGTCTGGAACGGCGCGACCGTGTTCGGCGACAAGTGGATCGTGCTGAAGGGCGCGCCGGACTACGACAACGTGATGCGCTTCCTCGCCTTCGCCGCGCGGCCGGAACGACAGGCCGACCTCGCAAAGCTGATCGGCTACGCGCCGACCAATCCGCGCGCCTACGAGTTCATCGATAAGGCAATGGCGGCAAAGCTCGTCACCTTCCCGGGCAACTTCAAGCAGGTGTTCCCGACCGATTCCGCATGGTGGGCGGCCAATGTCGCGAAATGGACCGAGATCTGCCTGAGCGGCCTGTCCGGCTAGCCGACGCGATGCGGGCGGCGGCACGGTCGCAAGGACTGCTGCTCGCGCTCGCGCCGGCGACGCTCTTCCTCGCCGTCATCTACGTGCTTCCGGTGGCCCGCCTGCTTGCCGTGAGCCTGTTCGACCCGGGCTTCACGCTCGAACACTATCGCCATCTGATCGATGTGCCGGTCTATCGCGCCGTCATGCTGAACACGTTCGAGATCGCGCTGACCGTCGCGCTCGTCTGCCTGCTGCTTGCCTATCCGACCGCCTACGTGCTGGCGACCGTGCGCCCGGCGCTTGCGAAAGCGCTGCTGCCCTGTGTGATCGTGCCGTTTTTTGCGAGCGCCCTGGTGCGCAACTACGCCTGGATTTTCCTGCTCGGGACGCATGGCGTGATCAACGCGACGCTCGCGCGCTGGGGCGTGATCGCGGCACCGCTGCCGCTGATGTTCAACCGCACCGGCGTCATCATCGGCATGACCAACGTGCTGTGCCCGTACATGATCCTGATCCTGCTCAGCGTGATGCGCGGCATCCGGCCCGATCTGCAACCAGCCGCGCAAAGCCTGATGGCCTCGCCGTTCACCGCGTTCCGGCGCGTGTTCCTGCCGCTCAGCCTGCCCGGCGTCGGCGCCAGCACGCTGCTGGTGTTCGTGCTGGCGCTGGCGTTCTTCATCACGCCGGCGATGCTCGGCGGGCAGCACGACGTGATGATCGCCAACATCATCGCCAACGTCACCGGATCGCTCGATTGGGGGTTTGCCGGCGCGCTGATCACCGTGCTGCTGGCGGCGACGCTGCTGCTTATCGCGCTTGCGCAGACCCTGTTCGGCGGCCTCGGGCTGATCGCCGGCGATCCGGGCGCGAGCTTGCGCCGGGCGCGCAGCAGGCGCGGGCCCGAAGCGTGGCTGGTCTGGCTGCTCGACCGCGCGCTGGACCCGCTCTGGCCGTACGCGTTCCCGATGATCGCCGGCGCCGTGCTGGTGTTTCTCGTCGTGCCGGTGCTGATGATCATCCCGTTGTCGTTCAGTTCGGCGACGTTTTTCGTGTTCCCGCCGCCGGGTTACTCCCTGCGCTGGTATCAGAACATTCTCGATGCGCCGGGCTGGCTCGACTCCGCGTGGCACAGCCTGGAGATCGGCCTGCTGACGACGGCGCTCGCGCTCGGCATGGCGATCCCCGCGTCGTTCGGCGTCGCGCGCGCATCGTCGCGGGTCGCGTCGCTGCTCTACCTGTGCATCCTCTCGCCGCTGATCATGCCGAGCATCGTCGTCGCGGTCGGCGTGTTCTTCGTGCTCAACGCGATCGACCTGAACGACACCGTGCCCGGCGTGGCGCTCGGCCACACGATCCTGTCGCTGCCGATCGCGACGGTCGTGCTGGTCGCGGCACTGCGCAATTTCGACCGCAATCTCGAACGCGCGGCGATCAGCCTGGGCGCGAGCCCGCTGCGGACGACGCTGCGCATCACGCTGCCGGTGATCGGCACCGCGGTGTTCACCGCCGGGCTGTTCGCGTTCCTGCATTCGTTCGACGAGTTGCTCGTCGCACTGTTCGTCAGCGGCATCGATGCGCGCACGCTGCCGAAAAAGATGTGGGAAAGCCTCCAGGAACTCGACCCGACGATTGCCGCGGTGTCGAGCCTGCTTGTGGTATTCCTGCTGGTTGCGCTGGCCGTGCAGGCGATCGTCGAGCGCCACGCGCGCCGCCGTCGGCATGCGCCGGCGTAGCCCTTCTGCGCACGCGTGACGGTTGACACCGGTCCCAACCCCCGTGGCACGATGCGGCGCGGAGAAACGTTCGAGGAGGAGCCGGCATGGCCGGCGCGGCGCGCGGCTATGACGTCGTCGTGGTCGGCGGCGGCAACGCGGCGCTGACCGCCGCGGTGACGGCGCGACAGGCTGGCGCCACGGTGCTGCGTGCTGGAGCACGCGCCAAAGGCCATGCGCGGCGGCAACAGCCGGCACACCCGCAATCTGCGCGCCATGCACGCCGCGCCGACCGCGACGCTCACGGAGTCGTATCTTGAAGACGAATACTGGGACGATCTGCTGCGCGTCACCGGCGGACAGACCGACGAGCAGCTCGCGCGCCTGACGATCCGCGCGACCGAGGCGGCGCTGCCGTTCATGGCGCGTTGCGGCGTGCATTTCCAGCCATCGCTCGCCGGCACGCTGAGCCTGTCGCGCACCAACGCGTTCTTTCTTGGCGGCGGCAAGGCGCTGGTCAACGCCTACTACGCCACGGCCGAACGACTCGGCATCGACGTGCTCGTACGACAGCGAAGTCGAGGAGATCGTGCTCGACGACGGCTTCGTTCGCAAGGTCGTCGCCACCAGCCGGGGTTTCCCGATCGAGGTGAACGCAAGAGTGGTCGTCGCCGCGTCCGGCGGTTTCCAGGCCAACATCGAGTGGCTCAAGCAGGCCTGGGGTCCGGCCGCCGAGAATTTCCTGATCCGCGGCACGCCATATGCGCGCGGTCGCGTGCTGAAGAACCTGCTCGACCAGGGCGTCGCCGCGGTCGGCGATCCGACGCAATGCCATGCGGTCGCGATCGACGGCCGCGCGCCGAAATTCGACGGCGGCATCGCCACCCGGCTCGATTGCGTGCCGTTCTCGATCGTCGTCAACAACGCGACGGCAAACGGTTCTACGACGAGGGCGAGGATTCGTGGCCGAAGCGCTACGCGATCTGGGGCCGGCTGGTCGCGCAGCAGCCAAGCCAGATCGCCTACAGCGTGATGGACAGCCGCAGCGAACCGCTGTTCATGCCGTCGATGTTCCCCGCGATCCGCGCCGGCACGATCGCCGAACTCGCCGGCAAACTGGGCCTCGATCCGGCGGCGCTGCGGGCGACCGTGGCGGCATACAACGCCGCCTGCCGCCCCGGCGTGCTCGACAGCAGCCGGCTCGACGGGCTGCGCACCGATGGGCTCGACCCGCCGAAAACCAACTGGGCGCGGCCGCTCGACCGAACCGCCGTTCATCGGCTATCCGCTGCGCCCCGGCATCACGTTCACCTATCTCGGCGTGCGCGTGAACGAGCGCGCGCAGGTCATCATGGCGAGTGGCACTCCGGCCGCGAACCTGTTCGCCTCGGGCGAGATCATGGCCGGCAGCATTCTCGGCAAGGGCTACCTCGCCGGATTCGGCATGGCGATCGGCACCGTGTTCGGCCGGATCGCGGGGCGGGAGGCGGCGAAACATGCGCGCAACTGATCCGCCCGACAATCGCCGGCAATGCAGGACGCGCGCCGGGCGATGGAAGTCTGCAACGCCTGTCGCTACTGCGAGGGGTTTTGCGCGGTCTTCCCGGCGATGGAACTGCGGCGCGCGTTTTCCGGCGCCGACCTGACCTACCTCGCCAATCTGTGCCACGGCTGCCAGGGTTGTTTCTACGCCTGCCAGTACGCGCCGCCGCATCCGTTCGGCATCAACGTGCCCAAGGTGTTCGCCGAAGTCCGCCACGAAAGCTACGCCGCGCATGCGTGGCCGGCGCCGCTCGCCGGGCTGTTCCGCCGCAACGGTCTCGTGGTCGCTGTCGCGATGGCGCTCGGCGTCGTCGGCGTGCTGCTGCTGGCGCTGTTGCTGCGACCCGGCGCCGTGCTGTTCGGCGCACAGCCGGTCCAGGCGGGCCAAGGCTTCTACAACATCATTCCATTCCCGGCGATGCTGGGCGTTGCCGCTGTCACGTTTCTGTTCCCGCTCGTCGCGCTCTGGATCGGCTTCGCCCGGTTCTGGCGGCACACCGGCGGCCGTGTTGCGGAGCTTGTCCAGGTGCGGCCGGTGCTCCAGGCGTTACGCGATGCCGCGACGCTGCGCTACCTCGGCGGCGGCGGACCCGGCTGCAATGACCGCGACGAAGGTTTTTCCACCGCGCGGCGGGCGTATCACCATTTAATGGCGTACGGTTTCCTGCTCTGCTTCGCCGCGACCGCGGTTGCGACGGTCTACCATCACCTGCTCGGCTGGCCTGCGCCGTACGCGTTCGCGAGCCTGCCCGTGCTGCTCGGCACGATCGGCGGCATCGGCATCGTCGCCGGCACGGTCGGACTGTTCTGGCTGAAGCTGGGCGGCGACCGCGAACCGCGAGCGGATGATCTGATCGGCGCCGATGTCGGCCTGCTGCTGCTGCTGCTGCTGGTTGCGATCTCCGGCCTGCTGCTGCTGGCGCTGCGCGCCACTGGCGCGATGGGCGTGGCGCTGGCGGCGCATCTCGGCTTCGTCCTCGCCTTCTTCGTCACAATGCCGTACAGCAAGTTCGTGCATGGGCCGTATCGCGTGGCCGCGCTGCTCCGCTATGCGATCGAGCGACGCACCGCGCATGGCCCGTGAGAGCATACGCGACGAACTCGGCGGCGTCTTGCGTCTGCCTGCCTCCCGAGATCGCGGCATGCGGCATTCGCGGTTTTCGTCAAATGCGACAATATTGACCAGGATACGGCGATGCCGAAGCCGCGCCGCCCTCACCCTCCGACCGCCTTTGGCACCACATAGCCGAGCGCTCCGGACAGCCGCGCCGCCGCGGCGCGGACATGCTGCGCCTGTTCCTGCAGCGCATGCAGCGAGAGCCGCCAGACCGGACCGGAAATGCCGACGACGCCGCACACCTGCGCGGTGAAATCCCGCACCGGCACGGCAACGCAGCGGATTTCCGCGTCGAACTCGGCGTCGTCGTAGGCGATGCCGTCGCGCCTCACGTCGTCGAGCTGCCGGCGCAGCCGCTCCGGCTCGGTCAGCGTCTTCGCGGTCAGCGGCTGCAGGACGGTGCTCGCCAGATAGCGGTCGAGTTGCGCCGGCGTGAGTGCCGCCAGCAGTGCCTTGCCGAGGCCGGTGCAGTAGGCCGGCCGCAGCACGCCCAGGCTGCCGGCGATCTGGAACGCGCCGGTGCCGGGCGTCTTCGCCAGCACCAGCACGCTGCCGCCCGACCACACGCCGAAATGCCCGCTCTCGCCGGTCGCCGCCGACAGCTCCTCGAGCACCGGGTTGGCGAGGCTGACCAGTTCCACCTCGTCGCGCGCCGCCGCCGCGAGCGCGAACAGCGGCCGGCCGATGCGGTAGCGGCGGCTGTCGCGCAACTGCCGGACATAGCCGAGCGAGACCATCGTCTGCACGAGATGGAACGCCGTGCTGTTGTGCAGGCCGAGCCGTTTGCTCAGCTCGGCAAGGCTGACGCCGTCGCGATTGCGCGCGATCTCCTCGAGGATCGCGAACGCACGCTCGATCGACTGGATGCCGCCGCGCTCGCGCGCCTCGTCCGGCGCCGGTTCGGGCGCACCCTGCGGGGTAGATGGGTCGGTGCGGGGCATCGCGCTCCTTTACGCTCATCTTGCACGGCTTGCGATATTGTAGAATATCGTCGGTCAGGCGAGTGGGGAGACGACAGTGGCACGCATGAAGGGTGGAGACCTGATCGCCGAATTCCTGCTGAGCGAAGGGATCGACCATGTCTTCGCGCTCTGCGGCCACGGCAATGTCGGCATGCTCGATGCACTGTACGGCGTCCGCGACCGCATCCGGGTCGTCTCGCCGCGACACGAGCAAACCGCCGGACACATGGCCGACGCGTATTTCCGGGTCAAGCACCGGCCCGCGGCGACGCTGACCTCCTGCGGCCCCGGCTCGGCCAACCTGGTGATGGCCCTCGCCAACGCCTACGCCGACAGCTCCGCCTTCCTGGCGCTGACCGCCAACGTGCCGACCCAGCAGTTCAACCGCGGCCCGTTCCAGGAACTGTACCGGCAGAAAGAGGCGGATTTCCCGTCGGTCTGCCGCCCCGTCGTGAAGCGCACGTTCCAGCCGACGCGGGTGGAAATGCTGCCGGCAGCGCTGCGGCTCGCGACCGAGACGATGCTCGGCGGCCGGCCGGGGCCGGTGCAGGTCGACGTGCCGTTCAACCTGTTCCAGGAGGAGGCCGACGTCGCGGTGCAGCCGAGCACCCGGCTGCGCACCGCGCGCCGCTCGGGTGCGGCGCCCGAGGACGTCGCCGCCGCCGCCGAGCGGCTGCTCGCCGCCGTGCGTCCCGTGCTGTTCATCGGCCACGGCGTCACGCTGTCCGAGGGCGCGGCCGAGCTGACCGCGCTCGCCGAGCGGCTGACGATCCCGGTGATCGCCTCGCCGAACGGCATGGGCTGCATCCCGATGGCGCATCGCCTGTCGCTCGGCTTCATCGGCCGCAACGGCGCGTTCCCGGCCAACCAGGCCGGCCGCCACGCCGACCTCGTGCTTGCGATCGGCGCGCGCTTCGACGATCGCTCGGCTTCCTCCTGGATCGACGGATATTCGTGGAATTTTCCCGAGGCGTCATTGCTCCAGGTCGACATCGACGTCGGCGAGATCGGCCGCAACTACCCGGTCGATCTCGGCATCGTGGCCGATGCGGCGACCTTCCTGCGCCAATTGCTTGCCGAATGCGACCGGCGTGGCGCCCCCTGCCCTGCCCGCACCGGCTGGCTCGGCGCGATCGCCGGCTGGCGCGAGGAATGGCGCGCCTTCACCGAGCCGAATTTTGCGCTCGACACCACGCCGCTGCGTCCGGAGCCGGTGGTTGCCGCGGTGCGCCGCGTGCTGCCGGACGATGCGATCCTGTCGCTCGATTCCGGCGTGCACCACAACTGGTTCATGCAGTTCTGGGAAGCCCGCCAGCCGCAAACCATGCTGAACGCGTGGGGGTTCTCCGCGATGGGGTTCGGCGTCAGCGGCATCCTGGGGGCAAAACTGGCGGCGCCCGACCGGCCCTGCGTCTCGGTCTGCGGCGACGGCGGCTTCACGATGACGCCGCATGTGCTGTGCACCGCCGTCGAGCACGACATCCCCTGCGTCTGGGTGATCTGGAACAATTTTGTGTGGGGCGCGATCCGCGACATCCAGTACGGGCTGTTCGGCGGCCGCGAGTACGGTACCGGCTTCTACCACGGGCCGAACCGCCAGCCGTACAACCCGGATTTCGCGAAGCTCGCGCAGGCGCACGGCGTCGACGGCGTCACCATCACCCGCACCGCCGACCTCGCGCCGGCGCTGGAGCACGCGATCCGCTCGAACAAGCCCTGGGTGCTCGACGTGCATGTCGATGCGAACGTGCGTCCGCCCGCGACCGGCACCTGGGCGCTGCCGCCGATCCCGCACAAGGAGCCGGTGTTCGGCGCGCCGCGCCGCCACTGACCGGCCAACGGAGGGACGCCCAGGGGGGGAACGCGATGTACGAACGCAACGGCGCGACGATCCGCAACATCGCCGAAGTGCTGTGGGAAACCCCGCCGGCGCATTACGACGCGCACTCGAAGATGCTGGTGAACCCGACGAACACCAGCAGCCGGCGGCTTGATCACCGCATTTCGTCGTACCAGCCGAAAGGCTACGTGGCGCCGCACCGGCACAAGGTGCAGGAGCAGATCTATCATGTGCTGGAGGGCGAGGGGCTGATGGAGATCGATGGCGAGCGCGTGCTGGTGCGTCCGCACGACTGCATCCATCTGCCGCCCGGCGTCGAGCATGCAATCTACAACACCGGCCTGCGCGACCTCGTGTTCCTGGTGATCACGACGCCGCCGATGGATGAGTGAGCTGGAGGCGGCCTACGACCTGATCGTGATCGGCGCCGGCGCGGCCGGGATGACGGTCGCGGTGGTGGCCGCCGCGGAGGGCCTGTCCGTGCTGCTGCTGGAAAAGACCGCGATGGTCGGCGGCACCACCGCGTGGTCGGGCGGCATGGTCTGGGTGCCCGGCAACCGGCACACGGCCGTCGCCGGGCGCCCAGACACGCTCGACGCCGCCCGCCACTACCTTGCCGCGACCGTGCCGGGCGGGTGCGAGGCCAGCAATCTCGACGCCTTCGTCACCCGCGCCGACGAAGCCGTCGCCTGGCTCGAAGCGCACACTCCGGTCCAATTCAGGCCGGTAGCGAAATACCCGGACTATTACCCGGACCGGCCCGGCGCGACCGAAGGCGGCCGGGTGCTGGAGCCGTGCCCGTTCGACGCCATGCAACTCGGCGCCGATTTCGCGCTGCTGCGCCCGCCGCTGCCCGAGTTCACGCTGTTCGGCGGCATGATGGTCAGCCGGCCGGACATCGCGCATTTCCGCCGGATGTTCCGCTCCGGCCGGTCGGCGCTGCGGGTCGCCCGGCTGCTTGCCGGCTATCTCTGGCAGCGCCGGCGCGCCCCGCGCGGCACCACGCTGTATCTCGGCAACGCACTGGCCGGGCGGCTGCTGCTGGCGGTCCGTCGGGCCGGAGTGGCGCTGCACACCAAGGCCAATGTCACGGCACTGGAGGGCGACGAGCGCGGTATCACCGGCGTCGTGCTCGAGCCCGATGGCGCGCGGCAGGTCGTGCGAGCGCGGCGCGGCGTCGTGCTCGCGGCCGGAGGTTTCTCACACGATCCGGCGTTGCGCCGCGCCCAGCTGCCGGCCGCGGCCGGCGATCTCTCCGCGAGCGCGCCGGGCAGCACTGGCGACGGCACCCGCCTCGGCATCGCGGCCGGCGGGCAGCTCGGGCTGCACAACGCAGACAACGCATTCTGGGTGCCGGTCTCCCGCTTCCGCCGCGCCGACGGACGCGTCGGGGTATTTCCGCACACCGTCACCGACCGCGCGAAGCCGGGCTTGATCGCGGTCGACCGCAGCGGCCGGCGCTTCGTCAACGAAGCCATCTCCTACCACGATTTCGTACGCGGGATGTTCCGTGCCGAGCATGCCGGCGCTGGCCCGGCGTACCTGGTCTGCGACGCCCGCTTCCTGTGGCGCTACGGGCTCGGCCGGGTAAAGCCCTTGCGTCTGTCGCTGCGAGGGGCGATCCGCCGTGGCGACATCGCCAGTGCCCCGACCCCGCGCGGCCTTGCGCAGGCGATCGACATCGATGCCGATGCGTTCAGCGACACGATCGAGACCTACAATGCCAGTGCGCAGTGTGGCCGCGACCCGGCGTTCGGGCGCGGTGGCGACAGCTACCAGCGCCATCTCGGCGATGCCGAGCACCGCCCCAACCCGTGCGTGGCCCCGATCGCTCGGCCGCCGTTCTACGCTCTCGCGGTGTTTCCGGCCGATCTCGGCACCGCGGCGGGCCTCGTCACCGACAAGGCCGCCCGCGTGCTCGCATCCGATGACCGGCCGATCCCGGGCCTTTACGCCTGCGGCAACGATATGAACTCGGTGATGCGCGGCGCCTATCCCGGCCCCGGCATCACGCTTGGTCCGGCGCTGACCTTCGCCTATCTCGCCGCCCGCGACGCGGCCGGACGGGCAAGGGATGCGGATGCGCACGAAGTGGCCGGCTGCACTCGCGTTCACGCCGGAAGCGGCTCGAGCTAGGGGGGATTTCCCTTTCAGCTGGGTGAGGGCTCCGACGAGCGCCTAATCGATGCCGTGGGTTGTCGCGAGGGCGCGCATGCGGGCGGCGGCGCGGTCGGGGTCGCGCAACAGGCCGGCGCGGTCGGCCAGCCGGAACAGGTCCGCGTAGTGCAGGATGCCGCGTGCCGATTCGAGGCCGCCGAGCAGGAGAAAATGGTCCTGGTGGCCGTTGAGCCAGGCCAGGAACACGATTCCCGCTTTGTAGAACCGCGTCGGCGCCTCGAAAATGCGGCGCGAGAGCGGGACGGTCGGGGCGAGGATGCTCCGGAACCCGGCCGCGTCGCCGGCGTCAAGGCGCGCGAACGCCGCGGCTGCGGCGGGGGCGATCGCATCGAAGATGCCGAGCAGGCCGTGTGAGAACCGTGAGCCGTCGCCTTCGATCATCTCGACGTAGTTGAAGTCGTCGCCGGTGTACATTTTCACGCCGTAAGGCAGGCGCGAGCGCAACGAAAGCTCCAGTGCCGGGTCGAGCAGCGAGATTTTTATGCCGTCGATCCTGTCACGGTGCGCATCGACAAGGGACAGCACGGTTTCGGCGGCCGCGGCGACGTCGGCACTGCTCCAGTAGCCGGCGAGCTGCGGGTCGAACGCCTCGCCGAGCCAATGCAAAATGACCTTGTCGCGGGCTTGCCCGATCAGCCCGGCGTAGACGCGCAGATAGTCGTCGGGCGAGCGGGCGATGCGGCACAGCGCGCGGCTGGCCATCAGGATCGCCGTGCCGCCATGCGCCTCGACATGGGCAAGCTGCTCCTGGTACGCCGCGGCCACGTCGTCGAGGGTGTGCGGCTCGGCCGGGTCGAGCTGGTCGGTGCCGGCGCCGCAGGCGATCCGCGCGCCCTCGACCGTGCGGGCCTCGGCCAGCGCGCGGCGGATCAGCTCCTTGGCGCCGGGCCAGTCGAGGCCCATGCCGCGCTGCGAGGTGTCCATCGCCTCGGCGACCGCGAAGCCGAGTGACCACAAGTGATGGCGGAAGCGCAGCGTCGCGTCCCAGTCGATGGCCGGCGCCTGCCAGGGATCGGCGGAGCGGCGCGCGTTCATGACGACGTGGACGGCTGCGTAGGCGGTGCGCACCCGGATCGGCGGCCCGGACGGCGGGAACGGCGACGGCGGACCCATCGCGTAGGGCCGCAGGCGGAAGTCGGCCTCGGGAAGCGTGAGCGTCGGCATCCGGGGTTTCCTATGCGACCGGTGCGGGCAGGCGGAAGAAGCGCCAGATCAGCTCCGCCTGGCCATCCAGCATGTGGCGGCCTTCGACGGTGCGGTGGCCGCGCCGCGCCGCCTGCCGCAGCAGCTGCGTGACCGGCGGCTTCATGACGACGTCGGCGACGATCGCGTGCGGGGCGAGGGCGGCGAGGTCGATCGGCAAGGCGTCGCCGTCCGCCATGCCGAGCGGGGTCGCGTTGACGACGAGGTCCGTTTCGCTGTCCGGGGCCGCGATGCGCACGGCATGGCCGGCGTCGGCGAGCCGCTGCGCCAGGGTAATCGTGCGGTCGCGGTCGATGTCGCAGACCGAGACGGCAGCCGCAGCCCGTTCGCACAGTGCGAGGGTGATCGCGGTGCCGGCACCTCCCGCGCCGACGATCGCGCAGTGTTTTCCGCGCGGATCGATGCCTTGGCGGGCGAGACCGGACAGAAAACCCTCGCCGTCGAGCAGGTCGCCGTCCCAGCCGCCGGGGCAGGGCCGCAGCACGTTGACGGCGCCGGCGACTTCCGCGCGCTGCGACCGCCGCGCCAGGGCGCGGGCGGCGGCGAGCTTGTGCGGCACCGTGACGACGAGGCCGGCCAGATTTTCCACCGACCGTGAGCGCGGACAGTGCGGGGAGAAAATTGTCGGGGTGGACGTGCAGCGGCACCATGACCGCATCGACTTGCCGTTCCCGGAACAGCGCGTTGAACACTTCGGGGGAGCGTGCCTGCGCGACCGGGTCGCCGATGATCGCGAACAACTGCGTCGTGCCGGCGATCATGCTTTTGCCCGTCTCCCGCGTGATGCGGGCCGACGCCCGCGCCGCCGACGGTGCCGCGACGGCGCGGCTGGGGCAAGCTGGCGCGTGGCAAGGAGTATGGGCATGACGACCGACGAAACCCTGACCGACGCGGCGCACGGATTGCGGGCGGGAAAACTTTCGGCGCGCGCGCTGGCCAAGGGCGCGATCGCGCGGCACGACGCGCTTGGCGCGAGGCTCAACGCCTACCGGACTTTCGCGCCCGAGATGGCGCTGGCGCAGGCGGATGCAGCCGACCGGGCGTTTGCCGCCGGCCGCGATCTCGGCCCACTGCAGGGCATCCCGATCTCGGTCAAGGACCTGTTACGGTGTTGCCGGGATGCCGACCTATGCCGGCACGCCGCGGCGGCTGCCGCCGCAGTGGGAGCGGCCAGGGCCGGTTGTCGAGCGGATCACGCGGCAGATTGGCGTGATCGTCGGCAAGTCGCACACCGTCGAGTTCGCGCTGGGCGGACTTGGCACCAATCGGCATTACGGGTCGCCGTACAACCCGTGGGACGCGCGCGAGCAGCGGATCAGCGGCGGCTCCAGTTCCGGCGCCGGCGTGAGCCTGCTGGAAGGCTCGGCGCTGCTGGCGATCGGGTCGGACACGACCGGCTCGGTGCGCATGCCGGCGAGCTTCACGGGCACGGTCGGACTGATGGTGAGCCACGGGCGCTGGTCCACGCAGGGGATCGTGCCGGTATCGCCGCTGCTGGACGCGCCGGGGCTGCTGGCGCTGACCGTCGAAGACCTGTTGCTGGCGTTCCTGGCGCTGGACCCGGCGACCGGCGACGCGTGGCAGGATTTCGGCCGGCTCGGCAGCCGGTCGTTGGCCGGCGCCCGCATCGGCGTGCCGCGCGCGCTGTTCTGGGATGAGTGTTCGCCCGGCATCGCCGAAGGGGTCGCAGCGCGCGCTCGCCGAATTCGAACGCGCCGGCGCGGCGCTGGTGCCGCTGGAATTGCCGGAGCCCGCAGCGGTCTACGACCTGTTCCAGAGCGGCCACCTTTCCACGGCCGCCGTCTATGGCTTCATCCGCAGCGAATTCCCGGAGTGGTGGGACACGCTGGATGCGAACGTGCGCGAGCGGCTGGAGCGACACGGCGCGACCCTGCCGGCGCACGTGTACGTCCGCCGGCTGCGGACGATCGAAAACTGGATGCGGGAGGCGGATGCGCGGCTGTCGGCGGTCGATGCGATCGCGCTGCCGACCGTCTCCGTGACGCCCGCCCGCGTTGCCGAGCTTGGCGATGCCGATGCCTACCGCACGCACAATCTGGCGGCGTCGCGGAATTCGGCGGTGATCGCGCTGTACGGGCTTGCGGCTATCAGCATGCCGGTGGCGCTCGACGCGGCGGGCATGCCGGTCGGGCTGCAACTGGCGGCGCGCCACGGGCACGATGCGGAATTGCTGGCGCTGGCGCTCGCCTGCGAGCGGGTGCTGGGGACGCGGGCGCAGCGGCTCGGCGAGCCGCCGGGCGCTATCGCGAAAAGCTCGGCGGCCGGTGCTCCTGGAACGCCTTGATGCCCTCCATGTGGTCGCCGGCGGCGAAGCACAGCGTGTTCAGCTCGTTTTCGTAGCGCAGGCCGGCCTCCAAGGGCGTGGCGAGGGCGGCGCGCACCGCGGCCTTGACCGACTGCACCGCGACCGGGCTGAAGCCGGCGAGTCGCGCGCACAGTTCGCGTGCGCGCGCTTCGGCGCCGCCGGCGTCGACGACCTCCTCCACCAGGCCGAGCGCCTGCGCCTGCGCGGCGTCGAGCGGTTCGCCGGTCAGCAGCAGGCGCATCGCCTGGCCGTAGCCGACCAGCCGCGGCAGCAGTTGCGAGGCGCCGCCGCCGCCGACCCAGCCGCGCATGACCTCCGGGAAACCGATGCGGGCGGTGGTGTCGGCGATGCGGATGTCGGCGGCGAGCGCGATCTCGGCGCCGCCGCCGAGCACCCAGCCCTTGACCGCGGCGACGACGGGCTTGCGCAGGTTGCGGAAGGCGGTGGCGTATTCGACGCGGTTGCGGAACTGCCACGCGGACGGATAGGCGGCGAGCGAGTCGAGATCGCTGCCCGCCGAAAAAGCCCGGTCGCCTGCCCCGACCACCAGCACCGCGCGTACCGCCTCGTCGTGATCCACCGCGCCGCAGATCCGCGCGATCTCCGCGGCCATCTCCGGTGTGATCGCGTTCAGCTTTTCGGGGCGCGCGAGCGTGATCTGCGCGACATGCGCGTCGATCGTCAGTTCGATATGCGACATGGCGGCTCCGGCGGGTTGCGGAGGGATGAGACCGCCTCCAAGATCGGCGAGTTCGCCTTGCGGGTGCCGGCAAGTCAAGGCGATCGGGAGGGCGGATGCAGCGCGTCACGGCCGACCAGGCGGTCAAAATCGTCCAGTCCGGGGATACGCTGCTGATCGGCGGCTCGGGCGGCGGGCACGCGGTGCCGGAGGCGCTGATCGCGGCGCTGGAACGACGGTTCCTGGCGGAGCGGGAGCCGCAGGGCATCACCTCGCTGCATCCGGTCGGCATCGGCAACGGCGAGCAGGGACTGAACCGTCTCGCCCATGCTGGGCTGCTGAAGCGCGTGATCTGCGGCACCTTCGCCAACTCGCCGCTGATTTCCGATCTTGCGCTGGCCGAGAAAATCGAAGGCTACACGCTGCCGCAGGGCGTGCTGTCGCAACTGATGCGCGAGATGGCGGCGGGGCGGCGCGGGCTGACCACGCGGACCGGGCTTTTTACCTTTGTCGATCCGCGGCACGGCGGCGGTCGGCAAAGCCGGTGCGCCACGGAGGACCTCGTCGAACTCGTCGAGACGCGCGACGGGGAGCAGCTGTTCTTCAAGAGCCATCACGTCGACGTCTGCTTCCTGCGCGGCACGACGGCCGACGAGGACGGCAACGTGACGATGGAGCACGAGGCGTATTTCGGCGAGATGCTGTCGCAGGCGCAGGCCACGCGGCGCTGCGGCGGCGTCGTGATCGTGCAGGTCAAGCGCGTCGCCCAGCGCGGCACGCTGCCGCCGAAGCTGGTGAAGATCCCGGGCATTCTGGTCGATCTCGTGGTGGTCGAGCCGGAGCAGTGGCAGACCTACGCGACGTTCCACAGCCCGGCCTATGCCGGCGAGTTGCGCATTCCGCTGTCCGACATTCCCGCGCTGCCGCTCGATGCGCGCAAGGTGATCGCGCGCCGCGCCGCGCTCGAATTGTTTGCGGGCGCGGTCTGCAATCTCGGCTCCGGCGTCTCGACCGGGATCGCCAACGTCGCTGCAGAGGAAGAAATACTCGACGACATCTGCCTGACCAACGAACAGGGCATGATCGGCGGCGCGCCCGGCCTCCGGCAACGAGGCGGGCGCGGCGCGCAACTATTCGGCGATGATCGACCAGCCGTACCAGTTCGATTTCTACGATGGCGGCGGGCTCGATCTCGCGTTCCTGTCGTTCGCCGAGGCGGACGCTGGCGGCAGCGTCAACGTCAGCCGGTTCGGCGGCCGCATCGTCGGCCCCGGCGGCTTCATCAACATTTCGCAGCACGCGAAATGCGTCGTGTTCGGCGGCACCTTCACCGCCGGCAAGCTGGACATTGCGTGGCCCGGCGGCGAGACGCGGATTTTTCGCGACGGCGGCACGGCAAAATTCGTCGCCGCGGTCGAGCAGATCACCTACAGCGGCCCGTTCGGGCGCCGGCGCGGCCAGCGCGTTCTGTACGTGACCGAGCGCGCGGTGTTCCGGCTTGCCGAGCAAGGCGTCGAACTGATCGAGATCGCGCCCGGCATCGACCTCGGACGCGACATTTTGGCGCGGATGGGTTTTGCCCCGGCGATATCTCCCGACTTGCGGCCGATGGACGGGCGCCTGTTCGCGGCGGCGCCGATGGGGTTGCAGGCCGATCTGGCATCGAGGCCGGCGAGGCCACGGGCCGCGCGGCTGGAGGTGCTGGAGAAACCCGGCGATCGAATGTGATGTACTGCTAATGCACTCATATGGAGCAACTGATCCCCTACCGTCATTGCCGGGCTTGACCCGGCAATCCACGACGCGGCCGCGGCGTGGATCCCCGGGTCAAGCCCGGGGATGACGACGAAACGGGACGAGATTTGTTATATCTTGACGTAGCAACATTCGGCGCTCGCCCTTTCCCCGCAGGAAAATAGGCTGCGGGGCATGAAAGCCCCGTGACAGGCATGGCAGCCTGGCGCAGGATGCCGGCCACAAACGAATGGGGGGCGTGATGCGACTGAAAACCTTGCTCGCGGTTGGCGCTTTCGTGTTGTCGGGCGGCGTGGTCGGCCCCGCGCACGCCGACGCCAACAAGCTGAAGTTCTATGTCAATTTCATCGGCGGCCCGGAGATCCAGTTCTTCGCCGTGGTGAAGCGCGGCGTCGAGGAGGCCGGCAAGGATCTCGGCGTCGAGGCGATCTACAGCGGCCCGAAATGCTGCGACATCAACATGCAGACGCAGCTGTTGAAGTCGAACGTCGCGGCGAAGCCCGACGGCATCGCGGTGGAGTTCAACGATCCCAAGGCGCTGGCGCAAGCCGATCCTCGACGCGCTCGATTCCAACATCCCGGTGATCCTCGTCAACACGCAGAACTTCGCGCCGGAAAGCGACCCGAAGATCAAGGCGCTCGCCTATGTCGGGCAGGACGAGTTCAAGTCCGGCGCCAAGGTCGGCGCGGGGCTGCTGCCGAACCTGAAGAAGGGCGCGCACATCGTCTGCCAGAACCCCGGCCCGGCGCAGATCGTGCAGACCGTACGGTGCGACGGCCTGCGCAAGTACATCGAAAGCGAACTCGGCGGCACGGTCGACACGCTGGTCAACACCGCGCCGACGCCCGCGCAGGGACTGTCCGTATTGGACGGCTACATGCGCTCGCACAAGGACACCGCCGCGATCGTCAGCCTCAACCCGGAGACCGGCACGATCGCCTGCCAGTGGGTCGAGAAGAACGAGATGATCGGCAAGGTCGTCGTCGGCGGCTACGACGTTTCGCCGGCGGTGCTCGACTGCATCAAGCGCGGCATCACCTCGTTCACGCTGGTGCAGCAGGCGTATGCGCAGGGCTACTTCGCGGTTGTCGACCTGTACATGAAGGTGAAATACGGCATGACGCCGTCGAACATCGACACCGGCACGCTGCTGGTGACCAAGGCGAACGCGGCGGAGTTCCAGCCGATCGTCGATTCCGGCCGCGGCGGCTGAACGCGACGAAGCGCCGGGCGGCGGCAGCCTCGCTGCGCCGCCCGGGCGATTGCCAGGATGGGTGCGGCAGATCGTGAGTGGTCCAGGGACTGACGGAATTGCGCGCGCCGGGGCGCAGCGCTCGCGATCCCGGCGCGGGGTGCTGTCGCTGGTCGCGCCGATCTTCCTGGTCCAGGAACTGGGCGTCCTGGTCGCGGGGCTGTTCATCGGCGCGGTGTTCACCGCGCTGTCGCCGGAATTCCTGACGCTGGCATCGGCCGGCTCGATCTTCGCGAGTGCCGTGCAGTTCGGCATCGTCGGCGTCGGCGTCACCGTGCTGATGATCGCCGGCGAGTTCGACCTGTCGGTCGCATCCGTCTATTCGCTGTGCCCGCTGGTGATGGCGTGGCTGTGGGTGCCGCACGGCGTCAACGTGCTCGTGTCATGGGGGCTCGCGTTGCTGCTGGCCGCCGCCATCGGCGTCGTCAACGGGCTCGCGACGCTGATGCTGAAAATCCCGTCGTTCATCATCACGCTCGCGACCGGCCTGTTCTGGGCCGGCGTCAGCCTGAACCTGACCGGCGGCTATCCGATCTCCTATTTCGGCAAGTCGGCTGTCATGGGCTGGCTCGGCGCGTACGAGATGGGCCACAGCCGGATCTCCGTGTCGATCCTGTGGCTGGTCGCCATCGTGATCATCCTGTCCGCCGTGCTGCGCATGACTGCAACCGGCAACTGGGTTTTCGCATGCGGCGGCGATGGCCGCGCGGCGCGCGCGATGGGGGTGCCGGTCGGTGCGGTCAAGCTCGGATGCTTCGTGTTGTCCTCGGTGCTTGCCGCGTTCACCGGAATTGTCCAGTTCGGATCGTTCGGGTCGGCGACGCCGACGCAGGGTTCCGATCTCGCGCTGACGGCGCTGGTGGTCGCGGTGGTCGGCGGCGGGTCGCTGATGGGCGGGCGCGGCAGCATCGCCGGCGCGCTGCTGGCGGCGATCGTGCTCGGCATGTCGTACACCGGCCTGGTGCTGTCCGGCGTCTCGACCACGTGGTTCCAGTCGTTCGTCGGCTTCCTGCTGCTGTTCGCGGTGATCATGAACCTGCGCACCGAGCGTCTCGGGGCGCTGCTGGGAGTGATCCGCAAGTCATGAGCGAACCTGCCAACGGCGCGCTGTTCGCGCTGAGCGAGGTCACGAAGAGCTTCGGCAATCTCGTGGCGATCCAGGACGTGGTGTTCGCGGTCGATCGCGGCGAGATCGTCGGGCTGGTCGGCGACAACGGCGCCGGCAAGTCGACGCTGATGAAGGTGATGAACGGGTTCTACGCACCGGACCGCGGCGTCATCCGCTTCGAGGGCCGGCCGGTGCAGTTTGCCTCGCCGCGCGATGCGCGCAGCATCGGCATCGAGACGGTGTACCAGGACCTCGCGCTGATCCCGGCGCTCAGCATGTGGCGCAATTTTTTCCTTGGCCGGGAGCGCAAGCTGGGACCTCGGCCGTTCCGGCGTCTCGCAAAGGGCGAAATGCGCGAGATCGCGATGGACCGGCTGCGCGAGATGGGACTGACGCGGCTGCGCTCGCCGGACGAACCGGTCGATATCCTCTCGGGCGGCGAGCGGCAGGCGCTGGCGATCGCGCGCGCGCGCTATTTCGGCGGCAGCCTGCTGCTGCTCGACGAGCCGACCTCGGCGCTGTCGGTCAAGGAAACCGAAAAAGTCTCGGAGGCCGTGCATATCGCGCGCAATGCCGGCCTCGGGGTCGTGATCATCGACCACAACATCGGCCACGTGCACCGCATCTGCGACCGCATCGTGATCATGGAGGCGGGCCGCGTGCTGCGCTCGGTGCAGCGCGACGACGTCACCGCGCAGCATGTCGCCGATCTGGTGGCGGGACGACACGCGCTCGCATAGCCGGAGCACCGCGATGAACGACATTCCCGAATTGACCACGCTGTCCGCGCTGGACTTGCGGCAGCTGGTGGTGAGCCGAAAAGTGTCGCCGCGCGAAGTGGCGGCGGCGTGCCTCGCGCGCATTCGGGCGGTGGACGGCGAGACCCGCGCGTTCGTCACCATCGACGAGACGCAGGTGATGGCGATGGCCGACGACGTCGGGCGCAGGCTTGCCGATGGCGCGATCCTTCCGTTTGCCGGCGTGCCTTACGCGCTCAAGGATCTGACCGACAGCGCGGGCCTGCGCACCACGTATGGTTCGAGGGTCGGCGAACACAACGTGCCGACGCGCGATGCCGCGGTGGCGCGGCGGTTGCGCGAGGCGGGCGGCGTACTGCTCGGCAAGACCAACACGCCGGAGTTCGGCAACCGTGCCACGACGGCGTTCGGGCTGTTCCCGGCGACGCGCAATCCATGGGACCTCGGGAAAACGGCTGGCGGATCGAGCGGCGGATCGGCGGCGGCGGTCGCCGCATGTCTCTGTCCCGTGGCCGAGGGGTCGGATGGCGGCGGCTCGATCCGGATCCCGTCGAGCTGCTGTGGCGTGGTCGGCATCAAGCCGTCGCGCGGCCGCGTTTCCAACGCGCCGAACGCCAATCCGCGCGGCGGCCTGGTCACGCACGGGCCGATCGCGCGCACGGTGCGCGACGCCGCGCTGATGCTCGACATCATCGCCGGATACGAGCCGGGCGACCCGTTCGCGGCGCCGAGCCCGAAGGGCACGTTCCTCGACGCCGCCGGCAGCGAACCGCGCAGCCTGCGGATCGGGCTGCTCGACACCAGCGACAAATGGATCGACCCGCAGGTGCTTGCCGCGGTGCGCGATGCGGCGACCTTGTTGCGCTCGCTCGGGCACCGCGTGGAGCCGGCGGACGTCGACATTCGCGGGTTGGGCGAGCTGTTCCGCATCATGGTCGAAGCGGAAAGCGCCGCCGGTCCGGTCGAGGACCCGGCGCAGTTCAGCGACCCGTATTCCCGCTGGTGTTTTGCGCGCGGCGCCAAGCAGACGGCGGTGGCGTACATTCGCGCGACGGAAGCAATGTTCCGGCGCAGCCGCGAGATCATCGCGCAGACGATGCAGTGGGACTGCCTGCTCACGCCGACGGTCACACTGCCGCCGCAACCGCTCGACACGTTTCTCGCCGTGACCGAGCGCGTGGCGGACGACGACCTCGCGTATATTCCGTTCACCTATCCGTTCAACATCTCGGGCCAGCCGGCGATCTCGCTGCCGCTGGGGTGGTCGGCGGAGGGGCTGCCGATCGGCGTGCAGCTGGTTGGGCGTCCGTTCGACGAGGCCCTGCTGATTGCCCTGGCGGCGCAAATCGAGCGGGCAGCACCGTGGCAATCGCGCTTCCCGGCGCCGGTCCGGCGCCCGGCCGGCGCGCTGAGCGAGCCGATCGCCCGCTGAGCAAAGATTCGCAGGCCGGCCAACGGATGGAGCACACGCTTACGGCCTGGGTCTGTGACGGCGACATCGATGCCGCCGCGCGTCGGTCGGCCGAACAGGCGGAGTCGCCTCGGCGCCAACATCCACCGAGAACAACGTGTCGGATTGTAACCGCCGCGCAATCCCCCTTGACGCTGCACGTCACCAATACTAACTACATCGCGTGAACCCCACCACCCCATCCCCCCAAGCCGCCACCGAGCGGTTCGCCGAACGATGCGGCGAGATCTCCCAAGGCCTGGCCGCCAACGGCGGCGGGGATCGGCTGTCCGCGCTGCTGATCCAGCTGATCGAGCGTCTCATCCAGGCGATCCTCTCGATCGCGCGGAACCTTCCGGCAGCCGCCGCCCCGGCCGAGCCGGAAGCAACCGCCTTCCCCCCGCAGCAGCAACAAAGCCCCCCGGTTCGGCCAGGACCATCGAGGGGCCATTCGCCCCGCGCGGCAAGAACCGACCCGGCAAGCACCGACGCGGCAAGAACGCCCGGCCCCCGAGGCCGGTGAGCCGCCGGGGTCGGGTCGGCAAACCCCCCGCCGGAACGCTTCCCCCAACCGCCCACCCCGGCACGGTCAGGCGCCGCGCCCGACCGTTTCCAAGGCAGGGGGCGGCAAGCGGCCAGGCGCCACCGCCCCACCGCGGCGACCTCCGAAAAATCGGGTTTTTGGCCCGGCCGCTTCCGCATGCCCATATCGTTCCACATAAGGAATGAAATCGGGCAGATCACGCGCTACAAAATCCGGACACATCACGAGCTAACCACACGCCGGCGCCTATCCGTTGGCCAACCAGGCGGATTTTGCTTGGATCGAGAGGATTGAGCGGTATAGCGGAACAGCGGCGGCAGCCCCTTATGGAAGCCCGAGCGCGAGCGGGCGAGCGGCGGCGGGGGAAGGCCCAGCATCCGGCACGGCGAGCGCAGTGGCCGGCGCATCGCCGTGGGGGTGGCCGCGAGCGGTGCCGCCATCTCCGGGTCCCGGAGCAGGAAGATGAGCTGAGAGCGGTACCCGACCGCGTCATGCACGCGCGGCAGCAGCCAGCCGAAACTCAGCCGCGCCGCAGCTGCTCCGCGACGATCGCCGCGTGGGCGAGCAGGGTTCGGCCCTCGCCGGCCGGGTCGCAGGCCGCTTCGGCGATCGCTTGCAGCAGCTGCGGCCAGCCGTCGAGGCGCCAGTCGAGGTCGGCCACCATGCCGCTGACGCGCGGCCGCAGGTCGTCCCAACGGGCGAACAGGCGCCAGAGGTCGTGCGTGACGGCGTCGATCGAGGCGAGCGGCACGGCCGCGTCGGCGACGGTGCCGACAACGGCCGGCATGATCCGGCGCAGCGAGCCGGAGGTGTCGCCGCTGGCCTGGAGCCGCCGCTGCAGCTTGCGGCCGAGCCGCGCCAGCTCGTCGTTGAGCAGCCGCAGCGAACCGGCGGCAGGGCCGGGCAGGCCGACCAGGATCAGCTCGGCGACCAGTTCGCGGTGGATGGCGGTGAAGCGGTCGGCGGAGATGCCGTGGCGCGCGCAGGCCTGGCGCAGCGCGGCGGTGCCGCGGTCCCGCGACTGGCCGTAGACGAGATCGTCCAGAATCCTCGAAGCGGGCGGGGAGCGGGCGCAGCAGCCGGCCGATCACCGCGACCGCGAGCTCGACGCGGCGGTCCTCCTCGACCGCGCCCAGCAGGCGCATCGCTTCGACCTGCTCGGGCGTTGCGAACTCCGGCGTGCTGACGGCGGCGAGCGCGCGCCGGATGGCGGCGGGCGTGCAATCCGCCAGGGCGGCGACTTCGGCATGCAACGCCGCATCGAACCGCGCAAGCCGGATGGAGGCCGGCAGCTCGGCCCAGGGAATGACGTAGGTCGAGCCGCTGCCGCTCCAATCCATCAGCATCGCGGCTTTGCCGAAGCTCGGGTCGGGCCGCACCCGGGTGCCGAGCAGACCTTCGGCGTCGAACGGAACGGCGACCGCCCGGGCCGCCGCATCGCTGCGAAGCGTCTCCGGATTCGAGCGCATTGACTTTCTCCTAAGACGAGACTCACTTTTCCGTGCGCTCGCATCATCGTGAGATACATCTAAGAAGACGTGAACGGGGCGGTGCGGACCAGGCACCGACCGCCGCTCGGTTGATCCTCGTGCCGCCTTGTGACTGAATGCGGGTGGGAGGAACCGGCATGAACCTGTTCGGACTGCTCGTCGAATTCGGGATTGCGCCGGGGGCGATGGCGCGCTTCCTGCCGCTGATGCTGGAAAACGCCAGCCTGTCGCTGCGCGACGAGCCGGGCTGCCGCCAATTCGACGTGCTGACGGCCGCGGACGACCCGGACCGCATCGTGCTGTACGAGATCTACGACGATGCGCAGGCGTTCGATGCGCATCTGGCGAGCGCGCATTTCAAGCGCTTCGCCGCCGCGACCGCCGAGATGATCGCGTCGCGCTCGATCCGCCGGCTCGCGCTGATCGGGCCCGACGCAGACGCGGGCGGGCGCAACCGGACATAGGCGCTCGGCGCCGGCGCGCCGACGTTGCGCGCCTGGCCCGATCTATCCGAGGGCTGCCGCTACGACAGGATGCTTCCGGCGCCGAGCTGCGTCACGCCGACCAGCGTGATGACGGTGTGGTCGGCGAGCGTGAGCACGGTGCTGCCGCCGACGACCTGTTGCTGGAACGGATTGGCGCCGTAGCCTTGCAGCGCGATCTGGTCGGTGCCGACCTTGAAGTTGTAGATCGTGTCGGCGCCGCCGGCCTTGCCGCTCACCGCTTCGTACAGATCGGTGCCGGTGCCGCCGAAGACGGTCGCGGCGCCGGCGCCGAAGCCGACAAGATCGGCGCCGCTGCCTTCCACGATCGTCATCGCGCCGGTGCCGACCCAGAACTGGTCGTTGCCGCTGCCGCCATAGGCCGTCGAGGTGCCGGCGCCGCCGATGAAGTAGCAGCCGCCGTTGCCGCCGACCATGACGGTATTGCTGTCGATCCCGGGGTTGCCCATCAGCACGTCCGCCCCGCCCCCGGCCCACAGCGTGCTGTCGCCGCTGCCGCCCACCAGTCCGCAGACGCCCTGCGCGCTGCCGAACAGCGTCGAATCGCCGGACCCGCCGAAGGCGAAGTCGCCCTGCCCGGCGACCAGGATGTCGGTGCCGGCGCCGCCGATCAGGATTTCGGTGCCGGCGCCGGCGTACAGCGTGTCGTCGCCGCTGGGGCCGCCGAACAGGATATCGCCGTTGCCGCCGCCGACCAGCGTCGTCGGGCCGCCGCCGGCGACCAGCGTATTGTCGCCGCCGCTGCCGCCGAACAACGTGCCCCCGCCCTGCCCGCCGAAGGCGACGATGCTGCCGCCGCCGCCGTTGACGTCGGCGGCGCCGGTGCCGCCGATGAACGTCACCGACGCGTCCAGATTGGTCACCACGACGCTCGGGCCGATCGCGAAGATCGTCGCCGTTCCGGAATGCGTGATGATGGTGTCGTCGCCGGCGCTGACGAAGACGTTGTTCTCGGACAGCAGGTTCACGATGCTGCCGATCGGGCCGCTGTTGCTGTTGGCGGCCGAGCTTTGCGGCGACGTGTCGTAGATCGGGTTGCTGAACGCCGAGGTGCTCGGCTGCGCGACCGTGCCGATCAGGTTGCCGGCGCTGTCGTAGATGTTGATCAGCGCCGCGGTGTCGGTGACGGACAGCAGCAACTGCTGGCTGGCGTTGTTGATGTCGACCTCCGAGAGCGTGCCGGCGGTGTCGTAGACATAGGATTTCGTGTTGGTGCTGTCGGGGACCGGCGTGACGATGGCGTAGCTGCCGTCGGCGCTCACTTGCAATGTCATCACCGCCGAGGTGGCGGAAAGGTTGCCGGCGACGTCGGTGGCCGTGGCGGTCAGCGCGTAGGTGCCGGCGGCAAGCGCGGTGGTGTAGTCGAAGCCCCACGCGCCGCCGATCGCGGTGGTGGTGTCGATCAGCGTGCCGTCCTGGTAGAGGTTGACGGTGCTGCCGGCCTCGGCACTGCCGCTGATCTGCGGCTCGGCGGGGTTGGTCGTGTCGGTGGTCTCGCCGAGCGTCGGCGCGGCCGGCCCGATGTCGAGCAGCGTGACGACCAAAGCCGTCGAGGCGAGCGAGACGTTGGCGGCGACGTCGTTGTCGGTGGCCGTCAGGCTGTTGGCGCCTTCGCCGAGCGGCACCGTCGCGGTGATCGACCAGGCGCCGGTGCCGTCGGCGGTGCCGGTGCCGATCAGCGTCGTGCCGTCGTAGAGGTCGATCGTGCCGTCCGGCACGGCGGTGCCGGTGATGGTCGGCAGCGCCACGTTGGTGATGTCGTCGCCCGGCACGCCGCTGTCGCTGGCCGGCGCGAGCGTGAGGCCGGCTGGCGCGGCCGGCACCCCCGTATCGAGGGTGACCACCAGCGCGTCCGAGGGCGCGGAGACGTTGGCGACGAAGTCGGTGTCGGTCGCGGTCAGGCTGTTGGCGCCTTCGCTCAGCGGCACCGTCGCGACGATCGACCAGGTGCCGGCCTGGCTGACGATGCCGGTGCCGATCAGCGTTTCGCCGTCGTAGAGGTTGATCGTGTCCCCGGGCGACGCGGTGCCGGTGATGGTGGGCAGTGCCACGTTGGTGATGTCGTCGCCACGCACGCCGCTGTCGCTGGCCGGTGCGAGCGTGAGGCTGCCCGGCGCGGCCCGCGGCGCGGTGTCGATCACCAGGGTGAACGCGCCGGCCTGCGACGCCGGTTCGCTGGGGGCCTGCTGCACGGCGGTCACGTCGTAGGTGCCGTCGGCCAGCGCGGAGCCTGGCGCGATGTCCCAGGTGCCGTCGACGCCGACCGCGCCGCTGCCGATCTCGGTCGTGCCGATATACAGCGTCACGGTGTCGCCGACGATGCCGGTGCCGTCGAGCGTGGGATCGGTGACGTTGGTAACCCCGTCGCCCTGCGTGCCGCTGTCGCTGCCCGGCGCCAGCCCGATCGTCGGCTCCGGGCTGGTAAGCAGGACCACGACACCAAGCTCGCCCTGCTCCATCGCGAACGAGTCGCTCTCGGCGCCGGCGATGGTCAGCGTGAGCGACCCTGCCGTCCCGGAGAACGTGACCTGGTCGTTCGGCCCGATGACGTAGTCGAACTCCGAGCTGAGGTCGCCGATCCCGGTCAGATAGACATACTGGTTTGCCGCGTCGAAATCGACGATGGTCGCCGCCGGCGCGATCGAGCCGTCGACCTTGATCACCTCGACCGCGTCGAAGCCGCCGAACGTCACGCCGCTGCTGTCCGGGCTGGCCGCGGGCGGCTCGAGTGTGCCGCCGCCGAACACCAGGCTGCCGCTGTCCGGGCTGGCCACGGTTGCGGAGACGTCGACGGTGCCGCCGCCCACCGTCGCGGCACCGCCGGACAGGATCGTGTCGAAGGCGTAGCCGCCGGACGCGACCGTTTCGACGCCGCCGGCGTAGACCGTCGTGCCGCTGGTCACGGCGTCGGCCACGAATTGCGAGCCGCCCGAGTTCACCGTGGTTCCGGACGCAAGGCTGCCATCGAAGACCGCCTGATGGCCGCCGTTGTCGACCACGTTCGCCAACAGCTTCCCGCCGAGAAGCGCGGAATTCGCGGCGCCACTGTCGACGACGGTGCCGAACGCGGATCCGGAGATCGTCACGACCTGCGTCGCGCCGCTGCCGCCCAGGATGGTGCCGAAGGCGAGGCCGCCGCTGAGCACCTGCATGGAGCCGGCCAGCACGGTCATGTCCGTGACGCTGCCGCCGGCGACCACGGTGGCGTTGCCGCCGGCCAGGGTTTCGCCGCTGCCGGAGGCGCTCGTGCCGCTGAAGCTCGCCGAAGCCAGGTCGAACGTGCCGCCGACGTCCACGGCGCCGGTCTCGACATAGACCGCGCCGCCCGAGTACGTCGCGCCGGACGCGGCGCCGCCGGACAACAGGACGATCGTGCCGGTATTCGTCACCGCGCCGCCGAGCGTCGCCTCGGCGCCAACGGTCAGCGTGCCGGCATTGGTGAACGCGGTCGCGTCGCTGGTGTCGCCCTCGAACAGCGTCACGTGGCCTTGGTTATCCACCGTCGCGCCGGCGGCGGCGGACAGACCGCTGACGACCGAATTTTCGTCGATGGCCAGGGTACCGCCGGTCGCGACGACCTCGCCATATGCGACGCTCGCGGACAGGGATTCCGAACCGCCCGCCAGCACCTGCGTGCCGCTTGCCGTCGCCGACAGGACCACCAGTTCGCCGCCGGACAGCGTCGTCTCGACCGCCACGCCGCCCGAGCTGACAAACTCGCCGCCGCCGGAAAACACCGTCGTCCCGGACGTGATGCCGCCATTGAGTTCTTGCGAGCCGCCGGAATTCACCGTCGCCGAATACGAGTGGTCGCCGGCGGACACCACCTCGAACCCGCCCGAGTTGATGACGGTGTCGAAGGCGTTGCCGCCGCTGAAGACGTAGCTGATGCCGGAATCGTTGATGGTGGTGCCGTAGAGGGCGCCGCCCGACGCGTTGATGAAGGACCCGCTGTCCACCGTGGTGGCGCTGACGATGGCGCCGGCGAACATCGAGATGAAGCCGCCGCCGATCAGCACGGTGTCGACCGCCTCGGCGCCGCTGCCGACGCCCAGTTCGGCGCTGTTGGCGATGAAGCTGCTGAAGGCCTGGCCGCCCGACAGGTACATTTCGGAGCCGCTGTCGACCACCGAGGTGACGGAGGCAAGGCCGCCGGACTCCATCTCGAAGTAGGCGCTGCCGCCGACCGAGGTATTGAACACCGTTCCGCCGGAGGTATAGAACTGGGCGCCGCTGACCACGACGGTGGCCGAGACCACACCGCCCGTCATTTCCATCCCGGTGGCGGATCCCGTCAGCAAGGTCGACGTCGCGCTGCCGCCGTTGTCGACCTGGACGTGCCCCTCGGTGACTGTCGTGGCGCTCGCATAGCCGCCGTTGCTGATGAACACGACGCCGCCGTTGGTGATGGTCTCGCCGATCGCGGTGCCCGCGACGAACAGCGCGCCGCCGTCATGCGTGCCGCTGATGCTCTCGGCCCCGGATGTGACGTCCACGGCGCCGCCACCCGAATAGGCGACGCTGGACCAGACTTCGCCCGCGTTCAGGACGATGAGACCCTGATCGAAGATCGCGGGGCCGTAGCTCGCCACCCCGGAGTCGACCGCCAGCGTGCCGCTGATGCCGCCCACCACAAGGCCGCTCTCGGCCGCGCCGGACAGCAGGTGGATCAGGCCGGTGTTCGACAGCACGCCGGTGATCGACGCGCTGGCCTCCGCCGTGATCGTGCCGGCATTCTGGACCAGCCCGACGTCGCCGGAGACCGTGCCGCTGATCGAGTTGCCGGCCAGCAAGGTCACGTGGCCGGAGTTGTCCAGCCCCGCGGCGGCCGAAATGACCACGCCGCTGACGATCGCGCCGGGACCGACGAGCATCTCGCCGCCGGCCGCGACCATCTCGTGCAAGCCGAGGCCGCCGGCGGAGCCGCTGGCGAGCAGGATTTCGGTGCCGCCGGAGAGCACCGTCGAGAACTCCAGCGTGCCGCCCGACGTGCCGATCAGTGCGCCCGAACTCACGGTCGTGCTGATCGCGATCCCGCCGGCGTAGACGCCGAGCGTGGAGTTGCCGCTCAGGCCGCCGCCCGAGCTTGTGATCAGCGTGGCCCCGCTCGCGCTAGCGCCCGAACTGACGTACAGGGTTGCATCGAGCACGGTTTCGCCGCTGCCGAACGCGCCGGTGCCCTCCAGGTAGACGAGGCCCCCGCGGAATATGCCGCCGCTGTCGCCGGCGCCGGCCATGAAGTCGATCGTGCCGCCGCCCGAATAGGTGACGCCGGTCCAGGTCTCGCCGGAACTCATCACGATCAGGCCGTTGTCGTAGATCGTGGCGCCGAACGTGACGCCAGGATTCACCTCGAGCGTCCCGGCGCTGCCGCTCAGCGTCAGGTTCGATTCAGCGGCCCCGGTCAGCAGGTCGATCAGGCCGGAGTTCCCCACCAGCCCGGCGATCGATGCGCCGGTTTCCACCGTGATCGTGTGCTCGTTGACAACGCGCGGCCCTTCCGGCTTGTTGGTCACGCCGACCGTGATCGTCTGGTCGTTCTCGTCCGGCGGCCCCTCCTCCCCGGCGGTCCCGCTGATTGAATTGCCCACCAGCAGCGTCACCATGCCGCTGTTGAGCAGCCCGCCGCTGGCCGCGACCGTCAGCCCGCTGACGATCGAGGCGCCGTCGACAAAGAGATTGCCGTTGCTCGTGACGGTCTCGCCAAAGGCGTGCCCGCTCTGCAGGGTTTCCGTGCCACCGGCCCACACGATGGAGCCGCCGACGGTGCCCTGGTCGACCAACATCGCGCCGCCGTCGCTCAGCACCGTGCCGGTGGCCGTGCCGCCCGAGGACACCGTCATGCTGGCGGTCGTGCCGGAGACGAGCGCGGCGGAGGCGGAGCCGCCCGCCGACACCGTGAGCAGTCCGCCCGAATCCACCGTCGTGCCGATCGCCTGGCCGCCGCCGAGCAAGGTCTCGAACCCGCTGGAAATGACGGTCGTGCCGTAGGTGATGCCGCCACTCGCGACCGTCTGCGTGGCCGGCCCTTCTTCTTCGCCGTTCCCGTTCAGGCCGGCGACTTCGCCGCCGCTCACGAGCGTGTTGCTGGCGGTGCCGCCGCTGACGTTCTCGGTGCCGCCGACGAAGACCGTCAGCGAGGTCGCCGTGCCGCTCGCCAGCACGTTCACGACGCCGTCCGCGTCGACGGTGCCGAAAACGGCCGAGCCGCCGGCTGAGACATTCTCGGTCGATACGTCGAAAACGTTGGCATCGCTCGCAACGCCGCCGGAGGATACGGCCAGATTGGCTTCGTCCTCGATCGTCGCGTTCACGATCGACCCGCCGGCAAACACGATCGCGTGGCCCTCGTCGAACACCAGCGCATTGCTGGCGACGCCGCTTGCGGAGACCGCCAGCGCTCCGCCCAAACCCACCGTCGTGCTGATCGCGGTGCCGCCGGACTGCACGGTCTGCAACCCGTCGTCGGCGACGCTCGTGCGGCTGACGACGCCACCGCTGGCGACGAACTGGTAGGCGAATTGCCCACTGCCGACCGTGCCTGACAGCGTCGTGCTGACGGCGATGCCGCCGAACACGTCCATGGTTCCGCCGCCGTCCACCGTCGTTGCCGTGGTCTGGCCGCCCGAGAAGACGATCACGACGCCACCGCCGTCGACCAATCCGCTGACCAGGACGCCACTGGCCACCACGTCCAGCGTGGTGCCGGCGCCGACGGTAAGGCCGCTGCTGGTGGCGCTGAGCGTGCTGGTGGTCATGACGAGTCCTCGATGAATCGCGATGGAGCTGGCTGGGGCGCGCAAGCGGCGGATGCGGCATGTCGTCCGGAGCGGATTCCGCGATGGGGTTTGGCGGCCTGGTCTCCCGGAGGCGAAACGGCGGTCCCGGTCGGTGGGACGAAGGCCGGCTTGCAGTCCGCGTTTTTGGGACGGGAGAAATGAACGATCGGCTATCGCCGTCGCGGCTTCGGGCCGACGACGGCGTCGCTCACGAATTCGTTGTTCACATCCGTACCGGCGCCGATGCGGGCGGCGGCGGGCTCAGGCCGTGCTGAGCCCGCACAGCGACCACGGCACGCCCTGCCACCACCACCAGACATGCAGGCAGAATCTCCGCAGCCAGGCGCCGAACCGCGGCGGCCGCGGATCGAACACTTCGATCTGCGCCATCATGCCTTTGTCCTCGTGCTTGAGCACGTGGCAATGGAACACGAAGCGGCCGACGATCACCGGGTCGGTGAAGGCGAGCCGCAGCTTGACCTCGCCGCGCTCCGGCACGCGCACGGTGTCGAGACGGCCGGCGAACGGCACCGGCGCGTGGTTCACCTCGACCACCTGGAAGCCGAGCTGGTGGATGTGGAACACGTGCAGGTCGTCGGAGTCGTTGCGGATCGTCCATTCCTCGACATTGCCGAGCGGCACGCGCACATCGACGCGGCCGAGATCGAACACGCGGCCGTTGACAAAGAATTTCTGTTCGCTCGCCTTGAACGTCGCGGTTTGCGAGAACGAAAAGGTGCGGCTGGCGGCGATCCGCACCTTCCGCAGATCGAGCGGCGGCGCGGCCTCTGGCAGCGCGGCGGGTGTGGCCGGCGCACCCGCGACGACGACGTGGCCGAGCACGCGATCCGGCGTGCGCGCGGCGCCGGTGCCGGTCATCGTGCCCTTCGACAGCAACGGATAGGTGCCGGGCGCGCCGCCGTCGATCAGCACCTCGACGCGGCCGGCCGGCATGATGTCGAGCACGTCCTCGCTGCGCGCGCCGACGATCGCCTCGCCGTCGGCGGCGACGATGCGGAAGCGGTGGCCCGGCACGGCGATGTGGAAGATGCGGTTGGCGCTCTGGTTGCTGAAGCGCCAGAATTGCGTCTCGCCCGGGCGCAGCGCGAGCGTGGTGTCGAGCCGGCCGTTGACCGACTGCACGATGCCGTGCAGGTCGTCGTCGATCGCTGCGTTGCCGGTGTCGTCGTCGAACACCATGTCCTTGAGCACGAACAGCCGCTCCGTGACACCGGGGCGCTCCAGGCCCTCCACCACCAGCATGCCGCTGAGCCCGTCCATCACCTGCCGTTCCGAGGTGCCGTGCAGGTGCGAGTGGTACCAGTAAAGCCCGGGCGGCTGGGTGGCGGGGATGCGCACTTCGTAAGTGAAGCTGCGGCCGGCGGGGACCGAGAGATGCACGTTGTCGCTAGTGCCGAGCGGCGAGGTGCGGATGCCGTGGAAATGCAGGTTGGTCGGCTGCGACAGCGCGTTGACCAGGTGAACGCGCAGCAGGTCGCCGGGCCGCAGGCGCAGCACCGGGCCGGCGTACAGGCCGTCGTAGGTGGCGCCGTCGAGGTCGACGTCGCCGACATGGATCTTTTGTGCCTCGGCGCGCAGCGTGACGTCGAGCACGCCGCTTAGGCTGTGCAGTTCCGTCAGCGCACCGGCATCCGGCGGTGCCGGCGTGGCGGAGGGCGCATGCGGGATCGCGGCCGTCGCGAGCAGCAGCAGCAGCGCGACGATGCGGCGGAAGCCGGCAGATGCGCGCATCAGGCGGCGGCCAGTTGGACGACCTTCTCGCGCAGGGCTGCCGGCGCTGCCTCCGGCGTCCAGTCGAACTGCATGCCGGCCTGCCGGCCGCCGGCGACGATGCGGCCCGGCAGTTCGGGCAGGCCCGGCAGCGCCAGCACGACGCGGGTGCCGACGGAAAGGTCTTGCGCAACCCGCACCCGCGCGCCGCCGCAGCTCAGATCGAGGCAGGTCGCCGGCAGGTGCGTGCCGTCCACCACCAGGGTCGCCGGCGCATCGAGCGCGGCGCGCGTATCCGAGCGCCGGTCGGCTTCGTCCGATGAGGTGCGCACGATCCGGACCATCACAGTGCGCAGTTCGTCGATCCGCTTGCCGACGTCCCCCGCGAGCGTGCGCATTTCGCCGACCGCGGCATCGGTGCTGCGGGCTTCCGTCGAGACCGCCTCGATCTGATCGGCAACCGCCCGGATCGCGCCGGCCGCCTCGGCGACGTTGCGGGCGATGTTGCCGGTGGCGGTCGTCTGCTGTTCGGTCGAGGAGGCGACCGAATGGGTGATGCGTTCGAGCGAGGCGACCCGCTCGACCATTTCACCGACGGCGCGCACCGCCTGCTGTGTCGCCTGCTGGATCGCGCCGGTGCTGCGCGCGATCTGCTCGGTCGAGCGGGCGGTCTGGTTCGCCAATATCTTGACCTCGCCGGCGACGACGGCGAAGCCGCGCCCGGCATCCCCGGCGCGCGCCGCCTCGATGGTGGCATTCAGCGCCAGCAGGTTGGTGCGGCCGGCGATGTCGCCGATCAGCCGCGCGACCGTGCCGATCTGGCCGACCGCGGCGGACAGTTCGTCGATGATCCGGCGCGCCTGCTCGCCGGCACGCGCGGTGCTGGCGATCTCGGCCGCCGCGCTGCCGATCTGGCCGGCGATTTCGCGCGCCGACGCGGAAAGCTGCTCGCTGGCATCGGCCACCAGTTCGCTGCGTTGCAAGGCCGCGTTGCTGGCCTCGGTGGCGGAGCCGACGCCGGCGAGCACGCGCGCCGCCGAGGCCGAGAGCTGCTCGGCGTGGCCCACCAGCAGGTTGCTGCTCACGGTCGATCTCCCGGCGACGAGATTGCTCTCATGTTCGATGCTGTCGGCGGCCTGCCGCAATGCCTGCACCTTATCCGCGTCGGACTGCACGCGCTGCCGTTCGCGCTCCTCGCCCGCACGCGCATTCTGTTGCATCGCCTCGCGGAACACCGTGGTCATGCGGGCCAGTTTGCCGATCTCGTCGCGCCGCCGCGCGAACCGCGGCGCGACCTCGGCCGCAAGATCGCCGGCGGCGAGACGGCCGATGGTGCGCACCAGCTGCTCCAGCGGCCGCGACAGGTTGCGCCCCACCAGCCAGCCGACGCCGAGCGCGACGGCGACGGCGACGCCGATCTGGATCAGCACGATCCGGGTGCTGCGCGTCGCCAGCGCATCCGCGTCGTCGCGGGTTTCCAGGCCGTCGGCTTCGAATTTCTTCACCAGCTTGGTGATCGCGCGGTCGGCCGCCGCCATGCGGCCGGCCAGTTCGGCAGCCGGCGCTTCCGGCAGCGCCTGCAACAGCGTGCGCACCTGCGTGCCCGCGGTGCGCGTCCGGTTCGAGGCGGCGCGTTCGTTCGCGACGTCGAGCCGGTCGAGCACCTTCTGCAGCCCGGCATGGGCGGCCGCATCGGCGAGCGTCGCGCCGTCGCCGCGATGCGCAGCGGCGAACCGCAGAAACTCCTCCTGCGTCTGCTCGACATAGAGCATGCCCATGAACGCGTGGTCGTAGATGCCGATGGCGAACCGGCCCAACTGCGCCGCCTGCCGCTGGGCGAGGCCGCCGACGATCGCGATGATCAGCACGAAGCCCATGCAGGCCATGAGGATCTTCAGCCGCACCGACATCAGCGGCTCCCCGCCCGGACCGAAGCGGCAGGCGTCGCCGACCTACTTGACACTGACGGTCATCTTCATGCTCGGGTGGATGCTGCAGCGGACCTTGAAGCGCCCCGCCTTGTCGAACTTGTAGGTCAGGCTCTCCCCCGGCTTCTGCAGGCCGAGATCGGCGGCGTCGTCGTCCGCGTCGATGACGTTGATGTTGTGCGTGACGTCGTCGTGGTTGGCGAAGACGATGCTGTCGCCGGCCGCGAGGTTCAGCGATTTCTGGCTGAACTGCTGGCCCGATTGCTCGATCGTCTGGGTGGCTGCCTGGACGCCCGCGGCGACGGCCGCGAGCGCCGCGACGGCGCCGATGAGTGCTGCGATGCGCATGACGCTGCGTTTCCTTTCGCTGGTGCTGCCGGTGTCAGAAATGCGCCGCTGCCCAGACGCTGAGATAGAGCGCGTTGTTGGCGGAGGCGTTGCGGGTTTCCCCGTCGAAGCGGAAGTAGTTCACGTACTGCGCGGCGAAGCGGATGTTGCCCCAGGCGATCAGCGAACCCGGCTTGCCCCAGGGGACATAGGCGATCTCGGCGATGATGCCGCTGCTGTTCGGGCTGCCGCTTGGCGTGCCCCAATAGGCCGCGTCGCTGGTGCCGCTGGTCTGGAAATACTGGATCGTCGGCGTGATCGTGGCGCCGATGCTGTATGAAACGTCGGCGCGGAACGTGTTCAGCGTGTGCGACTTCAGCGCGCCGACAAGCGCCTGGCTGGCGTCGAGCGAGGCATCCTCGTGGATCAGCGTGGCGTGCGCGGAGATCATGTCGCTCACGACGCTTTTCGGGTCGAGAACGAACTGGTAGTTGGCGTCGAGCGCGGCGTCGGTGAAATGGTCGGCGAGCCCGGCGATGTCGACGCCGCCGGGCAGCACGCTGGCGCTCAGGCCGTAGGCGCCGGCCTGCAAATAATGGCGGCCGAAATCCCGCTGCACGGCGATGCGCCAGTACGGGATCAGCCCGCGCGTCTTGTCGGTGCCGGCGACCGGCACGATGCCGGTGGCGTTCAGCATGTCGTAGCCTTCGCCGCGATACAGATCGGCCTCGACGTAGACAAGGTCGTTCCACATCGCGTAGGCGCCGCCGCCAAGCACGCGCTGGCCGAGACCGCCGTCGATCAGCGCGGCGGCGAGCGGCGTCGGCGCGAGCGGCGAGGAATTGTACGGAAAGCCCCAGGTCGGCGTCGAATTCCACAGGTCGCTGACGCTCGGGTTGTTGTTGGCCGTAAAGCCGTAGACCAAGTCTTCGTCGAACAGGTCGGTATCGTGCGCGTGGCGGATGTCGGCGTTGTCGATGTGCAGCTGGTCGGCGACGCCGTCGTAGGTGATCTGCACGAACGCGCCGAGCCACGGCACGATCCGGCCGGCGTAGTAGAACGACACCTGATCGACGGCGAAGTTGTTGTTGGCGGCGAAGTGCGGTGCGGCGGCACCGGGCTGGGCGGCGTCGGTATGGGTGAACGAGGACTGCACGCTGGCGGCCAGCGGCGGCCCGTGTGGCTTGCCGTCGCCGGCGACGTAGCCGTTGAGCTTGAAGTCGCGGCCGTACTGCTTGAGCTGCGGCCCGAACGCGCCGACATGGCAGGCGGCGCAAGGCTGGCCGGTCTGCTCCGCGAAGGATGGAACGGCCCGCGCCGTCGCCGGCCAGAGCGCCAGCCATCCGAGCACGAGCAGCAGGAACGCGACCGCGCTGGCCGGAATTGGAACCGGATGCGGCCAGCGCGTCACAGGGCCAATCTGCACGTTCACCTCTTTTGCCGCGATTCCGGTGTTGACGGCGCGATTGGGGAACGGATCAGGCCCGCGGCCATCCTGCGGCATCAAACGGCGGCGCGATGAAGGTTCCGTTAAGCGCGCGCCGGGCACGAGCGCCGGCGACCACGCGGCCGCCATCTGTGGCGCGATCGCCCGTTGCCCGGTATGCTGCCGGTTGTCGCACTCGCTGCAGCGACTTTCGGCTCACGGGAGCTTGAGCTTGCCGACCGGACGTGTGCAGCGCACATCGGTCGATGACGAAGGACGCTGGCGGCAAAATTTTGGGAGCAGATGAACATGGACGTCGAAGTTGCAGCCCCTGAGCGGTCGACGGCCGAGAAGCCGTTGCCGTTCAACGCCGACCATCTGGACCGGCTCATGGACGAGGCGGGCCTCGACGTGCTCGTGCTCAACAGCAAGCACAACATCCAGTATCTGCTGGGCGGCTATCGGTTCTTCTTCTTCGACGCGATGGATGCGATCGGCGTCAGCCGGTACCTGCCGATCATCGTGTACGCAAAGGGCCGGCCGCAGGACGCCGGCTACATCGGCAACACGATGGAAGCCTACGAGCGCGACCTCGGCAAGTTCTGGATGCCGTCGGTGCAGACCAAAAGCTGGAGCAGCCAGACCTCGGCCCAGCTCGCCGCGGAGCACATCCAGAAGCTCGGCCTGCAGAAGGCGCGCATCGGGCTCGAGATGGCGTTCCTGCCGGCCGATGCCTTCCTCGCGCTGCGGGCAGCGCTGCCCGATGCGACGCTCACGGACGCACTCGTGCCGCTGGAGCGGCTGCGCGCGGTGAAGACGCCGGCCGAGCTTGCGCTGCTGCGGCAGGCCTCCGAGAAGGTCGTCGAGTCGATGCTGGCGGTGATCTCCGGTCACGGGGCCGGCAGCACCAAGCGGCAGATGGTCGATGCGCTCAAGCGCGAGGAGACCGCGCGCGGCATGACCTTCGAGTATTGCCTGATCACCGCGGGCCGCAATCACAACCGCGCTCCGTCCGACCAGGTGTGGAACGAGGGCGACGTGCTGTCGATCGATTCAGGCGGCAACTACAAGGGCTACATCGGCGACGTTTGCCGCATGGGCATTCTCGGCGAGCCGGACGCGGAACTCGTGGACCTGCTCGGCGAGATCGACGCGATCCAGATGGCGGCGCGGCAGCCGATCAAGGCGGGCGCCCGCGGCGGCGACGTGTTTCCGCCGGCACTCGCGCTGCTCAGCCGTTCCAGCAACAAGGCGTACACGCATTTCACCGCGCACGGCATGGGGATCATCAGCCACGAGGCGCCGCGGCTGACCGGCACGGGCTTTGTGCCCTATCCCGGCTACGACGAGGAGCGGCCCCTGCAAGCCGGGATGGTGATCTCGATCGAAACCACGATGCTTCACCCGACGCGCGGCTACATCAAGCTCGAAGACACGGTCGCGGTGACCGAGACCGGCTGGACCGGCTTCGGCGACGGCGGACGCGGCTGGAATCGCGGCAAGCGGTGACCGCCCGGCGCATTCAGGGCGAGGCGGGAACCGGCGTCGCCGGCGCTGCGGCCGAACGGTAGCAGGCCTCGACCAGCGCCATCGTGTGCCAGGCATCGTCGACGGCGCTTTCCAGGGCGCCGTCCTCGCCTGCCACGTAGCGCTGCAGGTTCGCCATGCGCCCGACGAAGGCATCGGGGAACCAGCCGCCGGTGAGCGGCACCTGCGCCCACGCGCCATCGGCGTTGATCCACAATTCGTCGGGCTCGCCGCGCGGATAGTCGAGCAGCAGCCCGAGCTTGAGCACGGCCGCGCCCTTGTCGCCCTCGAACCGCAATGTCGCGTCCTGGAAGCGGCGGCCGAAGCCGTGATCGTGGTTGATCGACAGCACGCAGCGAACGTCCGGGGCAAAATCGAGGATCGCGGCCGTGCGGGTCTGCGCGACCTCGCTGCCGGGGTGGCCGAGCGTGCGCGCGTGCACGCCGGCCGGGTTGCCGAGAACGGCGCGGATGAGATCGAGATAGTGGATCGAGTGCACGGCGATCTCGACGCGCTCGAGCCCTTTGACGAACGGGAACAGGTGCCACGGCGTCTGCAGGTTGAGATGCACCTCGACATCGACGATGCGGCCGAGCGCGCCGCCGGCGATCGCCGCGCGCAGCGGCAGCACCATCGGCGCGAAGCGGAG
Organism: uncultured Solirubrobacterales bacterium; assembly: GCA_963697635.1. GTDB lineage: Bacteria > Pseudomonadota > Alphaproteobacteria > Acetobacterales > Acetobacteraceae > CAJCJG01. The sequence goes on along the minus strand of CAVOOS010000003.1, from coordinate 119,840 downwards.
CTGGAAGTTGACCGCGGCGATCAGGGCTTTCTGCCGGCAGAGCCGCAGGATGGCAGTCGCCTCGTCGAGCGTGCGGCCCATCGGCTTCTGGCATCAGCACTGCGGCGCCGTCGGGCAGCGCGCGCAGCAATTCCAGATGCGCGGCCGGGGGCGCGGCGAGATCGAAGATCACGTCCGGATCGGCGGTCGCCTGACCGAGCGACTCGAAGGCGCGGATGCCCCAGCTTTTAGCGGTGGCTGTGGCATGGGCAAAATCGATGTCGAACACCCCGGCGACCGGGAAGCCGGCCTTGCGCCAGGCCGGCATGTGCGCGTCCCGCACGATGCCGCCGGCGCCGAGAATGACGATAGGTCGCGGCGCGCTCGGCAGCGGCCAGGACTGCGGCAGCGCGGCGGCATCGAAGCTCATGCGACGATCGCGGCGATGCGGGCCTGCGCCTCCGCCAGCAGCTCGACAGTGGCGCGGTCGGTGGTGGTCGCCTCGGTCATCATCGCGTCGATCACGTGCGCGACCTCGGACAGCCGCGGATGCACCGGCAGTTCACGCGCATGCGCGTGCAGCTCCTGCAACTTGTGGTAGTGACGGCACGGCCCGGTTGACCTCGGAGTCCGCCCAGGTGGAGAGGCGCACGCCGATCGCGCCCTCGGTCGTGGTGAGCTTGTCCATCGCGGGCGTCGCGCAATGGCGTAGGAAATCCCAGACCAGATCCTTGTGCGCGGAGCCGCGCGCCATCGTCAGCATCCAGAACACGTTCAGCGAGGCGCTGTTGCCGCCGGGGCCGGCCGGCAGCGGCGCGATGTCCACCTTGCCGGCGACGGCGCTGCGATCCCAGCTCTCGCCGAGCGCCGCGAAGCCGAACCAGTTGGCCATCAGGGCAACCTTGCCCTCACAAAACAGAATACCGGATTTCACGCTGTCGAGGTCGTGCAGGTTCGGCGCCACCGCGTCCCGGTCGCGCGCCAGTTCGCGCAGGAAATCGAGCGCGGCCTGCCCGGCGGTCGTGGCGATCTGCGGCTGTCCGGCCGCATCGAACGGCGCGCCGCCGCGCGTCCACAGGTGGACGCAGAAATCGTAGAAGGCATTGTGCCCATCCGGAAACAGCGCCAGCACGGTGCCGCTGACGCCGCGCGCCGGATCGTGCAGCCGCCGCGCCACGGCATGGAACTCGGCCCAGGTGCGCGGCACCGCGAGGCCGGCTTGTGCTAGCAGATCCTTACGAAAGATCAGACATTGCGGGCCATCATGGTACGGCATGCCCCAGAAGCCGCCGGCGAACCGCTGGAGGTTGAGCAGCGACGGGCTCCACGCCTGCGGAAAATCCGAAATCGGATGCCGGTGCTGGAACGGCAGCAAATCCTCGATCAGCCCCGCCGCCTGCGCCTCCGCGATCCAGTCGGTCGACAGGAACGCGATGTCCCACGTGCCGGTCAGCAGCTCACGCCGCTGGAACAGCGCCGCATGCAGCTCGTTGAGGTCGAACGGCGTGATCTCGATCGCCGCATCGGCGCCGCTCGCGCGGCAATAGTCGGCGAATTGCGCGACGATGCCGCTCTCGAACGGGCCGAAGCGGCGGACGGCGACGCGCAGCGTCGTGCTCATGGCGTTCCCCTCCGTTTGCGCGCCGAACTCTATCCCTTGACCCCGCCGAACGTCAGCCCTTCGATCAGATGCCGCTGCACGATGAACGTCAGCAGGAACGCCGGCACGATGATCAGCATCGCCAGCGCGCACATGCCGACCCAGTCGATGGTGAACTGCGACGTGTAGTCCATCAGCCCGACCGTCAGCGTCTTCGAGGCCACCGAGCGGGTCAGCTGCGAGGCCAGCGCGAATTCGTTCCACGACGTCAGGAACGCGAAGATGGCCGCGGAGGCGAGGCCGGAGCGGGCCAGCGGAAACTCGACGTGCCAGAACGCCTGCCAGCGCGTCGCGCCGTCGATCAGTGCCGCCTGCGACAGTTCGATCGGCACCTGCCGGAAAAACCCGTCGGTCAGCCACACGGTGAACGGGATGTTCAGCGCCAGATACACGAGAATGAGCCCGAACGAGGTATCGATGATCCCAAGCCGGCTCCACAGGATAAAGACCGGCAGCGACAGCGCCACGCCCGGGATGGTGCGCGACAGCATGAAGCCGAGGAACAGCGTGCCCTTGCCGCGGAAATGGTAGCGCGCGAACGCATAGCCGCCCATGGTGCCGACAACCAGCGCGACCGCGGTGGACGTGACTGACGCGATCAGCGAGTTGCGGATATATTCGGTGACCGGCAGCCCCTGCTCGACCGCCGGCAGCAGGCCGAACATGGCGCGGAAATTGTCGAGCGTGAAGCTCGGCAGCCATATCGGCGGGCGGGCCATGATTTCGACATTCGGGCGGAACGCCGTCAGCATCACCCAGATGCCGGGCAGGCAGATCACCGTGACCGCGACGACCAGGCCGATCGGCGTGGCGATGCGCTGCCAGCGCGGTTCGACGCCGCGGCTCATGCTCATGCCACCTCGCCGAGGAAATTGCGCGACGCCATCAGGCGGCGATAGAAATACACGGTGAACGCGATCGACAGGATGATGGAGACATAGGCCATCGCGTTGGCGGCGCCCATCTGCGCGTTCTGAAAGCCGACCGTCGCCATCAGCGTCCACAGCAATTCGGTGCGCCCGGCCGGGCCGCCGTTGGTCATGATGCGGACCATGTCGTAGGCGCGGCCGACATCGAGCGAGCGGATCGTCATCGCGATGGTGACGAACGGCGCCAGATACGGCCAGGTGATGTAGCGGAACGTCTGCCACGCGTTGCAGCCGTCGACGCGCGCTGCCTCGATCGGGTCGCGCGGCATCGCGAACAGCCCGGCCAGCAGCAGGATCGAGAACACCGAGGTGGACATCCAGACTTCCGCGACCAGGATCGAAAGATTGGCGGTCCAGTCGCCCACCAGCCAGGCGATCGGCTGGCGGATGATGCCGAGTTGCAGCAGCAGATTGTCGACCAGCCCGACATTGTCGTTCAGCAGGAAACTGAACTGGAAACCGACCAGCACCGGCGAGAACATCATCGGGAACATGATGATGGTGCGCAGCAGGCGCTGGCCGCGCACCACGCGGCCGACCAGCAGCGCGACGCCGAGGCCGAGCACCATCTCGAGGTTCAGCGCGACCGTCAGGAACACCACCGTGCGGCCGAGCGCCCACCAGAAATCCGCGCTCGCGAACAGGCGCTGATAGTTGCGCCAGCCCACCCAGCGGAACAGCGACGCCGGATGCGTCATGTTGTACGCGGTGAAGCTCGAATACAGCGAGACCAGCAGCGGCACCAGCACGACGGCCACGATCGCGAGGCCGGCGGGCAGCAGCAGCAGATAGGGGGCGGCACGGCCAGACCGCTGGGATGCCATGATGCAGTCGTGACCTTCGGCTTCGCAGTCGGCCGTCCCCTCCGGCGCCGGGGGGACGGGGGCAGAAAACTACTTCAGCAGGCCGGCGTCCTGCATGATCTGCGTCGCCTTGTCCGATGCCGCCTGCAGCGCCTGCTGCGGCGTCTTCTGGCCGAGAATCGCCGCCTGGAATTCCGGATAAGCGGCGTTGGAGAATTCGATCCACTGGGCGATGTGCGGCGGCGTGTAGGCGTCCTCCGACAGCGATACCTTCCAGGTTTCGAACACGCTGGTCATGTAGTCGTCGTGCTTGGCCTTGACGGCGGCGATGGTGTCGTCGAACGCCTTGATGTTTGCCGGCATCAGGCCGCGCGTCGCCTCCAGCATGTCGGCGTCGTAGTTGGTCATGAACTCGGCGAAGCTGACCGCCGCGGGCTTGTTGTCGCACGCCTTGGTCACCGAGAAGCCGTGGCTGCCGGACCAGCCGGGCCGCTTGCCGGTCGGCCCGACCGGGGCGCGCGACGACGCCGACATTGCCGGCGATCTTGGAGTTCTTCGGGTCGTTGAAATAGCCGGCCCAGCCGGGCCAGTCGTAGTCCAACGCGACGGTGCCGGAGGCGAAGCCCTGGCCGATGTCGTCCCAGAGATAGTTGATGGTGCCGGCGGGCACCGCCTTGGCCTGATAGATGTCGCGGAAGAACTCCAGCGCCTTCACGCCGGCATCCGAGTTGAACGCCGGCTTCCAGTCCTTGTCGAACAGCTGGCCGCCGTAGGTCGTCAGCAATTCGTAGAACCGGCCGGTCAGCCCTTCCTCCTTGCCGGGGAACATGGTGCCGTAGCGGTTCGGCGGATCGGCAAAGAACAGGATCTGGTTCTTGAAATCCTCGATCGTCTCCGGCGGCGCCAGATCCTTGCCGTATTTCGCCTTGTATTTGGTTTTGTTGTCGGCGTCGGCGAACAGGGATTTCACGTAGTACATGTTGGAGACGTCGGTGTGCCACGGCAGCAGCATCAGCTTGCCGTCGATCATCGCCGACTTCAGCGTGCGCTGCACGTAGGTGTCCAGCACCGCCTTGGGCACCAGCGGCAGCAGATCGGTGTACAGCTCGCCGTATTGCGCCATGAAGCTGGTGTGGTCCCAGCCGGCGCACCAGTTCACCGCGCCCGCGGCGAGGTCGGCCTTCAGCTCCTTGTCCAGGTCGAACCCGTTCTTGGAAGACAGCACCTGCACCTTTGCGCCGGTCAGCTTTTCCCACTCGGCGATGCGCGTGTACAGCGGGTCGTACTGGTTGCCGCCGATCAACTTGACCTTCAGCGTGTAGCCGGGGAACTTTCCGTAATCCTGCGACTGCGCCTGCGCATGGCCCGCGGTTGCCAGCACGGCCGCGAGCGCCGCCGCACCGGCCACGCCACCCAACCCCGCCCGGAGGCGTTTGGCCCGTCGTCCGATCTGGAACGTCATTGTCGTCCTCCCGTTTTCCGCCGCTTGTTCCGGTGCCGAAGCCGCTTGATCATCCGTATTTGAATGATCTATTCGCAAATGAACAGTATCGCGTCGCCAGGGTCAACCGAAAGCTGGCCAACGCGGCCGGATGCCCGTGCTCACGCCGCTTTGGTGCCGGCCGGCCGCGCAGCCGCGGTCAGCGGACGTCGGCAGCGCCGGACAGGTCGATGGTGGTGCCGGTGGTCTGCGGCGCAATGCCGCTCGCCAGGAAAACGATGACGGCGGCAACCTCCTCCGGCGTCGCCACCCGCCCGGTCGGATACAGCGCCGCCATCTTCTCCAGACCGTATTCCTTGACGGCATCGCCCACCATGTCGGTCAGGACGAAGCCGGGCGCCACGCCGTAGGCGAGGATGTTGTCCTTGGCGCAATGGCGGGCAATGGAACGGTTCAGCGCGAGCATGCCGGCCTTCGAGGCGCCGTACTGCAGATGGTCGAGGCTGTCGCCACGATGTGCCGCGCGGCTCGCGACGTTGATGAGGATGCCGCCCTTCTGCAGGCGGAACTGCCGCACCGCGCGCCGGCAAAGCTGTGCCGCGGCGAGCAGGTTGATCCGCATCGTGCGATCCCAGCCGGCGAGCCAGTCGTCGACCGGCAGATCGAGCCCGCATCGCTCGTAGACGCCGGCATTGTTGACCAGCACGTCGATGCGGCCGCGCCAGGCGCAGGCCTCGTCCCATAGCCGCTCCGTCTCGGTCGCCGACAGCAAATCGGCCGCGCAGACATGCACGCGGTCCTCGCCGACCTCGCGTGCCAGGGCGTTGGCGGCGGCAGCGTTGCTGCCGTAGTGGATGATCGCCTCGCCGCCGTTCGCCACGATCATGCGAACGGTCGCCGCACCGATGCCGCGCGATCCGCCCGTCACCAGCACGACCTTGTCCTTCAGAGTGATCATCGCCGGCCGTCCTCGCCTCGGTTCATTGCATTGTTGTCGGCTCGCCCAGGCCGGCATTGCGGTGCCTGAGGGCTGCGAAGACCAGCAGCGCAGCGACTGTCAGCACGATCTGGATCGTCGAAATCGCCGAGATCGCCGGATCCCAGCGATACAGGATGCCGTCCCACATCCGTTTGGCCAGCGGTTCCGCGAACGGCCCGCTGATGAATTGCGCCACGACCACCTCGTCGAACGAGGCGAGGAACGTGAACAGGCCGGCGGCCATCAGCGACGGCAGCAAGAGCGGCACCGCGACGCGCGCCGCCACCCGCAGCGGGCTGGCACCGAGCACGGCGGCGGCCCTCAGCAGCGACCAGTCCAGCCGCTCCATGCCGGCCCGAATGGTGACGATCGCGTACGGCACGGCGAGCACGACATTGGCGACGACAAGGCCGGTGAAGGTGCCGAGGATAGCGAGGTCCGCCAGCAGCGGGTAGATCGCGATGGCGTAGATGATCGGCGGCACCACGATCGGCAGCAGCACCAGCACCATCAGCAGCTTCTTCACCGTGCCCTGCCGCGAGATGATGCCGAAGGCGGTGAAGGTCCCCAGCGCCACCGCGATGACCATGACCGAGGCCGCCATCTCGAGGCTGAACACGGTCGCCTTGAGCCAACCCGGGCCATCGAGGAAGGCCGTGTAAGCCTCCAGCGTGAAACGGCGCGGCGGGAACCGCGTCATCGCGTCGCCCGCGAAGGACAGCGGAACGACAACCAACGCCGGTGCGATCAGGAAGATGCAGGTCAGCAGAACGACCGTTCCCTGTAGCCAGCGGCCGAGGCGGAAGCGCGGGCGGGTGCTCATGCCGCGCGCTCGCCGCGGGCACGTTCGGCAAATCGGAAATAGATCCATGCCAGCAGCGACACCGCGCAGACCAGCACGCTCGCGGTGGCCGACGCGAGCGGCCAGTTCAGTGCGTCCGTCGCCTGGAACGTGATCAGGTTGGCGACCATCATGTCGCCCGGCCCGCCCATCAGCGCGGGGGTGACGAAAAAGCCCAGCGAGCCGATGAACACCAGGAGGCTTCCGGCGATGATGCCTGGCATCGCCAGCGGCAGCGTGACCCTGAGGAATACGCGGGTCGGCCTCGCTCCCATCGTCGCGGCCACGGCGGCAAGGCGAGGATCGATCGATTTGAGCGCCGCATAGATCGAGAAGATCATGAACGGCAGCATGTAGTGGGTGATGCCCAGCAGCACCGCGCCTTCGTTGTAGATCAGCTTCAGCGGCCGCGCGGTGATGCCGAGCGCCTGCAGCGTGCCGTTCACCACGCCGGTACGCTGCAGCAGGAAGGTCCAGCCGTAGACGCGAACCAGCAGGCTGGTCCAGAACGGCACGAGCACGACGGCGAAGATCGCGCCGCGCAGCAACGGCCCGCAACGCAGCGCAAACTGCGCCATCGGCAACGCGAGCGCGATCGAGACCAGCGTGACGATCACGCTGACCCGGAACGTCGTCACGAACACCTGGCGGTAGAGCGGGCTGTCGAATATCGTGACGTAACGGTCCACGCCCGGGCTCGGTTCGAGGAAGCCGCGCGACAGCATGCGCAGCGCCGGCAGCACGAACAGCAGCGTCATGATCGCGAGGAACGGCAGCAGCGCGATGTCGGCGAGATGCCGGCGCAGGCGCATCCGGACTTGCCACACGCCGCTCGGCGCGGCCATCGCCGCCGATGTCATCGCTTCGCGGCCCAAAGTTTGAACCGGTCGGTCAGCTCGGTCAGGCGCGGTGCCCACCATTCGTCGTTGAAGACGATCTGCTTCTCCAGGTTCTCCGGTGTCGTGGGCTGCTTCGCGCGCGCCTCCGGGGTGAGCAAGGCGATCGCCGCCTTGTTGCTCGGCCCGTAGGGGTTGAGCGTGGAATAGAGTGCCTGCCGTGCCGGATCGAGGCAGAAATTGATGAAACGCATCGCCGCGGCGGCGTTGGGCGCGCCCTTCGGCACGCTCCACATGTCGTAGTAGATGAAGCCCTGGTTCCACTCGACGGCCAGCGGCGCGCCGTTGTTGGCGGCGGCCGAAACCCCGGCATTCCAGGCGGGCGTGACATCGACCTCGCCGTCGGTCAGCAGCCGGATCGGCTGGGCGTACGAAGTCGTCCACACGTCGATGTTGGGCTTGATCTGATCGAGCTTGGCGAAGGCGCGGTCGATGTCGATCGGATAGATCTTGTCGGCCGGCACGCCGTCCGCCGCCAGCGCGATCTCCAGGTTGCCGAATGCCTTCAGCTGCATCGCGCGGTGGCCGGGCTTGCCTTTGACATCCCAGAACTCGGCCCAGCTTCGCGGATGCTTGTCACCACCGAGCGTGCCGGTGTTGTAGGCGATGACCTCCGATCCGACGTTGGATGCGACCCCGTATTCGGCCGCGCCATCGACGATCATGTCCTTGATGTCGGTGACGACATTGTAGTCGATCTTCTCGAGCAAACCCTGCTGCATGCCCTGGTACATGCGGAACCGGCCGATATCGACGAGCACGTCCCAGTTGACCTTGCCGGCCTCGACCTGGGCCTTCACCTTCTCCATCCCCGGCCCGATCTCCTCGATGATCTCGATGCCGGTCGCCTTGGAGAACGGCTCGAAATAGGCCTTCCGATTGGCGTCGCCGCCGGCCCCGCCCCAATGGACGACCACGAGTTGCTTGGCGCGTTGGGCCAGCGCGCGGCGGGGCAGGATCAGCGGCGCGGCCAACCCGAGCGCGCCGGCGGCGAGGCCGCGCTTGACGATGTCACGCCGGTTGACCCCGTCGATCGCTGCCGCGATCCGGTCGGGGTGATCGTTGCTGTCCGCCATGTCGTTCTCCTCGCCTTGTTGAACGGTTGCGTTGTCGTGCTGGGCCGCCGTTGCGGCCGCGGGTTCAGCCGACGCGGCCGTCGGCATCGAACACGGTGGCCGCCGCACCATCAGCGCGAACCCGCACCGCCTCGCCCAGGCCTGGGACGAAGGCGCTGCCGGCCGCCAGCTTGGCGATCAGCCGGGCGCCCTCGATGTCGACGATGCAAATCACGGTATCGCCCAGGAACAGGACTTCCTCGATGCTGCCGGGCACGCCCGCGTCGCCGCCGCCGGCGACGACGACGATGTGTTCGGGCCGCAGCGAGACGGTGACGCGGCTTGCCGGCGCGGCGCCGCGGCCGCCGAGCGGCACCGACAAATCCAGGGCGACAAGTCGCGCCGAGCGCCCGGTTGCATCGACCTCGGCCGCCAGCAGATTGGTCTCGCCGACGAAGCCGGCAACGAATTCGCTGGCCGGGCGGGCATACAGTTCCCGCGGCGTCGCGTACTGCTCAAGGCGCCCGTGGTTCAGCACGGCGATACGGTCCGACATCGCCAACGCCTCGTCCTGGTCATGGGTGACGTAGAGGATGGTGGTGCCGAGTTCGCGATGCAGTCGCTTGATCTCGATCTGCATGTCGGCGCGCAGCTTGCGATCCAACGCGCCGAGCGGTTCGTCCATCAGCAGGATTTTCGGACGGTAGACGATCGCCCGCGCCAGCGCGACGCGCTGCTGCTGGCCGCCCGACAACTGGCTGGGCAACCGATGCGCCGCGTCGCCAAGCTGCACCATGCCCAGCGCTTCGTTGACGCCACGCTCGATATCGCGCCCGCGCCAGCCGCGCGAGCGCAGCGGAAAGGCGACGTTCTCGAACACGTTCAGATGCGGAAACAAGGCGTAGTTCTGGAACACCATGCCGACGCCGCGGCGATGCGACGGCAGCCATGTCACGTCCTCGCGGTCGATGCGGATCGACCCCTGAGTTGGATAGTCGAAGCCCGCGATCAGATTGAGCGTGGTCGACTTGCCCGAGCCGCTCGGCCCCAGCATCGAGACGAACTCGCCGGCGCGCACGTCCAGGGTCAGCGGATGCAGCGCCGTCGTCCGGCCGAAGGTGCGGCCGACCGCATCGAGCGAGAGCGACTGCGAGCCTTGCAGCGCGGCGCGGGAACGCACTAGCGCCAACATCCGTCCTGCCGATCATAGGCGCCGCGGCGCAGGTCGTCGGACTGGGCCACCAGCAGCTTCTTCTGGATCTTGCGCGACGGCGTCCGGGGGAAATCGTCGACGTAGGCGAGATAGCGCGGGATCTTGAACTTCGCCAGTCGCAACTCGCAATGCCGGAACACCGCCTCCGGCGGCAACTCGGCCATGGTCGTGCCGGCGCGCAGCTTCACGTAGGCCTTCACTTCCTCGCGGCGCAACGGATCGGGGACCGCAACAACGGCGGCCTCCTCCACGTCCGGCAGATCGCGCAGTGCCGCTTCGACCTCCTGCGCGGCGATGTTTTCGCCGCCGCGCCTGATCATGTCCTTGATGCGGCCGACGATGAAGAGGTAGCCGTTCTCGTCGCGCCGGAACAGATCGCCGGTGCGGAACCAGCGGCCACGGAAATTCTCCGCATTCGCGTCGGGGCGCTTGTAGTAGCCCCACAGCAGCGATCGCCCGGCGACCCACAGCTCGCCAACCTCGCCGACCGGCACTTCGTGCCCCGCCTCGTCGACGATCTTGAGTTCGCGGAACGGAGCGGGCAGCCCGCAGGACTTGACGTAGGCCATGTGGTCCGCGCCGGGCGGCACCACGGCGGCACTGCCGATCTCGGTCATGCCGTAGGCCTCGCGCGCGACGACGCCGAAGCGTTGCTCGACCTCGCGCCGCGCCTCGACGCGCCAGCCGTAGATGCTGACATGCTTGAGCGCGATCGCGCGGTCCTCCGGGCCGGCCTGCCGCTGTTTCAGCGCCGGCTCCGGGAAGATGCAGAAATGGATTGGATAGCGGCCGAGCCAGTCGAGAAAGCGGGACAGGCTCATGCGCCGCGCGACGAAGGCCGTGCCGCCCCGGGTCATCGCCAGCAGGAACTGCCACATCGGGTCCATGTAGAAAAACGGTGCCCAGATCAGCACGTTCTTCACCGCGGCGTCGTTGCCCCCGAAATAGGCGGCGTTGTAGGCGAGCAGGATCCAGTAGTCGTGGGTGAGCATGCAGCCCTTGGGAAACCCCGTTGTTCCCGAGGTGTATTGCAGGTTCAGCAGATCGCCGCGCGCGACCGTGTTCGGCGGATCGAACGGCAGCCGGCCCTCGCGTTCGAGCGTGGCCCAGCACCGCATGTCCGCAACCGGCGCGCCGCCGTGCACCACGATGTTGGCATCCGTGAGGATCGCCGGCCGGCGCGGCATCGTCCGCACGATGTCGAGGTGTTCGGCGTCGACGATGATGTATTGCGCGTCGGAGTCGTTGACGACGAACGACACTTCCTCGCCGGTGTAGGACGTATTGACCGGCACCATCACCGCGCCGATCCGCCCGAGCGCGATCCAGCTGATCGGAAAAGCCGGCTGGTTGGGCAGCATCACCGCCACGTGCGTGCCCTTGCGCACGCCGATCCCGAGCAGACCGGCGGCGAGCCGGTCGGCGGACCAGTCGAGTTCCCGGTACGTCAGCGACACGCCCTCGTCGAACCACGTGCCGACGGTCTTGTCGCCATGCAGCACCGCGCAGCTTCGCACGAAGTCACCCAGCAACTCGGGCAGGTCCTGTGCCTCGAACCTTGCCTTGATCGCCGCCATTTCGATGACCCCGCGATCGCGGGTCATGATCCTGCGGCCCCCTCTGCCCGGTCAGGCCGCGTCGCCGGCGCGGCGCGCGCCAGCGGCGGCGTGGGGTCCATCGCCGTACGCTGCAGGCGATACAGATGGCCGGTGAAGGCCGCAGCTTGCGGACTGGTCATGTCCTGCGTCCGGTAGAAGGCTTCCATCTCGACGCGCACCGCGATCGGCGGATGGGCGGCGATCCGCGCGGCGATCTCCCGCGCGCGCGGCATCAGATGTTCGGGCTCGACGACCTCGTTGACGAGGTGATTGCGCAACGCCTGCTCGGCATCGAACGGCTCGCCTGTCAGCGCCAGCCACAGCGCCGCCACCGGCGGGATGTGGCGGCCGAGCCGCATCGCGCCACTGGCCCCGGCCATGCCGTAGGCGATTTCCGGCAGACCGAACCTGGATGTGGTCGACGCGATGCGGATGTCGGTCAGGCGCAGCAGGTAGATCAGGCCCTGCCCCAGCGCCAAACCGTTGACCGCGCCGACGATCGGCTTGAAGCGGTCCTCGCAGAGCCGGGCGACCTCGGCCTCCCAGCCGGGATATTCGCAGGGGTCCTGGGGCCGCTTCGGGAACAGGTGACGCTCCACCGTCTCGCCGATGCTGCGCCGCGTCCGCGGCGTCTTGATGTCGTCGCCGGCGCAGAAGGCGCGGCTGCCGGTCGCGGTCAGGATGCCGACGCGCACGCCGGGATCGCCCAGAAAATCCTGCAGGATCAAGTACAGGTCGCGATGCAGGTCGGGGGTGAACACGTTGACCGGCGGATTGTCGATCGTGATGGTGCCGATCCCGTCCGCGATGTCGTATCGGAGGGGCATTGCGCAGCTTTTCCCGAGGTGGCGTCAACGCGCCGACGCGGGCGATTCCCCTTCCCCGAGCCGATTTCGCCAAGCGTAAATGATACTGACGTCACTGTCAATTTGGCAATCGCAGCACAGTCTGACATACCGTTGGCAATGGAGATCCGGACCCAAAGCTTTCGGCTTGTTGACGTTCTCCTCGACCGAGTCTCGCGGATGCAGCATCGGCCGCGGCGCGCGCGCACGCTGGCGGCGATCATCGCCTCGACCGCGCGCGAGATGGAGCGCCGTGGCATCGACGGCCTGACGGTCGGCGGCATCGCCAACGCCGCCGGACTGGCACACGGCACCTTCTATCTCTATTTCGAGAATAGAACGGATGCGGCGATGGCGGTGCGCCGGTTCTTCGATGCGGCGATGCGCCGGTTCCGCCCGCGGGGCGGCGGGCGGCTGCCGGCCTTCGAGGCGATCCTGCGCATGAACCGCTTCTATGCGGCAAGCTATGCGGCCAACGCCGAACTGCTGCGGGCGCTCCAGTTGCTGCTCTACACCCGGTCGGAATATGCACGCTGGCGCGACCGGATCAATCATTCCTGGAGCCGGGTGATCCTGCACGATCTGGCGCGGCGGCTGCCGGAGGGCAGCGTCGAGCACCCGCCGGCCACGCAGATCCTGCTGATCCGTGCGGCGATCTCGATGGTCGATGAGATGCTGCGCGAGATCTACGTCCATCGCGGCCCCAGCATCGCGCTGTCGCTGACCGACGAGGAGGCGGTCGCGCGGTTCATTTCGTTGGCGTGGTATCGCATCCTCTATGGCGCGGATCCGCCCGGGCACGATGTCTCGCGCGGGGGAGCGAGCGGCAGCGACGATCCACCTGCCTTGGGTGTTTTGGCACGCGCTGAAAGTCTTGCCCGCTCGGCGCTCCGATGGCCAGATGGCGGCCCCAGCCCCGAGCCAAAGGAGGAAGATCGATGTCATTCTACCGAGGCATGACCTGCGAGAACGTGACCATCAATGGCGACAAGGGGACGCCGATAACGGCCTACGTGGCCAAGCCATCCGGCCCCGGCCCGTTCCCGGGCGTCGTGCTGATCCACCATCTGCCGGGCTGGAGCGAGTTCTATATCGAGTCGACGCGCCGGTTCGCGCATCACGGATATCTGGCGATCTGCGCCAACCTCTACGAGCGTGAGGGCGGCGGCGGCGACAGCAACCCCGACGACGTCGCCGCCAAGGTGCGCGCCGAGGGCGGCATCGCCGACGCCCAGATGGTCGGCGATACCGCGGCCGCCGTCGCGTGGATGCGCGCGCAGCCCAACCACAACGGCAAGGTCGGCCTCATCGGCTCCTGCTCGGGCGGCCGGCACGCCTTCATCTATGCCTGCACGCGGAAGGACGTCGATGCCTGCGTCGAACAATGGGGCGGCGGCGTGGTGATGGCCGCGGCGGAGCTCAACGCGAAAAAGCCCGTCGCGCCGATCGACATGACGAAGGACCTGAGCTGCCCGCTGCTCGGCCTGTTCGGCAACGACGACCGCGCACCGAGCCCGGAGCAGGTGAACCAGCACGAGGCCGAGCTCAAGAAGCACGGCAAAACGTACGAGTTCCATCGCTACGATGGCGCCGGCCACGGTTTCTTCTATTGGCACCGGCCGCTCTACCGGCCGGAGCAGGCGATGGATGGCTGGAGCAAGATATGGGCCTTCTTCGGCAAGCATCTGGCGAAGTAGGAGAACCGGACATGTGCACGTCCATCATCGAGATCGCCCGCGCGGAGGGCATGGCGAAGCGGGGGGACCAATGGTTCCCGCTGTCGCACGTGGTGGTCGCCTATGACCACGCGCGCCATGCGCCGCTGGGCGACGTCATCACCCTCGACTTCATCAACACGGATCTTGATCCGGGCGCGCGGGCGGGGGTCGAGCTGACGCTGGAAACGGCCAAGGACCTGCGCGCCGCTCTCGACCGGGCGATTGCCGCCGCCGAGCACGAGGAGGCGGACGTGCGGGGCAAAGGGGCGGTGGTCAGACTCGTTCGAGCTGCGTGACGAGGCCAGCGCGGTCATGGTGCGCGGGGATGTCCCAGGCGCCTTGTTGGGCTGCCAGAACCTGTGCACAGCGTCACCCCGGCGGTGGCGTCGCACCCGCGGCCAACTCGACGACGAACGCGCTGCCGCCGTCCGGTCGCGCCCCGCAGCGCACCTCGCCGCCGTGACGGCGGGCGATCTGGCGCACCAGCGCCAGGCCAAGCCCCCAGCCGCCGGCGGCCTCGGCGCGGCCGGCGGGGCGATAGAACGGCTCGAACACGCGCTCCCGCTCGCCGTCCGGCACGCCGGGGCCGCGATCGCTCACGGTGACGGTCGGCCGGCCGACGGGTGAGCGGCCGACCACGACCTCCACCGGCGGCGCGCCGTGTTTTGCGGCGTTTTCCAGCAGGTTGCGCAGCATGCGGCGCAGCAGGCGCGGCTCGCCGAGGATTTCTACCAACTCGCCCTCGGCCGATGCCCCTGTCCGCGCCGCTTCCTCGGCGGCCAGGGCCAGCAACTCCACCCGCTCCCGCGGGCCGCCGGGTTGCAGATGGTCGAGGCGGCTGGCAAGCAGGATTTCGTCGATCAACTGGTCGAGCTCGGCCAGGTTCCGCGCCATCTCGGCCTGCGCGGCCGGCGCCGGCCCATGTTCCATCAGCTCGGCGGCGACCCGCAGGCGCGCGAGCGGAGAGCGCAGCTCATGGCTGGCGTTGGCCAGCAACGCCCGATGGGCGGCGAGCAACGCCTCGATGCGTTCGGCCGCCTGGTTGAAGCTGCGCGCGACGGCCGCGATCTCGTCCTGGCCGCGCACCGGCACGCGGGCGCCGAGGTCCCCGGCACCCCAACGCTCGACGCCCTGCCGCAGCCGTTCCAGCCGCCTCGTCAGGCGGCCGACCACCGGCAGCGCGGCGATGCCGACGCACACCGCCACCAGCACCAGCGCGAGAAGAACGTGCCAGCCGGGGCGATGCAGCATCATGCCGAAGCGCGCCAGCACGACGCGGCCGTCGTGCAGCCGGAACGCCCAGACGTGCCGCACGGCCTCACCGTGCCACGGCCCGGCCTCGGCGCGCACCAGCGGCGCGCCAGCGACGGCCTGGGGCCGGCCGTCCGGGCCGAGCACGGTCACGTCGCCCTGCACCGCCTGGGCGAGCCGGGCGGTGGCGGCGGCGAGCGCGCCGGGCGGATCGCCGGCCGGCGGCAGCGTCGCTTCCAGCAGTCGCACCGGCAGCCGCGACCAGGTCTCGGCCGGGGTTTCGCCGGCCAGACTCCACAGCAGCGCCATCAGCATCGCGGCGACGACGAGACTGGCGAGCAGGGTGACGTAGATGCGCCAGAACAGCCGCGCGGCGATCACGCCGCATCGTCCTGGCTGCGGGCGAACACGTAGCCGGCGCCGCGCACGGTGATGATGCGTTTCGGGTGCTTCGGGTCAGCCTCGATCGCGGCGCGGATGCGGGAGATGTGCACGTCGATGGAGCGGTCGAACGCCTCCAGCTCCTCGCCCTTGACCAGGTCCATCAAGCGCTCGCGGCTCAGCACGCGGCCGGAATGCTCGGCCAGCGCGACCAGCAGGTCGAACTGGTAGCTGGTCAGCGCCACCTCCCGCCCCTCGACGCGGGCCACGCGGGAGCCGCGGTCGATGTCGAGCTGGCCGAAGCGCAGCGGCGCCGGGCCGCCGGCCAGCTCGCCGCGCCGCCGCCGCAGCAGGGCGCGGACGCGGGCCAGCAATTCGCGGGTGCCGAACGGTTTGGCCAGGTAGTCGTCGGCGCCGAGTTCGAGGCCGATCACCCGGTCGGTCTCCTCGCCGCGGGCGGTGAGCATCAGGATCGGGATGTCGGACTGCGCGCGGATCTGGCGGCAGACCTCGAACCCGTCGGCGTCGGGCAGCATGAGGTCGAGGATCAGCGCGTCGAACGCCTCGCGGCGCAGCGCCGCGAGGCCGTCCGAGGCGGTCGCCCGCGCCTCCAGCTTCAACCCGTTGGCGGCAAGGTAGTCGGCCAGCATGGCGGTCAGCCGCGTGTCGTCGTCCACCATCAGCACCCGCGCCATCGCCGCCCCCACCCCGCAAGTCGCAAGTATAGGCGGTCAGTTCGGCTCGTGCTGCTGGTGCATCTCGGCGAGATCGTGGCCGAGCTTCTGGCGCTGCTCCGGGGTCAGCACGTCGGCCGCGTCCTCGATGGCGGCGCTGAGGCGCTGGGTGATCTTGTCCATCGTCGCGATGCGCTGGACGCGAAGCTGCTCGATCGCCGCACGGTCGATCTGCGGCGCTTCCAGCAGCGCCACTGCCTGGTCCCGGGTGCCGGCCATCTGCAGGCGCAGCGGGTCGATGTCGTGTGCCGCGGCCTCGATGATGGCGTTGACGCGCGACTTCTGGTCCGGCGTGGCGTCCACCTTGCCGAGCACGTGGTCGACGCGATGTTCGACCAGTTGCACCGGGATGCCGTCGCGCATGCTCCAGTGGTGATGCGCCTCCCACGCATGCGCGACGCCGAACGCGCCGGCGAGCACGGCGGTGCCGGCGACGGCGGCGATCAGCATGCGCCGGCGGCGGCTGTGGGCGTGCGGCGGGTGCGGGCTGGTGGGAATGGGCTGGTCGCTCATGGGAGGCTCCTGTGTCAGCGCAGCGGGATCGCTGCGTCGCCCAGGAAAGTGGCTCCGCCACGTTGCTGGCGTTGCGGGGCCAGGTAAAGTTGTGTGAAGCGACGGCCACTGGGTCGAGTGCTCGCGCGCCTCGACGTCCCGCCTGGCGCGAGCACGCGCTACGGCGCGGTTGCTACACGTCGCCGCCGTGCATCGCCGCACAGTACTCCGACCGCGCAAACGGCACGTCGGCCCGGAGCGGGAGATGCCCGCTCCGGGCCATCATGCGTTGCTCAGCCTTCGGGACGCTTCTGCGGCGCTTCGGGAGGATGGGCCGCGACCGCGGTGTGCGGCGCTGGCGCGGCATGCGCCGGCGCGGCCGGACGGGCCGCCGCCTGAGCCTGCGGGTGCGGTGCGGCCGGCTTGGCTGCCGCCTGCACGTGCGGGGCGGCAGGCGCCTGGGCGGCGCTGGTCTTCGCCGGTTCGGCCGGGCGGATCGGGGTCGGCGCCTTTGCCACCACCGCCGGCTTGGCAACCTCAGTCCTGGCAACCTCAGGCTTGGCGACCTACTTCCACCTCAGGCTTGGCCGCTGCGGTCGCCGGGTGCGGAGCGCCGCCGACCGAAGTGCCCGGTTCGTGCGACGCGGTAGCCGCGGCCAATGGCGGTCGGGCGGGCTGCTCCGCCACATGCCCAGCCGCTGGCGGTTCGACTGCCTTCGCCTGGGCTGCCGCGGGCGCCTTGGGCTCGACCGGCCGCGCCGTCGCGGCCACCGCGGGGTTGCCGTGGTTCACCGAGTTCAGCAGCGTATGGTCGCCCTGGGCGGCCTGCACGTGCGCGACCTGCTGCGGCGTCGCCGCGACATGCTGTCGGTGCGCGGCCGCTTCCTCCTGCGCGGTCGGCCGTGCCGCCAGTCCGCCGGTGCCGCCGTTGAAGCTGACCCGGCTGCGGTTGTTGTTGTCGGCGATCTCGGCCCGGTAGACGCTGGCGACGTGGGTGCCGCCGAAATTGTTCACCGCACTGTTGTAGGCGAACCGCCCGTTGTCCCAGCGCCCGCCCTGGTAGCCGTTGCCGCCATAGCCGAAGCCGTAGTTGACGCCGCCGTAGAAGCCGACGGTCGGGCCCCAGTAGCCGGCGTTGAACAGGTAGGTGCCGTTGTTCCAGCCCCAGTAGCCCGGCGTCCACAGCACGCCCACGCTCGGCGGCTGCACCCAGGTGCCGGGCACCCAGAAGTAGCCGGCGTCGCCGTAGGCCCAATAGCCCGGCGTCCACAGGTAGCCCTCGGCGGGGATCGCCGGCTGCGCGTAGACCGGCAGCATCGGCGGCGCGATCGTGATCGACACCCCCAGCACGATCTGGGCGTGCGAGACGGTGGGCGCGCTCAACGCCGTGGACGCGAGCAGGATCGGCAGGAGGAAATGCGAGGCCCGCATGACAATGTTCCTTTCGGGAAATCCTTGCCGGAGCGACGGCGGCCTCGCCTGTCGGCGCAGCGCGCGGCATCTCCGGGGGTGAGAGTGGCGAAGTCCGGCTCGGCGGCTTGGTCACAAAACGAATCCGCATGAGCAGCAATGCGAGGAGTTCCTGGCCCGCCGCCTATGTCGCACCACAGAAACTGTCGCCAGCGTCGTGGTTCTATTTTCGCCTGGGCGGCCGGCGTGTTTGCCGGCATTCGGCCCACGTCATGAAATGGCGCTAGGGTCGACTAATACAATACTCAGTCGAATTGGTATTGCTGCGGCGATCAGGCGCGGCTGCATGAGTAGATTCCGAACCTGCGGCTTGGGCCGACGGCTCCCCACCTAGCGTTGGTGACGCCTGGCGCCCTGCCCGAGGCCTCGCATTTCGGAGTGAATACCGTGAGCAAATTACTTCTGGCCGGTGCAATGGCACTGGTGCTGACCACAGGCATTGCCGTCGCCCAGACCACGACGTCGTCCGAAGTCCACCACCACCGTGACGCCGGCGCCGGCGCCGGTGATCGTCGCGCCGCCGCCGGGCACGTTGAGCGTCACGCGCACGCAGAACATCACGGCGCCGGACGGCACGCAGACCGATCGCACCGAGACGACCTACCGCAACACCAACGGCGTCGCGGACGACACGATGACCAGGACGACGACCACCCCGCCCCCCGCCGTCGCGACCACTTCGACCTACTCCAAGACCACGACCACCACGACGGAATAGTCGCCCGCGCCGACCGGGCGCGGTGCCCGCGCCCGCTGCAACCAGGAACGGAGCAAGACCATGACCATCTTCACATCGAAGTTCGGATACCGGCTGCTGCCGGCGGCGGCACTGCTGGCAACGGCGGCGCTGGCCAGCGCCTGCAGTTCGCCGGATCCGGTGACCACTCGGACCACCTCGACCGAGCAGACCACCACACAACAGCAGATGGTGCCCGCCGTTGCGCCGTCGACGACGGTCACAACCACCAAGACCGAACAAACCACGCCCTGATCGCGCGGCACCTTGCCGCCGGCTGAGCCTGGGCATGCTCAGCCTGGGCGTGCGCCGGCCGTGGGCGCGGCGTCCGTCGTGGTGACCTGAACCTCGACCGTCATGCCGAGAAAATCCTCGGGGACGCCGACGAAGCTGCCTGACACCGGCACCGCCTGGCGGATGTCGCGCGCGACCGCGACCGGAATAAGGCTGAAGTCGCCGACGGTGCGGTTGGTCGGATCGAACGTCACCCAGCCCGCGCCGGGAAGGTAGATCTCGGCCCAGGCGTGGGTCGATCCGGCGTCCACGGAGCCGATCGGCCCGCCGCCCCCCGTTCCGGGCGCACTCCGCGGCACCAGGTAGCCGGACACGATCCGTGCCCCAAGCCCCAGCCGGCGCGCCGCCTCGACCAGCAGAACGGCGATGTCGCGGCAGGAGCCCCAGCCGCGATCGAGCGTCGCGAGCGGCGACTGCGTGCCCTCGTCGTCGCGGCTCTGGTAGGAGATCCAGGCCGAAATTGCCGCGTTGATGTCCTTCAGCAGCGACAGCGTGTCGGTCGGCACACTGCGCACGAAGCCCTGCGCCCATTGCAGCAGCCGCCCGTCCGGGTCCGGGTGCTGCGGCACCAGCAGCGCGCCCAGGTCGATGGTCTCATCATCGGAATAGCGGAACGGGTAGGACGCAGCCGACGCCTCGATCTCGAATACCGGCCAGGGGTCGGCGTGGTGTTCGATGGCGACGCGGCTGTCGACGATCAGCGTATCGGCAGGGGCGGCAAAGGCCGCGGTCGCGATCGCGTTGCCGAACACGTCGTGCGCCCAGGTCAGCCGGCCGCCCGGCGTCAGGGCGATATCGGCCGACAGGATGCGCAAACCCCGGCGTTCGCGCGGGCGCAGTTGCAGCCGGTGCGGCCCGAGGCTGACCGCACGGCGGAAGCGGTAGGTCGTCCGGTGCCGGATGTGCAACTGGAGCATCGGCTCATTCAAACCACGAGACGGCGATCCCCACCACCGTCAGGGCCTTCCCGCCGTCGCGACCCGGCCGAGAATGCGCAGCGGCCGCGGCGTCGGGAGCCCAGGCCCTCTCACGACCAGACGACGGCGCCCCAGACCCACAGCAGGACGGAGAGGGCCGCGAGCACAAGAACGCAGCAGAAGAAGTCAAAGGCGCTCATGCCGCGGCGGCGTCCATCCCGACCTCGAGGGCCTCCATGTAGGCGTGACCGCCGGCGGTGCGGGCAATCAGAATGCTGCGCCGGTCGCTCGGGTCCGGGCGACGCTCCGTCAGGTCGAACTGCTCCAGCCGGTCGAGCGCCCGGGTGATCGCCGGCTTGGGAACCCCCATCCGCTTCGCCAGACCGCGCACCGTGTGCGGACCATCCTCCAGATAACAGACCAGCAGCGCCGCGAGTTGGCGCGCCGTCAGATCCGGCCCGGGCTGCTGCACCAGGGCGAGGATCGTGTCCCGCAGGATCTCAGGCAAATTCTCGTCGTACATTTGAATTCCAAACAAAAGAGGCGGCGCGCCATCGCGCCGCCTCGACACGTCAGATAGGGCAGTATGGATGTTATGATCTATTGACGCAAATATAACGACATCGATGCATGTCTGACCCGCGTGGGTCGACGTCTGCCGCACGGGTTTCGCCCGGGCTATGCCAGCTGAGCCACGGCCGCGAGTTGGTCCAGGCGATGTGCCGTCGCCCGGTCGCCTGGCGGGTGGGTCAGTGCGCGGTGGATCTCGATCGGCCCTGGCCGGTCGATCAGAAAGCCCTGGACTTCCGCACAGCCTTCGGCCTGCAGCGCTGCCAGTTGGGCGCACGTTTCGACCCCTTCCGCGACCACCGGCAGGCCGAGGCCGCGGCCCAAACCGAGCACGGCGCGCACGATCGCGGCGGCTTCGGCACTGTCCGGCAGATCCTGGACGAAACTGCGGTCGATCTTGACGCGGTTGAACTCGAAGGTTCGCAGCGTGGTCAACGACGAATACCCGGTTCCGAAATCGTCGAGCGCGATGCTGACGCCGAGCGCCTTCAGCCGCCGGAGCGCCTGCAGCGCATGCGCCGGATCATGGATCAACAGGCTTTCCGTCACCTCGAGCTCCAGCCGCGCCGGATCGAGCCCGGTTCGGGTGAGCGCGGCAGCCACCACGCCGGCAAAGTCGCCATGCTGGATCTGCGCCGGGGAGACATTGATCGCGATGCGCAGCGGCGCCGACCAGCGCACCGCCTCGGCGCAGGCGGTGTCGATGACCCAGCTGCCGATTGGCACAATGGCGCCACAGGCTTCCGCGACGGGGATGAACTCGCAGGGGGGCACCTCGCCCCGCTCCGGGCTCGTCCACCGCAACAACGCCTCGAAGCCGACCACCCGCCCCGTCGCCGTGTTCGCCTGCGGCTGGTAGACGAGCGACAGCTCCCGACGCGGCAACGCCAGCCGGACGTCCCGCTCCAGCGCACGCCGCGCGCGCACGTCGGTGTCCATCGCGGCCTCGAAAAATGAATAGCCGTGGCGACCGTTTTGCTTCACCCGGTATAACGCCGCATCGGCGCGGGCCAGCAACAGGTCGACGTTGGTACCATCCTCCGGGAAGACCGCGATGCCGACCGAGGCCGAGACGACGGCCACGTCGCCGATACCGACATCGAAGCTCGCCGCCAATGTCTCGACAATTCGCGCCGCCAGGGTTTCGGCGCCGCTGGCCTGGTCGACGCCATGCTGGATGACCACGAACTCGTCGCCGCCCAGACGCGCCACGCTGTCGACCTCGCGGACCGTTTCCTGCAGGCGTCGCGCCGCTTCGCGCAGCAACTGGTCGCCGGCGGCATGACCGAGCAGGTCGTTCACCGACTTGAACCGGTCGAGGTCGACGCAATGGACGGCCACGCGCTGGCCGGAGCGCCGGGCGACGCTGAGCGCCTGGTCCAGCCATTGCCGCAGCAGCGCACGGTTGCCGAGGTCGGTGAGCGGATCGTGATGCGCGAGGTGGCGCACGCGGGCTTCGGACTCGCGAACCGTCGTGATGTCCGCGATCACGCCCATGATGTAGGCGTCGTCCTCGCCGGCACCCACCCTGATCAGGCGCTTGGTCGTGACGATGGTGTGGACGCGGCCCGACCCGTCAGTGAACAGTTCCTCGTTTTCGTTGAGGATGCCGGTGGAGAAAACCGCTTCGTCCATGAGCCAGAACACGCGCGCCTGCTCCGCCGGCTGCAGGTCGAAATCCGACTTGGCCAGCAGTTCTTCCTTGGGCACGTTGAGCAGGTCGGCGAGGGCTTGGTTGACCATGACAAACTCGTGGCGCCGGTTCTTGACAAAAACCGGCCGTTCCAGGCCGTCGATGACCACCTGGAGGGCGCCGGCCGAGCTCAGAAAGCAATTCGTCATGGTCGTTGTCCTTATTTTTGCCGCTGCTGGGCGCGCCATCAGGCGAGTTTCTTGGGTGATGATACAAATGGTGCGACGTGTACAAATGTCCATATCGGCATCATGAGAAGTTTTGCGCTTCCAAAGCTGGAGAGTGCTTCTCTCTTCTCGGACATGGCGGAATTTTTACTATCGGCCCAGGGCTCGGCAACCGGTCACCTTTAGGTGAGAAATGGCTTTGGCGGTGAATTTTCTTTGGGACACCTTGAAATGGCCCCGTCGAACGGCAAAATAGTTTTATGTCAAAACGTAAGCACACAAAAATACCGTCGCTAAGTTTTCGAGGCACCTGAAATCTGACGCAAGTCGACATTCGGACACGAACTCTTACAGAGAAGAAAATAGAAATGCCATTTATTGATACAGCCGATGCCAAAACCGCGATCGGCACGATCTCCCCGCGCTACCTTCGGCGACGTGCCAACGATGACAAAGCCGTCAGCCAGCACCGAAGGACATTCGGGACGGGCGAGTCCCCGGTGGCAAAGGACGGAGTTTCGTCATGCCACTACAAACGTCGTGTGGCCGACGACAAAGCGACCGCTGCCACCGCGGCTGCCGTGGCGCTGGCCGCGCAACCGCCACCGCCTGCCGTATCGAAGCCGTGCGAACTGCCGCTGAGCATGGACCAGGCCACGCCCGAACTGCGCCGGCGCATCTTCGAAGCCGGTGACACCGACCCGCAGGAGCGCCTCTTTCGTCCCGGCGCGAGGCCGGTTGCCGCCGCCCTCTCGATCCTGCTGTGCTTTGGCGTCGGCGCCCTGCTCATCGCATTGTAGATCGCGACGTCATCAAGACGCATTTATATCGCAATAGGTAGATTCCGAACCTGTGTCCGCCCTTCGCGGGTCGGTATCGTCACATTCTGATGCAAAAGGTGGAGTTCCGTGGGCAATCGACAAGGAGTTTGGTGGGTTGGCCCGGACGACGCGCTGCTGAGCAAATCGAACGGCTTCGCGCTTTCCGTACGGCAGTCGACTGCGACCGGTCGTGTCCAATACATGGTATCGAGCGATCGGGGCGACTTGGACGCACCGCCGTCCATTTTGGCGTTCGGGCACGAGCATTCGGCAGCGGAGGGCATGGCGGCTGCAGAGAAGGCCGCATCCCGGCTGTTCGAACCGTCGGCCGGAGTGCCGGGAAGCGGGACCGGAGCTTCCGGCACGCCATCTGTGTCGCCGCTTCTGGTGGCGAGGGTGCCGCTTCCTAAAGTGTCCGCCGTTCGGCCCCCCCGGGCCCCGTCCAAAACCCCGCGCCAGCGCCGCATTCGCCGCCACGACGCCCTGGAGCAGTAGCACGGGGCGGGGGTAGCCGGCGGCGCGGCCCAAGAGCCCCCGGGCGAGCGCCTCGCCGACCTCGGAGGTCGGCGCCGCGTGAGCCGGCTGCATGCTCGCTACGCGCCGCCGCCATACGGGCAATCAACGAAGCATCGACATGTTGAATTGATCTGATGCCGTTTCCGTCGGGAAGGTCGGCTCGGTTTCCCACGATCTGGCGCGCAGTGGCTCTAGCCCCACATCAGCCATGTCGTGCCGCGCACCAGCAACGCGCTCCAGCCGAGCATGACAGACAAACAGAGAACTGCGTAGAGGGCTGTCCTCAAGCAATTCATGCTGCGATTTCCTATCTTTTCCGTGCCTCCTGGAAAAATAGTCGAAACTAGAGATCCCGGACACCATCAGAATATACCTAGGCGTAATTTCTAATATCATCTAATTTTGACGTCGACATAAGTCTACTTCTCGCAATTCGGAGCCATAATGCAGGTACAATTCGATATACAAAATTATCTCGGTACATTATATTGAGTCTGCGCTAGGTATTTCTATAGAGTCATTTTCGATTGTTTACAAATTCCGTGAGTATTTTCCGGTCCTGTGCTGCGGCCATGTTCATTATTACGTTGTGCCAGCCATTTGAAAGCGAGTTCAGCAATGACCAGGACAACAGGATCAACCATCGGCTTCGGAGCAGCACTGCTCTTGGGCTGTGCCCTCTGCAGTACGGCCTCCATTGCGTCCCCGATCACCTGCACGAAGACGCTTGTGCTGCCTGGAGGCAACGGGTTCGAGGCGGACACCGCCCTCACCGCAGGTGTCTGCGTGCAGACCGTGGACGCGCTGTTCGGCAACTTCGACATCAGCGCGCTGCCGGCCGGCGGCAGCGTCGAGTTCAATCTGACCAACTTCGGCACGCCGGCCGTCGGGTACCACGGCATTTCGTTCAACGACAACTACGCGGCCGGCAACACCTACACGGCGGACTATTCGGTCAAAATCCTGACCGGCAGCAACCTGTTCAAGGAACTGGATGGCGACTTCACCCAGAACGACGGCACCTCGACGCTGACCACGGGGACCAGCCAGGCGGGCGTCGGCAGCATCGACTGGACCAAGGTCGGCGCCAGCGGCACTGGCCCCGACATGATCACCTACAGCCCCGGCTTCGCGGAGCTGAACGTCACCAACACCCTGGTCGACAGCGGCTCGGTGTCGGCGATTTCCGACAATGCCATCGAGAACGCGCCGATTGCGATGAAGGTACCGGAACCGGCCTCGATGGCCGTGCTGGCCGTCGCGTGCTTCGGCTTCGCGGCGCTGCGCCGTCGCAAGCAGACCGTTCCGAGCGTCTGAAACGAACCCGCTCCGGGCGCTTGCGGCAAGCGTCCGGAGCCTTCGGGCAGGCGATCAAAGGCAGAATGATTTTCGCGGACCAACGGCGATCCGGTCGATCCCGGCAGACATTCGTCGGGGTCCGTCGCGCGTTCGGATGGACCAACAGCAGGAGGGACCCCCTTGCCATGGCATCATTGAACCTGCCGCAACCGCTCGGCCTTGCCGGCGCGGAGCCGCCGCAGCACGTTTCCAGGCATACCCGCCCCCTACCGGGCGCGATCCGCTGGTACGCGCTTCCCCTTTGCGCGGTATTTTCCCATACCTGGGTGACCACGCCGTGGAGCCGGTGGGCGTTCGGCTGGGACCGGGAAATGACCTGCCGTCGCTGCGGCCAGATGCGCCACGAGCGGGATTAGCCGCCCCAGACGTTGCGCGCCGCGCCGCACCGGGCGGCACGAGGGCCGCGGAACTTGGATCAGGATGATCAGCAGACTGGCGCCGATGCCCCAGGGTACGAAGTCCGGTGCGAAGCGCCGCGCGACGCTGGCTTCGCGAGCGGGATCAGTTGAACCGGCCAGCAAGCGACGATGCGACGGATGGGGTCGCGGCGCTGGCCGGCGCGGCCGCGAAGGTGACGTCGATCCCGACGGGGACCCCGCGCCGCTTTGACGCCATATCCTCCAATGCGCGCGCGATGTCTCCGAAGGTCGCGTTGCCCGCGAGGTCGAACGAATGCACGCCATTGGCGAAGACAAACCGCAGGCAGCGGTCCTGCGAATGGACAAGTTGAGCGGACTGCATGGAACTCTCCCCGATTTCGTTTGCGGCTGCAGGATACCGGCCGGGGATGCGGTTGCAGTAGTCTCGGAAACTACTTATGTCGGCGCGTTTCCCGCCGCGCGCGCGACAGCGGTGGTCAGGCAGCCACCTCGTTCGCGCTCCTCCATGCCGCGGCAAGCGCCAGTCTGGCGAGCGCAGGCAACGACTTCGTGCCGGTCTTCCGCATGATCGCGGCGCGATGGTTCTCGACGGTGCGCTGGCTGATGCCGAGATCCGCAGCGATGTTCTTGCTGGGATGGCCGGCGAGCACCAGATCCATGATCTGGTGTTCGCGTATGGACAAGCCCGCCACATGGAGCGCGGCGGTTTCGCGCCACGCGGTCAGTTCGGTGGCATCCCGCGACTGCGCGAGCGCACGCTCGATGCTGGCCAGCAGGTTGTCGCGATTGATCGGTTTCTCGATGAAGTCGACAGCGCCGGCCTTCATCGCCCGCACTGCCGTCGGCACATCGCTGTTGCCGGTGATCATGATCGCCGGCAACCGGTACCCGCGCTCGCGCAATACCTCCAGAAGGTCGAATCCGCTCATTCCCGGCAGGTAGGCGTCGATCAGCAGGCAAGCATCGCCGCCCGGCCGGAACGCCTCGAGGAATGCCGCGCATGTGGTGAAGACTTCGACGGAGCGGTCGTCGGCCTCGAGCGCCGCGCGCAGCGCGGCAAGCACATTCGCGTCGTCGTCCACGACGAAGATTACCGGTGCTGCGCCGCCCTCCCGCTCGGTCACGGGCGGAGCGTGTGCGTCCGCCGGGACGGGGGATCCCGGCAGCAGCCGCTGGATCGTCTGCGTCAATTCCTGCAGCCGCACCGGTTTGCCAAGATGAACGCAGTTCTGCTGGGCAATGTCGCGCAGCGTCCGGATCGTGATGTCGCCGGTCAGGATGATGACCGGGATCGGATGCCTGTACATGCCACGCAGCTTTGCCGCGACGTCAAGTCCGCTGAGGCCGTTGGGAAGATTGTAGTCGGCAAGGACGAGGTCGGGCTGGAGCGCGCCGCCCGCCACCAGCTCGAGCGCGGCTCCGCCATCCGGCGCAGTGACTGCGCGATGGCCGACGTTGACGAGATGGAACTTGAGCAGACTGGAGACATCGGGATCGTCCTCGACGATCAGGATCGTGCCGACGCGCCGCGCACCGTCGTCGAGGTCGTGCCGGTCCTCGCCGAGCGGCAACGGCGCGTCCGGCGCGCAGTCGACGTCGATTGCGAACACCGAGCCCTTGCCGACCCGCGAGCGAACTTCCACCCGATGGCCGAGCAGGTTTCCCAGCCGCTTGACGATCGTCAGGCCGAGGCCGAGGCCGCGGCTGCGCTCCCGCGCAGCGTTGTCGAGCTGATGGTACTCCTCGAAAATCGCGTTCAGTTCCGTCGCCGGGATGCCGATGCCGGTGTCCCATACCTCGATGCTCAGTTGGCCCGCGCGCCTGCGGCAGCCGAGCAGAACCTTGCCATGCTCGGTGTATTTCAGTCCGTTCGCCAGCAGGTTGCGGATCATCTGCTCGAGCAGCCGCGGGTCGCTGCGGACCACGGCGCTGCATGGCACAACGCGCAAGCCAAGCTCCCGCGCGCTCGCCGGGTCGGCGAATTCGCTCCGCATCCGATCGAGCAGATCGTTGATCGGGAACGCAACCACATCGGCACGCAGGGTGCCGGTCTCGATCTGGTTGATATCCAGCAGGGAGTTCAACATGCCCGTCATCGCCGACAACGTCTCGTCGAGCTGCGCCAGCAGACGCTGCGGTTTCGCGCCCTCGACCATTTGCGCCAGCGCCCCCTGCAGCAGTACCAGGGTTTGCAGGGGTTGCCGGAGATCGTGGCTGGCGGCGGCGAGGAAGCGCGACTTGCCGGCGTTCGCGAGCTCCGCCTGCCGCTTGGCCGCGGTGAGCGCCTCCGCGATCTGCCGCCGCGCGGTGATGTCGGCAAACGTGATGACGACACCTTCGACATCGCCGTCCTGAACGCGATACGGCAGGATGCGCCGCAGATACCAGGCGCTGTTCTGCCCGGCGATCTCGCGCTCGATCGGCACCTGCGTCTGCAGGACCGTGACGGCATCGACGAGCAACGCCGCATCGGTGGACAGCGAGGTGAGGTCTGCCAGCGGCCGGCCGACGTCGGACGGCAGCATACTGAACAGCGCCCTCGTGGCGGGCGTAAAGAAGCGGATCTGCAGTCTCCGGTCGAGAAAGAGCGTGGCGACATCGGTGCTGTACAGGACGTTCTGCAGATCGTTGGAGGTCGAGCGTTGGCGCTCCAGGGTTTCCTGCAGCTGGCTGTTCAACGCCGTCAGCTCCTCGTTCAGCGATTGCAGCTCCTCCCTGGAGGTGACCAGCTCCTCGTTGGTGGACTGGTATTCCTCGTTGACCGACAGCGCTTCCTCGTTGATCGCGCGCTGCTCCTCGCCGGAGATTTCGAGGTTGCGGATGGCAGCTTGCAGCTCCGCACGAGTTGCTTCGAGTTCCCGCGCGAGCTCGCTCGGCTGCGGCGTTTCGGGCGCGGCGTCGATCCTGCCACGCGTCGGCTTGGGCGCCGGATGGTCGACGAAGCAGATCAACATCAGCTCTTCGCCATCGGCCGGCACTGGCCGCGCCTCGATGTCGAAGGCGACCGTCTCTCCGTTCAGGGTCCGTCGGCCGCCGCCGACGACGACGCGAGCGTTGTCCAGGATTGCCTGCTGGATCGCCGCCCGGAGTTTCATGCGGGTATCCTCGCGCACCATCGCGAGCAGGTCGTGGGTCGGATGCCCTGGCGCCACGCGCAGGTAGTGCTCGGTCGGCCCCAGCAGATACAGGCACTCGTGCTTGCGATTGATCAACACCGCGGCCGGTGCATATGCCTCGACCACCATTCGGCGGCAGATGTCGGCGAGATCGGCGTGGCGCGACGCGGCCGGACTCAGCCCTGGGCGCGGCGGCAGGCGCACGCCGTCGACGCCGCCCGCGGACGCCCCGGGAACGCTGGCCCGGCTGCGACCGATGTGGCGAAAGACCCGCTCGGATTTGGCGATCGGCTCGAACCGGCCGTCGACGTTGCCGATCGTCTCCGAGCTTCCCAACAGCAGGATGCCGCCCGGCTGCAGGGCGAAATGGAACTGCGCCACCACCTTCGCCTGGGCCTCCGGGCGCAGGTAGATCAGCAGGTTGCGGCAAGACACCAGGTCCAGGCGCGAAAATGGCGGATCGGCGAGCACGTCCTGTACCGTGAACACGACGTTCGCCCGCAGCGCCGGCGAGATCCGGTAGCCGCCGTCTTCCTTGGCGAAGAAACGGCTGATCCGGGCGGGCGACACGTCCGCCTCGATCGCCAGCGGGTACAGCCCTTCGCGCGCGAAGGCGATCGCCTGCGGGTCGACGTCGGAGGCGAAGATCTGGAGCTTGACCTCGCGCGCGGCGAGCGAGATCTGCTCGCTGATCAGCATGGCCAGCGAGTAGGTTTCCTCGCCCGTGCTGCAGCCGGCAACCCAGACCCGCAATGGCTGATCCGGTTTCCGCTCGCGGATCAGGTCGGGCACGATCCTGTCGGCGAGCAGGTCGAACACGGCGGGGTCGCGAAAGAAGCTGGTGACGTGGATGAACAGGTCCTTCGCCAGCAGATCGATCTCGGCAGGGTTGCCGCGCAGGATTTCGACATAACGGTCCGTGTCCGCTGCGCCGATCGCCGCGATCGCCATGCGCCGCTCGATCCGGCGTTGCAGCGTGCCGGGCTTGTAGAGCGCGAAGTCATGGCCGGACTTGTCGCGGAGCAGATCGATGATCGCCGGCAGCCCGTCGGACGTCGGGTCGGGCGGCGTGCGGCCTCGCTGCGTCAGGTTGAGCGCCATGCCGCGGCTGTATTTGGCGAGCGCTCCGGGGATTTTGCCGACCGGCAGCACGAAGTCGACGGCCCCGGTCATGATCGCGCTGCGCGGCATGCCGTCGAACGCAGCTTCTTCGGGAGCCTGTGCGATCACCAGACCGCACTGTTCCTTCACGGATTTGAGGCCAAGGCTGCCGTCCGCCCCTGTCCCCGACAGGATCACGCAGACGGCGCGCGGGCCGTATTCCTCGGCCAGCGAGTGCAGCAGGAAGTCGAACGGCAGGCGCGCGCCGTGGCGCGCCTGCGGTTGCGTCAGGTGCAGGGCACCGTGCGCCACCGATAGATAGGAACCGGGCGGGATCACGTACAGGCAGTCCGACTCAAGCGGCATTGCATCCGTCGCCTGCCGCACCGCCATCGCAGTGTGTCCGGCCAGCAGGTCGACCATCATGCTTTCGTGGGTCGGGTCGAGGTGCTGCACGAGGATGAAGGCCATGCCATTCCTGGCCGGCAGAGCCGTCAGCAGCCTGCGACAGGCATCAAGGCCGCCCGCCGAGGCGCCGATGCCGACAACGAGGAAGATGTCCGCTTTCCCCGGTGGGCTGCCCGTCGCCATGGAACGTCCGCCTGACTTTGGCTGAATATTGTGAACCGACCTCGCTCATCACGCATGATAGCACAGGTTGCCGGATGCGACGAGGCGAAGTCGCGCGCATTCTTGGAACGACAGTGCCCGGACAACCGCCGGAATCACGCTGCTGAGTAGATTCCGAAGCTGTGCTCGGCGACAGTGTGTGCGCTACAACGATCCCGCTAGAAGCCTTACGCTGAGACCTCAACAACCTCGAATGCCAGGAAAGCCTCAGAAGGCCCCCCAGGCTGGTGCTGCTTTCCTGGCTTTCTTTACTGCCGACTGGTGCCGTCGAATGCGGGCATCGCCTCAGCCGGAACGCCGACGTGGCATGGTCGAGGGCGTCGCAGGCGGGGCAGGTCCCAGCGGTCGTCCGGGCTCAATTGGCAACAGGACCGAGCCCTGCCGACGGCGCCGCGGAATGTCCTGATCCCGCTGAGGTGATCGCGGTGCCGCTGCGCCCGACATCGAGCATTCTGGCATTGGGCGATGTGAACAGCCCCAGCATGAAGGCTGCCCCGAGGGCAACGCCCGCAAGCACGACCGCGAGCCTGATCCGGTGCCTGACGTCCACGCCCCCTGCGGCCGCGGTCTGCTCTGATCGGCGTGACCGTCCCGGCAGCAGCGCGGTCAGGCGCGTGGCGATCGTCGTCGCATCAGCCAACGCCCAGACGCTCATGGGCATGCCGGCGATGGTCCTGGCCAGGCTTGTAACGGCTTCGGCTCTGGGCAGCCGGTCCAGACGCCCGGCCTCCCGCCATGGATCGCTGCCCAGCCGCGCGAAGACCGAGACCAGGCTGAGCGTCATGCCATTGCGCTCGATGCCGACCGGCGCGAACAGAAAGTCGTTCAGGCCGGAGCGCTGCAGGGCGGTGACCTCGGAATTTTGCATGTTCGAGTGTCCTGAACGAGATGAACGCCTATTGCGTGCCGGCAATCCCAATCGTGTCGAGTGCTGGTCACACCACGCCGAGCACCATCAGCACGACGACGACGATCAGCAGCATCCCGAGGCCGCCGCTCGGAAGGTAGCCCCAGTGCATGCTGTGCGGCCACGTGGGAAACGCGCCGATCAGCAGCAGGACGATGACGACGACTACAATGATACGGATCATGTCGAATTCCTACGACGCTCGCGTGTCTTTCGCGCTGCCGGCGGCAGCCCCGACAACCCGGCACGCGCGCCCCGCATTGCTCGGCTCCGATGCGGCGGAGTGCGACGACGGCCCAGCGCGGGCGGCCGCCGTCGCACCGTTGCCCGCGGCGGTCTAGTAGTCCATGTCGCCCATGCCGCCCTGCGGCATCGATGCGCCCTTCTTGTCCGGGCGGTCGGCGATCATCGCCTCGGTGGTGATCAGCATACCGGCGACCGAGCCGGCGTGCTGCAGCGCCGCGCGCACCACCTTGGTGGGGTCGATGATGCCCGCCAACACCATGTCCTTGTACTGGCCGGCCTGGGCGTCAAAACCCCAGTTGTAGTCATCCTTGTCGAGCACCTTGCCGGACACCACCGCGCCATCCTCGCCGGCGTTCTCGGCGATCTGGCGCAGCGGCGCCTCGATTGCCTTGCGCACGATCTCGATGCCGAGCTTCTGGTCCGCGTTGTCCGACTTCAGGCCCGCGAGGATCTTGCCGGCCCGCGCCAGCGCGACGCCGCCGCCGGGCACGATGCCCTCCTCGACCGCGGCGCGAGTAGCATGCACCGCATCCTCCACGCGATCTTTGCGCTCCTTCACTTCAACTTCGGTCGAGCCACCGACGCGGATCACGGCCACGCCGCCGGCAAGTTTCGCCAGCCGTTCCGTCAGCTTCTCCTTGTCGTAGTCCGAGGTGGTCTCCTCGATCTGCGCGCGGAGCTGGTTGCAGCGGCCCTTGATGTCCTCGCCCTTGCCGGCGCCTTCGACGACGGTCGTGGTCTCCTTCTCGATGACCACCTTCTTCGCCGTGCCGAGCATGGCCAGCGTAACGTTCTCGAGCTTGATGCCGAGGTCTTCGCTGATCACCTGGCCGCCGGTGAGCACCGCCAGATCCTCGAGCATCGCCTTGCGCCGGTCGCCGAAGCCCGGCGCCTTGACGCCAGCCACCTTCAGGCCGCCGCGCAGCTTGTTGACGACCAGCGTCGCCAGCGCCTCGCCCTCGATGTCCTCGGCGACGATCAGCAGCGGGCGGGTCGACTGCGCCACCGCTTCCAGCAGCGGCAGCAGCGATTGCAGTCCGGACAGCTTTTTCTCGTGCAGCAGGATGTACGGCTGCTCGAGCTCGACGATCATCTTTTCCGCGTTGGTGACGAAATACGGCGACATGTAGCCGCGGTCGAACTGCATCCCCTCGACCACGTCGAGCTCGGTCTGCGCGATCTTGGCTTCCTCGACCGTGATGACGCCTTCCTTGCCGACCTTCTGCATGGCCTCGGAGATCATGCGGCCGATATCGGCCTCGCCGTTGGCCGAGATGGTCCCGACCTGCGCGGTTTCCGCAGGCGTGCTGATCTTCTTGGAGCGCTTTTCCAGCTCGGCGACCAGCGCCACGACGGCCTTGTCGACGCCGCGCTTCAGATCCATCGGGTTGACGCCGGCGGCGACCGCCTTGCCGCCCTCCCGGGCGATGGCTTGCGCCAGCACGACCGCGGTGGTGGTGCCATCGCCCGCCAGATCGTTGGTCTTGCTTGCGACCTCGCGGACCAGTTGCGCGCCCATGTTCTCGAACTTGTCGGCGAGTTCGACTTCCTTGGCGACGGTCACGCCATCCTTGGTGATCCGCGGCGCGCCGTAGCTCTTGTCGAGCAGGACGTTGCGGCCTTTCGGGCCGAGCGTGACCTTCACCGCATCGGCGAGGATGTCCACGCCGCGCATCATGCGTTGGCGAGCGTCATCCCCGAAGCGGACGTCTTTGGCAGCCATGTTCGTATTCCCTGTTCAAATTCGCGGCGCAGTAGGCGCGTCAGGCCGCCTTCTTGCGGTGCGCGGCAGCGCCCTCGATCACGCCCATGATGTCGCTCTCCTTCATGATCAGGAGTTCCTCGCCGTCGAGCTTGACCTCGGTGCCCGACCACTTGCCGAACAGCACGCGGTCTCCGGCCCTCAAATCCATCGCCACGACCTTGCCTTGTTCATCGCGCGCGCCGGGGCCGACGGCGACCACCTCGCCCTCCATCGGCTTTTCCTTCACCGTGTCGGGGATGATGATGCCGCCGGCACTTTTTTCCTCCGCGGTGATGCGGCGGACCACGACGCGGTCGTGCAGGGGACGGAACTTCATCTGGATGCCCTTGTGTTGTCTTCGCTGGTCTCTTGACCGCGCCCTGGGGAGGCGGCGGCCATGTCCTGGATGTCGTCGGCCCAAATGCTCAGCGGGCCGGACAGGTCGCCGGATCGCGCCCGCAGCTTGCCCACCGCGATGGCCTCGATTTGGACCTGGGCGCTGGCAAAGCAGCGCAGCAGATCGGCCGCCTTGTACTGGCGCCGCTCGCTGAGGTCCTGCAGCGCGCCACGAGAGATCGCGCACGGGATCCACTCGTCGCCGTCCGCGATCTCGAACAGCACGCGAGTGCCGTCCCAGCGAGGGCGCGAAAGGCGAGCCGGCTGATCGATCGCATTCATCGATGAAATTCCCAAGCCCGCGGCAAGCGCGGCGCTGCAATTCAAGAAATCTTCAGGGCGCTGATATGGAGGTCCGGGAGCTTCAATGCAATGGCCGAATATCTTGCCCGCGCCGGCAAGACCATCAGGGTTCGCATATTGGGCCATGCAGCCGGATTTATGCGGGCGACGCCGGGGGCTTTTGACGAGCGCGGCCGGTGTCGTGGCGATGGTTGATGTGGTGGTGACGGCCCGCGGCGCAGGCACCGATGCCGGCGCATTTCGGAACGCGCGGTGGCCGGTATCTCGAAGTCGCCCGGGAGACGCGACCAGACGTCTGAGTAGTTTCCGAATCTCCCCTCCCTGCGGACATATCGGCTACACCGTGCGCACGCGTGCGCCGCCGAGGACTGCCTTGGAGGGCCAACGGCCGGCAACGTCCGAGCACGAGGCGGCGCCGCCAAGGCAACGTGCTGCCCGAGTACGTGCTTTTCCACTTAACGCTGAGAAGGGCGGCCGATGCAAAGAGCAGTTACTGATGGCGTTCCCTTCCTTGCCAAAGCGGCCACCGGGATCGAAGGGCTCGACGAGATCACCGGCGGCGGGCTGCCGGCCGGGCGGCCCACGCTGGTCTGCGGCGGCGCCGGTTGCGGCAAGACGATGCTGGCAGTCGAGTTCCTCGTGCGCGGCGCGACCCAGTTCGACGAGCCGGGCGTGTTCATGATGTTTGAAGAGAACGCCGCCGACCTCACGGCCAACGTGCGCTCGCTCGGCTTCGATCTCGACAGGCTCGCCGCGGAAAAACTGCTCGTGCTCGACTACGTCCACATCGAGCGCAGCGAGTTCGAGGAGACCGGCGAATACGATCTCGAGGGCCTGTTCATTCGTCTCGGCCACGCGATCGATTCGATCGGGGCAAAACGCGTCGTGCTCGACACGATCGAGGCGCTGTTCGCCGGCCTGCCGAATCACGCCGTCCTCCGTGCCGAGCTCCGCCGCCTGTTCCGCTGGCTGAAGGATCGCGGCATGACCGCGGTCATCACCGGGGAACGCGGCGACGGCAATGCGATCACCCGCTACGGGCTTGAAGAATACGTCGCCGACTGCGTGATCATCCTCGACCACCGCATCGACGAGCAGATCACCACGCGCCGGCTCCGCGTGGTGAAGTATCGCGGCACGGCCCACGGCATGAACGAATACCCTTTCCTGATCGGCGCGCACGGGTTTTCCGTGCTGCCGATCACCTCGCTGCAGCTTGACCATCAGGTCTCGGCGGAGCGCATTCCGACCGGCATTCGGCGGCTTGACGAGATGCTCGGCGGCAAAGGCGTCTTTCGCGGCAGCAGCGTGCTCGTGTCCGGTTCGCCCGGCACCGGCAAAAGCAGCATCGCGGCGAAGTTCATCGAAACGACGCTGCCGACGCGGCGAGCGCGCGCTGCTGTTCGCCTACGAGGAATCGTCTGCGCAGATCGTGCGCAACATGCGCTCGATCGGGATCGACCTCGCGCCCTGCATCGAGAGGGGCTGCTCGCGATCCACTCGTCCCGCCCGACGCTGCAAGGGCTGGAGCAGCATCTTGTGGTGATCCACGACGCTGGTTCGCGCGTTTCGCCCGACCCTGGTTGCCGTCGATCCGATCAGCAATCTCACGATGGGATACGACGACGTCGGAGGTGAAGCCGACGCTCATGCGGCTGATCGATTTTCTGAAGAAGGAGCAGATCACGGGGATCTTTACCAGCCTGACCACCGGCGACGCCTGGTCGGCCCGCGAAGATTTGCAGGTCATCGTGTCATCGCTGATGGATACGTGGCTGCAGCTGCGGAATGTGGAGTTCACCGGCGAACACAACCGCACGATATTCGTGCGCAAGTCGCGCGGCATGGCGCACTCGAACCAGGTCCGCGAGTTCCTGCTGAGCGACGAGGGAATTGACCTGGTGGACGTTTATCTGGGCGACCAGCGCGTGCTGACGGGCAGCGCGCGCGTCGCGCAGGAGGCGCACGAGCGGGCCGCCGCGGCGCTGCGCACGCAGGATCACCAGCGCAAGCTGCGCCAGCTCGCCAGCAGGCGCAAGGCGATCGAAGCCCAGATGGCCGCCCTGCAGGCCGATGCGGAAGCCGAAGCCGAGGAAGTGCACTTCGCCATTGCGCAAGAGTCTTCGCGAGACCTGGCCACCCAGCAGAACATCCATGCGCTGGTACAACAGCGCAATGGCACCACCGGCACTCTTGCCGGCCTGAGCGCAAAACGATGAGCACCGTCAACTCCCCCGCCATCCGATCGCAGGAAGGCAACAAAGGCACGTTCGAGCTGCGCCTGTACGTGGCCGGCCAGACCGCCAAATCGCTCGCGGCCATCGCCAATCTGCAACGCATCTGCGAGACCCACCTGGCCGGGCAGTATCGCATCGAGGTCATCGACCTGACGCAGACCCCACAGCTCGCTGCCGGCGACCAGATCCTCGCCGTGCCGACGCTCGTCCGCCGCCTGCCTGAGCCGATCAAGAAAATCATCGGCGACCTTTCCAACGAGGAGCGGGTTTTGGTCGGGCTCGACATACAGCCGGCGCGGAGCTGACCGGGGATGACCACGAACACCGTTCTCCCGCCCGACGCCGACGCGATCAATGCCGCCGCGGCGGGGCCGGTCGTTCCCAGCTACGTGCTGCGGCTCTATGTCACCGGCGCGACGCCGCGTTCGACGCGGGCGATCACCAACATCCGCAAGATTTGCGAGGAACACCTGGAAGGACGCTACGAGCTGGAAATCGTGGATATCGCGCAACATCCGACGCTGGCCGAAGGCGAGCAGATCATTGCCGCGCCGACGCTGATCAAGAAATTGCCGCTGCCGCTTCGCCGATTCATCGGCGACATGTCGCAGACCGAGCGGATCCTGCTCGGGCTCGATCTTCGGGAGGCGGCGGAGAAGGCCTCCTCAACACGAAAGAACTGACCCGATCTTGGACATGGACCTTGCTCAATCGACACTGCTCGAAGAAAACGCCGAGCTGCGCGCCCGCTTGGAGGAGGCCGAGCAGACGCTCCGCGCGATCCGTCACGGCGACGTGGATGCCCTGGTGGTCGAGACGGTCAGCGGTCCCCAGGTCTATGCCCTCCAGGGGCTCGATGCCGCGGCAAATCGCTTCCGCGGCGAAATCCTGGCGCAAGTCAGCGATGCCGTCGTTGCCATCGATGGCGAGGCGCGCATCATCTATCTCAACGCGGCGGCCGAGCGGCAATACGGCCACACCGCGTCGGCGATGCTCGGACGCAAGCTGTCGCAGCTCTACCAGGCGCGGTGGCTGCATCCCGGCGATGAGGCTGCCGCGACGCTGATGCTGCGCGAGCGCGGCCAATGGCGTGGCGAAAGCGTCCATATCAGGCACGATGGCAGGGTGCTGCATGTCGAGTCGAGCGTCACGGTATTGCTGCCGATCGCAGGGCGGCCGACCGGTGCGCTCGCCATCATCCGCGATGTGACCGAGCGCAACGAGCACCAGGAAAAGGTGCTGGTGTCGGAAATCCGCTACCGTCGGCTGTTCGAAGCGGCGCACGACGGCGTGCTGCTGCTCGATCCCGAAACATGCAAGATCATCGACGCCAATCCGTTCATGACGAAGATGCTGGGCTACCCGCACGATCAGTTGATCGGCAAGGAGCTGTTCGAGATCGGCCTGCTCAGGGACGAGGCGGCAAGCCAGGAGATGTTCCGCAGGCTGAAGCGGACCAATCAGGTGCGCTACGAAGACCTTCCGCTCGAAGGCCTGGACGGACGGCATCAGGAGGTCGAAGTCGTCGCCAATCTTTATGACGAGAACGACCGATCCGTCATCCAGTGCAACATCCGCGACATCACCGAGCGAAAGCGCAACGAGGAACATGTTCGGCTGCTGATGGCCGAGGTCAACCATCGCGCCAAGAATCTGCTCGCCGTCGTGCAGGCGGTTGCCCAGCAGACCGCGAAGCACAGCGATCCGGCAACTTTCGCGGCGCGACTGTCCGAGCGCATCGACGGGCTGGCCGCCGGCCAGGATCTGCTGGTCAAGAACCAATGGCAGGGCGTCGACGTCGCTGACCTCGTGACCGCCCAGCTGGCTCACTTCAAGGATCTAATCGGAAGCCGCGTTCTGCTCAGCGGCCCGCCGGCGCGACTGAACATGGCGGCAGCGCAGGGCATCGGCATGGCCCTGCATGAACTCGCCACCAATGCCGCCAAGTACGGGGCGCTCTCGAACCGCGAGGGGATCGTGCGCGTCGCCTGGCACCTCACCACGGCAATCGAGTCGGTGTTTTCGATGTCCTGGCTGGAAGACGGCGGCCCGAAGGTGGTGGCACCCACCCGCAACGGCTTCGGGCAGATGGTGATCGGGCGGATGGTCGAAGCAGCCGTGCAGGGGGTCGCCAAGATCGTCTTTCGCGAGCATGGCCTCTCGTGGAGCCTGAGCACGTCGGCGGCCGAAGCCTTGGCGCCTGCGGGGGAGAGAATTTAGTGAGCGGTTCAACGACGATCCTCGATCGCGATCATCGGGCACGTATCCTCATCATCGAGGACGAGCCGGTGCTTGCGATGACCGTGATGGACCTGCTTGTCGAAGCGGGCTTCGAGATCGCGGGCGTGGCCGGGCGGCTTGCAACGGCGCTCAAGGTGATCGAGAGCGGCGCCTGCGACGCCGCCATCGTCGACGCAAATCTGGCGGGCGTGAGCGCCAGCCCCGCCGCTTCGGCACTGGCCGCACGAGGACTGCCTTTCATCGTCTTGTCCGGCTATTTGCCAGGACAGCAGCAGGGCGACTTTTCCGGGGCGACTTTCATTCAGAAGCCGTGTCGTCCGGATCAGCTGATTCGGATCCTTCGCAGTATTCTGCCGGTCACGACAAGCTGACGGTCGAATATTCCATTGACACTCAGAGAGCGAATACAGCCGATGGTGCGCTGTTAGCCCGAAGTTTCTGCTGTCGCAAAACGTGTCCATACAGGCCGCTTGCGGCGCAACTCGGACCGTGATTTGCTGTCGCACCTTGGCCGGTGCTTGGCTTTGGCATGATCGAGGAGTCCGAGATCTATGCCGCGCTCGACTGGCTCGGCGCCCAGCAGGCACTGCACCATCTCCACCGCTCCGTCACTGCCCTCGGGATCCTCGAAGCCGCCCGACATCGACTTTCGGCGCCGCGTGATGCGCCCGTCCGAACCTGCTGGCGAGCGCTGACGGAACCGCTCAGATCGCCTGTAGCGGCAACGTGGCCTGATGCTTACCTTCGATGTTTCTCGGGCAAACCTACCGTCACGCGGGCAAGGAGCGTTGCACTCATGGGAGTGGAAGGGCGGCGCCGAACAGCGAGATCGACCGCTGCCGGGCTTCTGGGACTGTCCCTTGTCGCGATTGCAAACGCCCAGCCGGTCCCGCAAGGTTCGCCAATCCCACGGGTTGCGCCCTCCGCGCCGGTGCCGACCGCGCCGCCAGAGTTGCCGGCGCCGCTGGCGCCCCCAACCGCACTGCCTGCGCTGAACGCCGTCGTCACTGCTGTCGAGATCGACGGCGTGACCGCCTACCCCGAGGCGCGGCTGCGGGCGCTCGCAAGCGGACTGGTGGGAGACCACACTCCGTTACGGGAAATCGAGAGTGTGCGCCGTGCGATTCTGCTGTTGTACAGGAATGACGGCTACCCGTTCGTCGTGGTCTCGGCGCGGCTGGACCGCCAGGGCAGGCTCCGCTTCGCCGTTTCGGAAGGTTACATTGCGGACGTGAAGCTCGCCGGAGATGTGGGGCCGGTCGGTTCGCTGGTGCTCCGGTTTCTGAGCCATCTCACCGAGCAACGGCCGATCAACAACGCCACGATCGAACATTGGGTGCTGCTGGCGCAAACCATTCCGGGCGTGCAGATCCAGCCGATCCTGCAGCCCTCGGAACGCGAACCGGGCGCCTTCACGATGGTGGCGCGGCTCAGTGTCAAGGCCGTTTCCGGAGAGCTGGCGGCGGACAATGATGCCTTTCCCAAGGGCGGCCCCAACGAAGGGCTGCTGACGCTCGGAGTGAACAGCCGGACGGCGCTGGGCGAGCGAACCGAGGCCGCGATGTTTCTGGCAGGCCCGAACGGCAGGCAGATTTTCGGCCAGGCCAGCGAGCAGTTCTTTCTCGGCGGATCCGGCGTCAGCGTGCGGCTGTACGGCGGCTCCGGTCAGACCGTGCCGTGTTGCGACCTCGCGGTGATCGGCTACGACCTGAACACGATCGTCTATGGCACGCAGATCTCCTACCCGGTGCTGCTCAGCCGCCAGCAGCAGCTGTATCTGCGGGCCAGTTTCGACGCACTGGATTTCGGAGACGATGGAGCAGGGCGCACGGGCGAGTGGCGACAGCCTGCGGGTGCTGCGGCTGTCCGCCGACTATGCGCTCTCCGACACCGCGCTTGGCCCGAAGCTTGCCGGCAGCAACACGGTTTCCGTGCGCTTCTCTCAGGGGCTGCCCTGGCTCGGCGCCTCGGCCGTGGACCGCTCCGACGCCGGGCGGCTCGACGAGCGGATCGGCTTCAGCAAGGTCGATGCGGAAATCACCCGCGACCAGACGCTGTACACCTTTGCCGAGGGTCCGCGCCTGTCGCTGTACGGGCTGGCCGCCGGGCAAAGACCGCCGACGTCTTGCCGTCGGCGGAGGAGTTCTATCTCGGCGGCCTGCGCTACACGCGCGGTTTCTATTCGGGCGAGGTCGAGGGCGACAACGGCCTCGCCTTGACCGCCGAACTGCGCCTGACATCGAGCTTTTCCGCCGAGCTGCTGGGCAATCCGGTCCACGTCACGCCGCAGTTTTTCGCCTTCTATGACTGGGGCGCGACCTGGCAGAATCAGGCGAGTGACGCCAACCAGACGCTGCGCAGCTTCGGGGTCGGTGTCCGCTCGGGCATCACCCCGTTTGTGAACGTCGAACTCGAAGGAGTACACCGTCTCACGCGGCAGGTGGGCGGAACGAATGTCGCGCCGGAGGCGGCAAATGCCGTCTACTGGCGTGTGGTGACGACGTTCTGAGGCCACGTGGCGAACGGGCGGACAATCGACCGGGGGGAACACGCGATGGCGATGCGGGGAACGACCGATGCCTGGCGGGCCAGCCGGCCCTCGGCGTGCTCGCGCAGCCGGCCGGGCCTGCTTGGCACCACGGTTCTGCAGACGGCATTGCTGCTCTGCACTGCGGCGCACGCGCAAGTGTCGCCCAATGCCACGCCGACCGGCGGCAGCGTCCTGGCCGGCCAGGCGAGCATCAGCCAGTCGGCGAACGCCACGCTGATCCATCAGGGCAGCCAGCAGGCCGCGATCAACTGGAACAGTTTCAACGTCGGCAGCCGGCAGACGGTGCAATTCCAGCAACCTGACGCGGGCTCGGTCACGCTCAACCGGGTGATCGGGCCGGACCCCTCGCAGATCGCCGGACGGATCAGCGCGAACGGCGAGATCGTGCTGATCAACCAGTCCGGCGTCGTGTTCATGCGCGGCTCGGAAGTGAACGCGCAGGGGCTGATCGTCTCGACCGCGAACCTGTCGGATCGTGCCTTCATGGCCGGCGGCAGGCTGCACTTCGACCAGCCGGGCAAGCCGGGTGCGAGCATCGTCAACAACGGCAACCTCACGGTCCGGCAGGCCGGGATTGCCGCGCTGGTCGCGCCGGCGGTGGTCAATGCCGGCACGATCACGGCGCAGCTCGGCAAAGTGATCCTGGCCGGCGCCACCCGCTATACGCTCGATCTCTACGGCGACGGCCTGTTCTCGATCGACGTGACCGGGCTGGTCCGGCAGGCGCCGCTCGGGCCGGGCGGCCGGCCGGTGCCGGCGCTCGTGACCAATACCGGCACCATCCTGGCCGATGGCGGCACCGTGACGCTCAGCGCGGCGGCCGCGGACGGACTGATCAAGACGCTGGTCGCGGCCGGCGGCCAGATCGGTGCCGGCAGTGCCGGCGGCGCGGGCGGCACGCTGGTGCTGGACGCGGTCGGCGGGTCGATCGCCATAGAGGGGGCACTGACCGCGACCGGACTGACCGGCGGGCAGGTGCAGGCGACGGCCAGCAACGCGGTGCGGGTCGCGGCCGGCGCCCGCGTCGACGTATCCGGCGCGGCGAAGGGCGGGGTGGTCGCGCTGGGAACGACGCTCGCGCGAGCCGTCGGCGGCCCGGCGGTCGGCGCCCCGAACACCGCCCGCAGGGTCAAGGTCGCGCGGGGTGCGACGATCGCGGCGGATGCGGCTGCCGATGGCAACGGCGGCACCGTGGCGGTGCTGAGCACGCGGTCCACCGTGATGGACGGAGCCATCACCGCCCGCGGCGGCAACCTGGGCGGGAGTGGCGGCGCCGTCGAGGTGTCCGGCGGGTCGCTCGGCCTGGCCGGCAGCGTCGATGTTGGGGCTGCGGCTGGTCGGCCCGGGTCGGTGCTGCTCGATCCGGGCGTCCTGATCATCGGCACGACTGGCAGCCCTACGGTGTCCCCGACCCTGACCGCGCCGGGCAGCACGACGTACGAAATCGCGGCAAATGCGGGCGACCCATCCGACACCGTCCTGGCCAGTGCCCTCACATCCATCGGCAGCGGCAGCATCGTGCTTCAGGCCAGCACGCTGATCGACGTTGCCGCTTCCGTCGCTTTCGCGCCCGGGGTCAGCGTCACGTTGCAGTCGGGCGGCGCCGTGAACATCGGCAGCATAACGGGGCCGGCGGTCACGCTGTCGCTCAGCAGTACTCCCCTGGCGACTGCGACGCTCTCGATCCAGTCCGGTGTCGTCTCGCTTGCATCGAGCGGGTCGGTTGCACAAGGCGGCTCCATCGTCTTCGCCGACAACGCGGTGCTCAACGCACCTCACATTCAGCTCGTGAGCGGCGGGACGAGTGGCATCGTCTTTGGCGGCGCCAGCATCGGTGCAGCCACGCTGGACCTCGGCGCGCCGGCCGGCGGCATAGCGCAGGCGGCGACGGGGGCGATCACCGCCGAGACACTGCTCAGCGGCACGGGCATCGCCGGCAATGTCGCGCTGATCGGCGCCGGCAACGCCATCGGCGTGGTCAATGGCTTCGTTGCCGGCGGCAGCATCGCGCTTGCCGACACCTTGCCGCTGACGATCGGCAGCGCGGGCCTGGTCGCGGGCACGGCCGGCAGCACGAGCGGCGCGTTGACGGTGTCCGACCCGACGCAGCCGATCACGGTCAACGGCCCGCTGGCGAGCAGCGCAAGCAGCGTGACCGTGGCGGCGACCGGCGTGGTCGTCACGGCCGGGACGACCGCTGCGGTGGCCGGTCTGATCTGGGGCGGCGGCGGCGTGACACTGGACGTGCCGGCCATCACGGTGGCCGGCGGCACGATTGCGTCGGGCGCCGCGGCCCAGCCAATGGTTCTGGGCACGACGAGCACGGACACCGTTCAGCTGAGCGTCGGGGCTGGCGGCATCCCCGGCGTCATCGTCTCCGCCCAGAACATCGTCATGCCCGGAAGCCTTGTGCAGTCCAATGGCACGCTGTTCGCGCAGGGTGACGTGTCGTTCAACGCGGCGACACTGATCGGCGGCCTGTTCGTCGCCGGAACGCTGAACGGCGCGGCGACGTCGGACCTGGGCGGGCTGGCGTTCACCGGCGGCACGCTTGTGGTCGGCTCGGACATCTCCGCAACCTCGGCCACGCTCTCGACCGGGCAGGTGTTGGTCAGCGGCGGCAACATTGCCTTCGCTGGCGGCGTTGCCGACAGCGGCGGCGTGCTGCTGGCGGGCGGCAGTA
Organism: uncultured Solirubrobacterales bacterium; assembly: GCA_963697635.1. Classification (GTDB taxonomy): domain Bacteria; phylum Pseudomonadota; class Alphaproteobacteria; order Acetobacterales; family Acetobacteraceae; genus CAJCJG01. The sequence continues at coordinate 75,947 of CAVOOS010000003.1, read as the reverse complement.
TCATCTTTGCCGGTGGACTGACGCAGAACGGCGGCACCATCGCGGCGGCAGGCAATGTCTCGGTGACCGAGCCGAGCGGAACCTTCAGCCCGGTCGGAACGCTGGCCGCCGGCGCAACGCTGTCGGTGAGCGCGCCAGCCATCTCGATCGGCGCGGGCGCGACGCTGATCGGCAGTGCCGCAACGCTGAACGCGACCGCAGGCAACGCGATCCAGACGGGCGCCATCGTCGCCGGCAACTCCGTCACGGTGCAGGCGCCGGATGGCACGGTGCAATTCGCGACGTTCGCGAACGTGGCGTCAGGCGGCGCGAACACGGTCACGATTGCCGGGAGCGTGACGTGCTCGGCCTGCGGCGGCCAAACGCAGAGCTATGCGGTGACGGAACCGGCTGGGTCGGCACTCATTGCAGGTGGCGCCTCGACTTTTCCCGCGGCTGTCACGCTGGTCGGCGCTTCGATCGACATCCCGGCCGGCGCGACGCTGAGCGCCGCCACGCTCACGCTGCAATCGCAGTTGGCCACCACCGAAGCGCCGACGGCGGTGATCAGCGCGGCAACGCTGACCGGCAGCGCCGGCCTGCCGGTCGCCGGCTTCTGGAGCACCACGGAACTGGCCAACGCCGAACTGGGGACGATACAGCCGCTGCCGGGCATCGGCACCGTGACGCTCGGCAACGGCAACAGCATCGGCAGCGTCGGCGCGTACCGCGTCACCGGCAATTTTTCCCTGACCGATACGCAGGCGTTGACCATCACGGCACCGGTTCAGGCCGGTCTGACGGCCAGCGCGAACCCGGGGAATGTGACGCTCGCCGTGGCCGGCAATCTGACGATCGCCAACGGCGGCACGGTGTCCGCCGGCGGCACCGCCGTCGGCTGGGCGGGCGCGGTGACGCCCGGCGGCAACGTCACGCTCGTCGCCAACAGCGCAATGGCCCCGCTGAACGCATCGAATCCGGTCGGAACGATCGAGCTGGACGGAACGGTGATTGCCTACGGAGTGGCCGCTGCAGGCGGCGGCACGCTGGCGCTGTATGCGGCCAACGGCATCACGGGCAATGGCACGGTCGCGGCGAACCTGCTGGCCGCACGCGTCGGGCTGCTCGCCGCGGACACGCTCTCGCCGGCCAACTGGAGCTTCGACGCGGCCGGCTCGATCTCGCTGACCGGCCCGAACGCAGTCGACACGCTCGGCTTCCTGACCGCGACCGGCGGGATCACGCTGAACGCAAGCCCGGGCAACGCCACGCAGCTTCTGACGGTCGGCGGCCCTGTGATCGCCGGCTATGGCCAGCCCGCCGGCAGCATCGCCCTCAATGTCGCCGGCAATCTCTCGATCGCCGGCCCAGTGCTGGCGACCGGCGCAAATGGTGCCGTGTCGGTCTCGGCCACGGGCAATGTCGCGATCACCGGGGCCACGACCGAGGTGTTCGCACCCGGCGCGCTCAGCATCGCGGCGGGCGGGGACCTCGATATCGACAACGCGGTGATCGGTGGCGCCAGCGTGGCGCTGACCGCGCCGAGCAAGTCGCTGACCGGGGCGGACATCGGCGCGACCGGGGCCGGCGCGGCGTTCTCCGGCGGTAGCACGACGATCGATCCGACCAGCACGGTGGCAAGCAACGGCAGCATCGCCTTCGATGCGCTGACGACAGGCGGAACCGTCGCCGCCGCCGGCCCGATCACTGCGGCGAGCGTTGACATCGGCGGCGGCTCGCTGCTCGGCGGCAGCCTGACGGTGACGAGCGTGCTGAACCAGACCGGGGGCATCGTGGCTTCGGCCGGCTCGATCGCCGTCGGCAGCGGCAGCACCGGAACGGCAGGCGAGGCCAGTTCCGCGGTTGCCACGATCGCTGGCAGCTTCAGCCAGAGCAGCGGCATCATGCTGGCGGTCGGCTCGATCGATATCTGGTCCGGGGGGGCCGTCACTCTTTCGAACACCATTGCCGCCGGCGGCACCCTCGGCATGACCGTGGATGGGGCGCTTAGCCAGACGGCAGGGCTGATCGCCGGTGCCGGCGGGGTCCATCTGCTGGCGCTGTCCGGCAATGCGTCCCAGTCCGGCGGCGTGGTGGCGGCGGGGACCGCTACCGGAGCCGGGGTGCTGGTGCAGGCGCCCGGCGGCCAGAATGATTTCGGCCTGATCGAGATCGCCGGCGCGTCGCAGGTCGGCGCCGCCGGAGCGGTGGGCGTGACCTGTCCGGGCTGCTCGGTGCCGGCGTCGATGACGGCAAACGGGGCCGCCGTTCTCAGCTTCGCCCCGGGTTCTGCCGCTGCCGCGCAGGCATCGGCTCAGTCGTCGCCGAGTGTCGACCTGACGCTGCTCGGCGGCACCATCAGCATCGACAAATCCCTGATCGCCGGGTCGCTGACGCTGTATTCTCGCGGCGATACGACCGAATTCGGGGTCGATCGACGCCAATACGCTCGGCGGCGCCGCCGGTGTGACGCTCGATGGCCAGGGGACTTCCGTGCTCGCCGCCGGGATCACCGGCGATCCGGGATCCGGCGGCTTGGGGTGGACCGCCGCGTCCCTGGGCTGGACCACCAACCAGCCCGCCAACGTGGCCCTGACCTCCGCAACGAACCAGGTGCAGTCGCTGAATTCCTACCTCGTCGCCGGGGGCTTCGCGTTGACCGACGCCGCCGCGGCCGGGCTTTCGGTCGGGGGTGCGGTCAGTGCCGGGACGGTGACGCTGGCCGTGGCCGCGGGGCTTTCGATCGCGGGCAGCATCAGTGCCGGAATGGTCACACTGGACGCCGCCGGCGACCTCTCGGTCCCGGGAACCATTGCCGCAGGGACGCTCGCATCGGCCACGGCGAACGGGATTTCGGTCAATGGAACCATCGGCGCCGGGACGCTGGTGCTCGCCTCGTCCGGCGGGCTTGTGGTCGGCGGGACGATCACTGCCGGAACGGCCGATCTGGCGGTGTCCGGGGGCGGACTGACCCTGCTCGACGGCGCCGTGGTGAGCGCGGGCGCGATGACCCTCGACGCACAGTCCGACATCGTCGAGCAGGGCGGCCTGATCAGCGCCAAGGGTACGCTCGCCGTCGTTTCCGCGAGCGGCTCGGTCGATCTGGGCAGCCCGGGCAACGCGGTTGCGAGCGTGAGCGGCTCGGCGGCCGGCGATTTCATGCTGGCCGACGGCACGGCGCTCACGGTGAGCGGGGTCGCGGCCGGCGGAACCGTGTCGATCGCGTCCGGAGCGATGTCGGTGAGCGGGCCGGTGACGGCTGCGGCAGCGGCGACATTGACCGCCCCGGCGATCACCCTGACCGGCACGGTGACGGCACCCGTCGTATCGATGGTCGCGACCGGCGGCACTCTGCAACTCGGCAGCGGCGGCAACGTCGCGGCGGCGGTCGGCGCGACGCTGTCCGGGACAGCCGGGGTCGTCGGCAGCAACGGGTCGATAACCGGCAACGGCGCGCTCGCGGCGAGCAGCAGCAGCGGCGCAATCGACCTGAGCAACCCGAACAATGTCGTCGCCAGCGTGAACGGCGCGGCGTTCGGCGGGTTCACATTCGCCGACAACGCTGCGCTGGTCGTGAACAGCGTCTCCGCCAACGGGACGGTGACGCTTGCGGCGCAGACGATATCGGTGAACGGCGTGGTGACGGCGCCGCGGGTGTTGCTTGCGACCTTCGCCGGTCCGCTGGAGATCGTCGGGACGGTCAACGCCAGCAACGCGGCCGCGCTGGCGGCCGAGACCGATCTGATCGCGCCGGGACAGGTCATCGGCGGGGCGGTGAACGCTGTGTCGGCCACCGGGTCGGTGAGCCTCGGAAATCCGTCCAATCAGATCGGCAGCATCAGTGGATCGGCGTCGGGCAGTTTCGCCGTGTCGGATGGCGAGAGCGTGGTGGCCGGCACGCTGGCCGCGGGCGGCTCGATCAACGTGACGGCTCCGTCGGTCGCAGTGCTTGGCGCGGCCAGTGCCAATACGATCAGCTTTGCCGCTGCCACCGGCGACATCACCATTGCCAGTCCGCTGACTGGCGAAGCCAGCGTTTCGCTCGCGGCCGCGGGCAGCATCCTAGAGACGCCGGCTGCCGGGATCATCGTGACGCCGCTGCTGGCGGCCGCCGCTGCTTCCGGCCTGATCTCGTTGCCGAGCGCGAATTCCGTGGGAACGCTCGGCCAGATGAGTGCGGCGGCAGGCATTGCGATCACGAACTCGCAAAAGCTGCTACGTGGCAGGACCGATCGTTTCGACCGACGGCGACGGCTTCGTGCAGTTGAACGCGTCCTCGATCGAGGTCCTGGGGTCCGCCAACCTGCAGGCGCACCGTATCGTGCTGGCGACCAACGCCGCGTTCGGCGCGCTCGCCGTCGACAGCGGAGCGACGTTGAACGCCAGCCAGGGCAACTCGCCCGACACCTGGAGGACCCTGTACAAGCCCGGGACCTCGGGCATCGCATCGCCTTTGGATATGTCCGGCATCGGTTCGGGTGGGATATTCCTGACCATCGGCGACAGCCTGACAGCCACAGTCGCCAACTCCACAATGGAGCATAACGGCTTCAACGCCGCCGAGGGGAACGGCACCATCGCGGTCGGCGACGTGACGATCGCCGGGCCGATGTTCCGTCTTGCCCTGCCGGATCTCCCGCTTGGCGCGCCGACGTCGGGTTCGATCACCTTCGGTCAGCTCAACAGCGCGGCCGGGTGGCAGGCCGGCAGCACGGTGGTCATGCTGTGGATCGGCAACGGCAGCGTGCGCGGCGATCCCTCGGGCCAACAGCTTGCCCTCATCACCACGTCCGGTTCGGCGACGGCGTCGCTCAACGGCGCAGTCGCCAATAGCAGCGGCAGCCCGTTCAACCAGGGCCCTCCGGCCGCGTCCGCGGCCGGCACCGGGGTCTATGACGCGCGAACGGGTGACTACACCTACGATCCCAGCTTGAACCTGCAGATCGACGGATGCGCGGTCAGCTCGATCGGCTGCCGGGTCGTCGTGTTTCTCCAGCAGGTGCCTCAGCTGCTCGCGGTGCCGGCGCTGACCCCGATCGTGCAGGCGCCGCTTGACGATCTGAACCTGCTGCTGCCGGGCGTGTCGGACCAGGAGTACCTGACGTGCGCAGGCTGCTTCCGGGCATCGTCCTGCTGGCCGCCCTGGCCGCCTGCCAGGGACCACCGAGTTCCGCCTATGTGGCCGTGCAGGACGGCCAGGCCGGGACCGTGCCGGTCGGACAGAACAGCGTCGGCGAGGTGTGCCGGCGTCTCGACCTCGGCGGCGGCGCCACCGACGTCTATTGCGGCGACTGGGAAGAGCCGAGCGCCCGCGTCCGTCCGGGCGGGCCGGATACCGGCGTCGACCTTGCCCTGCTTGCCAACGGCGAGGCAGGCGGCGCGGGCTGGCGCAGCAACATCGACGCGCGTTTCGCCTGCGCGCCGGATGTGCGGCCGACCACCATCCTCGGCGGCGCCCGCGCGGTGGTGCTGGAATGCCGCTACCGGAACGGCGGCTTCCCGCAAGTGGCGATGGTCGCCGCGGTCGGCGGGCGCATCTGGTACGCCGACACCATCGAGGCGGCTTTCGAGGTGACACAGCGCACCATCGCCGTGTTGGCCGGCGTTGCCACCGACACGGGCGGTAGCGCCAGTGCGGCGGCGGATCCGCTGCTGGCCGCGCGGCTCGCGGCACACAGCTACCGGGCCAACGACCTGCACGAATATCAGGAGCTGATGCGGCAGGCCGCCGACGCCAACCGTCGCGGCAACGCCTCCGCCGCCGAAAGCGCCTACCGGTACGTCATCGCCCTGCAGGACAAGCTGCTGGAGAAGATCAACGGCCAGGACAATCCCGACAAGGCGACGCCGCTTATGTACCTGGCCCTGCAATTGTCGGATCAGGGCAGGTTCGCGGAAGCTGACGTCGACTTCGGGCGTGCAGCGGCGCTGATCGGACCTGACGGCGGCGATGCGACCGTGCCGCCGCTCGGCAGCGACGGGACGGCCAGGGCGCGGCTGTACGATCATCGCGGCATCGACCAGATGAACCGTCACCGGGCGCAAGAGGCGCTCAAGCTGTTCGAGCAATCGGCAAGTGCCTATCTCGCCCTCGCACAGCCAACGCTGGACGCGCCTGCGGAGGGGTCGCTGCTGCCGACGGACACTACCTCGCTCGAGGCGCTGTTCGGCCTCGTCGAGGTGAAGCGGAACCGGGCGTGGGCGCTGCGCGAACTGGGCCGACTGGCCGACAGCGAGGCTGAGCTGAGGGGTGCCGAGGCCCTTGTCGCCAAGCTGCCGCGCACGGCTAACCATTTCGACGAGCGAGAGACGGCGTTCGTCTATCGCACGCACGGCCTGACGTTGGCGGGGCAGGGCCAGGTCGGCGATGCGATCGGGCTGCTGCAGCACGCCGATCGCGACTTCTCGCTTGGCTACGGTGGCGAAACCCAGGCGCGGGCCGAAACCAAGCTGATCCTCGCCGCGCAACTGCTGGCGCAGAACAGGCTCGACGAGGCACTCGCGACCTGCGGCGAGGCGGTGCGATACCTGAGCCCGAAGGAAGGCGTCGTCGCGGACCTGATGGCCCCCTGCCTCGAAGCCTACGTCGCCGGCGCGCGGGGCGCCGCGGCGCAGCAGCGCCTGGCCGAGATGTTCGAGGCGGCGGAGCGCATCCGCGGCACCCAGACCAGCCAGCAGATCCAGCAGGCCGCCCGTCGCATGGCCGAGGATACGCGCGATCCGGCGGCGGCCGCGCTGATCGGCCAGCGCGACCGGGCCGACAACCGGCTGCAGGCGCTGGATCGACAGCGCACCCAGCTGGAGCAGCGGGGCGATCCGGCCGATGCCGCGAAACTCGATGCGCTGAGGCTCGACGTCGAGAAGGCCCGGGACGAAATGCTGCGGCTCGACGAGGAGGTCGCGGCCGCCTCGCCGCGCTACAACCAGAATGTGCCGATGGCGGTCAGCGCCAAGGACGTGATGGCCGCCCTGCGGCCGGGCGAAGCGTTCCTGCTGACCGTGCTGAGCGAAAAGACCGGCTGGAGCATGTTGTTGCGTGATGGCCGCATTTCGGTCGGGCGGATCGATGGCGGCAGCATGCGGGTCGACATGCTGGTCAAGCGGCTCCGGCACACGCTGGAGCCGCTCGACGACGACCGACTGCACCCGTTCGACTTCGACGCCTCGCACGAGCTGTACGAGGCGGTGCTCGGGCCGCTCGCACCGCAACTGCAAGGCGTCACCACGCTCACGATCTCGCCGTCCGGGTCGCTGCTGGCGCTGCCGTTCGAGGTGCTGCTGACCGCGCCCTGGACCTCGCACGACTATTCAGCCGCACCCTGGCTGGTCCGGCAGTTCGCGATTGCGCACGTGCCCGAGCCGGGCAACTTCCTCGGGCTGCGCAAGCTCGCCGGCAGCTCCCCCGCGCCGCAGCCGTGGTTCGGGTTCGGCGCCGCGACGAACGTGACCTTGGCGCAGGCGGAGGCGACCTTTCCGGCCGCGAAGTGCCACGACGCCGCCGCGGAACTGGCGGGCCTGCCGCGCCTCGATGCGTTCGTCGGGCAGCTCAATGCGGCGGCCGATATCCTGGGTGCCAGCAGAAGCAATCAGTTGACCGGCCAGGCCTTCACCTCGAGCGCCGTCGCCAGCCTGCGGCTCGATCAATACAAGGTGCTGCATTTCGCGGCACACGGGCTGCTGCCGTCCGATCTCGAATGCCAGACGGAACCGGCGATCGTCGCCTCGGCTCCGGTCGGCGCGGCCGATGCCGGCGACGCGCTGCTCACATCATCGAAGGTGGAAAAGCTCAGCCTGAACGCGGATTTGGTGATCCTGTCCTCGTGCAACTCCGGCGGGCCAGGCGGAAACACGGCCGGAGAGGCGCTGTCGGGCCTGGCGCGCAGCTTCTTCGGGGCCGGCGCGCGGGCTTTGCTGATCACCCACTGGAAGCTGTTCGATGTCCCCGGGGCGACGCTGATCCCGGATGCGCTGTCGAGCTGGCGGCAGCACCCGGATCTCGGCATCGCCGGCGGATTGCGCGAGGCGCAGCTGCATTGGCTGGACACGCACCCGGGCGTCGCCTCCCATCCGTCCTACTGGGGCGTGCTGGCGGTGATCGGCGACGCGGGCGGGCCGCCGGTGGCCCCTGCGCGAACGTCGACAGCGACGCTCAGCTATCCAGGTTGACGACGACCACGCGGCGATTGGCGGGCTCGGGCGTCTGGTCGGGTGTCGGCACCGCCAGCCCTTCCTCGCCCAGGCCCACCGGCCGCAGGCGGTCGGTGCTGATCCCGTAATGTGCCTTCAGGTATGCCGCCACGGCGGCGGCCCGGCGCTGCGACAGGGTCATGTTGGTCCTGGTATCGCCGACCGTATCGGTGTGACCCTCGATGCGAAGATGGATGCAGCTTCCAGCGATGGCCTTCCCCAGATTGTCGAGCTGCTCGCGATCGGTCGCGAGCAGCTCTGCGGACGCGTTCGCGAACCTGACCTGCAGGCTGCTGCTGTGCTGGGTACCGCCGTGGTTCGCACTGGCCGCCACCCGACAGGGCTGCTGGGACGTTGGCGCCGGGGCCATTTTGCCGAGCCTGATGCCCGCCGTTCCCCAACCGGCGACGCCTTCCGTCGGCTCGGCCTGCGGAGCGGCGTTCTGGCCCGCGGCTGGCGGCGCGATGCCGAGGTCGTGGGCAATCTGGTCCGGCGTCTTGACGGTTTGCGCCCGTGCGGGCAACCCAGCGGCGATCGTCGAAACAAATGCCATCAGCACGAATTGGCGCATGTGTCCCTCCCGTTTCCAGGTCGTTGTGACAATACCAGCCGCGCAGGAGGCCGTCACCAGGGCCCTTGCTTGAGGGACCGCGACGGAGAGCTGTGAGCGAAGCTGCAACGCGGCGGCGATCGACGGGCGGAGCGGCAATCAAGGCCGGACCCCGGAACCCGATCCGCCCAGCCATTCGATCGCTGCGGCGATCGGGGCGGCGCTGTCCTGCCAGTCCGGCGCACCACCGGCGACGAACCAGCCGCTGCCGTCGCGTTCATCGACCACCACCACCAGCCGCTGCGGCGCCGGCAACCGGCCCGAAGCACGGGCCGCGTCGGCCGTGACGACCAGTTCCTCGAGCTGCCACGCGGTACGGTTGACCATGCCCCGGCGGCCCTCGGCGTCGTCATAGATATTGCCGAAGCTTTGCCGCACGAACACGGCCAGCGGGTCGAGGATCAGGCGATAGCACAGCCACCAGCTCGCGACGCCGTGCCCGACATGGCCGAAGCCGACTTCCGGTGCGGTCGCAAGGTCGGCGGCATCGGCGAGGAAGCCGTCGCGATCGGTCAGATCGCGCTCGGTGGTGCCGTAGCGCCATTCGCTCCATGCCGCGAGCGCCGGGGCAAGCTCGCGCGGCACCGGCGGCAGGCGCAGCGCGGCAGAGCGGTAGTGCCGAAACGCCTCCAGCAGGACGGCGATGTCTTCGGCCGGTGCGGCATCGCTGGCCATATCGCTGCTCCTTGCGCGGCCTTACTGGGACGCCGGACCGGTGAATTGCTTCAGGTCGCGCCCGAAATAGCCGCCGACCTGCTCGTCCAAAGGCCCGCCGCCCGGCATGTCCTCTGTCCAGGACGTCACGACCATTTTCTGTTTCTCGAGGTCATTGGCGTGCTCCAGAAGTTGCCGGTAGCGGGCGACAGTGGCCTTGATCTCGTCCCCGGTCAGCCGGCCGGACAGGCTGGCAACCAGATTTTTTTCGAAGTCTTTCGCCCGCAGCGCTGCCAGCATATCCATGTCGATGACGTTGGGCAGGCCCCGGCTCTTGCTCCCCGCCGGGGGACCACCCCGCTTCGGGCATTCCCCTTGTTTCGCCCCGAACGCGATATCGTTGTCGATGCCTTTGACGACCACCCGATCGCCGTCGACCTCGACGTGGTAGTTGCCGGGGTGGCGATCGACCTGGCCGGTCAGTGCATCGGACCATTGCAAAGCAACGAGTTGCTTCTGCAGGCTGGCCTTGGCCTCCATCGACAGAGGATCGTTCCAGGGCGGCGCGAGTTGGTGATGCACCCAGCCGTCTTCCAACTCCTCGTAGTTATCCTCGCCGAGCTGCCTGGTATTGCCGGCGGCAAGCAATTCCGCGAAATGCGGGTCGTGCTCCGCATCGACCTTGCTCGTCTGGCGTGGTGACCGGCCCGGAGCCTTGTCCATCAGCAGTCCGATCCGGCCATTGTGGATGGCGAAGCGCGATCCGACGATCACATCGGCGCCGAGCAGGCGAGAAACCTCCGCGCTCGCAATGTTCCTGTTGCCGAAGTGCGGCGCCAGGTTGTCGATCCCGATCAGGCTGGGAACGAGTGATCCGCCATCGTCCTGCACGGGCTCCGGCTTGAAGATGCCTTCGAATTCGCCTGCGTACTTTATCTTCGCCACCGAGTTCAGCGCGCCGGCGCCGAAATTCTCGCGACACTCCAATTCTGTTCGGTCATTGAAATCATCAAAGGCGCAGTCGGCGAACGCGATGCCGCACCGCTTGGCGGTGAACGCCTGACCGAGCGTGAGTCTTTGCCTGACCCGCCTCAGAGCCGGGTCGCCTTGTACGGCCTGCATGAGATCCGGCAGCCTGGCTTGGTAGTCCGCCACACTCCGGCGTATGTCCTTGGCTGGTCTCGCTTTCTCTCGCGCCGATTTCCTGCTTGGCCGGCGCTTCCGCCGCGTTCCCGATGGCGCCGAGCCGTCTGCCAACTTCGGCGATAGTGTCGCGGTTCGCATCGGCAAACATAACCTGGTTCAAAAATGCTTCGAGTCCGGTGAGCTCATCGGCAAGGGCATGGTACGGCTCTGTCGGCTTCTCGGCAATTTTCTTTGCCAGTTCCTCCGGCGTCAGCAGGCGCTCATAGACCACCTGCTGCAGTTCCTTGGGGCGCCGTGGCAGGCCCGGAGGCACTCCCATACCGCTCGCGAGGGCGAGGTTGTCGCTGCCGGGAAGATCCGTATTGAAGTTTTCGCTCCACCAACGCCGCGGGCGCCGCCCCCCGCCGGCGGCCCGCATCCTCTCGAGGTTCCGGGCGCGTTTTTCCTTCTCCTCTCGCTCGTCCCCCTTCCTCCTTCCTGCTTTTTCTTCTCCCTTTTCCTCTTTCCCTTCGCCCTCGTCCTCGTCCTCTTCCTCTTCCTCACCCCCGACGGGCAGACGCGACTGTTGCAAGCCGAACGGTGAAGAATCCTGCGCCGGCTGCCGTGTCGGCTTTGGCGGCGGCACGGCCACGGCGGCCGCCGGCTGTCCGCCAGCACCCGCCCCCGCGCCGACCTGCGGCGCCGCCGCTGCCGGACCGGCCACTCCGCGTTGCGGCGCGATCGTCACCCGCGGCGGCGGCTGGCCGCCGGCACCCGCGCCGCCCGGCGGCGGCGCCGCGGCCGGGCCGGCCACACCGCGTTGCGGCGCGATCGTCACCCGCACCGGCTGCCGGACGCCGCCCGGGACTGTGGGCTGCGGCCCGCCCGTGCCCCCACCCCCGGGCGGAACCCCGCCGGCGCCCTGGCCGCCTCCCTGGCCGCCTCCCTGGGACTGCGACATCGCTGCCTCCGTGCCGGGCTAGTGGAACGCCCGGCCGAGCGCCGCAAACGTGGCGTCCAGCGTGCGGCGGATCGCCAGCGGCACGAACGGGTTGTCGTCGAGCCCATCGATCAGCGGCTCGCTGTTCGCGAATTCCTGGTAGCGCTGCAGGACCGTCTGCGCCTCGGTCACCAGCCCTGCCCGCGTCGCCGGATCGGGCGCCTTCTCCGCCTGCGCCAGCACGTCGGCGAACGAGGTGTCCAGCGTCGCCAGGATCCGCTGCACGCGGCTGCCGTAGGCCCGCTCCAGCTCCGGCGCGAGCCCGTCCGGCTCATAGGTCGTCACGATCGCGGCGCGCAGCGTCTCGATCTGCTCTGCCACCTTGGCGCGCGCGGCGAGCCAGGCCTTGCGGGACGTGTCATACGTCGCCGTCGCGCTGTCCGCGGCGGCCGCCGCCGGCGCCGCCTGGGTCCGCGCCGCCACCGCCTCGCGCACCGCCGCCTCCATTGCGGCGTGCAGCTGCCGGATCAGTTCCTGGGCCTGAACGGGGCTGCCGCCCCTGAGCTGAAGCGTCGCATCCTTCGCGAGCTTGGCCAGCATGTCCTTTTGCGCGGGCGCGGCAGCGGCGACCGCCGGAATGCGCTTGATGAGTTCGCCGAGCTCGTGGGCGAGTGTCGCCGCGTCCGGCGTCGCCGCCGCCTGCGCCGCCGGCGCCGGCTCAGCGGCATCGGCAGCCGGGGCCGCCGTCGCGGCGGCGGTCGCTTCTTCCTCCTCGGCGTAGCTCTCCACCTCCGTGCCGTCCTCGAGCAGGATGACGACTTTGGTGATGCCCGTGCCCTTCAGCGTCTTCACCAGCCGGCGCGCGATGCCCGAGATCTCCCGCGTGACGATGATTTTGAGCTGCTTTGGGTTTTCAACCGTATCGACGTACGCTCTGCCGGGGCGGGTGTTCCTGGCGCCGGCGTTCTGCCTGATGAGATCCTGCTCGATCGCCTTCGGCGATTTGATCGGGTCCAGCACCAGCAGCCCCAAGCCGGGTTCCGCCGCCATCCCGATCGCGCAATTCACCTGATCCTGCCTGGCCTTGCCAAGCAGCCGCTTCATGTCCTGCTTGTCCATGCCGGTCTTTGCTTCCGTGGCCATCCCGTTTCTCCCAGCCCGCCGATCGAAGCCTGCCTACATTAGCATGGCGACGCGACCGGCTGGCAATTTCCGCGTGCAGGACCGGCGAACGGAATCGCCCGCCAGATGAATGCCGGTGTTGCTCAATGCGAACGTGGATCCAGCGCGTCGCGCAGCCCGTCGCCCATCAGGTTGAACGCCATCACCGCGAGGAACACCGCCAACCCCGGAAATACCGCGAGCCACGGGGCCTGCGTCATGAAGCGCTGCGCCGAGTTGAGCATCGAGCCCCAGCTTGCGGCCGGCGGCTGCTGGCCGAGGCCGAGAAACGACAGCCCGGCTTCGGCGACGATCGCGATGGCGATCGCGAGCGTCGCCTGCACCAGGATCGGCGGCACGATGTTCGGCAGCACGTGGCGCACCGCCACGCGCCAGGGCGGATTGCCGACGGCGCGGGCGGCCTCCACAAAGTCCTGCGTGCCGACGTCGATCGCGGCGCCGCGCGCGACCCGCACGAAAGCCGGCGCCGCGGCGATGCCGATCGCGATCATCGCGTTCTGCAGGCTCGGGCCGAGGAACGCCGCCAGTGCGATCGCCAGGATCAGGAACGGCACCGACAGCACCGCGTCGGTGATCCGGCCGATCACCGAGTCGGTCCAGCCGCCGGCGAGCCCCGCGATCAGGCCGAGCGGAACGCCGATCGCGGCCGCGATCAAGGCCGAGAGCACGCCCGCCAGCATGCTCGCGCGGGCGCCGTACATGACGCGGGAGAGCACGTCGCGGCCGTTCTCGTCGGTGCCCATCCAGTGCAGCAGCGACGGCGCTTTCCGAATAGTCGACCAGCTCGTCGCATTCGGGTCGAACGGCGCCAGCGCCGGCGCGGCGGCTGCAATGACGATAAACAGCAGCACGACGACCATCCCCGCGACCGCCGCGGGGCGGCGGGTGAAGCGGCGCAGCGCCAGCCGTCCGGGGCTTTCGTGCGCGCTGCGCACCGTCAGCCCGCCCGCAGCCGCGGATTGATCACGACATACAGCATGTCGGCCAGCAGATTGAGCCCGATATACAGCGCCGCGGTGACCAGCACGACCGCCTGCACCACCGGATAGTCGCGGTCGAACACGGCATCGACGATCAGCTTGCCGAAACCGGGGATGCTGAAGATCTGCTCGATCAGCACGGTGCCGGAGAGCAGCGTGCCCAGTTCCAGCGCGCCCAGCGTGACGACCGGGATCAGCGCGTTGCGCAAGGCGTGGCGCACGATCACCGTCCACTCGCCGAGGCCCTTCGCCCGCGCGGTGCGGATATAGTCCTGGTCGAGCGCGCTCAGCATGGCGCTGCGGGTGTGGCGCATCAGCGTGGAGGCGAGGTTGCTGCCGAGCACGAAGGCCGGCAGGATCGTGGTGGCCAGCGACATGCGCCAGTCCTCGGTGAGCGGCGCGTAGCCCGACGACGGCAGCCAGCCGAGATCGACGCAGACGGCCAGGATCAGCAGGATGCCGATCCAGAAATTCGGCACCGAGATCCCGGCCAGGCCGATGATGTTGACCGCCCAGTCCCACACCGTGTCCCGCTTCACGGCGGAGATCACGCCGGCCGGGACGCCGATCAGCAGCGCGAAGCAGAATCCCATCGCGGACAACTGCAACGTGACCGGGAGTTTCTGGCCGATCATGTGGGCCACCGGCTGGCCGACCCGCCAGCTGTAGCCGAGATCGCCCTGCAGCACGTTGCCGAGCCAGTGCAGGTACTGCACCGGAATCGGCTGGTCGAGCCAGAGTTTCGCGCGGATCTGCGCGACCACGATCGGGTCGCGCAACGGCCCCGCCAGCACGATCGCCGGATCGCCGGGCATCAGCTCCTGCAAGCCGAACACCAGCACGCTGATCAGCAGCAGCGTCGGCACCACCTGTGCCAGCCGGGTGCCGAGGCTGGTCAAGGCTGCGCCTCCAACTCCTGCAAAGCTTCGCCGCGCAGTCTGGCATAGAGCGAAAGGCGCCTTGCCGCCGCCGGAGCCATTGCGCGGTGCGCGACTTCATCCATCGGCGGCAGCGCTTCGGCACGGTGGCAGGCGGAAAAATGGTCGGGGCCGCAGCTCGCGCAGCGGCGGATCGGCCTCGCGGCACAGCGCGACCGCAAACGGGCAGCGCGGATGGAAGCGGCAGCCGGCGGGCAGGTTGGCCGGGCTCGCCGCCTCGCCGGCGGCCAGCGTCAGTTTCGCCCGGCCATGCGGGTCCGGCCGCGGGATCGCCGCCATCAGCGTGCGCGTGTACGGATGCCGCGGGTCCTCGAACAACACCCGCTTCGGCGCCAGCTCGACGATGCGGCCGAGATACATCACCGCAACCCGGTCGGCCGCGTGCTTCACCACGGCAAGATCATGCGCGATGAACAGATAGGAAAGCCCGAAGCGGGCCTGCAGATCCTTCAGCAGGTTGATCACCTGCGCCTGGATCGACACGTCGAGCGCCGAGACCGGTTCGTCGCACACGATCAGCGCCGGCTGCACCGCCAGCGCGCGGGCGATGCCGATGCGCTGCCGCTGGCCGCCGGAAAACTCGTGCGGGAAACGCCGCGCGTGCTCCGGCGCGAGCCCGACCATGTCCAGCAGCTCCGCCACCCGCAATCGGCGCGATGCGGCGTCGCCGATGCCGTGCACGATGAGCGGCTCCTCGACGATGCCGCCGACGCTCATGCGCGGGTTGAGCGAGGCGAACGGGTCCTGGAAGATGATCTGCATGCGGCGGCGCAGTTTCCTGAGCGGCGCGCCGTGCATCGCGGTGATGTCGACGGCCTCGAAATGCACCGTGCCGGCGGTGGGTTCGATGAGCCGCAGGATCAGCCGCGCCGTCGTCGACTTGCCGCAGCCGCTCTCGCCGACCAATGCCAGCGTCTCGCCGCGGAACAGCGCGAACGACACGCCGTCGACCGCCCGCACCGGTGGCAGCGGCCGGGACAGCAGCGTGCCGCCGCGCCGGTAGTGCTTGGCGAGGTCGCGCACATTCAGCAGCACGGGCCTCATGACCGGGTCATGCCGCAATCGCGTCGATTGGCGCGCGCAGGCAGGCCGCAAAATGCCGGGCGCTCACCTCGCGCAGCGGCGGGTCGATCCGGGTGCACGATTCCGCTGCAAAGACGCAGCGCGGGTGAAACCGGCAGCCACTCGGCAGCGACGCAGGTGACGGAACCGCGCCCTCGATCGCCAGCAGCCGCTCCCGCTCCTCCTCCATGCGCGGGATGCTGCCGAGCAGGCCGATGGTGTACGGATGCTGCGGGTCGTCGAAAATGTCGGCGGCGCTGCCGCGCTCGACCACGCGGCCGGCATACATCACGGCGATCTCGTCGGCCATTTCCGCGACGACACCGAGATCATGGGTGATCATGATCACCGCCATGCCATTCTGCTGCTGCAGTTCGCGCAACAGGTCGAGGATCTGCGCCTGCACCGTCACGTCCAGGGCAGTCGTCGGCTCGTCGGCGATCAGCAGGTCCGGGGCGCAGGACAGCGCCATGGCGATCATCACCCGTTGTCGCATGCCGCCGGACATCTGGTGCGGGAAGCTGTCGAAGCGCCGCTCCGGCGCGGGGATGCGGACCTTCGCCAGCAGCGCGACGGCGCGATCGTGCAGCATCGTCGTGCCGGCGCCGCGATCATGCGCGCGCATCGTCTCGGTGATCTGCCGCCCGACCGTCAACGCCGGATTGAGGCTGGTCATCGGCTCCTGGAAGATCATCGAGATGCGGGCGGCCCTGATCGCCCGCATGTCGCGCTCGTCCAGCGCGAGCAGATCCCGTCCATCGAAGTAGATGTGTCCTGCCTCGATCCGTCCAGGCCGCGGCACCAGCCGCATGATGGAATACGACAGCATCGACTTGCCGCAGCCGCTTTCGCCGACGATGCCGAGCGTGCGGCCGCGCTCGACCGTCAACGACACGCCGTCGACGGCCGCGACGACGCGGCCGTGGGCGCGGAACACGGTCCGCAGCCCCTCGATCGCCAACAGCGGCAACCCCACGGCATCAGCCATTGGCAGACTTGATCACCTGATCGTCCCGTCAGTAGCTTGCAACAGCCGGCACCCGGGCGGAAGCCAGGCAACCGGCGTGCCAGGTCTGGCGTGCCAGGTCTGGCGTGCCAGCTTGGCGCGCCCGCATGGCATGGCGATTGCTACGTTACTGGCACAGCAAGATTGGGCAGCGGGGAAAACATGCGCTCGGCAGTTTTGGCAGCGACGGTCGTGACCGGAGTGAGTGCGGCCATGATGGCCCAGGTTCATGGGCAGACCCTCCGCATCGCCTTGCGCGGCGACGTCGACACGATGGATCCGGCGCTGTCGGAAACCTTCATGGGCACGATCGTCTACACGGCGATGTGCGACAAGCTGTTCGACATCGACGAGAAGCTGAACATCGTGCCGATGCTGGCCACGTCGTACGAAATGACCGACCCGAAGACGGTGGTGATCCATCTGCGCGACGGGGTGCTGTTCCAGGACGGCGAAAAGATGGATGCGGCCGCGGTGAAGTACACGCTGGACCGTGATCTCAACCTGAAAGGCAGCTACCGTCGCAGCGAGGTCAACATGATGGACCGCGTGGAAGTGGTCGATCCGCTGACCGTGAAGGTCGTTCTGAAGCAGCCTTCGGCGCCGTTCGTCGCGCAGCTGACCGACCGCTCCGGCATGATCGTCTCGCCGAAGGCGGCCGAGGCGGAGGGCAGCAATTTCGCGCTGCACCCGGTCTGCGCCGGGCCGTTCCGCTTTGTCGAGCGGGTGGCCCAGGATCACATCACGCTGGAGAAGTTCCCGCAGGACCTGGGACGCCAAGGATATCCATTTCGACAAGCTGGTCTATCAGATCATCCCGGACAGCACCGTGCGGCTGACCAATCTGCAGTCGGGCGGCACGGATTTCGCCGAGCAGGTGTCGCCGACCGATGTCGCCGCGGTGCAGCGCGATCCGAAGCTCAAGGTGGTGATGTCGGATTCGCTCGGCTTCGATGGGTTGAGCTTCAACACCGGCGCCGGCAAGCAGGGCGAATTGCCGCTCGCCCGCGACAAGCGCGTGCGCCAGGCGTTCGAGCTGTCGATCGACCGCGATGCGCTGCTGCAGGTGGTGTTCGATGGCCTGTACAAGCCGACCGCGCAGGCGATCTCGCCGGTGAGCCCGTACCATGTCGATGCGATCGTGCCGCCGCCGCGCGACATCGCCAAAGCCAAGGCACTGCTCGCCGAGGCCGGAGTGAAGACGCCGCTCGACGTCACGCTCAGCATCTTCAACGACCCGCTGAACCGGCAGGTCGCCGAGGTGTTCCAGTCGATGACGGCGGAAGCTGGGTTCAACCTGAAGATCGTGGCGATGGAGACCGGCTCGGCGATCGCGGCGCTGACCAGCGGCGACTACCAGGTGTTCCACGTCTTCTGGTCCGGGCTGTTGGACCCCGACAGCAACATCTGGCTGTGGCTGCACACCGGCGGGCCGCTGAACGACGGGGGGTTCAGCAACCCCAAGGTGGACGCTTTGCTGGAACAGGCCCGCATGACCAGCGACGTGGCCAAGCGGCGGGATCTCTACGGGCAGATGTGGCAGGTCGTCCGTGTGGAGGAGCCGTTCGTGTTTCTCTGGACCATGCGTAACATTGCCGGAATGAAGGCATCGGTGACCGGCTATCGCTCGCTGCCGGACGGTCTGGTGCGCCTGCAGGGCGTCTCGATGGCGCCGTAGGCAGATCGGGCTGGTCGGAAGACCAAAGCTTTGGCCCGGTTCATTGATGAGCGTGACCGCAAACCGATTCGGTTGTTTTTGCTTTTGAACTGAGCTTTTTCGTTCCTTATGTGGAACAAAACGGTCGTGCGCAGGCGCCGGCTTTGCTCAGGCCGGATCCGGGAACGGCGGAGGGTAGCGCAGGCCGAAGATGTAGCGGGGTTTCTCCGGCTTTTTCGGCCGCTTGTGGGCGGGGGGTTTCGCTGGTTCCGCGAGCGCCGCCGGCGACGGGGGTTTTGGCCGGGCGGAGGGAGGCGGCGCCAGGATCGGTGGCGGGCGGACCCCCAGCATGTGGCAGAGCGGGCGGAGTACCCGGCGCATCTCCGCGGGGGCGGCCTGCATCAGCGCCACCATCTCGGGCTGCTGCATCAGGTGCTGCAATTGCGAGCCGTAGACCGCGGTCTCCTGCACCAGCCGGACCATCCAGGCGAACTTTTGCGGCAGCGGATTGGGGGTGCGGGGCGGCCGGGGAGTGCGTGCGCGGGGTGTGGCCGGGGCGCGGCGCGGCGCGAACCGCCCGGCCTCGATGCGGGCGGCGAGACGGTCGAAGCGATGCTTGAGGGCTCGGAGGCGGTCGAGGATCAGCACCGCCAGCGGCCGGGCGAGTTTCCCCCACATGCTGTGGCTGTCGACGGTCCGGCTCAGCCACAGGATGATTGTGGCGAGGCACTCGGCCGGGGTGCGGGGTGGGGGGTTGGGCATGCGCGCATGTTAGTGGAACTGGCGATGGCTGGGCAAGAAAAATTGTCGGGCCGCGTGCGGTCGGTTTGCGGGGCGGGAAGGCGGCGGCCGGGTGCGAGCCGCCGGGGCCGGCGCTGCTATTGTCGTGCGTTGGCGACGATTCTTCGCCAGAGGCGTTAGAGCTCGTGTCGCTTTTCGATGTTCTCCTTGACCAGATGCACGCTCTCCTGGCCCCCGAGGGACTGCCACCACCCGACGCCTCGGCGGTGCAGGCGGTAGCGGAATGGCGAGTTGCCGACTGGGAGCGGCGAGCGAAAGTCAGTGGCAATTCGCTTTATATCTGGAAGGCGGTGCAATCGTGCTTCTTGGAAGGACTACCTTTGAGCGAGTATTGTTTGAGCTATATACGGTTAGTTACCTACGAATTGTCCTATTACATCGATGATGCGATGGCGCAGACGTCTGCGATCGACCCAGCCAAGGCTGTCGCAGCCGTGCCTCGCGCACTAAAAATCACTACCAAGCAAGGTCGCCCTAACGCATTCGAGCGACTGCGGCGTGATCGGGGACATGAAGCTCTCGCCAACCGAGAGGACGATGCGCGGATGCAAGGCAAGAAGCCGGCGCATCGAGCGATCGACCAACGGAACCTTCGGAGATACATCAAGAAAGGGCGCGAATTAAGTGGCTGGCCAAAACCTACCCCCTAACCTTTTCCCGCTGCGCGGGCAGTCGCGACTCTCTATATCGTGAGCGTGCGCAATTGAACGCGGAGTCGCTCACTTGTCCTCCTCAATCCCCGTCAGGCCGCTGGTGGTCGCAGGTCCGACCGCCCGCAAACTGCTCAGCATTGGCAACACAAAATATTGGGAACTTGTCCGGGCCGGAAAAATCGAAATGGCAGATATCGGCGGGCGTCGTATGCCCACCGTTGAAAATATCGAGCGTCTCGCCAAGCCGGTCAACAAGTGAAGGCCGCCGGCGCCCGTGGCGCGGGAACTGGCAGCGGGTCGTGAATGCGACACCGATAGGCTGCCCGATCAATGCGGTGTGCCCCTAGCGGCGGTGATTGCCGAGTCGTTGCTGCCGCAGCGCAAGGAACAACTTCGCATCGACCGGCGTCCGTTCTACGGCGAGAGGACGGCCAACTCCCGCGTGTTCGACGACTGTTACCATTGCTTCGGCTGCGGCGCGCAGGGCGATTCGTTCCGGTGGTTGATGGCGACGCGTCGTGTCGCGTCCGCCAAGGCAGCGCGTCTTGTCGAAGGCACTGACGAGCCCGCGGTAGCGGGTGGTCGGCTATGACGGCCAGCGGCTCGCCCGGCCCCGCGCTCGTCTTGGAGCGGGTGGCATCTCTGCGTGCTCGCCTTTGGGATTGCGGCTTCCGGCCGGTGGCGATCTATAACGCTGACAGCCGGCGTACCACATCTCCCGGCAAGGCCCCTTGGGGCGACGAGTGGCAACTGCGTGCGCGGCAAACGCCGCCCGAAGCTGCCTTCGCACGGGTCGAACCAGATGCGTGGAACACCGGCGTCTTGTGCGATGGATTGCGCGTGCTGGACGCCGATGTGGAAGACCCGGACGCCATCGCGCAATTGCGAGGCCTGGCATTCACCCATCTTGGCGAGGCCCCGACGCGCTACCGGGAGAATTCGCCCCGGTTTCTAACCCCCTACCGCGCCGCCGAGGGGCAGCCGCGCAAGCGGTTCATCGCCGGCAGGCTTGGCAAGGTCGAGATACTCGGTTTCGGTCAACAGTTCGTTGCGTTCGGGAAGCATCCGAGCGGTGCCCCCCTGAGGTGGCGACCGGAGAGTTTGGCGCAGACTCCCCGTGGCGCGCTCCCCGCCGTGACCGAGTTCCAGGTTGGCCAATTCCTCGCCGCAGCCATGCCGATCATCGGCGCCACCAGGGAGAAGAACGAAAGCGCAACGGTGCGCCCGGAAGACTCCGCCGAGCTCCAGGAAGTCCTGCGCTTGCTGATCGACTCCGGCGCCGAGCGAATCACCACCCACGACGATTTGCCGAGCGAGCTGCAGGCCAAACTCGCCGCCGCTCTTGCTGCGTCCGACCGCTTGCGCGGTCGTTGGGCGGCCGAGGTTGAAGACCTGCTTGCCGCTGGGCACGATGCCTCCCGCAGTGGGCGGGATTTCAGCCTCGCCGCGCTGCTCAAGCGTGCCGGCTTCGTGCCCGCCGATGCGGCAATGTGCCTGCTGGCGTTCGACCACGGGAGCGCCAACGACGAAGCGAAGCACCCGGATGCGCGCACCCGGTTGCGCTATGTCGCGCGCTCGGCGCTGCGTGCCTCGGCTGCACCGCAGAGGTCTGAGGCGGAGCGCGAACTCTGTCGAGTGGCGCTCGCCTTGCTCCGCGACGGCGTCGATGAGTGGGACGTACTTCAGCACATCCGCGAGGTGAACGCGGCTTCTGCCACTCCGCTCGCGCGTGACAACGTGACCGGCATAGCACTGTGGGCTGCGCGCACAGTGGGAGCCGACCGTGCTGCATGACGACGGCGCCGATGATGTCGCCATCGTCGCACAGATGCGGGCGCTGCGCGCGGCCGCGCAGGCTGCGTCGCCGGCCAAGGCGGACATCGCACTCGCGGCCCTGCTGTGCGGCCAAGCCGATCCGATCGCAAATACCGCGGCATGCCGATATCTGGTCGAAATGTGCGGCATCCCGGCGCCGGCGGAAGGATGGCCCCCGTGTGTGCGATTCCACCATGGCCAGCAGGCGCTGGTCTTTGCCGGCACCACAACGGACGGCGACGTGCGTGGCGCCATGCTGGTGCGGCTGGCCGATGGTCACCTTTGGGTGCTTGGCGACCTGAGTGACGCGCCAGTCCGGTTTCCAGGAGCGGAGGACGGTCCGCTGCTGCTGGCGACGGAACCAGAGCCCGGCCTGGCCGCGTGGGCGGCAACGGGATACGAGCTGCACCTTGCGCCGCTCAAGTACCTCAAGCCACCGACCGGCCGGCGTGTCGTGCTGTGCCGCGCCGATGACAAGCCGTGGTTGCCGCCGGATCGCAGATACGGGAATCTGGAGGCTTCTGTGAGGTCGCGCGACGCGGACGCGGCGCAGCGCCCGAGCGCGACCTCACAGAAGCCTCCAGATTCTCGAACATGGGCCGGTACATGAAGGTGGGTCCCGACGGCACACCGACACTCGACTTCGCCAGCCTGACCGAGGACCAGAAGGGCGCGCTGCAGGAGTTGACGGTCGAGGAGTTCACCGACGGCCGGGGTGCCGACGCGCGCCCGGTGCGGCGTGTGAAATTCAAGCTCTACGACCGCCGCGCCGCGTTGATGGATTTGGCGCGGATGAACGGGTGGGACAAGTCGCCGCTCGACCCGGCGTCCACCGAGGGCAAGGTCGGGCTACTGGAGTTGATCATCCACTCGATGAAATCGCCCGCACCGGACGGGCCTGCGTGAGCACCACCGGCCTCGTCGCCTCGCCCGCCACCGAACGCCCGCCCGGCTGTCCGCGCCGCCCTGCGCCTCCCTGCGCCGCGCGCCGGCGCTGTTTTCCTCCGACCCGGACCCTCGCCCGATGACCGACCGACAGACGCAGAACTTTCTTCGCCACCAGTCGGAGGGCGCCGGCGCCATCGGACGCTGGCGAGAGCACCCGGCGCAGATGGTCCGCCAGCTCTTCGGCGTCGTGCCGGACGCCTGGCAGGAGGAGACGCTAGAAGCGTTTCCGAAGAGCCAGCGCGTCGCGATGAAGGCATCCAAGGGGCCTGGAAAAACCACTGTGCTGGCGTGGCTGGCATGGAACTTCCTGCTGACCCGGCCGCATCCGAAGATCGCGGCGACCTCGATCTCGGCGGCCAACTTGGCTGACGGGCTCTGGACGGAAACGTTCAAGTGGTATGACCGCTCGCCGCTGCTCAAGGCGCTGTTCGAGTGGACGAAGACCCGCATCTACTTCCGCGAGTCTCCCGAAACCTGGTGGATGAGCGCGCGGACCTGGGCGCAGGGCGCTGACCCGACGCAGCAGAGCGCGACGCTCGCCGGGCTACACGCCGACTACATCCTGTTCCTGCTCGACGAAGTCGGCGCGATGCCCGACGCCGTCATGGCGAGCGCGGAGGCGGCGCTGGCGACGGGCGTCGAGGCGCGCATCACGATGGCCGGCAACCCGACGCACCTGTCGGGGCCGCTGCATCGCGCGGTCACCACCGAGCGCGCGCTGTGGCACATCGTCGAGATCAACGGCGATCCCGACAACCCCCGGCGCGCGCCGCGTGTGGACATCCAGTGGGCGCGCGATCAGATCGCGAAGTACGGCCGCGAGAACAACTATGTCCGCGTCAACGTGTTTGGCGAGTTCCCGAGCCAATCTCTCAACTCGCTGATCTCGTACGACGAGGTGCTCGCCGCCACGCAGCGCTACTACCGGCCGGAGGACTTCAACCATGCGGCCCGGGTGCTCGGCGTCGACGTGGCGCGCGAGGGCGACGACAGCAGCGTGATCTTCCCGCGGCAGGGACTGCAGGCGTTCGACCCGCAGCAACACCGCAACATCGACGGCACGCACGGCGCCGGCCTGGTCGCGCGCAAAGTGACCGACTGGGACGCCGATGCGACGTTCATCGACGACACCGGCGGGTTCGGCGCGTCGTGGATCGACAACCTGCGTCGCCTTGGCTACGCGCCGATCGGAATCGGGTTCGCGTCACAGCCCAACGATCTCCGTTATGCCAACAAACGCGCAGAGATGACCTTCGAGGCCGTGCAGTGGATCATGGGCGGCGGCGCGCTTCCGCCGATCCCGGAGCTGATGGCCGCGCTGGTGCAGACGACGTACACGTTCCAAAGCGATCGGTTGCTGATCCAGCCGAAGGCGATGCTGAAGGCACAACTCGGCTACTCGCCCGATCACCTCGACGCGCTGATCCTGACGTTCGCGCAGCCCGTGATGCGCAAGGCCGCGGTGGTGCAGGACCCGTGGCTGGCGGCGCTGAACCGCGGGCGATTCGAGAGCGAATACGACCCTTTCCAGGCCGCGCGGGACGTCGTGAAAAACCAGGGCCGGCCGGAGATTTCGCATCGGCTGCCCGGGTCGGCGGGGTGGCGGTTCTGAGGCGGTGGCAAGCCAAGGCCTACCTGCGAGACCGGCGGCGTAGCGCAGCAGAGCGGGTAGCCTGTGCGGGGCACTGATTCGGCATTGTCGTAGACATACGACACCACCTATTGACTCCTGCTGGGATTATGTCGCAGATATACGACAGGCGCCCGCCCAATGGTGAGGCGTTGGTGGTGATGAGATCCGACAGTCGGGAACGCTCGATGTCTGAGGCGCAGGCGCCGCGTATCGTCGTCGAAGATCTTCCGCAGGAACCTCGCACGGTCTGGGTGACGATCCAGAACGTCACGCAGCCGCCGCGAGCGGTGCGGGCGTTCGTGGTGTCCGGGGAAGAGCAGCAGCCCGACGCCCCAGCAGATCGCGGCTTGTGGCGCGCCATCGCAACGGAGGTGCCGGGGGGTCCGATGCCATTCGTCGCGCACGATGGTGCGACAGTGTGGGGGTTGGGCGCGACTGCCGCCGATGCTTCGGCGGCGGCCAAGGCGCAGGTGGACGCGGAAATGGGGCTACACGACCTGGAGCCCGCCAAATCTCCGCGCGTGCGCGTGGACGAATGCACTCCGGCGCTGGCGCGGGCAGTGCGCGCGTTCGCCGGCGACGTCGCGTGGCGAACCCTCGCCGACGGCAGGCTCGGAACGGTCCGCGAGAGGGAAGACGAGCAGCATCGGCATGCTCGGGCTCAACGCTTGGCGGAGGCTGGACGCGCGTTGTTCGGGGCTGAGTGGGTTTCCCCCATGGCGGCCGAACTGGGCGTGGCGCTGCGCACCGTGCAGCGCTGGGCGGCCGAGGCTTGCACGGTGCCGGATCGCGTGCTCGATGCCGATCTCCCGACGCTGGCAGCCCGTGCCATCGAGCGCGGCGTCGTGCGCGATCTGGAAACCAGGGTTGCGGCGATCCGGCTGTTGGCGCTGGCAGCAAAGCCTGCCCCGTCCGTTCCAAACCTCATGGCGCCCGTCCATCGTGAGCGCGTCGCAGCCGCCAGGGGGGCCTAGGCCGTCTTATGCGCGGGTTCAGGGCTTCAACGCTCGCGTCTTCAAACAGCCGCGGACCGCTTGGCGCGTCGATCCGCTGGCCCGATGTCGTTGTCTCGAACCCCACAATTTCGTCGTCGTCGATGATGGTGCGAACGGCTCGAACCACACCACCCAACGGCATGCGTGGCGAAGCGGAGGAACAAGAATGAGGTCCCCCCGGTCCTACGGCCACTGCATCGGACTTTTGTGGCCGGTCCAACTCGAATAGACCTTCCTTAGCGCCCAAACCTACGCTGCACGCAGCGCCCACTCGATCAAGCCTTCAACAGCAATATCAAGGATGGCCGCTTGGCCCTGCGCTGTCTGAACGCTCGCCATTCGCCCAGCCGCTTCATAGACCTGCTTCGCCTTATCCTGAATCTGTGTCTCCGTCAGTGCCAGTCCTCGGGCAACGCTCCAGTCACGAACTTCACTCTCTACCAAGTCAAGCACCCTTGGGGGATCGCCAAAGGTTCTAACTGCCACCGCCGAAAATTTGCCGTTCCCATTTCGGCGGCCCGTGGCGATGTCGGCTATAGCACCCAGCACAGCGCCGGCCGCCAAGCCACGCGATACAACGTCCACGACGGCTGCCGTTTCCGTTGGAAAACGACGGTAGAACCGATGATTGCCCAATTCCTTCCATAAACTCTCTGGAAGGGACACGGTTTTGCGGACGATCTGATCTTGTGCGGCGGTCATCGTAAGGACCTTTCAAAAGTAGCAAGGCCTTATGGATATGCACCAACCCCACCGATGGTGCAAGTGGTGCTCTTGGTGATTTAGGTGCTCGCCTCCTGCCGGCCCAACCTCGATCACCGGTTGCCGGTTCGGCGGGCTGGCGGTTCTGACGAGGTGAAAGGCCGGATTGGCGGACGTCGCGGTTTCCGTTGAGGCAGCTACGGCGAATGAGAGGGAAGAGGTTTTCGCCAGATTTCGACCATAAGCTCGCCCGTGCCGGCACGCCGTCCGTTTTCCATTTTTTGGAGGTGGGCAAGAGGAGCATCTATGCCAGCCTCGGCAAACGCTGCATGGAGTGCCCGCGCTTCGGACAGCGGTTCGTCGGCGACCAGGATGCCGACATTGGTTGCCAATCCAATAATAAGCTGAAATCTGACCACAGGCGTTCGGTTGCTGGAATACCCGGCGGCCTTGATCGCATTGAATATGCCTGTAGCATAGTTAATCACCTCCGGCTCATCGTAGACGTAGAGCAGCATGTTCTTATTATATTTTGCTAATGCGCCGATGAAGGCTTTCGTCAATGCTGTTGACTGTTCTGGAGTTAATTCACGCCATTGCAATGTTTGCCGTATCCGTTCGACTTCGAGTTGAGCGATTGCGGCTTCGCTTTGGTACTTCGCTGCGCGTTCCCCGGCGAGAGCAAGCCCTTCATTTGCCCTTGCCGCCTCAGCCTGCGCCGCAGCGGCTTCCGCATGGGCTTTCGCGATGCGCAGATCAGCATCTCTCTCCTTGATACCCGAAGCCCAGAACAGCGCCACCAAGGAAAGAAGGGTGGCTAATGCGCCGACGATGCCGACAATCCAGGCCGCCCATTAACTGCGTTGGCGAGTTCGACGGGTGCGTTCCAGATAGACATACGTTTCATGTTCTGACCGACTGTGTCAGGCGCGCAACCGCGCGCGCCCACGGTTGAGGCGCCGATGGCACGCACGCGCCGCTCCGCTGATCATCGCAGTCGCGCCCCACGTTGGCACCGTACCCGTCACCGAGGCACGCCCTATCGGGTAGGGGTCGACCAGCCGACGGCGCAGTCTCCGTATCGGCGGAATACCACTCCGTTCTGTCGCCGGCCTTAACACCCTGTCCGTCAGATGATCCTTTGATGGCTGAGGTCGGATTGTCCCGAGAACCCCAAACTCGCGACGGCGAGCCGGACAAGACGATTAACGGACGGAAGTGTGGACAGCGGGAGTTATCGCGCCGCCGATCGCGCGCACCTCAGGCTGCGAGTGGCAGCGAGACTTCGACGCGAAAGCCTTTCGGCGTGCGGTTGCCGGCGGTGATCTGGCCGTGCAGCGCCTGCACGTTCTGCCGGGCGATCCACAGGCCGATGCCGAAATGCGGCGTGCCGGCTTCGTCCCGGGCCGCACCGCGGTCGCTCACATAGCGGTCGAAGATCTCCGCCAGCCGGGCCGGCGGCACGCCCGGCCCGTCGTCCTCCACAGTGACGACGGCGCGTCCGCCGAGCGCCGCGAGCGTCAGCCGCACCGTGCCGCCGGCCGGGGAGAACCCGGCGGCATTGTCGAGCAGGTTCTCGAACACCGCCTCGATCGCGCCGGCCTCGCCGCGCACCCGCGCCGGGGTCAGCTCGGCCGCAATCACCACGCCGTCGGTCCGGGGCTCCTCCGCGAGCCCGCGCAGCAGGGCGCAGAGATCGACCGGCTGATCGGCGAGTTCGAGCAGGTCGGCCGCCGCCGCGTCGAGCTGCCGTGCGGAGTGCACCAACCCGTCCAGCCGGTCGAGCGCAGCGACGACGGTGGCGAGCGCCGGCTGCAGCCGCGCCGGCGGCGGATTGATGTCGATCAGGGGCTCCACCGCCTGACGGATCGTGGCGATCGGTCCCTTGAACGCGTGCGCATTGTCCTCCGCAGCCTGCCGCATCTGCTCGGCAGTCGTGCGAAGCCGCAGCACCATGGCATCGATCGCGCGGGCCATCGGTGTCATTTCCGCGAGGCTGGTCACGGCGGCGAAGCCGCCGGCTTCCGCCGGCCCCTGCGCATGCCGACGGATGCGGGCAAGGTTCGTGCTGACGCCGGCGAAGATCGCCAGGATCAGTCCGGCCAGTGTCACGTAGACCGCCAGGGCGCGCAGCACCTCCGGCTGCCGCCACAGCGGTCGGTCGTCAATGCCGGCGAGCAGATCCGCGCTGTCGACAGCGATCAGCACTGCCCAGCAGCCAGTCGCCCCGGCGATTCCGGTGACGGAGACGAGCATCGCCGCCGTGCCGTCCTGACCGGGGACGCGCTCGGCCAGCGGCAGGCCACCTTCGCAGGACCTCGACAGCGCCGGCAGCACGCCGAGCGAAGCGAGCGCCGCCTGGGTACCGGCGGCATCGGCCGGGGTCTGTGGCGGGGCACTGCCGACCAGGAAGAACTGCTCCCCCGGCCCACCTGCGAGCGGGTGGAACAGCAGGATGATGCTGCGGTGGCTGCCGGCGAAAGGGCGCAGCACCTGGTCGAGTCCGCCGAATGCGTCGGGCGTCATCTGGCGCAGGATGGGCTCGAGGCCGGCCGCGATCGCAGTGCCGGCGTCGCGGACGGAGGCCACCAGCAACGTGCGCTGGCGCGTCTGCAGGTCAGTGAGAAGCGAGTACAGCAGCACCGGCAGCAGCACCAACACCGCGAGCAGCACGACGCCGAGCACGCGCAACGAACGCCACGGGTAAAGCAGGATGCTACCCATCGCTCCGCCATTCGTAGCCCTGGCCGGGATGATTGCCGAGGGCGGCGAACCGCGCGTCGATCGCCTCGAACTTGCGGCGCATGCGCTTGATCGTGGCGCGGACGTTGGCGCGGTAGCCTTCCTCGCCAAGCCCCGCAACGAACCCCGCGCCCTTGATCACGTCGTAGAATCTCCCGGTAGCCGACCGGTTGCCCAGCGTGCTCGGCGAGCAACAGCAACACGTCGAACTCGGTGCGGCTCAGTAGCACTTCCGCGCCACGCCATTCCGCTCGCCGCGCCGCTGGCCGCAGCAGCAGCGGGCCGGCGCGCAGGTCGGCCGCCAACGGGTCGGCCGCCGTGTCGACGCGGCCCCGGAGCGCAAGAGCGATGCGGCGCAGGATGATGGCCGGCCCGCGGCTCTTGTCGACGAAGTCGGCGGCGCCAAGGCGCAACGCCTCCTCCTCATAGACATGCTCGCTGTGGGCGGTAACGAAAACGACCGGCAGCCGGCGCCCGGACTGGCCGAGCGCGCGCAGGAATTCGAGCCCGTCGAACCCCGGCATATCGAGGTCCAGCACGCAGGCCACGATCTCGGCCGAACCCTCCAGGACCGCGGCGAGCGCCCCCTGCGGGTCGGTGAAGCAGTGCGCCCGATAGCCCTCGGCCTCGAGATTGGCCGCGAAGGCGCGCAGGAACAGCGGGTCGTCGTCGACGACCAGCAGTTCCGGCGCTGCGGCGGCGGCCTCAGCCGGCATGACTAAGCAGCGATTCGTTGATCGTGACACATTTGGGGTTGTCTCTCCTGGTTGAGCTTGATGATGGCGTTTCGGAGGGCGGCGTCGAGGTGCTCGACCGACTGGAAGGTCTGGTGGGCGAGGAAGTGCCGCTTGAGGTCTCGCCAGGATCGCTCGATGTCATTGAGTTCCGGCGCGTATTTCGGCAGCCACTCGATGGTCAGCCAGGGTCGTTTGGCGAGCGCCGCGCGGGTCAGTTTGCTGGTGTGGATGGGGGCGTTATCGAGCACCAGCACGACCGGCGCGGTCGTCCGCCCCGGCTTTGGTCCGTAGCGATGGTCGAGCACTTCCAGCAAAGCGATGAAATCGGTGCTGCGCTTGCTGGCGCTGACATGCACGATCAGTTCGCCACTGCCATGGTCGAGCACGCCGAGCAGCGCCCGCTTGCGCGCCTGGCCTGGCGCCGGGACGCGCAGATCCGCACCGCGTCGTGCCCAGGCATGCGCCAAGTATGGATGGGTCAAAGCTTCGAACTCATCGCCAAACAGCAAGACGATGTCGCCAGCTTCGGCCTGCTGGCGCAGCAGACGCAGCCGCAGGCCAGACCAGTCGACCGCTTGCGCATCCTGCCGGCCACTCAGGCAATGGCGGGGACGCCGCCATCGGAACCCCCTTTTTTCAGCGTCTTGCTGAGCTGCGATTTGGAGATCGTCAGTTCGGTGCGGGCGGTCAACTCGGCCTGCAATCGCGGCAACGTCCAGTTTACCCGGTCCGTCACCGGTTCCGACAACACCTCGCCCGCCAACGCCAGGGCCGCCTCGCTCTTGACCGGCGCGGCGCCGGCTTGCACGGCGGCCCGCAAGCCATCCACACCGTCCGTCATGAACCATGTCCGCCAGCGCCGCACACTGTCCGCTGTCACGCCGAAGGCACGCGCGATCTGGCCATTCGTCCACCCGTTCGCCGACAACAGAATGGCCCGCGCCCGATCCGCCTCGTCACGCCGCGCAGACCGCGCCAACACCTCCAACGCCGCCACATCGGACGTCGTTGCGACAACCCGAGGCCGACCAGCCATGACCCGCTGCATCTTCACTTGCGCCCATCCGCGCACCTACCAAACGTGGCGTGGTCAAGGCAATCCTGCTTAGTTCCCCACCGGCTGCGCCGACCCACTGGGCATGAAACTGTCTCACCAAGCGCGACGAGTTGCGCTGATTGGGTCAGTTTCTTTCTAGCTGGCATGGGACGCGCCGCGCAGCCGGGCGAGGCAATCCGCCTCCGGCGGCGGCTCGGCATGTGCCGTCAAGGCAAAGAAGGCGCCGCGGGTTACGTCGAAGAAGAAGCCGACGACCAGGCTGCAGGCAGCTGCGTGATAGGTCCAGGTCTGGGACGGCCCTGTCTCCCCGGTGCTGGCGGGTTCGCCGAGCAAGCTGCGGACCTTCGCCTGCGACATGCCGACGACTGTCGCCAGCAGTGGCTCGGTCGTCGGCGGGATCGCATCGACCGGCACTGCCACGTCTGGCTCTGGCCCGAGACCCGCGGACGGCGGCTCGGATGGGGGCACGGGTGGCTGCGGCCCCGCTGGTTTCGGCGTGGCGGAAGACGGCGGGTGGGCGGCAGGCTTGGGCGGGTGCCGCACGAAGGCGGCATGCTGCGTCACCGGCGGCGGCAAGGGCTTCGGCGGCTGCGCGGCACAAGCTGCCACCGTCGAGGCGACGGCGAGCGAATACCTGCGCCACTGGCGCCAAACACCCATCCCCCACGGCGCTGAACGAAGTCGACTTGAAAGCATTCGCTGCTGTGACGCCTCGCCACCGGTTGTGACAAATGCCGCACGTAGATTGTCCCGATATCATAAATGATTTCTAGTCATCCACCACACCGGCGATGTTCGTGGAGGAACGCGAAGTTGGCAGCGGCAGATTCAATTGACGGCACGCGGAGCTTGGCGCTTGCGCCTTTGCCTGGCGGCGCCGACGCCGGGGAAAACCTGATCTCTCTCGCGGCAACCCGCTTGGCGGACGGCGTCCCGATTGACGCGGTGCCGGATTTTTCGTCGATGAACTCGGCGATCCTCTGGGAAGCGGTGAGCCCCGGCTGGAATCCCGGGATCAGGGTGCCGGGGGCAGTCCGCGCACCCGCCGATGTCCGGGCAGGCGACTCCTGGCAGGTCGGAAACACCTGTGCCATCTCCGCTATCACCGTTCTGGTCGTTACGGACAACGAGCCGATCCGTGACGCAATGGCTGATGCGCTTGGCGAGTTCGGCATGCGGGTCGTCGTCTGCCGCGATGCCGGCGAGGGGCTCGGTGCCTTCGGCCTGCTGGATGGCCCGGCGGTGCTGGTGACCGATGCCGATCTCGGCGGCCTCTCGGGCTCCGAACTCGCCGAGGCATTCTGTGATGCGCACCGGGACGGCGCGGTCGTGCTCGCGACCAGCCCTTTGGCGGCGCTTCAGCCGACGATGCCCGACAACCGCCGCGTGGTGCTGCGCAAGCCCTTCGGTGCGCGTGAATTGCACGCCGCAGTCTGTCGAGCCGCGGCGCTGGCGTCCCGATAGTTGGCGGCCTGGCCCGATTCCGCTATCGCGGCTCGATCCCCACGGCGTTGCATATAAGGAGAAGCAGGATTGGCAGAACGTCAGCTCACGGCACCAATTCGCAGCGGGGACGCGCCGGACACATTCAGGCGATTGCTCCGGGATTCCGGGTCGCGGATTCACGGCCGGGACTTTCCAGCGTGGCCCGCGTGAGCTCTACTGGCCTTCGGTGATTGGGGAGGGATGAACTAGTGAACACGCGACAGGCACTGGCGGAGCTCGGCCTTCCGAACGTTTCCCTCACTGAGGACCAGCGGCGCGACCTGGACGTGAACGGGTTCTTCGTCGTCCCCGCCGTCTTCAGCCCCGCCGAAGTTGCCGAGATGAAGGCGGAGATTGCCCGTCTTCAAAAGCTCGAAGGGGAGTTCGGCGGCCACGAAGTCCATATCGAGCCGGGCGCGCCGCGGCTGTCGAACCTGTTCAACAAGTCCGCAGCCTTCGACCGGTGCCTGGCCTGCGCGCCGACCATGGCGGCGGCCCTCTATCTGCTGAAGGAGTTCCGGGTCTATTCGCTGAACGCGCGCAATCCGCAAAAGGGTCAGGGCGCGCAGCAGCTGCACGCGGACGTCCCGCGGGTCACGCCGACCGATTGGCGCGTCGTCAATTCGATGATCATGCTGGACGACATGACCAAGACCAATGGGCCGACCAGGGTCGTGCCCGGGTCGCACAACTGGGTGCCGCTCAACGTCCCCGACGTCAACATGGCGGAAGTCAAACACATCGAGGTCAAGCCGGAGGACCGGCCCTATATCCCCGCCGATCCGATGGCCCCGTATCCCGGCGAGATCAGGTTGACTGGCAACGCGGGGTCGGTCGCCGTCATAAACGGGCACATCTGGCACGGCGGAACCCGCAACGAGAGCGGGGCTTCCCGCCAGGTGTTGCATCTGGCGATCGGGCGCCGCGACATTCCGCAGCAGTTGGTCGAGCGGCAACATCTGACCGAGGCGTTGGCCCGTCGCGCCAGCCCGGGACAGCGGTTCCTGCTGGACATCGAGGGGGCGGACCCGCTGGTCGAGGGTTATCCGCCGCTGCCCGAGACGACGCGCGTATGGACCGCGGCGGAAATGGTCGACAGCAAGCGCTGACGGGCATTTGCCTATCCCCTCAGCCTGCGATGCGCACAACGGGCCGCCATGCAGCGGGGGCCATCGTCAAGGGCAACCGAAAATCCCATGATCGGTGCCGTCCGGACGGTCGCGGCAAGGCACGCGACGGTCCGGGTACGCGTCGTGCTTGCCGGCTCGTTAGTCAACCAACAGGGAGGAAGATCGAAATGACCCGAAAATGCGCAGTGTCCGGCATGGTGCCGCTGTCGGCGCTGGGCCTCGCGGCGTCGGCAGCGGCGATGTGCGCTGCCTGCCTCGCGCCATCGCCGGCTGCGGCGAAGGACGTCACCATTGCGGTGGCGATGAAGACTCAGGTGCAGCGGCGCTGGGCTTTCGATGCGGAGGCGATGAAGGCCGAGGCCAAGAAGCTCGGCGTGACGCTGATCTTCCAGTGGGCCAACGACA
Source organism: uncultured Solirubrobacterales bacterium (assembly GCA_963697635.1). Classification (GTDB taxonomy): domain Bacteria; phylum Pseudomonadota; class Alphaproteobacteria; order Acetobacterales; family Acetobacteraceae; genus CAJCJG01. Next base: position 42,524 of record CAVOOS010000003.1, on the reverse strand, counting down.
ATCCGTCGACCCAGACCTCGCAGGTGGAGAACCTGCTGAGCCAGAACCCGAGCGCGCTGATCCTGGTCCCCGTCGACACCAAGGCCGCGGGACGGATCGTCAGCGAGGCGCATCAGCAGAATGTGCCGGTGATCGGGTACGACATCGGCATCTCGACCGCCAAGGTCGATCTGTCGGTGGTGCGCAACAACCCCTATGTCGGCGTGCTGCAGGCCGAGGGCGCGCTGAAGATGGCGCCGAAAGGCAACTACGCGCTGATCAAGGGAGATCCCGGCAACGACGTGGCGCAGATGCTGGCCAAGTTGTACACCAAGGTGCTGTCCGGCAAGCCCGACATCAAGATCGTGTTCGACCAGTTCGTCCGCAACTGGGATCCGAAGACGGCGCTGGCCGATGCCGAGGACGTCTTCAGCGCACAGAACGACCATGTCGCCGCCTTCGTCACCTCCAACGACGGCATGGCGACCGGCGTCGGGCAGGCGATCAAGGGCCGCCATCTGGAAGGCAAAGTCTATCTGTCGGGCCTCGATGCCGATCCGTCGAACCTGCAGTTGATCGCGCAGGGGGTTCAGACCATGACGGTTTGGACCGACCTCAACGAGGAAGGGGCGACCGCCGTCGAAGGCGCGGTCGATCTGATCAAGAAGCAGAAATTCGGCTTCAGCACCGAAATGGAGGATGCCGGGGCCGGCCCGGTGCCGACGCACCTGGTCAAAGTGTCCGCGGTCAACAAGGAAAATCTGTGCGAGTTCATCACCAAGCTGGCGCCCCCGGGCTGGGTGACGGTGAAGGACGCGTTCCCGGACAACCCGAACGCCTGCAAATAGCGCGCTCGCGCAGCATGTGTTTCGGTCGGCAGCGGCATCCCGATGGACGGGACGTCGCTGCCGGTCGCGGGACCGGCGACTTCGCGGAGGAATCGGACCTTGGCCGGCGGGGATGATGGGGGCAACCAGGCGCTTACGCCGTGCGTGCTCGAATTGCGGCACGTCAGCAAGTCGTTTCCCGGGGTTCAGGCCGTCAGCGACGTCGATCTGACGGTCCGTCCCGGCGAGACCGTCGGCATCGTCGGCGAGAACGGTGCCGGCAAGTCGACGCTGATGAAGGTCATATCGGGGGTCTATCCGGCCGACAGTTTCGAGGGCGAGTTGCTGATCGAGGGCGTGCCGCGCCATTTCAGATCGGTGCGCGACGCCGAGGCGGCGGGTGTCGTGCTGGTTCCGCAGGAACTCTTCATCGCACCCGGCCTGAGCATTGCCGAGAACATGTTCATGGGCGTGCTGCCCGGGCGCTTCGGCTTTGTCGACGAGGCGAAGCTGCACGCGCTCGCCCGGGAGCAGCTTCGCTTCTTCGGCATCAGCGCGCGGCCGGACGCGCCGGCCGGGGTGCTGAGCCCTTCCGAGCAGCGCCTCGTCACCATCGCCTCCGCGCTGTCGAAGTCGGCGCGCCTGATCATCCTCGATGAGCCGACCGCTGCCCTGACCGAGCAGGAGGCGGAACATCTTTTCGCCCATATCCGGCGGGTCCGCGACCAGGGCGTGGGCTGCCTCTACATCTCGCACCGGCTGGACGAAATCGAGCACATCGCCGACCGCGTCGTGGTGATGCGCAACAGCAGCGTGGTCGCCCGCTTCGACACGGCGCGCGGCAACCGCGGCGCGATGGTGCGCGCGATGATCGGCCGCGACCCGGAGCGCGCCCCGGTGCGGCGGCGCGATGCGCGTGCGGCGCCGGTGCTGTCGGTCGAACGACTGACGCTGCACGACCCGCATATTGCCAACAAGAAGCGGGTCAGCGACGTGAGCTTCACGCTGCACAGCGGCGAGATCCTCGGACTGTTCGGGCTGGTCGGCGCCGGGCGGACCGAGTTGGCGCAGTCGATCTTCGGCGTTTGGCAGGGCGAGGTGGAGGGCGCGATTCGGATCAAGGGCCGCGAGGGCCGCCCGCGATCGCCGCGCGAGGCGATCAGTATGGGCATCGGCATGCTCACGGAGAATCGCAAGCAGACCGGCATCATCGAAGGCCAGAGCGTGCTGGCGAACGTCAGTGCGGCCAGCATCGACGACGTCAGCGGCGTGCTGTTCATCGACGAGCCATCGGGAACGAGCGCGCAACGGCGATCTCGTGCGCAAGCTCGACGTGCGACCGCCCAATCTCGACATGCCGGTGGAAGCCTTCAGCGGGGGCAATCAGCAGAAGGTCCTGCTCGCCCGCTGGCTCGCCACCAATCCGGGCATCCTGATCCTCGACGAGCCGACCTTCGGCGTCGATGTCGGCGCGCGGTTTGAGCTCTATCGCCTGATCCGCGAGCTGGCCGACGACGGCCGCGGCGTGCTGATGATCACCAGCGACCTCAACGAGGCGGTCGAGGAATGCTGACCGGATCCTGGTGATGTACAAAGGGCGCATCATGGGCGAATTCGAACATGGCGCGGACCGGCATGCGGTGATGGCCGCAGCGACGGGCGAAAGGGCCTGACATGTCACACCAGGTGACGAAGCATCCCGCATCGAAGGCCGTGCGGGCGGGACAATCGGGCAGCGCCAGGCAGAGCCTGGGTCAAATCGCTGACGGGCGTGTGCTTTCCATGCTGGTGGTGTTCGTCCTGCTGTGCATCTTCTTCCACGTCGATTCAGGGGGCATCTTCTTTCAGCCGCGCAACCTGTCGCTGCTGCTCCGCCAGGCGTCGATCGTCGCCGTCGCGTCGGCTGGCGTTTCGATCCTGATGGTCATGGGTGAGATCGACCTGTCGATCGGCAGCGCCGTATTCCTATGCAGCGTGATCGCGGCGAGCCTGCAGGTGACCTACGGCGCGGGCACCCTGGTCACGGTTCTGGCCACCATCGCGGCGGGCCTGATCCTTGGCGCCGTGCAGGGCATCCTCGTCGTGCGCGTCTCGGTGCCGTCCTTCATCGTCACCCTCGCCGGCCTGCTGGCCTTTCGCGGCATCGGCTACTATGCGACCGACGCCTCGACGATTGCGCCGGTCAGCGACGAATTTTCCAGTTTGAGCGAAGGGTTCATCCCGCCGTTCGCGTCCTATGTCATCCTTGCGGTGATCCTGGCCTTCGCCTACGGCTACATCGTCTGGCGGCAACGCCGGACACGCCGGCGATAGCGGGCCGCTCGATCGTTGGAGGCTAGCGATCCGGCTGGTCTCGATGATCGCGGCCCTCGCGTTGCTGGCCTGGATCTTCGGCGGCTTCCTCGGCATCCCGATCGCCCTCGTCTGGGTGGCAGGCAGCGGCCTGATGCTGTGGGTTCTGATGACCCGGTCGAAGTTCGGACGCAACGCCTACATGATCGGCTCGAACCGGGAGGCGGCGGTGCTGGCCGGCATAGCGTTGCACCGGCAGCTTTTCACCGGATTTCTGATCATGGGCGCGCTGTACGGAGTTGCCGGCGTGCTGATCACCGCGCGGCTGAGCGGCTCGACGCCGAGCACCGGCACTTACATGGAGCTCGATGCGATCGCCGGTGCTGTGATCGGCGGCACCTCCCTGCGCGGCGGCGTCGGCACGGTGCCAGGAGCGATGGTCGGTTCCGTGCTGCTTGCGACGATCGACAACGGGATGAGCATTCTCAATGTTTCGTCGTTCATCCAATTGATCGTCAAAGGCCTCGTGTTGGTCGCCGCTCTGGCATTCGATGCCTACATGATCCGGCACCGCCGATACCGGGCGTGAGGCGCAGGCAACCTGGCCTCAGCCCCGGCATGCGCCCCCCAGCCACGGTGATGACCGCGATGATAACCAGGCCGGTGCACACCAGGGGGCCACGCGCGAGCGCAGTCTCGCTTGGGCGTGAGCGGGAAGGAGAGCAGATGGCTCAACCCGCCGGAACTGGTCCAGCAGGTCCCCGAGGCCGTGCCGGGTTTCCTCGACCGCCTCCCGCCCCGCGATGCCGCTGCCGCCGAGACCCTCAAGGGCCGCACGCTGACTGCGCTCTACAACATGCGGGGCACGCCGGAGGGCGCCTGGTTCGACAGCCTGCACCGCGCGCTCGACGCCGCGGTGCAGGCTGCCTACGGCTGGCCGGCCAATCTGCCGGACGACGAGGTGTGGTGCTCGCGCGCCTGTTGGCCCTTATTCTCCGGCGCGCCCAGGCATGACGGCGGGCCGCCCCATCCCCGCTGACCTCGCGTCCGAGTACGGAGAGCTACCTTTTTGCCAACGGGAATCGCAGTTGATGGCGGGAACCGGCTGATCAGCCTGTAGCGTCACTCGTCGCATACTGGCCGTAATGCAGTGATCTGGCGAGCTTCATTCGGCCGCCGCAGTCGTCGTGGCCCGCCCTGTGCAGGTGCCGCTTGCCCGTTGCGCCCCTGCCAGCCCATGCTCGCCGCATGTTCACCGTCACCGACGATCAGGCCGCCGCGATCTGCGACGCGTTCGAGCACGGGGGCGAGTTTGAAGCCGCTGTCGAGTTCCGCCAGCTGTTCCCCGGCATCACTGACGATACCGCGGTACGGGCGCAGGCCAGGGTGATCGCGGGCTGGGCGTCACTGCCAGCCGCCACGCTGCGCCCGGTGACGCGGCTGCGGACTGGCCGGAGCAGGTAGAGCAGCTTCGGGTTTTGCCCCAGAGAAGAGCGATTATCGCAGGCAATCGGCCCGCGAGGGCGGAGCACAACGACCCGTACGAAGCCGCGCTGGCGGCGCTGCCTGACGATGGGCGGAGAATCGCGGGCCGAAGCACTCGCCCGCGATCCCGCCGACCTGGACGAGGGCGAGGCGCCCGCCACCGCCGACGCTGAAGGGTTGCGCCGCTTCCTGGAGGCCGAGGTGCTGCCCTGGTTGGAGACCCGCAAGACGGCGTTGGCGAACCGGTGGTTGGTCCGCGAGCAGGCGTTCGGCGAGGCGCTCAACCCCGACAAGCTGGAGCGGCTCGGACGATACGAGGTGCACCTCGACCGGAAGCTGGAGCGCATGCTCTCCATGCTGCTTCGGCTCAAGGACCTGCGGCGGGGGGGCGACAGCGGGGTGATCCGTTTGGCAAAATGGTCCGATTTTGCCAGCGGGTCAGTGGCGCTGCCGTCACGTCACCGACCGCGACGCCCTTGAAGTGCATGAATCGGCGTGGGGTCCCGACGCCGATCGGCGTCGCAAGATGCTGATCTCAATAAGGGAGGGACAATTATGCGACACCGATTCACAGTCGATGCTGTCGATGGCGCTTCGGCTGAAGGATCTGCGGCGGGGTGCCGTCTCTTGCTGATCCGTTCGGCAAAACACACGGACCATGGCGCGCCGGGGCAGTTGGGAGCACGGACCGGTCGCCGGTGTCATCGCGCGCTATGTCCGCACGGACGAAGCGAACAATGACCGCTCCTCGACCGCGCCGTGCTGCCACTCCTCGGCAACGCGGTGACTTGCCGCCCGCCTCGGTGCAATGGCCCGCTGGTCAATTTCTGGCGTCGCTGGGCCGGCGGGGCATCGTCCTGATGAGGGTTGACGGCGGCGCCATCCTCGCCTGCCCCGGCGCGCTGCTGACCGACGCCGAGCGCGAGGTCATCCGCGCTCATAGCGACGAGTTGGCGCCTTTGTTGGCCGAAGCAGTGGTGGTGGCGTAGCGCGACCGGGTGTTCCTCCCACGCAGGATGCCGCGCGCACCCCGGTGCAGGCGCGCACCGAGGTCGCTGGTGACGCATAGGTCGGCTCGGGGTGGAGAGCCGCCGGTCCGCTTCCGCTCCGCCGGCAAGAGAAGCGGACGTTCCGCCGATGGCTTGGGTTGGCCGGAAACGGAACGTCCGCCTCTGAGTGTCCAACGGCAACAAGCAGACGTTCGCTCAGAACAACAAGATCAAGAACTCGCAACAGTCCATGCGAAGGAGAGAGCTACAAACGAAGTGCTTCAAGTCAGCCTGCCAAGTATAATGTTTTCTCTCCGCCCCGGGACCAAGTCGGCAACCTGTTCCAACTCCACCGTGATCGCTTTCCTGCTTATCAGTATCGAACCGCCGGAACCGTCAATGCACTTCGCGCGGCCAGAGCAGAAAAGGCCCGTAACGCAGGACGAAGAGGCCGAAAGCCGTGATCCACAAACATCCTGAGATGATCAGCAGGGGCATCGTCCAAACCACACCAAACGCCGCCGCCACGCGGCCAATAGCAGCGACGGTGACAAGGAAGTAGATCAGGCTTGTGATGCGATCGGCCGAAAGAGCGCGCCCCGTGTGCCCGCGCGTCGTACGCGTCATCACCGCCAGAATCATCGTGCCGATTGCCCCAACCGTCAGAGCGTGGACGGCTGCGCTTTGCGGTACGGCGACATCGAGGATGCTCAGGCCGAGCAATGCCGCACCGAGTATCAGCCAAGCATAGCCGACATGAAGGACGAGGAGCAGCGGCTCCTCGGCCGTGGCCGCGCCGCGCCACCGCAGCATGCGCCAGAGATTGAGCACCGCGCCGAGCAAAAGGGCCAGACCGAGAGGACGAGACGTTGGAACGACTGCCCAACCAAGCAGGCCGGCATGGAGGCCCGCAAGCGCGATCCGATCGATCGCGCCGTGACTTCCGGGAACATCGATAGCGCCGCGTTTAGCCAGCCAGTTTCTTGTAAAGCTTGGGATGATCCGCCCAGCTACTACGGAAATCAGGACGATCACGGCGGCAAGCCCGAGACGCCATCCAAGACCAGTGGGCACGTCGACCCCATCTGCTTCAAAATGCATAAGCAGGTTCGCGATGCCAAGCACGATCACTGGCAGGACCATCGGCAGATTGCGCCAGTTGCGGCCCGCGACAATCTCACGGGCGACGGTCCCGACCAGCATCACGGGAAACGTCAGATCGGCCGCGACCGCGAGCCAGGTCGGGACGAGTATCGACACCAGGCAGACGAGTCGACCAACCAGCCACAGCCCGGCCAGCAGCGCCAACCGCCCACCGCTGACCGGGAGCCGCCGGGTCCAGTTCGGGACGGCGGTGAGCAGGAAGCCGGCAATGGCCGCCATGACGAAGCCGAACAGCATTTCATGGATATGCCAGCTCAGCGGATCGAACCGGCTCGGCAGGCCTGCCCCGGTGACAAAGATCGCGATCCAAAGGCCAAGCGCGACCACCGCCCACAGCCCGGCGGCGAGAAAGAATGGCCGGAAGCCCTGGGTCAGAAACGCCGGTGGAGGGCGACGCGGCACGTTTTCGGCGATGACGCTCATGGCGCGCTGCCGACCGCACCCGACGGCGAACGCGACCCGGGAATGAGACGCTCGACGAAACGTGGGAAGAGTGGGCGCAGCTTGACGATGAAATCCCAGGCCATCAGCAGCGCGCCGAGCGCGAAGACGATGTCGCCGGGCATTCGCATCCATTGCCAGAACAGTGTCGTGTCGTAGAAGGTCTTGCTTCGGGCATAGGCGAGACCATGCTCGTAGACGGCATCGAGCTGGGGCCATCCGATCGGAAAGAAGTTGAAGACGATCCAGAGACCCAGGCCTCCATTGTAGAGCCAGAAGGCCCAACGTCCGGTCTTTTCCCCGAATGGATGCTCATCGGCTGCGACGTAGCGCAGGCAGAAATAGATCAACCCGATCCCCAGCAGGCCGAAGGCGCCAAACAGCGCGGTGTGCGCATGGTTGAGCGTCAGGAAGGTGCCATGCTCATAGTAGTTCACCAGCGGGGCGTTCAGCGTGCCGCCACCGAAAACACCGGCGCCCACGAAATTCCAGAAGGCCGCGCCGATGATGTAGGTGTAGGCAAGCCCGTATTTGAACTCGCCATGCGACTTGATCAGCCGGTGATGCTGGATTGCTTCGATGATCAGCAGCACGAGCGGCAGCACTTCGATGAATGAGAACATGGAGCCGAGCGGCACCCATAGTCCCGGCTCGCCGGCCCAGTAGAGGTGGTGCCCGGTGCCGAGCACGCCGCCGAGGAAGATCAGGATCAGTTCCAAATAGACGGACCGCTCGGCAAGCTGGCGCGAGACGAGGCCGACCGCCATCAGCAGATAGGCGCTGATCGCCGCGGCGAAGAACTCGAAGGACTGCTCGACCCAGAGATGGACCACCCACCAGCGCCAGTAATCCGTGATCGTGAAGGACTTCTCGATCCCTGTCAGGGGGATCATGCCAAAGACGTAGAGCGCGGCGATGTTGACGGTGGAGGCCCAGAGCAAATGTTCAAGCCTGATCCGCCCGGTCCAGAATTGGCGGGTCGCGGCCGCCAGTTTCGCGCCGGTCGGCCAGAGCGCGCGGAACACCAGAACACTCCAGATCACCAGACCGGCGAAGAAGCCGATCTGCCAGGCGCGGCCGAGCTGAATGTAGGACAGGCCCTGATTGCCGAACCAGAACCAGCCTTCATGGATGAAGCCCATGATGCCGAGATAATTGCCGACCAGGGCACCCACGACGATGAACAACGTCACCCAGAACAGCAGATCCACGAGGAATCCCTGGCCCTTCGGCTCGCCGCCGCTGATTGCCGGCGCCAGGAACAGGCCCGCTCCGATCCACGAGAGCCCGATCCAGACGATCGGGGATTGGATATGGACGTCGCGCAGGAAGTTGAATGGCAGGAAGCGGTCTATCTCGATGCCATAGAAGCTGGCCCGATCGGTGTAGTAGTGCGCCATTATCGAGCCGACGAGAATTTGCAGCAAAACGATGCCGGCCACCACCAGAAAGTATTTCCAGATCCGGCGCTGACTCGAGGTCAACGGTCCAAACTTCGCCAGCACCGGGTCCATCGGCGCCTGGTCGGGATCGTTCAGGTACCGCTCGTAGATGAAGAGCACCGCGCCAAAGGCGAAAAAGGTGAAGCAGAAGCTGATCCAGGTCCACCGGAACGTACTGGTGGTCGGCGTATTGCCGACCAGCGGCTCGAAGGGCCAATTCTGTGTCCAGGACGCGGTCGTCCCTGGCCGCCGCGCCACTGTCGTGAGCGAAGAATAGATCAGGAAGTCCGCAGTCTCCGCGGCGCTCTGTTCGTCGAGGCTGGAGGCCTGGGTCCACCCCTTGGCGAAGTCGTGGCGTAGCAGCGACTGCGCGATCTCGCCGCGCAACGTCGTGATCGCAGTCGCAACGGCATCGGGAACGGTCGCAACCTGCCTGCTGAGATCGGTGCCCTGAAGCTCGACCTGCATCAAAGCTTTGACCGAGGCTTGCTCTTCCGGTGCCAGATCCGACAGCGCTTTGCCGGTTCTGGCCTTGGCGATGTTCGCTTCGGTGAGCGTGGCGATCCGGACGAGGTTGCTGGCGGTATAGTCCTCCCCGAAATACGACCCCATGCCATAGAGGCTGCCGTAGTCCATGAGATCGGCCTTCTGGAAACCGGCCTTCCCCGCCTGGATGTCGGCGGCAGACATGAGGAGCGTGCCGTCGGCGGTGACGAAGCGGTCCGGAAAGGGCGGCGCCGCCTTGTAAGTGAGATTCGTGGTCCAGCCGAGGATGGCGAACGTCGCGACGGCGACTGCCAGCAGGATCCACTTCAGGACGTTACTGACGGGGTCGTCTGCCGGTCGGCCGAGTGGCCCAACATCCGTCATCATATCTCTCTCCCTTCGCAACTTGACGCCGCTGCGTTGTTTCAGTCTGCCTCGCCGATGGGTTGATCTTGGTTAGGCCGGCGTGCCGCAACGCGATAGAACCGGAGCTTCGCGGCCCAGTGGGTGTCCGCGGCGCGAAGCAGTGCTCGAAGTCCGTCAACGTCGCCGATCTGCGGAATTGCGGCCGCACGACGCGGCGCGTCGGTGATGGCAACGTCGCCCACGCGGCTATTCCCGCTGCACCAGCCTGGCACCGTCCGGGCGCACGAAATGCGCGACGAGGCGGCGGGCGCGCACGATCGGCGCCGTCGCCTCCTCCGGCATGAGGGCGAAGGCGTTCGACAGCGCGTTCGACTCGGTCGCGGTCGCCGCCTCGACCGAGACGGACAAGCCAGCGCCAACTGGTGCGGCCGCTCCACGGCTCGAAGATGTGGTTGAAGCGGCCGGCCTCGTCGAACAATGTGCCGTAGCCGCCCGCGGTCGCGACTGCGCGATCGACGAGCGGAATGCGCTCGGCGATCGACGCCGGGAGCGCGCGGGTCTTCCAGCCCGACCGACCACGGGCCGCCCGCCGGATGCCCGCCGATCGCGCGGGTCTTGCCCATGTCGACCAGCGCGTGCTCGATTCCGCCGGCGCGCAGCAGCTCGACGACGCGGTCGGTGATGTATCCCTGACCGATGCCGTTCAGCGTGACGCCCATGCCGGGCCGCGCGAAGCGCAGCGCGCGCGGGATCGACTTCCAGCGCCTCGTGACCCACCCGCGCGACCGCGGCGGCGATGGCGTCGGCCGGACGGGCCGTCGGGCGAGGCGTCGGGCTCGAGAGAAATGCGCCGGCGTAAAGCTCCCACAGCGGCTGCACCGTCACGTCGAAGGCGCCGCCGCTCAGCTCGCTATAGCGCGCGGCTCTCGGAGAGCACGCGCACGAGGTCGAACGGCGGATCGTCGAGGACGCCGTCGCGGTTGAGACGCGAAAGCGCGCTGTCGGGCCGATAGAGGCTCATGACCCGTTCGAGACGCTCGCACCTCGGCCAGGCTCGCCGCGATCAGCCGGTCGGCGGTCGCCGGATCGGGGTGGTGGATCTGCAGCGTCGCATCGCAGCCCAGCGCGGTTCCCGACCAGACGCGCAACTGCGGCGTCGGCGCGGGCTGGCGCGATCGGCAGCAACGGCAGCCCGCCGGCGGCGGCGGTGATGGCGATGAAGCGGCGGCGCGTGATCGCATCATGGCTGATCTCCCGATGCGTGAGGCGAGGACGTAATCGCGCGGCATGTCGTCGAAGCTCACGACGCGGCCGCCGTTGGCGTCGGCGAAGTCTTCGCGCGGCGAGCGTCGATCGCCGAACGGAATGGCTTCGTCGGCGCCCATGCCGCTGCGGCGGCGGCTGCCGATCACGTAACAGGCCTGATGCGCCTCGATCCACGTTCCGGGCTTCCGGCTGGTCCCAGTTCTTTGCGCGCGCCATGTCGTTGACGTAGATCGCCGTGATCGCCTTTGGCATTTCCTGCAGCATGGTGAAGGCGAAGGCGTCGCGAACGCTGGCGAACCAGTAGGGGTCGGGCAGGCCGCGGACGAAGATCTGGGCCTTCGGGCCGGCGTGCTCGCTCAGCGACATGCCGCAGAACTGGGCGACCGAGGCGTCGGTCGCCTCGCGCGGACGCGGCGCGTCGGCGCGTCATCGTCGGCTTGTCTGCAGGCGGCCAGCAGACACGAGGCCGAGCAGGAACGTCTCGGCGTCTCATACCTGCCTCCGCGCGAACAGCGGCGATGGCGGCGGCGAGCGGCGCGACGATCCAGGCGGCGAGCGCGCCGATGAGCAGCGCCGGGCCGAGGCCGGTGCGTGGCGCCGAGGCCGGCGACGCCCGCAAAGCCGCTGACTTCCGGTCGAGCGCGGTCAGGTTGAGCAGCCGATAGGCGTCGGCCGGGTTGAGCAGCAGCAGCACGTTCAGCACGTCCGCCGTCACCGTGCGGCCCTGGTCGGCGACCAGCACGCCGAGCAGCGCCATGTCGTAGAGCAGCACGAAGAACAGCCAGACGCCGATCGGCGACGCCGCCGGCCGCGCCGCGATCGCGCACCAGCGTGCTGACCAAATAGCCGATGGCGACGAAGACGCCGCCGAGCAGCACCGAGGATGCGACCATGAGAGCGAAGGCGGCCCACGCGCCGGCGTCCTCGTCGCCGGCCAATTGCAAGGCGAGCCCGGCGACGCCGTAGCCGACCACGGTGGCGAAGCCGAGGATGCCGAGATGGCCGGCGAACTTGCCCAGCATCGACCTGCCAGCGCGCCACCGGATAGGCCAGCAGCAACGCCATGGTGCCGCGATCCACCTCGCCGACGATCGCGTCGTACGACAGCAGCAACGCGATCAGCGGCACGAGAAAGATCGTCAGGCTGGACAGGCTGACGATCGTCACCGCGAGCGCGCTGACCTTGACCGTGCCGGTGGGCGCGGCGCCGAGGAAGGCCAGCGTCAGCGCCAGCGCCGCGAGCAGCGCCGTGGTCGCGAGCACCCAGCGATTGCGCATCCCGTCGCGCAGTTCCTTGCCGGCGATGATGAGCACCTGTCTCATGCGCGCCCCCGTCTGGAACGCGGCGTAGAGTTCGTCGAGCGACGGGCGGAGGATTTCGACGTCCTCGCGCGCGCGCCGGCAGACCGCGCAGCGCCGAAGCGACCTCGCTTTCCTCGCAGGACAGTTCCAGCACGTCCGTCGGCGACGGCCGTCCATCCGGCCCAGGCGTCGGGCGCGTTCGACCACCGCGCGCGGCAGGCGCGGCAGGCGCAGCCGAATGCGCGGCCGGATGGCCGCGAGGCGGCGCAGCTCGGCGATGCTGCCGTCGGCGACCTTGCGGCCCTGGTTCATCACCACCACGCGGTCGACCTGCCCTTCCAGTTCGGCGAGCGCGTGCGACGACAGCAGCACCATCGCGCCGTCGCGGCGCAAATCGCGGATGATCTCGTAGAAGCTGCTGGCGCAGCGCCGGATCGAGGCCCGGTGGTCGGCTCGTCCAGCAGCAGCGCGCGCGGGCTTGCCGAGCAGCGCCTGCGCGAGCCCGAGGCGCTGGCGCATGCCCTTGGAATAGGTGCCGACGCGCCGATGCGCCGCCGCGCGCGATGCCGACCCGCTCCAGCAGCGCGCGCATTGCCGGCGACCGGCTGGCGCTTCAGCCGCGCGTAGAAGGCGAGCGTCTCGGCGCCGGTCATCGAGGGATGCAGCGCGACGTTCTCCGGCAGATAGCCGAGCTCGCGCCGCGCCGCGCGCCGCCGCGCCGGCGGCGGGATCCTCGCCGAGCACCGCGCACGCTGCCCGCGCTCGGACGCACCAGCCCGAGCATCATCTTGATCAACGTGCTCTTGCCGGCGCCGTTGTGGCCGACGAGGCCGACGCATTCGCCGGCGCGCAGCGTCAGGTCGACGTCGCGCACCGCGACCTGCCGGCCGATAGCGGCGGCGTGACGCCGCGCATGATCGACGATTTCGCTCGGTCATGGCGCCAACCGCGCCAGCGCCGGCGGATGCGGCGGCGTCATCAGCGGCGCCGTGTCGATCACGCCGCCCGGATGGATCGCCGGAAACCGCGCCTGCGCCCAGCGCACCACCTGCACCGCCGGGCTGTTCAGCAGCATCTTGGCGGCGGGCGCGCGCCAGATGACCTGATCCATCAGGTCGTTCGGCCGGTAGGCGGTGTCGGCGATCCCGGTCGCCCTTGAGGTCGAAGGCGGGGTTGTCGCTGTAGTAATTGCCGCGCCCGTTGCACCGACCAGTCCAGCAGGCGCGTGCCGACATACATCACCTGCGATGCGATTGTTGACGAAGGCGTTGCCGGTGATCTCGTTGCGCTCGGAGCCGGCGGTGAAATGAACGCCGATCTGGCATCCCTCGAACCAATTGCCGGCAAAGCGGTTCTTGTTGGCGTTGTAGATGAACACGCATTTGTCGCCGCCGCGCACGACGTTGTCCTCGATGCGCGAATCGTTGGCGTAGTTGAAGAGCAGGCCGTGATCGCGGTCCGCGATCGGAGACGTTGTCATGCAGCGTACAGGCGATCCGAATACATCATGACGTAGCCGACGTCGTTGCCGATCGGAAAGATTGTCCGCGACCTCGCTGTCGTTGGTGTACATGAAGTGCACGGCGAAGCGCAGGTCGTGGAAGCGTGTTGCCGCGCACGACGTTGTGGTTGCTGGTCACCGAGAACACGCCGTCGCGGCCGGAGCGGATGTCGTTGTCCACGATCACGCGAACCCGGCGTGTTCCACAGCGAGATCGCCGGCCCGCGCTCGCTCATCCGCAGCCGCCGCAAGCCCATGAATGCGGTTGCCGCGGACGATCGCGTCGTGCGGCCCGTCGAGATAGATCGCCGATCAGATTGTCCTCGAAGACGTTGTCTTCGATGCGCGCGCGGTCGGCGCCGCGATCGACGAAGACGCCGGAGTCCTTGTCGATCAGCGTCAGTCCCGAGCCGCGGATCGTCAGGCCGCGCAGCGACGACGTCCGGCGCCTTGATCGAGATCGGCGTTGCCGGTTCCGCTCGCCGTCGATGATCGCGCCGGGCTCGCCCTCGATTGTCACGCCGCGGCGTGTCGATCGACGACGTCGCCCTTGAATACGCCCGGCGCCGAGACGCAGCGTGTCGCCCGGCGCGGCGCGGGAGAGCGCCTCGACGGCGCTCTCCCCCGCTGCGACCTCGATCATCGTCCGCCGCGCGCGCCCGCGACCGCCAGCGACGGCCGCGACGACGAGGGCCGCCATCAGCGAGAACGCGCGATGCGCGGCCGAGCATGGTCAGACCTTCTTCGGATGAACGATCATCCGCCCCGACATCTCCATGTGCAGGGCGTGGCAGAACCACTGGCAATACCACCAGTGCACGCCGGGCCGGTCGGCCTTGAAGGTGACCGAAGCCGTCATCTGCGGGCGGATCTCCATCATGACGCCGTAGCGCACGATGGTGAAGCCATGGGTCAGGTTCTCGATGTCGTCCATGTTGGTGAGGAAGACCGTGACCTCGTCGCCCTCGTTCACCTCGAATTTGTCGAGGCTGTAGTTCGGGGCGTTCGAGTGCATGTAGACGCGCACCTTGTCGCCGTCGCGGATGACGTTGGCGGCCTCCTCGAGCTTGACGCCATCCTTCGCCGCCCATTGGCGCGCATCCTCGAACATCGGATCGTCGCGCTTCTAGATCGCTGATCGGATTGATCTTGGAGCGATGCACGATGCACGAGGTCGTGCGGCTCGGCGAAGGCCGCGCCGTCGTGCACGAGCTCCATCTCGTCGCCGGAGATGTCGATCAGCTGGTCGTTGTTCGGCTTGCAGCGGCCCGACGTTGAGGAACCGGTCCTTGGAGAACTTGTTGAGCGACAGCAGCCACTTGCCGTCCGCCTCCTTGGTCTCGCCCATCGAGGTGTGGTTGTGGCCGGGCTGGTAGTGGACGTCGATCTTCTGCAGGATCGGATCGACCTTCTCGCCCGGCGAAGGCGCGCTTGGCCTTGTCGATGTTCCACTTCACCATCTGGCTGTCGATGAACAGCGGTCGTGAAGGCGTTGCCGCGCCCGTCGAAGGCGGTGTGCAGCGGGCCGAGGCCGAGCTCCGGCTCGGCGACGACCACGTCGCGCTCCTTGATCTTGTCGTCGAACAGATCGTCGAGCTTGCGCACGTCGATCACGCTGACGGTCGGCGAAAGCTTGCCGTTGATGACGACGTGGATGCCGTCGGGCGCGGTGTTGACGCCGTGCGGCGAGTTCGGGATCGGAATGTAGCGGGTGTATTTCGATCCGTGTCGGCCGTCGACGACCTTGACGCCGTTCGATCGCCTTGTAGTCGCCGTCCTTGACCGCCTGTTCGATGCGCTTGATGTTGAAGACGACCGCCCAGGCCTGCTCGTGGTCGGTCATCTCCTCGAGCGTCGTGCCCTTGTTCGGGTTGTAGCAGGTCGAGAACGCGTACTTGCCCTGGTAGTCGGCAGTCGGTGTTGTCGAGGTTGCCGTCGACCAGCACCTGCCAGGCGACCTCCATCGTGTCGCCGTCGATCGCGGTGAAGACCGACCAGTAGTTCTTGGGATCGTCGCAGGTCGCCTGGCCGTCGTTGGGAATCGGGATGATGTGCTCGCTGTTGGCGAACACGTAGCCGGTGCGCGGGATATTTCTGCGGACGCAGGCCGTGGATGTCGGAGGCGTTGGGGATCTCGATGATCTTGTCGGTCTTCATGATGTCGCAGCGGATGCGCGCGACGCGGCAATTCGCCTTGTCGTTGACGAAGATGATAGCGGCCGTCGTAGGTGCCGTCGGTGAACGACATGTGCGGGTGGTGCAGGTCGCCGTTGTGGTAGACGCCGCCGCGGCTCTCCAGGAATTTCCGCGTCGCCGGCAGTCAGCCCTTCGGTCAGGATCTTCCGGCTCTCGTTGGTCGATCCCCAGCCGGTCGCGCTGTCGCGGTTGAACACCGGAATGCGCATCAGTTCGCGCATCGACGGCAGGCCGAGAATGCGCACTTCGCCGGTCTGGCCGCTGCTGCTGAAGCCGTAATATTCGTCGAGATCGCCGGGCTTGACCTCGGCGCTCTGGCCGGCGCTCGCCGCGCTGCGCCTGCCGCACGAAATTCGAGATAGGCGCCGCCGCCCGACAGCGCCGCGGCGCCGGCGACCGCGGTTCCTCCCAGCATGCCGCGACGGCTCACGCCGCCCTTCGTCTTCTGTTTCATGATCGGTCATGTGTTTCGCCTCCTCATGCGGCCCCGCGGCGCGGAGCCGGTTTGCAACAAGTCGCCTTGACCTCAGCTCACGGCGCCGCGCTTCGCTCGCTTGGCCGCGACGGAAATCTTGAGCCTCGGCGGCAGCGCCGCGGCGGCGACGACAGTGGCGGCGAATTTCTCGCGCTTCAGCCGACGCTGGATCATCACCGGACATTTCTGGTCATGGTGGTAGAGCATCTGGCAATGCAGGCACTGGATGCACTCGTTGGGGTTGATGTGCCCCTCGGGATGGATCGCCTGCACCGGACACTCGTTGCCGCAGCGCTGGCACGGATTGCCGCATTCGCGATAGCGGCGCAGCCAATCGAACAGGCGCAGCCGCGCCGGGATCGCCATCGCGGCGCCGAGCGGGCACAGATAGCGGCAGAACGCGCGCTCGACGAACAGGCTCGAGGCGATCATCGCGCCCGCGTAGAGAACGAACGGCCAGCCGCGCGCGAAGCGCAGGATGATCGCGGTCTTGAACGGCTCGACTTCGGCCGCCTGCTCGGCGGTCCCGAGCGCGCTCAGCGAGATGCCGAACAGCACCAGGAACACGATGTATTTCAGCGCGGTCAGACGCTGGTGCGACGCCGAAGGGAATCTTGAAGCTGCGGGATCTTCAGGAGCTTGGCGAGCCGGTTGGTCAGCTCCTGCAAGGCGCCGAACGGACACAGCCAGCCGCAGATAGGCGCCGCGGTTCCAGAACAGCAGCGAGGCGGCGGTCGCGAACCACAGAATGAAGATCAGCGGCGCCATCAGGAAGTAGTCCCAGCGGAAATCCGTCCGCAGGGCGTTGAGAAAGGCGAGCACGTTGACGACGGACAATTGCGCCTGCGCGTACCAGCCGATCCAGACCAGCGTGAACACCATGAAGCCCAGCCGCAACCGGTCGTAGAAGACCGGCCGGCGCACGAGCCAGTCCTGGAAGAAGAAGATCAGCGGTGAGCAGGCCGATGGCGCGCGAGCAGCACCGCGATCTGGCCGGTCTTGGCGCGCCACATCGCCTGCCACATCGGCGGCTCGGCAGCTCGGGCTCGGCGGCGGCCGACGGCGCCACGGCGGCGCGCCGCGGCGACCGGCGCCGGCTTGAGATAGGCCTGCGGCAGTTCGTAGCTGAGGTCGAAGGTGAGGAACGCCTTGTCGCGCGCGCCGAAGGCGCGTTGCGCCAGCAATTGCAGCCGCCACGGCTGGGTCACGTCGAGCGCGACGCCGTCGGGCACGCGGAACAGGTCGACGTCCTGGAACGTCGGCGCGCCGGGCGCGTGGATGTCGCCGATGCGGGTGTGCGTCGACGTCGCGAAAGCGGATGCTGCTGTCGCCTTGCAGAACCTCGAAGCGATCGAAGATGCCGCCGCGCACGTAGCCGGAGCCCTTGAACGAATAGGCGCCGTTGGCCGCGATCAGGATCGCCTGCTGTCCGGGCTTGAGGCTTTGTTGCAAGGCGGCGAAGCCGGCGTCGCCGAGCAGGCGCTTGCCGATCGCGGGAACCGAGACGGGCGCGACGTAGAGGTCGATGAAACGGCGCCGCCGGATCGTCGGGTCCTCGGGATGGTCGGCGCGCCTCCTGCTCGCCGGCGCGCTTGAAGGCGTCGGTCACGTCGCCGACCGACAGGCTCAGGTGCCGCACCGAGCCGTCGCCGAGCAAGCCCGAGCCAGTCCGCCGGCGCCTCGTGCGCCGGATCGATCTCGCGCGCCGCCGTCGACCTCGGCCGGCGCCGGGCCGCCGATGCCCTCGGCGCGCGCCACGCGGATCGCCGAGCGCACCATGCTTTCGGCGATCACCGTCACCGTCACTGTCGCGCCGCTGACGATGTCCACCGCCGGTCGCTCCGTGCGGCCCGTCGTGGCTGAGGCTGCAGCACGTCGCGCCCGACATAGCCCTGGATGAAGGCGGCGATGCGCTCCGGCGGAATGCCGATCAGCACGATCGGCTCGTGATGCGCCATCAGCCGCGCGCCGGCGATCTTGCCCTCCGGCCGTCAGTCCCACGAGGATCTGGATCGGTTGGCCGGAATAGCCGGTCGAGTTCACCCAGTCGGCGTTGACGAAGGCGTAGCCGACCAGCTTGTCGCCGGCGAACACCTTTGCCGACCGGCGGGCTGCCCTCGGGCGGGCCGTAATGGTCGGCGCCCGGAACAAGTTCACCGGCCGGCACCTTGCCGAGAAAGTCTGCCAGATGGCTGTCGGCCGCCCAACAAGGCAAGGCCGCGGCGACCAGAAGAAGCAGCAACGGTACTGCATAAATACGGGCCATTGACACGCTAAATTTTCTCTTTAGCAAAAGGAAGGCAATGCTTAGCAGCGTGGACCCCAACCAAGTTGTCATCACGATAAGTCAGCATTGCGGTGCGACTTTTATCTAGCGCAAGCGCACGGTATCGTGATAATCGCACCACGTGGTTGTGGAGGCAGGGGCGGTGAGCGGGACGGGGCAGGTGCCGGCGCGGATCAGTTCGGCCGATGAGTTGCTGGCGGTGGCCGAGGCGCTGGAGCAGGAATCGGCGGTCCGCTACCGGGCGCTGGCGGCGCGTATGGCGGAGCAGGGCGACGCTGATATGGCGGCGCGCTTCGCCGCACTCGCCGCGATCGAGGACCGCCATGCCACCGAGGTCGCCGATCGCAGCCGTACCCTGCTGGGCCACGCGCCTGACCCCGCCCGCGTCCGCTGGGACCTGCCTGAAGGCTACGACGAGGCGGCGGCGCGCGGCGCCACTCTGAGCGCATATGAGGCACTCGCCTTCGCCGTGCGCAACGAGGAGCGCGCCTTCGCCTTTTTCACCTATGTCGCCGCCGAGGCGCAACGCCCTGACGTTCGCGCGCTGGCCGAGCAGTTGGCGCGTGACGAACTGGGGCATGCGGCGCTGCTGCGCCACCAGCGGCGGCGAGCCTTCCATGCCGAACGGCCGGCCGCCGTCTATCACCCGGACAGTGTGGAGGCCCTGCGCGCCCTCGCGCGACAGTGGGATGCTGACGCCGCTGCCGCCCATCAGGCGCTCGCCAAGGCTCTCGATGCCACTGGCGAGGCCTCGGACGCCGCGATCTTCCGGCGCCTTGCCGAGCAAGAGGCCGCAACGGCCGGTGGTGCCCGCTCCACTGCAATGCCGACCCTCCGGAGCGCGGCCGACGGGATGCGGTTGTTGGAGGAAGGCTTCGATCGCTACGCACTGATCGGCGAGCGAGCGGCCAACGAGCGCGTCGTCGCCGAGGCGCAGCGTTTGGCCGCGGACGTGGTTGCCCGCCTTGCTCTGGCTAGCGGCACTCGGCGCAACGCGCTGCTCGGCGCCAGCGCCGGCTGATGCTGCCCGCCCGTGACGCGGCGCGCATTGCATGAGTGCGCCATTCCCCGACGTTCTCCCCGAGGTCTCATGAGGGAACCGCATGGTCAGACCGTCGTGGCTGGGAGTGGAGCGATTATCTCAGGTCCGTCGATCAGGGGATCGAACGGGAACCGCGCGCGCGCAGTCGTGGCGTCCTCGACAAGCACCGTGTCGCCGGCGACCCGAAGCCCATGCTGGGCCATCGCCGCCAAAGTCCGGGAGAACGTCTCGCGGGTCATCCCGAGATGCGACGCGATCTGGCGCTTCTCCAGCGGTAGCCTCACCTGCTGGCCGGGCCCTGCGCCCTCGACCAGTGCCAGCAGATAGGCGCCGACCCGCTCTTCCGCGGTACGGAGCCGGCTGTTCTTCGCCTGCTTGACCTGGCGGCGGAACTGCGCAGCCTGGCAGGCGAGCACGGCGAGGCAGAGCGCATGGTCGGCGCCGACGGCATGGCGAAGCGCGTCGGCGTGGATCATCAGCAGCTGCGCCTCGTCGAGCACGCGAGCCCTGAGCAGATACGGCTGCCGGTTCAGCACTGCTGCCGGGAGCAGGAGGTCGATGGCCCGCACGAACTCGACCGGAGTCTCCTCCGCCCCACGGACGCCGAGCAACTCGATGCTGCCGCCCATCAGGAAAAGCGCAAAGGCAGGCGTTTCGGCTTGCTCGAACAGCATGCTGCCAGCCGACACGCGATGCAGCACCGAATGCTCCGCGAGCCTGTCGAGCGTGTCGGCCGGGACCAACGCCAGCCATGGCGTCGCGGAAAGGGCTGCGCGAGGCGTCGATACGGCATCTGCCGATGGGGCGCTGAAGCCCTTGGTACGGTCGGTCAGCGGGTTGGTATCCATCAGGCTCGGCTTTCGCTTGCGGGCCGAGGAAAGCGGCATCGGGTGACTCACATCACATATCATAATCTGTGAAATCACGTGTTACATTGATCTAGATCAATTACTCTCTACTCCTGGTGCCCGACCGGTGGACATACCGCAGGGCGGTGATCGCGTGGCGGGCGGACGCGAAACCGTAGGTTCGCGCTCGTCCACTGCATTCCGGTGCCCGACCGAGGGAGAATTCCGTGAGCGTACCGTCTACCGCCCCATCGCTCGCCGATCCGGAGACACAGGAGCGCCGCACCGCCCTGACCCTGGGCATCGGCCGGGCCACCGCGCTGGACGAAGCGACGCTGGAGCGGCTCGTCCGCACCTTTTATGGGGCGGCCAGAGCGGATGCCGTGCTCGGCCCGCTGTTCGAGGACGTCGCGGACTGGGAAGCGCATGTCGCCAAGATCTGCGCGTTCTGGTCCTCGGTGGCCTTGATGACAGGCCGTTATCACGGGCAGCCGTTGGCCGCGCACCTGCCGTTAAACTTGCAACCGCCGCATTTCGTTCGCTGGCTGGCTCTGTTCCAAACCACGGCCTCCGAGGTTTGCACGCCCGAAGGCGCCGCTTTCCTCGCGGAGCGGGCGGAGCGGATTGCCCGCAGTCTTGAACTCGGCACCGCCGCGTGGCAGGGCGACCTGCCAAACAGGATCCGGCCATGACACTCGAACAGATGCTCCTGCGCACCGCCGTTCGGCATCGCATTGACGAACCGGATGCGGACGCGGGGATCGCGCGCCTGAGCGAGATTCTTGGGCTGGACATCTCGCCGGCCGCATTGCACGACGCGGTCGGTTGTGGCGTCGCGAGCGGGCACTTTCGCGATCCCGTCCGGCTGCCTGCCGGCGCGCTGCAATGTCATTGGGTGCTGGAATTGACCGCGCAGGGCGTTGCCGCCGCGCTCAGCGATCAGCCGGCCGACGCGTCTCGACACCTCACCAGTCGAACAGGTTGACGCCGAGACTGCCTGCGACCGCGCCGGCGATGGTCAACAGGCTCAGACCGAGCAGGCATCGGTGCAGCCATTCGACGATGCGGTAGGTTGCGACCGGCGCGGTTGCGACGCGGCGCGCGAGCAGCCGTTCCAGAAACAGTGGCTCGACCACGAACAGCATCAGCATGAACACGAGCCACGTCAGCACCATCGCGTGCATCCACGAGAATCCTGCCGAGCGGAAGCGGTTCCAGGCATCCAGCCGCCACGCCATGTAGAAGCCGCTGGCCCCGGCGAGCACCGTCGTGATGCGGGCTTGCCCGGCAAAGCGCGACTCCAGAGCATGGAACACCGGAAGGCGCTGGTGCGCCGGATATTGCTGCCGAACTGCCGGCAGCAGGACTGTGGTGACTATTCCGACGCCGCCGATCCAAAGAACCACGGCGAGAACATGCAGGACGCGGGCAAACACGATGTCGCTCATGGTGGACCGAACCGTACCATCAAGCGTGAACTCATGTCGCCTCGCTTCGCATGGCCGCGGCGGCCATGACCTCCCATTTCCGGTAGATGCTCACTCCGGGCAATGGGGCGAGTATTGCTTCCGCCGGCCCGACCGGCCGAAACACGAAAGAACGGCTGCTTTCGGGGACCCCGGTCGGCACCAGGAACGGCCGGAATGGGCGTAGAGCCGTCGGCGCCCAGCTACGCTGAATGTCTGATTCCTGGATCGCCTGGGAGGCCGACCTATGGCGCGCATGGGTCGGAAGCCGCCGTGGCCTGGCAGATACCGATCGGCAGATTTGGTCCAGCGGGCGGTTCCCGATCACACCGGGTTCACCCCGACCGGTGTTGACGCCTCCCATCCGGTAGGCCATAGCGTATCCATCAAATGAACGTATGACGATTACGTTATGATCTCCTTCGTCACGTACCTCCGGGTTTCGACCGACAAGCAGGGCCGCTCGGGCCTCGGCCTGGAGGCGCAGCGTGCGGCGGTCGCGGCACATGCAGCTTCCATAGGCGGCGCCATCGTCGCCGAGTTTGTGGAAGTGGAGTCCGGCCGCAAGAGCAACCGCGCGCAGCTCGCCGCCGCCCTGGCAGCCTGCCGCGGCCGCCGCGCCGTCCTGCTGATTGCCAAGCTGGACCGGCTCGCGCGCAACGTGGCGTTCGTATCGCGCCTCATGGAAGCCGGGGTGGAGTTCGTCGCCGCCGACATGCCCGCGGTGAACAAGCTGACCATCCACATCCTCGCCGCCGTCGCCGAGGAAGAGGCGCGGATGATTTCCGCCCGTACGAAGGCAGCCCTGACTGCGGCCAAGGCGCGCGGCGTGAAGCTTGGCAACCCGAACCTCCGACCTGGCACCCGTGAGCGAGCGCTCGTCGCCAGCCGGGCGGGGGTGGCAGCAAAGATAGCCAAGGCCGACTCGCTCGCCGCCGACCTCGCGCCGGTCATCGCGTCGATCCGTGCCGAGGGCACCACGGCGTTGGGTGCCATCGCGGCCGCCCTGACGGAGCGCGGCATCCCAACCCCGAGCCGTCGCGGTGTTTGGCACGCGGCAACGGTGCAACGGGTGCTGGGAAGGGCACCGTGACACCGCGTCTGAACAGACTCGCGCAGGCGCCTTGAAGCCTCCGCGGCGAGCGCGGCGGGTTGAAGCTGGTTCGGCGCAGGGCCTGCGGGGAGTTAAACCCGGCCGCTCGATCAGCGCAGTTGCATTGTAGGCTTCGCGGAACTCGCGCGAAGCGACGGTCGACGCATTGCCAGGCACCGACGGTCTACAAATTGGTCCTACATCCGCCTTTTTGGCCTTCCCATCACCCGATGCTGATGGTAAATAACCCGTAAGCGCAACCTCCGCCGACTGCATCCATTCGCCTCGAAAGGACCCGCAGGTGATCCGGCACACCCTGCCCCTGGCTGCTGTGCTGTTCATTGCCGTCGTCGGCGCCGCGCGCGCGGCCGACATCACCACAGCAAGGATGAACGGGCTGGACGTGATCGCGATCGACGGCGTGATTGCCGCCGGCGACGCGGAGCAGTTCGAGCGCGTAACGCAGAACGTCGGCCAGATGTTCAACCAGCCGGCGATCGTCCTCTTCAACAGCCCCGGCGGCGCGATCTTTCCCGCACTGTCAATCGGAGAAGCCATTCGCGCAAAAGGCTACGCGACCGGCGTTGTGAACGGAGCGCAGTGTGCGTCGGCCTGCGCGCTGATGTGGCTGGCGGGCACGAAGCGACTTCTCGGAAACAGCGCCAAGGTCGGCTTCCACGCCGCCTACGTGATCGCCGACGACAACGCGCAGGAGTCCGGTCAGGCCAACGCCCTCGTGGGCGCCTATTTGTCCAAGCTCGGCCTGTCCTATCGCGCAATCGCCTACGTCACCGCCTCCGGGCCAGGCCAGATGAGCTGGCTGCACCCAGACCAAGCCCAGCAGGCCGGCATCCAGCTAGAGGTCCTGCCGGATCCGCAATCGGCCCCGTCAGAGACCGCCACGGCCGCCCCAGCAGCGCTGCCGGCGTCCCCCGAGATCAAGGTCTCCGAGCAGCGTGCCAAGGCGATCGTGACAGCGTATTACGACCTCTGGTCCCGCAGCGGCACCGATGTCGACGGACTGGCCCAGTACTACGGTGACACCGCCGCCTTCTATGGATCGACCGAATCTCGCGATAAAATCATGGACGAGAAGCGGAAGTTCTCGGTCCGCTGGCCGATCCGCCACTACGCAATCAGGCCGGACACCGTTTTCGTGCAATGCACCGACACCTGCTCGGTGACCGGCGTGGTCGAGTGGGACGTTTCCAGCATCGAGCGCGACGCGCATTCCGTCGGGGCCGCCAACTTCGTCCTGAAGATCGCCTTCACCAGTGGGGCCGCCGGCGGGATCATCCTGTCGGAGAACGGCGCGGTGCTCGCGGCGCACAACGACACCCTGCCGACAGCGCAGGCCTTGCTCAGCCCCTCCACCGCAAATCCCGGCGCGTCGCCAGGCTACGCGGCTGGGCGTCAGGCCCGGCTCGACTACGAAGCCTGGTTCAACGGACTGCCAGCCGGCGAGTACCCGGAACGGGGCCGAGTTTTGGGCGGAGAACCGCAGCCTGAAGGTCCCACCGTCGTGCGAGCAGCCTGCCAAAATCCCTCTGTGGATGATGGGATGCCTCGCCGGCCGGGAGCGCCTGACGCCGAGCGACGCGCGACGACGGGCCGACAATGACTATCGGGCGGGATGGAATAGCATTTGAGACCGATCACCCAGGAGTTCGCTAATCAGAACCGCTGCGCCCGTTTGCGCGCGCCGAGGGCAGTCAATTCCCGAGGGTTGGTCCACCAGTTTGTTCAAAGCGTCGCGGCAGGATCGAGGAGACCGCGACAGTGCCGCCAGCTGCCGCAACATTCTGCCGCCGCGGTCGGGCGCCGCTGCGCCAGATTTGTGTTGTCGCTCCGGGCCCGGCACGTCCCGGCCGGCTTCGCAATCCTCCATGACACACATCCATCGCGGAAATCGTCCGCGTGCGAGCTGTCTCGTTCAAGCGGGGGCGGGGGACTGGCGAGGCGTGGGCAGGGCAACAAGTCGGCCTGATTGGGCGTCTTCACGCCGCCAAGTCCTCGCTGTCATCGTCTGGCGTCTGCTTATTGCCGAAGATGTCCGCGAACGACATGCCGCCAACCGGCCGTCCAGTCGCATCGGCAATCTCAGCCGCAAGCGCCTCGGCCCGCGCCACCATCATTCCGGTGAGGTCGTCGGCCCGCAACCGCACGGGGTCGATGTAGTGGCTGCGCAACAAATCGTCGACCTGCTCTGGGCTGAGCTTTTGCCGCTCCTGCAACCGTTTGAGGTATGTGGACGGCGCATCGCCGCCGAGGAACCGAGAGGTGGCCGGGCAAATTCGGACAGGCCGATAAGTGGAATTTCTGCCTGAGAGCGGCGAGAGTGCCGCGGATCAGGAGCGACCATGGCAAGACGAGCACGTCGGACCCACAATCCGGCTTTCAAGGCGAAGGTGGCACTGGCTGCCATCAAGGGCGAGAAGACGCTGGCCGAGCTGGCGCAGCAGTATGACGTTCACCCGAACCAGATCACGGCGTGGAAGGCGCAGGTGCTTGACGGGGCCGCCGGGTTGTTCGGCGGCGGAGCGGCTGAGGCAGCGCCGGCGGTGGACTTGAAGGTGCTGCACGCCAAGATCGGCGAGCTGACGCTGGAGAACGATTTTTTGGCCGGTGCGCTCAGCAAAGCGGGGCTGCTGAGCGCAAAGCGATGATCGACCGTGGCCACGATCTTCCGCTGGGGCGGCAGGCCGAGCTGCTGGGGCTGAGCCGGAGCACCCTTTACTATGAGCCTCGGCCGGTTCCGCCGGCCGAGCTTGCGATCATGCGTCGGATCGACGAGCTGCATCTGGACTACCCGTTCGCGGGCAGCCGGATGCTGCGCGACCTGTTGCGCGGCGAAGGCGTGGTGATCGGCCGGGAGCTGGTCGCCACGCTGATGCGGCGGATGGGCATCGAGGCGATCTACCGCAAGCCGAACACGTCGAAGGCGGCGCTGGGGCACAAAATCTACCCGTATCTGCTGCGCGGTCTGGCGATCGAGCGGCCGAACCAAGTTTGGGCGATGGATATCACGTACATCCCGATGGCGCGCGGGTTCGTCTATCTGGCGGCGGTGGTCGATTGGTTCAGCCGGCGGGTGCTGTGCGTGGCGGCTGTCGATCACAATGGACGTCGATTTCTGCCTCGAAGCCGTGGAGGAGGCGCTCGCCCGATACGGGCGGCCGGAAATTTTCAATACCGATCAAGGCTCGCAGTTCACCAGCGCGGCCTTCACCGGGCTGCTGCTGGAGAACGCGATCGCCGATCAGCATGGATGGCCGCGGCGCCTGGCGCGACAATGTTTTCGTCGAGCGCCTTTGGCGGTCGGTGAAATACGAAGAGGTCTATCTGCGGGCCTACGACAGTGTTGGTGAAGCACGGGCGTCTCTGTCTCGTTACTTCATCTTCTACAATACAAAGCGGCCGCATTCAAGTCTTGACGCGCGGACGCCGGAGTGTTTTTACTATGACCATCTGCCGCAGACTGGCGGCAGCATGAATTTCGCCGCCGTTGCCGGGCCTCACTCCGGTCGGGCTAACGCCCTCCCTGCGGAGGCCCCGGCAACGACACAGAATGAACCCAACCGGCAGAGGATCCACTTAGCGGAACCGAAACGCTGTCTCGACGAAGCCGGCCACCTCTGCGGTTGGTGCTCGCCGAAAGCGCGGTCTTGTTGACGATCGAGTTGTAGAGCCTGCGTACCAGAATTCCGCGCTTATCGCACCACGCGCGCGGGAAAACGTGGTGGATATCGATGCTCTCGTCGAAGTAGCTCTGCTCCTCCACCTCGGCGCCCGTGCGCCAGTCGCGCGCGCCGCCGCGTTGAATGATGAGGGCGTGCAGCCCCTTGTAGGCAGCGGACAGCCGGGACTGGAGGGTGCGCAGCCGGTCCGCGACGAAGTTGCACTCGTCCACCGTTTGCGGCGGCTTGTCGCCGCCCAACGCCCACGCAACCACCTCCGGTAGGTCGCGCGTGAAGCGGCTTTCGATCGCGCCGCCGTAGAGTTCGCCGAACACACCGCACCAATACCAGTTGCGTACCCGCGCCTGTGTTTCGGCGTGGAAAAAGGACCCCGTTGGAGGGGTGATTGGCGTCCAAAAGGGACCGCTCTGATGACGGGGTTCACGATGGCTCTCGGGACGAACGGGGGCCTGGATCGGGATGCTGGTGGTGGAAACGGTCGCGAAGATCCGGCGGGCGTATTTTGTGCGGGGCAAGGCGATCAAAGCGATCTGCCGCGAACTGGGCGTGTCGCGGAAGGTGGTTCGGAAGGTTCTGCGGTCGGAGGCGACGGAGTTTCGCTACGAGCGTGAGGAGCAGCCTCTGCCTCGTCTGGGGCGATGGCTGGACGACCTTGAGGAGTTGCTGGCGGCGAACGAGGCGAAGCCGAGCCGCGAGCGGCTGACGCTGATCCGGATTTTCGAGACCCTGCGCGGTCGGGGCTATGAGGGCGGCTACGACGCGGTGCGGCGTTACGCCCGTGGCTGGCAGCGCGATCGCGCGTCGACGTCGGTTGGCGCCTATGTCCCGCTGAGCTTTGCGCCGGGCGAGGCCTACCAGTTCGACTGGAGCCACGAGATCGTGCTGCTCGGCGGCACGACGGTGACGGTGAAGGTGGCGCATGTCCGGCTGTGCCACAGCCGGATGCTGTTCGTGCGGGCGTATCCGCGCGAGACCCAGGAGATGGTGTTCGACGCGCACGACCGGGCGTTCGCGTTCTTCAGGGGCGCGTGCACGCGCGGCATCTACGACAACATGAAGACGGCGGTGGAGACGATCTTCGTCGGCCGCGAGCGTGCCTACAATCGCCGCTTTCTGCAGATGTGCAGCCATTATCTCGTTGATCCGGTCGCGTGCACGCCGGCGTCGGGCTGGGAGAAGGGTCAGGTCGAGAACCAGGTGGGTCTGGTGCGCGAGCGGTTCTTCGCACCGCGGGTACGGGCGAAGAGCTACGAGGAGCTGAACGCCTGGCTGCTCGACCAGTGCATTGCCGGAGCCTGTCCTCGGGCGGGCGCAGCCCGACCCGTGGGCCCGGGCGCATCGTCATCCCGAACTGCGCGAACGGACGATCTGGGAGATGTTCGAGGCGGAGCGGGCAAGTCTGGTTCGCTATGCCGGCCGCTTCGACGGGTTCCATTCGGTGCCGGCCGCGGTGTCGAAGACCTGCCTCGTGCGCTTCGACAACAACCGCTACTCGGTGTCGGCGCATGCGGTCGGGCGGCCGGTGGAGGTCCGCGCGTATGCCGACCGGATCGAACTGCGGCAGGACGGACGGCTGGTGGGCGAGCATGCCCGCAGCTTCGGTCGCGACCAGACGGTGTTCGACCCTGGCACGTCGTGCGCATGCACGCCTTCGGCATGACGTGCCGGTGCTGGTCCGCAAGCCCGGCGCGTTGCGCAACGGCGCGCCGTTCAAGGACTGGGTGCTGCCAGCGGCACTGCAGCGGATCCGCGCGCAAACTCGGCGGTTCGGCCGATGGCGACCGGCAGATGGTCAAGATCCTGACCGCGGTGCTCAGCGACGGACTGCCGGCGCGCGAGGCGGCCTGCCAGGAGGCGCTGCGCGACGGCGTCCACTCGGCGGACATCATCATCAACATCCTGGCGCGGCGCCGGGAGCCGGCACCCCCGGTCACCATCATGACGCCGGACGCGCTGCGGCTGCACCACGCGCCGACGGCGGACTGCACCCGTTACGACAGCCTCAGGAGGGCCTGCGATGGAGCGATCCGAGATCCTGACCGCCGTGGGCGAGCTGAAGCTCTACGGCATGAGGCAGCGGAGCCGCCCGGGCTGGCGTAGCCAGACCGGGACGAGATCATCGCCACCGCGGTGAAGCGCCAGCACGAGCCGGCCCGCGTCGTCGGCGATCTGCTGAGCGCCGAGATCAGCGAGAAGCAGGCGCGGTCGATCCGATACCAGATCACCATTGCCAAGCTGCCGCTGGCCAAGGATGTCGCGGACTTCCAATTCGGCGACACGCCGATCAACGAGACGCTGGTCCACGACCTCGCGAGCGGCAACTTCCTCGACCACCAGCGCAATGTCGTGCTGGTCGGCGGGACCGGCACCGGCAAGACGCATCTGGCGATCGCGATGGCACGGGCGCTGATCCGCGACGGCAAGCGTGGCCGTTTCTTCAACGTCGTCGAGCTGGTCAATAAACTCGAGGCCGAGGGTCGTGCCGGCCGGCAGGGGCGGATGGCCGAGTATCTCGGCCGGATGGACTTCGTCGTGCTCGACGAGTGCGCGTTCCGGTGGATCGTGAACACCGAATCCGGTGGATCATGAACGCCCGTTCCAGTTGATCGTGAACGCCGATTCCGGTCGATCGTGAACACCGGTTCCGGTGATCATGAACGCGATCCGGGGCGCGACGTTGGTCCGCTGCTGCCGACAGTCTTCAACCATCGGTAGTGCCGATCCTTTGCCGAGCAGCAGGGGATCGGAATGCCGGGCGAGAGATTGTCGATGCGGAAGATACGCGAGGTACTGCGCCTGCGGTTCGCGCAGGGGCTGAGCCAACGGGCGATCGGTGCCAGCCAGCGGTTGAGCATCGGTGCGGTGAACACGTATCTGAGCCGGGCGCGGCTGGCGGGGCTGGATTGGCCACTGCCGGACGGGCTCGACGACGCGCAGCTGGAAGCGCTGCTGTATCCACCGCCGCCGGATGTGGCGCGCGAGCATCGGCCGGTGCCGGACTGGGCGAAGCTGGCCAAGGTTCCGCCTGCGAAGCAGGTGGAATGCCAGCGGAGGGGGTGGTGCACCGGGAACTGCGCCGGCCGAACGTGACGCTGGCACTGCTGTGGGAGGAATACCGCGACGGGCCGGGCGGTCGGGACGGCTTCGGCTATTCCTGGTTCTGCGATCTCTACCGCGATTGGGTGGGCCGGCTGAAGCCGACGCTGCGCCAGGTGCACACGGCGGGCGAGCGGGTGTTCGTCGACTTCGCCGGCCACGCCATGGAGGTGATCGACGGGGCGACCGGGGAGGTGCGGCGCGCCGAGGTGTTCGTCGCCGTGCTGGGCGGGTCCAGCTACACCTTTGCGGAGGCGGTCTGGACGCAGTCGCTGCCGGACTGGATTGCCGCCCACGTCGCGATGCTGGCGTTCATCGGCGGGGTTCCCCGGCAGATCGTCAGCGACAATCTGCGCGCCGGCATCACCCGGGCCTGCTTCTTCGAGCCGCTGGTTAACCGCACCTACGCCGACATGGCGGCGCATTACGGCAGCGCGGTGATCCCGGCGCGCCCGTACAAGCCGCGCGACAAGGCAAAGGTCGAGGTCGGGGTGCAGGTGGTGCAGCGCTGGATCCTGGCGCGGCTGCGCAACCGACGCTTCTTCTCGCTGGCCGAGTTGAACCAGGCGATCCGCGAGCTGGTCTGTGACCTGAACGAACGGCGGATGCGCGGCTGGGGCACCACACGCCGGGCGCTGTTCGAACAGCTCGACCGGCCGGCGCTGCTGCCGCTGCCGCCGGCGCCGTACGAATATGCCGCCTGGAAGCGGTGCCGGGTGAACCTCGACTACCACGTCGAGATCGAGAAGCACTTCTACTCGGTGCCGTTCCGGCTGCTTCGGGAAGAGGTGGAAGCGCGCATCACCGCCAGGACGGTGGAGATTTTCCACTGCGGCAAACTGGTCGCGACGCATCTGCGCAGCCTGCGGCCGTACCGGCCGACCACCACGCCCGAGCACATGCCGAGTTCGCACCGGCGCTACCGTGACTGGACGCATGAGCGGATCCTGCGCGAGGCCGCGGCCGTCGGCGACGACACCGCCGCCCTGGT
Source organism: uncultured Solirubrobacterales bacterium (assembly GCA_963697635.1). Classification (GTDB taxonomy): domain Bacteria; phylum Pseudomonadota; class Alphaproteobacteria; order Acetobacterales; family Acetobacteraceae; genus CAJCJG01. Next base: position 11,792 of record CAVOOS010000003.1, on the reverse strand, counting down.
CGACCCCCGGGTCGAAGAGCCCGGGGGCTGCGCTCGCGTCCGCACCCCGAGCAGGGGTTCCGTTGCTGCATCGGCATCCTGCGGCTGGTGACGCGCTACGACGCGGAGCGACTGGATGCCGCGTGCGCCCGTGCGCTCGCGCTCGGCACGCGCTCCTACAGCTCCGTCGCCGCCATTCTGAAGAACCGCCAGGACGCCAAGCCGGCGGCGCCGCAGCCGAGCCTGTTCCACGAGAACATCCGTGGTCCCGACTACTATCATTGAAAGGACAGACGATGCTGATCCACCCCCTGGCCGAGCGCCTGCGCGGCCTCGGCCTGGCCGCCATGGCGGGCGCGTTGCTGCAGATGCAGGACACGCCCGCGGCCGCCGAGCTTTCGCGCGAGGACTGGCTCGGCCTGCTGCTCGACCACGAAGTCGCCGCGCGCGACACCAAGCGACTCGGCCGGCGCCTGAGCCAGGCGCGGCTGCGCCAGAACGCGGTCGTCGAGGACACCGACTTCCGCACGCCGCGCGGCCTGGACCGTGCGCTGTTCCACAAGCTCGCCGGCTGCGACTGGATCCGGCAGAGCCAGCATCTGGTGATCAGCGGTCCGACCGGCGTCGGCAAATCCTGGCTGGCCTGCGCGTTGGGCCACAGGGCCTGCCGGGAGGGCTTCTCGGTGCTGTATCGGCGCGCACCGCGGCTGTTCGCCGACCTCGCCACCGCCCGCGGCGAGGGCCGGCTGGCGCGCATGCTGGCGACGCTCGAGCGCACCAGGCTGCTGATCATCGATGACTGGGGCCCCGAGCCGCTGACCGCCGAGCAGCGCCGCGACCTGCTGGAGATCGTCGATGACCGCTACGAGAAGGGCTCGCTGCTGGTGACCAGCCAGCTCGCCGTCGGCCGCTGGCACGAACTGATCGGCGATCCGACGATGGGCGACGCGATCCCTCGGGTCAAGCCCGAGGGCAGGCTCTCGACCGTGTCGTTCACCGCGCCCACCGCCTGGAGCTGAAGGGGCCGAGCTTGCGCAAGCGCCTCGCCGTGGTCGCGGCGACCGCCAGCGACAACCCCGCCACTTGAATTTCGTGACGTCACGGAGAACAAGCCATGCCACGCGGCCGACATCCCCAAGGCGACCACCCGCTCACCGATGCCGAACGACAAGCCCGCCATCGTGCCCGCCGCCAGGCCGAGGCGCCGGCGCCGGTGGTCCGCTATCGGCGACCTGCCGATCGCCGCACCCGCCCCCAGCGCTGGCGCGACGCCGTCGCCGAGCTGCTCACGTTGCAGGCCGAATCCGTCGCCTGGTCCAACTCGCTGCCCGACAGCTTCCGCGACACCGCTACCGACGAGGCTCTGCAGGCGATCGTTGACCTCGACCTCGCCGACCTCGCCGCCATCGTGCCGCCGCGGGGCTATGGACGCGATCGAGGTGCTTGACGACCGTCCGGGAAAAATGGGACGGGACAACCGTCGGTGGCAACAACCCATCGTCGCGCCGCCCGCTTGCCAGAGCCCGCTCAGGCCACTGCAAGCAGGTGTTCATGATCACCGGATTCGGTGTTCATGATCGAACGGATTGACCGTTCAAGATCACCGGAATGCGCACGAAGAGCTCGGCTACCTGCCGTTCGCGCAGTCCGGCGGCCAGTTGCTGTTCCATCTGATCAGCCGCCTCTACGAGCAGACCTCGGTGATCGTGACGACGAACCTCGCGTTCGGCGAGTGCCCTCCGTTGCCATTCCACTGGCCTGCGGCCAGCGGAACCTGGGGCAACTCCGCCCAGCGTGTTCGGCGACGCCAAGATGACCACCGCTCTGCTCGATCGGCTGACCCACCACTGCGACATCGTCGAGACCGGCAACGAGAGCTGGCGCTTCAAGCATCGCGCCTGACCAGTCCCGGACTTTGTATGCCCGGGGTTTCGTGACGTCACGATTTGGAGTTGACCATGCCACGCAAGCCGATCGGCGACAGGCCGATGACCGACGCGGAGCGCCAGGCGCGCCGCCGTGCCGCGCACGCCGCCGGCCGTCAAGCCGTGCGGACCCGACGCCCGGCCGACCATCGCAGCCGCGCCCGACGCTGGCACGACACGGTTGCGGAGCTGCTCGCGCTGCAAGTCGAATACGAAGCGTGGCTCGAGGCCTTGCCCGAGACGCTCCAGGACACCGCGACCGCCGAGGCGTTGCGCACGATCAGCGAGCTCGATCTCAGCGAGCTCCAGGCCATCGATCCGCCTCGAGGGTTCGGCCGGGACTGACCGGTCGCCCGCCGCTCATCCATCCCGATCGACAGTCACGCCGCGCTGCTCTCCGCCCCTCCGCCTACGGCTCCGGGCCAGAGAGCAGCGCATCCAGACCACCACTCAAAGGGGTGCCTCTTGCACGCCGATCGGGGGTCCCTTTTGCGCGCCGATTGACACCACTCAGGCTTGAGCCATCCGCGCCAGTACGGGCTGGCGACATTGCGGACGTTGGTGACAGGCCGGTTGCCGAGATTCGGCGGCGGCGGGAAGCCCCAGCGCATCGCCTCCATCGCGCGGGCGCCATCCCGATCGATGTGCACCACGGGCGCGAGCTGGACGGGAAAAATCGCCGGCAAAGGCGGCTGGTTGGCGGTCCGGTCCTGACCGACCCGGAACAGCCGCCGCACCTCATCCCGGCTGCGCGCCATGCTGTAGAGATTGCACATCGGCAGAGAGTAGCGTGACGGCCCGTGGCCGCAAATGACCGCCCCCGTTCGCCCCAAGCCGCGAGATTTAGAGGGGAGAGTAGAGGGGACCGAAGCCAACAGCATCGGGAAAGCCGCAGAAAGCCTAGATATTTGGCGGAGGGGATGTCTGCCAAGCCGCAATCCACGATCGTCTATCCCTGTCTCACATGCCTTGCCGATCATCGGCTTTCCACCTGCCGACTCTCCACCACCGTCTATGCCGACCCCGTTGCATCTCAGGTGCCCTTGGGGGTAGATTTGGGGGTAGAGACATTGGGGGTAGGACGATGGGCAAGCTGTCAGCGGTGATGGTCGAAGCCTGAAACGTTATCCGCCGAACTAAGACCGGCCGGTGCGGTTCGGCGATGGCGACGGGCTCTATCTGCAAGTGGCCGCCGGCAACACGAAGTCATGGCTGTTCCGCTACACGCTGCGCGGCAAGGCGCGGGAAATGGGCCTCGGCCCGGTGGGCGAGCCGCCGGACGGCGTGCCGCTGGCCAAGGCCCGCATCCTGGCAGCGAGGCGCGGGCGGCGCTGCGGGCCGGGCGCGACCCGATCGAGGAGCGGCAGGCGGAGCGGGTAGCGCGGCAGCGGGCGGAGGCCGAGGCGAGCGAGCGCACCTTCAAGGCCGCGGCAACGCTCTGGTGGACAGCAAGCAAGCCGGGCTGGCGCAACGCCAAGCACGGGGCGCAATGGCTGGCGACGCTTGAGGCTATGCCTTCCCGGTGATCGGCGACATGCCGGTTGCGGACGTGGAGACGGACGATGTGCTGCGTGTGCTGCGCCCGATCTGGGAGCGGGTGCCCGAGACGGCATCGCGGGTGCGCCAGCGCATCGAGGCGGTGCTTGACGCGGCCCGCGTGAAGGGCTGGCGAACCGGCGAAAACCCGGCGCGATGGAAGGGGCACCTTGCCGGAGAATTGCCGCAGCCGCGGAAGGTCAAGCGGGTGCGAGCACCGGCCGGCGCTGCCTGGCAGGACATGGGCGCGTTCATGGCGGCGCTGGACCGAGCGCGAGGGCATCGCGGCGCAGGCGCTGCGCTTCGTGATCCTGACCGCGGCGCGGACGGGCGAGGTGCGCGGGATGCGCTGGCGGGAGGTGGACCTTGACGCGAAGGTCTGGACGGTGCCCGGCGACCGGATGAAGGCGGGCAAGATGCACCGGGTTCCGCTGTCGCCCGCGGCGTTGGCGGTGCTGGCGGAAGTCCGCCCGCTGATGAAGCAGGCCGGCTGATCTGGTGTTCCCCAGCGGGCGGCAGAGCAAGCCGCTGTCCGACATGGCGCTGTCGGAGGTGGTGCGCCGGATGAACGAGGGCGGCGAGGAAGGCGCGCCGCCGCGCTGGCGCGATGCGGAGGGCCGGGCGGTGGTGCCGCACGGGTTCCGCTCCACCTTCCGCGATTGGGCCGGCGAGACCCGCCCCGAGGGCCGGGAGGTGGTCGAGGCAGCGCTGGCGCACACCGTCAAGGACAAGGCCGAGGCGGCCTATGCGCGCTCCGACCTGCTGGAGAAGCGGCGCCCGCTGATGGACGCCTGGGCCGAGCAGTGTGCGCGGCTGCCGGCGGAGGTGGTGGCGCTGGCGGGCGGCGGCGGCGCGAGGCGGCGGAGTAGCGCCGCCGTCCCGACTTTGCCGGGGCTGTCCCGACTACCCTTCTTCCTTTCGCGTGCGAGAGATCATCATCCCTGACCGCGCCGGGTCCGGGGCGGCCCTTCGTTTTCCGTCAGCCCCCTGCATTTCCGGGCGGGACAGTCGGGACAGTCGGGACATGTCGGATTTCTGCGGGTTGCGGCGTCCCGACCTCGGCGGGCGTGGTCGGGACAGGTCGGGGCGCGTCCCATCATCCAATCACCGTCAGCGGCGTCACTCACAGCAATGCGGGTGCACCGCGAGCCACAACGTCGCCGGGGGTGGCGTATCGAACGCGGCGCGGCCGCGCCAGGAGGCGCCCCCGCGGCCAGCTCCGCGGGGGCGAAGGCGGCAGCGCCGGCAGCAGGTCGGCCGCAGTCAGCGCCGCGGCGGCGCTGCCGAACAGGATCGTCGCCATGCCGCCCGCGTTGGACGACACGCTCGCCGACGTGGCGGTGCCGGCGACCTTGAATTTTTCGGTGCCGCCGGACTTCAGCGTGACCGTCAGCGTGCCGCTGCCGAGGGTGGCCGCCGTGGCGTCCACGCCGCTCAGCACCAGCTCGTCGCCAGCCGCGACGCCCGCCAGATGCCCGGCAAATTTCGCCGGCAAATCGAGCAGCAACGCGCCGGTCGCGCCCTCGAAAGTGATCGTCCCGGTGTCGGCGATCGTGCCCAGTTCCAGCTTGGCGCCGGCGTCGATCGGCACCGCAAGCTTCGCACCGATGCCGCCGACGTCGAGCGCCAGGCTGCCGCCGGTCGCTGCGGCGACCGTGCCGGTGCCGCCGAGCGTCGTGCCCGTGACGACACCGCCGCCCGACAGCGTCCCGCTCGCGGCGAGGTTGAGGGCCGCGGAGATCGTGCCGGGTTGCAGTAGGATCTCGCCGGAAAGTTGAATTGTGTTGGCGTCCGTGAACGCCCCGTCTTGCAACTCCAGCGTGCCGTTGCTGCCGATCGCGGCGAGTGTCGTCGCGAGCGACGCGAACGTGCTCCCGCTGCCGGCCGCGATCGTCGCACCGGGCCCGTCCAGGTCGATGAACTGGGCGATCGTGCCGATCGTGTCGCCGAGCGCCAGATCAAGCGTGGCGCCCGTCTGCACCAGGATTTCGCCCGCGGAGGCAAGGGTGCCCGCGGTGCCGCCGGCACCCGGCGTGAAGCCGACCCACGCGGCACCGCCCGAAAAGGCGAGATTGACCGTCCCAGCCGTCACCACCATTTCGCCGTCGTCGGTGAAGCTGTCATTGATGATGCTGACACCGACCCCCGCATCGAGTGTGACCGAGCCGGACTTCTCGATGGTGAAACTGCCGCCGCCTTCGACGATCACTGAGCCGCCGCCAACAATGACGGGGCCGGATCGTCGATCGCGTTGGACGGCAACAGGCTCACGAAGTCGGTCGAACCGCCGGCGCCCTGCTGCAGCGAGCAGTCGGCACCGAGCGAAAGAGTGCCGCCGGCAGCGGCATCGTTGATGATGGTGCCAGTCGTGCCGGTGGTGCCGCCGGTCACGATGGCCATGTCGCTCAGCAGCGTCGTCGCGCGTGCCTCCAGCGTCACGCCTCCCGCGGTCATGTTGAGCTGCGGGAACGCCTCAATGGAGCCGGTTGCCTGCAGTTGCAGCTCGTCCACGACGTTGACATTCGTATTCGCGGCGAGCGTCAGCGGGCCGACCCAGGTGACGTTGTCGAGCGTGGCGCCGCTTTTGATGCTGACGGTGCCGGTGCCGTTGGTCCCGATCGTACCGTTGGCGAGCACTCCGGCAATGATCGCGCTTCCGGCAACTCCCAGTGCATCGTTCGGGCCGCTGAGAATCCAGCGTGCCGACAATGTCCAGTTCGGCGGTGGGTGCCACCGCGACCTCATTGACGGTGAAGCTCTTGCCGGCGGCAATGGTAACGGTGTACGGCTTCTTGCTGGGCAGCGCCGGCAACGCATCGATCGTGCTGCCGGCGACGCTGTCGGCACCACCCCGTCGGACCAGTCGGCGGCCGTGGTCCACGGGCCGCTTCCGGCATGCGTCCACGTGGCGGTGCCGCTGTCGTTGAACGTGATGGTGCTGCCGCTCGCGCTCGCCTTGGTGATCGTGGCGCCGAGCACGTTGCCGGTGACGGCGAACTTGTCCACCGCTCCGCCGCTCAAATCCACCGTCAGCGTGCCGTGGCTCAGCAGCACGCCGGTCGCATCGGCGCTGGCCAGGGTCAGCGTGTCGGTGGCGGCTGCTCCGGCCAAGGTGCTGCCGGTGAAGCCGGTGAACTGGTTCAGCTGCAAAGCCGCGTTCGCGCCGTTGTAGGTGGCGGTGCCGGTGAACGCGCCGGTCACGACCAGCGTCGCACCCGCATCGACCAGCAGCGCGACAGTGTTCTCGACCGTCGCGGATGCGATCTTGAGCAGGCCGCCCTTCGCCTCGATCTGCCCGGTGCCTTGCAGGAACTCGATGCCGGCGGTGAACGTGCCGGCGCCGACGATGCTGCCGGTGTTGAGGATCAGCGAGCCCTCGTCGAGCACCTGCGCCCCCCCGGCCAGCGAGATGGTGCCGGTGTTCTCGAAGTTTCCCGTGCCGAGGAGCAATTCGCCGCCGGCAAGCGCGATCAGCCCGGCGTTGTCGAAGGTCTGGGTCGAGAGCGCGCAGGCCAGTTCCGTGGTTCCGCTCGCCTGCGTCAGCGTGCTGCCGAACATGCTCCCCAACGTGCAACGGTACCAGCCGCGGCGCCATTGAACAGGATGGTGCTGAGCCCGGCGGTGCCGCCGCTTACGATCTGCGCCACGCTCAGCGGGTCGCTGTCGCCGAACGCCAGCGTCGCACTGCCGGCAGTCAGGTCGATGGTGCCCTGGGTATCGGGGAGCACGCCTTGCACCGTCAGCCCACCGATCACGTTCACCGTCGCGCCGGCGGCAGGCTTCAGCGTCCCTAGCCAGGTGATGGCATCGAGCGTCGCGCCGTTTTTCAACGCCACAGTGCCGACCTGTTCGATGGTGCCGTCGGCAATCGTGCCGCTGACGCCGACATCGCCCAGATTGCCGCCGGCAACGCCGGCAAGCGTGCCGCCACCCAGTTGCAGCGTCCGTCAATTTCCAGCAGCCCGACAATGCTCTGTCCGTTGAACGACGAAATGTCCGCGGTCGCGGTCGGCGCAAGGTCGAATTCCGCACCGCCGGCAACGCTGATCTGGCCGGTGCTCTGGAACGTGCCGCCCTGCACGGTCAGCGTGCCGCCGCTCACGGCGATGCTGCCGGCGTTGACGATCGCATCGCTGCTGCCGGCGCTTTCGATGCTGCCGGACCCGGCGGAGAGTTCCAGCGTGGCCGACGCGCCGAACGTCAGCGTGGCGCCGCTGGCCGCTTCCTCGACGATCTGCGCGCCCGCGCCGGTGCCGCCCAGGTTGACGGTCGCACTCAGCGTCTCGCTGCCGAACATGGCAAGCGCGGTACCGCCGGCGCTCATGTCCAACACGCCGTTGATCACCGAGAGGCCGCCGACCACGCTGATCGTGGCGCCGGCCTGCACGGCCAGGTTGCCGTGCCAGACGATGCTGTCCAGCGTGCCGCCGGAGTTCACCGCGACCGAACCGCTGCCGCCCACCCGCACGCTGGCGCCTTCGAGCGTGGCGCCGGAGGCAACCGTGACGCTGCCGGCCGACGTTGAGCAGCTGGGTCTGGCCGGAGAAATCGAGCGCGAAGAATGTCCAGCGACGCGCCGCCGGTTTGCACGAACAATGCGTCGATCGTGAAGCTGGTCGCCGCGGCCAGCGTGACGGTGTAGCTCGGCGTGTTGGTGACCGCCTGCAGGAACGCCTCGATCGTGCTGCTGTCCGGCACGATGGCAGGCGACCAGTCGCCCTTGGTGCTCCAAAGGCCGCTGCCCTGGTGGGTCCAGGTGACAAGCTCGTCGTTGGTGAAGGCGATGATCGCGCCTGACGTGCCGGGGTTGGTCAGGATCGCGCCGTGCGCGCTGCCGGAGGTGACGACGAAGCTCTCCGGCGTGCCGCCCCCGGAAACGTTCACTGTCAGCGTGCCGTCGTTCAGCAACACGCCGGTCGCGGTCACGCCGCTCAGCACCAGCGTATCGGCGTTGCCGACGTTGGCGAGCGTGCCGGTGAAGCTTGCCGGCTGATCGAGCTGCAACGTCGCGTCGATGGTCTGGTAGGTGAAGCCGCCCGCATAGGCGGCATTCAGCGCCAGCGTCGCGTTCTCGCCCGCCTGCAACGCAACGCCGCTGGCGACGGTCGCGGCATTCACCACCAGCGTGCCGCCGATCGCCTCGAGCTGCCCGGTGCCGACCAGCGAGCCGGTGCCGTTGAAGCTGGCCTCGATGTTGCCTGCGCCGACGATGCTGCCGGTGTTGCTGAAATCGAAGGACGTATCGAGCAGCGTCGCGCCGTTCTCCAGCGTGATGGTGCCATCGTTGGCGAAGCTGCCGGTGGCCAGCACCAGAGCGCCGTTCTCGATGGTGATCTGGCCCTCGTTGACGATGTTGTCGGGCGGCGGGTGTCGTTGTTGGCGGAGCTGAGGTCGGTGGTGCCCGAGCCCTGGATGATTGTGTCGCCGGCCCCAGCGTCAGCGTCGGTGCGTTGGCCGGCCCGTTGCTGTCGATCTGGCTGGCGCCGACGGCGTTGCCGGTCAGGATGACGACGTCGTTCAGCGTCTCGGAACCGAGCGAGGCGAGCGTCGCGCCGGCCGCGGTCAGGTCGATGGTGCCCGGCGTGACGCCCGCCGCGCGCTCCACGGTCAGTCCGTTGACGAAGTTCGCGGCGCCGTCTGCGGCGACCTTCAGTGTGCCGATCCAGGTGATCGCCGATAGCACCGCGTCGGGCCTCAGCGTGATCGTGCCGGTGCCGCCGGAATCGTCGATCGTGCCGCCCGCGAGCGTGCCGTTGACGCCGACATTGCTGAACGCGCTGTGGGCGCTGGTCGCGGCGATCGTCATCGTGCCGTCGCCAAGGTTGATCGAGCCGTCGAGCTCCAGCAGGCCGCCTTCGTTGGTCAGCGTGCCGGGCCCACCGGTGATGCTTACGAAGCTGGTCAGGCTGGCGACCCCATTGGCACTGATCAGCAATTCGGCGCCGCCCGCGAGCGAGATCGTGCCGGTGTTCGGCCCAAGCGTCGAGAACACGTCGAACGTCGCGCCAACGCCGAGGGCGAGGCTGCCGCTGTTCACGAAGTCGTTGCCGCCGGGGTTTTGCGCCTGCGTGTTGGCGGCGAACGTCATCAGGCCGGCATTGACGAACACGCCGGCGTCGAACTCCAGCGTGCCGCCGTCGTCGGTGACGGTGCCGTCGTTGACGATCGAGTTGGCAGCGGAGACGCTGGCGAAAAAGCTCACCCCGGACGCCTGCAGCACGGTCGCGCCGCTGCCGAGGGTGAATGCGCCGGGCGGCGCGCCGACGCCTGAGCCGGCGCCGTTGTCGATCTGGCTGGAGCCGCCTGTGCCGGTCTTGATCACGACCGCGTTGAGCGTGTCGTTGGTCAGGTCGGTCAGGGTCGCGCCGACGGCCGTGATGTCGATCGTGCCCGGCGATCCGCCGCCCGCGGTCTCGACCGTCAGGCCGTTCTCGAAGTTCAGGCCGATTCGCGTCCCGACCGTCAGCGGCCCCTGCCACGTGATGTTGGAGAGCGTCGCGTTGCCGCCGCCGAACGCGAGCGTGCCGCTGCCGATCTTGACGGTGCCGTTCTCGACCGTGCCGGTCACCAACATGTTGGCAAAGCCCGTGCCGGCCGCCACGTCCACCGTCTGACCGCCGGTCAGGTCGAGCGTTCCGTCCACCTGGAACAGACCTGAATTGCTGATGCTGCCGAGGTTCGCGACGGCCGCGTAGCCTTCCACGCCGATATCGAAGGTCGCGCCGCTCTCGATCGTGACGGTGCCGCTGTTCGCGGCGAGCGAGCCGCCGATCCAGAACTGCAACAGCGAACCGCTCTCGATGGTGATGCGCCCGCTGTTGCTGAAGGTGGCGGTGACCGCGATGGTCCCATCGGAACTGGCGGAGCCGATGATGATCGCGCCGCTGTTCGAGGCAAGGCCGCTGGAGATGTTCAGCGAACCGCCGCTGTTGTCGATGGTGCCCTGGTTGACGATGCTGTCCTGCGGCTCGCCGTCGACGAAGTCCGACCGGCCGCTCGCGAGCGTTACCAGCGCGTTGGGACCGAACGTCAGCGTGCCGGCCACGTTGGCGACGCCGGCGCCGGTGTCGGCCTCCTGGTCGATCTGGTCGTTGGCGCCGAGCGCGATGGTGACGTCGTTCAGCACGTCGGCGCTGTCGTCGGCGAGGATGAGTCGTTGCCGGCGGTCATGTTGATCGTGCCGGCGCCGCCGCCGGTGCCGGCCAGCACGTCGAGGTTGCCGAACAGATTGAGCCTGAGCCCCGCAGTGTAGTCGAGCGGGCGGATCTAGGTGACGTTGTCGAGCGTCGTCTGGTTGCCGAGCACGATCGTGCCCGACGGCGTCTGCTGTTCGATCGTGCCGCCGGTAATCTCGCCGGATTCTGCCGAGCGTCACCGTGCCGAACTCGGCGTCGAGCACCCCCGCGGCGCCGAGCGCGAGCGTGCCGTCGACTTCAAGCGATCCGCCAGTGGCTTCGAGCGTCACCGCGGCGACCGTGAAGGAGGTGTCCTCCCCGATCGTGACCGCGCTGCCGCCGACCGCGATCAAGGCAACGGTCGAACTGCTGTCCGGCACGATGCCGCCGGCCCACAGCGTGCCGGCGCCCCAGTTGCCCGAGCCGCCGTTCCACGTGACGGTGTTCGCCATCTGCCACTCCTCCCTGGTCCCTCGCGGTGCCAGCCGAGTATTGCGCGCATGTAACCGAGTGCAACGCAGCCGGTTGCCGGCGTAACGCTGCGGCTCGGCTAGGTTATGCGGCAAGTATGCTTCGCAACATCACCCGGTTTTGGTAGGTTCGCGCCTGTTCACGGCAGGAGTGTACGGTGCGGACAGGATAGTATGGACCAGCGCGCGACGACACGCCGTCTACGAGCCTCGGCGATGCGGCGGGCGATGGCGCGGCTGCAACGGCTGTGCTGCCTCGGGCTCGGCGGCCAGGCCGTGATGCCCGCGCTGCTGCGCGAGATGCACGAGTTGGTTCCCTCCTATGCCAACGAATTCTACTTCGCTGGCCCCAATCTCGAGTTGGCAAACGCCTATTCGGAAGCGCCGAACATCGCCGAGGTCATGCCGATCTACTTGAGCCGCTACCACGACAAGCTGGAACGCGAGGTGATCCACACGTTCACCGAAATCATGCGGACGCCCTATGCTGATCCGGTCGACGATTTTAACCGACGCCTGCTGAAGGTCGGACTGCATGAGTATATGAGAACCGACGCGTGGCACCTGATCCTGCGTCCGCTGCAGTTCCACAAGCGCCTGCAGCTCAAGGTGATCGAGGCTGGCCGTGGCCTCGGCACCTCCACTGAACCGCACCGAAACCGAACCGGATTTCTCGGCGCGGGACTATTAGTTGCTTCAGCGATGCG
>CAVOOS010000002.1:0-162954 GCA_963697635.1 uncultured Solirubrobacterales bacterium | reverse complement strand
ATGGAGCAGGCCGGCTACAAGTAACCGGCGCGTCGGCGGCCCGGGGCGCGACGCCCCGGGCCCGTTGTCCTTCGTTCAGCGGAGTGCCCTGACGATGAGTTCACGCGGAAGCAGCCCTCGCCGTGCCCGCGCCGGCGCGCCGGGCCAAGAACATCGGCGCGCAGGTCAACACGCTGCCGCTGCTGGCGCCTTCGGTCGTGCTGCTGCTGGTGTTCTCGCTGGTGCCGCTGGCGATGACGATCTATTTCAGCTTCCGGCGCTACAACCTGCTGAACCCGCTGATCCACGGCTTCGCGGGGTTTGCCAACTACTACTACCTGTTCCGCGACCCGGCGCTGCTGCATTCGCTGTTCGTCTCGGTGCTGATGGTCGGTCGAGGTGCTGATCGTCACCATCGGCAGCGCCGCGGTGCTCGCATCCCTGTTCCAGAAGAAGTTTCCCGGCCGCGCGATCGCCCGCGTGCTGGCGATCTCGCCGTTCTTCGTCATGCCCACGGTCAGCGCGCTGATCTGGAAGAACCTGCTGATGCACCCGATCTACGGGGTGTTCGGCGCCGTCGCGAGCAGCTCTGGGCCTGCAGCCGTCGATTGGTTCGCGCAACTGCCGCTCGCCTCCATCATCGCTATCGTCTCGTGGGAATGGCTGCCGTTCGCGTTGCTGATCCTGCTTACCGCCGTCCAGTCGCTCGACCAGGAGCAGAAGGAAGCGGCGCGCATGGACGGCGCCGGCGTGTTCGCGCAGTTCTTCTTCATCACGTTGCCGCACCTGTCGCCGCGCCATCGGCGTGGTGATCATGATCGAAACGATCTTCCTGCTGACGGTGTTCGCTGAAATCTTCGTCACGACCTCGGGCGGCCCGGGCAACGCGACCACCAACCTCGCCTTCCTGATCTACGCTCGCGCGTTGCTGCAGTTCAACATCGGCGGCGCCTCGGCCGGCGGCGTGGTCGCGATCATTCTGGCCAACATCGTCGCCTTCTTCCTGGTGCGCAGCATCGCTCGCCGACTCGAGGTCTAGGCATGAAAGAAACCCCGCTGCAACGTCCGCTCGGCCGCCGTGTTCGGCTGGCTTGTCGCGCTGCTGCTGTTCTTCCCGATCGCCTGGATGGTGCTGACCAGCTTCAAGTCCGAGCGTGACGCGGTCTCACCGCAGCTGGTGTTCATGCGCCGACCCTCGAGTACTACCACGAGGTCTTCGCCCGCGCCGACTACCTGACCTTCGCGATGAACAGCATCGTCATCTCGGTCGGCGGCACGGTCCTGGCGCTGCTGTTCGCGATCCCGGCGGCCTACGCCATGGCCTTCCATCCGACGCAGCGCACCCGCGGCACCCTGCTGTGGATGCTGTCGACGAAGATGCTGCCGCCGGTCGGCGTGCTGGTGCCAATCTACCTGCTGTTCCGCACTGCCGGACTTGCTCGACACGCGCACCGGCCTGGTGATCATTTACGCGCTGATGAACCTGCCGATCGTGGTCTGGATGCTGTTCACCTTCTACAAGGAAGTGCCGAACGAGATCCTGGAGGCCGGCCGCATGGACGGCGCACGAACCGCCGGCGAGGTGCTGGTACCTGCTGCTGCCGCTGACCTTGCCCGGCGTCGCCTCGACCGGCCTGCTGTCGCTGATCCTGTGCTGGAACGAGGCGTTCTGGAGCCTGAACCTGACGTCGGCCGGCGCGGCACCGCTGACCGCCTTCATCGCATCGTTCTCCAGCCCCGAAGGCCTGTTCTTCGCCAAGCTGTCGGCGGCATCGACGATGGCGGTCGCGCCGATCCTGGTGTTCGGCTGGTTCAGCCAGCGCCAACTGGTCAGCGGCCTGACCTTCGGCGCCGTGAAATAGCCGTACCCCGGAGGAGACCGGCCATGTATCTGGAAATGTTCAACCTCAAGGGCCGCACGGCCGTGGTCACCGGGGGCGGCCAGGGCATCGGCTTCGCCTGCGCCCAGGCGCTGGGCGAGGCGGGCGCGAAGGTGGTGGTGGCCGAGAAAGTGCCGGAGCGCGTCGAGAACGCGGTGCGGCAGTTGCAGGCGCTGAAGATCGACGCCAGCGGGTCGGTGCTCGACGTGACCGATTTCGGCGGCGGTCGAGGCGCTGGCGGAGAAGATCGGCAACGCGGCGATCCTGGTCAACAACGCCGGCGTCGCGATCAGCGACGTGCGCGCCGAGGACACGACGGACGAACACTGGCGTTTCCACATGGCGATCAACGTGGACGGGCTGTTCTACTGCTGCCGTTCGTTCGGCAAGCGCATGCTGGCGCACGGCAGCGGCAGCATCGTCAACATCGGCTCGATGTCCGGCTTCATCGTCAACAAGCCGCAGCCGCAGGCGTTCTACAACGCCTCGAAGGCGGCGGTGCATCACCTGACCAAATCGCTGGCCTGCGAATGGGCCGCCCGCGGCGTGCGCGTCAATGCGGTCGCGCCGACCTATATTGCGACGCCGCTGACCAAGTTCGGCATGGAGAACAAGGAAATGGCGGCAACATGGCTGGAGATGACGCCGATGGGGCGGGTCGGCCAGCCGGAGGAGATCGCCGCGACCGTGCTGTTCCTGGCCTCCGACGCCGCGAGCCTGTTGACCGGCAGCATCGTGCTCGCCGATGGCGGCTACACCTGTTGGTAGGATCCTTCCCATGCGCCTGAAAGACAAGGTTGCCATCATCACCGGTGGCGCGCGCGGCATCGGCCACGCGATCGGCGAACGCTACGCCGGCGAAGGCGCCCGCGTCGTCGTGGCCGATCTGAAGCAGGCGGAGTGCGATGCCACGGCCGCCGCGATCGGCCACGGCGCGATCGGCGTTGCCGTCGATGTCACCAGGCAGGCCAGCATCGATGCGCTGGTGGCGACGGCGGTGCAGCGATGCGGCGGCATCGACATCCTGGTCAACAACGCCGGCATCTTCGACATGGGGCCGCTGCTGGAGGTGACGCACGAGAGCTACCACAAGGTCTTCGCCGTCAACGTCGAGGGCCTGCTGTTCACGTTGCAGGCGGTGGCGCGGCAGATGGTCAAGCAGGGCCGCGGCGGCAAGATCGTCAACTTCGCCTCGCAGGCCGGGCGGCGCGGCGAGGCGCTGGTCGCGGTCTATTGCGCGTCCAAGGCCGCGGTGATCAGCATCACGCAAAGCGCGGGACTGGCGCTGGCAAAAGACAAGATCAACGTCAACGCGATCGCGCCGGGCGTGGTCGACACGCCGATGTGGGACCACGTCGATGCGCTGTTCGCGAAACATGAAAAACTGCCGCTCGGCGAGAAGAAGAAGCAGGTCGGGCTCGCCGTGCCGTACGGGCGGATGGGCACGCCCGATGACATGACCGGCATGGCGCTGTTCCTGGCCAGCGCCGACTCCGACTACATCGTCGCGCAGACCTACAACGTCGACGGCGGCAACTGGATGAGCTGACGCCGCGATCAGCGACTCTCGACGGGCTGTGCGCCGTCGCGCTGGCGCCGCAGCAGCGATTCGCGCACGTCCTCGATCGCCGAGCGCAGCAACTGCGTCATCACGTTGTACGCATCGGTCTGCCGCGCGTCGCGGATCGCTTCCATCACGCCCTGGTGCTGCCGCAGCGAATATTCCGGGGTGTGGTGGCCGCCCTCCCAGCTGAACCGGAACGACGCCTGCAGCGAGTTCTCGATCACCGCGCCAAACGAAGCCAGGAAGAAGTTGCCGGTCGCATCGAGGATCGATTGGTGGAACCGCAGGTCCGCCTCGATCAGCTCGGGGGCGCTGCCCTGGTGGCGGAACATGTCGGCGAGCGCGCGTTCGATCCGCGCCAACGAGTTCGGGCGAGCGCCGCACGGCGGCGAGCGCGGCCGCCGAGGGCTCGACGATCTTGCGCACCTCGAACAGGCCGTTGACGAACTCGTCGGTCGGCGCCGCGCGCAGCGTCCACGCCAGCACTTCGGGGTCGAGCATGTTCCACTCGGTGCGCGGGCGCACCAGCGTGCCGACCTTCTGCCGGCTCACGATCAGCCGCTTCGCCGCCAGCAGCTTGAACGCCTCGCGCAGTGCCGAGCGAGACACGGACAGGCTCGCGCACAGCTCGATTTCGGTCGGCAGCGGCTTGCCCGACGGATGCACGCCGCCGACGATGCGCTCGCCGAGCGTGTTGGCGATGCGCTCGTGCAGGTTGCGCCCGGCCGCGTCGCCGAGCTTGGCCTGGCTGCCCGACGGTCCCGCGCCCGACGGTACAGCGGGGGGCGGCGCCCGCACGTCCGACGCGGTCGTCACGCGCCCTGGCCTTCGCGCGCGAGGGCCGTGGCGGCCGCGGCGCGGGACGAACCGGCCGCCGCCGCAGCAAGCCGGCGGCGTGCCTGCAACTGCTGGTCGGCGAGCACGCCGAGCAGGATCACGGTGCCCATCACCGCGAAATTCAGCGAACTCGGGATGCCCAGGATGTTCACGAGGTTTTGCAGCACCTGCAGCAGCGCGGTGCCGAGCACGATGCCGACGATCGAGCCTTCGCCGCCGCGCAGCGAACAGCCGCCCAGCACCGCGGCTGCGATCGCGTACAGCTCATAGAAATTGCCGAACGAGACTCGGCGAGACCGAGTCGGTGTAGAACACCAGCAGCACCGTCGAGATGCCGGCGAGGCCGCCGCTGATGATGTAGGCCGTGGCGGTCACCGCGTTGGTGCGGATGCCGGAAAACCGCGCCGCCTCCTCGTTCTTCCCCACCGCATACAGCCAGCGCCCGTAGACCGAGCGATGCAGCACCACGCCGAGCACGATCGCCAGGAGGATCAGAAAGATGAACGTGTTCGGCACGCCGTAGACGTGGCCCGAGGCGAGCGTGCGCAGCGTGTCCGCCTCGTCGCCGTAGCCGAAGCCGCGCGTGCTGTCGGTGGTGTAGTAGCGCGCCGCGCCGCGATAGATCAGCAGCCCGCACAGGGTCACGATGAACGGCTGCATCTTCATCCGCGTGATCAGGAACGACTGCAGCGCGCCGAGCACGAGGCCGCCAAGCACCACCAGCAGCAGCGCCAGCGGCCAGGGCAGCTCGTAGAGCGTCAGCAGGTCGATGAACACGACGCCAAGCAGCGCGAACATCGAACCGACCGAGAGGTCGATGCCGCCGGCGATGATCACCAGCCCCTCGCCGATCGAAAAGACGCCGAACAGGCCGATCAGGTTGGCCATGTTGAGCAGGTTCACGCCGGACAGGAACGCCGGGTTGATCGCGCCCGTGATCGCCGACACCACGACGAGCAGCAGGAACAGGCCAAGTTCTTTCTTCATCACGCGGCCGCCCCCGCCGGCTCCAGCGCCTGGCCGATCGCCAACCGCAGCACATTGTATTCGCTGAACTGCTCGCGCTCCAGCACGCCGCTGATCCGTCCCTCGTGCATCACCGCCACCCGGTCGGAGACGCCGATCACTTCCTCCATGTCGGAGGAGATCATCACGATCGACACGTCGCGGTCGGCGAGCCCGCGCATCAGCGCATAGATCTCGCTCTTGGCGCCGACATCGATGCCGCGCGTCGGTTCGTCGAAGATCACCACGCGCGGCTGCATCGACAGCCACTTCGCCAGCACCACCTTCTGCTGGTTGCCGCCCGACAGCGCCACGACTTGCGTGTCGATCGAGGGCGCCTTGATCGACAGGCTGGCGGCCTGCGCCCTCGCCACTTTCGCTTCGAGCGCTCGATCGATCAGCCAGAACCGCATCCGATCGAGCAGGCTCGCCAGCGTCATGTTCTCGCGGATCGGCAACTCCAGCACGAGCCCGGAGCGCTTGCGATCCTCGGGCACCAGATAGATGCCGAGCCGGATTGCGTCGCGCGGATTGGCGATGCGCACCTTCTGGTCGTCGAGACGGATCTCGCCGCCGAGCAGCCGGTCGATCCCGAACACGGCGCGCGCGAGCGAGGTGCGCCCGGCGCCGACGAGGCCGGCGAGCCCGAGGATCTCGCCATGCCGGACCGCGAGACTGATCTTGCGATCGGGAAACGCCGGCGTCACCACGTCGACGATGTCGCACCCGCCCGGCCGCGCCGGCTGTTTCGGAGGTTGATACAGCGACTTCAGGTCGCGCCCGATCATCAGCCGGATCATCGCGCCGTGGCTCAGTTCGCCGCGCTCCAGTTCGCCGACGGTGCGGCCGTCGCGCAGCACGACGACGCGATCGGCGCAGGTGATGATCTCGCCGAGACGGTGGGTGATGTAGATCACCGAGACGCCGTGCGCCTTGAGGTCGGCGACCACCTGCAGCAGCCGCTCGGTCTCCGACAGCGTCAGGCTGGAACTCGGCTCGTCCATGATGATGACGCGCGCATCGACGGAGAGCGCCTTGGCGATCTCCACCATCTGCCGCTGCGCGATCGAGAGGTTCTCGACCAGCGTCTCCGGCGTGAAATCGGCGCCGAGCCGCGCCAGCAGCGGCGCCACCAGCGCATGCAGGCCGGCGTTGTCGACAAGCTTCAGCGGCCCGCCGACCAGCTTCTCCCGCCCGATGAACACATTGGCGGCGACATCGAGGTTCTCGAACAGGTTGAGTTCCTGGTGCACGAAGGCGATGCCGGCGCGGGTCGCCGCGGTCACCGTCAGGCTCGCGTGGTCGTGGCCGTCGATGCGGATGGTGCCGGCGTTCGGCGCGGTGACGCCACCGAGGATCTTCATCAGTGTCGACTTGCCGGCGCCATTCTCGCCGATCAGGCCGAGCACTTCACCCTTGCCGACGCGCAGGCTGACATTGTCGAGCGCGGTCACGCCGGGATAGGTCTTGGTGATCCCGGCAAGCTCCAGCAGCGTTTCGGACATGCCGTATTTCTGGCCCCCTCGTCGGCGCGGCTGCCTTGGACGCGCGCTTTGTTGCGATCGGACCACCGCGGCCCGGCGGCCGTCAAGCCGCCGGGCCGCAGTCCGATCGGCCGGGCCGTTACTTCGCCAGCAGTTCCTTCATGTGCGCCGCGAACGCCGCCACCTTCGACTTGTCGATCACCTGTGTCGGGATGATGATCAGGCCGTTGGCAGGGATGAACGACTTGTCGCCGCCGATCACCTTGATCAGGTCGGTCATCGACTGGTAGCCGAACTCGAACGGCTGCTGCACGACGGTCGACTGGATGCAGCCCTCGGAAATGCCGCGCAGCGTGCGCGGGTCTTCGTCGAACCCGACGATCTTCAGGCTGCCGCATTTGCCGGCCGCCTTCACCGCATCATAGATCTCGGGCGTGTTGTAGCTCCACAGCCCGCTCAGCAGCGCGACATCGGGATACTTGGTCAGCGTGTCCTCGACGTTGCTCTTGGCCTTGGCGAAGTCGACCTGGTCGGTGCGCACGTCGAGGATCTCGATCTTGGTGCCGGCCAGCACTTCCTTGATGCCCTGCACGCGCTCGCGAGCGTTGTCGGCGTCGAGCGTGCCGACGAACAGCATGATCTTGCCGCCGTTCGGCAGCGCCTTCTTGATCTCCTCGCCCGCCTGCTTGCCGGCGGCCACGTTGTCGGTGCCGATATAGGCGAGCCGCTTGCTCTGCGGCGCGTCGCTGTCGGTGGTGAACAGCGGGACCTGGGCTGCGACCTTGTCCAGCTCCTCCTTCGCGTGTGGCGCGTCGTCGACCGAAATCGAAATGCCGCCGACGCCGCGCGCCAGCAGGTCGTCGAGTTCGCGCCGCTGTTCGGCCGCGGTCGCCTGCCCGGTGACGATCAGCTCCATGCTGAAGTCGGGGTGTTCCTTCTGCGCCTTCTCGATGCCGCGGCGGGCGACCGTCCAGAAATCCGAGGCGCCGTTGGTGACCAGCACCAGGGTCTTCTTCGCGTCCGCATGCGCGACGCCGGCGGCAAGTGCGAGCGCGACGGCGCCGGCAATCAAAGGCGTGACAATTCTCTTCATTTTCAGGTCCCTGAACGTTTCTGAGTGGCTCATGCTCGGCGAGGGAAGGCCACGGCCTGCTGCCACGCCACGAGCCACTCGGCTCGCCCGCAACCGTTTTCCTCCCTCGGAAGCGACATTAAGTCAGGCAAATTGCAAATTGAAAGCACGAAATCGCGTTCGCGTGGAGCGCGCGGCCCGGCTCATGTGAGATGCAGCAATTGCGCCTTCAGGTAGGCGCTCTCCGGCAGCAGCGGATGCACCGGATGGTCCGGCCCGGCGCCGCCGGCGAACACGATCCGGCCGTCCCGCCGCGCCCGCTGCACCCCCTCCGCGACCGCGCCGGCGAACAGGTCGGGCGGCGCGTGGTGGCTGCACGAGGCGACGAACAGGAAGCCGCCGGGCGCGACCAGTGGTGCGGCGAGCCGCGCCATCCGGCCATAGGCGCGCAGCCCGTTGGCCTGGTCCTTTTTCGACTTTGCAAACGCTGGCGGGTCGCACACCACGATATCGAATTTCTTTCCCTCGTCGGCGAGTTCGCCCATCACGTCGAAGGCATCGCCGCGCCGGGTTGCCACGCGCGCCGAAAACCCGTTGGCCGCGGCAGCCTGCTCGGCCTTCTCCAGCGCCGGCGCGGATGCGTCCACCAGCAGCGCGTGCGCGGCCCCGGCTGCGACGCAGCGCAGGCCGAAGGCGCCGGTGTGGCAGAACACGTCCAGCACGCGCGCACCGGCAGCCAGGGACACGACGCGGTCGCGGTTCGGCCGCTGGTCGAAGAACCAGCCGGTTTTCTGGCCGGCGAGCAGGTCGACCGGAAACCGCACGCCGCCTTCGATCACCGAAGCTGCGGCATCGCTGCCGAACAGCAATTCCACCCGTTCGGGCAAGCCCTCGTAGCCGCGCACCGGCGAATCGTTGCGCGCGACCACGGCACGCACGGGCAAAACATCGACCAGCGCAGCGACGATCTCCGGCATCAGCCGGTCCATGCCCGCGGTGTTGGCCTGCAGCACAAAAACATCGTCGTAGCGGTCGACGATCAGCCCCGGCAGCCGGTCCGCTTCGGCGTGCACCAGCCGGTGGAACGGGCTGTCCGTCAGCCGCGCCCGCAGCGCCGCGGCGGCCGCGAACCGCTCCCGCACGAAGCCGGCGTCGATCGCGGCGGCCGGGTCGCGATCGAGCAGCCGCGCCGCGATCAGGCTGTGCGGGTTGAACATGAACGTGCCGAACCGCCAGCCGTCGTCGCCCTCCAGCCGCACCGGCGCGCCGGGCTCGATCTGCCGGTACTCGGGCTTCATCGAAATTTCATTGCTGAACGCCCAGGGATGGCCGGATTTCAGCCGCCGATCCTGCCCCTTGTTCAGCCGCAACAGCGGCCGGCCTTCAGGCGGCAATGGCAAGCCCGTGCGGCAGCACCGCGCGCAGCGCCATCACCAGCGCGTCCATCATCGCGTCCGTATGCAGCGGCGTCGGCGTCAGCCGCAGCCGCTCGTGCCCGACCGGCACGGTCGGGTAGTTGATCGGCGTGGCGTAGATCGAAAACTCGTCGAGCAGGCGGCGGCTGACTTCGCGGCACAGCGCCGCGTCGCCGACATGCACCGGAACGATGTGGCTTGCGGACGGCAGCCGCGGCAGTCCGGCCGCATCGAGCTTCTGCTTCAGCCGCTCCGCCCGCTCGAACAATTTTGCCCGTCGAGCTGCGTCGGCGCGCACGTGCCGCACGCTCGCCAGCGCCGCCGCAACCGTGGTCGGCGGCAGCGAGGTGGTGAAAATGAAGCCGGAGGCGGTGGAGCGCAGCCAGTCGATCACCTCGGCGTCGCCGGCGACATAGCCGCCGTGGCAGCCGAAGCCTTTTGCCAATGTCCCCTCGATCAGGTCGAGCCGGTGCAACACGCCGTCGCGCTCGGCGACGCCGCCGCCGTTCGGGCCGTACAGGCCGACCGCGTGCACCTCGTCGAGATAGGTCATGGCGCCATGCCGCTCGGCGATGTCGCACACGGCAGAAATATCGGCGATGTCGGCGTCCATCGAGTAGACGCTTTCGAACGCCACCAGCTTCGGCGCCTCGGCCGGCGCGGCGCGCAGCCGCGCCTCCAGGTCGTGCAGGTCGTTGTGCGCGAACACATGCACGGTCGCGCGCGCGCCCTTGATGCCGGCGATCATCGAAGCATGGTTCTTCTGGTCGGAAAAAACATGCCAGTCGGGCAGGCTCCGGAGAATCGTGGTCAGCGCCGCCTGGTTGGCGACATAGCCGGAGGTGAACAGCAGCGCCGCGTCCTTGCGGTGCAGGCTCGCGAGTTCCGCCTCCAGCGCATCGTGCAGGTGGCTGGTGCCGGCGATGTTGCGCGTGCCGCCGGCACCCGCGCCCATCGCCCGCGCGGCCTGCACCGCCGCCTCCACCACCGCCGGATGCACGCCCATCGCGAGATAGTCGTTCGATGACCACACCGTGATGTCGCGCGCCGCCCCGCCGCGCTCCAGCGCGTAGACCGGGAAGCGCGCCGCGTCCTTGCGCAGCGGCGTGAACGTGCGGTAGCGGCCCTGGGCCCGGATGCGCTCAAGCTCGGCGCGGGCGGCGAGGCGGAAGGGGTGCATGCGGCAACTATCCTTTCGGACCACCCGGCGCCGAACGGCCGAGCCTGTCCCGAGACATCGCTTCTAGCCCTGCGTCTGTCGTTGATACGAGTCAATCGCGCGCATGGATGACGTGTTCATTGCACGAAAATCAGCACCTCGCGGGTCGGCGAGCCGGCATCGCCGAGCAGGCCGACGGTGACGTGATCGGGCGCGGCGCCGGCTGCCTGGACCTCCAGCGCCACCATCGGCCCGTCGGTCCGCCCGACCTTGACGAAGCCGTCCTGGATGTCGCGGCTGGCCGAGGTGGGAACCGGGGTCATGACCTGGAAATGCACGTCCGGCTGGTGTGCCATCGCCGCGCGCACCGCTGCGTGCACCGAAGGCCGCCAGTCGTCGTCCGGGTTGCTGAAGGTGATCGTCAGGATCGGTTTCTTCGGCCGCTCCGGCTGCGCCAGTGCCGCCGCCGACGGCCCGGTCGGCGCGCGCTCGAACGTGCGCTGGTCGACCAGCCGGCAGGCGGAAAGGGCCAGGACGGCGGCGACCAGGAACCATGCGGCACTGAGATGGCTACGCAAATCGGTCAGCTCAGCCTCTCCGTCTTTCCCCCTCGCGGGCCGGCCGGATGCCTTGCCCCGCCTCGGCGGCGGAAACTCGCAGGAAGTTCGGGCAGGGGCAAGCGGCCGACGGCCGCCCTGTTCTTGCCGTACCTCGGATGTGCTCACTAATAGCGTCTCGGCCCCCGGAGGAAACATGGCGTCCACTGGCGAACTGCCCACCGAGAATCCCGCGCTGGCCGCACAGGCGGCGATCCTGGCTCGCCCGATGACGCCCGAGCGGCGCATGGCCGACGCCATTCGCGCGCTCGCCATCGACGCGGTCGAGAAGGCGAAATCCGGCCACCCCGGCCTGCCGATGGGCATGGCGGACGCCGCGACCGCGCTGTGGTCCCGCTTCCTCAAATTCGACGCCGCCGATCCGCATTGGCCGGACCGCGACCGGTTCGTGCTCTCGGCCGGGCACGGCTGCATGCTGCTGTATTCGCTGCTGTACCTCACCGGCGTGCCCGGCATGACCATCGAGGACATCAAGCGGTTCCGCCAGTTGCACTCGCCGGCCGCCGGCCATCCCGAGTACGGCGAGGCGCCGGGGATCGAGACCACCACCGGCCCGCTCGGCCAGGGCCTCGGCAACGCGGTCGGCATGGCGCTGGCCGAACGCCTGCTCGCCGCCCGCTTCGGCAAGTCGCTGGTCGATCACCGCACCTGGGTGCTCGTCGGCGACGGCTGCCTGATGGAAGGCATCAGCCACGAGGCCGCCGCCCTCGCCGGGCACCTGAAGCTCGAGAAGCTGACGGCGCTGTGGGACGACAACCACATTTCCATCGATGGCGACACGGCCCTTGCCACCTCCGACGACACGCTGAAGCGGTTCTCCGCCTATGGCTGGGCGGTCAAGCGGGTCGACGGGCTCGACCAGGCGCAGGTGGCGGCGGCGCTTTCGATGGCGATGCGCTCGAAGAAGCCGACGCTGATCGCCTGCCGCACCATCATCGGCTTCGGCGCACCCACCAAGGCCGGCACCAACGCCGTGCACGGCAGCGCGCTCGGACCCGAGGAAGCGCAAGGCGCCAAGGCGGCGCTCGGCTGGAACTATCCGCCGTTCGAGGTGCCGGACGGGCTGATCGAACAATGGCGCGCCGTCGGGCGCGCGCGGCCAGGGCGCGCGCCGGGCGTGGCTGAAGCGGCTGGCCAACCATCCGCAGAAAGCCGAGTTCGAGCGCGTGACGGCCGGCACGCTGCCGGCGAATTTCCGCGACACCGTTGCCGCCCTGCGCGCCGACATCGCCGCGAAGAAGCCGAAGCTCGCCTCGCGCGCGGCCGGCCAGCGGGCGCTGGAAAGCCTGGTGCCGGCGCTGCCCGAACTGATCGGCGGCTCGGCCGACCTGACCGGGTCCAACCTCACCTTCGTCAAGGGCATGGGCACCGTCACGGCGGGCAACTACGCCGGCCGCTACATCCACTACGGCATCCGCGAGCACGGCATGGCCGCAGCGATGAACGGCATGGCGGTGCATGGCGGCGTGATCCCGTACGGCGGCACGTTCTTCTGCTTCACCGACTACATGCGCCCGTCCATCCGCCTTGCCGCGCTGATGCGCATTCGCGTCGTCTATGTGCTGACGCATGACAGCATCGGCCTCGGCGAGGACGGGCCGACGCACCAGCCGGTCGAGCACCTCGCCAGCCTGCGGGCGATGCCCAACATCTTCATGTTCCGCCCCGGCGACACGATGGAGACGGCGGAATGCTGGGAACTGGCATTGCGCCGCACCGACGGGCCGAGCCTGCTCGCGCTGTCGCGCCAGTCGCTGCCCGAATTCCGCACCGACACCGCCGAGAACCGTTGCGCGCGCGGCGCCTATGTGCTCGCCGAGGCCGACGGCGCGCGGCAGGCGACGATCATCGCCACCGGCTCCGAGGTGATGATCGCGATGGCCGCGCGCGATGCGCTGGCGGCCGACGGGATCAAGGCGGCCGTGGTGTCGCTGCCGTGCTGGGAGCTGTTCGCCGCCCAGGACGAGAGCTATCGCGCCGGCGTGCTCGGCGGCGCCCCGCGCGTCGCGCGTCGAGGCCGGCGCGAGCTTCGGCTGGGACAGATGGCTCGGCCCGGACGGCACCTTCATCGGCCTCGACCATTTCGGCGCATCGGCGCCGTACGAGGACGTCTACAAGGAGTTCGGCATCACCCCCGAAGCGGTGGCGGCGGCGGTGAAGAAGAAGGTTGGGTAGGATTGCTCCGAAACTCCGTGCCGCTCCGCCCCATGCGAAGTATGTTTGCGCCATGACACAGCCGAATGTGCTCCTTGATGATGACGAAGCCGCTGCCGAGGCACGGGCGCTGGCCGCGGCAATCGCCGAGTCCGATGCCGATCCGCGTACGATACCGCATGAGGAAGTCCGGGCCTGGCTCCTGCGGCTTGCCCAAGGGGACTTTGACGCTCCGCCGCCCCAAGCGGGCTGAAATATGCCGGTCGTTTGGCGGACCCGGGCGCTCAATGACGTCGGCCGGATCGTCCGCCATATCGCGACCGACAACCCGGTCGCTGCCGCCCGCCTCGGCCGTGAGTTGCTGCTCGCCGGGGACAGCCTCGCTGTCTTCCCGCGCCGCGGCCGGCCCGGTCGGCAACCCGGGACGCGCGAGCTCGTGGCCTTTTTTCCGTATGTCATCGTCTATCGGGTCGCGAGCGCCGATCTGGTGACGATCCTGCGCGTCTGGCACGCCGCGCAGGACCGCCCCTGAGTCGCTCGCCTTGGCCGTGATCCGCCCTTTCCGGACCTCTGGCCCAGTTTTCCGACGCGGCAGTTGCGCCACATCAAGGCCCCGGTAGGGTCTTGCCTGTACACCCGCATCAACGATGATGACCGGCAAGCCGCGCGCTTGCGCATGAAGGGGACAGAACCATGGCCGTGACAGTTGCCATCAACGGATTCGGGCGCATCGGGCGCCTCGTGCTGCGCGCGATCGTCGAGAGCGGGCGCACCGACATCGTGCCGGTCGCGATCAACGACCTCGGCAGCGTCGAGGCCAACGCGCACCTGTTCCGCTACGACACCGTGCATGGCCGCTTCCCCGGCGAGGTCGATCGTCGATGGCGACACCATCACCGTCCGCTCGGGCGGCCGTACCTGGGGGCCGATCAAGGTGTCCGCCGAGAAGGACCCGACCAAGGTGCCGTACCAGGGCATCGATGTCGCGATGGAGTGCACCGGCCGCTTCACCAAGAAGGCCGACGCCTCGCACGCTGATCACTGCGGGCGCGCGCAAGGTGCTGGTCTCCGCCCCGGCCGACGGCGCCGACGCGACCATCGTCTACGGCGTGAACCACCACGTGCTCACCACGCGACATGACGGTGGTGTCCAACGCCTCCTGCACCACCAACTGCCTCGTCCCCGTGGTCAAGGTGCTGCACGACAATTTCCACATCGCTGCGCGGCTACATGGTGACGATCCACTCGTACACCGGCGACCAGAACACGGTCGACACGCTGCACAAGGACCTGCACCGCGCCCGCGCCGCCGCCGCCAACATCATCCCGACCAGCACCGGCGCCGCCAAAGCGGTCGGCCTCGTGCTGCCCGAACTCAAGGGCAAGCTCGACGGCACCGCGATCCGCGTGCCGACGCCGAACGTGTCGCTCGTGTCGCTCGACGTGATGCTGGACAAGCCGGCCACGAAGGAGAGCATCAACGCGGCGATGAAGGCGGCCAGCGAGGGCGCGCTCAAGGGCATCCTCGACTACAACACGGCGCCGCTGGTCAGTTCCGACTTCAACCACAGCCCCGCGTCGGCCACGTTCGATGCCCCGCAGACAGCGGTGGTGGACGGCGTGCTGTATCGCGTGTATGGCCTGGTACGACAACGAATGGGGCTTTTCCAACCGCATGCTCGACACCGCCGCGCTGCTGGGCAGCCTGTAGCACGCAACAAGGCGAGGGGCTTTGCCCCTCGACCCCACCAAAGGCTGAGCCTTTGGAATCCATTGGTTTCCAAAGGCCGCCGGCCTTTGGCGGGTCGAGGGCGGAGCCCTCGCCTTTCTGAGCCGAGGAGACCACCATGACATTCCGAACGCTCGATGGCGTTGCAGTCGCCGGCAAGCGGGTGCTGCTGCGCGCCGACCTCAACGTGCCGGTGCGCGACGGCAAGATCACCGACCTGACCCGCATCGAGCGGCTCTCGCCCACGATCCGCGAACTGTCGGAGAAGGGCGCGCACGTCATCGTGCTCAGCCATTTCGATCGGCCCAAGGGCAAGCGCGTGCCGGAGATGTCGCTGGCGCCGATGGCGACCGCGCTCGGCCAGGTGCTCGGCCGCAAGGTGCGTTTCGCCGAGGATTGCATCGGCTCCCGCCGCAGCAGGCGATCGATCGCGTTGCAGGACGGCGACGTGGCGGTGCTGGAGAACACCCGCTTCCATCCCGGCGAGGAGAAGAACGATCCCGCCTTCGCCGCGCGAACTGGCCAAGCTCGGCGACATCTTCGTCAACGACGCGTTCTCCGCCGCCCACCGCGCCCACGCCAGCACCGAGGGCATCGCCCATCTGCTGCCGAGCTATGCCGGCCGGCTGATGCAGGCGGAGCTGGAGGCGCTGGCGGCGGCGCTGACCACGCCGGTGCGCCCGGTCATGGCGATCGTCGGCGGCGCCAAGGTCGTCCACCAAGCTCGATCTGCTCGGCAACCTCGTCGCCAAGGTCGACGTGCTGGTGATCGGCGGCGCGATGGCCAACACGTTCCTGGCCGCCCAGGGCATCGCGGTCGGCAACTCGCTGCAGGAAGCCGAGATGCACGCGACCGCGCGTGACATTCTGGAGAAGGCGAAGGCGGCCGGCTGCGCGATCATCCTGCCGGTCGATGCGGTGATCGCACGCGACGCTCACGCCGGGCGTCGCCGACGCAGACGGTGCCGATCGACGCGGTTCCGGCCGACCGGATGATCCTCGATGTCGGCCCGCAGACGGTGGCGCGCTGATCGAGCGCAACTCGCGACCGCTGAAGACGCTGGTGTGGAACGGCCCGGTCGGCGCGTTCGAGACCGCCGCCGTTCGACGCCGGCACGACCGCGCTCGCACAGGCGGTTGCGGCGGCGACGAGCGCGGGGCAGCTGCGCAGCGTCGCCGGCGGCGGCGACACCGTCTCGGCGCTGCGCCATGCCGGCGTGCTCGACAAGATGAGCTATGTCTCGACCGCCGGCGGCGCGTTCCTGGAGTGGCTGGAGGGCAAGACCTTGCCGGGGGTGGCGGCGCTGGAGGCCTAGCTCGGCGCCGGCGGCGCCAGCGCGTCGGCATATTTTTGTTTACGAAAGGATCGTAAACACATATAGTATGGCCCAGTAACGTTAATGGGTCATACACCGATGCGCCGGATAATCGTTCGCATGATCGCGACCGGCTCGCTGTCCGCATTTTCGACCGCCGCGCTGCAAGGCCTGCCATCGCAGTCTGGGCGGGTCGGCAGCGGCGACGTTGCGGTGCCGCAGGCCCGCACGGCGCAGTTGCAGCCGCAGACCCAGCAGGCCGCGCCGCTGGAGCAGTCCAAGCCCGCCCCGCAACCGACCGGCCGGGTGCCGCCGCGCGGATCGCTGCTTGACCTGTCAGTCTAGCGCGACGCCCCCCGGCCCGGCGCGAGCCCCGGCTCCGCGGGGTTGTAAGCGGCCGCCGCGCGATGCAACTCTGCGCGATGCCCGATTTCGTGCAGCGGATCCCCGACGGCGACACCCGGGAGCGCCTCGTATGCGCGACCTGCGGCCATATCGACTACCAGAACCCGAAGATCGTCGTCGGTTCCGTGGTCAGCCACGCTGGCCGGGTGCTGTTGTGCCGCCGCGCGATCGAGCCGCGCCGTGGTTTCTGGACGTTGCCGGCCGGCTACCTCGAACTCGGCGAGACCGCCGAGGAAGGCGCGCGGCGCGAGGCGATGGAGGAAGCCGAGGCCGACATCGCGCTCGACGGCCTGCTCGCGGTCTTCTCGATCAGCCGGATCGGCCAGGTGCAGTTGATCTTCCGCGCCCGGTTCGCCGATGCAGCGGCGCCACACTTCGCGCCCGGTCCGGAGAGCCTGGATGTAGGATTATTTGACTGGGACCAAATTCCGCGCGACAATCTGGCGTTTCCCTCCGTCCACTGGTCGCTTGCTGCGTGGCGGAAAGGCGCTGACCAGCCGCTCGCTGCACCGGCTGGCAACCCGGTCACGGACATGCGCGGCAGGACGCCGCCGGGCGGATCGAGCGAGGCAGGTGGGTTATGATCACACGCATTCTTGCCGGAACGGGCGACTATAGGGATCGCGGCGTTGCTCACCGTGGCGGCGGCACCGCCGCGCTACACGCCGGTGGCATTCGGAAATCTGACGCTGCCGGCGGCGACGCCGACCGCGACCCAGGCGCCGCCTGCGGCAGACGCAGCGGGGTTCACACCCGCGCCGGTGCCGAACATCGATCTGCAATTCGGCGTCAGGGCGGAGCCGGCGACGGTCTCGCTGGCGCCGACGGTCTTCCACCAAGCGCCGACCTATCTCGGCGAGGGCTACACGCCGAACTCCACGCTGCCCGGCACGGAAGCGACCACCAAGCGTATCGGCCCTGTGGGCGGGCTCAATCTGAGCGTCCCGCTGCAATAGGCACCTGCGTCCCGGCTGGCGATCCAGTGCGCGGGATCGCCACTTAGGGCTCGAGGCGAAACAACCGCTTCATCCCCCTCCGACGTCATCCCCGGGCTTGACCCGGGGAGCCACGCCGCGCCCGCGCGCTGGATTGCCGGGTCATCCCCGGACTCGATCCGGGGACCGGCAATGACGGAAAATGGATCGGTAATTCTGCGTCGGGCACTTAAGCAAAGATTCGCAGGCCGGCCAACGGATGGGGCACAGGCCTACGGCGTGGGTCTGAGGCGGCGACATTGATGCCGCCGCCCGTCGGTCGGCCAAACGGGCGGAGTTGCCTCAGCGCCAACACGCTTCGAGAACAACGTGTCGGATTGTAACCGCCGCGCAATCCCGCTTGACACCGTGCGTCAGATATACTAACTACGCCGCGTGAACCCCACCACCCCATCCCCAGAAACCGCCACGGAGCGGCTCGCCGAACGATGCGGCGAGATCTCCCAGGGCCTGGCCGCCAACGGCGGCGGGGATCGGCTGTCCGCGCTGCTGATCCATCTGATCGAGCGTCTCATCCAGGCGATCCTCTCGATCGCGCGGAACCTTCCGCCAGCCGCCGCCCCGGTCGAGCCGGACGCAACCGCCTTCCCCCCGCAGCAGCAACACAACACCCCGGTTCGGCCAGGACCGTCGAGGGGCCATTCCCCCCGCCGGCAAAATCCGAGGCGGCAAGAACGCCCGGCCCCCGAGGCCGGTGAACCGCCGGGGTCGGGTCGGCAAACCCCCAGAACGCTTCCCCCAACCGCCCACCCCAGCACGGTCAGGCGCCGCGCCCGACCGTTTCCAAGGCGGGGAGCGGCCAGCGGCCAGTGGCCGAGCGCCACCGCCGCACCGCGGCGATCTCCGAAAAATCGGGTTTTTGGCCCGGCCGCTTCCGCACGCCCTCATCGTTCCACATGCGTAATGACATCGGTTGCAGGACGGCCCCCTGGCGTCGCTGGACTTGCTTAACTGCTGCCGATCAGGATCCCGGTCGCGAACACCAGCGCGCCGCCGAACGCCGACCTGCAGCGCGGCCGAGAACGGCGGCGTGTCCATGTATTTCCAGCGGATCCAGGTGATCACCGCCAGTTCCACGATCACCACGGCCATCGCCACCGCCATGGCGGTCCAGAAGCTCTGGGATCAGGAACGGCAGCGTGTGGCCGATGCCGCCCAGCGTGGTCATCAGGCCGCAAATGCCGCCGCGGATCCACGGCGCGCCGCGGCCGGTCAGGCTGCCGTTGTCCGACAGCGCCTCGGCGAAGCCCATCGAAATGCCGGCGCCGATCGAGGCCGCCAGGCCGACCACGAACGCATCCCACGACCGCCCGGTCGCGAACGCGGCGGCGAACACCGGCGCGAGCGTGGAGACCGAGCCGTCCATCAGCCCGGCCAGGCCGGGCTGGATCACCCGCAGCACGAACATCCGCCGCTGCGTTTCCTGCTCCTGCCGCGCGACGTTCGCCGGCAGGTTCTCCTCGACCAGCCGGTCGGCGGTGAGTTCGTGCTCGCCTCGGCATCGGCCAGGTCGCCGAGCAGCTTGCGGATCGACGCGTCGGTGCTGCGCGCCGCGGCCAGGCGGTAGAAGCGCTGGGTTTCCGCCTCCATCACCTGCGCCTGCCCGCGCGTCACCTCGATCGTGAGCGGGCGGATCTGCCAGACCGGCTTGTGCTGCACGAAGCCGCGCACGTCCTGGCGGCGGATCAGCGGGATGTGCTCGCCGAATTTCTCCCGATACAGGTCGAGCAGCCGGCGGCGGTGCTCGCCCTCCTCGGTCGGCCATTTCGGAGAATACGTTGGCGCTCGCCGGATAGTCGGCGCGCAGGCCCTCGGCGAAGTCGGCGTAGATGCGGCCGTCCTCCTCCTCGTTGGCGATGGCGAGCGCGAGGATCTTCGCGTTCGCTCAGCTGGTCGAAATTGCGCATCCCGCATCCCGCCGAAATTTTCCCTGTTGCACCGCACTATGGCGACGGATGCGGCAACCTTCAACGCAGCGCGGAATGATGCGACTAAGTCGCAGCCGCGAACGCGTTCGCATCCAGCCCCGGCGCGCGGCCCGCGAGCAGGTCGGCGAGCAGCCGGGCGCTGCCGGCGGCCAGCGTGAAGCCGAGCGCGCCCTGGCCGCAATTGACCCACAGGTTGTTCACCCGCGTCGGCCCGATCAGCGGCACGCTGGTGGGGGTCGCGGGCCGCAGCCCGGACCATGCCTGCAGCCGCTGCGGCCAGAGATCGGCGGGCGCGCAGGCATCCGGGAACGTCTCGCGCAGCGCCGCCGCCAGCGTGAAGATATGGTCGGGTCGCAGTTCGTCGTGCCCGTCGTCGATTTCGGCGAACCCGGCGACGCGCAGCGTGCCGCCGAGCGGCGCGTAGACGACCTTCTTCGCCGAGTCGGTGATGCTGCGCAGCGGCCCAACATAGCCCTCGCGCAGCGTGGCGGTGATCGAATAGCCGCGTACCGGCAGCACCGGCAGTCGCAGCCCGGCCATCCGCGCCAGCGGCGCCGAGCGCGCGCCGGCTGCCAGCACGAAGCGATCCGCCTCGACCTCGCCGGTGGTCGTCGCCAGCGCCGCGATCGCCTGGCCGGTGCGGCGGATGTCCCGAACTTCGGTGCCGAGCAGGAACTGCACGCCGAACGGCGGTTCGGCGAGTGCCGCGTGCAAGCCTTTGCACAGCAAAAGGCAGTCGCCGACCTCCTCGTCCGGCGTGTGGATGCCGCCGACCAGCCGCCCGCCGATCGCCGCCAGCGCCGGCTCCAGCGCCAGGCATTCATCGCGGGACAATGCCTGCTGCCGGCTGCCGAGCGCCGCTTGCAGCCGCATCTGCCGCTCCGCCTCGCGCATGCCGGGGGCCGAGGACAGCACCACCAGCTTGCCGTTGCGGCGATGTCCGAACTCGATCGGCGTGACTGTCAGCATCTCGTGCAGGCTGGTCCGGCTCAGCGCCGACAGTGCCAGCAGCTTCGCCGTCGCCAGATCGCTCGCCCGCTGCGTGCAGGCGGCGAGAAACCGGATCAGCCACGCCGCCTGTGCCGGATCGAAGCTCGGCCGCACCCGCACCGCGCTGTCGCGGGAGAGCAGCCAGCCCGGCAGGCTGCGCAGCACCGCGGGCGACGCGAGCGGTGCCACGTACGAGTAGGACAGTTGCGCCCCGTTGGCGAAGCTCGCGCCCTGGCCGACGGCCGGTTCGCGGTCGACCACGGTCACCGCGTGCCCATCGCGCGCCAGCCACCAGGCGGAGGCCAAGCCGACGACACCGGCGCCGATCACGACGATTCGCATCTGCACATTGGGGCATGCCAGCGGCGGAACGGCAACGGCGGGCGACGCCGCCCCGGGTTCCACCGGGTGACTGAAGGGGTTTCGTGATCTGCGCCCCCGTTTGACCTCCGCCCTCCCGCGCGCCCATTCTGCGGCCGAGCGTGTGGGAGGGAGAGAGCATGCAGCAGTTGCGCGTCTACCAATCGCTCTGGGCGATGGAGCGGCGGCGGCCGGACGGCGCAGGAATGGCCGCTGCAGAGCAACTCGACAATGATCCGCGACGCCGGCTTCGACGGCGTCGGCGTGCGCTTCCTCGATCCCGCCGTACGCGCGCGAAGTCACCGGCTTCCTGCGCGCACAACGGCATGACCTGGCAGGCGCAGTGCTACCCGAAGAGCGATCGAGGATCTGCAGCCGGTGCTGGCCTGGTGCAGGAACTCGGCGCCGACCACGTCAACCTGCAGCCCGATGTCCGCCCCGTACGTCTGGCACGATTGCATCCCCTATATCGAGGGCTGGCGCAGGCTCGCGGCCGAGGCAGGCGTGCAGGTGCATATCGAGACGCATCGCGACCGCATGACCACCGACCTTTCTTCACGCTCATCTGCTCGACTGCTTCCCGGACCTGCGGCTGACCGCCGACCTGTCGCACTATGTGGTGGGCCGCGAATTCGCGTGGCCGGTCGCGCCGAGAACCACGCGCATGATGCACCGCGTTCTCGACAATAGCTGGGGCCTGCACGGCCGCGTCGCCAGCCGCGAGCAGGTCCAGGTGCAGCTTAACTTCCCGCACACCGGCGACTGGGTCGACCTGTTCATGGGCTGGTGGGAGTACGGCATCCGCTCCTGGCGGAAGCGGCGCCGGACCGGATGCGACGCTGACCTTCCTGTGCGAACTCGGCCCGCCCGACTACGCCATCACCGGCGCCGATGGCTACGAACTGTCCGACCGCTGGGAGGAGGCGCTGTAGATGAAGGACGCCATCCGGGCGCTCTGGGCAAAGATCGAAAAGGAGGGATGAAAGGGGTGCAGGGGCCGCCGGCCCCTGCCGGGTCGAGGGCGGAGCCCTCGCCTTAATTCCACAGCCTTTTCATTGCCTTCTGGAAGCCCTGCGCCAGCTTTGCGTGGTCATGATGGCGCCCGCCGGTCACTCGCTGCGTCCCGCGCGCCCAGACGCAATCGACCAGCGCGTTGCCGGCGGAGAACACCCAGGCGTCGAGCAGCCGGTCGTCGGACAAATGCGCGTACAACGGGTCCTCGGCCGCCAGCGTCACGATATCAGCGGCCGCGCCGACCCGCAGGCCGGGGAGGTTGCCGAGCGCCTGCGCACCGCCGCGCTACGCGCCGCGTCGAACAGCGCGCGCCCGGTCGAGCCTCCGGTCGCCGCGATCACGTTGCGCGCGCGCTGGGCCAGTCGCTGCGCGTATTCGAGTTGCCGCAATTCGTCGGCGACGCCGATCTGCACGTTCGAATCCGTGCCGATGCCGAACCGCCCGCCCGCTGCGCGGAATTCTGGCGCGGTGAAAATGCCGTCGCCGAGATTGGCCTCGGTGATCGGGCACAGGCCGGCTACGGCGCCGCTCGCGCGCCAGCGCCGCGTCTCCCCGGCCGTCATGTGGGTGGCGTGGATCAGGCACCAGCGCGCATCGACCGGCACGCGGCCGAGCAGCCACTGGACCGGCCGCTGGCCCGACCACGCGAGGCAGTCATCCACTTCCCGGACCTGCTCGGCGATGTGGATGTGGATCGGTCCGCCGTCCGCCAGCGCGATGACATCGGCGAGTTCTGCCGGCGTCACCGCGCGCAGGCTGAATGCGGCGCCACGCCGAATGCGCGCGCCGGGCAACCGTGCGACGGCCTTGCGCGACGCTTCGAGCAGGCGGGCAAAGCCGTCGGGATCGTTGAGGAACCGGCGCTGCCCGTCGTGCGGCGGAGCGCCGCCGAAATTGCCGTGCGCATAGAACACCGGCAGCAGCGTCAGGCCGATGCCGGCTTCGGCCGCGGCCGCGACGATGCGCTCCGCCATTTCGCCGATATTGGCGTAGGGCTGGCCGTCCGGCGCGTGGTGCAGATAGTGGAATTCGCCGACGCGTGGTAAAACCGGCTTCCAGCATCTCGGCATAGAGCCAGCGCCGCGACCGCCTCGATCTCGTCCGGCGTCATCGACAGCGCGAAGCGGTACATCGTCTCCCGCCACGTCCAGAACTTGTCCGCGGACGGGCCGCGTCGCTCGGCCAGCCCCGCCATCGCGCGCTGGAAGGCGTGGCTGTGCAGGTTGGCCATGCCGGGCACGCCGACCGCGTGCCGCGCATCGCCAGCCGCCGGCGCCTGCCCGGCCTCCGCTGCGGCGATCACCCCATCGCGGAACGTGAGTCGCACGTCGCCCGCCCACCCGTCCGGCAACAGCGCCCGCCGCAAATGCACCGACGTCATGCCGCCCCTCGCTTGCGCCCCGCCGGATATGTCTATACATTATCTGGCGCGATTGCAAGCCGGGCCGCTCGCATGAGTTCTTCCGCCGCAAGCCATCGTGTGTGGCGCAATGCCCGGCTGGCCACGTTCGCGCCGCACATGCCGGGGCTCGGCGTGATCGAGTCCGGCGCCATTGCGTGCCGCGACGGGCGCATCGTGTTCGCGGGACCGGAGGCGGAGTTGCCGGCGTCGCACGGCGGCGAGGTGATCGACTGCGCGGGGCGCTGGATCACGCCCGGGCTGATCGATTGCCACACCCATCTCGTCTACGCCGGCGACCGGGCGGCCGAGTTCGAGCAGCGGCTTGCCGGCGCCAGCTACGAGCAGATCGCCCGTGCCGGCGGCGGGATTTTTTCCACCGTGCGCGCCACGCGCGAAGCAAGCGAGGCGGACCTGGCGCGCCAATCCCTGCCGCGACTGCATGCGCTGATGGCCGAGGGCGTCACGACGATCGAGATAAAGTCGGGCTATGGGCTCGATCTTCCGAATGAGGCCAAGCAGCTTCGCGTCGCGCGGCAGCTCGGGCGGGAATGGTCTGTCAACGTGGTCACGACGTTCCTGGGCGCGCACGCCCTCCCTCCTGGTTTCGACATGGCGCAGCGTAAGGCGCACGTCAAAAATATCTGCGACGAGATGCTGCCGGCGATCGTGGCCGAAGGCTTGGCCGACGCCGTCGATGCCTTTTGCGAAGGGATCGCGTTCTCGCCGCAAGAAGTCGCGCAAGTGTTCGCTGCCGCGCATCGGGAAAAACTTCCGGTGAAGCTGCATGCCGACCAGCTCTCGAACCTGCACGGCGCGGCGCTGGCGGCGCGTTTTTCCGCGCTGTCGGCCGACCATCTCGAACACACCGACGAAGCCGGCGCGGCCGCGATGGCCAAGGCCGGCACTGTGGCCGTGTTGCTGCCCGGTGCCTTCTACTTCATCCGCGAAACCAAGGTGCCACCTATAGAAATGTTCCGCGCGGCTGGAGTAAAAATGGCCGTTGCCACCGACTGCAACCCCGGCACCTCGCCGCTGACGTCGCTGCTGCTGGCGATGAATTTTTGCGCCACGCTGTTCCGACTCACCGTTCAAGAATGCCTCGCCGGCGTCACCCGCGAGGCCGCGCGTGCGCTCGGCCGGTTGCATGACATCGGCACGCTGGAACCGGGAAAGCGCTGCGACCTCGCGATCTGGAATGTCGAAAATCCCGCCGAACTGGTCTACCGGATCGGCTGCAATCCGCTGCACCAACGCGTCTGGAACGGCCAATGACGATTGCGCTGACGCCCGGACACGTCGGACTTGCCGACTGGCGCGCGATCTATCGCGGCGCGGATGCGTTGCTTGATCCCGTCTGTCGCAGCGCGGTTGCGGCAGGCGCGGCGGCGGTGCAGCGCATCGTCGCGGCCGGCGAGCCGGTCTACGGCATCAACACCGGCTTCGGCAAACTCGCAAGCGTGCGCATCGACACTGCCGATCTGCTGACGTTGCAGCGCAACCTTGTCCTCTCGCATGCCGGCGGCATGGGCGGGCCGATGCCGCTGCCGGTTGCGCGATTGATGCTGGCGCTCAAGCTTGCTTCCATGGCGCAGGGCGCTTCCGGAGTACGCCTGGACACACTCGAATTCCTGGAACGGATGCTCGCGGCCGGGATCATCCCCGTGGTGCCGTCACAGGGTTCGGTCGGCGCGTCCGGCGATCTGGCACCGCTCGCGCATCTGGCGGCCGCGATGCTCGGCGTCGGCGACGTTTTTTCTCCTGCCGGCCGCGTGCCGGCGTCCGACGCTCTCGCCGCGGCCGGGATGGCGCCCATCGTGCTCGGCCCGAAGGAGGGGCTGGCGCTGCTCAACGGCACGCAGTTCTCGACCGCGATGGCACTTGCCGGATTGTTCGAGGCGGAGACGGCGTTCCAGGCCGCCCTCGTCACCGGCGCGCTCGCCACCGACGCGGCGCGCGGTTCCGACACGCCGTTCGATGCGCGCATCCACGCGCTGCGCCGCCATCGCGGCCAGATCGAGACCGCCGCCGCGCTGCGTGCGCTGATGGCGGGCAGCGCCATCCGCGCCTCGCATCTGACCGGCGACGTGCGCGTGCAGGATCCGTACTGCCTGCGCTGCCAGCCGCAAGTCATGGGCGCCGTGCTCGATCTTCTGCGCCAGGCCGCCGCAACGCTCGCAACCGAAGCCAACGGCGTCTCCGACAATCCGCTGATTTTCGCCGGACACCAACGAGGCGCTGTCCGGCGGCAATTTTCACGCCGAGCCGGTGGCGTTCGCCGCCGACATGATCGCGCTGGCGATCTGCGAAATCGGCGCGCTGTCGGAGCGGCGCATCGCCATGCTGGTCGATCCCGCGCTTTCCGGCCTGCCGGCGTTCCTCACGCCGCGCCCCGGCCTGAACTCCGGTTTCATGCTGCCGCAGATTGCAGCGGCGTCGCTGGTCGCCGAGAACAAGCAGCGCGCGCATCCGGCAAGCGTCGACAGCATTCCGACATGCGCCAATCAGGAAGACCACGTATCGATGGCGGCGCACGGCGCCGCGCGACTGCTGCCGATGGCGGCGAACGCCGCGTCGGTGATCGGCATCGAACTGCTGGCGGCGGGGCAGGGCTGCGACTTCCACGCGCCGCTGACGTCGTCGCCGCCGCTCGAAGCGGTGCGGGCGCTGCTGCGTGCGCACGTGCCGCATCTGGACGACGACCGCTACATCCACCCCGACATCGCCGAGGCCACTTCGCTGGTCCGCGACAGCGCCATTGCGGCGGCATGCGGCGTCGCGTTGCCTGGAGTTACTTAGAACATGGCAATGCGATCCCGCTTCTTGGCCGGGACGTAGCCCGGCCCTATGTTTGCGGTATGAACGCCGTCATCCTGCCGCCGGATTTGGAGCGCTTTGCCCACGAAGCAGTCGCCGCCGGGCGGTATCGTGACGTCGCCGACGTTGTCCGGGCCGGCGTGACCTTGCTCCGCCAGATGGAGGCGCGCCGCGCCGACCTGCTCGCATCGGTGCTGGCTGCCGAAGCCGAGGGCGATCGCGACGGCTATTTCACCGCAGAAGAGATGGCCGAGCGCGTCGAAGCGCGGCTTGCCGGAAGGCGCGGCACGCAGGCGTGAACCGGTTGCGGCATCTCGCGCCGCAAGCCGTTCGGGATGTGGAAGAGGCTGCCGATTGGCTCGCCGACAGTCCGGGCGGTGTCGTGCTCGCCCGAAGGTATTTGTCCGCGGTGATCGAAGCCTTCGCCCGGATCGCCCAGCGACCTCTGCTGGGGCATCGGCGGCCTGAACTGCTGCCCGCCCGCTTCCGGTTTCATGCCGTGCGAGGCTTTCCCTATCTCCTGGTCTACAATGCGGAGCGGCCGACGCCGCACGTTCTGCGCGTGCTCCACATGGCGCGCGACCTCGGGCCGTTGCTGGCCGGCCTGGCCGACGAACCCGCCGGAGATGAGCCACCGACCGGCCACAGCGATCCGTCCGGAGATTTGCAATGACCACCCGTCTCGACAATGCCCGCAACATCCGTGCGCCGCGCGGGCCG
The DNA here is from genome assembly GCA_963697635.1 of uncultured Solirubrobacterales bacterium. Classification (GTDB taxonomy): domain Bacteria; phylum Pseudomonadota; class Alphaproteobacteria; order Acetobacterales; family Acetobacteraceae; genus CAJCJG01. The sequence continues at coordinate 136,114 of CAVOOS010000002.1, read as the reverse complement.
GAGAAGACCTGCCGCTCGTGGCAGACCGAGGCGGCGCTGCGCATGCTGATGAACAACCTCGACCCCGACGTCGCCGAACGCCCGCAGGAACTTGTGGTCTACGGCGGCATCGGCCGCGCTGCGCGCAACTGGGAAGCGTTCGACCGCATTTCTGCGACGTTGCGCACGCTCGGCGACGAGGAGACGCTGCTGGTGCAGTCAGGCAAACCGGTCGGCGTGTTCCGCACGCATGCCGACGCGCCGCGCGTGCTGATCGCCAATTCCAACCTCGTGCCGCACTGGGCGACGTGGGACAAATTCCACGAACTCGACCGTGCCGGGCTGATGATGTACGGCCAGATGACCGCCGGCTCGTGGATCTATATCGGCAGCCAGGGCATCGTGCAGGGCACGTATGAAACCTTCGTCGAGGCCGGCCGTCGGCACTACGGCGGCGACCTGCATGGACGCTGGATTCTGACGGGCGGCCTCGGCGGCATGGGCGGCGCCCAGCCGTTGGCCGCGACAATGGCGGGCGCGTGCATGTTGGCCGTCGAATGCTCGCCGAGCCGCATCGACATGCGCCTGCGCACGGGCTACCTCGATCGCACGACGCCGGATCTCGACGAAGCGCTGCGCTGGATCAAGGACGCCTGCACCGAACGCCGCGCTGTCTCCGTCGGCCTGCTCGGGAACGCCGCCGACGTTTTTCCGGAACTCGTGCGCCGCGGCGAGCGACCCGACATCGTCACCGACCAGACCTCGGCGCATGACCCGCTGAACGGCTATCTGCCGGCCGGCTGGACGCTCGCCGAATGGGAGGCGAAGCGCGAAACCGAGCCGAAAGCGGTGGAAGCGGCGGCACGGCATTCGATGCGCGTGCACGTGCAGGCGATGCTCGATTTCCATCGTGCGGGCGTTCCCACCGTCGATTACGGCAACAACATCCGGCAGGTCGCGCGCGACGAAGGTCTGCTCGATGCCTTCGCCTTTCCGGGCTTCGTGCCGGCCTACATCCGCCCGCTGTTCTGCCGCGGCATCGGCCCGTTCCGCTGGGCGGCGCTCTCCGGCGATTCTTCCGATATCTTTGCCACCGATGCAAAAGTAAAGAATTGATTCCCGGACGATGCCCATCTGCATCAGTGGCTCGACATGGCGCGTGCAAAAATAAAATTCCAGGGGCTGCCGGCGCGCATCTGCTGGGTCGGCCTCGGCCAGCGGCATCGGCTCGGCCTGGCGTTCAACGCGATGGTCGCGTCGGGCGAACTGAAGGCCCCGATCGTGATCGGCCGCGACCACCTCGACAGCGGCTCTGTTGCAAGCCCGAACCGCGAAACCGAGGCGATGCGCGATGGCTCGGACGCGGTCTCGGACTGGCCGCTGCTGAACGCGCTGCTCAACACCGCGAGCGGCGCGACGTGGGTGTCGCTGCACCACGGCGGCGGCGTCGGCATCGGGTTTTCGCAGCACGCCGGCATGGTGATCGTCGCCGACGGCAGCGCGGCCGCGGCGCGGCGGCTGGAGCGGGTGCTGTGGAACGATCCCGCCGAGCGGCGTGATGCGCCACGCCGACGCCGGCTATCCCGAGGCGATCGCCTGCGCCCGCGAAAACGCGCTGAACCTGCCGGGGATTCCTGGTTGAGCCTTGCCGCAGTCGTGCTCAATCGGCGTAGCGGGCGGCGATCGCCCTGAACCGCTCGGCAACCGCGACGAAGGCCGCGACGATATCCGCGTCGAAGTGATGGCCCGAGCCTTCGAGGATGACGGCGGTCGCCTGCTCGTGGCTCATCGCCTGCTTGTAGACGCGGTGGCTGCTCAAGGCATCGTACACGTCGGCGAGCGCCATCAGCCGGGCCGAGACCGGGATCGCCTCGCCCGCGAGCCGGTTCGGGTAGCCGCTGCCGTCCCATTTCTCGTGATGGTTCAAGGCGATTTCCTGCACCAGGTCGAGGAACTCGATGTTCATGCCGAGCTGCTGCTGCGCGTCCTGGATCGCCTTGTAGCCGAGCGTCGTGTGGGTCTTCATGATCTCGAACTCTGCCGGCTCCAGGCGGCCCGGCTTCAGCAGGATGCTGTCGGGGATGCCGACCTTGCCGATGTCGTGCAGCGGCGCCGCCTTGAACAGCGTGTCGATCCGCGGATCGGTCAGGTAGCCGGCAAAGCGCGGGTGGGTCCGCAGTTGCAGCGCCAGCTCCCGCACATAGTGCTGGGTGCGGCGGATGTGGTTGCCGGTCTCGTTGTCGCGGGTCTCCACCAGCGACGCCAGCGTCAGGATGGTCGCATCCTGGTTGTTCAGCAGGTCGCGGGTGCGCTTTTGCACTTCGCTTTCGAGATGCGCGTTCTGGTCGGCGAGCGAGTTCCTCGCCGCCTTCAGCGTCGACTGCGTGGAGAAATCCTTGCGCAGCACGAATTCCCGCCACCAGCCGATGCCGAGGGCCAGCACGAACACGGTGACGACCTGATAGGACCAGTAGCCGAACATCGCCGACCCGACGGCAAACTCCAGCAGCATGGCCGCCTCGAACGCCAGCAGGATCAACAGTCCCGAGACGAACGCAAAGCTGAACCGGACTCCGAGGATCACGAAGCAATAGAATTCGAGGAAGACAAAGTTCAGAATCCCGACCCAGGATTTCAGGCCCATGCCGCCCTGGCGATCGATGATCAGCAGCACCCAGAACAGGCTGACCGAGGCCGCCACGATGAACCCGGCCATGACCGGCTGCCAGTGTCGCCTTGCGTACCGGGTGAACGAACAGGCGATGCCGACGCCGAGGATCGGCAGACAGAGCTGGATGCGCCAGACGTTCGCGGCCTCGTGGGGAAACGCGACCAGGTCGACGAGGTAATCGGCGAGCACCAGCACGAGCCCGACAGCGAGGCTGATCTGCGCGTAGCGGTAGTAGAAGATATGGTAGTGGCGGATGAAACGCTGCTCGAAGGCGAAATCGGCGAACGCCAGCATCGGCCGCAGCAGCAGGATGTCGAATTGCTCCGCCTCGTCCACGTTCCACCATCCTCCGGCCGACCGGTTCCCGCGGCATCGCCGGCACGGATGTTAGCGGTGGCCAGGTTGACGATGGGTTCATGCCGAGGGGCTGCGGGGTACCGGCTGGTTTCTCTCGGCCGCCTGATCTGCGGCCGCAATCAGCCCCGCCCGCCCGCCGGGGTGAAGCGGGCGACGAAGGATTGCAGCGTGCCGGGGAACCACAGCCGCACCGCCGTCACCGGCTCGCCGGAGCGCCAGGTGCGGCGGTCGACCACGAGGCAGGCGGCGCCCGGCGCGATGCCGAGCACGGAAGCGGTCTCGGCATCGGCGTTGTGCGCGGCGATGCGGTGCTCGGCCTCGTGCCAGGGCACGTGCTGCAACAGCCAGGTGCCGGGCGGGTTGGCCGCGAAATCGACGTCGGCCGCTTCCGGCACCGCGGCGAGCACGATGCGCCGGTCCTCCAGCGCGAACGGGCTCGGGCCCGCGCGGTGGCGGCAGCGCAGCGTCAGCAGGTCGGCGCCGGCCGGCACCGCGATCGCCGCCAGGTCGTCGCCGGTCGCGCGGTGGCGCCGACACGCCAGCAGGTCGTAGCCGTAAATTTGGCCGCGCGCGACGATCTCCGCCTTGATGTCGGGGATCTCCAGCACCGCCGACTGCCCCGCCGGGGCGCGCACGAAACTGCCGGCGCGCCGCCGCCGCTCGATCAGGCCGCTCTGCGCCAGCGCCGACATCACTTTGTTGACCGTCATGCGCGCGCAGCCGTATTGCGCCATCAGTTCGTGCTCGAACGGCAGCCGGAACCCCGGAGGCCAGAGGCCGGACAGGATTTTCTGTTCGACGTCGACGCGAATGCGCTGGTGCAACGGGGCCATGAAAGATATGTATAGACATATTTTTCGAAGTCGGCCAACGCCACGCTTTCATTGCGCGGGCGGCAAGGCTTCATGCGGCAGCGAAGTGGTGGCCGTTCTCGATCAGCAGGCCCGCCACCTGCGCAGCCGGCACCGCGCGGCTGAACAGAAAACCCTGCGCCTCGTTGCAGCCTTCCGCCAGCACGCCGCGCAGTTGCTCGACCGTCTCCACGCCCTCGGCGACGGTGGTGATGCCGAGCGTGCGGCAGAGCCCGGTGACGGCGTGCACGATCGCGCGGCAATCCGCGTTGTGCGGCAGGTCGCGCACGAAGGACTGGTCGATCTTGAGCGTGTCGAACGGGAACTTGCGCAGGTAGCTCAGCGACGAGTAGCCGGTGCCGAAATCGTCCATCGAGATGCTGATGCCGCGATCCTTGAGCGCTTGCAGCTTGGCCAGCATCTCGCTGCTGTCCTGCAGCAGCAGCGTCTCGGTGATCTCGAGTTCGAGCCGCGCCGGGTCGAACCCGGCATCGGCGATGGCGCTCTCCACGTTGGCGATCAGCGAGGGGCTCACGAACTGCGCCGCCGAGATGTTGACCGCTACCCGCACCGGCACCGGCCATTTCGCCGCCTCCCGGCAGGCCGTCGCCAGCACCCACTCGCCGATCGGCACGATCAGGCCGCATTCCTCTGCCAGCGGCACGAACTCGGCCGGGGAGACGAAGCCGCGGCCCGGGCAGTTCCAGCGCAGCAGCGCCTCGAAACCGCAGATCTGCCGGTCGCTGAGGCGGATCAGCGGCTGGAAATGCAGCTCGAACGCCATTTCGCCGATGGCCGCGCGCAGGTTCGCTTCAAGCGAGCGGCGGGCGGTCGCGGCCGCCTCCATCACCGGCTCGAACCAGCGCCAGGCGCCGCGTCCCTCCTGCTTGGCTCGGTACAACGCGAAGTCGGCGTTGCGCATCAGCAGGTCCTCGTCCAATGAACCCTCCGCCGGGAAGGCGATGCCGACCGAGAGCCCGACCGAGACGAGATGGCTGCGGATCACGTAGGGCTGCCGGATCGCTTCCAGCAGCCGGCGCGCCAGCGCCTCGGCGGTCGACGGGCCCTGCTGCTCCAGCAGCACCACGAACTCGTCGCCGCCGATCCGCGCGACGATATCGTCCGCGCGCAGGCAGCCGCGCAGCCGCGCGGCGACGAGGCCGAGCAGCGCGTCGCCGACCTGATGGCCGAAGGTGTCGTTGACGGCCTTGAAGCGGTCGAGGTCGAGCCACATCACGCAGGGCGGCGCGCCCGGGCCGGCGCGGCGCAGCGCGATCTGCAGGCGCTCGCGGAAGGTGACGCGGTTGGGCAGGCCGGTCAGCGCGTCGTAGTGCGCGAGGTGGGCGATCTGCTCGCCCTTGCTCAGCAGGTCGGCCCCGGTGCGGCGCAGCTGTGCCGTCATCGCCTCCAGCCGCAGCGCGTGGCGCAGCGAGGCGGTCAGGTGCGCGGACACGCCCAGCGTGACGGTGCAGCCGATCAGCAGCGCCGCGAGGCCACGGCCGCCGAGCCAGGTGGCGGAACTCGGCGGCCGGGCGACCAACAGGCCCCAGTCGCGATCGGCCATCCGCACGGTGGTCTCGACATGCGGCCGGCCGCGCATTCCGGCCTCGGTCGGGGCGACCGCCGGCGCCGGCCGGGCGCGGGACGCATGCGCATAGATCTGCCGTGTCGCCGGCGGCGCCGCGGGATCGAACAGATAGACGTCGAGATCCTGCGCGTCCGCCTTGCCGGACAGCACATATTCGACGAGCCGCCCTGCCGCGAGGACGCCGATCACGAAGCCTTGCAGGGTCTCCGCCCTGACCGCGCCGCTGCCGCCGAACACCGGCACGAAGATGATGTAGCCGGAGGGGATGTCGCCCGGGCGCAGCAGGCTGAGCTTCACGGCGGAGGTGACCGCCGGCTGTCCGCTCACTCGCGCGAGGGTGAGTGCGCGCAGCCGCTCATGCTCGGAGGCAAGATCGTATCCCAGCACCTTCGGCGTCAGTTCGCCGGCATCGATGTAGACCGCCGGGAAATATTCGGCCCGGTCGGCGGCGCGGACCATCCGGCCGGCGGCGTCGCGTTCGCGGATTTCGAAACCCGGAACGCCTTCGGCGCGCACCTGCTGCTCGAACGCCGCGCGTTGCGCCGCAGTCACGCGCGGCAGCCAGGTGGTGTCGCGCAAGCCGAACGCCAGCGTCTCGCGCACCGTCTTCGCGAAGGCCTCGAACTCCCGCCGGGTGACGGTGTCCGACGTTTCGAAATACGCCTGCTCGACTTTGACCACGTCGGTCACGCGCGCCAGCGAATCGGCGATCGACTGCTGATAGTCACGCGCCAGCTCGGCGAATTTCTCCTCGCTGAGTCGCGCATCGGCATCGCCGAAGATGATCGCGAGGACGATCGAGGCGATCAGGCCCAGCAGCGCGACCGCAGCGATGCCGAGCGTGCGACGGCGGCCGCTTTGGTCGGCGACCGGCAGTGCAGGTGCGGCTGCCTCCGCCTCCGCCCCGGGTCCGTGGCGCTCCGCACGGCGCGGCGCGATCAGCGCCGTCGGCACCGGGGTCACGGCCGGACAAGCTCGGTCGGAACGGTAGGAGGTGTCCACGGGGCTCCCGATTTGTGGCAGAGGGCCCGCAGTCTTCGCCGCGGGAGGTTAACGCCGGGCGAATCGCCGCTGCGGTGCCCGCCGCGACGGCGCTCACACCGGCACGACGTCGTTCAGCCGCGCCAGCTCGATGCGGGTGCGGCCTGTGGCGTCGACGCTCAGCATGTCGGCGAACCGGTAGCCGAACAGCACGTCCGGCGGATCGTAGGCGTGCATCGCGTGCACCGGGGCGGACAGCGTCTGGTCGGTGCCGGTGAACGAGAGCAGCAGTTGCGCGTCCATCGCCGCCAGCGCCTCGGCGATCACGCCGTGCAGCGGGCTCGCTTCGTCGATCCGGTGCATCACGTTCAGCGACAGCGCCAGCATCTGCGGCCGCGGCCGCGTCAGCGCCAGCTCGGTGGTCCGCCACTGCTCGTAGCCCTCGTGCGTGCGGTGCCACGCGATCAGCACCAGCCGGATTTCGCCGTGCATGATCAGGCCGGAGCGCCGGTTGCCGATCCGCGCGGTCAGCGTCGGCACCCCGTCCATCGGCGAGACCACCAGGTTGCGGCTGAAGAACACGCTCGGCCGCGGCCGCGAGAAGCGCACGAACAGCAGGCCGGTGATCACCGCGGTCGAGAGCAGGCCGACGAAGATCTCGACGGTTGCGACGATGTGCCCGTAGGTCGATTGCGGCGCCATCACGCCGTAGCCGACGGTTGCGAAGGTCTCGACGGAGAAGAAGAACGCCGAGCCGAGCGAGCCGGCCGGCAGGTTGGCGACGCTGCCGGGCTGCGCCGCATAGAGTGCCCCGAACGCGGCGTTGACCAGCAGGTAGTAGCCGGCGATCACCGCCAGGAACGCGCGCCAGCCGAGCGTCAGCATCGCGTGGTACGGATCGCGCCACGAGTACGGTTGTGCGTCGGTGGCGATCAACTCATCGGTGCCGAGCTGCACCAGCGTCTCCCGCCGCCCGCCCCGCCGTGCCGATCGCGCCATGCCGCCGTCTCCAGGTCCGCCACGCCGCGATCCTGCCATCCGTGCGGCGCGCGGGGCAGGTGTCGCTTCGCCCTTCCCCTCGCGGTCCGCCGCCGGCAACATGGCCGCCGGAGAGCGCCATGCACATCGACCCCGCCAACGCCACCGACTGGCTGCGCGCGGCCGCCGCCGCGGCGCGGGCCGCCTCGTCCGCGCTCGGCCGGATGCCGGCGCCGGCGCGCGACACGGCGCTGCGGGCGGGCGCCGCCTCGTTGCGCCGCCATGCCGAGCCGATCGTCGCCGCCAACGCGCGGGACATCGCTGCGTTCGATGCCGACCGGCGGCACCGCCGCGTTCCGCGACCGGCTGCTGCTGACGCCGGCGCGCGTAGAGGCGATGGCGCAGGGTCTTGAGACCGTGGCCGATCTGCCGGACCCGCTGGCACGCACGCTTGCTGACTGGACCCGGCCGAACGGCTTGCGCATCCGCCGCGTCGCGGCACCGATCGGGGTGATCGGCATGATCTACGAAAGCCGCCCCAACGTCGGCGCCGACGCCGCCGGGCTGTGCCTGAAGTCCGGCAACGCGGTCATCCTGCGCGGCGGCTCCAACTCGTTCCATTCCGCCCGCGCCATCCACGCGGCGCTGTCCGAGGGTTTTTGCGCCGCCGACGTGCCGGGCGCGGCGGTGCAGATCCCGCCGGCGACGGACCGCAGTTTTGTCGCGGCGATGCTGGCGGGCGCCGGGCTGATCGACCTGATCGTGCCGCGCGGCGGCAAGAGCCTGGTCACACGGGTGCAGGCCGAGGCGCGGGTGCCGGTACTTGCCCATGCCGAGGGGCTTTGCCACACTTTCATCCACGCGGCGGCCGATCCCGAAATGGCGCGGCGCATTTTGGCAAATGCGAAAATGCGTCGCCCGGGGTATGCGGCGCCACCGAAACGCTGCTGATCGACGCCGCTATTTCCGAAGCGCTGCTGCCGCTGCTGGTGGCGGACCTGGCCGCGCTCGGGTGCGATTTCCGCGCCGACGATCGCGCCCGAAAAATCTGCCCGGAGCTGCCGGCGGCGACGGACGCGGATTTTCACACCGAATGGCTCGGCCCGACGCTGTCGATCGCCGTGGTCGACGGGGTCGCAGCAGCGGTCGCGCACGTGCAAAAATACGGCAGCGAGCACACCGAGGCGATCGTCACCGAGGACGCGGCGACAGCAGAAACGTTCCTGCGCGGCATCGACAGCGCCGTCGGCATGTGGAACGCCTCCACGCAGTTCTGCGACGGCGGCGAATTCGGCTTCGGCGCGGAAATCGGCATCGCCACCGGGCGCATCCACGCGCGCGGCCCGGTCGGGCTCGAGCAGCTCACGACGTTCCGCTACCTCGTGACCGGCACCGGGCAGGTGCGCCCCTGAGCGATCCGCCCGATCCCATTCCGAAGTGGGGCGATCGGCGGCGGATGCGGGTCGGGCTGCTCGGCGGCTCGTTCAATCCCGCGCACGCGGGGCACCGCCACATTGCCGGGCTGGCGCTGCGCCGACTGCGGCTCGACCAGGTCTGGCTGCTTGTCTCGCCCGGCAATCCGCTCAAGCCGGTCGCCGGCATGGCGCCGCTGGCGCAGCGGCTGGCCTCGGCGCGGGCGATCGCCGACGGCCGGCGGATCGTCGCGACCGCGGTAGAGGCGGCGCTCGGCACTCGCTACACCGTGGCGGCGCTCGCGAAACTGCGCCGGCGCTTTCCGCGGACCCGGTTCGTCTGGCTGATGGGGGCGGACAACCTGGAGCAGTTGCCGCGCTGGAACCGCTGGATGGGCATCGCCCGCTGCGTCGCCTTTGCGGTGTTGCCGCGGCCGACCTACAACCACCGCGCGCTCGCGGGCCGGGCGGCGCAGCGGCTGCGCCGGGCGCGGCGCGCTTCCCATCGGGCGCCGGCGCTGGCAGGAATGGCGCCGCCGGCCTGGGTGTTCCTGCCGACGCCGCAGCATTCCGCGTCCGCCACCGCCATCCGCGCCGCATCCGCTCGTCGCACCGACCGTTCCGCCGCTCGTTCCCTTGGCCCCGGAGTATCCGACCATCGCCCGCAAGCCACCCGCTCCGCCGTCGCCGCCTGAGGACCCGCCGGCCGCCGGGCCGCTCGGCGCCGCCGCCCCGCCGCGCCGCCGCGCGCCCGCCCGCACCGCCGCTGCGCCGAAGCTGCCGGTGCCGCCCGGCACCCCGCGCAAGAAGGCCGTCGCCGCGGGCCCCGCGCGCAGCGCCGCGCGGGTCACGCGCGAACGCGCCGAGGCAGCGCGGCTCGACCAGTTGCAGGCGCTGATCGTCGGCAGCCTGGAGGACGACAAGGCGGAGGCGGTGGTGACGCTCGACCTCGCCGGCCGCGCCAGCTTCGCCGACCGCATGGTGATCGCGACCGGCATCGCCGACCGCCAGATCGCGGCGATGGCGACGCATCTGGAGGACAAGCTGCGCGAGGCCGGCCTCAAGCGCATCCAGGTCGAGGGCGCGAACGGCGCCGACTGGGTGCTGATCGATGCCGGCGACATCGTGATCCACCTGTTCAAGCCGGACGCGCGCGCGATGTACGGGCTCGAACGCATGTGGGGCGCCGAGCTGGACGAGGAGCCGGCGACGGCGGAGTAACGCGGCACCCGTCGGTCGGTGCCGTTCTTTGACATGCTCGTGCCCGACGGTCAGGATGACGGTTCGATTTGCAAAGGATCGATGATGATGGCAGTCGCCTTTGCCACTGGGCGCGGAGCAGTCCGCGAGACCCGGAAACGGCCAGCAACAAAGGCAGCCGAGGCGCCAAAGCCGGCGCAGGCGGTCGGCGCGAAGCTGGCCGGCCGCCCCACAACGTTCCCGAAGGGACGGCGGGACGTGGCCGGAGAACTTCGCGTTGTTCGAAAGGACTTGAAAAGACTGCTCGCGTCCGCACAGCGGTTGCTGGTGCGCCTCCGCTGATCAGGCATGGCCGAGCCATACAGCATCGCCGACCTGCGCGCGGCCGTCGACGCGATCCGTGAACTGACGCAGGTGCAGGCCGCGCAGGACGAAGTGCTCACTCTGCTGGTGACGCAGGCAGAGGACGTGGAGGCGCGGGTTGATGATCTGGAGGCGCGGCTCGACGCGCTCGCCGCCGCCGCTGATAGACTTGCCGCTGCCGCGCTGGCGAAGCCGCATCGCGCGCGGAGGGGCCGCTGATGCCGACCGAGGCGGCGCCTGACTGGAACGCGATCCGCCGGCTGGCCGACACACGTGGCCCCACTCCCCCCGAATGGCCGAAGCGGGTGCGGCCACTCTCGCTGGACGGGCTGCAACTGCTCGGCATCGACGACTCCCGGCAGCTTTTCTGGGATGGCGAACGTGTCCAGGTGGAGCGGCGCTTCGTCCTCACGTTCTGGCAGAAGGCCGGGGCAATCGTCGTGGTCCTCGGAGCGCTTGGCGCGCTCGCCCAGGGCGTCACGGCCACGTTCGACGAGGGCTGCACGCGCGGCCGGTTGCCGGCGCGCTGGTGCGCCAGGCCTACGGATGGCGCCGCACCCGCCGCGGCCAGCCCTGCGCCGGCGCCGACCCGATAGCAGGCCAGGGCGCACGGCTCAGTTTGTTCGCGGTCGGCCGCCTTGGCCGGTCGCCGGAGGCCGTGCTGTTCGACCGCTATGCCAGGCGTGTGCGTCTCGCCGTCACCGAACTTGCCGAGGGCCGGGGCAACCAGGCCGAGATCAAACGTCGGGAAGCCGACTCGCTGCTGGCCGCGCTGCCCGACGGCGCGTTCGCGGTCGCCCTCGACCTTGGCGGGGTTGCACTCGCCAGCGAGGCGTTTTCCGCAACGCTCGACCGTTGGCTCGCACTCGGTCGCCCGGTCTGCTTCCTGATCGGCGGCGCGGAGGGGTTGGACGCGCGCGTTCTGGCGCGGGCCGACGCAAAAATATCGCTTGGCCCGTTGACCTGGCCGCACCTGCTCGCGCGCGTGATGCTGGCCGAACAACTCTACCGCGCCCGCGCGATCTCGGCCGGCCACCCGTACCATCGTGCCGGCCGCCCATGACGGGCGTTGTTCGCACTGCAGCAATTTAGTACGAGTGACACGGAGCGTTCATGGAGTGGAAGAAATGTCCGGCGGCCCGCGGCCTGTGATGCTCGTCATCCTCGACGGCTTCGGCTGGCGCGAAGAGACCGCCGACAACGCGGTCGCGCAGGCGCACAAGCCCACGTTCGACAAGCTGTGGGGGAGCTGTCCGCATGCGTTCCTGAAGCCCTCCGGCCTCGATGTCGGGCTGCCGGACGGGCAGATGGGCAATTCCGAGGTCGGCCACATGAACATCGGCGCCGGCCGCGTAGTGATGCAGGACCTGCCGCGGATCACCCAGTCGCTGGCGGCCGGCGAGCTGCCCGGGATGCCGGCGTTCCAGGACCTCGTCGCCAAACTGAAGGCCAGCGGCGGCACCTGCCACCTGATGGGCCTGGTGTCCGCGGGCGGCGTGCATTCGCACCAGGACCACGCGGCGCTGGTCGCGCGGGCGCTCGCGAACGCCGGCATCCCGGTCGCGCTGCACGCCTTCACCGACGGGCGCGACACGCCGCCGCGCTCCGGCGGCGAGTGCATCCGCGTGCTGCAGGCGGCGCTGCCGCAGGGCGCGCGGATCGCGACCGTCAGCGGCCGCTACTACGCGATGGACCGCGACAAGCGCTGGGACCGGGTGGCGAAGGCGTACGCGACGATCGTCGACGCGCAGGGGCCGCATTTCGCCGACGCGCGCAGCGTCGCGGACGACGGCTACGGCCGCGACGTCACCGACGAGTTCCTGATCCCGGCCGTGGTCGGCGACTACCGCGGCATGCAGGATGGCGACGGTATTCTGTCATTCAATTTCCGCGCCGATCGCGTTCGGGAAATTCTCGCGGCGTTGCTTGAACCGGGTTTCGAGGGGTTCGAGCGGACGCGAGTCGTCAAGTTCGCCGCGGCCGTCGGCATGACGCGCTACAGCGACGAACTGGCGCCCTATCTGGGCGTGCTGTTCGCGCCGCAGAGCATGCACAACCTGCTCGGCGAGGTGGTGTCGCGTGCCGGCAAGTCGCAGTTGCGCATGGCGGAAACGGAGAAATTCGCGCACGTCACCTACTTCCTGAACGGCGGCAGGGAGGAAACATATCCGGGCGAGGACCGCATCATGGTGCCGTCGCCGAAGGTCGCGACCTACGATCTGCAACCGGAAATGTCGGCGCCTGAACTGACCCAGAAAGCGGTCGATGCGATCGGTTCCGGAAAATACGACATGATCGTGCTGAACTTCGCCAACCCCGACATGGTCGGCCACACCGGCGTCCTGGCGGCGGCGATCAAGGCGGTGGAGACGGTCGATGCCGGGCTCGGCCGCATCGTCGATGCGATCCATGCGCAGCACGGCGCGCTGCTGGTCACCGCCGACCACGGCAACTGCGAGCTGATGAAGGATCCGGTGACCGGCGGGCCGCACACCGCGCACACCACCAACCCGGTGCCGGTGCTGCTGTACGGCACCAACGCGACTGCCCTGCACGACGGCCGGCTCGCCGACATCGCGCCGACCCTGCTGCAACTGCTCGGCCTGCCGCAGCCGCCGGAGATGACGGGCCACGCTCTGACCGATTAGTTTTCCGGCGTGCAACGCGACCCCCCACCCCAGCCCTCCCCCACAAGGGGGGAGGGAGCCTTCTTCTCCTCCCCCCCTTGTGGGGGGTTTGGGCCGCGAAGCGGACCAAAGGGAGGAGGGGTAGCCCGGGTCGCACTCTTCGCCGCCGTGGTCCTCCTCGTCGCCGCCGCACCCCCGACCGCCCAGGACCTGCAGGACGCCGAGCACGCGCATGCGGCCGACGTCGCCGCGCCAGCAGGCCGCGGCCGCGCGGGCGCGCGCCGCCGCCGAGCAGGAGCGGACGCTCGGCCAGGCGCGTGCCGCCGCCGCCGCCACCCTGCGCGCAGCGGAGGACACGCTCGCGGCGGCGTCCACGAAAGTCGCCGACCTCGCGCGGCAGCGCGCCGATGCCGAAGCGCGACTCGCCGCCCGCGCCGCCGAACTCGCGCCGGTGCTGCCGGTGATCGAGCGGCTCTCGCTGTACCCCGCGGAAACCCTGCTGGCCGTGCCGATGCCGCCGGAGCAGGCGGTGCGCGGGCTGCTGGTCCTCGGCGGCATCGCCCGCACGCTCGAACAGGACGCCGCCGAGTTGCGCGCCGAACAGGCCCATGTCGCGGCCCTGCGCGCCGAACTGGACGCGGCGCTGCCCGGGCTCGCCCAGGCGCAGGCGTCGCAGGCGCAGCTCGCGCAGTCGCTCGACGCGCAGATCGCCGAGGCGCACCGCACGCGCCAGGCGGCCGAGGACGCCGCCGCCGATGCCGCGCGCCGTGCCGCCGCGGATGCCGGCCGCGCCGAGAGCATCCGCGCCGCGATCGCGCGGATCGAGGCCGACCGGCGCGCCGCCGAGGCGCGCGCCAGCGCCGAGGCCGTCGCCGCCGACCAGCGCCGCCAGCAGGACGAGGCCGCCGCGGCCCGCGCGCGGCAGGAAGCACTGGCGCAGCCGGCCGGCGCCGGGCTCGCGGAGCCGCACGGCCAACTGACCGCGCCGGTCGCCGGCAGCATCGTGCGCGCGTTCGGCGCCACGACCGAGGCGGGGCCTGCCAGCGGCGTCTCCTACCGCGCGCCGCCGAACGCCCGCGTGGTGTCGCCGTGCGGCGGGCGCGTCGTGTTCGCCGGGCCGTTCCGCAGCTTCGGCAACCTGATGATCGTCGATTGCGGCGCCGGCTATCACTTCGTGCTGTCCGGGCTCGACCGGCTGGACGCGCAGGTCGGCCAGCCGCTGCAGCCGGGCGAGCCGGTCGGCGTGATGCCGGGCTGGGATCCGCAAAACGCCGCCGCCGGCCGGCCGACGCTGTACATGGAACTGCGCAAGGATGGCGTGCCGATAAATCCAGCGCCGTTCTTGCGTGCACGCTCCTAGGCATTCACAGTAGAAGATCACCTCTCGGCCGCAGGCCGTTTGGTTCCATGTCGCGGGCGCTGGGCGCGCCAGAGGAAAATCAGGATGAAGCTTCGCACGGGTCTGCTGCTTGGGGTGACATTTGCGGCCGGCGTGCTGGCCGGGCCGTCGTCGGCCATTCTGGCCAGACAATTCGGCATCCAGCTGCTGCCGGTCGCCTGGGCGCAGGACAGCGCACACTCGGAAACCTATCGGCTGCTGACGCTGTTCGGCGACGTGTTCGAGCGGGTGCGCGCCGAATACGTCGAGCCGGTGAAGGACCAGGACCTGGTCGAGAACGCCATCAACGGCATGCTCACCGGCCTCGACCCGCACAGCAACTACATGAACGCCAAGACCTTCCGCGACATGCAGGTGCAGACCCGCGGCGAGTTCGGCGGCCTCGGCATCGAGGTGACGCAGGACAACGGCTTCATCAAGGTGATCAGCCCGATCGACGACACCCCGGCCAGCCGCGCCGGGAGTGAAGGCGGGCGACCTGATCCTGGCGCTCGACGGCAAGTCGGTGCAGGGCCTGTCGCTGAACGACGCGGTCGACAAGATGCGCGGCCCGCCGGCCAGCAAGATCAAGCTGACGATCAAGCGCGAGGGCGTCGACAACCCGCTGGAACTCAGCCTGACCCGCGAAGTGATCAAGATCCAGGTGGTGAAGTCGCACCTGGAGGGCAACGACATCGGCTATATCCGCCTGACCAGCTTCAACGAGCAGACCGACAGCGGGCTGCGCAAGGCGTTCACCCAGATCAAGGAGCAGGCCGGCGACCACCTGCACGGCATCGTGCTCGACCTGCGCAACAACCCGGGCGGGTTGCTCGACCAGGCGGTCGCGGTGTCCGACGACTTCATCGCCGAGGGCGAGGTCGTCTCCACCCGCGCGCGCCACCCCGAGGACAGCCAGCGCTGGGACGCCAAGGGCGGCGACATCACCGGCAACCTGCCGGTGGTGGTGCTGATCAACGGTGGCTCCGCCTCGGCGAGCGAGATCGTCGCCGGCGCGCTTGCAGGACCATCGCCGCGCGGTGCTGGTCGGCACGCGCAGCTTCGGCAAGGGCTCGGTGCAGACGGTGATCCCGCTGCCCGGCAATGGCGCGATGCGGCTGACGACGGCGCGCTACTACACGCCGTCCGGCCGCTCGATCCAGGGCCTCGGCATCGCGCCCGACGTCGAGGTCGCGGAAACCCGCACCGAGCAGCCGCATTTCGGCCCGGAGCGAGAGGCCGACCTGAAGGGCGCGCTGCGCAACACCGGCGGCGTCGCCCCGACCGACGCGCCGCCGCCGCGCACCGACCTGCCGCCGATGGTGCACGACGTGCCGAAGCTGCCGCCGGAGAACTGGCCGACGTTCGATGCGGCGAAGACCGGACACCGACTTCCAGTTGCAGCAGGCGCTGGCGGTGCTGCGCGCGATGCCGGTCGGCAAGCGCGCGGCGCGTTAACCCGTTCGGCGTAGGATCGCGTGCCCAGGGTCTTGCGTTCTGACTGCGGGCACGGAGGATTGGCAGGTGGGACGGACAGCCGGGCGGCGCCCGGCATCGCGCGCGATGCGGGCGCTGGGGTGGTTCTGGGCCGTGCTGCTGCTCGCGCTCGCGGGCGGCGCCGGCACGCTGCAATGGCTCGGGCCGCCCGGCGCTCCGGGGGGAAGCCGCAACCGGCGATGGCGGACGCGACCCAGCCGGCCGCCGCGCCGTCGCGCGTGGCGGCGGCGCCGACCGCGGGGCTCGCCGACACGGCCGCGCCAGCCGCGCCGGGCGAGACCGCCGCCCCCGATCCGGCGCTGCTCGAACCCTCGACGACGTTCCCCGGCGGCATGCTGCCGCGGATCGGCGCGGACGGCCGCAAGCCGATGCGCGTCTACGCCGCCCGCGCCGAGCCGGCCGATGCGCGCCCGCGCGTGGCGCTGCTGCTGTCCGGCATCGGCATGTCGGAAACCGACAGCCTGGATGCGATCCATTCGACGCCGGCCGCGGTGTCGCTGGCCGTCTCGCCGTATGCGTTCCGGCCGGAGAAGCTGCTGGCCGAGGCGCGCGCGGCCGGCCATGAAACGCTGGTCTCCTTGCCGCTGGAGCCGGACCGCTATCCGATCGACGATTCGGGAAATCGCTCGCTGCTGACCGGCAATTCGCCGGCGTTGAACGGGCAGCGGCTGGAATGGGCGCTGACCCGCTTCGCCGGCTATGTCGGCGCGACCGGGGCGCTGAACGGCATGCGCGGCGAGCGCTTCGGCAGCGCGCCCGAGCTGATGGCGCCGGTGCTGCATGAGCTGGCGGCGCGCGGCCTGCTGTATGTCGACCCGCGGCCCGGTGCGCCGCCGCCGCCGATCGCCGTCGGCCGATCGGTCGACGTGATCGTGGACGAGCCGGCGGTGCGCACCGAGATCGAGGCCAATCTGGCGAAGCTGGAGCAGGTGGCGAAGGACCGCGGCGCGGCGCTGGGCCTGGTCGGCATGCCGCGGCCGGTGACGATCGACCGCGTGTCCGCCTGGGCCGCGACGCTCGGCGCGCGCGGCTTTCTGCTGGTTCCGGTCAGCGCGCTCGCCCGCCCGCCGGCGCCGCCGCCGGTGCCGCGGCAGACCGCCGAGAAGCAGGCAGGCTGATGGCCGATCTGCCGTATCGCCCGAATGTCGGTGCCGTGCTGTTCGACCGGCGGGGAAGAGTGTTCGTCGCCCGCCGCGCCGATCTGCCGAACGCCGAGGGCGCGCCCGGCGGCTGGCAACTGCCGCAGGGCGGCATCGACGCGCAGCGAGGACCCGCGCGCGGCGGTGCTGCGCGAGCTGGCGGAAGAGATCGGCACCGACCGCGCGGAAATCGTCGGAGAGCATCCGGAATGGCTGGTCTACGACCTGCCACCGGAGCTTGTTGGGGGTTGCGCTGGGCGGCCGTTTTCGCGGCCAGCGGCAGCGCTGGTTCGCGCTGCGCTTCCTCGGCGAAGACGCCGACATCCGGCTCGACGCCGACCCGCACCCGGAGTTCGACGCGTGGCGCTGGGCCGAATTGTCCGAGCTGCCGGCGCTGGCGGTGCCGTTCAAGCAGGCGATCTACGAGGTGCTGACGGAGTTGTTCGCACGGTTCGCGCGTCGCTGATTCGCTCCGGCCGCAAATGAGTTATCATTCGAGTTCGTCGGAGGATGACCATGGCCGAGTTCGAACGTGCAGTCGATCTTCGATATCGAATCGGATCGCGAGCTGCAGGCTCGCCTCGACGCGCAGGCCGAGGCTGATTTTGGGGCGGGCCGAATTGTGCCGCATGCCAAGGTGGTCGAGTGGCTGAACTCCTGGGGAAGTCCCGACGAGCTGCCCTGCCCCACGCCGGAGACACGTTGAACGAGGTCGTCTGGACCGAGGCGGCACTTGCCAATCTGCGGGCCATTCGCGCCTTCATCATTCGATATCGGTTTGCCGGCGACACCGTCGTGATCCTGCGGATACGCCACACGTCGCGCCGCCCGACCAACCCCTGACCGGCACCCCCGTCGTTCGCCCGGCGTCACTCTCTCCCCCGGCGCGGGCCAGGTGTGGCATGTCAAATCCGCAGAAACGGAGTGCCAACATGCTGCGCCTTCTTGCCGCCCTGCTGCTGCTCGCGACCCCCGCGCTGGCCGCCGATGGGCCATCCCGGATCGGCGAGGTGGACACCACCTTCCGCCTGCTCGGGCGCAACGACCGCGTGGTCGTCGACCGCTACGACGACCCGCGCGTCGACGGCGTGAGCTGCTACGTCTCCCGCGCCGAGACCGGCGGCGTCAAAGGCTCGCTCGGGCTGGCGACCGACCCGAACCGCTTTTCCATCGCTTGCCGCGCCACCGGGCCGGTGACGTTGAAGGGAAAAATCCCCGACAACGAGGTGGTGTTCGGCGAACGCATGAGCGCGTTCTTCAAGGAAGTACGCGTCTCGCGCCTGTATGACCGGGACAAGGACGTGCTGGTCTATCTGGTCTGGTCGACGATCAGCCTCGGCACCGGCGGCGCCGCGTTCAACAGCGTCACCGCCGTGCCGCTGCACCCGAATTGAACGAGGCGGCAGGGCGTGCTTCTCGCTCTCCCCTTGCGGGAGAGGGCCGGGGTGAGGGGTCCGCGCAATCGGCACTGGCGGATCGACGGCTCCTGCTGATGCTGGCGTTCGGCTTCGTCTCCGGGCTGCCGCTCTATTTGTCCGGCTTCACGCTGAAGCAATGGCTGGCGGAGGGCGGCATCTCGCTCGGCGCCATCGGCTTCGCCGGCTATGTCGGGCTCGCCTATACGCTGAAATTCCTCTGGGCGCCGGTGCTGGACCACCTGCCGCCACCCTGGGTGCTTCGCCCGGTTCGGCCGGCGGCGCGGCTGGATGCTGACGGTGCAACCCGTGCTGGCGCTGGGTTGCACCTTGCTGGCGCTGTCGAACGGACCGGCCGCGCCGCTGCTCGCGGTCGCGGCGGCGGGCATCATCGCGTTCATGTCGGCGACCCAGGACATCGCGATCGACGCCTGGCGGATCGAGACATTTTCCCCGCGGCAGCAGGGCGCGGCCAATTCGGTCTACGTCTGGGGCTACCGGGTCGGCATGCTGGTGTCCGGCGGCGGCGTGCTGTGGGCGGCCGGGCGGCTCGGCTGGCGCGGCGCGCTGCTGGCGGTCGCGGCGCTGGCGGCCGGCTGCATCGCGGTCACGCTGATCGCGCCGGAACCGGACGTCCCGCACCACTTCACCCGCCGCACCGGCGGCGTCGCCGCGTTCGCGCGGGCGCTGGGCGATACATTGGCGGATTTTCTGCGCCGGCCGGGCGCGCTGCCGATCCTGCTGTTCGTCGGGCTGTTTCATCTCGGCGACGGCATCGCCGGCGCGCTGCTCGCGCCGTTCTACCGATCGCTCGGCTTCGACCGCGATGCGGTCGCTGCACTCGCGCCCCCCTCGCTGCTCGCGACCATCGTCGGCATCGGCGTCGGCGGCTGGCTGGTGGCGCGCATCGGCATCGCGCGCGCGCTGATCGCGACCGGCATCGTGCAGACCGCGCTGATGACGCTCTACGTGCTGCTGTCGCTCGCGCCCGGCAACGAAACCCTGCTGTTCGCGACCGTGATGACCGAGGCGTTCACCCACGCGATGGCGACCTCCGCCTTCCTCGCCTACATTTCCACCCTTACATCCGCCGAGCACACCGCGACGCAGTTCGCGCTGCTGACCTCGCTCGCGCCGCTGGCCGGCAGCCTGCTCGGCGGCGCCTCCGGCGATCTCGCGGGCTCGATCGGCTGGACCGCCTATTTCGGCGCAGCCACGCTGGCCGCGCTGCCGGCAATGCTGCTGATGATTTTTATTCTTCACCGCTACCCGCCGCCGGAGCGGTAGCGGCGTTGTCCGTCATTGCCGGGCTTGACCCGGCAATCCAATGCGAGGCGCCGCGTGGATCCCCGGGTCAAGCCCGGGGATGACCTACGAGGCGCAGGAAATGGCGGTGGATCAGACGCTTACGGGATTCTTCCGCGTCCGGGTAGGAGAACTCATTGCCAGCTTCTGCGCGCGGCCGGCCTTCTCGGCGATGCCGCTGACGCCTTCGCGGCGCGCCAGTTCGGCCCAGACCTCGTCCGCCCGCACCCCGGCGCTGATCCACATGACGACCAGATGGTACAGCACGTCGGCGCTCTCGGCGATCAACGCCTCGCGGTTGCCGACCACCGCCTCGATCAGGCACTCGACGGCTTCCTCGCCAAACTTCTGCGCCACCTTCTCGGTGCCGCGAGACAGCAGCCGCGCCGAGTGGCTGACGTTCGGGTCGGCGAGGCGCCGGCTCATCACCACGCCCCACAGCCGGTCGAGCACCGCCGCGGTCGCGGCCGGCGCGCTCGGCATCGGCACGAGCCCGATGCCAGGCGCCGGCTTCTTGCGGGTGGCGTCCTTCTTTGCCATCGGCTCAGGCCGCCAGCACCGGGCGCGGCAGGCGCACCGGCAGGCCGGCCTCGGCCAGCGCGGCTTTGACCTGCGCGATCGTGAACGTGCCGAAGTGGAAAACGCTCGCCGCCAGCAGCCCCGTGGCGCCCGCCTCCGCGCCCTCGACAAAGTGGGAGAGCGTACCGACGCCGCCGGAGGCGATCACCGGCACCCGCACCGCGCCGCACACGGCGCGCAGCAGCGCCAGATCGAAGCCGCGGCCGGTGCCGTCGCGGTCCATGCTGGTCAGCAGGATTTCCCCCGCGCCGAGTTCCGCCACCTGCCGGCACCACGCGACCGCGTCGATGCCGGTGTCGCGGCGGCCGCCATGGGTAAAGACCTCCCAGCGACCCGAAGCAACCTGTTTCGCGTCGACCGCTACCACCACGCACTGGCTGCCGAATTTTTCCGCGGCCTCGCGCACCAGTTCCGGGCGCGCCACGGCCGCGGAGTTGACGCTGCACTTGTCGGCGCCGGCCAGCAGCAGGCTGCGCATGTCGTCGATCGAGCGGATGCCGCCGCCGACCGTCAGCGGCAGGAACACCCGTGCCGCAGTGCGCGCGACAACGTGCAAAATGGTGTCGCGGTTCTCATGGCTTGCGGTGATGTCGAGGAAGCACAATTCGTCGGCGCCGGCGGCGTCGTACACCGCCGCCTGCTCCACCGGGTCGCCGGCATCGCGCAGCGAGACGAAGTTCACGCCCTTCACGACGCGCCCGTCCTTGACGTCCAGACATGGAATGACGCGCAGCTTCAGCACGGCCCGCTCCTCGCCGATGACGTTTGCCGAACCGGACCGCGCCGATGCAAGCACCGATGCTGCATCGCTGGGGACACCATGCCGGGAAGGCACCGACAAGTCGTTAAGAGGTCCGCTCACTCCGCCAGCAGAGCGAGCGCAAGCGCCGGATCGACGCGCCCGTCGTACAGCGCCCGGCCGACGATCACGCCCTCGATGCGTCCGGCGCCGGCAAGTGCGGCGGCGCGCTTCAGCGCCGCCAGATCGTCGAGGCTGCCGACGCCGCCGGAGGCGATCACCGGCGTCGAGATTTTTTCCGCGAGAGCGACGGTCTGGTCGAGGTTCAGCCCGCCCAGCATGCCGTCGCGGCCGATGTCGGTAAAGATGATCGCGGCAGCGCCGGCATCCTCGAATTTCTCCGCCAGTTCGACGGTGTGCAGGGAAGAAGTTTCGGCCCAGCCTTCGGTCGCGACGAACCCGTCGCGGGCGTCGATGCCGACGGCGATTCGTCCCGGATAGGCGCGGCAGGCGTCCCGCACCAGCGCCGGGTTCTTTGCCGCGGCGCTGCCGAGAATGACGCGGCGCACGCCGGCGGCGAGCCAGCGCTCGATCCCGGCGAGGTCGCGGATGCCGCCGCCGAGTTGCACGGGAATTGTGACACTCGCGAGAATGTTCGCGACCGCATCGGCGTTCACCGGATGGCCGGCGAATGCGCCGTTGAGGTCGACCACGTGCAGCCACGCGCAGCCGGCCGCCTGCCATGCCCGCGCCTGCGCACCTGGATCGTCGGAATACACCGTCGCCTCGTCCATCGCCCCGCGCCGCAGCCGCACGCAGGCGCCGTCCTTCAGGTCGATGGCGGGATAGAGGGTCAGCGGCACAGGAGTCAGGCTTGCTCTCTGCTCCCTCCCCCCTGGTGGGGGAGGGCCGGGGTGGGGGGAACCTTCGGGGTCGCGAACCGGACGGCCCGCGCCATCAGATCCGCCCGGCCGGTTGCAGCAGCTTGTAATAGTGGATGCCGCGGATGGTCTGGCCGTCGGCCCGCGCGTAGCACGGATGCACGCCCCAGCGGATGTAGCCGAGCGACTCATAGAGCGCGATCGCCGGCTCCTGCGTCTCGCGCACGTCGAGGTTGAGCAGGTGGTAGCCGAGCCCGCGCGCCGCCTCCTCGACCCGCAGCGTCATCATCCGCGCGAGCCCGTGGCCGCGCGCATACGGCGCGATGTAGGAGTGCACCAGCCGCGCCGCGAATGCCTGCGCCTCGTTGTTGCGCGGCGGCCGCACCAGCTGCACCGAGCCGACGATGACGCCGTCGAGCCGGCCGACGAACAGCACCCGCTCCGGCACCAGCAGGACGCCCTTGAAGTAGCTTTCGAGCGACGTGCGCGCCTGCGGATGCACCCAGCCGAAGCCGCCGCCGTCGATGATCGCGGCGTTGGTGGCTTCGCACAGCGCCGCCAGATCGTCGTCGCCGAACTCGGCGATGCGTTCGACGGTGCGGCTGTGGCCCTCGGCGGCGCCGCTGTCGGGCGGGGCGGGGAACGGTGCGGGCGATGCTACGGTGTGCGACATGTCACGGGGTCCAGCGCAGGAAATTCGCCAGGATGCGCAGGCCGACCTCCTGGCTCTTCTCGACATGGAACTGCGTGCCGGCCCGGTTCCCTGATGCAACGAATGCAACAACCGGGCCGCCGTAGTCGGTGGTGGCGATGGTCTCGGCCGGATTTCCCTCCACCAGCGCGTAGCTGTGCACGAAATAGGCGTGGTCGCCCGGCAGCAGGCCGTCGAGCAGCGGATGCGCGCCGGGTTCGAAAAGCAGCTCGTTCCAGCCCATCTGCGGCAGGCGCAGCGCCGGCGGCACGTGCATCTCCGCGACGTCCCCGGCGATCCAGCCGAAGCCGTCGGTGACCGTGTGCTCCAGCCCGCGTGCCGCCATCAGTTGCATGCCGACGCAGATGCCGAGGAACGGCGTGCCGGCGTCGGTCGCCTGCTCGATCGCCTCGCGCATGCCGGAAACCGCGGCAAGCCCGCGCGCGCAGTCGGCGAACGCGCCCTGGCCGGGCAGCACGATCCGGTCGGCCGCGCGCCACGGCCTCGGGGTCGGCGGTGATGGCGACGTCGGCCGCGATGCCGGCGCGCTCGGCCGACAGCGCCAGCGCGCGCGAGGCGGAGGCGAGGTTGCCGCTGCCGTAGTCGATCACGGCGACCTTCACGCCGGCACGCCTTCGCCGGCCATTGCGTCGCGCACCAGATCGGGCCGACGTTCCAGAAGTTCCACCAGCGCCCGGTCGGCGTCGGGGGCGGCGACGATGTGAACGAGCAGAAAACCGGATTGCGTCAGCGCCCAGCGCCGCAGGTCGTGGCCGATCAGGCCGAGCGCCCAGTGCAGCACCAGCAGCACCGCGCCGACCGCCGGGCGCGGCACGAAGATCGCGACCAGGATCCACAGGCACAGCGCGAAGCCGCCCGGCATCCAGACGCCGCGCGCCAGCAGCCAGAGCGGGCCGAACACCAGCGCGCCCCAGGAGAACCCCTCGCGCACCAGCACCGGGGCGCTGCTGGCGCGGGTGTGCGCGGTGTAGATGCGTCACAGCGCCCCCTTGGTCGACGGGATCGCGTCGCCGAGCCGCGGATCGGGCGCCACCGCCATGCGCAACGCCCGCGCGGTCGCCTTGAAGCAGGCTTCGGCCACGTGATGCGCGTTGGTCCCTGCCTTCGCCGTGACGTGCAGGGTGATCAGCGCGTTGAAGGCAAGGGCGCGGAAAAATTCCTCGAACAACTCGGTGTCCATGTCGCCGATTTTGGGTTGGCGGAAGCCGACGGACCACGCCAGGAACGGCCGGCCGGAGATGTCGACGGCCGCCTCGACCAGCGCCTCGTCCATCGGCACGATGGCATGGCCGAAGCGGGAGATGCCGCGCTTGTCGCCGACCGCCTGGGCGATCGCGCGGCCGAGCACGATCCCGACATCCTCGGTGGTGTGATGGAAATCGATGTGCAGGTCGCCCTTCGCCGCCACGGTCAGGTCGAACAGCGCGTGCCGGGCGAGGGACGTGAGCATGTGGTCGAGGAAGCCGATGCCGGTCGCGATTTCGGCGCGGCCTGAGCCGTCCAGGTCGAGCGTCAGGCTGATCTCGGTCTCGGTCGTGGTGCGGGTGAGGGTGGCGGTGCGGGCCATGGGCGCAGCACGTAGCGCACCCGGTCGGCCAGGGCAAAGGGGCTGCCCGCGCAACGGCGATCCATGACTCGATATGGGATGGAGTTTCACTCACGCCACCGTGAGCGACGAAAGCCTGCCTTGCGCCGGCCGGCGGCGCCGGACGGCCGGGTGCCTTGCCGCCACGGGGGGCGGGCGCCATGTAGCGCGATCATGCAGATCATTCCCCAAACCCCCTACGACCCGACCGGCTGGCACGGCACGACGATCCTGTGCGTGCGCCGGGACGGCAGCGTCGCGATGGCCGGCGACGGCCAGGTCAGCCTCGGCCAGACCGTCGTCAAGGGCAACGCGCGCAAGGTGCGCCGCATCGGCGCGGGAGGCACCGTGCTGGCGGGCTTCGCCGGCGCCACCGCCGACGCTTTTACCCTTCTCGAGCGGCTCGAAGCCAAGCTGGAGCGGTTTCCGAGCCAGCTCGAGCGCGCCTGCGTCGAGCTCGCAAAAGACTGGCGCACCGACCGCTATCTGCGCCGGCTCGAAGCGATGATGGCGGTGGCCGACCGCGACCGCAGCTTCACCCTCACCGGCACCGGCGACGTCCTGGAGCCGGAGGACGGCGTGATCGCGATCGGCTCGGGCGGCAATTTCGCGCTCGCCGCCGCGCGCGCGCTGATCGAGGTGCCCGGCCTGAGCGCCGAAGAGATCGCCCGGCGCGCCATGAAGATCGCCGCCGACATCTGCGTCTACACGAACAACAACGTGATCGTCGAGACGATCTCGTAAGGATTTTTCGATGGAAGTCCCCACCTACTCGCCGCGCGAGATCGTCTCCGAGCTCGACCGCTTCATCGTCGGGCAGAACGACGCCAAGCGCGCGGTGGCCATTGCGTTGCGCAACCGCTGGCGCCGGCAGCAGCTGCCGGAGGCGCTGCGCGAGGAAGTCGTCCCCAAGAATATTCTGATGATTGGCCCTACGGGCTGCGGCAAAACGGAAATTGCCCGTCGCCTCGCGAAGCTCGCGCAGGCGCCGTTCCTGAAGGTCGAGGCGACGAAGTTTACGGAAGTGGGCTATGTCGGCCGCGACGTGGAAAGCATCGTGCGCGATCTCGTCGATGTCAGCATCAACATGCTGCGCGACGCCAGCCGCAAGGAAGTGCAGGCGAAGGCCGAGACCGCCGCCGAGGAGCGGCTGATCACCGCGCTCACCGGCGAGCAGGCCGCGGCGGACACGCGCTCGAAATTCCGCCGCATGCTGCGCGACGGCGAATTCGAGGACAAGGACGTTGAAATCGCGGTCAGCGAAAGCGCGCCCAACCCGATCGGCCAGATCGACCTGCCGGGGATGCCGCCGGGCCAGATGATCAACCTTGGCGAAATGCTCAAGGGCATGGTCGGCGGCCGCATGGCGTCGCGCAAGATGAAGGTGCCGGACGCGCGGCGTGTGCTGGAGCGCGAGGAAGCCGACAAACTGCTCGACAACGACCGGCTGACCAAGGACGCGGTGCATCACGCCGAGCAGAACGGCATCGTGTTTCTCGACGAGATCGACAAGATCGCGCGCGTGAGCGAGGGCGGGTTCCGCGGCGGCGACGTCTCCCGCGAGGGCGTGCAGCGCGACCTGCTGCCGCTGATCGAGGGCACGACGGTGAACACGAAGTATGGGCCGGTGAAGTCCGATCACATCCTGTTCATCGCCTCGGGCGCGTTCCACCTCGCCAAGCCCGCCGATCTGTTGCCGGAACTGCAAGGCCGGCTGCCGATCCGCGTCGAACTGTCTCCGCTGTCGCGCGCGGATCTGCGGCGGATATTGACGGAGCCCGAGCACTCGCTGCTGAAGCAGTACCGAGGCGCTGATGGGCACCGAGGGCGTGACGCTGAAGTTCAGCGAAGACGCGGTGGATGCGCTGGCCGACCTCGCCGCCGACATCAACGACCGCGTCGAGAACATCGGCGCCCGCCGACTGGCGACGGTGATCGAGCGGCTGCTGGAGGAAGTCAGTTTCTCCGCGAGCGACCGCGGCGGCACGACGGTGACGGTGGATGCGGCCTACGTGAACGAGAAGGTGGCGCCGCTGGCGCAGAAGGGCGATCTGAGCCGGTTCATTTTGTGATACGGTCGGCGCGTAGCAGATCGGGTGCGTGTCGTGACGCAATGGTACACGGTTTATCGGGGGCAGCCGCTCGGCGAGGATGAGGTGGTGGAGTGGCTGCGCGCGCCGGAGGGCGATGTCGATATTGTGCTGAGTAAGCAGGCCGCCGACGAGCTGCGAGTGGGACGACAGATGATGGAACGGTGGAAAGAAACGTTGGCCATCCTGGCAAGGAGCTAGTCGTAGGGTGGGTTGCCCTTGCAACCCACCGCTTTGAGCCTCGGCGCGGCTGATGGTGGGTTGCAAGGGGCAACCCACCCTACGATCTCTTGCGGCTTGCGTCTTGAAGCGATGTCAATCCTCCCCGCCGTCGCCGCGGAAACGGAGCGAGCGCTTCGCGCGCCCTGACGCCGCCCGATCTATCGACAGCGGCGTATTTTTCCCCTCGCCCCGCGAATAAACCGCCCCTCCCGCCGGTCTCCTCCTGCACCCAAGCAGAGAGGACCACACAATGACCGAGCCCAAAACCCGCCGCGCCGCGCTGGAGTGCATGCTCTGGGCCGGCACCGCCGTCGTCTGGACCGTCGCCGGCGGCATTCCACGCGCGAGGCTGCTCGGCAGCGCGCAGGCCGCCGAAGCCAGCTTCAGCTTCGTGCAGATCAGCGACAGCCATATCGGCTTTGCCAAGGACCCGAACATGGACGTCCCCGGCACGCTCGCCGAGGCGATCGGGGACATCAAGAAACTGCCGCGCCAACCCGCGCTGCTGCTGCACACCGGCGACGTTTCTCACTTGTCAAAACCGCGGCAATTCGACACCGCGGAAAAAATCATCGGCACGTCGGGCCTCGATGCCCACTACGTCCCCGGCGAGCACGACATGCTCGACGACTCCGGGAAACCTTTCATCGCCCGCTTCCAAAATCGGGAAAAGCCGGGCGTGCTGGACGGTGCCTGCTACAGTTTCGACCAGCACGGCGTACACTTCGTCGGCCTCAACAACGTCACCGACCTCAAGGCCGGCGGCCTCGGCAATCTCGGCGCCGCGCAACTCGCGTGGCTCAAGGACGACCTTGCCGGCCGCCCGGCCAGCCAGCCGATCGTCGTGTTCGCCCACATCCCGCTGTGGACCGTCTACAAGGACTGGGGCTGGGGCACCGACGACGGCGAGCAGGCGCTTTCGCTCCTGCGCCGGTTCGGCTCCGTCACCGTGCTGAACGGGCACATCCACCAGGTGCTGCAGAAGGTCGAGGGCACGGTCGCCTTCCACACCGCCCGCTCGACCGCATTCCCGCAGCCCGCGCCGGGCAGCGCGCCAAGCCCGGGGCCGATGAAGATCGAGCCGGGAAAACTGCGCAGCGTGCTCGGCACCGCCGAGGTCCGCGTGGTCGCCGGCACCGCGCCGCTCGCCATCGTCGACACCCCGCTCGCCGGCTGAGGATTTTTTCAAATGATCGCACTCACCCGCCGAGCCGCGTTCGCCGCAGCGGCGACCGCGCTTGCCTGGCCACACACGTCCAGCGCCGCCGAAGCCCTCGTCACCATCGACAATTTTTCTTTCACCCCGGCCACCCTGACCGTACCAAAAGGCACAAAAATCACCTGGACCAACCGCGACGACATCCCGCACACCGTCACCAGCGCCGCGACGCCGCGCCTGTTCCACTCGGGGCCGCTGGACACCGGCGACTCGTTCAGCTTCACCTTTGACGCGCCCGGCACATACAAATACTTCTGTGCGCTGCACCCGCACATGCAGGGAACGGTCGTGGCGACATGAGGCCCGGTGGCTGAGACGGGCGATGCGGCGGCGTTCGCGCGCATCGCCCTGCCGCATCTCGACGCGGCCTACAACCTCGCGCGCTGGCTGGTGCGCGACCCGACGCTCGCCGACGACGTGGTACAGGACGCGATGCTGCGCGGCCTGACCTACTTTTCCACGTTCCGCGGCGAGAATTCGCGGGCGTGGCTGCTGCAGATCGTCCGCACCACGGCCTACACGAAGCTCTCCGCCAGGCGTGGTGCGGCGGAAGTGCCTCTCGATCCGGAGCCGGCGGCGGAAATCGCCGACACCGCCGACGACCCGGAGGCGGCGCTCGCGCAGCGCGAGCGGCACGCGACGCTTGAGCAGGCGCTGGCGGCGCTGCCCCCGGAACTGCGGGAAGTGATCGTGCTGCGGGAGCTCGAAGACATGTCCTATCGCGACATGTCCCGCGTGATCGGCGTGCCGCTCGGCACGGTGATGTCGCGGCTGTGGCGCGCCCGCCGCGCGCTGCGGCTGCCCGCCGAGGATTCTTGCGCATGAGCGACGCGGAGCACGAAAAATTCCGGCTGCTGGTGCAGGCCGACCACGACGGCGAACTCGGCGTCGCGGAGGCCGCGGAGTTGCAGGCGCACCTCGCCGGCTGTCCCGAGTGCCAGGCGCTGCGCGCGGACCTGCAAAGCCTGTCCGCGCGCCTGCGCACCGACGTGCCGCGGCACCTCGCGCCCGCCGCCTTGCGCGCCGCGCTGGAAGCGCAGGCCGCCGTGCCGGTGCCGCGGTTCCGGCCGCAGCGGCCCCGGCGCGCGCTGTTCCTAGCAGCGACAGGTGCGATGGCGCTCGCGGCGAGCGTCGCCTTGGTGCTGCCGCGCGGCGGCGCGACCTACGACGAGGCGGTCGCAGACCATATCCGCGCCTTGCAGCCCGGCCACCTGACCGACGTGCTCTCGACCGACCAGCACACGGTCAAGCCGTGGTTCGACGGCCGGATCGACTACGCCCCGCCGGTGCGCGATTTTTCCGCCGACGGTTTTCCGCTGGTCGGCGGCCGGCTCGATTACCTGCACGGGCGGCCGGTGGCGGCGCTGGTGTATCGCCGCGACAAGCACATCATCGACCTGTTCGTCTGGCCGGACAGCGCCGCCGCGGCGCCGCGGGAGCGCACCGTGAACGGCTACAACGTCGTCGACTGGGCCGCGGGCGGCATGCGGTTCCAGGCGGTCTCCGATCTCAACGCGGCGGAATTGTCGCAGTTCGCCGCGCTTTGGCGGCAGCAGGCGCCGTAGTCCGCACGGCTTGATCCGGATCATCGTCGGCCCACCTGCCACGTGAACTACCGGCGCCGCGACGGCCGGCGTCAGGCTGGCGCCCATCGCGCCGGATGCCGGGCCGGCGTCGAAGTTGAAGGAGCGAGTATATGGGCCGGGTTGCACTCGTCACCGGCGGGGTCAGCGGGATCGGCGCCGCCACCTGCCTTGCGCTGAGCGCGGCGGGCTACAGCGTTTGCGCCAACTTTTTCGGCAACGATGCAGAGGCCGAGCAGTTCCGCCAGTCCAGCGGGTTGCCGGTCTACGCGTGGGACGTGGCCGATTTCGACGCCTGCGCACGCGGCGTCGCCGAGATCGCCGCGCGGCACGGGCCGGTTGAAATCCTCGTCAACAACGCGGGCGTGACCCGCGACGCCATGCTGCACAA
Source organism: uncultured Solirubrobacterales bacterium (assembly GCA_963697635.1). GTDB lineage: Bacteria > Pseudomonadota > Alphaproteobacteria > Acetobacterales > Acetobacteraceae > CAJCJG01. The sequence continues at coordinate 106,372 of CAVOOS010000002.1, read as the reverse complement.
GATGACCAGGGACCAGTGGCGCGCGGTGATCGGCGTCGATCTCGACGGCTGCTTCAACATGTGCCGGGCCGTGATCGAAGGCATGCGCGAGCGACGGTTCGGGCGCATCGTCAACATCAGCTCGATCAACGGCCTCGCGGGCCAGGCCGGGCAGACCAACTACGCCGCCGCGAAGGCCGGCATCATCGGCTTCACCAAGGCGCTTGCCCTCGAAGGCGCGGCGCGCGGCATCACCGCCAACGCGATCGCGCCGGGCTACACCAACACCGGCATGGTCGCGGCGATGCGGCCCGATATCCTGCAGTCGATCGTCGATCGCGTGCCGGTGCACCGCCTCGCGACGCCGCAGGAGATCGCGCGCGGCGTGGTGTTCCTGGCGTCCGACGACGCGGGCTTCATCACGGGCGAGACGCTCTCGATCAACGGCGGAAAATACATGGCCTGACGGCCCTCCGCTCCGCCCGGGGTTGATCCAGGTCATTCCCCGCCGGTCGGCCGCGTGATCCACCGGTGCCGTGAGTACCAAGGCGCGCTGGCGAATGCGGCCGCCGGTGCTAGGGTGGAGAAAAGCTGGAGGAGGACGTCTCATGACAAGAGTTGCGCTCGTCACCGGGGGCACGCGCGGTATCGGCGCGGAAATCAGCAAGGAGCTGAAGGCCGCGGGCCGCACTGTGGTCGCCAGCTACGCCGCCAACCAGGCGGCGGCGGAGGCCTTTGCCGCCGAGACCGGCATCAAGGTGATGAAGTTCGATGCCGCCGATTACGAAGCGTGCGAGGCGGCGGTGAAGCACATCACCACCGAGGTCGGCCACATCACCATTCTCGTGAACAACGCCGGCATCACCCGCGACGCCACGCTGTCGCGCATGACGCGCAAGATGTGGGACGAGGTGATGGATACCAATCTCGGCTCCTGCTTCAACCTGTGCCACCTGACGTTCGACGGCATGAAGGCGGAAAAGTTCGGCCGCATCGTCAACATCGGCAGCATCAACGGCCAGGCCGGGCAGTACGGCCAGGTGAACTACGCCGCGGCCAAGTCCGGCATCCACGGCTTCACCAAGGCGCTGGCGCAGGAGGGCGCGCGCTACAACATCACCGTCAATGCGATCGCGCCCGGCTACGTCGATACCGACATGGTGCGCGCGGTGCCGGCCGGACGTGCTGCAAAAGATCGTCGCCCGCATCCCGGTCGGCCGGCTCGGCCATGCCGACGACATCGCCCGCGGCGTGGTGTTCCTGACCGGCGACAACGCCGACTTCATCACCGGCTCGACGCTCTCGATCAACGGCGGCCAGCACATGTACCTGAGGCCGCGGCGGCGGGGCTGGTCCCCGCCGCCCCGCGCTGCTACCGGGGGCCATGCGACCCGCCACCCTCGCCGGGGCCGGGGCGATCGTGTTGTGGGCCTTCCTCGGCCTGCTCTCGCGCGCCGCCGCCGCCATTCCGCCGCTGCAACTGACGGCGATGAGTTTTTCCGTTGCTTCGGTGCTCGGCATCGGCGTGCTGCTGGCGCGCGGGCGGCTTTCCGACATGCGCCAGCGGCCGCTCGCCTGGGTGCATGGCGTCGGCGGGCTGTTCGGCTTCCATGCGCTGTACTTCACCGCGCTGGCGCTGGCGCCGGCGGCCGAGGCGAACCTGATCAACTATTCCTGGCCGCTGCTGATCGTGCTGTTCTCCGCCGCGCTGCTCGGGCTGCGGCTGCGGCGCCGGCACATCCTCGGCACGCTGCTCGGCGGCGTCGGCTGCGTGCTGCTGCTCGGCGGCGGCGCGCGGCTGACGGCGCACGCGCTGCCCGGCTACGTTGCCGCCATCGCCAGCGCGATCACCTGGGCGACCTATTCTGTTCTCTCCCGCCGTTTTTCCGACGTGCCGACCGGCGCGGTCGCGGGCTTCTGCGCCGGGACGGCGGTGCTGGCGGCGGCCAGCCATTTCGCCTTCGAGCCGACGGTGCTGCCGGACGCACGCGGCTGGCTCGCCGCGCTGGCGATGGGCATCGGCCCGGTCGGCGGCGCCTTCTTCCTGTGGGATGTCGGCATGAAGCGCGGCGACCCGCGCCTGCTCGGCACGCTCGCCTACGCGACGCCGGTCGCCTCCACGCTGCTGCTCTGCACCGGCGGTTTTGCCACCTTCAGCACGACGCTGCTGGCGAGCGCCGTGCTGGTCGCGGCCGGCGGGCTGGTGGCGGCGCGGGCGTAGCGCAGTTTAACTTTCAATGGTCTTGATAGCGGAATTATTATGCGATAACCTAGTAAGCGCGCAACTTTTCGGGGGGAACATGCAGATGGCGCACAAGGAAGATCTCTTGGACTGGGTTACAGAGGCGCTCGTATCCTTGGGTGGTCGCGGATCACTCGTTGACGTAGCAAAACAAATATGGAAGAAGCACGGCGAAGACTTGAAAGCGTCGGGAAATCTATTTTATACTTGGCAGTACCGATATGCGCTGGGCTGCGACTAGCCTTCGGCGTACCGGCAAGATGGTTTCCGCTGCCGTCTCGCCCCATGGCGAATGGGAATTGGCAAGATAAACGCAGCACTTCCTTTCGCCTCAAGTGCGCGAAAGTGAACGACAAGCAGGCTCAGCCCAACGGCCATTGTACCGCTCACTGCGCCTCGTGCGGCACCGTGCGCGCCATGCACGGGTTCGCGCCGAACGCCGCAAACCATGCCGCCAGACCGCGGCGCCGCCGGGCGCCATGGCTCGTGCGGAAACCGGAAATCGAGGTAGCCGAGCGCGCAGCCCGCCGCAATCGAGCCGATGTCGATCGCCGGGTGCGGCAGATCCGCCTCCAGCGCCGCCACGCCGCGATCGACCGCCGCTTTCTGCCGCGCCATGAACGCCTCGCGCGCGGCCTCCTTCGGGCGCAGCGACTCGCCGCGCCGCGACACCGCCGCGTCCATGATGCCGTCGGCCAGCGCCTGCAGTTTCAGCGCCCGCCAGCGCGCCCCGCCCGTGCGCGGGAACAGCGGCAGCGCGCCATCGTCCAGCGCGTCGAGGTACTCGCAGATCACCGGGCTGTCGAACAGCGCCACCCCGTCCTCGGTGATCAGGCACGGCACCTTCGAGAGCGGGTTGGCCGCCAGCAGCGCGGGTGGCGAGGCATGCGGGTTGGCCGGCACGAGTTCGATCTGCGCATCGATCTCGCGGGCGATCGCCGAGGCCATCACCTTGCGCACGAACGGGCTCGCCGGCGAGTGGAACAGCTTCACGGCGAACCCCTTCAGAACTTGTCCTTGCGCGCGCGCAGATCGGCGAGCGTCGCCACGTCGGGCGCGCGCAGGAACGGGTTGGCCGCCAGTTCGTCGCTGAGCCGGCTCGGCACGGTCGCCTCCCCGGCCGCGCGCTTCTGCCGCACGCCGGCGGCATAGGCCTGCAGCGCGGCGTTGTTGCGGATCGCGTGCAGCGCGAAGCGGGCGTTGCTCTCGGTGTATTCGTGGCCGCAATAGACCAGCGTCTCGGGCGGCAGCTTGGCGAATTTCTGCAACGACGCGAACATGTCCGCCGCGGTGCCTTCCAGCAGCCGGCCGCAGCCGAGGCTGAACATCGTGTCGCCGCAGAACAGCGCGTGCTCGGCGTCGAACACGTAGGCGATGTGGCCGCGGGTGTGGCCGGGCGTGTCCAGCACGTGCGCGGTCGCGCCGCCGACCGCCACATGGTCGCCCTCCGCCACGCTCTGGTCGAGCTTCGGCAGCCGGTGCGCGTCCGCCGTCGCGCCGATCACCTTCACGCCGTAGCGCTCGCGCAGCTCCTCGGTGCCGGCGACGTGGTCGACGTGGTGGTGGGTCAGGATCACCAGATCGAGTCGCCCGCCGGCGGCGTCGACCGCCCTTGCCACGGGGGCCGCCTCGCCGGGATCGACGATCGCGACCACGCCGCTGCCGGCATCGCGCAGCAGCCACGCATAGTTGTCAGTCAGCAGGGGAACAGCCTGGATGGTGATCATCCGCAGGATTTAGCATCCGCGCCGGGCGCCGCAAACCGGGCCGTGATGACAGCCGCGTGGGCGCCGGTTTTCACGGCGTGCTATAGCGTCCACATGCCCAGCGATGCGCACACTGCGGCCGAATTCTACGCGTCGAGTCGCGGCGCAGTCGCGGCGCGGCTGCTGCGGGAGCGGCTCGCGCTGCTGTGGCCGTCGCTGCGCGGCCAGAACGTGCTCGGCATGGGCTACGCGGCGCCCTACCTGCGGCTGTGGCGCGAGCAGGCGGCGCGCTGCATCGCGCTGACGCCGGCGCAGATGGGCGCCGCGCGCTGGCCCGCGGGCGCGCCGAACCTGTCCTGCAGCGCGGAGGAGGACGCGCTGCCGTTCCCCGACCTCTGTTTCGACCGGGTGCTGCTGGTGCATGGGCTCGAAGTGGCGGAGAACGCGCGCCGGCTGCTGCGCGAGGTGTGGCGCGTGCTCAAGGACGACGGCACGCTGCTGGTGGTGGCGCCGAACCGGCGCGGCATGTGGGCCTATGTCGAGAGCACGCCGTTCGGTCAGGGCGAGCCCTATTCGCCCGGCCAGCTCGGCCGGCTGCTGGCGGATGCGCTGTTCCGGGTGGAGCGCCGCGACAGCGCGCTCTATCTGCCGCCGACGCATCTGCGCGTGGTGCTGCGCAGCGCCGCGTTCCTGGAGCGGGCCGGCCATTCCCTGCTGCCGCAGCTCGCCGGCGTCACGATCACCGAGGCGGTCAAGGACGTCTACGCCGCCGTGCCGGTGAAGGCGGTCAAGCGCCGCCGCATGGTGCTGGCCGAGGGCGGATAGCGTGGCCGCCCGCAAGCCGGCCGCGCGGCGCGCCGCGGCGCGGGCCGCACCGGTCGCGCCGCCGGACCTGCCGGCGCTGCTGCTGGCGCTGGCCGCCGAGATCGGCGCGAGCCGGCCGCGCGGCTGGGGCGACAGCGTGGCGCAGACACTGCGGCTGATCGGCCTGCGGCTGCCGCCGCGCCACAATGCGTCGGTGGCCCTCGCCGACGCGCGGCAGGTCGCCGGCGCCGAGCTGCGCCAGGTGTGCCCGCCCACGATCCGCCGCCTCGCCGAGCGCATCTGCCGCGACGAGCCGCCGCCGTGGCTGCTGGAGAGCGGCAACGTCGTGAAGGCGCCGGAGCTGAGCGTGGCGCGGCTGCCGGGCGGCGCGGTGGTGCAGTTCGGCACCGTCCCGGTCACCGTCGCCGGCGACCGCCGGACCGTGGTGCGCGACGCCAGCGGCCGCTACGCGCCGCTGCTGCACTATGCCCCGTTCGACCTCGCGGCGACGCTGGAGGGCGCGCGGCACGTGCCCGGGCCGGTGTTCCTGCTCAGCGACGACATCTGGCCGCCGAATTTTTCGCACTGGCTGCTCGACGCGTTGCCGCGGCTGGCTGCGCTGGAGCTGTCCGGTTTCCGCCCGGCCGACCTGATGCTGGCCACCTCGCCGCTGGCGCAGCCCTACCAGCGCGAGACGCTTGCCCTGTGCGGCTGGGATGTCTCGAAAATCATAGAATTGCAGCCGATGCAGGCGGTGCGCGCGGGCGAGCTGTTCGTCACTACCGACCAGCAGCAGCCGCCGCACCCGCTGGTCAAGGGCGCGCCCTGGGCGTCGCGCTACCTGCGCCGCCGCTTCGGCCTCGACCCGTCGCCCCGGCCGGCCGACCCAGCGACGGGCCGCCGGATTTACCTGTCGCGCGCCGACGCCGGCTGGCGGCGCGTGCTGAACGAGCCCGATCTTTTTTCCGTGCTGGCGCAGCGCGGTTTCGAGAGCGTGTCGCTGAGCGGGATGTCGGTGCGCGAGCAGGCGGCGCTGTTTGACGCCGCCGCCTGGATCGTGGCGCCGCACGGCGCGGGCCTCGCGAACGTGGTGTTCGCCCGCCCGGAAGCGACATTGTTGGAAATATTTCCGTTCAGTTTCGGCACGCCGGCGTTCCACTGCGTCGCCGCCGCGGGCCGCCTGCGCTACGGCTGCCACGTCGTGCCGCAGTCGGCCGTGGTGAGCCGCGACGGCGTCGGCTACGACGATTTCGCGGTCGATCCGGCGCTGCTGGCCGAGCGGTATTTTGACTTTTTGCCGGCCGGGTGATCGGTCGGTCGGCGTGCCGCCCTTGCGTTTTTTCTGCTGTAGCATAAATCATGCGGATCACGTTCGACCCCGCGAAGAACGCCAGGAACATCGCGGAGCGCGGATTGCCCTTCGAGCGAGTGGCGGATCTTGAGTGGGAAACCACGGTGATTGCAGTGGATGTACGCAAGGATTACGGCGAAGAGCGGCTGCAGGTGTTTGGCAGGCTCGCTCAACGTCTGCATGTAGCGGTGATAACGCGGCGCGGCGATGCGACCCATGTCATCAGCTTGCGCAAGGCGAACAGCAAAGAAGTGAAGCGGTATGAGCAAGCCAAAGGACGACCCGGCCTCCCGCCCTGACGATGAGAATCCCGAGTGGACTGCCGAGGATTTTGCCAGGGCGCGGCCGGCGCTGGAAGTAATCGCCGAGGTGTTCGGCGCCGAGACGGCCGAAGCCCTGCGGCGCGGCCGCGGCCGGCCGGCGAAGCCGGATCGGAAGGTCAATCAGACGCTTCGGCTGGATGCGGACGTGCTGGAGGCGTACCGGCACACCGGAACCGGCTGGCAGACCCGCATCAACGCGGTCCTGCGCGAGCACATGCCGCGGTCGGAGAAGTAACAGCGGGCGCGACGTTCTGGTGCGCCTTACGCCTTCCTGAGCTGAAACAGCGCCTGCTCCCCGAACACGTTCGCCAGTCCCGGAAACCGCCGCCACGGCGCGCGCTGGCCCGCTTCGTCCACCGCGAGCCAGCGTTCCACGCGATACCCCTCCTCGTCGCAGAGGGCAAAAAAATCGTGGATCGTGCAGGGATGAATATTCGGCGTCTCGTGCCACGGCCGGTTCCACACCGTCGTCATCGGCATGCGGCCGCGCCAGAACAACTGCCAGCGCACCAGCCAATGGCCGAAATTCGGGAAACTCACCACCGCGCGCTCGCCGATGCGCAGCATCTGGCGCAGCACCACGCGCGGCCGCTCCACCGCCTGCAGCGTGCGCGACAGCACCACGTAGTCGAACGCACCATCGGGATACTGCGCCAGATCGGAATCGGCGTCGCCGTGCATCACCGGCAGCCCGTGCACGATCGCGCGGGTGACTTCCTTCATGTCGATCTCGATGCCGCGCGCGTCGCACCCGCGGGTGCGGAACAGGTGCTCGATCAGCGCCCCGTCGCCGCAGCCGATGTCCAGCACGCGCGTGCCCGGCTCGATCATCTCGGCGATCAGCCGCAGATCCAGCCGCATGTTTTTTGCCACATAGCGGACCGGATCGACGGGGACGTTCACGCCGCGATCCCCGCATGCTCGGCGCAGCCGGCCAGGAAGCCGGCCAGCGCGCGATGGAAATCCGGCTCGTCCAACAAAAACGCGTCGTGGCCCTTGTCGGATTCGATCTCGACGAAGCTCACGTTGGCGGCGACGCCGTTCAGCGCGCGCGCGATCGCCCGGTTGTCCTCGGTCGGATACAGCCAGTCACTGGAGAAGCTGATGATGCAGAACCGCGTGCGCGTGCCGCGGAATGCGCCGGCCAGCTCGCCGCCATGTTCTTCCGCGAGGTCGAAGTAATCGGTGGCACGAGTAATGGAAAGATAACTCGCGGCATCGAAGCGGCGGGTAAAGCTGCTGCCCTGGTGGCGCAGATAGCTTTCCACCTCGAACATGTCGTCGAACATGCTGAGCGCCTGCGCCCCGCGCGTGCGCCGGCCGAATTTGCGGGTCAGCGCGCGCTCGGACAGATAGGTGATGTGCGCGACCATGCGCGCCACCGCCAGCCCGCGCGCCGGCACCCGCCCGTGTTCCCAGTAGCGCCCGCCCATCCAGTCCGGGTCGGCAAAGATCGCCTGCCGCCCGACCTCGTTGAACGCGATGTTCTGTGCGGAATGGTACGCCGCGCAGGCGATCGGCACCGCGGCGAACACCGCGTCAGGGTATGTAGAAGCCCATTCCAGCACCTGCATCCCGCCCATCGACCCGCCGATCACCGCGAACAGCCGGGAAATACCGAAATGGTCGACCAGGCGCTTCTGCGCCCGCACCATGTCGCGCACCGTGATCGGCGGGAAATCCATGCCCCAGCGCGACGGGTTCGGCGCTTCCGTGTCGTCGCGCGCGCTGCGCGGCCCCGTGGAGCCCATGCAGCCGCCCAGCACGTTGGCGCAGATAACGAAGAAACGGTCGGTGTCGATCGGCAGCCCCGGGCCGACCACCATGTCCCACCAGCCGGGCTTGCCCGTCACCGGGTGGTGCTCCGCGACGTACTGGTCGCCGGTCAGCGCGTGGCAGATCAGGATCGCATTGGAGTGCGCGGCGTTGAGCTGGCCGTAGGTGCGGAACGCCACCTCCAGCCGCCGCAGGGTGACGCCGCAGTCGAGCGCGAGCCCGTCGTCGAACGCGACGTGCTGATGGGCAATGTCCGGCAGTTCCCCCTGGTCCATGGCGGCTGCATATGCGCCCGTGCCCCGCAACCTGCAACGTCGGGGGCGCTGCGCTGCGCCCGGTTCCGCTTTGCAGCGGCGGGGGCTTCGGCTATGCCAGCCCTCCCCGCCAAGAAGCGCCATGTCAAGCACCGCCCCCGACACCCCCGCCCCCCCAGTCGCCGAGGCCGTTGCCGCCGCCGAGGAAGTGGTGCCGCCGCCCGAGCCGGCGCCCACGCTCGCCGAGCTGCGGGCCGAGGTGGACCGGCTGGACGACGCGCTGCACGACCTGCTGATGCAGCGCGCCGAGGTGGTCACGCGGATCGCGGCGCTCGGCGCGCAGGGCAAGAAGATCGCGTTCCGGCCGGGGCGGGAGGCGGAGATCGTCCGACGCCTGCTGGCCCGCCACCAGGGCAAGCTGCCGCGCCGGGTGCTGCCGCGGCTGTGGCGCGAGCTGTTCGCCGCGACCACCGCCATGCAGAGCCACTTCGTCATCACCGTCTGCGAACCGGACCCGCCCGGCGGCTTCGCGACCATCGCGCGCGAGCATTTCGGCGTGATGACGCCGTTGCGCGTGCATCGCAGCCCGGCCCAGGCGATCGCCGAGGTCAGCTCCGGCGCCGCCACCGCCGCCGTGCTGCCGGTGCCGGTGGAGGAGGAGCCGGCGCGTTCGGCCTGGTGGACCGCGCTGCTGCACCGCGACGAGCCGCGCATCCACGTGGTTGCGCGCCTGCCGTTCTGGGCGCCGCGCACCGAGGGCGCCTCGCAGGCGCAGGCGATGGTGGTGGCCGCCGCGGCGCCGGACGCCTCCAGCCGCGACCGTTCGCTGCTCGGCTTCGAGCTGCCGACCGACATGAGCCGCGCCCGGCTCGCCGGCGCGCTGACCTCGGCCGGGCTCGCGCCGGCCTCGATCATCCTGCGCCGCGACCCGTCCGGGCAGATCGCGCACGGCCTGATCGACGTCGACGGCTACGTCACCGACGACGATCCCCGGCTCGCCAATCTCGGCGAGGTGCGCCGCCCGGTGGTGCTCGGCGCCTACGCGGTGCCCGTGGAGGGCGAATGAGCGGGCCGCAGCCGCGCGCCGATGTGCTCAAGATCGCCGCCTACGTGGGCGGCGAATTGCAGCTGCCCGGCGTCAACCGGGTGATCAAGCTGTCGTCGAATGAAGGCGCGTTCGGCCCGCCGCCGGCCGCGCAGGCCGCATTCTCCCGGGTTGCCGCCGAATTGCACCGCTACCCGGACGGCGGCTCGGCGGAGCTGCGCCGCGCGATCGGCGCGCGGTTCAAGCTCGACCCGGACAAGATCGTCTGCGGCACCGGCTCGGACGAGCTGATCCAGCATCTGTGCCACATCTACGGCGGGCCGGGCACGGAGATCATCGCCTCGCGCCACGCCTTCCTGATGTACGCGATTTCCGCGACCTACGCCGGCAGCCGCATCGTCAAGACGCCCGAGCGCAACCTGACCGCCGACGTCGACGCGATGCTCGCCGCCGTCTCGCCGGCGACCCGCGTGGTGTTCCTCGCCAACCCCAACAACCCGACCGGCAGCCTGCTGCCGCAGTCGGAGGTCGAGCGGCTGCGCCAGAACCTGCCGCCCGAGGTGCTGCTGGTGCTCGACGCCGCCTACGCCGAGTTCGTCACCCGCGCCGACTATGATCCGGGCACGAAGCTGGTCGATGCCGCCGACAACACGGTGATGCTGCGCACGTTCAGCAAGGTGTTCGGCCTGGGCGGCATGCGGGTCGGCTGGGCCTATGCGCCGCCGGGCGTGGTCGATGCGCTGAACCGGGTGCGCGGCGTGTTCAACGTCAACCTCGCCGCCCAGGCGGCGGCGGTCGCGGCGCTGGCGGAGCCCGGCTGGGTCGAGCGCACCCGCGCCCACACGCTCGAATGGCGCGAGAAACTGAGCGCACGGCTGGAAGCGGCCGGCATCAAAGCGTGGCCCAGCGAGGGCAATTTTCTGCTGGCCGATTTTGCCACGCCGGCGCGTGCGCACGGCCGCGGATGCGTGGCTGAAATCGCGCAGGAGTCATCGTCCGCGCGATGGCGTCCTACGAGCTGCCGCACTGCCTGCGCATCAGCATCGGCACCGCGGAAGAATGCACGCTGGTCGCCGACGCGCTGGCCGAGTTCATGGCCGCGCATGGCTGAGCCTTTGTTCCGCCGGCTGGCGCTGCTCGGCATCGGCCTGATCGGCAGCTCGGTCGCCCGCATCGCCAAGCAGCGCGGCGACCTCGCCGCCGAGGTGGTGGCCAACGCCCGCACCCAGGCGACGCTCGACCGCGTGCTGGAACTCGGCATCGCCGACCGCGTGGAGATCGACCCGGCGCGCGCCGTCGAGGGCGCCGACTGCGTGATGCTGGCCACGCCGGTCGGCGCCTATGCGGCGCTCGCCGAGGCGATCGCGCCGCATCTGGCGACGCGGCGCGGTCCTGACCGATGTCGGCAGCACCAAGCAGTCGGTCATTCGCGACGTCGGCCCGCTGGTGCCGGCCGGCGTGCATTTCGTGCCCGGCCACCCGGTCGCCGGCACCGAATACTCCGGCCCCGACTCCGGTTTTTCCACGCTGTTCCAGGGCCGCTGGACGCTGCTGACGCCGCCGCCCGGCACCGACGCGGACGCGGTGGAGAAAATCGCGGAACTATGGCGTCGCTGCGGCTCGATGGTCGAGGTCATGGAGCCCGGCCACCACGACCGCGTGCTCGCGATCGTCAGCCACCTGCCGCACCTGATCGCGTTCACGATCTGCTCGACCGCCGACGACCTGGAAGGCGAGAGCCGCCAGCAGGTGCTGCGCTTCGCCGCCTCCGGCTTCCGCGACTTCACCCGCATCGCCGGCAGCGACCCGGTGATGTGGCGCGACATCTTCCTCAACAACCGCGAGGCGCTGCTGGAGATGCTGGCGCGCTTCACCGAGGACGCGCAGGCGATGGCGCGCGCGGTGCGCTGGGGCGACGGCGCCTATATCGAGGAAAGCGTCCGCCGCGGCCGCCGCATCCGCCACAGCCTGATCGAGCTGAAGCAGGCGTAGCTGCCGTCAGGGGTGCTCGGCCGCGATGATCACCGCGAACGTGGTCGCGAGCGCCGCGAGGCACCACGCCAGGCCCGCAATCTGGATGAACGCCTCGCGCCCGGACACGCGCGCGCCCCAGACATCGACGTGGCCTGCCAGGAATTCGTGGAACGACCGCCAGTGGCGCTGCCACGGCACCACGTTGCGCCCCTCGCTGCCGACCGAGAGCAGGCCGAGCGTCAGGCAACTGATCAGCGTCGCGATCGCCAGCAGGTAGGCGGTGAGGCTGTCGCCGCCGAGCGTGATCCAGAACGCGAGCAGGAACCATGCCGAGCCGGCCGCCGCGATTGCCACGACCGCGGGGTGCAGATAGCTCGGTGGCGCGCCGCCCGCGGCGTCCGGCCAGAACTTCAGGTCGGCGCTTTCGGCGTGCGGCGCGTCGTGGCGCAGAATGCCGGTCGGGACTTCCCACGCTTGGCCTTGTCGGCCGCGCGACAGTGTGGTGGCGCTCATCGGTCCTCCTTGCATCCAGATCCAGGCCGGAAACATGGGATCCAACGATGTCCTGCGCCTGAAATCGCGGTGAATTGCCGGCCAGCCAGGTATTCTTGAATGATCGCGACCGGTTCGCTCCGGCCGGCGGGCTTCGCCCTGGCGTTCGGGCCGCTGCGCAACGGGCCGAATCGCGCCGGACCGGGAAATCTTTGGGTTTCAAGGGGATTGGAGCTTTTCTTGAAATGTCGCGGCGCCGCACAATCGCGATCGAACTGATCGAGTAGATTTGATCTGAACCTTCCGACAAGCCGTCCCGTTGAACCTGCGGATCTGATCGCGAAGCAATTGCGTTCTTCACAATCCGGCCGCCATTTCTACCGGATAACGGACACAATCCTGACCGACATATCCAGAAGATCATTCGTGGCAGGAACCGGTGCTTCGCCGATCGCCCGCAGGTTCGCGGCGCATGTCCAATCCGACCTGACCGTCCGATGGTCGCCAATTTGTTCGGAAAGGAACATCAGATGCGCGCGTCCCGCTTTCTCTTCCCGCTGCTGCTCGCCTCCTCCGCGCTGACGGCACCGCACCTGGCGTCCGCCCAGATCGCGGTCGGCGTGTCCGTCACGATCGCGCCGCCGGCGCTGCCGGTTTACGTGCAGCCGGAAATCCCGGCCCCGGGCTACATCTGGACGCCGGGCTACTGGGCCTATGGCGAGTACGGCTACTATTGGGTGCCGGGCACCTGGGTGCAGCCGCCGAGCGTCGGCCTGTTGTGGACGCCGGGCTACTGGGGCTGGGCCGGCGGAAACTACGTGTGGAACGCCGGCTACTGGGGCCCGAACGTCGGCTTCTACGGCGGCATCAACTACGGCTTCGGCTACACCGGGTTCGGCTACGCGGGCGGCTACTGGGATCACGGCGCGTTCGCCTACAACCGCGCCGTCAACAACTTCGGCAACGTCCACATCGCCCACGTCTACGACCGCACCGTCGTCAACAACAACCACTCGGTCGTCAGCTTCAACGGCGGCCGCGGCGGCGTGGACGCAAGACCGACCGCGCAGCAGGAAGCCTACGCGCACCAGCGGCATGTCGCGGCGACGACGGCGCAGACCGCGCATTTCGATGCGGCACGCAACGATCCGAGCCTGCGGGCCTCGGTGAACCACGGCAACCCCGCCGTCGCGGCGACCTCGCGTCCGGGCGAACTGCACGGCCCCGGCGCGGTCGCGGCGCGCGGCGCGTCGGCCGCCGAGCACCCGGAAGCGGCGGCGCGCCCCGGCGAACCGGCGCACCCGGAAGCCGCCATCCGGCCGGGCGAGCCGGCGCATCCCGAGGCCGCCGCCCGTCCGGGCGAGCCGGCGCATCCCGAGGCCGCCGCCCGTCCGGGCGAGCCGGCACATCCCGAGGCCGCCGCCCGACCGGGCGAGCCGGCACACCCCGAGGCAGCCGCCCGTCCGGGCGAGCCGGCGCACCCCGAGGCCGCCGCCCGACCGGGCGAGCCGGCGCACCCGGAAGCCGCCGCCCGACCGGGCGAGCCGGCACACCCCGAGGCCGCAGCCCGCCCGGGCGAACCGGCGCACCCGGAGGCCGCAGCACGTCCGGGCGAACCGGCGCACCCGGAGGCCGCCGCACGTCCGACCGAGCCCGCGCACCCGGAAGCCGCCGCACGTCCGGCCGCGCCGGCGCACCCCGAGGCCGCGGCTCGCCCGGCCGCGCCCGCGCACGCGGTCGCCCGCGCCGAACCGCACCCGGCGCCGCGGCCGGTCGCGCACGCAGCGCCGCATCCGGCACCGCGCCCGGTCGCGCACGCAGCGCCGCATCCGGCGCCGCGCCCGGTCGCCCACGCCGCGCCCCGCCCGGCGCCGCACGAGGAGGTGAAGCGCCCGGGTTGACGGGATGCCGGCCCGGGGCGGGCGGACCGCCGCTGCCCCGGGCGGGACTGCGCCGACCGGTCGTCCCGGGCCGCCGCGCCCGGCCCCTGCGCGCTCTGCCGTGCCCGCTATCGGAGACGTCGGCAGCCGGGCCGGTCATCCGCCCACAGCCACCGCGCTGTGCTCCTGGCCGGGACGTGCCAGCCCGGTAACGGCGTGGCGCAGGCCGCGCGGCGTCAGCGGCTGCCCGCCGAGCACCGCATCCACCCGCTCCGCCGGCGCGGGCCGGCCGAACAGATAGCCCTGGGCATCCCCGCAGCCCTCCGCCTGGAGGATGGCAAGCTGTTCGGCGGTCTCGACCCCCTCCACGGTGGTCGCGATCCCGAGATTGCGGCACAGCCCGACAATCGCGCGGATGATGAACAGACAGTCGTCGCGCTTTGACAGATCGCTCACGAACGACCGGTCGATCTTGATCCGGTCGAACGGGAAGCTGCGCAGATAGCTCAGCGAGGAATAGCCGACGCCGAAGTCGTCCATCGCGATGGTCACGCCAAGTCCGCGCAACTTGTGCAGCGCCGCCAGCGTGGCCTGATTGTTTTGCAGCAGCAGCGACTCGGTGATCTCCAGCTCCAGCCGTTCGGCGGCCAAGCCGGCGTTCGCGAGCGTGTCGGTGACCGACTGCAACAGATTGCCGACCCGGAACTGCACGGCGGACAGATTGACCGAGACGCGCACTTCGCTCGGCCACAGCGCCGCCTGCCGGCACGCCTGATCGAGCACGAACGCGCCGAGCGGCAGGATCAGTCCGCATTCCTCGGCGATCTCGATGAACTCGGCCGGTCCGACGAGGCCGCACGCCGGATGGTTCCAACGCGCCAGCGCTTCGAACGCCACCACCCGTCCCGACCCGAGACTGACGATCGGCTGGTAGTATACCTCGAATTCGCCCCGCGCGAGGGCGTTGCGCAGATCGTTCTCGACGGCGTGCCGGTTCTGCACCCGCGCATCCATTTCCGGCTCGAAGAAGCGGAACGTGCCCCGCGCTTCCGCCTTGGCGATATAGAGCGCGAGATCGGCGTTCTTGATCAGGCCCTCGGCGGTGGCGCCGTCATGGGTCGAGATGGCGATGCCGATGCTGGTCCCGGCGACCACTTCGTTGCCGCGCAGCAGATGCGGTTTGCGCAAGGCCTCGATGACGCGCGTGGCGAGTTGCGCGGCGTCCTCCGGGGCCTTCAGGCCGGCCTGCAGGATGACGAACTCGTCGCCGCCGAGCCGCGCCACCAGGTCGAGCTCGCGCACCACCGCGAGCAGCCGGGCCGCGACGGCCCGCAACAGAACGTCGCCGATCTGATGCCCGAGCGTGTCGTTGACCGACTTGAATTTGTCGAGGTCGAGAAACAGGACGGCAAACATCGCCCCCCGCCGCGCCTCCGCCAGGGCGTGTTCGATCCGCTCCAGCAGCAGGCCGCGGTTCGGCAATCCGGTCAGCACGTCGTGCCGGGCGAGAAAGGCGATCCTTTCCTCCGCCGCGCGGCGCTCGGTGATGTCCTCGTGGGTCGCCACCCAGCCGCCGTCGGGCGTCGGCTGATGCACGACGGAGATCGTGCGTCCGTTCTTCAGCTCTCGCACGGTTCGATGCGGCGCGCCGGCGCGGGCCACCGAGTTGAGCGACATCAGGTAGTCGCCGCGCGTCATGTCCGGCAGGCTGCCGACCGCCATCCGATGATCGACGATCTCCGCCAGCGACATGCCGGGGCGGATCGCCTCCGCGGCCAGGCCGTAGACCTCGCCGTAGCGCCGATTGCAGACGATCAGCCGCTGCTGGCCGTCGAAGAAGCAGACGCCTTGCGACAGGTTGGACAGCGCCGCGTCGAATTGCTGGTGCGCGATTTCCAACTGCGCGTTCTTCGAGGCGAGCGTGAGTTCCGACAGCTCCAGGCGATGGTACTGCCGCGACAGCAGCCGCAACAGCAGGATGGTGCCGATCGCCGCGAACAGGCCGCCCAGAACGGTCCAGACCCGCTGCTGATGCCAGCCGGCGAGTGCGAGGTCCTCGGTGACGAACGCCTCGACGACGATCGGCGCGTTGCGCAGCGGGTTCACCGAGGCGACGATGCGGGTGTCGGTCAGGCTGGCGCGGCCGTAATAGGCCCCGCCGCCGGCCGCGACGACCGCGTGCCACGGCTCCCGATCCGGCACTTTCCCGCCGATCCGCTCTTCGATATGCGGAAAGCGGACCAGCACCGTCCCGTCCCGCCGCAGCACCACGACGGTGCGCGCCGGCGGCATCGCGGTGCGATAGAATTCCTCGAGATCGGCGAGCGAGATGTCGGCGACCGCGAACCCGGCGAGCGTGCCCGCCCGGTCGTCGATGCGCCGCGCCAGCGGCGCGGTCCATCGGCCGGTCGCGGCGTTCTTCGCCGGCGGGCCGACGAAAATGCCGTGATCGTCCGGCGAGCCGACGCGCGGAAAAAAGCCCGGCACGGCAACCGCCGCCGGCGGCGCCGGCCAGGCGCGCGTGGAGGCGAGCGTCCTGCCGCCGGCGTCGATAAACGCGAGCGAGTTGACGCCGGCAAGCCGCTTCCGCTCGGCGACCAGCAGGTCGAACGCCGGACGCGTCCGCATCGCCGCCACGATCTCGTCCGCCGTCGCGTTCGCGGTCGCGCCAAGGTTGCGCGGCAGCGCGACCAGGGTCTTGTCGACTGCGCCGATCCAGCCCGCGGTCTGCTGCGCCATGCCGTTGCCGAGATTGTCGGTCGCGGTCCGGTAGGCGGCGATGTTCGACGCCCGTTGCATCGCGACGATCAGGGCAACGGCGCCGGCGATGGCGACGAGCAGCGCGACGCCGATGACGAGGAAGCGCGCTCCGGACCACGACCTTGGCACGGACCTACTGATGCGCCCGATCCGTTGACGGCCGGTTAGCGGCCCGCCCGCCCCGCCGTCCTACTCAGCCGCCACCGGCACCTGCGCCTCGTCGTCGCTCAGATGCCGATGGCTCCAATCGCGGAGGGCGGCGATGACGGGGACAAGACTCCGCGCGGTGTCGGTCAAGCGGTAATCCACTCTCGGCGGCGCGACGCCGTAGTCCGTGCGCTCGATCAGCCCGCCGTCGGCCAGCGCCTTCAGTTCGCGGCTCAGCACCCGTGGCGCGATCTCCTTCGTGCCGTCGGCGCCGCGCAGCAGTCCGTTGCGGATCTCGCCGTAGCGCAGCGGCCCGTCCTTGAGGTCCCAGACGATGCGGAGTTTGTACTTTCCCGCGATCATCTTCTGGAACGCCATGACCGGGCAGGTGCCCGGCATCTTCGGTTTCGTGCCCATCCTGTCCCCGCCATCGTCTTGTCGCCTGCAGCATCCGGTTGAGTTCTGCGTTCGGACAGTATCATTTTTGTCCATACTTGCGCGCCCGTCCATTGCCCGCCCAAATGCACTGCTGCGTGACATGCGCCAGCACGAAGGAACGGACCATGAAGCACTTCCTGATCAAGTACCGCTTCCAGGCCGGCACGGAGGAACAGTGGCGCGACAACATCGTCCGCTTCGTCGCCGCACTGAACAGCGATCCCGAATTGGCCGGGAAAATCTCCTACCGCAGCATGCGCAACGCCAAGGGCGCCGACTGCTACCACCTCGCGACGGTTGCGGACGACAGCGTCAACAAGCTCCTGCAATCCCGGGAGTTCTTCGCGCGCTTCTCCGCAGGGGTGAAATCCGCGGCCGGCGGCGAGGTCGAGGTCGTGCCCCTCGAAATCGTCGCCGAGACCAGGAACGCGCTCTGAACCACTCCTCACTCCGCTGACGGCTCGCGCGCCTTCAGCCGTATGTCGATTTCCTCGTCGGTGAGCCGTGCGTCGTAGATCGAGCGCGGCTCGATCGTGCGCGACACCAGCGTGGCCGTGGCCACCGCGAGCAGCAGCGGCACGATGAACGAGCGGTCGCGCCCGGTCAGTTCCATGATCAGCACCACCGCCGAGATCGGCCCCTGCGTCGTGGCGGCCAGCACGGCGGCGGCCCCGACCACGGCAAACAGCCCCGGCGGCACCCCCGGCCACAGCCAGCACCAGGCGTGGCCGAGAACGCCGCCGAGCAACGCGCCCATCGCCAGCGACGGCGTGAACAGCCCGCCCGGCGTGCCGCTGCCGAGACACAGGGCCGTTGCGGCGGGCTTGAGGACCAGCAGCAGCAACAGCAGCCCGGGCGCGACCTCGTCAGAGAAGGCCAGTTGCGCGACGTCCTTGCCGTTGCCGAGCAACTGTGGGAAGGCGATCGAGACGGCGCCGAGCAGCCCCAGCGCCAGCGTCGGCGCCACCAGCCGCCGCCAGCCCTTCGGCTTGTTGCGGTCCGCCCAGGCGATCGCACGGACGTAGGCCACCGAGGCCAGTCCCGCGATCGGTCCCGCCAGCAGCGCCCACAGGGCGGCCGAGGTCGAATTGGCGAAGCCCGGGATTTGGTAGGTCGGCGCATCAGGCAACGTGACCCAGGAGATCGCCGTGGCGAGCAGCGAGGCGAACAGCGCCGGCAGCACCAGCCGCAGCGCCAGCACGCCGCGCAGCACCTCGAGCGCGAACAGCGCGCCGCCCAGCGGCACGCCGTATGCCGCCGCCATGCCGGCGCCGGCGCCGCACGCCACCAGCAGCCTGCGTTGCTCGTCCGACAGCCCCGCCCGGTCCGACATCGCATTGGCGATCACGGCGCCGGCCTGCTTGGGCGCGCCTTCGCGGCCGAGCGATGCGCCCATGCCGACGACGATCACGGACAGCACGGCGCTGCCGAGCGTGCGCACCGCCGGCAGTCGGCCGGCCGAGAAATAGATCGCCTCGGTGATGTCGATCCCGTTGCCCGCGGTCAGGCGGCGCAACGCGATCTGTCCCGCGCCGGTCAGCAAGCCGGCGCCCAGCAGCACCAGGATGTGCCGCCACGCCCCCGCCTGCGCCGCCGCATCCACGAGCGTGCCCCGGCCCGGCCACAGCAGATGCTGCACCGCCTGCAGAAGCTCGGTCAGCACCACGGCGCCGACGCCGGCGCCCACGCCGGTCACCGTCACCGCCAGCCAGAACGCCGCCGCGCCGGGCTGCGTCAGGGTCGCCGGGATCTTGGCGGTGACCGGCTTCACCCGCCGCGCTGCCGTCGCACACGCAGTTCCTCGAGGTCGAGCTCGTGCTCCAGCCGGCGCATCACCTCGTCGTGGACGTCGCCGACGCGGTGCAGCCGCAGCAGTTCGGTGCGGGACGCGGCGGCCGCCTCCAGCCGCAGCGCCAGCAGCGCCTGCCGCTCGGCCCTCGCCGCCGCGTCGATCCGCGATTGCCCCAGCGACTCCGAGCGGGTTCGGTATTCCGGTGCGATGGCCTGCGCAACGCCGCCCATCAGCGGATCGACGAGGCTCGCCTCGATCACCCGCAGCGCCGCCGCCGCCATCGCCCCGCGTGCCGCGAACTCGGCCGCGTCGTCGGCCTCCGACGTGACGCCCGCGAGCCCCAGCGCCCGGATCAGCGGTCCGAGCGTCGGCCCCTGCAGGATCACGGTGGTGCAGATCACCACGAACGTCACCAGCATGATCGCGTCGCGCCCGGGAAACCCCGCCGGCAGCGCCAGCGCGGCCGCGAGACTGACCACGCCGCGCATGCCGGACCAGCCGAGCAGCAGCGGATAGCGCAATGGCGGATACGGGTCGCGGCGGCGCAGCGGCGGCCAGAGCAGCCGCGGCAGGTAGGTCGCCGGATACACCCAGACGAACCGCGCCACGATCGCGACCGCGGTGATGCCGAACGCCATCGGCAGCAGATGCAGCGTCGCGCCGGGGCCGAGCCGTCCGAGCACGCCGCGCAGCGACAGGCCGATCAGGATGAACACCAGCGCTTCCAGCACGAACGTCACGAACGCCCAGGCCGCGCGCGCCTCCAGCCGCCCCTCGGCGCGCAGCACCTCGTGCTGCCGCCAGCCCAGCACGAGGCCGCAGGCGACCGTTGCCAGCACGCCGGAGGCGCCGATGCTTTCGGCCGCGAGATAGCTCGCCCACGCCGCGAGGAAGCTCGTGGTGATCTCGAGGTTGGTATCCTTGAGCCGGCGCAGCACCCAGATCAGCACCAGCCCGCAGAGGTAGCCGATGGCGATGCCGCCGGCGGCCACCAGCACGAACGCCGCGACGGCGCGCGTGGCGTCGAACGTCGCCCCCATCGCGGCGGCGGCGGCGAAGCGGAACAGCACCAGCCCGGTTGCGTCGTTCACCAGGCTCTCGCCTTCGAGGATGGTCAGCAGCCGGCGCGGCAGCCGCAGCCCTTCGAGCACCGCGCCGGCGGCGACCGCGTCGGGCGGCGAGACGATCGCGCCGAGCGTGAAGCAGGCCGCCCAGGACAGTTCAGGCATCAGCAGCTTCAGCGCGTAGCCGACGACCGCCGTCGTGAACAGCACGGCGCCGACCGCCAGCAGCAGGATCGGCCGCAGATTGGCGCGGAACTCGCGCCAGAACGTGAAGAACGCGCCGTTCTGGATCAGCGGCGGCAGGAACAGCGTCATCACCAGCGCCGGATCGACCTCGAACGCCGGCACCGCGGGCGTGATCGCGAGCAGCATCCCGCCCGGCACGAACGCCACCGCCGGCGGAATTCTCAGGTGCCGCGCCAGCAGCCCGAGCGCCACGGCGACGGCCAGCAGCACCAGCACGAGGTCGAGCAGGCGAACGGGTTCCATGCGCCGACCCTACGGAACCCGTTGCACGCTGTCACAGGGGCTTTCTTCTCCTCCTCCCCTTGTGGGAGGAGGCCGGGAGGAGGGGTGAAACGCCGTGCCGTGAGATTAGGGGCACAACGTGCTATGCTGCCTGCTTGGGACAGGCGCTGAGGCGGCACCATGAGCGAGACGATCAACCTGGACTTCATCGGCGCGACGCTGCGGTCGATCCAGGCCGAGCAGCGCAGCATCCGCGGCGAAAATCAGCTCATCCGCTCGGCCCTGAACGAGGCCATCACGCTGTTGATGCAGCGCATCGGCAATTTCGAGGAATACGTCGACACGCGGCTCGATCGGCACCGCATGCATGTCGATCAACGGCTGGACACGGCCCAGTCGCATCTCGATCAACGGCTGGACGCGGAACGGTCGGTACCTCGACCGGCGGCTGGACGCGCTCCAGTCGCACCTCGATCAACGGCTCGACGCGCTCGGTGCCCAGATTGCTCGCCTGGCGGGTTCGTTGCCGTCGAGCCTGTGATCCGGGCGGCGCGACGCCCCTCATCCCCTCGGATGCGTCTGCCGCCACACCTGCATGAGCCGCTCGGTGTCCACCGAGGTGTAGCGCTGCGTCGTCGAGAGCCCGGCATGGCCGAGCAGTTCCTGGATCGAGCGTAGATCGGCGCCGCCCGCCAGCAGGTGGGTCGCGAACGAATGCCGCAGCGCGTGCGGCGTCGCATGCTCAGGCAAGCCAGCCAACCTGCGGAAATTTCTGAGGGTGCGCTGCGCGACTGCCGCGTCCAGCCGTTTTCCGCGAGCGCCCAGAAACAACGGCGCCTCCGGGTCGGGCCGCGGATGCAGCCGCAGCCACGCCGACACCGCCTGCCGCACCACCGGCAGCACCGGCACGATTCTTTGTTTTTTTCCTTTCCCGACCACGCGCAGCGGCGTGTCGGACCCCTCGCGCGGCGCGTCGCCGACATTGAGCGACAGCGCCTCGGCGATGCGCAGGCCGCAGCCATAGAGCAGCGTGAACAGCGCCGCATCGCGCGCCTGGATCGCCGGCGCGTCCGAGACGTCGCCGATGTCGGTGGTGATCGAGCGCGCGTCCGCAGGCGCCAGCGCCCGCGGCAACGGCCGTTTCGCGCGCGGCGTCGCCAGCAGCCGCACCTGCGCATTGCCGGCGCCATGCCGGCGCGCAAGCCAGCGGAAGAACGTGCGCACGGCCGCAAGATGCCGCGCCCGCGTCGCGTTGCCGCGCCCGTGCTCCGCCCCGTGCGCCAGCCACGCCCGCAGATCGGCGGCGCGCAGTGCCACGAGCGCGGCAAGGTCCGGCTCCTCGCCGAGATGCGGCGTCAGGAAGCCGAGAAACCCGGCGATATCGGCGCCGTACGCCTCGACGGTCAGCGGCGAGGCGCGGCGCTCGGTGGCGAGCCACTGCAGGAATTCCTGCCGCGCGGCTTCGGCCCTCACCGCCGCAGCGCCGCCGCCACCGCCCGCCCCAGGAACGTCAGCGCCCCGATGCCCTGCGACGGGTCCAGCACGGCGCGGTCGCGCGCGGCCAGCGCCAGCAGCGCCGGCGGACCTTCGCCGGGGATGCGCACCAGCGCGTCGTGCCGCGCCAGTGGCGCCGCCTCGGCGTGCAGCAGCCGCGCGTCCGAGCCGACGTCCCGGAACAGCACCCCGCGCGTCCCCAGCAAACGTGCGACCATGCCCGCCGGCAGCTCCCGGCCGCCCGCCAGCGTCGCCTCGACGCACAAGGCCGCCGCATCGACGGCCAGCAGCGCCGGGAACTCCGAGGAAATGCACTCGGCCGCGCAATCGGCGCCGATCAGGGCCAGCACCGCCTCCTGCACCCGCGCCGCCAGCCCCGCCGCCGCGCGGCCGGCAGCCAGCACGCCGTCGGCGCGCTCCGCCATCGCGCTCGCATGGGCCCGCTCGGCCCGCAGCATCGCCGCCATGTGGTCGGCCAGTTCCTCGCCATGCACCCGTTCGGGCGGGGCGATATGCCGATACAAATCCGGCCGCTCGGCCAGGAAGCGCGGATGCGCGCGCAGAAATGCGTCGACTTCGGCTGCCGAGGGGCCGGCGCCGTCGCTCAGCGGTTGCGGCATCCGGCCGTGCCCTTCCGGTCCCGGTGCCTGCTCAGGCGATCGACTGCCCGGCCGGATCCCGGATTTCCCTGGTGTCGGCGGTATCGGCGAAAAACGTCATGGCGGTGTCCCCGTTCCGGTGAGGGCCTGGGCGGCGGCCGTCGGATGATGCAGATCATACAAGATGGTGGCGAGAGACCAAAAGCGGCAGGACGGGCTCGATCTGGCGCCCGCGCAATCCCGTGTGCGGCGCGTTCCGGTGTTGCTGCCGTATCCGTTCCCCGGCCCCTTCGACTACCGGGTTCCGCCGGGGATGGACGCCGCCCCCGGCGACCTCGTGCTGGTGCCGCTGAACAACCGCGCCGAAGTCGGCGTGGTGTGGGACGGCCCGACCGACGAGTCGCTGGCGGATTCGCGGCTCAAGCCGGTCGCCGGACTGATCGAGGGACCGCCGATGCGCGCCGACCTGCGCCGGCTGGTCGACTGGATCGCGTCCTACACGCTGGCAACGCCGGGCGAGGTGCTGGCGATGGCGCTGCGCACCAACGCGCTGCGGCCGGAGACGCCGCCGGTCGGCTGGCGGCTCGCCGACGCGCCGCCGGAGGCGCGGCTGACCGAGCCGCGCCAGCGCGTGCTCGCGGCGCTGGCCGGCGGCGCCGCGCGCGGCTCGGCCGACCTTGCGCGGGCGGCCGACGTGTCGGCGGCGGTGATCCGCGGCATGGCCGATGCCGGCTTCCTGGTGCCCACGACGCTGCCGATCCGGCCGGCTTTCTCCGCCCCGACCCGGAGCATCCCGGCCCGATTTTTTCGCCTGAGCAGGCCGCCGCCGCCGCCGCATTGCGCGAGGCGGTGGCGGCGCGCGCGTTTTCCGTGACGCTGCTCGACGGCGTGACGGGGTCGGGCAAGACCGAAGTCTATTTCGAGGCGCTCGCGGAATGCCTGCGCGCGGGCCGGCAGGCGCTGGTGCTGCTGCCGGAGATCGCGCTCTCCTCGCAATGGCTGGAGCGGTTCGAGCAGCGCTTCGGCGTCGCCCCGGCGGTCTGGCATTCCGACCTGCCGTCGCGCACGCGCAAAACCACGTGGCGCGCGGTCGCCGCCGGCGAGGCGTACGTCGTGGTCGGCGCCCGCTCGGCGCTTTTCCTGCCGTTCCCCGATCTTGGCCTGGTCGTGATCGACGAGGAGCACGAGACCGCGTTCAAGCAGGAGGAGGGCGTCGTCTACCACGCCCGCGACATGGCGGTGGTGCGGGCGCGGCTGTGCGCGGCGCCGGCCGTGCTGGTCTCGGCGACGCCGAGCCTGGAGACGATCGCCAACGTCGAGGCCGGCCGCTACCGCCGCCTGCACCTGCCGGCCCGGCACGGCGGCGCCTCGATGCCGGAAATCCGCCTGCTCGACCTGCGCATTGAAACACCCGCGCGGGGCAAGTTCCTGGCGCCGCTGCTGGTGGAGGAAATCGGGAAGACGCTCGCGCGCGGCGAGCAGGCGATGCTGTTCCTCAACCGCCGCGGCTACGCGCCGCTGACGCTGTGCCGCAACTGCGGCCACCGCATGCAGTGCCCGAACTGCACCGCCTGGCTGGTCGAGCACCGCGCCCGCAAGCTGCTGCAATGCCACCATTGCGGCCACGCCGAGCCGATCCCGCCGACCTGCCCGATCTGCGTCGCCGAGAACAGCTTTGCCGCCGTCGGCCCCGGCGTGGAGCGCATCACCGAGGAAGCCGCGGAGGCGTTTCCATCGGCGAGAAGACTGGTGATGGCCTCCGACACGCTGCCCGGTCCGCTGGCGGCGGCCGAGGCGGCGCGGGCGATCTCGGCGCGCGAGGTCGACCTGATCATCGGCACGCAGATCGTCGCCAAGGGCTGGCATTTTCCGCATCTGACGCTGGTCGGCGTGGTCGATGCCGATCTCGGGTTGGCGGGCGGCGACCTGCGCGCGGCCGAGCGGACGGTGCAGCTGCTGCACCAGGTGGCTGGTCGTGCCGGCCGGGCGGAGGCGCCGGGCACGGTCGTGCTGCAGACCTTTTCCCCCGAGCATCCGGTGATGCAGGCGCTCGCCGCCGGCGACCTTGCGCGGTTCATGGCCGACGAGGCGGAGCAGCGCCGCCCCGGCCATTGGCCGCCGTTCGGCCGGCTCGCGGCGCTGATCGTCAGCGCCGACACCGCGGACGCCGCCGACGCCGCCGCCCGCGATCTGGCGCGCGTGGCGCCGCACGGCGAGGGCATCGCGGTGCTCGGCCCGGCGCCCGCGCCGCTCGCCATCCTGCGCGGCCGCCACCGACGCCGGCTGCTGCTCAAGACCCGGCGCGACATCGCGGTGCAGCCGCTGCTGCGCGACTGGCTGCCGCTGGTCCCGCCGCGCGGCTCGGTGCGGATCGACGTCGATGTCGATCCGATGAGCTTTCTGTAGGTGGCCGAGCCGCCGCCGAGCAACTCGGCGTGATCGGGCCGGGTTCGTCCGGCCCCGGACTGCATTTCCTGCACCTCGATGCCGATCTCCACGTGCCGGCGTTTTCTCCGTGCCGGCGCCAGCCTGCCGCCGAATGAACCGCTTCTCACCCGCCGTTGCTTGACAGCGAGGGGGGCGGTGCGCTTCATCCGCACCATTCCCGGAGACCGCGAACCCGATGGCCGCCCAGTTCCTCGCCTGCCGCGCCTGATGTCCCAGCCCAGCATGGCCAAGCGCAAGTCGGGCGGCATTGTCGAGAACATCAAGACCATCGTCTACGCGGGGCTGATCGCCATCGGCATCCGCACCGTCGCGTTCGAGCCGTTCAACATCCCCTCCGGCAGCATGATCCCGACGCTGCTGGTCGGCGACTACCTGTTCGTCTCGAAATACAGCTACGGCTATTCGCGCTTCTCGCTGCCGTTTCGCCGCCGCTGTTCTCCGGCCGCATCTTCGGCCCTGCCCAAGCGCGGCGACGTCGCGGTGTTCAAGTTGCCGCGCGACACCTCGATCGACTACATCAAGCGCATCATCGGCCTGCCGGGCGACCCATCCAGATGAAGGACGGCCAGCTCTACATCAACGGCAAGGAAGTGCCCGCGCGAGCCGGAGGGCGACTACGTCGCCGAGGACGACGGCACCGAAGATGCTGCGGAAGCGCTATCATCGAGACGCTGCCGAACGGCGTCAGCACGAGATCCTGAAGGCGACGCGACGACGGGCCAGCTCGAACAACACCCTGGAATACCTCGTGCCGCCCGGCCACGTGTTCGCCATGGGCGACAACCGCGACAACAGCCGGACAGCCGGTTCATGAACGCGGTCGGCTTCGTCCCGGTGGAAAACCTGGTCGGCCGCGCGGAGTTCCTGTTCTTCTCGATCGACGCCGACGGCCCCTGGTGGGAAGTCTGGGAGTGGCCGTTCGAAATCCGCTGGAGGCCGCCTGTTCATCGCGATCCACTGAGCGCAGCCGCCGACCGGCGTCGCGCCGAGGCGATCCTCGGCCACCGTTCCGCCGCCCGGACCTGCTGCGCGAGGCGCTGACCCATCGCTCCGCCGTCACGGCCGCGCCTGCGCGCGGCCGCACCGGCCCTCGACCGGCGCCGGCTCGAACGAGCGGCTGGAGTTCATCGGCGACCGGGTGCTCGGGCTGCTGATCGCCGAATGGCTCGCCGAGCGCTTCCCCGACGAGCAGGAAGGCGAGCTGGGGCCGCGGCTGGCGCATCTGGTCTCGCAGCCGGTCCTGGCCGCGATCGCCGAGACGCCTTGGTCTGCCGGCGGTGCTGTCGGTGGCGCCAGGCGAGGCGCGCGCGGGCGTGCGCAAGCGGGCCACCGTGCTGGCGGACGCGACCGAGGCGGTGCTCGGCGCGCTGTATCTCGATGGCGGGCTTGAGCCCGCGCGCGCGTTCGTGCGGCGCGCCTGGGACGGCGATGATCGCCAGCCAGCGGAGCCGCCCAAGGATGCCAAGACGGCGCTGCAGGAATGGGCGCAGGGCCGCGGCCTGGAGCTGCCGGGCTACGATCTCGTCTCGCGCGAAGGCCCGCCGCACGCGCCGGTGTTCGTGATCGCGGTCGAGGCCGGGGGCGCCCGCGGCGAAGGCCGCGCCGGCAGCAAGCGCGTCGCCGAACGACTGCGCCGCCGCCGACCTGCTGCGGATCAGCTGGAGGCCATGACCACCCGCTGCGGCTTCGTCGGCGATCGTCGGCGCGCCGAACGCCGGCAAATCCACGCTGCTGAACCGGCTGACCGGCGCGAAACTCTCGATCGTCTCGCCCAAGGCGCAGACCACGCGGTTCCGCGTGCTGGGCATCCTGATGCGCGGCGAGAGCCAGGTGCTGCTGGTCGACACGCCCGGCATCTTCCCGCCGCGGCGCAAGCTGGACCGCGCGATGGTGGCGGCGGCCTGGACCGGCGCCGCGGACGCCGACCTCGCGCTGCTGCTGGTCGATGCCAAATCCGGCCTCACGCGACGAGGTGCGCGACATCGCCGAGCAACTCGGCGCCGAGCCGAGCGCTGCTGGCTGGTGCTGAACAAGATCGACCTGGTCGCCGCGCGCAGCGCTTGCTGCCGCTGATCGCCGACGCTGACCGCGCTGGCGCCGTTCGAGGAGACCTTCATGGTCAGCGCCGCCACCGGCGACGGGCTCGACCGGCTGCTGGACCGCGCTCGCGGAGGCGATGCCGGAAGGCCCGTTCCTGTATCCCGACGACGACCTGACCGACCTGCCGGACCGCCTGCTCGCCGCCGAGACTGGTGCGCGAGCAGATCTTCCTGCAGACGCATGAGGAGGTGCCGTACGGCGCCACCGTCGAGACCGAAAGCTTCCAGGAACGCAAGGACGGCTCGGTGCGCATCGAGGCGACGATCTACGTCGCCCGCCCCGGCCACAAGGCGATCCTGATCGGCGACAATGGCACCCGGATCAAGGAGATCGGCGCGCGCGCACGGTCGGAACTGGCCAGACTGCTGGACCGCGCGGTGCATCTGTTCCTCAACGTCAAGGAACGCGCGGGCTGGGACGAGGAAGGCGCACGGCTGCGCGCGATCGGGCTGGAGGACCCGCCGGCATGAACGACGAACCGACCCGCCCAGCCGGCGAGCCGGCGATCCGCACGATCGCGATGCCCGCCGACACCAACCCGAACGGCGACATCTTCGGCGGCTGGCTGATGGCGCAGATGGATCTGGCCGGCGGTTCCGCCGCCTACCGCCGCGCCCGCGGACGGGTCGCCACCGTCGCGGTCGATTCCATGACCTTCCACTCCCCGGTGAAGGTCGGCGACGAGGTTTCGATCTACGCGAACATCGCCGGTATCGGCCGCACTTCAATTCGAGTGTTCATCGAGGCGTGGCGGCGCGGCCGGGACGGCGGCATGAACAAGGTGACGTCGGCCACCTTCGTGATGGTCGCGATCGGCCCGGACGGGCGGCCGCGTCCGGTGGATCCCGAATAGGCGCCGCGCCGGCCGCCCTAGGTGTGGGTGATCACCGTCATGCCCGACACGTCCTTGTAAGCGAAGCTGGCGTTGGTCAGCCCGGCGCCAAAATGCAGCGTCGCGATGCTGCCGGCGGTGCCGCTCACGGTCAGGATGTCGGTCGTGGTCGAAAAGCTGATGCCATTCGCGACCTCGTGCCGCAGGTCGATCGTGTCGCTGTGTGCAAATTCCAGGATTTTCCCCGTGACCGCCGCGGGATCGTCGAGCACCAGCCGCTCGTTCGCGCCGGCCAGGAACGCGATTTTCGTCGCGACCGAACCGCTTGCCGACAACACCGCACCGGCGCTGATCGCGATTGTGCCGGGCCCGGCCACGTCGCCCTGCAATGCCAGCGTCCCGCCGCTTGCGGTGATCGTCCCCGCATCGATCACACGGCCGGCGAGAGTGCCGGTGCCGGCGATCGTCGCGCCGGATGCGACGTCGATGGCGCCGCGCACGGCCGCCGCGGCGCCGACGTCGACCGCGCCGGTCCCCGCCACCGCCAGCGTGCCGCTGCCCCCGATCTGCAGCCCGCCCTGCACATCGAGCGAGCCGGTGACCTTCAGCACCGCCGCGGCGCCAAGCTGCACCCCGGTGCCCGCGGCGAGCATGTTGCTGCTGTCCAGATGCCACGTTGCGCCGGCATCGACGGTCAGCGAGCCGATATTGGTGAAGCTACTGCCGAGATTGCCGATCGTGCCCGCGGAAGCGCCCGCCGCCAGCTCCAGCGAACTGTTGCCGCCGCCGGCGACGACGCCGTGGAACACCGCGCCCGGATCGACGATCAGCGTGCTCGGGCCGCTGCCGAACGCGATCGCCGTACCGCTTGCGCCGCCGATCGTGCCGGCGTTGGTGACGGTCGCCGCGCCGGTCGTGTGCGTCAGGTCGATGCCGATCCCGGACGCGCCCGTCGCCGCGATGGTGCCGTAGTTGGTCACCGTCGCCGAGGCGAACGCGATGCTCACGCCGTAGTCGCCGCCGGTGATCGAGGCGGCGGTGGCGCCGCTTGCCCCATTCGTGACCGTGCCGTTGCCGAGGATGCCGACGCCGCCGACCATCGTGCCGACGATGCGGCCGTCGTTGGTGACGCCGCCGCTGCCGTTGATGTTGACGCCGTAGAACACGCCCGAGATCAACGCCGAGGCGTTGCCGGCGCCGTTGGTGACGGTGCCGCCGGCGCCGAACGCGACGCCGTCGTAGCCGACGCCGGTGATCGTGCCGAGGTTGGTCACCGTCCCTGACGGGCTCAGGCTGTTGGTGCCGATGGCGACGCCGTTGTAGCCGGAGATCGAGGCGGCAGTCGCGCCGCCCGCGCCGTTGATCACGGTGCCGCTGCCGAGCGTCACGCCCGCGAAGCTGGCGCCCGATAGACTGCCTTCGTTGGTGACCGTCCAGTCGGTCGCGCCGCCGCCGTAGATCGCATACCGGCCGCTCGTGGCCACCGAGGCGCTAGTGGCGATCGTGACCGGGTTCTGCGAGGGCTTCAGCTTGATGCCGATGGTATGGTGCCCGGTGATCGTGCTCATGCCGAATGTCTCCGTGCCGCCGTTCCGCAACGATGCCACGCCAGCGGATTTGGCAACAAGCACCAACGTGGAACGGAACGATCACACCCGGCGTGAGCCGCCGTATACGCCGCCGCCGCGCGTGCCGTAGGGTGCTGCGCGGACGGCGGGAAGGATCACATGGCGCGCATGGAGCAAGGGCACTGGCTGGAGTGGGCGCGCGAGGTGCAGGCCATCGCGCAGACCGGCCTGACCTTCACCGAGAACCCGTACGACCGCGAACGCTACGAGGCGTTGCGCGCACTCGCCGCCCGGGTGATGGCGAACGCCGGCAACGCCGATCTCGCCGTGGTGCAAAACCTGTTTGCGGCGCAGGAGGGTTATGCCACCCCCAAGGTCGACGTGCGCGGCGCGGCGTTCGATGAATCCGGAAGAATCCTGATGGTGCGCGAGGCGCAGGATGCGGGCCGCTGGACGTTGCCCGGCGGCTGGGCCGACGTGAACCTCACCCCCGCCGAAAACGTAGCCAAGGAGGTGTTCGAAGAGGCCGGCTTCGAAGTCGCCGTGCGCAAGCTCGCGGCGGTGTGGGACCGCACACGCCAGGGCCACGGTCCGGCGCCATTCTCCGCCTACAAGTTCTTTTTTCTTTGCGACATCGTCGGCGGCTCCGCGAGCACCAGCCTGGAAACCACCGAAGTCGCGTTCTTCGCGGAGGACGCGCTGCCGCCCGACCTCTCCACCGGCCGCGTGCTGCGCCACCAGTTGCACCGCATGTTCGCGCACGCGCGGGAGCCGGGGCTCGCGACCGAGTTCGAGTAGTCCGAACCGTACCGATTGCCCCGCATGAACGGTTCGCGATAGCGTCCGATTGCGATTGGGAGCGTCGGAAATGTCGCATTTTCGTGGCGTTCTTGGGGCGGCGCTGGTCCTGGCGTCCGCGGCAAGTTGGGGCGGCATCGCACAGGCGCAGTCGAGGGCGCAGATCGCAGCCACGGTCAAGGCCAACGTCGCCTCGCTGTTGCCCGCCAACAAGCCCTGGGGCGCCGCGTTCGTGGTGCGCACCGCGACTGACACGCTCTATTACAATTTCGGCAACGCCGACGCGGCGAACGACATCCCGATGAGTTCGAAGGAAGTGCAGGACCTCGCCTCCTGCGGCAAGCTGTTCACCGCGTTGATGCTGGGTGCTGCCGTCGATGCCGGCACCGTGCAGCTCACCGACCCCGTCGACAAGTATCTGACGCAGTTGCAGTCCGGGAAAACGATCCGGCAGGTCACGCTCGGCATGCTCGCCAGCCACAGCTCGGGCCTGCCCGACACGCCCGGCCCGCAGCCCTGGCATCCCAGCGCCACCTACGACGAGGCGGCCTTCATCAAGTTCCTGAACCGGTGGAAGGGGCAGCCATGCCCGCCCACCGGGCCGTGCACCGCCGGCGAGCCCGGCAAGCAGTACATCTATTCGGATGCCGGGTTCATCCTGCTGCGCATGGCCTTGGAAGCGGCGCTCGACACGAGCTACGCCGACGAACTCGGCAAGATCACGACGGCGCTCGGGCTGACCCACACGACGCTGGACATGCCCAAGAACAGGTCGGACGTCGTGCAAGGCTACACCTCGACCGGCAAGCCGGAATCGCTCGCGCAGGAGCAGTCGGCCGGCGTGTTCGACTGGTCGGATGGCGGCCAGATCTTCTCGACCGCCGATGATATGGCGATCTTCGCGCAACTGGCGCTCGACCAGCTGGCGGACAAGACGCTCTGGCAGCCGGCGATGCTGGAAACCCAGAAGCCGCTGTTCACGGCGAGCCCGTTGCTGTCCATCGGCATGGCGTGGCAATTCACCACCGAGAACGGCGTGCACATCGTCGACAAGGACGGTGCGCTGCCGTTCACCTCGACCTATGTCGGCGTCGTGCCGGCGAAGCAGCTGGCGATCGTGATCCTGGTCAACAGCGGCAATGCGCCGGCGACGGGTGTCGGACGCAAGATCCTCGAACGGCTCGCCGGCCTCGCGTCGTCCGATTAGACGGCGCCGCGGAGTTCATGAGCGGCCCCGAGGCCGGCTGCCATCGCCACGAGTTTTGCGATCGTGTTCATGTTCCGCGCGGTGCCATGCCGCGCGGCGGGGATCCGCAATTTCGATCGCCCGATGCCCGACGCATAAAAGACGTAGATCTCGCGCAGGCCCAACCGCATCTCCTCGTCTGCCACGCCGACCGCATACGCCAGGGCGTCGGGCGGTGGCTGCGCGTCGAGGAATATGGCGACGGTGTGGTTGGGCGGCGCGTCCCGGAACGGGTTCGCATCCAGCACCGCCCGCAGTTCGGCGGCCGTGCGCACGGCAACGCCGACTTGCTTTCCCACATAAGCCAGCAGCCTTGCTTCGAGTGCGGACTTCACGCCCACTAGATCGGCCGCGCTGTCGAACATCACGTTGCCGCTGGCGATGTAGGTCTTGGCGCGCGTGAACCCTGCATGGGCGCACATCGCCTGCAGCTCGGTCATCGCGAGCTTGCCGGTACGCCCCACATTCACCGCCCGCAGCAGGGCGACGTACGTGGTCATGCGGAAAACCGGAGGATCGGCTATCGGCCCAGGTGCTTGCGGAAGAACGCGAGCACGCTCGCATCGAACTCCCGATGAAACGCGGCCCGGTTGAAGCCCGGCGTGTCGGTGCAGATCTCCGGCACCGCCTGCAGCAACGCCGCCGAGCACGGCGCCAGGAACGCGAAATGCGCGGCGTTCGGAACCAGATGGAACTCCGGTCTCGCGGGCAGATCGTCCACCAGCGCGGCCACGCTCGCCGGCGTCACGCCGTCGCCGCCGTGTTCGGAACTCCAGAGCTGCACAGGGATCTTTACGGCCCGCAGGCTCTCCGGCGTCGGGAAGAAGCTCAGCGGATCGGCGATCGCCAGCGCCTTGATGCGGGGATCATGGGTCAACGACTGGGTCGGGATCTCGTTGCGGGCAATCTCCGCGCAGATCGGCGCCTGGGCATCCGGGCAGGGCACTTTCGCGTGCCGAAAATCCGGGTTGGCGCCGGTCACGACCAGGCCGGTGTAGCCGCCGCGCGAAAAGCCGAAGAAGCCGATGCGCTGCGCGTCGATTTTCGCCGCGTCCGGCGCGGCGCCGAGCATGAAGTCGATCACCCGCCTGATGTCCGTCGGCCGCTCGATCAGCGCCGAAAGATCGCCGGCGCGGCTCATGTCGCTCGCGGTATCGCCGGGATGGTTCAGCGCGACGACGACGAAGCCCGCGTCGGCAAGCGTCTCGGCGGTGTCGTGATGGCCGAAATAGGAGCCGCCGTGGCCGTGCGAAATGACGATCAGCGGCAGGTGGTCGCCGACCACCGGGCAATCGCGGACGCCGGGAAGCGTGTAGACGCGCAGCTTGATCTCGGCCGGCGAGGTGGCGCAGGGCGTCCATTCGAGCAGCTTGATCGCGGGGCCCGCGGCGTCGGCAGGGAGGGCGAGGAATTGCAGGCCGGCCGCGTGGGCCAGCGACGCCGTCAGCGTGAAACCAACCGCAAGGGCGAATTTTGCCAACAGCATCTTGAGCCTCGAAATTGCTGGCCGGCCCCTACACCGGCACGCCGGCCCAGCCAAGCCCGCTGGCCGCGAGCGCGCCGGCCAGCACCACCAGCCACGGCGGCGCACGCCACGCCACCAGCGCGAGGAAGGCCGCGCACACCAGCGCGAACGCCGCCGGCGAGCCGACCGCGCTGGTCCAGACCGGAGTGTAGAGCGCCGCCAGCAGCACGCCGACCACCGCCGCATTGACGCCGCGCAGCGCCGCCCGCACCGGGGCGCGGCGGCGCAGTCCGTCCCAGAACGGCAGCACGCCGACCAGCAGCAGCAACGAGGGCAGGTAGATCGCGACCAGGCACAGCAGCGCGCCGACCCAGCCGTTCGGCGCCGGCGCCATCGCGGCGCCGAGATAGGCGGCGAAGCTGAACAGCGGCCCCGGCACCGCCTGCGCCGCGCCGTAGCCGGCAAGGAACAGACTGTTGTCGATCCAGCCGGGCGGCACCACCGCCTGCTGCAGCAGCGGCAGCACGACGTGGCCGCCGCCGAACACCAGCGCGCCGGCGCGATAGAATCTTTCCAACAATGCCAGCGCATGCCCGCCGATCGCCGGCTTCCACGAGCGCCGGCAGCCCGAACAGCAGCGCAAGGAACGCGACCAGAGACAGCGCCGCGCCGAACGGCGCCACCATGGGCGCAATCGTGCCGGCAATGGGCAAAATCGGCTCGCGGACCAGCCGAAGACCGACGATGGCGCCGAGCGCGATCGCGCCGATCTGGCCGCCCGCGCCCGGCACGGCCCAGCGCCAGCGCCGCCGCGGCGATCGCCAGCGTCGCACGCGGCCGGTCCGGGCAGCAGGCTGCGCGCCATGCCCCACACCGCCTGCGCCACCACGGCGACCGCGACCAGCTTGAGCCCGTGCAGCCACGGCGCGCGATCGACCGCGCCGGCCCAGCCGACGCCATAGGCGAACAAAACCATTGCCAGCGCCGACGGCCCCGTGAAACCGACCCAGGCGGCCAGCCCGCCGGCGAGCCCGGCGCGGCGCATGCCGATCGCCGCCGCCGACCTGGCTGCTCGCCGGCCCCGGCAGGAACTGGCAGAGCGCCACGATGTCGGCGTAGTCGGGCTCCGTCGAGCCACGCCCGGCGGGCGACGAACTCGGCGCGGAAGATACCCGAGATGCGCCACCGGCCCGCCGAAGCTGGTCAGGC
This sequence comes from uncultured Solirubrobacterales bacterium, assembly GCA_963697635.1. Lineage (GTDB taxonomy): Bacteria > Pseudomonadota > Alphaproteobacteria > Acetobacterales > Acetobacteraceae > CAJCJG01. Next base: position 72,118 of record CAVOOS010000002.1, on the reverse strand, counting down.
CCAGCCGCAGGAACGCGACGAACACTTCGGCAAGGCGCGGACGCGCGGCGGCGCGCACGCGGCGTCACCCGAACCTATTCGTCTTCGGAAATCCGTTCGGCGGCAGTTTTCCCGCCTGCGCGCGCTCGCCGAACCAGTTGCGCAGGTCGGTTTCGGTGCGCGTGCGGTCGCCCGACTTCCAGGTGAGGCCGTCGGCCACCCGGAACACCTTTGCGTCGGCGACCACTCCGTCCTTGTAGCGCTGCAGCGTCACCCCGGTACCGCGTGCCAACTCCGGCACCTGCTCCAGCGGAAACACCAGCAGCTTTCTGTTCGTGCCGACAATGGCCACGTGGTCGCCATCGGCCGGCACGCACAGCACCGCCGCTTCGGCCTCGCGCAAATTCAACACCTGCTTGCCCGTGCGCTTTTCCGCCGACAGATCCTCGGCTTTCACCACGAACCCACGCCCCGACGCGGACACGACCAGGTAGCGAAAACCCTCGCGCGGCACGAACAGGGAAAGCACGGTATCTTCGTTGGCAAGATCGGCGAGCAGCCGCATCGGCTGCCAGTCGTTGCGGCCGCGTGGCAGGTCGGCGGCGCGCAGCGTGTAGGCGCGGCCGTTGCTGGCGAACAGGCACAGCCGGTCGGTGGTTTCGCACGGCAGCAGCAGCCGTGGCCCGTCACCCTCCTTGAATTTCTGGTCCCCCGCATCGCCGCGCACGCCGCGCACCGCGCGCACCCAGCCCTTGTCCGACAGGATCACGGTGATCGCCTCGCGCTCGACGAACGCCTCCTCGCTGACCGCGATCGCCGGCGGCGCCGTGCCGATCTCGGTGCGCCGCGTTCCCAACGCCCCCCCGCCGAACTTCTTGCGGGTGTCCTCGAGCTCCGAGGAAATCCGCTTCCAGCGCAATTTCTCGTCGCCCAGCAGCGTTTCGACCTGTGCGCGCTCCTTGCTGAGCGCGTCGTGCTCCTTGCGGATTTCCAGTTCCTCCAGCCGCCGCAGGCTGCGCAGGCGCATGTTCAGGATCGCCTCGGCCTGCGCGTCGCTCAGCGAAAACGCCGCCATCAGCGGCGGCTTCGGCTCGTCCTCCGCACGAATGATCCTGATCACCTCGTCGATGTTGAGGAAGACCGCGAGGAACCCGCGAGAATCTCCAGTCGCTTCTCGATCGCGGAGAGCCGGTGCCGGGTGCGCCGCACCAGCACCTCGTGCCGATGGTCGAGCCAGTGCCGCAGCACCTCGCGCAGGCCCATCACCCGCGGCGTGTGCTGCGCGTCGAGCACGTTCATGTTGAGCGGAAACCGCGTCTCCAGCGCGGTGGCGCGGAACAGCGATTCCATCAGCGTCGCCGCATCGACGTTTTTTGACTTGGGCTCCAGCACCAGCCGTATGTCGGCGCTGCTCTCGTCGCGCACGTCGGCCAGCAGCGGCAGTTTTTTCTCTTCCAGCAAGGCCGCGATCTGCTCGACCAGTTTGCCCTTCTGCACCTGGTACGGCATTTCGGTGACGACGACGCTCCAGGTGCCGTGCTTGCCCTGCTCGACGCTCCACTTTGCCCGGATGCGAAACCCGCCGCGGCCGGTCTCGTAGGCGGCGAGCGATCGATGAAGCATCTTCCACCAGCACGCCGCCGGTCGGGAAATCCGGGCCCGGCATCAGCGCGAGCAAATCCGCCGTCGTCGCCTCGGGATTCTTCGACCAGCGCGATCGCGGCCGCGCACACTTCGCCCGCATTGTGCGGCGGAATGGAGGTCGCCATGCCGACCGCGATGCCGGCCGCGCCATTGGCCAGCAGGTTCGGGAACCCGCCCGGCAGCACGACGGGTTCGCTCTCCTTGCCGTCGTAGTTCGGGCGGAAATCGACGGCGTCGTCGTCGATGCCGGCGAGCAGCGCGCGCGCCACCTCGGTCATCCGCGCCTCGGTGTAGCGCATGTGGGCCGGGTTATCGCCGTCGATATTGCCGAAATTGCCCTGGCCCTCGACCAGCGGGTAGCGCGCGGCGAAATCCTGCGCCAGCCGCACCAGCGCGTCGTAGATCGAAGTGTCGCCGTGCGGATGGAACTTGCCCATCACGTCGCCGACGACGCGGGCGCATTTCGTGAAGCCGGCGGCGGGGTCGAGCCGCAGCACGTGCATGCCGTAGATCAGCCGCCGGTGCACCGGCTTCAGCCCGTCGCGCACGTCCGGCAGCGAGCGCGACATGATCGTCGACAGCGCATACGCCAGGTACCGCTCGGAGAGCGCATCCGCGAGCGGCGCGTCCTCGATCTGGCCGGCGTTGTCGTCAGGCATTTTCCGCAACCTCCGCGAGCGACGCGGCGCGGTCGTACAGCGCCAGCCGCGCCGCGGGCAATGGGCGATGCTGCAAGCCGAACGCATCGCGCGCCAGGAAATGGCCGGTCAGCTTCAGCCCGTCGCGCCAATCCGCGGCCGTGCCGGGCTCGTCGTGCAGCAGCAGCGTGGGCAGGCGCAGCAGCCGCGATTTCCACTCGCCGGCCGCCGCCTCGGTCACGCCGCGGCCGGTGCGCGGGGACACGAATGCCAGCGGCGCATTGCCGCCATCGGGGGAGGGGAGAGGTCGAGCCCATACCCAAGATCGCTCAGCAGCGCCGTCTCCCAGCGGATCAGGTCGGCCAACACCGCCGGCCCTTCCGGCAGATGCACCAGCAGGTGCAGCAACCCCGAAAACAGCCTTTCCTGCGGCACCCGCTCGGGCAGCGCCCCCTCCGCCACCGCACACAGCGCGCGCAGCATCGCGAGCGCGAGCGGATCCTCCATCGCCAGGGCCGCCGCGGGATGCACCGGCTCCGCGCTGAGCGAGCCCAACTGGTCGGCGAGCCGGCCGACCCAGCGCGCCCGCACGATGTTGCCCTGCTGCCAGAGCGACGCCTTCGAGCGCGAGATGCCGCCGCGCACCAGGCCGCGATGCGGCCCGTGCCCCTGCGTCAGCACGCTCGCGATCGCATCCGCCTCCCCGTAGGGGCGGACATCGAGCACGATGGCGGCCTGTTCCCACTCCATCCCATGTTCCTATAATGTTCACGGAGAGGAGTTCGAGTCCGCGATTCGGTCAGGTCGTCGCCTTACGCGACGACTGCATAGCCCTCCTCGCGGATCGCCGCCCGCACCGCCGCCGGGTCCGGGTCGCCCTCGATCCGCACCCGGCCGTGCTCCAGGTCCACTGCGACCTTGCCGGCGCCGGGCACGGCGCGCACGGCGTTGCCGACGGCGCGGACGCAGTGCTCGCAGGTCATTCCGGTCACTTCGAGCTCCAGCATGGTCGTCTCCGTTCGCCTGGCCGCGAGGTGGGAGTTTCCCGTACGGGAAGGTCAAGCGGCGCGGCGTGCATGCCGGCCCCTTGACCTTCCCATGACGGGAAGCCCCATCTGCGGCGGCGGAGGTCGATGATGGACGCTCGCGTGGCCGATACGATGCCGGGGACGACGCTCGATCTGGCGGTGCGCGGCATGACCTGCGCCGCCTGCGTGCGCCGGGTCGAGAAGGCGCTCGCCAGGGTGCCGGGGATTTCCGAGGTCGCGGTCAATTTCGCGGCCGGCCGGGCGCGGATGCACGCTGACCCCGGCGTCGCCCCGGCCGGGCCGATCGCGGCGGTGCGCGCGGCAGGCTACGAGGCCGCGCCGCTGCTGCGGCCGGAGCAGGAGGCGGCCCGCGCCGCCCGGGCGCGCCGGCGCGATGGCTTGCCCGCCTTGGCGGCCGCCCTGCTCTCGGCGCCGCTGCTGCTCGGCATGGCCGGTCACGCCATCGGACTCGCCCTGATGCCGCCGCCCTGGGTACAGGCGGCGCTGGCGACGCTGGTGCAGTTCTGGCTCGGCGCCCGCTTCTACGTCGCGGGCTGGAAGGCGGCTCGCGCCGGGAGCGGCACGATGGACCTGTTGGTGGCGCTCGGCACCACGGCCGCCTGGGGCCTGAGCATGGTGCTGCTGCTCGGCGCGCCGCACGCCCACGCGCTGTATTTCGAGTCTTCCGCCGTTGTCATCGCCTTCGTTTTGCTCGGCAAGTGGCTGGAGGCGCGCGCCACCGGCCAGACCGCAGCGGCAATCGGCTCGCTGGTGGCGCTGCGCCCCGACACCGCCCGCGTCCGCCGTGGCGGCGCCGAGGCCGTCGTGCCGATCGCCGATCTGCACCCGGGCGACGTCGTGCTGGTGCGGCCCGGCGAGCGCATCCCGGCCGACGGCCACGTGCTCGAAGGCCTGGCCGGCGTCGACGAGGCGATGCTGACCGGCGAGCCGCTGCCGGTGCCGAAATCGCCGGGCGACCGGGTCAGCGAGGGCACGCTGAACGCCGACGGCGCGCTGGCGATCGAAGTCGCGGCCGTCGGCGACGACACCACGCTGGCAAAGATCGTCCGGCTGGTGGAGGGCGCGCAGGCCAGCAAGGCGCCGATCCAGCGCCTGGTCGACCGGGTCAGCGCGGTCTTTGTGCCGGTTGTGCTGGGCGTGGCGCTTTTTACCTTCGCCGCCGGCTGGCTGCTCGGCGTGTCGGCAACGGCGGCGCTGCTGAACGCGATCTCCGTGCTGGTGATCGCCTGCCCCTGCGCGCTCGGCCTCGCGACGCCGATGGCGATCATGGTCGGCACCGGCGCCGCCGCGCGCCACGGCATCCTGATCCGCGACGCCGAGGCGCTGGAACGGGCGCACGCCGTGACCATCGTCGCCTGGGACAAGACCGGCACGCTGACCGAAGGCCGGCCGCACCTCACCGATATTTTGTCCGTCGATGGCGTCCCGCGAGAAGAAGTGCTGCGCCTTGCCGCCGCGGTGCAGGCCGGCAGCGAGCATCCGCTGGCCGCCGCGACGCGCACCCGCGCCGAGGCCGAGGGCCTTCTGCCGCCGCCGGCCGAGGCGTTCCGCGCGCTGCCGGGACGCGGTGCGTCCGCGACCGTCGCAGGACAAAACCTGCTGCTCGGCAACCGCCGGCTGATCGACGAGACCGGGCACGATCCGTCTCCGTTCGCGTCGCGCGCCGCGGAGTTGGAGGCGGCCGGCAAAACCCTGGCGTGGCTGGCGGATGGGGAGAAGGTCATCGGCCTGCTGGCGTTCGCCGACACGCCCAAACCCGCCGCCCGCGCCGCCGTCGCCCGGCTGCGCGCGGCCGGCATGCGCAGCGTCATGCTGACCGGCGACGCCGACGCGCCGGCGCGCGCGGTCGCGGCGGCGCTCGGCATCGACGAGGTTTTGTCGGCGCTGCTGCCCGAGGCGAAGGCGGACGCGGTCGCGCGGCTGCGGCGCGAGGGCGTGGTGGCGATGGTCGGCGACGGCATCAACGACGCGCCGGCGCTGGCCGCCGCCGACGTCGGCATCGCCATGGCGACCGGCACCGACGTCGCGATCCGCGCCGCCGGCATCACGCTGATGCGCGGCGATGCTGCACTTGTGCCGGACGCGATCGACATCGCCCGCCGGACTCGGAGAAAAATCCGGCAGGGCCTGGCGTGGGCGTTCGCCTACAACGTCATCGGCATCCCGCTCGCCGCCGTCGGCCTGCTGAGCCCGGTCGTCGCGGGCGCCGCGATGGCGCTGAGCAGCGTGAGCGTGGTCGCCAACGCGTTGTCTCTTCGGTTTTGGCGGCCGGGGGCGGGCAGATGAACATCGGGCAGGCGGCCGCTTCGGCCGGAGTGAACGCGAAGGCGATCCGCTACTACGAAAGCATCGGCCTGATCCCGGCCGCCGCGCGCACCGCCGCAGGCTATCGCGTCTATTCCGCCGCCGACGTGGCGACGCTGCGCTTCATCCGCCGCGCCCGCGACTTCGGCATCCCGGTCGAGCGCATTCGTGTCCTCGTCGGCCTCTGGCAGGACCGCGGCCGCGCCAGCGCGGAGGTCGAAGCGCGTCGCGCAGGCGCACGTCGCCGAGCTGGACGCGAAGATCGCCGAGCTCACCGCGATGCGCGACGCCCTGCAGGATCTGTCCGACGCCTGCCACGGCGACGCTCGCCCCGACTGCCCGATTTTGCGCGATCTGGAGGGTGGCGGGCGTCATCAGCATTCGGGCAGTTGAACGCGCGGTGTGAAGACGACCCGCATCGGTCAGGCCAAGGCGCGCCGGCCTTTGATGCGCGCCAGAATCTGATCGGCCTGCACGCCCCGCGCCGGGTCGGCCATGTATTCGGCATGTCCGGCGAGCACCTCCTCGCGCAGCCAGCGCTCGACGGCGGCATCCCGCTCCATCAGCGCGTGCATGCCATCGCGCACGACTTCGCTGACGCTCGCATAGGCGCCGGACTGGATCTTCTTCTCGACGAGTTCGGCCATCTCGATCGACAGCGTGATGCTGAACTGCTGGGTGGTGCGCATGGGCTGCTCCTGGTCTGCTGCAATCTGGCATGGATAGGATTGCATCCTACCGAAGTTCAACCCCAACGCCGGCCTGGACGTCCGGCGTTGGGGCGGCAACAGTGCCAACGACAGTCGGAGCGGGTACCGAAATGGGCCAGATGATCGACGGCGCCTGGGTGCGCGAAAACCATCTCGCGGCCACCGTCGACGGCGCGTTCCAGCGCCCGCCGACGACGTTCCACGACGCCATCGCCCCGGGCGGAAAATTCCCGCCGCAGGCCGGGCGCTATCACCTTTACGTCTCGCTCGCCTGCCCGTGGGCGCACCGCACCCTGATCATGCGCGCGCTGAAGCGGCTGGAGCTGATGCTCGGCGTCTCCGTGGTCAACGCCTTCATGGGCGAGGACGGCTGGACGTTCCTGCCCGGCGATGGCGTGGTGGCCGACCCGGCGATGGGGGCCACCTACCTGCATCAGCTCTATTCCCGCGCCGATCCGCACTACACCGGCCGGGTGACGGTGCCGGTGCTGTGGGACACGGCCACGGCAAAGATCGTCAACAACGAATCCGAGAAGATCCTGCGCATCCTCAACGCCGCGTTCGACGGCATCGGCGCGGCACCTGGCGACTACTACCCGGCGGCGCTGCGCCCGGAGATCGATGCGGTGAACGAGCGCGTCTACGCGACGCTGAACAACGGCGTCTATCGCGCCGGCTTCGCCTCCACGCAGGACGCCTACGAGGCGGCGGTGCGGCCGCTGTTCGACACGCTCGACTGGCTGGAGGCGCGGCTCGCGCAGCAGCCGTTCCTCGTGGGCGCGCGGTTCACCGAGGCGGACATCCGGCTGTTCACCACGCTGATCCGCTTCGACCCCGTCTACCACTACCACTTCAAATGCAACCTCCGCCGGCTCACCGACTATTCCGCGCTCTGGGATTACACCCGCTCGCTGTATCAACTGCCGGCAATCGGGAAGACAGTCGATTTCGGCCACATCAAGCGGCACTATTTCATGAGCCACGCGCACGTCAACCCGACGCGGGTAGTGCCGGTCGGCCCGCTGCTCGACTTCTCCCCGCCCGGCAGCCGGCTTGGCGAGCTGCGAGCGCAGGTCGGGCTGTAGCGGCATCAGCCGGTCGGGCGTGCCGAGATCGCCGGGTTAAGCCCGGCGATGACGGATCCGCTTGGCATATAGTGAAAACGTCATGCGCGGGCTTGACCCGCGCATCCCCCTGCGCGTGGTCGCGTTACTCGCGCGCCGCCCCTATCCGGCAACCACCGCCGGCTCGCTCGCCGCCGCCGGCACCAACCCGTCAAGCTGCGGCAACTCCGCCACCCGCAGCAGCCGCACGCCGGCGGCGCGCGCCGCGTGCTCGGCGGGGGGCGGCAGCTTCCCGCGCAGCAGCGTCAGCAGCACCGGATGCGTCACCCCCTGCGTCGTCGCCTCGAGCGCAAACGTGCGGATAACAGCGGGGTTGAGTTCCTCGCCGCCCTGATCGCACATGATGCCCACGGTCGTCGGGCCCTTGGTGGCCAGGACGTAGATGCCCTCCGTCTCCGGCGCCGGATCGGTCGAGAGCGTCACCGCCCAGCCCTTCGCGCGCAGCCATGCGGCGCAATGCGCTTCCAGCTCGGAGCGGTTGAGGTTGCGCGGCCAGTCGAGCCCCGCGAGCGTGCGCGCATTGGGCCGGCGGACACGGCGGAAGCTCAGGCGGCTCACCAGCCGGAACAGCAGCAGCGCCGCCACGATCAGCAGAATGATCGGCACCGTCTGCGTCAGCACCTGCCGCTGGGACTGGTATTCCATGACGAGGCTGCCGACCGGCAGCACGAACAGGATCACGAAGGCCAGCACGGCGCAGGACATTCGCACGCTCCAGCAGGGGGGCGCGGCCGGGCCGCGCCGCGGCGGCACTGCTAGTCGGTTCGCACGCCGGCGCCAAGCGTTGCCTCAGCTTCCCGTGAAGCTCGGCGTCCGGTGGGCGAGGAACGCCGCCACCGCCTCGGCGTGGTCCGCGGTGTTGTGCGCGAGCCCCTGCATCAGCGCGCACAGCTCCAGGTGGTCGGCCAGCGGCGCCGGGCCCTGGCCGGCCCGCAGCAGCCGTTTCGCCAGCCGCAGCGCCTGCGGCGGCTTGGCCGCGAACGTCTCCGCCAGCGCCCGCGCCCGCGGCAGCAGCGCCTCGGGCGCGACCACTTCCAGGAACAGCCCGATCGCCAGCGCCTCCGGCGCATCCAGCATGCGGCCGGAGAACGTCAGCTCGGCGGCGCGCTGGTAGCCGACGATGCGCTGCAGGAACCACGCCCCGCCGTCGCCCGGGATGATGCCGAGATTGACGAAGGTCTCGCCGATCTTCGCCGTGGTCGAGGCGATGCGGAGGTCGCACATGCAGGCGAGGTCGCAGCCGGCGCCCACGGCCGCGCCATTGACCGCGGCGATCGACGGCACCTCCAGCCGGTGCATCGCCAGCGCCATGCGTTGGATGCCGTGTCGGTAGCGGTTCTGCACGGCGTGCGCGTCGCCCGAGAACGCGCCGCCCTCGTTGCCGGGCAGCGAGCGTTCATGCATGTGCTTGACGTTGCCGCCGGCGCAGAACGCCGTCCCCATGCCGGTGACGATGAGGACGGAAATGCTCTCTTCCCGGTTGATCCACTCCACGATGGCCACGATCTCGCCAGCGAGCAGCGTGCCGGTGAGCTCGTTGCGCACGTCGTCGCGGTTGAGCGCCAGCGTGGCGACGCGGCCATCGACGGTCAGGCGGGAGTCGATCAGGTCCGGCGGGGTCATAGCTATCCCTGCGGTCGGCGGTCAGGGGCCGGAGAGCCGAAGCAGTTCCGGCTGGCGCTTGCCAACATCAATGGCGACGGCGAGCAGTTCTTGGCGAAGGCGTTCGTCGGCAATTCCCAGAATTCCCTGCGTCGGCGTATCTAGATCAGGGAACCAGCGGCGGGTCTGCGGCAGCTTGGCGATCCTGTTGAGGTACAGGATGAAAGCGCGTTGCCCGAAGCGGGCGGCTTCTGCGCCATCGAACCGTCGGATCCAGGGTGGCAACGCGAGATCCAGGGGCAACGGCCGCGTGGTGGTGTATGCCACTAACACAAGCCTTGGCATGAGGGACAGACAATAGCCAACGTGCAGCAGTCCAGGTTCGTGGGGCCTTTCGGTGGTTGGGAACAGGGTGCGTACGAATGCGCCTTCAACCAAAGCCACTGATGCGCGTCAGTCTTCGGGAATAGCCAGAAGCTCCGCAACGAACGCCGCGCGCATTGCGTAGCGCTCGTCGGATTCGCCTTCCGATCGGATCAGTTCGCCCGGTTCGACGCCTTCGAGTTCAGGGGCGGAGATGACCGTGAGCGGAGCGAAGGCCAACTCGATGTCCGCGAGCTGTTGGCGGATCATCGTCTGCACCAAACTCGCAGGGCTTTGCCGTGATGCCTCGGCCACAACGGCGAGGCGGCGCATATCTTCGGCCGGCAAGCGAAGGGTCAGCGCGGCGGTCCGGTTCCGCTCCCGTTTGGGTGAGGTGGAGGGCATGTCTTCCTCGCCTTTGCTGCGCTGAAAATGGCGCGGATAACCCATCACTGCAACTCCGCGCACGCCGCATCCACCGCGTCCCCCAGCCGTTCCACAATTGCGGAAACATTCTCCGCCGTCGCGTTGTACGGCGGGGCGATGCAGATGTGGTTGCCGCGCACCCCGTCGATCGTGCCGCCCATCGGGTAGATCGCCAGCCCACGCTCGTACGCCGCCGCCGCGACCCGTTCGTGCAGTTTTTCCCCGGGTCGAACACCGCCTTGCTCGTGCGGTCCGCGACCAGTTCGATCGCCCAGAACAGCCCGCGGCCGCGGATGTCGCCGACATGGCGGTGATTGCCCAATCGCGACACCAATCCCGACGCCAGCACCTCGCCCATCGCCCGCACGTTGGCGAGGAGGGAATCCTCGGCGATCACCTGCTGCACCGCCAGCGCCGCCGCGCACGCCACGGGGTGCGCCTGATAGGTCTGGCCGTGCATGAAGCTGCCGGAGCCCGCGCGCAGCGCCTCGATCACGCGGCGCGCGATCAGGATGCCGCCGATCGGCTGGTAGCCGCCGCCCAGCCCCTTCGCCACCACCTGGATGTCGGGAGCAATCCCCTCCTGCTCCCACGCATGCATGGTGCCGGTGCGGCCCATGCCGCACATCACCTCGTCCAGGATCAGCAGCGCGCCGTGCCGGTCGCAGACGTCGCGCATGCGGCGGAAATAGCCGGGCAGGGCGGTCACGCAGCCCGTCGTCGCGCCGACCACCGTTTCCGCACAGAACGCAATGACATTCGCCGGCCCGAGCCGCTGGAACTCCGCCTCAAGCTCGCCGGCCAGCCGCTGCACGTACTCGTCGTCGGTCTCGCCCTCGTTCTGGAACCGGTAGGCGAAACAGGGGGAGACATGGGAAAACCCGTCGGCCAGCATCGGCAGGTACGGCTTGCGCCGCATCGCGTTGCCGCCGGCCGCCAGCGCGCCCAGCGTGGTGCCGTGATACCCCTGCCGCCGCGCGATCACTTTTGTTCGTTGCGGTTGGCCGATTTCCAAAAAATACTGCCGCGCCAGCTTCAGCGCCGCTTCAAAACCCTCCGAGCCCGATGACACGAAAAACGCATGGGAAAGCCCGCCCGGCTCCCCCGCCAGCAGCACGTCCGCCAGCTCCTCGGCCGCGGCGTTGCTGAACAGCGCTGTGTGCACGTAGGCCACCCGCGCCAGTTGCGCCGCGATCGCCGCGTTGACCCGCGCGTTGCCGTGCCCGAGGCAGGCGACCGCGGCGCCGCCCGACCCGTCGATGATCTTCCGGCCGTCGTCGGCGTAGAGAAAAATACCCTCGCCACGCACCGCCAAGGGCGGATCGGCGGCGAGCGAGCGGTGCAGGATGCGGCTCATGCGCTTGGCTTTCATGGTTCGCGACGCCGGGAAAATTCGCAACGCGGCCGGGTTGAACGGCTCTTGACGCCCCGGCAACCCGACGGTAGCAAGCCCACGCCTTCCGGCAAGGCGACTTGCCGGGGAAAGCGCGCATGAACGAGGACGACGACAGCGAACGCGACGGCGAGCCGCCCTCGTTCCAGGCGCGCCTGAACGCGGCACGCGGGCGTCAGGGGCTCGACCCGAAGCCGCCACCGTCGGTGCAGGGTGGCGGGGATCCGTCCGCCCTCGGGGTCGGGCTGCGCGTGGGCATCGAACTGGTCTCGGCCATCATCGTGGGCGTGGCCATCGGCTACGGGTTGGACTGGCTGCTCGGCACGAAACCCGTCTTCATCGCCGTGTTCGTCCTGCTGGGCGGCGCGGCGGGCGTGTTGAACGTGTGGCGCATCTATGCGCCCAAGCGGGGCTGAGCCGAGACCGGCTCGGACCAAGGGGACGAGGGTAGCGTGGCGGCAGAAGGTTCCGGCGGCGGCATCGACGCACTCAGCCAGTTCGAGCTCCACACGGCGCTGGGGCCGTTCGGTCGCGTGGTGAACTTCACCCAGTCCGACCTGTTCATGGTGATCTCCGGCGTGCTGGTGTTGGCGCTGCTGTGGTTCGGCATGCGCCCTCGCGCGGTGGTGCCCGGCCGGCTGCAGGCGGCCGCCGAACTCGCCTACGAGTCGATGATGTCGATGTGCCTCGACACCATCGGCCCCGAGGGGCGGAAATTCTTCCCGTTCATCTTCACGCTGTTCTTCTTCATCCTGTTCGGCAACCTGCTCGGCGTCTGGCCGTACGACTTCACCTTCACCAGCCACATCGCGGTCACGCTGGCGATGGCGCTGTTCGTGGTGGTCATGGTCACGTTCGTCGCGCTGCGTATCCACGGCTGGCACTTCTTCAGCTACTTCATGCCCGCGGGCGTGCCGATCGCGCTGGCGCCGCTGCTGATCCCGATCGAGATCCTGTCCTATCTGTCGCGCATCATCTCGCTGTCGGTGCGGCTGTTCGCCAACATGATGGCCGGCCACGTGATGCTCGAAGTGTTCGGCGCGTTCGTGGTGATGCTCGGCAGCGCCGGCCTGCTCGGCATCGTCCCCGCCGGCTTCTCGCTCGCCGTCAACGTCGCGCTGATCGGCTTCGAGCTGCTGGTCGCGACCTTGCAGGCCTACGTGTTCGCCGTGCTGACCTGCATCTACCTGCACGACGCCGTCCACCTCCACTAGCCGCTCCCGTCCCCCATACGGCCGGGTGCGAGGGCGCGCCCGGCGCCATGGGACGCAACCGAAGGAACCCCGCGCATGGATCTCGCTTCCGCCAAGAACATCGGCGCCGGTATCGCCGTCATCGCGCTCGCCGGCGTCGGCGTCGGCATTGGCAACATTTTCGCCGCCCTCGTCTCCAGCGTCGCCCGCAACCCCTCCGCCCGCGACAATGTATTCGGCCTCGCCATTCTCGGGTTCGCGCTGACCGAGGCGGTGGCGCTGTACGCGCTGGTGATCGCGTTCATCATCCTGTTCGTCTGAGCCGGCCGCGCCCGGTTGCCGCCATGAAGCCGCTGCTCGCCCTGTCGCTGCTGCTGCTGCCCGCGACCGCGTTCGCCAAGGGCATGCCGCAGATCGACTTCGCCAACCCGCTCACCACGAGCCAGGTGGTGTGGGGCGCGATCATCTTCATCGTGCTCTACCTGCTGCTGTCGCGCTGGGCGCTGCCCGAGGTCGCCACGGTGCTGCAGCACCGCGCCGAGCGCATCGCCGCCGACCTCGACGCCGCGCGCGCCGCCAAGGAGCGGGCCGATGCCGCGGTCGACGAACTGACGCGGGCGACGCGCGAAGCCCATGCCGGGGCGCAGGCGCAGATCGCCGAGGCTGTCGCCGCCGCCAAGGCCGCGGCGGACGCGCAGGCCGCCGCGATCAACGCCAGGCTCGACGCCCAGATCGCCGGCGCCGAGCAGCGCATCGCCGAGGCCCGCGCCGCCGCCCACGGCACGCTCGAGCAGGTCGCGATCGACACCGCCAACGTCGTCGTCGCGCGGCTGATCGGCACGCCGATCGACCACGACGCGGTGCCGGCGGCGGTCCGCGGCGTGCTCGCCGCGCGCGCGACATAACGGAGGGCCGTCGTGCAGCAAGAGAGCTTCTTCGCCAACCCGCGCACCTGGGTCGCGATCGCCTTCATCATCTTCTTCGTGCTGTTCGGCGCGAAGCTGTGGAAGGCGCTGGCGGGCATCCTCGACAAGCGCACGGCCTCGGTGAAGGCGGAGCTCGACGAAGCCGGCCGCCTGCGCGCCGAGGCCGAGGCGATGCTGGCGGACGCCACCAGGCGGCGCGAGGCGGCGCTCACGGACGCGAAGGCGTTGCTGGAGGGCGCCCGCGCCGAGGCCGCGCGCCTCGCCCAGGCCGCCGCCGCGGACGCCGAGGCCGCCGGCCGCCGGCGCGAGAAGATGGCGATCGACCGCATCGCCGCGGCGGAAAAAGCCGCCGTCGACGAAGTCCGCATGGCCGCCGCCGAGATCGCCTGCGTCGCCGCCGAACGGGTGATCCGCGAGGGCCTCACGCCCGAGGTCGGTTCGGGCCTGGTCGACCGCGCCATCGGCACCATCGCCGCCGCCCTCGCTCCCCGCCGCGCCGCGTAATTCTTCGCCCCGGCGTCTTGCCGGCGCCCCGGCCTGCCGCGTCACGCCGGCCGTTCCCGTCACCCCGGCGAAGGCCGGGGTTCGTCCCGGCACCGCACCGGTGTGCCGAACGGAGTCCGGCTTTCGCCGGAATGACGTCGAGCGGCCCTGCAACGAACCCCCCGTCCACCCGCCGCCCCGAGGCAGGTCGTGGTCCAGGCCGCCACCGCAATGGCATGCTCATCCGCGGCGTCCAGCTTGCGTCGGAATGACGGTGCAACGCGTTGCCCGGCGGCATTTTTCAGTCCCGGTAAATCTTGTTCACAAAATATTTACAGCTCTGCGCCCCGATTCGGTGACGTGCGCCACAACCATCCGCCAGCCCCACGCATAGAGGTTTCAAGCGTTCCTCATTGCCGAAAATTGGAGAACCGAAAATGTTCCCGTCGTCGCACTCCGATCCGTGCCCGTGCTTTCCGGTCGCCGTTCAATTCCCCGACGTCGAGCCTGACGTCCTGGCCCGCGAGGCGGCGCACGAGGCCAATCGGTTCCGCCGGCCGGAGCCCTGGCACGCCTATCTGCGCCGCGCCCTGCCGGCGCTGGAGCGGCACGTCTCCGGAGAGATGGCGCAGGCGTTGCTCGCCGCCGGCACGGGCCTGCATGCCTCGCGGTTGCACGCCGAGCGCATGGGCCGCCAAGCCATTGCCGCCGGCGCCATGCACCGCGCCCGCTTCTGGTCCGACGTCGCTGACGAAATCCGCCGCAGCGCCGCCGCGTAAGGCTTTCTTCTCCCCCCTTGCGGGGGAGATTTGGGGTGAGGGGTCGCCCCAGCGGCGTAGGGTGGGATGCCCTTGCATCCCACCATCTTCCTAACATCCGCAGGTTCTCGGCCGATGCCGAGTGGTGGGATGCAAAAGGGCATCCCACCCTACGGCTTCTCTCCGAGCGGCTACCTCCCCAGAGCCACCACCCGCCCATCCGGCACGCTCGCGGCCACCGGCACGCTCGCGTCGGCCTTCTCACGCGGCACCCGGAACGCCAGCGCATACAGCGCCGGCAGGAACATCAGCGTCAGCACCGTCGCCACCAGCAGCCCGCCGATCATCGCCAGCGCCATCGGGCCCCAGAACACGTTCGTCGCCAGCGGAATGAACGCCAGCGCCGCGGCCAGCGCCGTCAGCACCACCGGCCGCGCCCGGCGCACCGTGCTCTCGACGATCGCCTCGCCGAGCGACCGCCCGGCCTCCAGATCCTGCCGCACCTGATCGACGAGAATAACGGTGTTGCGCATGATCATGCCGCCCAGCGCGATCACGCCCAGCAGCGCCACGAACCCGAACGGCGCATCCGCCAGCAGCAGCGCCGCCACCGCGCCGATGATGCCGAGCGGCATCGTCGCCAGCACCAGCAGCGTGCGCGGCAGATTCTGCAACTGGATCATCAGCAGCAGCAGCATCGCCGCCCCCATGATCGGGAACACCGCCACCAGCGCCGTATTCGCCTTCGCCGACTCTTCCGCGGCCCCGCCGACCTCGACGCGCACGCCGTCGGGCAGCGCCAGCGCCTGGATCGCCGGCCACGCCGCCGCCGTCACGTCCGGCGCCTGCAAGCCGTCCTGCACGTCGGCCTGCACCGTCAGGTAGCTCTGCCGGTCGCGCCGCCACAGGATCGGTTCCTCGCTTTGCGGCACCAGCCGCGCCACCTGGCCGAGCGGCACCCAGCCGTTCGGCGTGCTCAGCATCAGGTCCGGCAGTTTTTGCAGATCGAGCCGCTCCGACGGCACCGCGCGCAGCATCACGTCGATCAGCTTGGTGCGGTCGCGGATCTGCGTCGCCTTGCTGCCGGAGATCAGCGTCGCCAGCGTCTGGCTGATCTCGTTCGGCGACAGCCCGAGCTGCCGCACCCGCGCCTGGTCGAGTTCCAGCCGCATTGACGGTGCGCGCTCGCTCCACGCCAGTTGCGCATCGCGCGTGCCCGGCACGCGCCGCAGCGTATCCAGTACTTTGTCCGCGGCCGCGCGGACGCGGGAAATATCTTCGCCCATCACCCGGAACTGCACCGGGAAGCCGACCGGCGGGCCAAGCTCCAGCCGCGACACCCGCACCCGCGCCTGCGGCACGCTCTCGTTGGCGGCGAACGCCATCAGCCGCGCCCGCACGCGCTCGCGCGCATCGGCGTCGGTCGTGGTCAGGATGATCGTCGCGATCGCGTCGTTCGGCAGCGCCGGATTGAACGCGAGGAAGAAGCGCGGCGGCCCGCCGCCGACGTAGCTCGTGTACCAGCGCACGTCACGGTCGCCGGCGAGTTCCTTCTCCACCAGCTTCACCGCGGCCTCGGTCGCCTGATGGCTTGCGCCCTGGCGCAGCGTGACGTCGACGATCAGCTCCGGCCGCGACGAATTGGGAAAAAACTGCTGCCGCACCTTGCTCATGCCGCCGACCGAGCCGACGAACAACAGCACGGTGGCGATGACGACGGTGAGCCGGTTGCGCACGCTCCAGCGCACCAGCCCGCGCAGCCGACGGTAGGGGCCGGTGTGATATAGCGCGTGTTCGGACGTCCGTTTCTTGAAGTCGGGCAGCAGAAGCACGCCGAGATACGGGGTGAACACCACGGCCACCACCCAGCTCGCCAGCAGCGCGATGCCGACCACCCAGAAGATGCCGCCCGCATATTCGCCCGTGGTGCTCTTGGCGATCCCGACCGGCAAAAACCCCGCCGCCGTCACCAGCGTGCCGGTCAACATCGGGAACGCCGTCGAGGTCCACGCGAAGGTCGCCGCGCGCACGCGGTCGAACCCTTCCTCCAGCTTCACCACCATCGTCTCGATGGCGATGATCGCATCATCGACAAGCAGGCCAAGGGAAAGAATCAGCGCGCCGAGCGAGACGCGCTGCAGCTCGATGCCGAGCTGGTCCATCACGATGAACACCAGCGACAGCGTCAGCGGCACCGCGAGCGCCACCACGATGCCGACGCGCCAGCCGAGCGACAGGAAACTCACCACCATCACCACGCCCAGCGCGACGCAGAATTTCAGCACGAATTCGCCGACCGCCTCGCCGATCACCTCCGGCTGGTCGGCGATCTGCTGCATCGTGATGCCGGCCGGCAGGTCGGCGCGGATCGCGTCGGCCTCGGCGTGCAGCGCGCGGCCGAACGCCAGTCTGTTGGTGCCCTTCTGGGTCGAGACCGCGACCACCACGGCCGGCTCGCCGTTGTGCCGCACCGAGAACTGCGGCGGGTCCTGGTAGCCGCGCACGATCGTCGCGATGTCGCCCAGCCGCACGCTCGCGCCGGCCGCCGGGATCGGGATGTTGGAGAGCGTGTCAGGGCCATTCACGCCGGCATCGACGCGCATCGGCACGCGCGTGGTGTCGGTGTCGACCAGCCCGGTGTCGACGACGTCGTTCTGCGCCGCGATCGCCCGCGAGATGTCGGCAACCGTCAGCCCGAGCGCCGCCAGCCTTGTGTGGCTGAACTCCACATACAGCGCGCGCGGGATTTCGCCCGAGACCGTGACCTTCTCGGCGCCCGGGACGCGCAGCAGCCGGTCGCGCACGCGTTCGGCCTGCCGCGTCAGCTCGGCATTGTCGGCGCCGGTCAGGGCAAACACCGCGCCGTACACGTCGGTGTATTCGTCGTTGGCATACGGCCCCTGCACGCCGTCCGGCAGGCTCGGCTTGAGGTCGTCGAGCTTCTTGCGCGCCTGGTAGAACAGTTCCGGCACCTCGGCGGGCGGCGTGCTGTCGGCGAACGTCACCATCGTCGCGACGAATCCGGGCCGCGAGAACGTCACCAGGTGGTCGAGATGCGGCAGGTCCTGCAGCTTGCGCTCGATCGGCTCGGCCAGCAGGTTCTGCGTTTCGTCAGCGGTGGCGCCCGACCAGGACGCCGTGACGACCATGAGCTTCACCGTAAAACTCGGGTCCTCGTTGCGCCCAAGTTTCGTGTACGACAGTCCGCCAAAGACGAAAATCAGCGCAATGAGAAAACCGACCAGCGCGCGGTGCGAGACGGCCCAGGCCGACAGGTTGAACCGTTGCATCGCTCACCCCACCCACTGCGGAAACGGCGACGCGAAGAGGCGCAGGTCGGGACCAAAAGCCCCCTCCCCTTGCGGGAGGGGGTCGGGGGAGGGGTCGGCTCGCTCGAACTCAGACGCCGCCCGCTGCCGAGCCGCCGGCTTCGGGTGCCGCTCGCTCAGCCACTCGAACAACCGCGCGCCGACGAACGGGCAGGGCGCCGCCGAACCGGAATGGCCGACCGGCAGAAGATGTCGATACATGGAAAATCACTCCGTCCCGGGCCGCACGTCGGCGATCCGTACCTGCGCCGCGGGGTCCAGCTTCTGCGCGCCCATCGACACCACCATCGCGCCGTCCTGCAGTCCGGTGACGACCACGCGGTCCTGCTGCAGCCGCCGCACCTGCACCGGCTGCGACACCAGCTTGCCGGCCCCTCGCACCTCCCACACCATCGGCCCCTGGCCGCGGTCGAGCAGCGCCGCCGCCGGCAGCACGGCGATCGCGGCGTTGTCGGCGCCCGGCAGATGCAGCGTCGCGCTCATCCCGAGCGCCAGCCAATCCGGCGCGCTCTCGATGGTGTAGCGCGCCGAGTAGGTGCGCAGCTTGCCGTCCGCCGCCGGCGCCAGCTCGCGCAGCGTGGCCTTCAGCGGCAAATCGGGCCGCGCCCACAGCGTCACCGTCGCCCCCGGCCGCGCCGCATCCGGCAGCGCCTGCTCCGGCAACTGGATTTCCGCCTCGGGCGCGCCGATTTGCGCCAGCCGCAGCACCGGCTGGCCCTCGGCCACGACCGTCCCCGGGTCCGCCAGCGTCGCCGTCACCACGCCGTCGGCGGGCGCGCGCAATTCGGCATAATCGAGCCGATTGCGCGCCAGCGACAGCGCCGCCCGCGCCGACGCCACCCGCTCCACCGCCGCCCGCGCCGTCGCGACCTTCACGTCGTCGGTCGCCGCCGACACCCAGCCCTGCGCCCGCAGCGTGCGGCTGCGCGCCGCCTCGGCCTGCGCCTGCTCGGACTGTGCGTCGGCGGACGCGAGGTCGGCCTCGGCGCTGCGCACGGCCAGCGCCAGATCGTTCGGATCGAGCCGCGCCAGGATTTGCCCCGCCGCCACCCGCGCGCCAGTATCGACGTCGCGCGAGGCGATCCGGCCGGCCGCGCGGAACCCCACATCGGCCTCGTGCCGCGGCTTGATGGTGCCCGCGAACGCCCGGCTTTCGGTGTCGGAAGCGAGCACCACCCGCACCGCCTGCACCGGCCGCACGGCGTTCTCCACGCTCGGCTGCGCCCGCTCGAAGCACGCGGCGAGCACGAGCGGCAGGCTGGCGGCAATGGTGAGGCGATGGAGCGGATGCATGGGAGGCCTCCGGGGTCTGACCGCGGTATCATCGGGTGTGAACTGACGACTGTCAATATTCGTCAGGCGTCCCGGTCATCCGGGGGAGGCGCCGCGTTGCCGTGCCGCCGCGCCGGCGCTAGCGTGCCGGCAACGATGGCCACACGACGCGGCCACACTGGGGAGGCAACCATGAATTCATTGGCAAAGCTGGACGGCGAGCTGCGCGCATCGGCCGCTTCCGGCCGCGTGCCGGGCGTGGTTGCGGTCGCCGGCGACCGCAACGGCACGTTCTTCGAGGCCGCCTACGGCTCCCGCGGCGCCGGCGCGCCGATGACGCTCGACACCGTCGTCTGGATCGCCTCGATGACCAAGGCGATCACCTCGATCGCGGCGTTGCAGCAGGTCGAGCAGGGCAAGCTCGAACTCGATGCCCCCATCGCCAAGGTGTTGCCGCGGCTCGCCGAGCCGAAGGTGCTGGACGGTTGGGACAACGCGGGTAAGCCAAAACTGCGCCCGGCGAAGCGCCCGATCACGCTGCGCCACCTGCTCACCCACACCGCCGGCTTCGGCTACGACATCTGGAGCGAGGAGCTCAAGCGCTACCAGGCCGAGCACGACATCCCGGGCGTGCTCTCCTGCACCCACAAGGCGCTGACCACGCCGCTGCTGTTCGACCCCGGCGAGCAGTGGTTCTACGGCATCAACATCGACTTCGCCGGCCTCGCGGTGGAGGCGGTGACCGGCCACGACCTCGCATCCTATGTGCGCCAGCACATCACCGGCCCGCTCGGCATGCACGACACCGCGTTCAAGCTCGGCGCCAGCCAGCGCGCGCGCCTCTCGGCGATGCACGCGCACACCCCGGACGGCACTATCGAGGTCCCGTTCGAGGTGCCGCAGGAGCCCGAGTTCCACATGGGCGGCGGCGGCCTCTACGGCACCGCGCCCGACTATCTGCGCGTTCGCCCGCGCCATCCTGCGCGGCGGCGAGCTGGACGGCGCGCGCATCCTGAAACCCGAGACGGTGGCGATGGCGTCGCAGAACCAGATGGGCGAGCTGAAGGTCGTCACGCTGCACCCGGCGCTGCCGGACGCCTCCAACGTCGCCAATTTCTACCCCGACATGGAGCAGAAATGGGGGTTCGGCTTCATGCTGAACACCGAGCGCGACGCGCACGGCCGCAGCGCCAACAGCCTCGCCTGGGCGGGGTTGGGCAACACCTATTTCTGGATCGACCCGACCGTGGGCGTGGCCGGTGTGGTGCTCACCCAGATCCTGCCGTTCGCCGACAAGGACGCGCTGGACTGCCTGTGGGCGCTGGAACGCGGGGTCTACGGGCGGCGGTAGCCTCGCCCCCGTGCCGCGTTCAAGGGTCGAACCCAACCCCGTCACCCCGGCGAAAGCCGGGGTCCAGGGCCGCCCCACCGAATGTCATGCGCAGCCCGCGGTTTGCGTATAGCGCCCGGGTCCGTGCGCGGTCACAGCCGCTCCAGCCGTATGGTGCAGTTCCGCTTGGAACTGCACCGCTTTGTCGGCAGCAAATCGGTGCGGTGCCGACGGGCACTGCACCCTACAGGGGCTCGCTCTGGAACGGGGGTGTACGGGCGGGGGTAGGGGGGTCATTGCGCCGCCGCTCGCCGTTCAAGGGCGGAGCGGCGGCGCGTTCTGCCGGCTGCCCCGCGCCCATTGCCGTCGACCGGATGGCCCGGCTTCCTCCTCGGATGCGGGCATCCACCTGAGCGCCGATCGGGGCGACCGAAGGGGGCCGCAAGGCAGCAAATTCACCAGCAGAGAGGGTAGCCGGGTTACCAAAACTTCGCAGGCCAAGTGCAACCCGCGAGCGCAACGCTCTGCCGGCGGTGAGTTGCGTGATGCGCCAGGGCGGTGGCAAGCCGCCAAACGCGGTGGCGGCATGTGGTTCTACCGCACCAGCACCTGGGCGGCGGACTTCGTGTCGTTCACTGTATGCGCGACCTGGTTCACGGCCTTGGAAATCTCGTTCATGTTGTCATTGATCGCGACAATGGTGGTGGCGGTGGTCTGCATTCCGGACGACAGCCCTTGGGTGACGGCGCTTTGTTCCTCCACGGCAGACGCCGTGGCACCCACGAACTCACGGATCGAATCGATCGCGCCGCCGATGCCAGTGAGCGCGCCGGCCACTTCGCCTGAGACCGCCTGCAGTTGCTCGATCTCCTTGGCGATCTGATTGGTCGCGTTGGCGGCCTGTTGCGCCAGGTTTTTCACTTCCCCTGCCACCACCGCAAAACCCCGGCCGGCTTCGCCGGCTCGTGCAGACTCGATCGTCGCATTGAGCGCCAGCAGGTTGATCTGGCCGGCGATACTGCGGATAAGCGCGACGATGCCGCCCATCGCTGCCGAGGTCTCGGTCAACCGCTGGATCGCCGCTCCCGCCTGCGATGCCTGGGCATGGGCAGACTTGGTTGCAGCGCTCGACTTGGCCATCATGCTGGTGATTTCGCGCACCGAGGCAGCCAACTCCTCGGCGGCGGCCGCCATCGTCTGCACGTCGCCGGTAGTTTTGTGGACGGCGTCCGCGGCAAGCCTGGTTTGACTTGAGGATCGTTCGATTGCGCCGCCGATCTCGCCGAAATTTTTGTCGATCAAGACCTTGAGATTGGCAAGAAGCTGCATCTGGGCAGTGATGTCGGCTGCGAACTTCACGACCTTCGACACCTTGCCGTTCACGTCGAAGATTGGGTTGTAGGAGCCCTCGATCCAAACCTCCTTGCCGCCCTTGCCGATCCGCTTGAATTGGCCCGCGCGGTATTCGCCTCTTCTGAGGTCTTCCCACAGCGCAACATAGTCGGGCGTCTTTTCCAGGCCGCGTTCGATGAACATGCTGTGGTGCTTTCCTCGCACCTCCTCGAGGCTGTAGCCCATGGCCTTCAGGAAATTCTCGTTGGCGTTCTGGATGACACCGTCCACCGTGAACTCGACGACGGCCTGGACTTTGCCGATGGCGGCGATCTGGGCAGCGTAGTCGAGATTGAGCAGGCGCTCCTTGGCATCGGCCCACGCGACGACAAAGCCTATGCGCGTGCGTTTCTCAATCAGCGGACTGACCAGCAAATCGAAAGCGCGCTTCCCGATCCAGATCGTGGCATTGAGCGGCTTCCGCAAATCAGCCAGGAGCTTGCGTTGGTGCGCCGGGTGCTTGTGGAAAATGTCGATATTGCTGCCGATGAGCGTGGCCACGGTGAAGCGGGGAAGCTCCTTCTGGAGATCGACCTCGGCCTGTTTCAGAAGAGCGATCACGGCCGGATTCATGTAGGTAATGTTCAACTCGGCATCGGCAATCATGATGTTCGCGCCCAGCGCCTCCAGAGCCATATCTTTTGCCGTCGACAACCGATCCTTACCGAATCGCAGCAGAACACTCATGATTTCACACCTATTTAACCATTACAAAGAATAAGGGAAGCAAAAAATGATTTCGAATTTCTCTACGATTTCCTTGCGGCGAGTGCCGATGAAGAAGCCGTAGGATGCAGTTCCACTTGGAACTGCACCGCTTGATCGGCAGCAGGCGACGCGATGCCAAGGGGCACTGCATCCTTCCGGGCCTCGCTGATCCACTATCCCGGCCGGGGATGAGGCTGACCCCACCCGATGCGGTGCCGTCAAACCCGCTGCCCACCACCTTCGGCCGGCTGCTCCCGCTGGTGCAGGACGCGGTGGGGTATCGCTCGCGGCTTCACCACCTACTCGGGGATCCCGAGATGGCGGTGCCGATCGCCGCGGCGCCGGTGCCGGTGGGCCGCGCGCTCCGCCCGCTCTGCCGGATGCCGGGGCTGCCGCCCCCGCCGACGCCGATCTCCGCGCAGCCCGGGCGCTAGACCCGCTCCACGAGCACGGAAATCCCCTGGCCGACGCCGATGCACATCGTCGCAATCGCGCGCCTTCCACCGCGGCGTTCCAGCGCGTTCACGCAGGTCATCGCCAGCCGCGCCCCGCTGGCGCCGAGCGGATGCCCGAGTGCGATCGCTCCGCCATGCGGGTTCACGACCTCGGAATCATCGGGCAGCCCGAGCAGCCGCGTCACCGCCAGCGCCTGCGCGGCGAACGCCTCGTTGAGCTCGATCACGTCGATCACATCGAGCGACAACCCTGTCCGCGCCAGCAGTTTCTGCACCGCCGGCGCCGGGCCGATGCCCATGATGCGCGGCTCCACGCCGGCCACCGCCATCGCCACCACCCGGGCGCGCGGCGTCAGCCCGTGCCGACGCGCCCCGGCCTCGCTCGCCAGCAGCAGCGCCGCCGCGCCGTCGTTGACGCCCGAGGCATTTCCCGCCGTCACCGTCCCGCCGGCGCGAAACGGCGTCTTCAGCGCCGCCAGCCCCGCAAGCGTCGTGTCGGGGCGCGGATGTTCGTCGACCTCGACGCGCCGCGTGCCGCGCTTCTCCGGCACGTCAATGGCAGAAATCTCGCGTGCAAAGAAACCCTCGTGCTGCGCCGCCTTCGCGCGCATCTGGCTGCGCCACGCGAACGCATCCTGGTCGGCGCGCGCGACGCCATACCGTTCGGCGACGTTCTCCGCCGTCTCCGGCATCGCGTCCGTGCCGTACAGCCGCTGCATCGCCGGGTTGATGAAGCGCCAGCCGATCGTCGTATCGAAAATTTCCGCAGACCTGCCGAACGCCTCCGGCTGTTTCGCCAGCACGAACGGCGCCCGCGTCATGCTCTCGACGCCGCCGGCAATCACCAGGTCGGCCTCGCCCGTGCGGATCGCGCGCGCGACGCTGCCCACCGCATCTAGCCCCGAACCGCACAGGCGGTTGATCGTGGCGCCCGGCGTCGAGGCCGGAAACCCCGCCAGCAGCGCCGCCATGCGGGCGACGTTGCGGTTGTCCTCGCCGGCCTGGTTGACGCAGCCGAGCAGCACGTCGTCGAGCGCCGCCCAGTCGGCCGAGGCATGGCGCTCGCGCAGCCCGCGCAGCGGATGGGCGGCGAGGTCGTCGGTGCGCACGTCCTTGAGCACGCCGCCGTAGCGCCCGAACGGAGTGCGCGTGAAGTCGCAGATGAACGCCTCGGGCATGGGTATCCCTCCTGTGCCGTCACGTGCATCGCACCGGGCGTTCAGAACGGCAACAGGATATCGAGCATCTGCTGGCCGTAGCGCGGCTGCTGCACGTCGGTCATGACGCCGCGCCCGCCGTAGCTGATGCGCGCCTCGGCCATGCGGTCGTGCTGCACGGTATTGTCGCTGGCGATGTCCTGCGGTCGCACGATGCCGCTCACTTCCAGCTCGCGCAGCTCGGAGTTCACCCGCACCTCCTGCCTCGCGACGACGGCAAAATTGCCGTTCGGCAGCGCCTGCGTGATCACCCCGGCGACGCGCACCGTGATGGTCTCGCTGCGGTTGATCGAGGCGGTGCCGTTGTTGGTGTTGGTGCTGTTGGTCGTCACCATCGGGCCGCCGTTCTTCGGCAGCAGCTTCTTGACCGTCTCCAGCCCGAACATGTTGGGCACCGCCATCGCCTCGTTGCCGGCGCGCGTGGTCTGCGTCTGGTTCGCCAGCACCGCGGTGTCGATGATGTTGACGACGACGGTGACGATGTCGCCGACATGCGCGGCGCGCTGGTCCGGGAAGAAGGCGCGGCTGCCGCTGTGCCACAGCGAGTTGGCGTTCGGCTCGGGCATCGGCGGGTTCGGCATCGGCAGGCTCACCGGCCGCCAGTTCGGATCCTTGGTCGGGTCGGCGGTCGGCGTCATCTTCGGCGGCCCGGCGCCGTCGCCGAGCCGCTGGCGCGTCGTCTCGCAGCCGCCGAGCAGCAGCGCGAGCCCGGCCAGCAGCAGCGCGCGCCGGCTCATTGTGCGGCCAGTTCCGCGGCGCCCGTGGCCGGCACCGGCACGCTGTCGGTGGTCACGGCGACGCGGTCCGGGCCGACGACCTCGCCCTCCACCTGCATGTGCGAGGTCGGGTTGAGCACCTGCACGCGCTCGCCGAGCGCGCCGCCGTCGAGGGCCGTGCCCTGCGCGACCACGGTGAGCCCGGGCATGCGCAGCTCCATCGCGACGCGCTCGCCCTTGGCGACCAGCACCGGGCGCTGCAGCTCCGCGAGCGGCAGCGGCACGCCGGCAGCGGCGGCATGGTGCACCGCCATCCCCACCGCCTGCGCGCGCTCCCGCACCACCTCGCCGCGCAGCGCGCTCGCGCGCACCGTCAGCGCCACCAGGTCGCCGGCACGCAGCACGGTGCCGGCGCTCAGCCGGTGCGCCGGCACCCAGACATGCGCGATCTCCTCGAGCTGTCCGGGCAGCCGCAGCCGCAGCGGCTCCATCGCCGGGCCGCTGATCAGCACGGCGGCAGTGAAGCGGCCGGTCGCGCCCTGGTAGTCCACCTGCTCGACCGTGACCGTGGGCGTCGCCTCCGTTGGCACCAGCGGGGTCTCGAAGCCGGGCAGGTCGAGTTCCGCCTCGGCCGGCGCGCCGACCCGCGCGAGCGCCGCCAGCAGCGCCTCGGTCACGGCCTCGCGCCGCAGCAGCTTGCCGGGCCTGTCGAGCACCGCGCGGTCGGCCGAGGACGCGGGGCGCCAGTCGACGCCGAACTCGCGCGCGATCGCCGCAAGCTGCGGCGCCTCGACGACGATGCGTTCGCCCGGCGCCGGCCCCGGCCCGAGCACGCGGTCGCCGCGCGCTCCGGCGTTGTCGAACAGGTCGGACAGCCGCACCACCGGCGCCGCAAGCGTGGTCAGCGGGCGCAGCGTCGCGGCCCCGGCCGGCGCCGCGAACGCCAGCGCCGCCAGGATCAGCGGGAAACGATCCATGAAAGACCTCATCGCAGGTTGGTGAGCGTGGACAGCATCTGATCGCCCGCGGTGATGACCTTGCTGTTCATCTCGTAGGCGCGCTGCGCGGTGATCAGGTCGGTGATCTCGGTCACCACGTTGACGTTCGAGCTCTCGACGAAGCCTTGCAGCGTCGAGCCGAAGCCGGGCGAGGCGGGTACCCCCGTCACCGGATTTCCCGAAGCCGCCGTCTGCAGGAACAGATTGTCGCCCTGCGCATCGAGCCCCGCTTCGTTGGGGAAAGTGGCGATCTGCAGCTGGCCGACCGTGGTGGGCGCGGGCGTCCCGGCGATCGTCGCCTGCACCTGGCCGGAGGCATTGATCGTGACCGTGGTCGCGTTGGTCGGGATCGTCAGGCCGGGCGACACGATGTAGCCGTTGGCGTCGACGATTTCCCCCTGTGGCGAAAGACCGAAGGTGCCGTCACGGGTGTAGGCGATCTCGCCGGAGGGCAGCGTGACCTGGAAATAGCCGTTGCCCTGGATCGCGAGATCGAGCGTGTTGCCGGTCTGCTGCAGGTTGCCCTGCTCGTTGATCCGGTAGATCGCCGCGGTCTTCACGCCGAGCCCGACCTGTGCGCCCGACGGGAGCAGCGATCCGCTGTCGGACGAATTGGAGCCGACGCGGCGCAGGTTCTGGTACATCAGGTCCTGGAACTCGGCGCGCTGGCGCTTGTAGCCGGTCGTGGTCATGTTGGCGATGTTGTTGGAGATCACTTCGACATTGGTCTGCTGCGCCTGCATCCCCGTGCCGGCGATATCGAGCGCCCGCATCGTTTACGTGCCCTTCTTGAGGATCTTGTCGATCGCGCCGTTCTGCCGGTCGCTCTCGCCCTGGATGAACTGGGTGGTGAACTGGAATTCCCGCAGGTCGTTGGTCATCCGGTTCAGCTCGACGATGGCCGAGACGTTGCTGTCCTCGACTGCGCCCTGCACGATCGCCGGCGCCGCCACCGGCTTGGTGGGCGAGCCCGACAGCATCATCCGCCCGCCCTCGGCGCTCATGCGGGCCTCGTCGTCCGGCTGCACCACGCCGACCTTGCCGATCTGCCCGTTCTGGCTGGACAGCGTGCCGTCGCCGGCGACGGTCAGCAGCGTGTCGGTGGGCGCGGTCTGCAGCGGCTTTCCGCTGGTGTCGAGCAGCGCGTAGCCTTGGGCGTCGACGATCTTGCCGGTCGTATCGAGCTGGAAATGCCCGGCGCGGGTCAGCCGCGGCCCCTGCGGTGCCAGCACGGTGAACCAGCCGGTCGGCCCGCCGAGTGCGAGGTCGAGCGGGTTTTCGGTGTGCGTCACCGTGCCCGGCGTCCGGTCGCGGTAGGTCGCGCGGTCCTGGGTGTAGGCCAGCGTCTGCCCGCCCGGCGGTTCGGCGCGCCGGGGTTCGCGGGCCAGCCAATCGGAGAACAGCATGCGCTCGGCGCGGAACCCCGGCGTGCCCGAATTGGCGATGTTGGCGGCCGTCACCTCCAGTGCGCGGCTCTGCGCGACCAGGCGGGAGAGGGCGATCGTGGTCGACAGTTCCATGCGGGGCGGCCTCGGCTCGGGGTGCCGGGGCAGCCGCAACCGGCGTGCCAGCTTCCGGGCGGCGGCAAACCGCGGCGCCGCGCGGCGTGGCGTCGGCCGGGCGGCAGGCCGTGCCGGGCCATCGCGGGCGCGGCCGGCAGTTTCCGCCGTGTGAAGGCATTCTTAAGCCGGCGGGCCGAGGATGCGCCGCGGATCGACAAAAGGACGGGTCGGGGCGGTGCACGGGCGCGGGACAGGTGGCGGCAGATGAGCACCGGCGCGGCGGCGGCCCCGGCGGCAGCGCCCCCGGCGGCGGCCGACGGCGCGGCCCCGGCCAGGAAGGGCGGCAAGAAGAAGCTGCTGCTGCTGGCGATCCCTCTGGTGTTGGCCGGCGTCGGCGCAGGCCTGTGGTTCACCGGAATCCTGCCGCCGCTGCTCGGCATGGGCCCCAAGCCGAAGGCCGAGATGCACCCGGCCGACCAGCCGGTGGCGGCGGAGGCGGCGGTGAAGCCGCCGACCTACGTCGATGTGCCGGAGCTGATCGCCAACCTCAACACGCCGGGCAAGCGGCAGACCTTCGTCAAAATGAAGGTGCGCATCGAACTGGCGAAGGCCGACGACCAGATGGCGGTGCTGATGGCGATGCCGCGCATCCTCGACCTGATGCAGACCTATCTGCGGGAAATGCGGCCGGAGGAGCTGCGCGGCAGCGCCGGCACCTGGCGGCTGCGCGAGGAGCTGATCGCCCGCGCCAACATCGCCGTCGCGCCGGCCCGCGTGATCGACGTGCTGTTCACCGAGATGCTGATCCAATGAGCGGCGAACAGAGCGACGAAGACCTCGCCGCCGCATGGGGCGCGGAGACAGAAACCGCGACGGAGCCGGCTGCCGCCGCCGGGGCGGAGGCCGCCGCGGCCCCGGCACAGCCGGCGCGCGTGCTCAATCAGGCCGAGATCGACAGCCTGCTCGGCTTCGACGACGGCCCGGCCGGCGGCGAAAACCGCACCGGCATGCAGAAGATCATCAGCTCCGGCCTCGTCAGCTACGAGCGCCTGCCGATGCTGGAGATCGTGTTCGACCGGCTGGTGCGCATCATGTCGACCAGCCTGCGCAACTTCACCTCCGACAACGTCGAAGTCGGCATCGACAACATCGTCTCGCTGCGGTTCGGCGACTACCTCAATTCCATTCCACTGCCGGCCATGCTCGCGGTGTTCAATGCGGAAGAGTGGGACAACTACGGGCTGATGGTGGTCGACAGCGCGATGATCTACTCGATCGTCGACGTGCTGCTGGGCGGCCGCCGCGGCACCGCGGCGATGCGCATCGAAGGCCGGCCGTACACCACCATCGAGCGCACGCTGGTCGAGAAGCTGATCCAGGTGGTGCTCGCCGACCTCTCGGCCGCGTTCAATCCGCTGTGCCCGGTGACGTTCCGGTTCGAGCGGCTCGAGGTCAACCCGCGCTTCGCGACGATTTCGCGGCTGTCCAACGCCGCGGTGCTGGCGAGGTTGCGCATCGACATGGAGGATCGCGGCGGCCGGCTCGAACTCTTGCTGCCGTACGCGACGCTGGAGCCGGTGCGCGAACTGCTGCTGCAGCAGTTCATGGGCGAGAAGTTCGGCCGCGATTCGATCTGGGAAACCCATCTCGCCGAGGAACTCTGGAGCACCGACATCGACCTTTCGGTCGTGCTCGACGAGCAGGTGATGATGCTGTCCGAGGTGATGGCGCTGCGGCCGGGCAGCCGCATCATGCTGAACTGTGCGCCGGGCGCCAGCGTGCAGTTGCGCTGCGGCGCGACGCCGCTGTTCGAGGCCAAGGTGGGCCGGCGCAACAACCGCATCGCGGTGCGCATCGAGCGCGAAGCGACGCGCCCCGGCAGTTGAGCGACGCACGTGGGGGCATCGGACGGGCTGGCCCAGGGGGCCACGCAAGGGCTCATGCAGGGGCTCGGCCAGGCGGCGGCGCAATGGCATGGCTGGGGCATCGAATGGCTGCTCGACCTCGCGCTGATCGTGCTGCTGGCGGTCACGCTGTTTCACGCGCTGCGGCTGGAACGCGCGCTCGGCGTGCTGCGGCGCGACCGGGCGGCGCTGGAGGAACTGGTGGCCGGCTTCAACGCCAGCACGCGGCAGGCGGAGCAGAGCATCGAGCGGCTGCGTGCGACCGCCGACGGGGCGGGGCGGCAGATCGCCCGCCAGCTCGAGGGCGCGACGGCACTGAAGGACGATCTGGTGTTCCTGATCGAGCGCGGCGAGCGGCTGGCCGACCGGCTGGACGCGCTGGTGCGGGCCGGCAAGCAGATCGCACCCGAGGCGCCGCGCCTGATCGTGCCCGACTATCCGCGGGCCGAGACGATCGGCGCCGGGCGGCTGCCGGCCGAACCGGCGGAGCCGGGGCCGCGCCTGCGCAGCCAGGCCGAGCGCGACCTGCTGCGTGCGCTGCGGCTGCCCCGATGAGGGCGTCGGTGCTGCGTCCGCCGGGCCGCCTTGCCCGGGACGGCCGGAACGGCGAGGCGTCCGACGAAGGTGCGTCACGGCCATGAAATTCCCCGTTCTCAGCTTCGCATTCGTCGCATCCGGCCGGCGCGTCCCGGTGCCGCGGCTGCTGCCGCTGACGATCGTCGCGATGGCGGCGCTGCTCGCGGTGAAGTCGGTGGCGCTGGTGCGCGCCGCCGCCCCCGCCGGCGCGACCCCGGCGGCTGCCGCCGCACCAGTGCCGGTCCCGCCGCCGCCGAAGCAACCGCCGGACGCCGAAGCGGGAGACGCCACGCCGGCCGAGGCCAAGCCAGTCGCGAGCAAACCAGCCGAGAGCAAACCGGCCGGGGCCAAACCGGCCGGGGCCAAACCGGCTGACGCCAAATCGGCCGAAGCCAAGCCCGGGGAGGCGTCGCCCGGGGCGACGGCGGCCGGCACGCAAGCCGCAATGCCGGTGCCGGCCGAGCCGCCGATCAGCGCCAGCGAGCGCGGCCTGCTGCTCGACCTGCGCAAGCGCCGCGACGAGCTGGACGCGCGGGAGGCGGCGCTGAACGCACGCGAGGGCGTGCTGGCGGCGGCGGAGGCGCGGCTCGGCACCCGGCTCGGCGAGCTCGGCGCGCTGCAAAAGCGCCTCGAATCGCTGGAAGCGGCGCGAAAAGACCGCGACGAGGCCAACTGGCAAGGTCTCGTCAAGCTTTATGAAAGCATGAAGCCCAAGGATGCGGCGACGATCTTCAACGACCTCGACCTGCCGGTGCTGCTGCCGATCGTGGATCGGATGAAGGACCGCAAGGCGGCGCTGGTGCTGGCCGCGATGCAGCCGGAGCGGGCGCGGCTGGTGACGGCGGAGCTTGCGGCGATGCGGGCGCATGCCAACGCCGTGCCGCCGGAGGCGCCCGCCGCCGCGGGGGCAACCGCTCCGCCGCCGGGCAAAACGGCCGGCGGAACCTGATCAATCGGGCGGCTCCGCCGACGGCCGCGCACGCCACGAAAGGGCAGATGATGACTATCGACAAGTCGATGCACGTGCTGATCGTCGACGACTACAAGACGATGCTGCGCATCATTCGCAACCTGCTGAAGCAGATCGAGTTCCACAACGTCGAGGAGGCGACCGACGGCGCCGAGGCGCTGGCCAAGCTGCGCGGCGGCAGCTTCGGCCTGGTGATCAGCGACTGGAACATGGCGCCGATGACCGGCCTGCAGCTGCTGCAGGAGGTGCGGGCCGACGCCAAGCTGAAGGCGACGCCGTTCATCATGATCACCGCCGAGAGCAAGACCGAGAACGTCGTCGCCGCCAAGCAGGCGGGCGTCTCCAACTACATCGTCAAGCCGTTCAACGCCGAGACGCTGCGCGAGAAGATCGAGAAGGTGCTCGGTCATGCGTGACGTCCCCAAGCATGTGCCGGCGGGCCGGCTCGCGGCGCTGCGCGAACGTTATCCGGCCGCCGACCCCGAGATGGTGGCCGAGGTGGTGCGCGCGGTGCTGAGCACGATGCGCGGCGACCTCACCGGCCAGGAGACCTCGCTGCTGCACGAGGTCGAGGAACTCGGCCGCACCATCGCGCGGGCGCGGTCGGAGATCGCGGCGCTGCAGGTCGACGACATCAGCGCGAGCCACATCCCGTCGGCGACCGACGAGCTCGACGCGATCGTCGCGCACACCGCGACCGCCACCAACAGCATCCTCGAAGTCTGCGAGACGCTGGACGGGCTCGCCGGGCGGCAGGACGCCGAGGGTGCGGCGGCGCTGCAGGACGCCACCACGCGCATCTACGAAGCGTGCAGCTTCCAGGACATCACCGGCCAGCGCATCACCAAGGTCGTCGCGACGCTGAAGGCGATCGACCACAAGGTCGCCAACATCGTCGCCGCGTTCGCCCCGGTGGACGGCACGGCCGCGCCGGCCGCGGCGGTGGCGCCGGCCGTGGCGGTGGCGGCGGTGGGCGAGCACCCGCCCGCGCTCGGCCCGCAACTGCCCGGCAACGCGATGGACCAGACCGACATCGACAAGCTGCTGGCGAGTTTCGACTGAGCCGCGCGGCAATGGGCATCCGGGCGCTGCTGTCGGCACTGCTGCTGGCCGCCGGTCTCGCGGCCGGCGCGCATGCCGAGCCGCCGACACCGGCCGAGCTCGTGCCCAACGCCCCGGCCGACCGGACGGCCGCGCCCATTCGCGCGGCGATCCGCACCGGCACGCATCCGGGGTTCGGCCGCGTGGTGATCGACCTGCCGGCCGGCGTCACCGCGTCGGCCGGCGCGGACGGGGCGGGCGGCGTGCTGGTGCGGGTCGCCGGCGGCACGCTCGGCGCCGCGGGGGCCGCGCCGCGCAACGTCACCGCGATCGCGGTCGCCGGCGCCGAGGCGCGGCTGACGCTGGCGCCCGGCGCGCGCTTCGCGGTGGTGCGGCTGCCGCAGCGTGTGGTGATCGACGTGTTCGACAAGGCCGAGGCGGCGGCGGTCGCCCCTGCCGCCGCGCCGGTTGCACCTGCGGCAACGTCCCGGGTTGCACCCGCGGTCGCGGCCGCGGTTGCGGCTTCGGCGCCGCCCAAGGTTGCACCCAAGCCTCCCAGGCACCCGACCCGCTTCTCCGGCCCGCCGCCGCGCCGCCCGCCGGCGGCCCTGCCGCAAACCGGGCCAATCCCGGCCGCCGCCACCGCCGCGCCGCCCGCCCCGGTTGCCGCCATGCCCGCCGCCGCCACGCCGACCACCGTCACGCCGAACACCGTCACCCCCGCGGCGCCGATGCCTGCCGTGACCGTGCCGGCGGACCGGGCGGCGCCGCCGTTCGACCTCGTCCCCGGCCGTTCGGAGCCGCTGCGGGTGCCGCTGCAAAGCCTGCTGAACGGCGGCAGCCTGCCGAACGTGCTGCGGCCGCCGCCGCCGCCGGCCCCGCCCGCCGGGCCGCCGATGGCGGCGCCGGTCACCGCCGTCGAGCGCACGCCCCTGCCGGCGCCGGGCGGCGGCGATGCGCAAGGCCCGGCCGCACCCGATGCCGCCGCCACGAAATCGCCAGGGCCGCTGGCGCTCGTGGCGGAGGCGGGCGCCGCGACGCTGCAGCTGCCGTTCGGCCCTGGCACCGGCGCCGCCGCGTTCCGCCGCGGCGACGAGGTCGTGGTGGTGTTCGACGAGCGGCGCCCGGTCGACCTTGCGGACCTGCGCGGCAACTCGGCCGCCGCTGCGGCGTTCGCCGATGCGCGGGTGCAGTTGCTGGAGGCCGCGACGGTGCTGCGGCTGACGCTGCCGGCAGGGCAGGGGCTGCGGCTGAGCCGCGACGACGACGGCTGGACGCTGACCCGCGTCGCGGCGCCGCCGCCGCTGCTGCCGATCCAGGGCGACGTCGTGGCCGGCGCCATGCGGCTCACCGCGGCCGCACCCGGCGCGGTCGTCTCGGTGCCCGATCCGCTGACCGGCGGCGCGCTGCTGGTGGGCACGCAGACGCAGCCCGGCCAGGGCGTGCCGACGAAGCGCCGCACCCCGGATTTCGCACTGCTGGAGACGCTGCAGGGCGTCGCGGTCGAGCCGGTGTCCGACGCCATCACGCTGCGGGTGGCGCCGGCCAAGCAGTTCAGCGGGTTCGTGCTCGCCGCCGACAACCCGCAGGCACCGGCCGGCGGCGTGGCGCTCGACCCGACCGGGCCGGAGGCGGTCGCCGCGCTCGAGGCCGCGCACATGACCAGGCGCTGGGACTTTCCGGCGCTGCCGACGGGCGCCTTGCGGCGGCGCCTGGAAGCCGCGACCGACGAGGCCGCCGCGACCCCGCCGGACGGCCGGACCGCGCGCCGGCTGCAGGCGGCGCAGGCGCAGATCGCGCTCGGCATGGGGGCGGAGGCGAACGCGCTCGCCAACCTCGCGATCGCCGAGGACGCGCGCGCGGCCGATTCGCCGGATGCCGCAGGGCTGGCCGCGGTCGGCGCGCTGCTGGCGGGGCGGCTCGACCAGGCCGACGCGATCGCCGATCCGCGGCTCGACGGCACCGACGAGGTGACGCTGTGGCGCGCCGTGCGGCTGGCGCTGCAGCACGAGGGCGCGCCGGACGCGGCGGTGCGGTTCTCGGCCTCGCTGCCGCTGCTGCTCGCCTACCCCCCGGCGCTGCGCGGCCGGCTGCTGCCGCTGGCGGCCGAAACCATGGTGCTGGGCGGCGAGCGGGAGCCGGCCCGGCGGTTGCTGGAGGCCCGCAAGAACGACGCGTCGCTCGACTTCGCCCGCGCGCTGCTCGCCGAACTCGACGGCCACGCCGCCCCGGCACTGGCGATCTTCGACCGGCTGGCGCTGTCGCCGGACCGGCGCGAGCGCGCGCGCGCCGCCGCGCGCGCCGCCGAACTGCGGCTGCACAGCGGCGCCTTCACGGTGGCGCAGGCGGCGGATGCGCTCGACAAGCTGATCTACTCGTGGCGCGGCGGGCCGGAAGAACTGGCGCTGCGGCTGCGGATCGCCGATCTGCGCGCCAAATCCGGCAATTGGCGCGCGGCGCTGGCGATGCTGCGCGAGACTGCGGGCGGCGAACTGGCCCAGAACTGGCCCGATCAGCAGGCGGCAATCCGCGACCGGATGGGCGCGGTGTTCTCGCAGGCGCTGGCCGGGGAAGCGGCGCTGTCGCCGCTCGACCTTGCCTCGCTGGTGGACGAGAACCCGGACCTGCTGCCCGACGGCGAGCCCGGCCGGGTGCTGGCGGCGCGGCTGGCGGACCGGCTGGTGGCGCTCGACCTGCCGAAGCGGGCGGCGCCGGTGCTGGACAAGCTGATGAACGCGACCGCGCCGGGTGCAGCCAAGGCGGAACTCGGCGCCCGCCTCGCGGCGGTGAAGCTGGAGCAGGGCGATCCCGCCGGCGCGCTGCTGGCGCTGTCCGCGTCCACGGCCAACGACCTGCCGCCGGCGCTCGACGAGACGCGCACCATCGCCTTCGCGCGCGCCACCGCCGCGCGCGGCGCGCTCGGCCCGGCCACGGCGGCGTTGGCGGCGCTGAACTCGCCGGCCGCGGACGAGGCACGGGCGACGCTGCTGGAGCAGGCCAAGGACTGGCCGGGCGCGGTGCAGGCGCTGGCCAGCTACGCCGGCAGGATGGTGCCGCCGGACGGGACGCTGGCGGAAGCGCCGGCGCAGGTGCTGCTGCGGCTCGCCTCCGCCGCCGCGCAGGCGAACGACGAGCCACTGCTCGCGCAACTGCGCGAACGCGAGCTGTCGCGCATGCCGGCGGGAAAGACCGCGGAACTGTTCCGGCTGCTGACCGAGCGTCCGGTGCAGGGCGTCGCCGACCTGCCGCGCGCGGCGCAGGAGGCGGCGCTGGCACGCGACGTGCCGGCGGCGCTGAAGTCGCTCGGGCCGGCGGCGCGGGTGCGCTGACGCGAAGTTCCGCGAAGCGCAGGCCGGCCCTGCGAAAAACTGCCCTCGCGGGGCAAATTAACTCTTGCGTCACCCCCCCCTTGTCCCCATTTTCCGCGGCCTTGGCCCAAGGGGATGCGCCTCTCAGCATCCTGCCGGCCGTCTGCTGGTTGGAAGGGGTACGCGATGAACGCACTCACGCCACTGGGGATGGTCTCGGAGCTTCCGAGCGAGAACCAGACGAACGATACTCTTCTCGCGGTCGCCGCAGAGGAACAGAAGGACTATTTCGTCGTACGCGACGGCCAGAAATTCGCCGGCATGCATTTGCTGGTGGATTTGTGGGGCGCGACGAATCTCGCCGACCCGGACCATATCGACGCCGCGCTGCGCGAGGCGGCGGTGGCGGCCGGGGCGACGATCCTGCACAGCCATTTCCACCATTTCTCGCCGAACGGCGGGGTGTCCGGCGTCGTCGTGCTGGCGGAGAGCCACATCTCCATCCACACTTGGCCGGAGCGCGACTTCGCAGCGGTGGACTTGTTCATGTGCGGATGCTGCGATCCGTACCTGTCGATCCCGATCCTGCGCGAAGCGTTCGCGCCGGAGCGCGTGGATATCGACGAGCAGCGGCGCGGGCGGGTGCAGTAAAGGCAAGGGGCTCCGCCTCCCCGCCTTCGCAGGGGCAAGCTCTTGACCCCGCCGGGGCCGCGAGGCCCCGGACCCCAACTTGATAGTGGATTGCAAAGGCTTCGCCTTTGCTGGGGTCGAGGGCAAAGCCCCTCGCCTTTTGAGGTGCCATGGCAACCGACGCCTGGGTAAACGAGACGCTGTACGCCGAGTGGGGCCAGCGCTTCCTCGTCAAGCGCGAGCTCGCGCGCGTGCAGAGTGCATTCCAGGACATCATGGTGTTCGAGAGTTTCTCGCACGGCCGTGTGATGTTGCTCGATGGCGTCGTGCAGATCACCGAGCGCGACGAGTTCGTCTACCAGGAGATGCTGACGCACGTACCGTTGCTCGCACACGGTGCCGCGCATCGCGTGCTGATCATCGGCGCCGGCGACGGCGGCGTGCTGCGGCGCGTGCTGCAGCACCGTAACGTCGCGCACGCGGTGATGGTGGAGATCGACGGCGAAGTGATCCGACTCGCGCGCGAGTTCATGCCGGGCATTGCCGGCGACGCCTGGAACGATGCCCGCGCCACCGTGATCGTCGGCGACGGCATCGACTACGTGAAGCAGGCGGCGGATGACGGTTTCGACGCCATCATCGTCGATTCCACCGACCCGATCGGCGTCGGCGAGGTGCTGTTCACCGATGAATTCTACGAGAACTGCGCGCGCGTGCTCTCGGCCGGCGGGCTGATCGTGAACCAGTGCGGCGTGCCGTTCATGCAGCCCGACGAGCTGCACGACACCAGCGCGCGACGCCGCAAATTCTTTCCGCATGTCGGCGCCTATGTCGCCGCGGTGCCGACCTATGTCGGCGGCTTCATGACGCTCGGGTTCGCGGCGAAGCAGGCCGGGCTCGACGCGGTCGACGTCGCGACCATCACGGCGCGCGCAGCGGCGGCGGGCGTGCTCGGGACGACCGGGTATTGGACGCCTGGCGTGCACGCAGCTGCGTTCCAGTTGCCGCCGTATATCGCCCGGCATCTGCCGCGGTGACGGACGGCGCGGCGCGCACGGCTGCATTGCACCGCAAGGGCGTCAACATTTGCTTGCAAATTCCCAATCATTCGCGTTAACTCATTTCGATCGCGGCGAGTGAAACGAAGGGGACGGACGAGATGCAATGTCTCGGGCCAATGCGGCCGGCACAGCCGGCACAATCAGGCGCGAGGTCGTTGAACAATCGATGGCGACCGGATGAAATTAACTTCATAGCACATGCGCGTGAGCAGGCAATCGCTGTATCGCGGCTTGAAATGGTGGAGTATAGGCCCGCATTTTCGCAGATATACTGAGTGCAACCGGCGCGAAACGGCGCGCAAGCGCGGATGGTCTGATGCAGATGTACCACCGGCGCGGCCATGCCGAAGGAACGCACACGCCCACCCTTGCCTTTCTCTCCGAGATGCCGACGTTAAACGTTCAACGGACACCGCATAAGGTAGGCGAG
Organism: uncultured Solirubrobacterales bacterium; assembly: GCA_963697635.1. Classification (GTDB taxonomy): domain Bacteria; phylum Pseudomonadota; class Alphaproteobacteria; order Acetobacterales; family Acetobacteraceae; genus CAJCJG01. The sequence continues at coordinate 34,687 of CAVOOS010000002.1, read as the reverse complement.
ATATGGAAGATGCGGCGATTTACCCCGTCGACCCAGCGCATTCGATCGCGTTGCAGCAGGCGGGATTCGAGGAATGGTGCAATTGCGTGCGCCGGCTGTTGGGCTGGTCGGGCGGGATGCGCGATGAGTGGGCGCAGCTGTTCGCGAGCGGCCACACGCCGCGCGATGCGGCGCGGGCAGCCGTGTACGGCGAGAGTTTCGGCGACTGATCATTTGCCAGTAGGCGGTGGATTGATCTATCCTGTTGTTAGAATCGCAGAATGAGTGTCAGCACTATGCTCATTGAAAGACGAGCCGGGACGCCGGTCGAGGTCGAGCGACGGCCGGCCATCGGCAACTCTCCGTCGCCGGAGACGCGGACCGAGCTATTGCTGGACGGGATCGTGCATCGGTCGGCGGTGCTGTTCAACGTGCCGATCGCGGTCGCGAGCCTGCGCGATGCGCCGAGGCGGGTGTTGCGGGCCAGCATCGGCCTGGGGCTGCCCTTCTCCCCCGAGGACCTCGCATCCTGCGCCAACTGTGTGACCGGGGACGAGCCGGCCTTCTGGGTCGACCCGCGGTCTGCCGCCCGCTTCGCTGCCAACGCGGTGGTGACCGGCGCGCCGGGCATCCGCTTCTTTGCCGCGGCGCCGGTGTTCGGCGCCGCCCGGCAGTACCTGGGCGCGCTGTGCGTCATGGACCGGCGGGCGCGGGCAGGGGCAACGGCGGAGGAGCTGGAGGCGCTCGGGAAGCTGGCGGAGGAGGCGGCCTCGGTGTTCGCGAAGCCGCTCGACGGCCAGATGCAGATGAAATCGGAGCGATTCTGGTAGCCGGATCGCCCGACTGAGATGGGGCTTGCCCGGCAGCGTGCCGCCGGGCTAAGCACGCGGCGGGTCACGCCCCCCCACCGGGGCGCTTCTCTTCTGAAAGGGAGAGCCGCACATGGCACGCGCTGCCGCGAAACCGGACTTGCGTCCGAACAATCCCGATTTTTCATCCGGCCCCTGCGCCAAGCGACCCGGCTGGTCGCTGGCGGCACTGCGGCGCCGCGCTGCTCGGCCGGTCGCACCGCGCCCGCGAGCCGAAGGCGCGGCTGCCGAGGTCATCGAGCGTTCCGCCAAAATCCTCGGCATGCCGGCCGACTGGCGGCTCGGCATCGTGCCGGCGTCCGACACCGGTGCGGTCGAGATGGCGCTGTGGTCGCTGCTCGGCGCGCGGCCCGTGGACGTGCTGGCGTTCGAGAGTTTTTCCGAAGGCTGGGCGACCGACGTGGTCAAGCAGCTCAAGCTGCCGGACGCGCGCGTGCTGGCCTCGGCCTACGGCCGCCTGCCGGACCTGTCCGCCGTCGATCCGGCGCATGATCTGGTGCTGGCCTGGAACGGCACCACCTCCGGCGTGCGGCTGCCGAACGCCGATTTCATCGCCGCCGATCGAGCCGGGCTGGTGATCTGCGATGCCACGTCGGCGGCGTTCGCGATGGACCTGCCGTGGCAGAAACTCGATGTGGTGACGTGGTCGTGGCAGAAGGTGCTGGGCGGCGAGGCGGCGCACGGCATGCTGGCGCTGTCGCCGCGCGCGGTCGAGCGGCTGCTGACCCACAAGCCGGCCTGGCCGCTGCCGAAAATCTTCCGGCTGACCTCGGGTGGCAAACTGATCGAGGGCGTGTTCAAGGGCGAGACGATCAACACGCCCTCGATGTTGTGCGTCGAGGACGCGCTGGACGGACTGCGCTGGGCGGAAAGCGTCGGCGGGCTGCCGGCGCTGATCGCGCGCAGCGAGGCGAACCTTGCCGCCGTCGCCGGCTGGGTGGCGGCGCGCGACTGGGCTGCTTTCCTTGCCGAAGACCCGGCGACGCGGTCGTGCACGTCGATCTGCCTGAAGATCGTCGCGCCGTGGTTCGTGGCGCTGGACGCCGCGGCGCAGGCGGAGGCGGCGAAGAAGCTCGCTTCGCTGCTGGAAAAGGAGGCGGTTGCCTACGACATCGCCTCCTATCGCGACGCGCCGCCGGGTTTGCGCATCTGGGGCGGCGCGACCGTCGAGACCGCCGACATTGCTGCCTTGTTGCCGTGGCTCGACTGGGCCTACGCGCAGGTGGCGCCGGCGCACGTTTCGCAGGCCGCCGCATGAACCTCCCTCTCCGCCCTCGGGGGCGGAGAGGGCCGGGGTGAGGTGGGGGTTACTCCGGCTCACCCGCTCCGGCGCAGATTCATCCACCTCACCCTGAAATCCCTCGCCGCCCTCAAGCGGGGCGAGGGACATTCTCCCGGGACTCACACCATGAAAATCCTCATCAGCGACAAGCTTTCGCCTGCGGCCGTCGAGATCTTTCGCGCGCGCGGCATCGAGGCCGACGTGCGCACCAACCTCACGCCCGCCGATCTGCGCGGCATGATCGGCGAGTACGACGGGTTGGCGATCCGCTCGGCGACCAAGGCCACGAAGGAATTGTTCGAGGCGGCGACGCGGCTGAAGGTGGTCGGGCGCGCCGGCATCGGCGTCGACAACGTCGACGTGAAGTCGGCGACCGCGCGCGGCATCGTGGTGATGAACACGCCGTACGGCAACGCCATCACCACGGCCGAGCACGCCATCGCCATGATGTTTTCGCTGGCCCGGCAAATCCCCGAGGCGAGCGCTTCGACCAAATCGGGAAAATGGGAAAAGAACCGGTTCATGGGCGTTGAGCTGTTTTCCAAGACGCTCGGGCTGATCGGCTGCGGCAACATCGGCTCGATCGTCGCCGATCGCGCGCAGGGATTGAAGATGCGCGTCGTCGCCTACGATCCGTACCTCACGGAGCAGCGCGCGCTCGACCTCGGCGTCGAGAAGGTCGAGCTCGACGAGCTGCTGACGCCGCGCCGATATCATCACGCTGCATACGCCGCTGACCGAAGCGACGAAAAACATCCTTTCAAGAGAGGCGCTGGGGAAAGCAAAGAAAGGAATAAGGATCATCAACTGCGCGCGCGGCGGGCTGATCGACGAGGCGGCGCTGGCCGACGCGCTGAAATCGGGCCACGTCGCCGGTGCGGCGCTCGATGTGTTCGAGACCGAGCCCGCGACCGACAGTCCGCTGTTCGGGCTGGAAAACGTGGTCTGCACGCCGCATCTGGGGGCGGCGACGGCGGAGGCGCAGGAGAACGTCGCGCTTCAAATAGCCGAGCAGATGAGCGACTTTCTGCTGACCGGGGCCGTATCGAACGCGATCAACATGCCCTCGGTGTCGGCCGAGGACGCGCCGCGACTGAAACCGTACATGGAGCTGTGCCGGCTGCTCGGCAGTTTCGCGGGCCAGCTCACCAGTGCCCGCGAAGGCGTGATCAAGGCCGTCGCGATCGAATACGAGGGCCACGCGGCGCAGTTGAACCACAAGCCGCTGACCGCGGCGGCGCTGGCGGGGCTGCTGGCGCCGATGATGGCCGGCGCCAACATGGTCAACGCGCCGGTGCTGGCGCGCGAGCGCGGCATCGACGTCGCCGAGACCGTGCACGACCGGCCGAGCGAGTACCAGACGCTGGTGCGCATCACCGTGACGACCGACCAGCAGGCCCGCAGCGTCGCCGGCACGCTGTTCGCGGGCTCCCGGCCGCGGCTGGTGGAGATCAAGGGCATCAACGTGGAGGCCGATTTCGGCCGGCACATGCTGTACGTGACCAACCAGGACAAGCCCGGCTTCATCGGCCGGTTCGGCGCGACGCTCGCGGGGGCGGGGATCAACATCGCCACCTTCCATCTCGGCCGCGCGGTGCAGGGCGGCGATGCGATCTGCCTCGTCTCGGTCGATGAGCCGGTGACCGACGACGTGCTGGCGATGGTGCGCACGCTGCCGCTGGTGGTGCAGGCGACGCCGCTGGCGTTCTGAGCGGCGCCGCGCCTCGCAGCGGATCGTTAAGGTCTCACGGCCTACGATCCTCGGCTGGACGAGTGGCGAGAGGGCGGCCCGGATGGATGTCGCGACGGAGGGCGGCGGGATGGCGGAGCTGCGTGCGGCGATCCGTACGGAAGTCGGCGGCCTGTTCGCCGAGATGCACCGCTTCGTCGACCGCCGCATCGCCGAGCTCAGCGCCGAAGTACATGGCGTGACGCAGCTGATGGACTACAGCGAGGCCAACGTCACCGGCCAGCTGAGCCGCGTGCACGAACAGATCGTCGGGCTGCTGGCGGCGCCCGCGGCGGCGACGCGCAACAGCGGGCTCGAACTCGAATTCGGTCGTGCTGGCGACCGAGCAGGCCGCCAACCAGATCATGGAGGCCGCCGAGGCGATCGGCGACTGGCTCGCGTCCGGCAATCGCGACGCCGAATCGGTGCGCGGGGTGGCCGAGCGGATTAACGCGATCTTCGAGGCCTGCACGTTCCAGGACCTCACGGGGCAGCGCATCCGCCGCGCGATCGAGCACCTGCAGAAGGGTCGAGACGATGCTCGGCGGCATGATCCCGGAGGCACCGGAGGGCGGCGTGCCGGCGCCGGAGCCGCCGGTCGCGCCGCTGCACGCGACCACCCACTCGCTGGAAGCAGTCGCCACCCCGGACCTCGACCAGGACGAAATCGATCGGCTGCTGAACGGCTGACATCGCAGCGCGATATTTTGCGCGCATCGGGCCGGGCATTCTGCTTGCATGCGATGGTGGGACGGATCGCCATTGCCGATCCGGTGGGGGTGCGCGTGGCGGCAGGGCCAGTGGGGCTGACACAATGAACCGCTTCGATTTCGTGGTGATCGGCAGCGGACCCGCGGGCCGGCGCGCGGCGGTGCAGGCGGCCAAGCTCGGCAACTCGGTGATGGTGGTGGAGAAGGGGCGCCGGGTCGGCGGCGTTTCCGTCCATACCGGCACCATCCCCTCGAAGACGCTGCGGGAAACCGTGCTGAACCTCACCGGCTGGCGCGAGCGCGGCTTCTACGGCCGCGCCTACCGGGTGAAGCAGGACATCGCCGCCGAGGATCTGCACGTCGCGCCTGCACAAGACGCTCGACCACGAGGTCGACGTGCTGGAGCACCAGTTCGCCCGCAACGCGGTGCGCACGATGCGCGCGACCGCCCGCTTCCTCGACCCGCACCGCGTGGAAACCACCTCCGAGGCGGGCGAGATCCAGGTGGTCGAGGGCGAGCGGTTCCTGATTTCCGTCGGCACGCGGCCGTTCCGCCCGCCGGAAATCCCGTTCGACGGCCATCGCGTGCTCGACAGCGACGAGATGATCGAGATGGTGAAGCTGCCGCGCAGCCTGACCGTGGTCGGCGCCGGCGTGATCGGCGTCGAATACGCGACGATCTTTTCGGCGCTGGACGTGGCGGTGGCGCTGGTGGAGCCGCGCGCGACCTTCCTCGATTTCATCGACCAGGAACTGATCCAGGATTTCGTGCATCAGTTGCGCGACCGGGGCATCGCCATTCGCCTGGGCAGCAAAGTGGAAAAAATAGAATTCGAGAACGACAAACCGGTGACGGTGCTGGAGAACGGGCGGCGCGTGCGCTCCGACATGCTGCTGTACGCCGCGGGCCGGGTCGGCAACACCGATGCGCTGAACCTGGAGGCCTGCGGCATCGCCGTCGACCATCGCGGGCGGCTCAAGGTCGATCCGCGCACGTACCAGACCGAGCAGCCGCACATCTATTCGGCGGGCGATGCGATCGGGTTTCCGTCGCTGGCCTCGACTGCGATGGAGCAGGGGCGGATCGCCGCGTGCCACGCGTTCGGCCTGCCGATGCCGCCGGCGCCGGAGTATTTCCCGTACGGGATTTATTCGGTGCCGGAGATCTCCACGGTCGGGCTGACCGAGGAGGAGGTGCGGGCCAAGGGCATTTCGTACGAGTGCGGCATCGCGCGGTTCCGCGAGACCTCGCGCGGCCACATCATGGGGCTGAGCACCGGCCTGCTGAAGATGATTTTCGCCATCGAGACGCGGCGGTTGCTCGGCGTGCACATCTGCGGCGAGGGCGCGACCGAGCTGGTGCATATCGGCCAGGCGGTGCTGAACCTGAAGGGGACGCTGGATTACTTCGTCGAGAATACTTTTAATTACCCGACGTTGGCCGAGGCCTACAAGATCGCGGCGTTGGATGCGTGGAACCGGATGAGCAGGGGGTAGGAATGGGCTTGTCTTCTTCTAATTGCGGCTTCAAGTTAGTTTTATTTGGCACATACGGCATTTTGTAGTGATTTATTGAATTTTATGATAAATGACACTATCACATATAGCAGCGCGAGCCGCGATTGGATAACGTGCTATATGGAAAGTCGGCGGCCCGGTGTAGATGTCGCAACGCGCGGCGCCGCGTGAAACGTTTTATGACAAATCAGCACGCCAAAACTGCCACCAAGGCGTCTTTGGCATCTGGTTCCTACGGAGCGGCGAGCTCATACCTAGGTCGCCTCGAGCCGCGTTTGTAAAATTAAGTAGGAGCGCAGCATATTTCTCTAGTGTTTGGTTTGCCTCGTCTTCACTCACCTTCGGACACATAGTCCATTTCGCACCAATCTCCGATACAACGAGTATATTAAAAGTTGCAAGTTGGAGTTATACTGTATATGGGGCCAATAGGGATGCACGTTGCTGAGCACGATACATTTCAGCCAATCTTTCATGAACTATTCCGTGCTGCTTGGCATGTTCGATGGTTCCGCAGTCTGGGCCGAGATACGCCTCATGGGCTGCCAAGCGGACCATTTCCGCAGCTTGAAGGACATCGGAGTACGTCTCTAGGGCACGATCACGACGCCACTGTCGCTCTTGGTTGCCGCGCGTTAGCGAACTACCCAGCCAAGCGCCCAAAAGCGTGCCACTAACACCAACTATAGCTAAGACTACCGGCACTAACGAAGGCATTGGCAGCTTGCCCTTCAAATTTGCACTACTTTTCGGTCATTCACGCGACCAGCCGCGAAATCGTCGCTCCGCTCACATTGTAGCTGCGGCCGATCTCGGCAGGCGTTTCGTCGCCACGGTCACGCCGCTTGATCGCCTCGCGCCTCTGATGCTCGGTCAGCAAGCCGTAGGGTGGGCTTCAGCCCACCGTCGCAGGTTACAACCGCTCGCCGGCGTCGGCCAATCCGGGACCCTCGATCGCCCAATCGATCGGATACAGCCCGAGCGTGACACATTTGGCAAAGCTCGAGAACGGCCAGTCGGCGGGACGTGCCGCAAGCCCGTGCTTCACCGGGTTGCAATGGATGTAATCCATGTGGACGGCGTAATCCCGGTCGTCGCGGATCGTGTGCTCCCAGTACCGGCGTTGCCAGACGCCGGCTTCGCGCTTGCGGACCAACGAGGGCCGCCGATCTTCCGCCCGCGGGACGGCCTGCGGGACGGAGCGTGAGAACAGGGCCTTGATCGTCCGCCACCGGACCGGGAAGTCGGAGTCGTCGGGCGGCAATGTCCAAAGGCCATGCATGTGGTCCGGCAGCACCACCCAGGCATCGATGTGGAACGGATGGCGTGCCCGCGCGGCTCGAACGGCACTGCGCAGCGCGTCGATCTCTGCGACCAAAAGATCGGAGCGTCGATCGCGCAGATTGACGGTGAAGAAGTAGCATCCGCCCTCCACCCGGTTGCGGCGGTAACTGGGCATCGGCTCAACACCCTTGCTTTGCCGTCCGACGACAGCGGCCCGACAATCGGCGGCGCCGAATGATCGGCAGATCAGACGTCATGTGTCAGGGCCGCGTTCGAGACGGTTGTGTCGGTGGGCTGAAGCCCACCTACATGATCTGCGTCTGCTTTGCAGATTTCGTGTGCCGAAACCGCCAGAACCTCCACAGCGACGGCCAAGAATTCGAGCAGGACCTTATTCATGCGGTCCGCCGCCGACCGTCCCACCGTCGGTCTGCCACGCCTACGCCGGCAATAGGACAGAATGCCGCCCCGGCAACGGGATGATGGAGAAAAAATTCCTTGACACCTTCGCGTCACTCCTGCTAACGAAGTGGGAGCACATGCACCCCACCCCCACCCCGGCCCAGCGCTTCGCCACCCTCATCAACCTGATGATCCAGGCCATCCTGGCCCAGGGTTTTCGCGGGCTGCTCGCCATCCCCCAGATCCTCCAAATCCAACGGGAACTCAAAACCTTCCTGGAGGAGTTCGAAAAACTGGCCGCCGACATCCAGGCCGGCCGGTATGCCCCGCCCCCGCACCGCCAACCGCCAGCCCGGCAACACTCCCCCGCAGCGCCCCCCTCCTCCCCAAGGCGAAGACCCCGGCGCAAAGCCCTCAGCGAGCCAAAACCGTTCAGGGCAAGGCCGTCGCCCCTCCGCCCGCCCAACGCGGCAGGCAAACAAACCCCACACCCCGAAAAAAGCCTGGCACCGGTCGCCGCTCTCGCACGGCCATAACGTTACGATATCAGAACAATAATTCGAGCACTTAGGGAAAGTGCTCCTTGGCCAGCGTAGCCCGTAACGCCGAAGGGGACCGACGCACAATTTACCCATACACCTCGATATACCGCCGCACGCATTCGTCGAACGTCAGCGCTTTTTGGTCGCTGAACTTGCAGCGCGCATCGGCGGACGTCCACGTCACGCCGAGGCGCTCGATCACCAGCGGGTGGATCGGCACCTGGGCGAAGCCGAGACAGTCTGGCATGGCATCGTCGATGCGGGCATCCTCGGCGATCGCGCCCGGGCGCCTTCCTTCCGCTCCTCCGCCCGCGCTGCTATGACCCGCACGCCCCCACGGACCCCGCGATGACCGACGATCCGCCGCCCAGCCCCGCCTTGCTGCCCGCCGGCCTGCGCGACCTGCTGCCGCCGGACGCGGAGACCGAAGCGGCCAGCGTCGAGGCGCTGATGGCGGCGTTTTCCGCGCACGGCTACGAACGGGTAAAGCCGCCGCTGCTGGAGTTCGAGGACGGGCTGCTCGCCGGCACCGGCGCCGCCACCGCCGAGCAGACGTTCCGGCTGATGGACCCCGACACGCACCGCATGATGGGCGTGCGGGCGGACATGACGCCGCAGGTGGCGCGGATCGCGACCACGCGGCTGGCGGGGGCGCGCGCGGCCGCTGCGGCTGTCCTATGCCGGGCAGTGCCTGCGGGTGCGCGGCACGCAACTGGCGCCGGAACGGCAGGTGGCGCAGGCCGGGATCGAGCTGATCGGGCCGGACAGCGCCGCCGCCGACGCCGAGATCGTGCTGGTCGGCGCCGAGGCACTTGTTTCCCTGGGCCTGACCCGGCTCAGTTTCGACCTGACCATGCCGCCGCTGGTGGACAGACTGATCGAGGAGGCCGGGATCGAGCCCGCGCATCGCGGGCCGCTGGCGCGCGCGCTCGACCGCAAGGACGCGGCGGCGGTGGGCGCACATGGCGGGCCGATCGCCGGCACGCTGACCGAGCTTCTGCTGGCGGCCGGCGCGGCGGACCGGGCGCTCGCGGCGCTGGCGGCGGCGGCGTTGCCCCCGGGCGCGGCGGCGCTCGCCGAGCGGCTGGCGGCGGCGGTCGCGGCCATCCGCGCGCGGGCGCCGCAAATCAAACTGACGATCGATCCGGTCGAGTTTCGCGGCTTCCGCTACCACACCGGCGTTTGCGTCACGGTGTTCGCGCCGGGCCGGCACGAGGAACTCGGCCGCGGCGGGCGCTACCTGTGCGGCGGCAGCGAGCCGGCGACCGGGCTTGACGCTGTTCCCCGAGGCGATCCTGCGCGCCGCGCCGCAGCGCGCCGCTCGCGGCCGCGCGTCTATGTGCCGGCCGGGCTCGACGCCGCAACCGTGCGTGGACAGAATTGCGCGACGGTGGCGGGGCTGGAGCCGGTCGCCGATGCGGCGGCCGAGGCGCGCCGGCTCGGCTGCTCGCATCTGCTAACGGCCGACGGGCTCATTGCCCTTGGGGGAGCGTAAAGCGCATGGCCAACGTCGCCGTCATCGGCGCCCAATGGGGCGACGAGGGCAAGGGCAAGGTCGTGGACTGGCTGGCCAGCCGCGCCGATGTCGTGGTGCGGTTCCAGGGCGGCCACAACGCCGGCCACACGCTGGTGGTCGGCAACCAGACCTACAAGCTCTCGCTGCTGCCCTCCGGCCTGGTGCGCCAGAAACTCGGCATCATCGGCAACGGCGTGGTGATCGACCCGGAGGCGCTGCTGGCCGAGATCGAGCGGGTGCGCGCGCAGGGCCTGGCGGTGACGCCGGAGACGCTGCGCATCGCCGACAACGCGCCGCTGATTCTGCCATTGCACTCTGCCCTCGACCGTGCGCGCGAAGGCGCGCGGGGCGAGCGAAAGATCGGCACGACGGGGCGCGGCATCGGCCCGGCCTACGAGGACAAGGTCGCCCGCCGCGCGATCCGCGTCGCCGACCTGGCCGAGCCGGAGACGCTGTCGGAAAAACTCGACGAACTGCTGCTCCACCACAACACGCTGCTGGCCGGTCTGGGCGCCGAAACCTTCGAGAAAACGGGGTTGCTCGAGCATCTGCTGGCGCTGGCGCCGCGCATTCTGCCGTTCGCCGAACCGGTCTGGGAGCGGCTCGACGAATTGCGGCGGGCGGGAAAACGCATCCTGTTCGAGGGCGCGCAGGCGGTGATGCTGGACATCGACCACGGCACCTATCCGTTCGTCACCAGCAGCAACACCGTCGCCGCGACGGCCGCGAGCGGGTCGGGCATCGGGCCGTCGGCGGTGGGTTTCGTGCTCGGCATCGCCAAGGCGTACACCACGCGGGTCGGTTCCGGGCCGTTCCCGACCGAGCTGACCGACGCCACCGGCACGCTGATGGGCGATCGCGGCCACGAATTCGGCACCGACACCGGCCGGCGGCGCCGCTGCGGCTGGTTCGACGCGACGCTGGTGCGCCAGGCGGTCAAGGTCGGCGGCATCCAGGGCCTCGCGCTGACCAAGCTCGACGTGCTGGACGGGTTTGCCGAACTGCGCATCGGCGTCGGCTACGAGATCGCCGGCGAGCTGCTGCGCCGGCTGCCGGCCTCGCCGCGGGCGCAGGCGGCGGCGCGGCCGGTCTACGAGACGATGCCGGGCTGGGCCGGCAGCACGCGCGGCGCCCGCAGCTGGGCGGACCTGCCGGCGCAGGCGATCAAGTACGTCCGGCGCGTGGAAGAACTGGTCGAAGCGCCGGTGACGCTGCTGTCGACCAGCCCCGAACGCGACGACACCATCCTCGTGCGCGATCCCTTCGAGGGATAATTACAGGTACTGCACATGCGAAGTGTGTGATCCGGATCACAGGTTGGTGACACCTGGTGTGCTAGCCTGACCTCGGCAGGCAGGCGAGGGGTAGGGGCGATGGGCGGTTGCATCAGTGTGGGGAACGGGTCCGTTGTCGTGCCTTTCGTACCACGGCGCCCCCAGGCGCGGCGCCTGAACGTCACGGAGCGGATCGAGGCAATGCGCTGGGCCGACGCGGCGCGTGCCCACGGCGTGCGGGAGCTGCGCATCCACGACCCCGAGCGGGAGGACGACCCGGCGCTCGGCCCGTTCGTGCTGATCTACCAGCGGCACGATCTCTGGGCCGCCTGGGGCATCGCGGTGCGGCCGAGCAGTTTCGAGGTCTGGCGACCGTCGACCGGCGCGACCGTGGGCTGGTACCGCACGCTCGGCGAGGCGCTGCTCGCGATCCAGGACGTGGCCTGAGCGGGGCGGCCCGATCTCCGCCGCGTGCCCGGTGTTCCGGGTGCGGCGCGGAAATTGGCGGTTTGCTAACCAACGGGGGCTAGTGTCGGCGGCGCCCCACTCATGGCGATGCCCCCCGCAAAACCCGTGGCCCCGCGCGCTGGCGGCCCGATCCCGGTTCCCACGACACCGGCGCCGGCGGCGCTGATCGCGGGGCGCTACGCCGTCGACGCGTCCCGCCCGCTGCTGGGCGCGGGCGGTGGCCTGCCGGCCTTCGCGGCGACCGACCAGCGCCAGGGGCGCGGCGCGCTGATGGCGGTCCAGGTCGCCGCGGGCGCGCCGCCACGGGCCAAGGCGATCGCCGCGCTGGCCAATTTCGCGGACGCGCGGCTGCTGCTGCCGCTGGCGTGCGGCGCCACCGCAGGCCCGGACGGGCGCCCGGCCTGGTTCGTGATCTGTCCGGCGCCGCCCGGGCCGGCGGTGTGGCCGCACGCCGCGGCGGGCGTGCACCCATGGTCCGAAACCGACCTGGTCGGGCGGCTGCTGCGCCCGGTCGCCGCGATGCTGGCGGCGCTGGAGGCGCGCGGCCTCACCCATCGCGCGCTGCGTCCGGACAATCTGTTCCTCGATCCGGTGCCGGGCGCGCAGGTGACGCTCGGCTGCGCCTGGGGCGCGCCCGCCGCCTCCACCCAGCCGGCTTTGTTCGAGCCGCCGTACATGGCGATGTGCGCCCCCGCCGCGCGCGGCGACGGGCGGATCGCCGACGACGTGTATTCGCTCGGCGTCACGCTGCTTGCGCTCGCGCTCGGCCGGTTGCCGCTGGCCGGCGCCGACGCCGACACGATCATCCGCCGCAAGCTGGAACTCGGCTGCTTCCAGGCGCTGGCGGGCGACGCGCGGCTGCCGCCGATGATCGCCGACCTCGCCGGCGGCATGCTGGCGCAGGACCCGGAGCACCGGCCGACGCCGGCGCTGCTGGCCGATCCGTCGGCGGCGCGGGCCCGCCGCGTCGCCGCCCGGCCGCCACGCCGGGCCAGCCGCGCGCTGGACGTCGGCGGCATCGCCGTGTGGGACTTCCGCTCGCTCGCCTACGCGATCGCGCGGCAGCCGGAGCAGGGGGCGCGGCTGGTGCGCATGGGCGTTGCCGACCACTGGCTGCGGCGCGTGCTCGGCGACACCACGCTCGCCGGCAGGATCGAGGAAGCCCAGCGCATCCGCGCCAGCGAAGGCGGTGCCGAGGACGCGACGGCAGACGCGCGGGTGGTGGTGCGGGCGGTCGCGTTGCTCGACCCGCTGGCGCCGCTGTGCTGGCGCGGCGTCGCGCTGTGGCCGGACGGGATCGGGCCGGCGCTGGTGGCGCTGCCTGCCGAACCGGCCGTGCGCGCGCGCATCGAGGAAGTGGTGGCGCAGGAGATCGCCTGGGTCTGGGCGACTGCGCGCGGCGAACATTGCGACCCGGTGGAGCTGCGGCAGGAGGCGCAGCGGCAGCGCGGGCTGCTGCGGCAGCGCGGCTGGTCGGGCGGGCTGCCGCGGCTCGACTACGCGCTCAACCCGCTGCTGCCCTGCCGCAGCCCGCTGCTGGCCGAGCGGGCGGTGGCACGGCTGGAGGACCTGCTGCCGGCGTTGGAAGCGGCCGCCGGGCGCGGCGAGCCGCGTCCGGCGCCGCCGATCGACCGGGACATGGCGGCCTTCATCGCGGCACGGCAGGACGGGCGGCTGGACAAGGAGGTGGCGGCACTCGGCGACCCGGGCGCGGCCGACCCGGCGTTGCCGCAGCTCGCGCTGCTGGCGCATCTGCAGGTCCGGCTCAAGGCGCCGCCGCTGCCGGGCCTGTGCGGCTGGCTGGCCCAGGTCGCGGCCCCGGTGCTGGACGGCTGGCACAATCGCGCGACCCAGGAGAGCCGGCGCGCCCAGATCGGCGAGGCCGTACCCTCCGGCAACCTCACGCGCCTGCTGGGCGTGCTGAGCGACACCGCCGCGCGCAGCGCCGACCAGCAGGGCCACGCGGCGGCGGAGCAGGCGGCGAGCGAGCTCGACGCGAGGCTGACGCGGCTGCTCCGGGGCGCCGCGGTGCGCGCCGAGACGGCGTTGCGGCTCGGCCAGGAGATCGCCGCCGTGATCGGGCTGACGGCGCTCGTTGCCGCCATCGTCGCGCAACTGGTCTGGTGAGGCGGTGCGGGGCGGAAAAAAGCCGGCGCCGCCGCGCCGCGCGGCTCCGGCATGTGGGTGCAGGGGCTGGTCTGCGGCGCGCTGGTGACGCTGGCGACGCCGACCGCGCTGCTCGGCGGCGTGCTGCTGCTGCCGACGATCGTGGTCTACTTCCTCGACCGCACGGAGGGGCGGCCGACGCTGCGCGCGGTGCTGCTGTTCGGGCTCGCGACCGCGGTCCGCCCGCTGCTGACGCTATGGACCGGCGGGCACAGCATGGAGCTCAGCGTCACCCTGCTTTCCGACCTGGCGACGCCGGTGCTGGCGTGGTCGGCGCAGGGCGGCGGCTGGCTGTTGGCGCAGGTCGTGCCGCTGCTGCTGCGGGTCACGCTGGACGCGCAGGCGCGGCTCGAGATTACCCGGCTGCGCGCCGAGCGGGCGCGGCTGGCCGAGGAATGGGGGCTGCCCGCGGCCGAGCCGGCGGCGGACGTATCGGCGCAGCCGGCGCGCGCAGGCTGAAGCGCGGCGACGGCCTACGCCGGCCGCATCGTGGCGCGGAACGCGATGCAGGTGCTGCTGACGAAGCCGGGCACGAACACCGCGAGCGGCGCGGTCGCGCGCGCCTGTCCGACGCTTTGGCCGGCAGCGCCCAGCGCCGCGAGCAACGTGGGGTCGATGACCGGCTGGGCGAACCCGTCGGCCTGGCGCGGCAGCCGCACCGTGCGGCTCGCCGCCGGCGCCGGGCGGGCGGCGTCGCCGGCCGTGACCGAGACCGCCGGCATGTCGCGGTCCAGCGCCTTGAACGCGATCACGCCGACGATCGCGCCATCGGCGACCACGCCCGCGCCGGACACGCCGTGGTCGATCCCGGCGGGCTCGGCGAAGCGGCCCGCCAGCAGCGCGCGCGGCTGCAGCGGCGCCAGCGGCACGCCGGCGATCGCGGCGTAGGCGGCCTCGCCCCCGGGCGCGAAGGCGGCCATGTGCAGCACCGCGGCGTCGCCGAAGCGCAGGCCGGTCGACGCCGTCATTGCCGCTGAGCCCGAACGCCGGGCCGGGGTTGGCGCGGGCGGCCAGGTCGGCGCGGCCGAGATAGCGGCCGCCGGACGAGTACACGGCGAGCCACGCGCCCTGGTATTCCTGCAGCGTGCGGGCGACATGGGCGGCGGTGAGGATGCGGTTGCCGCCGTCGGCGCCGCCGCTGCCCGCCACCACCATGCCGGAGGCGAACGCGAACGGCCGCCCGTCCGGCAACGCCGCGACCAGCCGCACCGCGGCCTCGGCGGCGCGGGCCGCCCAGGGCGCGGCCGGCAGCTGGCCGTCGAAGCAGGTGGCGGCCCGCGCGGGCGCGGCGAGTGCCAAGGCGGCGACGGTCAGGGCGGCGAATCGACGGCGCATGGCGTGCAGGATGCCCGATTCATGTTGCAGGCGTATGTCGGGGCCATTCACGCCGGCGGCGTCGCGCGCAGCACGTCGATCGCGACCAGCGTGCCGTCGCGCTCGAAATGCCAGAACGTCCAGCCGTTGCAGCTCGGCGCGTTCTGCACCGGCGGCGCCGACCTTGTGGATCGAGCCCTGCAGCTCGCCGACCCGGATCGTGCCGTCCGCCGCCACCACCGCCCGCACCCGGCGGGTGCGGTCCAGCAGGATCGTGCCGGGCGGCGATCAGCCCGCGCTCCACCAAGCTGCCGAACGGCACGCGCGGCGCGTCGCGCTTCGACCGGGGTCGTCGCCACGCCCTCGTCCGACGGCGCGGGCGGGTGCGGCGCACGCGGCCCCAGGCCGCCTCGACATAGGCCGGATGGCGCTCGATGCCGATGAAGTGGCGGTGCAGCCGCTTGGCCACCACCGCGGTGGTGCCGGTGCCCAGGAACGGGTCGAGCACGATGTCGCCCGGCGAC
The DNA here is from genome assembly GCA_963697635.1 of uncultured Solirubrobacterales bacterium. Taxonomy (GTDB): domain Bacteria; phylum Pseudomonadota; class Alphaproteobacteria; order Acetobacterales; family Acetobacteraceae; genus CAJCJG01. The sequence continues at coordinate 19,110 of CAVOOS010000002.1, read as the reverse complement.
GGTCGAGGCCAGCAGCACGCGATGCAGCAGCGCCTCCGGCTTCTGCGTCGGGTGCAGCTTCAGCCCGTGCTCGTTGCGCAGCCGCTCCGGGCCCGGTGCAGAGCGGGATGAAGCCAGTCGGCTGCGCATCTGGATGTCGTCGTTCAGCGCCTTCATCGCCTGGTAGTTGAAGCGGTGCGCGGCTGTCGCGCTGCCGCGCGCGCCCAGATCAGCGTCTCGTGCGCGTTGGTGAAGCGGCGGCCGCGGAAGTTCGGCATCGGGTTGGCCTTGCGCCAGACCACGTCGTTCAGGATCCAGAACCCGAGATCCTGCAGGATCGCGCCGATGCGGAAGATGTTGTGGTAGGTGCCGATCACCCACAGCGTGCCGTCCTTGCGCAGCAGCCGGCGGCACTCCGCCAGCCACTCGCGGGTGAAGGCGTCGTAGGCGGCGAAATCGGATGAACCGGTCCCAGTCCTCGTCCACGCCATCGACCAGGCTGTCGTCGGGCCGGCGCAGTTCGCCGCGCAGTTGCAGGTTGTAGGGCGGGTCGGCGAACACGCAGTGCACCGACGCCGCCGGCAGCATGCGCATCATGCGGCACGCAGTCGCCCAGCAGGATCTGGTCCAGCGGCAGTTCGCGGACGATTTCCACGGGCGGCGGCGGTCTCCGGCAGGGCAGAGGCGTGGGCGGGGGCCGCATCGTGGCGACGCGGCGGCGGTCGCGTCAACGGGGGGCTGATCGCGGCCGCGGCCGGTTTCGGCTTGACCATGACGGCGGGCCCGGCCGTTCGCGCGGTTTTCCCTCCAACCCATCGCATAATGCCGGCAGGGAACAGCCGAAGGAGGCAGTGCGATGGCATTCCGTGCGAGCTTGCTCGCCTGTGCGGCGGCGCTCTTCGCCGTCACTGCGCCCGCCTGGGCAGAGGCGCCGGCGTTCGACGATTTCGCGACCTTCGTCGCCGGCGTCCGCACCGCGGCAGCGGCGGACTTCGTCGGCAAGCCGGGCGCGCGGGTGCAGGATGCCGGCGAGTTCGCGGCGATGCGGGCGCATCTGCTGTCGCTCTACGACGGCATCGGCGTCGCACACAGCCTTGCGGTCGAGGATCAGGTGTTCGACTGCGTCGCCATCGCCGACCAGCCCTCGGTGCGGCTGCGCGGCCTGACCAGCATCGCGACCCCGCCGGCGGAGCCGCCGACGCCGTCGGCCGCGCCGTCGGGCCGGCTGCGCCAGTCCGAAAGCGCGGGCGAAAGCTGCGCGGTCGGGACCATCCCGATGCGGCGGATCACGCTCGAGGAGATCACGCGGTTCGCGACGCTGCAGGACTATTTCGCGAAGTCGCCGGACGGCTCCGGGCACGAGCCGTCGCCGTCCGCCACCGCCGCGCCGCCCGCCGCAGTCCCCAACCAGCACCTCTACGCCGTGGCGCTGCAGCAGGTGGCGAACACCGGCAGCTTCGGTTTCATCAATCTCTGGAAGCCGGCCGTGGCAACCGGATCGGGCCAGGTGTTCACGCTGGCGCAGCAATGGGTCGGCGCCGGCACCGGCGCGGGCGTGCAGACGGTCGAGGTCGGTTGGCAGAACTACCCCGCGATGACGAAAAAGAAAAAACCGGTGCTGTTCATCTACTTCACCCCGGACAACTACGGCCGGGCGGGCTGCTACAATCTGGCGTGCTCCGCGTTCGTGCAGACCAGCAACAGCATCAAGCTCGGCGGCACGTTCAATCACTACAGCAAGCCGGGCGGCACGCAGTGGGGCATGCGGGCCGGGTTCAAGCTGCGCGACGGCGCCTGGTGGCTCAACTTCGGCGGCGAGTGGGTCGGCTACTACCCGCTGTCGCTGTTCGGGTCGGGCGCGCTGAGCACACAGGCCGCGCGCGTGAGTTTTGGCGGCGAGACCTCCGGCACCACCAGCTTTCCGCCGATGGGCAGCGGCGTGTTCGCCTCCGGCGGCTACCGTCAGGCGGCGTTCCAGGCCGAGCTCGTCTATTACGATCCGTCGGGCGCGGCGAAGGCTCCGCGGCTCACGCAGGAACAGCCGTCTCCGTCCTGCTACACGCTGACGGCGCCGCACCTGTCGAGCGACCCGGACTGGCTGACCAACTTCTATTTCGGCGGCCCGGGCGGCGCCGCCTGCTGATCCCCCGGCGTCCGGTTGGCGCGGGACCGGCGGACGACCGTTTGCCCCTCTTGCGACTGGTCTATGGTTCCGCCATGGTTTTTCGGATCATCGTGCCGGACTTCCATGATTTTGGACACAAATATGTCGAAACACCCTACCCGTCGGATGCTGGTCGGATCGATCCTGCTTGGATCAGCGTCGGCAATCGTGCAGCCGCGCCAAACGCTGGCCGCGTCGGCACCTCTCCCGGGCGTCACCGACATCGACCGGGATCTGACCTATCCGGAAGGCATGCTGCTGCACCGGGACCATCTCTACGTTGTGGATATTCTGCGCGGACAAATGATCGTCTACAATGCGCCGGGCTTCGCGAGGGATCACGTTGCGTCCATACCATCCTGCGGGCCGACCTCGATCGCACCGTTCCTGGCGGATCGGCTGCTCGTCACCTGCTACATGTCCGGCGGCTTGCAGCTCCTGTCGGAGAACGGCGACCTGAAGGATCGCATCGAGACCACCTCGGACAACCGCCCGATCCTTTGGCCCAACGACAGCTGCCCCGACGGCGCCGGCGGCGCTTTCGTCACCAGTTCGGGTCTGTTCGACCTCAAGGCCCCGTCGGTCGGCGCGGTCGTCCATGTCACGGCGAAATCCGAGGCGCGCGTCATCGTGCAGGGCCTGCACTACGCCAACGGCATCGCCTACGATCCGAAGACCCGCGAGCTCTTTGTCACCGAGCATTTTGAAAATCGGGTGCATGTCTATCGTCTCGATGAACTGTTCTTCGTTCGCGACGGCCGGATATTCTTCGACCTGCACGGGCTCCCCAAGCCGAACGTGCCCGCCTACGATCGGATGGGGCCCGACAACCTGCGCCTGCGCTCCAACGGCGATCTGATCATTCCGCAGTACGGCGGCGGGCGTTTCATCATCGTGTCGCGCGCGGGCGAGCTGAAGCACCTCGTCGACGTGCCGTGCCAGTTCATCACCGATACCGAGGATTATCAGGGCGATGTGCTGTTCATCGGCGGCTATGACGTGAATTCCAAGGACCCGAAGGGCGTGCTGGGGCGCGTGCATCTGGCCTGACGGATGTCCTCGCGTCGCATCGCGCTGCGCCTCGTGCCGGCGCTCGTCGGCCTCGCGGCGTTCGGCGCGATGGCCGCGCTGTATCGGCTACAAATCGTAACGTATCTCAACATTCTGTATTTTGTCGGCCTGGACCCGTGGCATTACCCGTTCCTCGACAGCGAATTCATGTACGCCATGAAGAATTGCTGGCAACGCGGGATCGACGTCTACCAGGCCGTGCCGTGCGATGTCGTGCCCGGCAACAAGATGGCGTATTCGCCGCTGTGGCAGCGCCTGCCGTTCCTGCCGACCGAACCCTCGGCGCGCGTCCCGATCGGGCTCGCGACCGACCTGCTGTGGCTGCTGTCGCTGGCCCTGCTGCCGCCCGCGCGCGCCTGGTGGGAGGCGGCGCTGCTGTCGCTGGCGACGCTGTCGAGCATGGTCTGCTTCGCGTTGGAGCGGAACAATATCGACGTCTGGATCTACCTGCTGATCGTCGTCGGCGTGCTGCTGTTCATCCGCTCGGGCGCGGCGCGGGCGCTCGGCTACGCGGTGTTCCTGGCGGCGGGACTGCTCAAATACTATCCCTTCGTCTTGTTCGGTCTGGCACTGAAGCAGCGGCCGCGCGGCTTCCTGCTGATCGCGGCACTCGCCACGGCGGCCCTCGCGATCTTTGTCGCCTGGTTCTGGCCTGAATTGCGCGAGGAGTTGCCGAACATTCCCTGCCGGCTCGCCGTTCGCCGACTACGTGGGCCTGGCCAACCTGCCGCTCGCGATCGCCGACCTCATGGAGATGGACGGTCCGATGGACCCGCGCCATCGAGCCCTGGTGGTTCTCGGATTGCGCCTGTGGCTGCTCGCGCTGCTGATCGTGCTCGCGCTCCTGCTGGCGCGCCGTCCGGGCTTCGCGGGCGCGGTCGCGCGGCTCCGCCAGACCGACGCGACCTGGCTGGTGGCATTCTGTCTGGTGATCGGGCGGTTGCTACGCGCTGATCCAGAACGTCAGCTATCGGGGCATCTATCTGCTGCCGGTGCTCGGCGGCCTGCTGGCGCTGCGGCGCGCCAGCGACGACCCAGCGACGCGGTCGCGCTTGCTCGCGGTGTCCCTGACGCTGCTGCCGATCATGTGGATGGAGGCGCTGCGCCACTGGGCGGGGATGCTGAGGGGCTGCCGATCTCGCCGTTCCTCCAGGACATCCCCATCGCCCTCGTCTTGGCTCGCCCGCGAGTTGCTCTGGCTCAATCTGGAGCGGGTGCTGATCGCCGTGCTGCTGGTCTTCGCGGTGCAATCGACGACCGTCCTGTCGGTGCGTGCGTGGTGGGGCAAGCGCATGCGGGGACCGCCGCCGCCGACGGCCGGCGACTCGATCAGTCCCGGCACAATCAGCATGAGGACAATCGCAAGGGTAGAGACGCCAAAGGCCATACGCAGCGCTGTCTTCGACGGAGTTTTCATTCGCGCCGAGAGTGACAAGGCGAGACCAACACCCAGGCCTGCCACTACATATTCCACACCTTCACCGAAATTTCGTATTTGGAACACGACCTCTAGGATGATGAAGCAAAACAAAACCGGGTTTATTTTTTTGATATTAGACTTAATTTTCGATGCCGCCGCCTCGCACCTGGAGGCCCATGAAGAAGAAAATAAATAGAGTGCGACTAGGCCGAGCAATGCTGCAAGGACGCTGTGATATATGTGGCGTTGCCACGCCGTGTCGATCATTGAGAACTCGCGAATGTGTTCCGCCAGTATATCTGCGCTCGCTCGCGCCGGTGGTGCCGGGCTGAGTGACGCACCGACTTCGAACAGTCCGGCGAGGAGCGTGCCGGCAACAGCGGGACCGGCGATTACGCGCATATGGAAGGCTGACGGCGTCAGCGCCGCGCGGCGCCGCGCCGCGAACACCATGATGCCCCCGCGCCCCGCCGCCGCGGCCAGCGGCACCACCGGCGCGCTCAGCGCCGTGGCGACCGCGCCGACCAGGACGCTGGCGACGATTTCGCCCGTGCCGTGCGCCCGCCGGCGGCGGGTCAGCGTGTCGAACAGCACGTTCGGATGCGGCATGACCAGATTGAGCGCGCTCTGCGTCCAGCCGAACAGGTCGATCTCGGCCTCGAGATCCCAGCGCCGCGCGACCTCCAGCCCCGTGGCCGCGAGCAGCCGCGTCATGGCCAGCGGCGTGAAGTGGGACAAATGGCGCGGCACATCGATGTGAAACCAGTTCGCGCCGAACAGTTGTGCCTGCCAACTGGCACGGTTCGGCACCGCGATCAGCACGTGGCCGCCCGGCGCCAGCAGCGGCACCAGGCTCTCCAGGCACTGCCGGGGCGAGCGCACATGCTCCAGGCTGTGCCACAGCGTGATCACGTCGAACGGCCCGGCCGCATCCTCGACCCGTTCGACCACATCGAGCCCTTTCGCGCGCGCATCGTCCGGGCTCATCTCGACGCCGGTCGTGCCCCAGCCGACCGCGCGCGCCGCCGCGAGGAAGCCGCCGTCGCCGCAGCCGAAATCGAGCAGCCTCCCGGCCGAGGCGACCTGACGCACGAAGCGCAGCCGGCGCGCCATGCACATCCGTTCGGTCACGCCGTGCCGGCCGCCGTAGTATTGCATGCCGTAGTACGGCGCGAGATCGGCCGGCTGCGGCCGCGTCCGCCCCAGCGTGCAGGCTTCGCACTGGTCGATGTCGAACGTCTCGCCGGTCTGCGGGTCGCGCACCGCGGCGTAGAGCGGCGTCAATGGTCCCCCGCAGATGTCGCAAGAAGCCGGAGTCGCGAGGTCGTCGGGCATCGACAGGGGCCTCCCGGCGCCGAGAAACGATAAAGAACGCGCGCACCCGTCCTCTTATGGCCAGGTGCCATCCGGCTTGACAACACCGGCGGCTCGAGCGCCGGCGGCATCCGGGCCGCTTGACACGGTCTCCGTTGTTCGTCAAAGCCACCGCCGATGCCGAGCCGAGCAACGCCCGTGCTGTCGATCCTCTGCCCGGTCTACAACGAGGCCGCGGTGGTGCCGCTGTTCTACGGCCGCATCAGGCCGGTGATCGAACGGCTGGCCGCGCGCTACACGGTGCGGCTCGTGTTCCTCAACAACGCCTCCACCGACGGCTCGTTCGCCGCGATGCAGCAGATCGTCGCCGCCCGGCCGGAGACCTACGTGGTCACGATGAGCCGCAACGCCGGCTACCAGAACTCGCTCGAACGCGGCCTGCGCGAGATCGCGTCGGACCTCTACGTGTTCATCGACGTCGATTGCGAAGACCCGCCCGAGATGATCGAGACCTTCGTCGAGCGGTTCGAGGCCGGCCACGACATCGTCTACGGCGAACGCGTCGACCGCGAGGAACTGGCGCTGATCAAGCGCAGCCGGCACGTATTCTACCGCCTTTTGCAGGCGGTGGCCGACGAGGACATCATCCTCGACATGGCGGAGTTCTCGCTGTTCACCCGCGAGGTGCGCGACGCCATCCTGCGCGAGAACTCGTCGTTTCCGTTTTTGCGCGCATCGATCGCGCGGGTCGGCTTCCGGCGCGCGGCGATCCCGTTCAAGCGGCAGCGGCGCATCGCCGGCACATCGCACTACAACGTCTTCCGGATGTTGCTGTTCGCGATTGCCGGCATCCTGGCGTCCTCGACGCTGCTGTTGCGGCTGCCGTTCTACATCCTGCCGTTCTGGTTCGCGCTGCTGGCCGCGCTGTGCGTCGGCTACGGGCTGACCCAGTCGCCGTGGTATCTGGCGTTCGCGCTGCTGGCGACGGCCACCTATCTCGGCGCGACGGCGGCTGCGACTGCGTTGTACGTGGCGCGCACCTACAAGAACGGGCTGACCCGCCCGAACGCCTTCGTCGACCACGCCCGCAGCATTCTCCCCACACGCCCGGAGCACGGGCCGCCGGCCGGCGGCTGATACCGAAGTTCGAAGCGCTGACCGCTATTGGGTTCGAGGCGGAACAACCGCATCATTCCCCTCCGACGTCATCCCCGGGCTTGACCCGGGGATCCAGGCGTCCACGCTCCCATCCAAGCCGCGCGCGCCACCACGCGAACGTATCGGCAAGCCCCGTGTCCAAATCGAACTGCGGCGCGAAGCCGACCTCCTCGCGCAACCGCGTGACATCGGCAGTGAGAAAAAGCGGCTCCTGCACCGGCATCGGCCGCGCGCCGATGTCGAGCAGGTCCGGCCGGCCGGCCAGCGTGGCGATTTTCTCGGCGACGTGCCGCACTTGCACCGGCGCCCCGCTGGCGATGTTCACCGGCCCGGTCACGTCGCTGCGCAGCAGTGCCGCGAGCGCACGGCCGACATCGGCCACGTGCATGAAGTCCCGCACTTGCGTCCCCTCGGTCAGCGCGACGCGGCGGCCTTCGAGTATGTCGCGCGCAATCCCGCTGACCAGCCGGCCGGGTGCCTCGTACGGACCGTACAGCAGGAACAGCCGAGCCCATGCGAGGGAAATGCCTTGCTGGCGGGCCAGCGGCGCCAACACGCTGTGCAGCGCATGCTTGGCGATGCCGTAGAATGTCGCCGGCGCCAGCGGCGTGCCGGATTCCGCCAAATGGGAAAAACTCCAGTCGTATTCGGCACACGTGCCGACGAACACGGCGCGGCGGCCGCCGCCGTCGGCAAACGCGCGATACAACACAAAACTCGCGGCGACCCAGTCGAGGTTGGCGGGCGCGCCCCAGAACACGCCGGGTGTCACGTCCCATGCCGAATGGATCAGGTGCGAAGGCGCGAGTTCGCGCATCGCCGCCGACGTGGCGCGCGGGTCCAGCAAGTCGCAGCCGTGGAACGCGACGCCGGCCGGCATCCAATCGGGCGGATGGCGCGAGAGCGCGGTGATCCGCAAGCCGCTGCCGGCGAGCGCCGCGAGCACATGGCGCCCAACGAAGCCGGACGCGCCGGTGACGACGACGTGCTGCGCGCTCACGCGGCGAAGACGTGCAGCGCCGGCACCGGCACGACGAAGCGGCCGCCCCAGGCGGCGATGCCCGCGAGTTGCGCGACGATCTCGTCGCGCAAATTCCACGGCAAAATCAGCAAAAAATCGGGTTTTCGCGCGTCGATCGCCTCGGGCGCCAGGATCGGGATGCGGCTGCCCGGCAGGAAGCGTCCTTGTTTGGCCGTGCTGCGGTCGCAGACGAACGCGATCGAGGCGCTGGTGATGCCGCAATAGTTGAGCAGCGTGTTGCCCTTCGCCGCCGCGCCGTAGGCCGCGACCGTGCTGCCGTCCCGACGCATCCGCTCCAGGAAGTCGCAGAGCTCGACACGGATTTTCTGCACCCGCGGTTCCAGCCCGCGATAGCCGTCCAGCCGATCGAGCGACGCCGCGCGCTCCTGTCCTCGCACGCGGTCGAGATTGGCCTGCGTTGCATGCGCCGGTGCGTCGCGATGGCACGCAAACACGCGCAGCGAGCCGCCATGCGTCGGCAGTTCCTCGACGTCGAACGCGCGCAAGCCGTGCGCGGCAAAAATCCGCTCCAGCGTCAGCAGCGAAAAATACGAGTAATGCTCGTGATAGATCGTGTCGAACTGGGTCAGCTCGATCAGCTTGAGCAGATGCGGGAATTCGGCGGTGAACACGCCGTCCGGCGCCAGCAGGTCAGCGATCCCGCCGACGAAGTCGTTGATGTCCGGCACATGCGCCAGCACGTTGTTGGCGATCAGCAGATCGGCGGCGCCGAAACTTTCGCGCAGCCGCGCCGCGGTGGCGCGGCCGAAAAACGCGATCTCGGTCGGCACGCCGTGCGCCTTCGCCACCTCCGCCACGTTCGCCGCCGGCTCGACGCCGAGGATCGGCACGCCGCCAGCCAGGAAATGCTGCAGCAGATAGCCGTCGTTGCTGGCGATCTCGACCACGCGGCTCCGCCGTCCCGAGCCCGAACCGCGCCGTCATCGCCGCGACATAAGCCTTCGCGTGCGCGACCCAACTGTCGGAATACGACGAGAAATAGGCGTAGTCGGAGAAGATTTCCGCCGCCGGCACGACGTCGTCGACCTGCACCAGGAAGCACGCGCCGCAAACGCGGGCGTGCAGCGGATAGCGGCGGTCAGGCTGGTCCAGCCGATCGGCCTCGACGTAGGAATTCGCCAGCGGCGTCCTGCCGAGATCGAGCAGCGTCTCGGTCAGCGACGCGCCGCAGAAGCGGCAGACGGGCGCCGCGCCGCTCACGTCGCGCACATCTCCCGATACGCCGCGATCTGCGCCAGCGACATCGCGCGGACATCGGCGCCGCGATCGAACGCGCGATACCAGTCGGCGGTCCATGCCAGCGTCTGCGCCAGATCGAGCCGGGCGCGCCAGCCCAGCGTGCGCTCCGCCAGCCCGGCATCCAGTTGCAGCGCGTGCCGCTCGGGCGGGTGCGCGCCGGGGTCGCGGGTCCAGCGCCTGCCGCCGCCGAGCGACGCCAGCATGGCGTCCGCGACCGCCGCGACCGGCGCCTCGCGCCCCGCCGGCGGCCCGAAATTCAACGCAAGCGGCAGAGTCGCTGCCGGCGCCTGCAGCAGCGCCTGCACATAGACAAAATAACCGGCGACGCAGTCGAGCACATGCTGCCACGGCCGCGTCGCCTCCGGGTGACGCAGCATCGGGTCCGCGCCCGCCCATGCCGCGCGCCAGACGTCCGGCACCAGCCGATGCTCCGACCAGTCGCCGCCGCCGATCACGTTGCCGGCGCGCGCCGTGCGCCAGCGCGAACGCCGCGCGGCGCGAAATAGCACGCCGACCAGGCTCGCCACGGCGATCTCGGCGCGGCCTTGCGAGGCGGAGTAGGGGTCCGCGCCGCCGAGCGGATCGGTCTCGCGATAGGCGGCGGCCGTCGCCGGCGTCTGCGTAGACCTTGTCGCTGGTGACCACGAGAGATCGCCCGCACCGACGGCGCCCGCCGGAGCGCCTCCAGCAGATGCACCGTGCCCATGCACATTGGTCGCATAGGTTTCCGACGGGCTCGCGATACGAGCGAAGCACCAGCGCCTGCGCCGCCATGTGGAACACGATCTCGGGCGCGGCGTCCGCCACCACTCCGGCGACCGCGCGCCGGCGTCGCGAATGTCGGCAAACCGCGAGTTCGCACCCGGCAACGCGCCGAGCAGCGTGAACAGCGCGGGCTCGGTCTCCGGCGGCAGCGCCAGGCCGGCCACGTCGGCGCCCAGCGCGCGTCAGCCACAGCGCGGTCCAGGCCGCCCTTGAACCCGGTGTGGCCGGTCAGCAGCACCCGCCGGCCGCGCCAGAACTCGGCACTGACGGCCGCCGTCGTCACGTCCACCACTCTTCCACGGCGCCTTGCCGGTCGCCCACAGCGCCTCGAGCTGGTTCTGGTCGCGCAGCGTGTCCATCGGCTGCCAGAACCCGGCATGGGGGTAGCCTGAGCTGGCCGTCGCGCGCCAGCGACATCAGCGGCTCCTGCTCCCAGGTCGTCCGGTCGCCCTCGACGCGGTCGATCACGCGCCGGTGCAGCACGAAAAACCCGCCATTGATGTGCCCGGCATCGACCGGCGGCTTCTCGACGAATTCTTCGATCCTGCCGCCGTTCATCCGCACCGAGCCGAACCGCCCCGGCGGCTGCACCACGGTCAGCGTGGCGTCGACCTGCTGCTGCCGGTGGAACGCGATCAGCGCCGCGATGTCGATGTCCGCGACCCCGTCGCCGTAGGTCATGCAGAACGTCTCGTCCGGCCCGAGGTATTTGCCGACCCGCTTGAGCCGCCCGCCCGTCATCGTCGCCTCGCCGGTCTCGGCGAGCGTCACGCGCCACGGCGTCGGCGTGGCATCGTGATAGGTGACCTGGTTGGTCGCCATGTCCACGGTCACGTCGGTCCGGTGCAGCACGAAATTGACGAAATACTCCTTGATCACATAGCCCTTGTAGCCAAGACAAACGATGAACTCGTTGATCCCGTAGTGCGAATATATCTTCATGATATGCCAAATAATTGGCCGCCCCCCGATTTCGATCATGGGCTTGGGGCGAAACACGCTCTCCTCGGAAATGCGGCTGCCTTGGCCGCCGGCAAGAATGACTGCTTTCACGGCTGGCTCAACACTTGCGAATCGTGGCCGGAAGGATGCCGCGCCGGCCGGGATCGCGCAACACGTTCGCGGGCGCCGCCCCCATCATGGCGCAGCGTCGCGTTCCGCCATCGGCTTCCACGCCCGGTCCCGCGCCGATACCACCGTCACCGGGCGCGGCCACGGGATCGCGAACGCCGGGTCGTCGAACCGCACGCCATCGGCAAACCCGGGCGCGTACGGCACCGAGATCTGGTAGAGCACGTCGGTATCGTCGGCCAGCGTCTGGAACCCGTGCGCACAGCCTTCCGGGATCAACAGCAGAACATCGTCGCCCTCGCGCAGCGTGAAGGCTTCCCATTGCAGTCGGGTCGCGGAGCCGGCGCGCAGGTCCACCACCACGTCGAACAGCGCGCCGCGCAGGCAGCGCACCAGTTTCGTCTCGGCATGCGGCGCGCGCTGGAAGTGCATGCCGCGCACGGTTCCGGCCGCGCGCGTCGACGAAATGCTGGTCTGCGCGATCGCAAACTTGAGCCCCTGCGCCGCCAGCGCGGCGGCGTCGTAGACCCGCAGGAAGCCGCCGCGCTCGTCGGTTCGCCATTCCAGCCGAACCGCAAGAACGCCCGGAATTTTCGTCGGCTCGAACCGCATCTTGCCTCGCGTTACCCGCATTCGCTGCACTCACGATGTATCACAGCCGATCCGGGCGAGCGCGAACCTTGGCCTAACCCTGCCTTAATCCCTCGCGGGTAGATGGCTGGCCGGTATCGCCCCCCGCCAAGGAGTTGCCGCCTTGTCACTCGCATCCCGCATCGCCAACCTGTCGATCCGCACCAAGATCGTCGCCTCGTTCGTCGTCGTGCTCGCCCTGGTCGCCGGGCTCGGCGCGACCGCGCTGGAGCGCTTCGGCGCGATGAACGCCGCGGTCGAGCAAATGACCGGTGACGGGTTGGCGTCGGTCGTCGCGCTCGGGCAAATGCGGATCGACCTGTCCACCTATCGCGGCGCCGTCGCGCGCCAGCTTTTGGCTGCCGATGACAAGGCTGCGCGCCGTGGCGCCGAGGTCACGCTCGCCTCGCTCCAGAAGTCCATCCGGGAGGGCCTGGACAAATACGCCCCGATGGTGGACGCCGGCGCCGAGGAGAAGCTCTATGCCGCGGTCAAGGCGGCGGCGGCTGCCTACTTCGACACGGCCGCGCAGGTCCAGGGCCTCCTGGCTGCCGAGAAGATCGGCGACGCCAGGGCCCTGTTCGAAGGCACGCTGGCTGCGCTGGGCGACCGCGCCGATGCCGCCCTCGGCGCCGAGTCGGATTACAACGTGGCCACCGCCGGCGGGCAGGCCGCCGAAGTGGCAGCCGCATACACGAGCGGCCGCCTCTACGTCGTCGGCTTCATGGCGCTGGCGCTGCTGGTCGCCGTCCTGGCGGCGCTGTTCCTGATCGGCTCGATCGCGCGACCGATCACGGCAATGACCGAAGCGATGCACCGGCTCGCCAAGCGGGACATGGCGGCGGAGATCCCGGCCCGCGGCCGCGGCGACGAGGTCGGGCAGATGGCCGAGGCGGTGCAGGTGTTCAAGGACGGGCTGGTCGCGGCCGACCGGCTGGCCGGCGAGCAGGAAACCGAACGCACGGCGAGGGCACTGCGGGCCACCAGGCTTGATGGCGCGGTCGCCAAGTTCGAAACCGTCGCGCACGAAATGGTCGGGTTGTTGTCGGCCGGCTCGACCGAACTGGAGGCGACCGCGCGGACCGTCTCGGGCACCGCGGACCGCGCCAACCAGCAGGCGAGCACGGTCGCCGCGGCCGCCGAGCAGGCCGGCGCCGGCGTGCAGACCGTCGCCTCGGCGGCCGAGGAACTCACCGCCTCGATCGGCGAGATCAGCCGGCAGGTCGCGCAATCCGCGAAAATGGCGGCGCGCGCCGTCGGCGAGGCGCAACGCACCAACGCCATCGTCGCAGCCCTCGCCGAGGGGGCCGACAAGATCGGCAACGTCGTCGGCCTGATCACCAGCATCGCCGGCCAGACCAACCTGCTGGCGCTGAATGCGACGATCGAGGCGGCGCGCGCCGGCGATGCCGGCAAGGGCTTTGCCGTGGTCGCCTCCGAGGTGAAGAACCTCGCCAACCAGACCGGCAAGGCGACCGAGGAGATCGCCGCGCAGATCACCCAGATCCAGGCCGTCCACCAAGGAGGCGGTCGCCGCGATCCGCGGCATCGTCGGCAGCATCGAGGAAGTCAGCAGCATCGCCACCACGATCGCCGCCGCGGTCGAGGAGCAGGGCGCGGCGACGGCGGAGATCGCCCGCAACGTGCAGCAGACGGCGATCGCGGCGCGGGAGGTATCCAGCAACATCGGCGGCGTCAGCGAGGCCGCCAACGAAGCGGGTGCCTCCGCGAGCCAGGTGCTCGTCGCCGCCGGCGATCTCTCCAAGCAGGCGGAGCGGCTGTCGAGCGAGGTCGACACCTTCCTCGCCGGCGTCCGCGCCGCGTAGCCGCCGCGTCCTCGGCGCAGCTTCTACTGCTTCTTCCTCCCCCATCCGCTGTCCACAGCGCGTTGAATTTCATTAAGAAAGCCGCTCAAGAGGTAAATCGGCATACACGTTGGCATGCACTCCCGCGTCGGTTGGATGCCGCATCCCGATCACAGCCTTGCGCCGCAGGTCTCGGGGCGTGCGAACTCCAGCCAGCGAGGGGGAATGGGTGCTCGGGCTTGGCTGTGGACCCACGAACTCGACGCAAAATTCGCTTGCGCCGACCGGTGCGACGGCCGGCGGCTGGACCCGCCGGAGCGATGCCGCGAATTCCTCCCGCGGTCGTCGACATGGCGTGGCGGCTTTGGCCACCGGTACGAAGCGGGGCCTGAGCGGTCCACGACGAACCGCTGACGTCTTGCGGCTTACCGCAATCACGAAAACGTGAAAGCGGAACCAAGGACAGCCAGTGCCGGGAGGGCAGCGTTACGCGTTTTTGTGAGACCGGAATTCTCGTACCCGTGGAAGGCTAGGGTTCCACGTGCACGGGAATTAGGGCGCTTGCTGCCCGATTTCGACTCCGCTCGATGTCAGCGTCAGCCGACGGATAGGCGCGTCCTATCTGAAAAATTACAGCCAATTCAATTCATAAGGACCTGAACGCGTGCAGCGTCCCATGTTGCGTTTCTTATGATCTTGGATATATTCGAGGTACTTACGCCATATTCGACCGCAATGGCTCTCATCGTAAATCCGGTCGAGTAAAGCATTCGAATGGCTTGAGCCTGATTTATATTCAATATGGCACCGGGATGCCTTTCGTGGAGGGTGCTGCGGCACTTCCTCGCCATATCCTCGGAATTCTGTTTCGGGGTTCCTAAAAACAGATGGCGCGGGTTCGTGCATGGCGGATTGTCACACTTGTGACAGACGAACATTCCCTCTGGGATTTCGCCCCCGTGGGCTTGAAAAGACCACACGTGCATTCGGTTCAGCTTACGAGACGGCGCATCTTCTCGAAGCATGGCGTAGCCGGCCTCATGCGTGCCGCCAATCCACCACCAGCAATCGTCGGGATCATCCCAGCGCAGGACGTAGCGCTCGAAGCGCTCCCTGATCGGTGTCCTGACGTAGATCCGCGGCATTGTCAGCCTCGTCTGCAAATGACCGAGGACAAGAAAATTCGCCCTCGCGCGATAAACGGTCGCCGCTTCAATACGAATTGGAGATCGTTCGCGATCATGGCCAGAATGTACCACGACCTCTGCGGCTCACAGATAGGTTATCTGTCCGAAGTCAGCGAGTTGCCCTATATGGCTTTGGAGCTGCGCGGCGCCTTCAAACTGCCACTGGGTGATGGTGTTTTGACGAGGATCGGCGCCTATTCGTAATCGGCACCGCCTGCGCGGTATGCCTCGCCGCAGCCAGGTTCAGCACCCCGGCGTCGTGCCCTGCACGATGTCGAACGCCTGGGTCGCGACCGTGAGGACGTCGGCATCGGACACGGTGACGGTGACGTCATTGCCCACCGGCACCGGCCAGGTAGTGCGCCAGCCGAAGAATCCGGCACGCCAGGGCAACCGTTTGTCCGGCAGATGCGAGATGAAGATGCCGACGATCGGCGTGTCGGTGGTGCCGGCGATGTGCAGCGGCCCCTGATCACAGCTCACGAAACACAGAGCCCGCGAGATCACCCAGGCGGTCTCGTGAATTGTCAGATCGTCGACCAGATTGGTGAAAGCCGAGGCAGCATCAGGCCCCAGGTCATAGTCGTTCTCGGCGCCGACGGCGATCACGTGGTAGTCGCGCCGCCGCAGCAGCTCGACCAGGGCCCGCCAAAAATCGAGCGGCATCGTGCGGTTCTTGGAATAGGATACACCGGGGTGGATCACCACGGCCCGGTGCCACTCGATGTTTTCAATCAGGTCGTCACCGGGGTGCTGCCGGTGCAGGTACGTCTCTTTGGTCGGCCATTCCTCAAAGCCGAAGGCGACTCTCATGTAGGTGTCGATCACATGCAGGTGAGGGCTTTTCTCATAGACGCCATCGAGATCGATCACCCGGTCGTACGAGAATTCAGATCGGTCGGTGCCGGCGTCGTCGACATGCGGATTGAGGTAGAAGACCTCGGGATGGTCGGTCTGTACGTCGATGACGACGTCGCGGTCATAGATGTGCCGCAAGCGACGCACGATGGGCGACGCCATGATGACGTCGCCCAATGCCTTCGTGCGCTTGACCAGGATGCGCCGGGTTTTCAAGCGGAATGCGGCGGCTCGGCCGCCATTTCATTGTCGTTGACGTTCACGTAGCAGAGATCGTTCTCGCCGGCACCGCAGCACGGGCACGTCTTCACCTCATCATCGGACTCGCCGATCCACTCGCACTTGAGGCAGAGGTGACTCGCGCCGCGGTTTCATGCCCGAAGTTCCTTCGGTTCATCTTCGTCTTTGATGTCGACGTAGCTCAACCACTGAGGCCCGACGCCGCATCTCGGGCATTCGGTGGGGCATTCCTCCGTGTCGCCGACCCAGTTGCACTGGTCGCAACCCCACTGGCGCCGCGTCTTCACGGCGTGTTGTCGCCGTTGATGTACGCCATCAGCACGTCGCCGATCTTGAGGGCCTTGTTCACCTCCACGCCGTTGGCCCGCTGGCGGGCCTGCTTGACCGCGCTGATCAGCCTGTCGAGCCGGCCCAGCATCTCAGACTTGGCCGCCGACGTCGTCATGCCCGAGAGCGTTTGGATCGTGATGCGGCCCACCGGCTTGTCGACGCTGATCTTCTCCACCTGGGCCGGGTGTTCCTTGGTGGCTTGCACCAGCACCACCGGCCCCAAGGTCTTGCGGGTCTTCACCCGCATGTCGGGGTGCACCGATTTCCAGACGCCCGGCAGCCGGTGCGTCAGGTCTTCCTCCCAGGTCGGCCCGGCCATCAGCGTCGGGATCGCGTCATAGACGCCGCGCAGGGCGGCCAGCTTGGTTTCCAGGCCGAGCAGCACGGTCGCCGGCACGTCCTTGGCCAGCACCTCATCGCCCACCACGATGTCGGCCTTGGCCCGCTGGTTGGCCTCTTCCTTGCGCAGATAAATGTCGATGTAGCGCGCGTTCGGCCCAGCATTCATGTTCGCGTTGCAGCCCGCGAGCTGACCGGTCGAGAGCGTGCGCGGCGTGGGCCTGCGGGACGGAGGCAGCCGGGCTACCGCCGGAAACGCGGCTGAATGATCTGCGCCACACGTTCGCCAGCCTGTGCGTGAACGGCGCGGTGCCGCTCTACGACGTGTCAAAACTGCTCGGACACAGCAACCAGGCGACCACCGCCAGATATGCCCACTTGCGCGACGACCGGTTGCTCGCCGCCAACGCGGTCGGCGCGATCGCCACCGACGACGGTGACGGCGAATGATGCAAAGCACCCACCACCACCACAAGAACAACATCCGGCAGCGGAAGGACCGCCCCGTGCCACGCCACCCGATCCAGCCGTGTCGTGGCGCCGACCCGGCCGCGCCAGCGCCGGCGGACGCCCCGCAACGGCCGATATCCGACCTGCTGACGCCCGACGCCGTTGCCGGGCGGCTCGGCGTCAGCACCAAGGTTTTGGAGCGCTGGCGCGGCAGCGGCGAGGGGCCGGCATTCGTGCGCCTGTCGCGAAAAACCATCCGTTACGAGGCGGCGGCCGTCGACGTGTTCATCAAAAGCAGGGTGCGCAACAGCACGGCGCTCGGGTAAGGCGGAAATCGACAGGTGGGCCAACTGTATGCCACGGGGGTCCAGCGCCGGACGCGGCTCTTCGACTCCGGCGGCCACTTTGCGCGGTCCTTACTGCTCAAGTCCTGTGCTAACCTTCGTTGCCCGGCAGTTCGACCAACGACCAGGCCGCTAGGCCTCGCATGTCGGCCTGCCGCCCCACGTGCCCAACGCTCGCAACGGACGTCTCCAGCAGAGCCGCACCCCGACCGCTACGGTTAGAAGTCATTCCCTAATCGGTCGTGGGCGCTTAGCCCATCTTATTCGCGGCGGGCGCGCTGTTGGTGCGGTCTGAGCGGCAAGCGCGGTTACCCGGTGCGCTTTTTCATCGCTTGGTCGGGACGTGTTGGGCAGGCGTGAGAGGTTGGCAGGATCGGGCGGCCGGGGCGCGTTGCCCCGAGCGTCAGGGCGCGGCGGGCTGGAACCAGCGGGCGATGCCGCCAAACAACTCGGCCTGCGGGCACGAGGCGGCGAATGCGATGCGCACCCGCGTCGCGGTCTCGATGACGCGGGCGGCGATCTTGATCAGGCGCAGCCGCACGGTGGTGAACTCGGCACTGGCCAGCGGCTGCGGCTTGGGGATCGCGTCGCGCACCGTCAGCATCAGCCAGTAGGCGGCGGTGTGCAGCAGCAGGCGGACCTGATTGGCGAGCGGCGAGCGGCAACTGGTGCGGTCGGAGGCGAGCTGGCTCTTGTGCAGCTTGATGAGGTTTTCCGCCTGGCCACGCTCGCAATACAGCGTGTCGTAGAGCCATTCGGCGCTGCCGCGCGCGATGTTGGTGACCACGTAGCGGATGTCCAGGCCGTTGCAGCTTGCCTCGATGCGCGCGCCGACGCGCCGCTCGCATTTCCAGGACTTGGCGCCGTAGCGGGTCTCGGCATAGCGGCGCACCACCGGCGCCTCGCCCTCGGCACGGCGCACCCGCACATCGTCGGCGGCGGCGTCGACCTGCCGGTCCAGCACCTCGTTGCCGCCGAGGCCGAAGATATAGTCGACGCCGTTGGCCTCGCACCACGCCATCGCCTCGTGGCGTCCATAATGACTGTCGCCGCGGATGGTCAGCCTGCGTGTGCGGGCCAATGGCTGCGGATGCGGCGCACCAGGCGGCGGATGTGACCGCGCACCTCGCGGCCGGACGGGAGTCTTGCCCGGATCGCAGCAGCACCGCGACGGGGCGCGCGGTCGCGGTTTCGTAGACGTGGATCGGCAGGAAGCAGCGTTCGTCGTGATGCGCGTTGAACAGCGAGAGTTGCTGCGTGCCGTGCACGACATCGACGGTGTCGTCGATGTCCAGCGTGACCGCGCGCGGCGGACGGGCGTAGCTGGCGCAATAGATGTCGACCATGGCGTAGCTCATGGCCGCCACTTCGTGCAGCGTCGGCGCGTTCTCCCAGCGCGAGATGGTCGGCTGCGAGCACAGATCGTCGCCGCTGTCCGGCAGGCGCCCGCAGGCCAGCTTGAAGGCGGGATCGCCGCGCAGATGGTCGAGATCGTTGGCATCCTCATAGCCGCAGGCGATGGCCAGAATCCGAGCGCGCAGGATGTCGGCGACGCTGTGGGTCACGAGGTCGGGATCGCGGGGGTCGGCGATCAGCGCGGCGAGCGTGTCGGCGATGCCCATGCGCCGCTCGGCCGCGGCCAGCAGCATCACGCCGCCATCGGATGTGAGCCGCCCGCCGTCGAACGCAGCGACGACCTTCTTG
>CAVOOS010000001.1:0-503331 GCA_963697635.1 uncultured Solirubrobacterales bacterium | reverse complement strand
CCATGTCGGCGAGCAGCTTCTTCACGGCATCGAGCCGTTTCGGCGCGTCGCCGATGTTGCGCACGCCCTGATCGGTCCAGTTCGCCAGCGCTACGTAGGTTCCCATTGCCGCCGCTCCCCGTCGGCGGCCGCAGCCGGGATCGGTTCGGCGCGCCGATGCGGCACGGTGGGCGCGGGGAAACTGGCGTGCAACTGGATTTTGCCGCGCCTGCGTTCGTCCGCCATGGTCCGGCGCCTGAAACCAATGGCCCGCCTAGCCGGTGCGGCGGGTCGGTCCGGCGAGCACCTCTGCGGGCGCGCGAAACAGCGGCCGCAGGGCGGCGAGCGTGCTGGCCACTACATCGCGCAGTACGGAGGCGTCGCCGGAGGCCTTGGCGAGCACCGACAGCCCGTGCGTGACCGCGACGAGGTGGCGCGCGAGCGCACGCGGATCGGCATCTGTCGTCAATTCCCCACGGGCCTGGGCGCGACCGAAGATTTCGACGAATGCGTCCTCGGCGAGCACGATCGAGGCTGCGATGCGCCGGCCGAGGCGGCTTTGGCCGCGGTCGCCCTCAACCGCGACGTTGGTGACGAGGCAGCCGAGCGGCAGCGTGGGATCGGCGAAGGCCGCGAGCAGGCGGACGAAATAGTCCTGCACGCCCGCCCAGGCCGTGGGCGCGCCGCGGACGGCGGCACGGAGCTGGGCCGAATAATGCGCGTCGTAGTGGTCGACGACGGCGAGGAACAGCCCTTCCTTGTCGCCGTACGCGGCATAGATCGAGGTACGGACGATGCCGGTGGCGGCCTCGAGGTCGGCAAATCTGACGCCGCCGTAGCCGCGCTGCCAGAACAGGCGCATCGCCCGGTCCAGCACCTCGGCCTCGTTGAACGCGCGCGGTCGTGCCATGCCGAAAGCATGCATCGGCGAAGGCGGGCGTGGCTATGGGCGCGCGCAGGCTTATGCTGGCGGGATGACGCCACCGCATCCCGTCACGCTGAGCTTCGACAATGGACCGGAGCCGGGGGTGACCGAGCGCGTGCTGGATGTGTTGGCGGCGCGCGGGGTGTTGGCGACTTTTTTCGTGATCGGCCGGAAGCTGGCGGCGCCGGGCGGCCGCGCGCTGGCGGCGCGGACGCAGGCGGCGGGGCATCGGATCGGCAATCACACGTTTTTCCACGCAACCCCGTTGGGCGAGGCGGCACCGACGGCGGCGGAGGAGATCGACCGAACTCAGACGCTTTCAGGGGATCTTGCCCCGGAGAAGCTGTTCCGGCCGTTCGGCCGGGAGGGGCGGCTCGGGCCGCATCTGCTGAGCTCGGCGGCACGCGACCTGCTGGTGGCGGGCGGCTACACCTGCGTGCTGTGGAACGCCGTGCCGCGCGACTGGAAGGAGCCGGAGGCGTGGCCCGAGACGGCGCTCGCCCAGATCGAGGCGCATCGGGCGGCCGGTCTACCAACGGTGCTGGTGCTGCACGACCTGCCGACCGGTGCGATGGACCGGCTGCCGGGGTTTTTGGATGCGCTGGCGATGGATGGTGCGACGTTTACGCAGGACTTTCCGGAGGAGACGGTGATCATCCGGCAGGGGCGCCCGGCGCCGATGTGCGGGCGATACGTCACCCCGACGACGCCTGCCTTGTCGTGACCGCCTTCCGCTGATAACGTTCCAACTGGGACAGAACCCCCGCGCGACGGGGCAGGGAGGCGGCGCTCATGGACTTTGGCATCACCGGCATCCACCACGTGACCAGCGGCGCCGCAGGCGCGCAGGAGGATGTGGATTTCTTCACCGGCACAGTCGGCCTGCGCATGATCAAGAAGACCGTGCTGTTCGATGGCAGCAAGCCGATCTATCACTTGTACTACGGCAACAGGAACGCCGAGATCGGTAGCGTGATGACGACGTTTCCGTTCCGGCAGGCGGGTTTCACGGGGCGGCGGGGCACCGGACAGGTGCGCACGACCGGGCTCACGGTGCCGAAGGGCGCGACGAAGTTCTGGGCCGAGCGGTTCCGGCGCCGCCAATTCTCGTCCGGCGCGATCGGCGAGCGGTTCGGGCAGGCCACGGTGACTTTCACGCATCCGGCGGGCCTTGGGTTCGAAGTGATCGAGGATGCGTCTGACACCCGCGAGGGCTGGACGACCTCGGAAATTTCCGCCGACGTCGCGGTCCGCGGCTTCCACTCTGTGGCGATGTCGGTGCAGGATACCGAGGAGATGGAGCGGTTTTTGATGGAGGGGCTTGGCTTCGCCAAGACCGCGACCGACGGCTTGCACACGCGCTACGGCATCGCCGGCGGCGGCCCGGGCAAGACGATCGAACTGGTGGCCGAACCGGAGCGCCGACAGGGCACGTGGCAGTTCGCGCAGGGGCTGGTGCATCACGTGGCGCTTGCGGTGCCGACCGAGACCGAGCAGACCGCAATCAAGGCGCATCTGGAGGGACTGGGCTACACCGACGTTTCGGAAATCAAGGACAGAAATTACTTTCATTCGATCTACTGCCGGTCGCCCGGTGGCGTATTGGTGGAGATTGCGACATCCGATATCGGCTTTGCCATTGACGAAGAAAAAGAACACCTTGGGGAGAAACTGCTGCTGCCGCCGTGGTTCGAGCCGCGACGCGAGGAAATCGTTGCGCCGCTCGAGCCGATTTCGGTGCCGCGCTACGCGACGGGGCATTAGCATTCTGGCCATCCTGCCCGCGAAAGCCGGAGTTCAGGAGGGTCGATGCGCGCCGGCGCGCATGGTGCTGGCCGGGTGCTCGCAGGGCGCGCGCATGCGGGCCGATCCTGGCGATCGGGCTACTGGCGGTGGGAGGGTGCAGCGCGGCCAAGGTTGCACATGAGGTGCGCTATACGGGGACCTTGCCAGGCTGCGGGCTGGGCGCCTCGACGCTGACCCGCCAGGGCGAGAAATTCGCGTTCGCTCCCGGTGACGGGGTGTTGTCCATCCTGGGGCCGGTCGCGCCGAACGGTGGGTTTGCCGGCACGTTGAACACCCAGCCGCCGGACAAACCGGCGTTCTCGTTGAGCGTGCATGGCACGATCGGCGAGGACACCGCGGTGCTCGACTACATGACGCCGCGGTGCCAGGCGCACGCAACGTTCGCGCGAGTGCATCCGCCGCTGTTCTGATTGGGTTCGAGGCGGTGGTGCGTTATGAGCTGACCTCAGCTCACCCCCCTCCCGCAACACGAGAGGACTCCTCCGGGTTACGGCAACTGCTTCTTGACGATGCCGCCGATCAGCGCGTGTGCTGCGGCGGTGGGATGGACCTGGTCCCAGAACAGATGCTGGTTCTGCACCGACCGCAACGTCGAGCACAGCGTGCCGCCGGTGCCCGTATAGGTGCCGGTCCAGCACGGGTCCGTGACGTCGGTGAAGCCGTAGTCGGTGGGGTCGGCGATGAACATGTCCATCGTCGTATACGCATCGACCAAAGTCAGCTTGATGCCGAGTTTGGTTGCCTCCGCCTGCACGGCGGTGGTGAGCGCCGCGTCGAACGCCGCGGCGAGCGCGCTGCCGGCGGCGGCGGCCGCGCTGCCCTCTGACGCAACGCCCGGCACGTGGCCGAGGTCGGGCGCTGTGAGCACCAGAAGGTTCTTCGCGCCGAACGCACGCAACGCGCGGATTGCGGCGATCTCGTTTGCCACGATCTCGGATAACGTCTTGTCGACCTGCACCTCGGTTAGCGCAGGCGTGTGGCCGAGCACGTCGAACAGGTCGTTGGAGCCGATCCACAGCACGTAGAGCGCGCCCTTCGCCGGTTGCGACACCTGGGCCTTGAATTCCGCGATCTGGAACGGCAGGTCGGGTGGAGTTGTGGAGAGGGCGTGCACCATCGTCTGCCCGCTCTCTGCCCCGCCGAATGCGAAGTCGTTGCCGTCGGCGAGCGAGGGTTTCAACGTGCCGAGCTTCAGGGCGACGGCAAGGTCTTCCACCCAGGTGAGGCCGTTGCTGAAATGGCCCTTGTAATATGGTGGCGACTTCGGCTCTGCGCCCAGCGTGCCGAGCCAGTCGTTCCCGGCATCCGAGAGGCTGTCGCCGAACACGTAGATTGCCGGGTATATGTCCGCACGTGCGGCGACGGGCAGCCCGGCGAGCGCGCAGGAGGTGAGCAATGCGGCGATACGGGAGAAGATCATGCGGTCGTTCCAGAATTGTCGGCCGCAACGTTGCCCGGGCTCGGCGCATTTGTGAACAGGATTTTTTTTGTCGGTCCGCCGCAACGCGGCCGGCAGCGCGAGGCTGGAAGGCTAGGGGGCGGTCACCGGCTCGGCAAGTGCGTCGAGCGCGGCGGCTAGTTCGGAGGCGTTGAATGGGGCGGCGAGCACGCGCTCCCGCCCCTCCAGCATCTCCGGCAGGCGTTGCGGAATGAAGCAGAAGTACAGCGCCCGCAACGCGGGCCAACTGGCAAGACACTCTCGCGGGAAGGCGAGGCCGCGACGGGCGCTGTACGGGCTGCACGCCGTCAGCAACACGTCCGGGATGGGGCCGTGCAGGATGGTCGCCGCGGCCTCCTCCGGCGTGCCGACCACGGTGCAACCGTAACCAAGCTCACCGAGCGCCTGCTCCAGTGCCGCGAGTCGCGGGTCACCTTGATGCATGACGAGCAGGTGGGGGCGGTACCGGTGGGCAGTTCCGCGCGCGACGGATCCCGGGGGGTACCGTCGTGTGCACGGAGGTCCGAACTGACAAGGTCGCGCAACATCTGCGTTTGCTCATACAGCGCAGGGCGTAGCCGATAGTGAACCAAGCGTTAATTCCGTATTCGCCCAGAAAATTTACGACTCGCATTTCATCAGTTGAAACATCGTGCCAACCGCGCGTTAACGCTTTTCCGCGGCATGGCACCGCAATGCTCGCCGCCGGGAACGATCGGACACGGTTGCGCCCGCCGTGAGCGTCGCAGTGGGTGGAGCCATGCCAATTTCGGGAGGGGCGGCGGCTAGCCTGGGGAGAGTGTGACCACGGCGACGCCCTGGCCGAGGATCCCCAGCGCGCGCGCTGCGCCGCGGCTGAGGTCGATGATGCGGGTACGGGTGCCCGGCCGGTCCGTGATTGTAACGATGATCGATCGTTCCGAATTGGCGAGCGTGACCCGCACGTGACTGCCGAGCGGCAGCGTGGCGTGGGCGGCAGTCAGCGCTTCCTGGTCGAAGCGGGTGCCGCTGGAGGTACGGTGTCCCTGCCAGCGCGGGCCGCCGTACCAGGAGGCGATGCCGGTCTGCTTCCAGCCGGCTCGACCCTCCGCGTCTTCGGTGTAGCTGAAGCCATCGTCGATGAAGGCGGTGGTGGAGACCGGGGCGGTGACGGGGCGGCGTCGGGCAGTGGCGGACTTGATTCCGGGCAACTTGGCCGTTGTGGACTTGGCCGATTTCTGGCTTCTCGCCGTGCCTGAGGTGCGTCGCTGGTCCTGCACGACGGCTTTGCGTGGCTGGGTGTCGGCGGCGGCGGCCATCGGGGCGGCCAAGAAGGACCCGGCCAGCAACACGGAAGCGAGCACGCCCGGAAAGACCCGGCTGGCGCGAGTTGTCATCGAAGCATCCCCTCATTCTTGCGGACTCGCAGCACGCCCAACAGTACGGACGCCGGGCCGAGGCTCGTGCGAGACCGTGCATGCGCAGAAAACAAATCACCCGTCCGCGCCAGAGTACAACACGGCCAGAAGCGGCGGGGGCGAGCGGCCTATCGGCCAGGATCAACGTGAAAGCATCCGACCAATTCTTGGCCGGCAGGTCAACCCATAATCGGCATGGCCTGGACAGGATCGGCGCTTTGGTCAACTCATGACTGCTGCTAAAGGAATGCTGTTCGACGGAATTGGACGAAATTGTGGCGAAATGTGGCGCTACTTCGGCACATCCGGACGTTTCCAATTCTCCGCCATTCATGATTGTGCGATGCGGCGATCGGCTGTGAAATAGGACAGAAACCCTGAGTCCGGCTTTTTCGTAGCGAACTGCTTCCGATTGATGTCCTAGCCCCAGGTATCACCATTACGTTACCCGCCGTGCCTGAGCAATTCGCTGGGAGACCGTTTGCCACCGCCTTGGAATGATGATGGAAACGCGCCGCGGACGGCGGGCCGACGATACGACGTGCGAGCCGGACGCTCACGATGTTGTGATCATACGGATGCAACCGGGAATTGCATGAGGGCGGAGCGACGAACCCGGCGCGGGTCAGCCGTGGGACCTCAGCGCGGACGGGCCCAGCCATCGCCGATCGGCGGTTCCGGGTGTGCCGGGTTATGGCCCGGGCGGTAGTCATAATAGAACGAGCACTCTTCCCCGAACGCTGCCCCCGCGTCCGTGTAGCCGAAGCGGAAGTGCCGCAATTTGCCGACACGGCGGCGCAGCCAAGCGTTCACATCGGTGTCCGAGCGTAATCGGCATGGAATCCGGCAACCGCTGCAACCCGCAATTTTTTTGCCGATGACCACCACAAATCCGGTTGCCCATGTGCCCCAAGAATCGGTATATATTCCTCTACCATCGGCGATAGGCATTAAGCGGCCCTGACCGGGGCCACGGCGCCCCAGGGGCCCACCCTGCCGTACCGCCGATCTGCGTTCCCGACATGTTCACTGCAAGCGGATGCCGTCCCCGCCCGCAAAGCGCTGCCTGCCGCAACTGCTGACGTGGGCAGCGCGGACGGTGGCGCCGCTGCGGCCGGCGCGGCACCATAAGGAGATTCTGCGGCAGCTCGCGGACGTGGCGGTAGGACGCTGCGACCGGCTGATGCTGCTGATGCCGCCGGGCAGCGCCAAGAGCACCTACGCGAGCGTCGCATTCCCGGCCTGGTATCTGCTCAGCCATCCAAAGGCGCAGGTGATCGCGGCCTGCCACACGGAGAGCCTGGCGGCGCATTTCGGCAGGCGGGTGCGGGGACTGGTGCTGGAGCACGGCGCGGCAAGCGAGGACGGTCTGGCGCGCGACGATCGCGCCGCCGGGCGCTTCGCGACCAAAACCGGCGCAAGCTACTTCGCCACCGGCGTGCGCGGACCGCTGATGGGCCGGCGCGCCGAACTGATCGTGATCGACGACCCGATCAAGAGCACCGCCGAGGCGGAGAGTGCCCTGCTGCGCGACGCGCTGTGGGACTGGTATCGCACCGAGCTCACGACGCGGCTGACGCCGGGCGGAAAAATCGTGCTGGTGATGACGCGCTGGCACGAGGACGACCTGGCCGGGCGACTGCTGGCGAACGGCGACCGGTGGCAGGCGCTGCGGCTGCCGGCGCTGGCCGAGGCGGACGACCCGATTGGCCGCGCCGAGGGCGAGCCGCTGTGGCCGGAATGGGAGGATGCGACGGCGCTGGCGCGGCGACGGCTCGAGGTCGGGCCGCGCACCTGGGCGGCGCATTATCAGCTGGCGCCGCGCACCGAGACCGGGGCGCTGTTCCAGGCCGGGCGGATCGGCGTCCTGGAGGCAGAGCCGGACTGCCGCCGCATTGTGCGCGCCTGGGACCTGGCCGCGACTGCCGCCGGCGAGGGGCGCGACCCGGACTGGACCGCGGGGATCAAAATGGGCCGCACCGAGGCAGGCGGTTTCGTCGTGCTCGACGTCCGGCGGCTGCGCGGCGGGCCGTACGAGGTTGCCGAGGCGATCTTGCAGACCGCTCGGCTCGACGGACGCGACGTGCAGGTCGGGCTGCCGCAGGACCCCGGGCAGGCCGGCAAGCAGCAGGTGGCGTGGCTGACCGGGCTGCTGGCCGGGTTTCGCGTGACCGCCGGGCCGGAGACCGGGTCCAAGTTGATCCGGGCGCAGCCGTCGGCGGCACAGGTGGAGGCGGGCAATCTTTCGGTCGTCCGCGGTGCGTGGAACCGCGCCTTCCTCGACGAACTGCGGGAGTTCCCGGGCGGGCGCAAGGACGACCAGGTGGACGCGCTGGCGCGCGCGCTGGCGATGCTGGCCGAGACACAGGCCCGACGGGTGCAGGCGGAGATTTTCGGGCGGTGACGTTCGACCGTCGTGGAATCGAGGGAACATGTTCGACACCATTGCCGGCCTGATCCCGAACGATCCGGCGTATCCGGAGCGGACGCGGCGGCTCGATATCCTGACGCGGGTGCTAGAGGGGCGGCTGTACGACGTCCTGCCCTACGAGTTCCACGAGGAACGCGGCACCGGCGGCGAATACATCCCGCTGCGGCGACGGCGGCCCTCGGTGCGCTATCCGCTGGCCAAGATCGTCGTCGACGACAGCTTGTCGCTGGTGTTCGGCGAGGGGCACTTCCCGACGCTGGAGTGCAGCGATGCGCGCACTCGCGGGTTGCTCGGCGACATCGCGCGCGAGAGCGTGCTGAACCAGACGATGCTGGATGCGGCGCTGCGCGGCTCGGTCGGCAGTGTGGCGGTACTGCTGCGCGTGCTGAGCGGGCGCGTCTTTTTCCGTGTGCTGCAAAGCATGTATCTGAGGCCGGAGTGGCAGCCGGCGGCCCCGGATCAACTCGCCCGGGTCACTGAGAGCTACAAGGTGCCCGGCAGGATGCTGGCCGATCAGGGCTACGACATCGAGGACCCGGCGGGCGACTACTGGTTCCAGCGGGCCTGGGACGACGGCGGGGAGACCTGGTTCGTGCCGACACCGGTGGGCGACGGGCGGCCCGCCGAGATCGACGCACTGCGCAGCGTGCAGCACGGCCTGGGCTTTGTTCCCATCGTCTGGATCAAAAATCTTCCCGGCGGCGACGAGATCGATGGCGCCTGCACGTTCCGCTCGGCGGTCGAGACGGGCATCGAGATCGACTACCAGCTGTCGCAGGCCGGGCGCGGGTTGAAATATTCCTCCGATCCGACGCTGCTGATCCGCGAACCGGCCGGCGTGGACAACGAGATCATCCGTGGCGGCGGCAATGCGCTGGTGGTGAGCGAGAAGGGCGACGCAAAGCTGCTGGAGATCGGCGGCACCGCGGCCAGCGCCGTGATCGACTATGTTCGCTTCCTGCGTGAGCTCGCGTTGGAGGGAGTGCACGGCAACCGCGCCGGCGCCGACCGTCTGGCTGCGCCGCAGAGCGGGCGCGCACTCGAATTGATGAACCAGGGCCTGATCTGGCTCGCTGACAATCTGCGGGTGAGCTACGGCGGGGCGCTGCTGCAGCTGGCGCAGATGATCGTGCGGGCGTCGGCGGTGTATCCGCTGGTGGTACGCGGCGAATTGGTGGCGCCGCTCGATGCGTCGGCGCCGATCTCGCTGCGCTGGCCGAACTGGTACCCGCCGGACGCGCCGGACCGGCAAAGCGATGCCGTGACGCTGACGATGCTGACGACGGGCGGTCTGCTCAGCCGCGAGACTGCGGTGAAGACGCTTTCCGACGTCTACGACATCGACGATGTCCAGGCTGAGTTGTCGAGAATTGCACACGAACAGGTGGGGAGCGCAGCGGCGGCATGAGCGAAGATGTGATGGACCCGGCCCCACCGGCGGACGATCCGGCCACGCGTGCCGCGGAACTGGAGCGGCGGCTCGGCGAGGTTGAGGCGCAGGCGTACGCACGCATCGTTCGCGCCGAGCTGAAGGCCGAGGCGGTGCGCGCTGGCATGGTCGATATGGATGGGCTGAAGCTGCTGGACGTGAGCCGCGTGAAGCTCGGCGAGAACGGCGAAATTGAAGGCGCCGCGGCGCTGATGCGCGATTTGCGGCGGGCGAAACCGTGGCTGTTTGTGGGTTCGTCTTCGTCGTCCACTGCCGGCGCGCCGTCGGCGCAGCCGCCGAAGCCGCGGCTGGCGACCGAGATGAATTTCGATGAGTGGCAGAAGGCGCGAGCCGATCTTCTCAAGCGGCGGTGACGCTGCGATCTCGAGCTTCCCGCCGCCGGTAAGGGCCGCGTAGCGGCATCCGAGAAGACCTGGACGAGCATTGCCCGCCTCGCGCTGCGAGCGGGGCGGGCTCGCGCGGGCGCGTTCCAACGTTCTGCAACACGAGGACCCCGATGGGCATTCAGAACTTCCCGCCGTCCTTGCAGCCGATCATCCAGCAGGGCTTTCTCGAGCGCGAGTTCCAGCAGGCGCTGCAGAGCCGGCTCGGCTACCGCGCCGTCGCCGACCGCGAGGAATTCGCCGTCGGCATCGGCGAGACGCTCACCAAGACCCGCGCCGGGCTGAAGCCGTCGGTCACGACGCCGCTGGTCCCGTCCACCAACACCAACTTCGACAACGGCCTGACGCCGCAGAATTTCAGCATCGAGCAATACACGATCACGCTGAACTTCTACGCCGCGACCGCCGACCTGAACATGGTGACGAGCCGCGTCGGCATCGCCAGCCAGTTCCTGCTGAACGCGGCGATCAACGGCGAGCAGGCGGCGCGCAGCCTCGACGAGCTGGCGCGCAATGCTCTGTTCCCGGCCTATTTCGGCGGCAACACGCGGGTGCGGGTGACGCTCGGCAGCCCGGGCGCCAATGTGAGCGTCGACGATATACGCGGCTTCACCCAGACATGGGTGAACGGCGTGCCGACCGCGGTGAGCAGCGGCAATACGCTGGGCGTGATGGTGGGCAGCACTGGCTATTTGCTGACCGCCGCCACGGCCGACGCGACCAACGTAACGGACACGCCTGGCGGCATATCGGGCGTGCTCACGTTCTCCACCAACGTGACGGTGGCCGACGGCACGCAGAACAACACCGTGACCGCGGCGACCGCGAGCACGATCGTGCGGCCGAACGGCCGCGCCAACACGGCGCAGATCATCACCACCGACCTGCTCGACATGGCGACGCTGCTGACCGCGGTTTCCACGCTGCGGCTGAACGCGGTGCCGGAGATCGACGGCTTCTACAACTGCTACCTCGATCCCGTGAGCGCCCAGCAACTGTTCGCCGACGAGGCGTTCCGGCAGTTGTTCACCGGCGCCACCAGCGCCAACCAGGTGTTCAGGCAGGGGCTGGTCAACGACTTCCTCGGCCTGCGCTTCGTGCCGACGACGGAGGCGTTCGTGACGACGAATCCGGGGAGTTCCGGCGTGCTGATCCGGCGGCCGATCGTCTGCGGTAAGGGCGCGCTGATCGAGGGTGATTTCGCCGCGATGGCTGAATCGGACGTCGCGCCGAAGGATGCCATCGTCTCGATCGTCGATGGCGTGGCGATGGTGACGCGGGAGCCGATCGACCGGCTGCAGCAGATCATCGCGCAGAGCTGGTACTGGATCGGCGGGTTCTGCACGCCCTCCGACACGACGACCAACTCGACGACGATCCCGACCGCGAGCAACGCGGCATTCAAGCGCGCGGTGCTGGTGGAGCACGCGGGCTGAAGTCGTGCTCGGTTCCTCCCGCCGCTGTGGGCGGGAGGGGCACACTGGCGACGTCCCCTGGAGTTTCCGATGAGCGGCAGCACCGATACCACCCCGGCGTCGTTCACCGACGCACAAAAGACCGACATTCGGCGGTATTGCGGCTATCCCGCGTATGGGGCCGGCGCCGCGGGGTTTCAGGGCTGGCGGTTCTTCCAGGCCTACGGGCTGCTGGAATTCCGCATGAACAACCTTTCCGCTGCGGAAGCATCGGTCGTGATGAACTACCTGACGACGCTGCGGGCGTTGGAGTGTGGCGTGACCGAGGCGAGCGGCCGGCTCGATACGGCGGAGGCGGCGGTGTGGACGCGCAACCCGTACGAAGTTGCGCGAGCGCGCCGGCCTGTTCGACGACTGGCGACGGCGACTGTGCGCCTTCCTCGGCCTGCCGCCCGGCCCCGGCCTCGGTAACGGCACGCTGGCGCTGGTGGTGTGATGATCAACCCGCTGGCGAGCAACAACCAGGATATTCCGGACGCGATTCGGCGCGGCCTCGGCACCGCGGCGCGTGCGCTCGGCGCATGGTGCGACCTGTATCGGCCGCAAGGCGTGAACGCGCCGATGAGCGGCGGCAACCGGCTGCTGCCACTGCCGGCGGCGTTCGCCAACCCGCGCAACCTGATGGCGCCCGTCGGCTATGGCGATGCGCTGTGGGAAGGCTATTTTGACGCCGGCTACTCGCGGCCGGGCGACTACATCGCCGGACCGGACGGTGTTTTCTTTATTGCGTCGCAGCCGCGCCTCGGGCCGGTGTTGTGCGTCCGGACCAACCGCGTGCTGAGCTTCTCGCGCCCGGCGGCACCGCTGACCGCCGGTGTGAACCGCTACATGGGAGTGCAGCCGGACACCGCGACGCCGCTGCTGCAGGACTGGCCAGCGAGCGTGCTGGCGGCCGGGGTCGGCGGCCGCGGTCCGTTGCCCTCCGACGCGCCGGGCGTGCATGGCGGCTCCGGCGGTTGGGCCGTGCTGCTGCCGGCGGTGTGCGTTGCCGGCGCGCCGGTGGTGCTGCGCCCCGGCGATCTGTTGCACGACGACCTGGCGCGCACCGGCGTGATTGCCAGCGCGGAACTCACCGATCTCGGCTGGCGACTGCACGTTCGGCAGGCAGCAAGCTGATGGCCGACCAATCCGATGTGGAAAACGCACTGGTCGGCGTCATCGGCGGCGCACTTTACCCCGACGGGCTGGCGCAGCCATGCGCGGTGCCCGGCGCGATTTGCCGGATCTACCGCGGCTGGCCGGTGCCAGCCGCGCTGGACGCCGATCTTGCGGCCGGGACCACCAACGTTTCGATCGTCGCGGTCACTAGCGAGTCCCGCAATACAACACGCTGGCCGGATAGCTGGATCCCGCAGGCCCAGACGGCACCGACGCTCACTGCGGTCGTCAGCGGTACCACCGTGACGTTCGGCGGCACTGGCGGTGCCGGGCAGGTCGCGGCCGTGATCGCCGACAATTCCTGGGCGGCCTGGCGACTGCAGGCGACAGACACGCCGCAAAGCGTGGCTGCTGCGCTGGCAACCTCGCTCGCCAGCGTGCGCAGTGCGAGCGCGAGCGGCGCGACGCTTACCGTGCCGGGCGCGATCCGGCTGATTGGGCGAGTGGAGGCGGACCAACCCACGCTGCGGCTGTCGCGTCGGCAGCTGCAGGCATTCCGCTTGACCGCCTGGTGCGGCGACCCGGCGACGCGCGACGCGGTCGGCAGTGCCGTGGATGCGGCGCTCTCCGGCATCGACTTCATCGGCCTTGCCGACGGGACCAGCGGCCGGCTGCGCTACATCACCTCGGTGGTGTCCGACCGCTGGGAGGATGCGACGCTGTACCGGCGCGAACTGACCTACACGGTCGACTATTCGACCTCGATCGCCCTTGACCTGCCGCGCATGGCAGTGGGCGCCTTCGTCCCGGCGCTCGGCGAAGGCGGCATCACGGAGACATTGCTGAGCTGAACGACGACTTCGCGCGGCGCAACGGCCGGCGCGCCCGGTTTATCGCAAGATCGCAAACCTCCTGAGGTTTGCAGGGCAGGAGAGCGAACAGAATGCCGATTGTGCAGCAGGGTAGCATCAATACCACTGCGCTGGTGGTGCCCGACCTCTATGTGCAGATCGTTCCGCCGCAAAACCTGCTGCTGAACGGAGTGCCAACGGACATCGTGGGCGTCGTGGGCAGCGCGAGCTGGGGCCCGGTGGGGCAGCCGGTGATCGTCGCGACGATGTCCGATTACGCGAGCGCCTTCGGCCCGGTGGTGGCGCGCAAATACGACATGGGCACGCAGGTCGCGACCGCGGTCCAGCAGGGGGCCCAGAATTTCCGCTGCGTGCGCGCGACCGATGGCACCGACACTGCAGCTGCGATGACGCTGACGGGCACGGCGTTCACGTTCACCGCGTTGTACACGGGCAGCCTGGGCAACACGCTCATGGTGATCCTCGGTTCCGGCAGCCAAGCGGGGACGTGGCGGCTGACGGTGATGCTGCCGGGGCTGCTGCCGGAGATCTACGACAACATCGGCGGCAGCGGCGCGTCGTTCTGGCAGAGCATGGCGACTGCGGTGAACCAGGGGCAGGGGCCGCAACGCGGGCCGAGCGGGCTGGTGACCGCGAACGCCAACAGCACCACCGCGACGCCCGTAGCGGGGACTTATCTGTTCTCCAGCGGCACACCGGGAAGCGACGGCGCCGCCAGCGTGACGGCAGCCTCGCTGGTCGGCATCGACATAGTGCCGCGCAAGGGGATGTATGCGTTGCGCGGGCAGGGATGCAGCATCGGTTTACTGGCCGACAGCGACAACCCGACGCAGTGGACGACGCAGGCCCAGTTCGGGCTGTCCGAAGGCGTCTACATGATCCTGACAGGGCCGGCCGGCGACAACATCGAGAACGCAGTGGCGACGAAGCAGAACGCGGGTCTCGACACCTACGCCTGCAAGCTGATGTTCGGCGACTGGGTATGGTGGAACGACCCGGTGAACGCGATCCTGCGCGTGGTGAGCCCGCAGGGTTTCGTGGCGGGACGGCTTGCCAATCTCAGCCCCGAGCAGAGCAGCTTGAACAAGCCACTGTACTCGGTGGTGGGCACGCAGCTGAGCGGGGCAACGGCCAGCGGGACCAGCACTACCTATGCCGTTGCCGACCTCGCGGTGCTGTTCCAGGGCGGCCTCGACGTGATCGCCAACCCGCAGCCGGGCGGCTCGTTCTGGGGTGTCCGCGGCGGCTTCAACAGCAGCAGCAATCCCGCGATCAACGGGGACAACTATACGCGCCTGACCAACTACATCGCCGCGAGCCTCGCCTCCGGCATGGGCCAATATGTTGGACAGGTGGTCAACGCCAGCTTGTTTCAGCAGATCCGTGCCACGCAACTGAGCTTCCTTCAGAACATGCTGAGCCAGGGTCTGCTGGGCAGCACCGATGGCAGCCTGCCCTTCAGCGTGATCTGCGATACCAGCAACAACCCGCCGAGCCGAACTGGCCTCGGCTACGTGCAGAGCGACGCGCAGATTCTGTACCAGGCGATCAACCAGTTCTTCATTGTCAACATCGAAGGCGGGCAGACGGTGCAGGTGCAAAGCCAGGTGTTGCCGAACACGCCGGGCGCGCTCGCACCCTAGATTTCCCGCCGACGAGCAATCCAGTTCGAGAGGAATGAATGTCCGGCAGCATGTTTTCCGTCGGCCGCGACTGCCAGGTGGTGGTGCTCGGCGCTTACGGCCGTGTCGATCTGGTGCACGTGACCGGGTTCGAGTCGCGCCAGATGACCGCCTCGGTCCGGGTGGACCGGATCGATGGCCTGCAGCTCGGGGCCGAGTTGCCGAAGGGCTGGGAAGGCACCTTCGATCTCGAGCGCGGCAACTCCGCAGTCGACGACTTCATCGCGAAGTTGGAGACGGCCTATTACAACGGCCAGTCGCCGTCGCCGGGAACACTGTACCAGGTACGTCAGCGAATCCGACGGCTCGACCAGCACCTATCAGTTCAACAACGTGGTGTTCAGACTGGCGAGCGCGGGCCTGTGGAAGGGCGATGCGAGCGTCAAGCAGAAGCTTGAATTCTTCGCAAGCACCCGGGTGCGGATGTGACGACGCCCTCGGCACGGGTGATCGCAGCGGCGCAGGCGGCGCCGAGCGTCACCGATGCGCAGGGTCGGCGGCTGCATCTGCGCAAACTGACTGCGCTCGACAAGCTGCGATTGTTCAAAGCGGCGGGCCCGGGGTTGGCGCAGAACCAGCCGTGGCTCGGCATGGCGGTGCTGGCGGCGAGTGTTGCGGCGATCGACGACGTTCCGGTACCGCCGCCGGGCAACGAGCAGCAAATCGAGGCGCTGGTTGCACGCTTGGGCGACGCTGGGATCGCCGCGGTAGGCGAGGCGCTCGTGGAGGCGCCGCGCAGTGCGTCCGAGATTGCGGCCGTGGCGGGAAACTGAGCCGGCACCCCGATCTGGTCGACTGCCTTTACTTGGTCCGGAACGGGGTGCCGTTCGATGTGGCGTTCTGCCTTTCGCCCGATGAGCGCCTGGCGTTCGTGGTGGCGATCGGTCGACTCGATGGCCACGAGTTCGACTTTGCAGCGATGCGCTGGAAGGAACGCAAGGCATGAGCGAAGCCGACGATAATCCGGCTGCTGATGTAGGCGTTGCGCTGCTGTTGGGCGGCGGCGTCGCCGAGGCAATTGCCAGCATTGAGGCGACGCTGGCGACGGTGCGGGATGCTGCTGGGCAGGTGCTGGCCGGGCTTGCCCGGGTGCAGGCGGTCGGCGCTGCGGCGGCGGCCGTGCCGCCGGCGCCGGCGCAACGGGCTGCCACCCTGCCCGAGACGGCGATTGCGTCCACACTTGCGGTTCGGCCGGAGGAGCAGTTCGTCCCGCCACGCTTGGCCCGGCCGGCCGGGCCGGAGCAGATGGCGGCGCTCGCCCCTATCTCCGCACCGGACGATCATGTGCAGGCGTCGGCACCTATTGCGCTCGCCGAGCGGGCGCCGGCGAGTGGGGTGCAGGCCGCACCGGCCGTTTCGGCGGCGCCGGCGAATTCGCAGGATGCGCAGCCGGCCTTTTCACGCGCTGCTCCGGGTCCTGCTTGCATCGTTTGCGCCAGTCCCGTCGCGGGCGGCGGGGGCGGCATCGGCGGCCGATCCACGTGCTGCGGAACCGCCGCAGTCGGTCGGGCTGTGGGGGGCATCGACGCCGGAACGGACCCAGCCCGGGTCGGTTTCGCCGGCGGCGCCGATGGCAACGCCAGACGGCGGCGGGGTGGCGCCGCGCGCATTTGCGCCGCCCGCAGCGCCGAGCGCACAGGGCGGCGGGCCGACCGGTGGCGACGTGTTTCTCGATGGAACACGAGTCGGGAGCTGGATCGCCGACCATCTTGCGCGGGAGGCGGGGCGGCCGCAGGCGGGCGGCACCGCGTTCGACCCGCGGCTGTCGCCCGCGTGGCCGGGCACGTTGCAGGGAAACTGAGCCATGTCGGGATATCTGCAGCTTGGTCCGGTGGGTTTTCAGGACTTCGCGTTGCCGGGACAGATCCGTTTCGGCGGGGCGCAGCGGCTCGCGGTGCACACACTGCCGGGCGGCGTGCGGGTGATCGACGCGATGGGCCCGAACGACGCCAACATCACTTGGAGCGGTGCGTTCTCCGGTCCCGATGCGGCGGACCAGGCGCGGGCGCTCGACCTGATGCGGGCCGAGGGTAGCATGTGGACGCTGGCTTGGGACGCGTTCTGCTATCTCGTGGTGATCGCCAGTTTCGATGCCGCTTACGAGCACGTGAACTGGGTTCCGTACCGGATTTCCTGCACGGTCGTGCAGGATCTCGCACAGGCGGCCGAGACGTTGCTGGCGTCTCTGGCGACGAGTGTGCTGGGCGATCTGGCGGCAGTTGTCGGGATCGACACCTCGCCCGCGGTAGCCGCAGTGGGTGCCGTGGGCGGGCTCTCGCCGGGAACGGTGGCTTATGCCGGCGCGGTCGGCGCAGTGGGCGCCGTGGTCGCGCAGGCGCAGATGGGCATGAGCAGTGCAGGCGCGTCGCTGGTGGCGGCGCAGGACCCGGCGAGTGCCGCGACGGCGGCCGGGCTATTGGCGACCAGCGCCGACGCGAACGGCTATTCGGGTCGGGCGCTGGCCAATCTCGGCAATGCGGGGACATGATGCAGACAATCCAGGTCGCGGGCGGCAATCTGTTTCGCATCGCCATGGTCTATCTGGGCGATGCGACCCAATGGGTGCGGATCGCGCAGCTCAATGACATCTCCGATCCGATGCTGAGCGGGACGGTGACGCTGCAGATCCCGGACCAGAATCCGAATGCCGGAGGCGGCATTGCCGCCCAGTGATGCGATCGGCGAGCTACTGACATTTGCCGCCGACGCGTTCAGCATCGGCCAAGTTCGCTCGCCGCAGCTGAACGTGCTGATAAACGGTGCTCCGTTGGTCAACGCGATCGAAGCAAGCGTGTCGAGCACGGCGTTCTTTGCCGCCGATCGATTTCGGGTGCAGGCGGCATTGAACAACGATGCGGCCGAGTGGGCGGCGGAGACGCAGCTGCTCGTCGATGTGCAGATGGCGCTTTCGGCGCCCGGTCCGTTTGTCAGCCTGGTGCAGGGATACGTCGATCAGGTTTCGATCGACCCGATCGCCGTTACGCTGCAGCTGGAGGGGCGCGACCTCAGTGCCGGCCTGATCGAGGCGCGCACGCAGGAGACGTTCGCGAACCGCACATCCTCCGAAATAGTGACGACCCTGGCGGGGCGGCACGGACTGACGCCGAACGTGACGGCGACGACCGCGCCGGTGGGGCGTTACTGGGAGTTGGAGCACGACAGCCTGACCCTGAACGCCGCGGGACGTTCGACGACCGAGTGGGATCTGCTGGTCACGCTCGCCAAGCGCGAAGGTTTCGACCTCTGGGTGTCAGGCACGACGCTGAACTTTCTTGCGCCGGATACGTCGGCGATGCCGACCGTCGTGCCGATGTCGTCGCTCGTCTCACTACGGCTGACACACGAACTGACGTTCGCGGGCGACATCGTCGTGACGGTGAAGAGCTGGCACAGCCGGGCCGGCAGCCCGACCGTCCAGACCGCGCGGACGCAGCGAGGGGCTGCGACGTCGCGCAGTTACATCTACGTCGTGCCGAATCTGACGGCAGACGCGGCGTTGGCCTACGCGCAGAATGTGCTGGCCCAGCTGACCGACCACGAACTGGCGGTGAGTATCGAAATGCCGGGCGAGCTGACGCTTGCGCCGCGAATGCAAATGCTGCTGCAGGGCACCGGCACGATCTTCGACACCCCTCTGCGCATCGACGAGATTGAACGTCGGCTGCACGGCACGCGTGGCTTTTCGCAAAGGCTGCGGGCGCGCGCAGCGACATCGACGGAATAGGGCAGTGCATCTCTTCCTCAATTCGCTGAAGGCGCAGGCAGCGTCGCTGGATCTGGCGTCGGGGCGGCCTCGGTTCGGGACCGTCGTCAGCGTCGATCCGGCACGGCATGCGGCCCGCGTGTCATTGCAACCGGAGGGCGTCGTTACCGGCTGGCTGCCGGTACTCAGCCCATTGGCGGGAGCCGGATGGGGCATCTGTGTGCCGCCGATGAATGGCCAGCAGGTGCTCGTGCTGCCGCAGGATGGCGAGGGCGAGCATGGCGTGATCGTGGGCACCGCATGGAGCGACGCCTCCCCGACCCCGGGAGCACCGGTCGGCGAATTGTGGTTGGTGCACCAATCCGGCAGCTTCATCAAGCTCGTTGCCAACGGCACCGTGCAGGTGAATGGCACTGTGGACGTGACCGGCGACCTGCACGTCAGTGGCAACATCTACGATAGTTTCGGCAGCCTTGATGGCCTGCGCGGTAACTACGATGCCCACACGCACGGTGGCGTGGAGCCCGGTGGTGGCAATACCGGAACCACCAGCAACCCCGATCCGGAGTAGGCGATGCCCGACCTGTCCCACCAGTACGGCGACGACCTGGCGGTCGGGCCGGGCGGGGATCTGGCCGCCGTGGCTACTACGCTGCTTGGCCGGCAGCGCGTGCTGCGCCGGTTGCTGACCAATGGTGGCGACTATCTCTGGAACGCGAGCTATGGGGCTGGGCTTGCGCAATTTGTCGGGCAACCGACAAACGCGGCGCGCATCCGCTCTGTGATCCGCAGTCAAATCTTCCAGGAAAGCGCCGTTGCGCGCTCGCCGGAGCCGGTAATCGAGGCGTCGGCGGATGCCACCGGCACTGTGACAGTGCAGATCCAGTATGCCGACAGCGGCACCGGAGCCTCCCAGGTGCTCAGCTTTACCGTCGGAGCAGTGTGACCTATGCAACTGCAACTTCGCACGTTCGACACGATCGTTGCCTCGGCCGCCGCCGCCGTACAGGCCGCAGCGACGACGGTGCTCGATCTCACTGTAGGCAGCGTGCTGCGCGCGATCCTGGAGGCGAATGCTGGCCTCGGACTGTGGCTGCAGTGGCTGTTACTGGAGGTGCTGCAAACGACGCGGGCGGCAACCAGCGTCGGCCCCGACCTCGACACATGGATGGCGGATTTCGGGCTGATCCGGCTGGCAGCGGTGGCGTCGAGCGGGATCGTCACGTTCTCGCGGTTTTCGCCGGTTACGACGGCGTTGGTGCCGGTGGGCACGCAGGTGCTCACCTCAGATCTGTCGCAGAGCTTCACGGTCGTCGTCGATACCACCAACCCGGCGTGGAACGGAGCGCAGAACGGTTTCGTGGTGGCAGCCGGGACCGCTTCTGTGAGCGTGGCGGTGACCGCCTCGGTGGCCGGTAGTGAAAGCAATGTGCAAGCCGGCGCGATCAGCCTGATTGCCGCGGCGCTGCCGGGTATCGACACCGTGGCGAACGCCGCGCCGACAGCCGGCGGCATGGGTGCTGAAACCGATACGGCGCTTCGGGCGCGGTTCGCCGCATACCTGATCAGCTTGTTCAGGGCGACAGCCACCGCCGTAGGCTACGCCGTCGCGACCGTCCAGCAGGGTCTACAGTTTACGATCCAGGAGAATGCCACGCAGAGCGGCGCCTACCAGCCTGGATGCTTCGTCGTGACCGTCGATGACGGCAGCGGCAATCCGCCGAGTTCGCTGCTGACGGCAGTGGCCAACGCGATCGAGACGGTGCGGCCGGTGGGTTCGACCTGGACAGTGATCGGGCCGAACGTGACGACCGCGAATGTCAGCATGGCGATTGCAACGTTGCCCACGGTGACACATGCCACCATCACGGCTGAAGTGAGCACCGCCTTGACGGACTACATCGACACGTTGCCCGTCGGCGTGCCGCTGCCCTGGTCGCGGCTGGCACAGGTAGCGTACGACACCGATCCCTCCGTCACCAATGTCTTTGCGGTGCTTCTGAACGGCGCGACCGCCGACATCGTGCCCGCACCGAACGGCGTCGTGATGGCCGGCACAGTGACGGTGATCTGAGATGATCGGCGACGCCACAGACATGATCCGGCGGTTGCTTGCGCTGTTGCCGCTGCGGTGGTTTCCCGATACCGCACCGGTGTTGAGCGCGGTGCTGTCCGGCCTCGCCGATGGGTGGGCGTGGCTCTATTCGATGCTGAGCTACGCCCAGCTACAGACGCGCATCGCGACCGCAACGGACACATTCCTCGACCTGATTTCTCAGGATTTCTTCGCCGGCAACCTGCCGCGGATGTTCGGCGAGACCGACACTGCCTTCCGTGCGCGCATCCAGCGGGAAATGCTGCATCCTCGGGCAACGCGGGCTGCGCTGATCGGCGAATTAATCAATCTGACAGGTCGCACGCCAATCGTGTTCGAGCCCGCGCGGCCGGCAGACACCGGAGGCTGGACCAAGGCACTCGGATATGACGTCGCGGGCGGCTGGGGGAGCCTGAAGCTGCCCTTCCAGGCGTTCGTCACTGCGTTCCGCCCGCTTGGCACCGGCGTGCCGCTGGTCGGCGGCTGGGGGCACATCCCTGCCGGTCCCGCCGGCGGCGGCTGGAACGACGGTGCGATCGAGTACGCAAGCCTGGCGATGGTGCAGAGCCAGGTCACGGACGCCGAAATCAACACCGCGATCGCCGGCACCGTGCCGGTGGCAGTGACTGCCTGGACACGGATTTCCAACTAGGGGCGCCGCGCCCCCAGATACCCACGCACGACGCGCGTGGATGCGCCTGTACGGCCCAACCGCATGAGGATCCGATGGACCGCATCATCGTCTATCCGGGCGCGATCCCGCTCGACACCGACATGCTCAACACCAACGTCAACACGATGGTGGCGTTGCATGCTCTGATTTCTGCCACTCTGGGCACCAACGCCGCGGTGGACGGACTGGCCGTGAACGCGACTACCCCGGCCTCGATGCAGATCACCGTGTCCCCGGGCAGCATCACGCAATACGGTGTCCTGGACGCCACTCCGTACGGGTCGTTGCCGGCTGACCTGACCGATCCGGTGGTCAAGATGGCGAATTTGCTGGCGCCGACTAACTTCACGTTGACCGCGCCGACAACCGCCGGCACCTCGATGGCGTATCTCGTGGAGGCGAGCTTCAGCGAGCTCGACGAGGACCCAGTGGTGCTGCCGTACTACAATGCGGCCAATC
This sequence comes from uncultured Solirubrobacterales bacterium, assembly GCA_963697635.1. Taxonomy (GTDB): domain Bacteria; phylum Pseudomonadota; class Alphaproteobacteria; order Acetobacterales; family Acetobacteraceae; genus CAJCJG01. Next base: position 481,465 of record CAVOOS010000001.1, on the reverse strand, counting down.
CAACCATGCCATACCTGGGTCCGGGCAACAGCGGGTCGGCGCAGAACACGGTGCGCCAGCAGCACGTGCAGGTGCAACTGAAGGCGGGCACGCCGGTTACCGGCGGGTCACCCCCGGTGCCGCCGGTCGATACGGGGTGGGTCGCACTCGCGGCGATCCAGGTGAGTGCGGGTGCAACGCAAGTACCCTCAGGGGAGCATCTTCACCGCACAAACCACGCGCTTCACGCCGTGGAAGCTGCCGGACCTGACGCCAGGGTTCGCGTTCGTACAGGCATTTTCGTCAAATGCCACCTTCATCGTCCCGAACACCGTGACGCGGCTGCGCGCCACCGTGATCGGCGGCGGCGCTGCCGGTGGGAGTTGCACAGCGAGCGTCGGCGGGGGCGGGGGAGGTGCGGGCGGCAACGGACAGGTCTGGTTGAGCGGCGTAACGCCGGGAAGCCAGATCCCGGTCACCGTCGGCGCATTCGGGGTCGCATCGGCTGGCAGCGCCGGTGGGGCAGGCGGCACCAGCAGCTTTGGGATCTACTGTTCCGCAACCGGCGGTGCCGGCGGTACGGCGGGCACAGGCTCCAGTTCGGGCGTCGGTGGCGTAGGCGGCGGGGTAACGGGCGCCAACGTCACCTATCCCGGCTCCTTTGGGTCGGATGCCGTGCCCGGCGTGGCGCGCGGCGGCGACGGCGGCGGCCCCGGCGGTGGCAAGGGGAGCAGCAGTGGTGCCAACGGTGCCAATGCACTCAGCTGGGGGGGCGGCGGGGGCGGCGCGAGCGGCTCCGGCTTCGACGGCGGCAGCGGCGGCGGCGGGCTCGTGATCGTGGAGTGGTAAGCATGACCAAGACATACGCCCGCATCGAGGCGGGCACAGTGGCAGAGCTTCTGCGCAGTGAGGCACATCCTGCCACGCTGTTTCACCCTGCGCTGCGCTGGCTGGAAACCAAGGACCCGGCGGTTACTGTCGGGTGGGTAGAGAATGAGACCGGGCTCGCTCCGCCGAAGCGTCTGTCGGCATCGGTGCCCGCAGCGGCGGGGCTGCCGACACTCGCAGACCTGAATGCCCGCGTGATCCAGATCGAGGCGCAGGTGGCCGCCCTGACACGGCGCTGAGGCCAGGCATTTCGACACCCGACCCCATTCCCCGGAGCCCACGATGCCCCAAGGAGTGCCGCCGCTTTGGCAGCCGTCCAGCGCGCGTTCGATTGCGCTCGACGGGCTGCTGCCCCTGCCGCGCGGGGTCATGCCGGCCGACCTGCCGCCGCTCGTGTGGCCGATCAAGGATCCGGGCGACGTGCTCGACTATTCGCTCGACCTGTCGCCAGCGCTTGCGGGTGACCCGACCGACCAGGTCGCGACGGTCGGGGTGACCACGGTGCCGACCGGCAACCCCGGCGACCTCGCGGTCGGCCGCATCGTCGCCAATGGGACGAGCGCGGTGATGTGGCTGTCGGCTGGCGTCGTCGGCACCATGTACTCGGTGCAGATCACCGTTGGTACGCTGAACGGACGGATCATCGGCCGCACGGTGCTGCTCCCCGTGCAGCAGCTTGCCGCCGTTCCACCGCCGAGCAACCCGCTGCTCACCGACGTCGGCGCGATCGTGACCGACCAGAACGGTAATCCGATCCTGATTGGTTACTGAAGCTTCGCGGCCGCGCGCTCCATTCGCTACACGGCAGCGCCGATGCGCCCCATGCGGCGGCCCGATACCGCCGCCCGCGCCCGCGCGCCATTCACACATTCGACGCTTGGGAGTTAGCCGATGCCCACAGTGCAGCAGTTGCCACCGGCCTCGATCGTCAATCCCACCGACGAGATGATGCTCGACCAGTCCGGCACCAGCGTTTCCGCAACCGTCGAGCAACTGTTCGCGGCGTCGGCGCCAACGGTTACGCTGACGGGCGACGTCACTGGCGAAGGTACCGGCACTATCGTGACGACGATCGCCCCGGTTGCGACCCCGGGCACATTCACCAAGGTCACGGTGAATGCCAAGGGGCAGGTGACCGGCGGCGGTCCGGTCGCGGCGGCGGACCTAGTGGCCGCGCTCGGCTTCACCCCGTACAACAGTGCCAACCCTGCTGGTTATGTGGCCGAAACCGCGCTCGCGCCGGTGGCTTTGTCGGGGCAGTTCTCGGCACTGACCGGTGCGCCCACGATCGGAAGCTTAGCGTCGCAGAGTGCAGGCGCGGTCGCGATCACCGGCGGGTCGATGAGTGGCGTCGACCTTTCCCTGGACGATGTCACCGCGACCGGCAGCACCAGCGCCCGCTCGCTCGGCGTACGTGCGGCCGACCGGATCAATGTGCTCGACTTCGGTGCGGATCCGACCGGCGTGGCCGACAGCGCGCCCGCGTTCCTGGCGGCGATGAGCGTGGTGCCGAGCGGCGACTGGGGCAAGGTTTTGGTGCCCCGGGGCACCTACAAGCTGAACAGCTTCATCAACCAGCCGTACGGCCGCTCGATCGCGGTCGTGTTCGACGAAGGTGCAGTCACGACCGGCGTCGGCGGGCTTGGCGTCGACCGGATCGAGAGCAAGCAGGGGCCGTACAGCCTGTGGCAAGGCGGCGGCGGCTGGTTCGGCTTCTCGCCGACCGTGGGTGCTCCCGTCAGCCTCGGATTCCACACCGACGTCGTGGAGAACACCCCCAATAATAGCGGCGCAATGCGTGTGGGCTGGGCCCACACCTACAGCAATTATAACTATTACGGAAAATACGTTAGCGGAATCGACATCGCCGAACAGGGTATCTTCGCTTGGCCGCACATCTACGACAACTCCTCCGGCTGGGGTCATTGGGAGGTGATTCTTGGCCCGACCTGGGACGAGGACAGCGGCGCGCGCGCGCATATCAGCGCCTCCGCCGAGCATTCCGAGTACGACGTCGCCAATAATGGGCCGGAGGCAGGGTGGACATTCCACTCCGGCGTGGGCAACTCCGTCCAGGGCATGTCGATCGACACATGGGGCCAGAATGGCCCGTACGGCGGCAACATCCTCTACTCTTATGGGTCTGTCGGATCGTTCGATGGCCAGAGCGGTGGCTTGAACCAGCGCTGGGTGAGCTACCCGGCTATATTCTCGAATGGCAACCCAGGAACAGTTGCGCAGAACAGCACGATCGTCATCACCTTCGATCTGACTGCACACGCCACGGCCAGCCTGTCCGGCAGCGGTGGGGTCAATGCACTCGCGATCAGCAGCGGCGGTGGGGACTACACGTCGACGCCGACCGTCGTGTTCAGCGGCGGCGGCGGTTCCGGCGCAACCGCGACGCCAGTGATGCTGGGCGGCTCCGTCGTCGGCGCGACCATAACCTCGCCCGGCTCGGGCTATACCAGCCCGCCTGCCGTGACTTTCACCGGAGGCGGCGTTGCGAGCCCGTCGGCGACGACGGTGACGCTGAACACCGACGGCGCGCATGGCGATCTTGGGTCCGTGGCCGCGGCCATCAACGCCGCCGCTATCCCGAACGTGCGTGCGGTCGCCAATACCTGGGGCGGCGTGGTCACGCGGCTGGTGGTATTTGGGACCGCAACGGCGGACCTTGGGGCGCTGACGCTGGGAGGGACGGCGCTCGGTACACTCGGGATCGGCGCGAGCACCTATACCACACCGCGCGACACGATGGTCGTGGTGTTCGGCGGCACCAGCGGCGCATCGGTCGGCAGCCAGCTGATCCTGAACAACACCTCGATCACTGTCGGGGGCGCCGGCGCGCAGAGCGACGCGATCATCGCCATCAACAACGCCAATCTGGCCGGCATCGTCGCGGACAAGAACGCCAACGGCAATCTCGTCGTGACCTGCTGGATCCCGCAGAACCCGGGCGGCCTGATCGTCGCCGAACCCTCAGGCGCGACGACGCTGTCGCAACTTGGGCTGACGGCCGGGACGTTCTGGCCGCCGACCCCGCCCAAAGGCTTCGCGACCGCCTATGGCGAGTTATCTTCGCCGATCTGCATCACCACCAACCAGATTTCGGTGGCCGCGACCGATTTGGCGGGCAACAACTACGGCCCGGTCACGGTGACGTTGAACGGTGGCAGCGGAAGTGGCTGGCCGGCCGACGTTGCAGCTTCGGTTCAGGGAGCGCTGATCAGCGCCGGCTGGGCCAACACCGGCAGCGCCCAGTTGCTCACCGTGCCGCCGGCTATCGTGATCGCCTATACGCACGGATCCGGGGGCAATCAGGGAGTAATCGTCCGGAACACCGCCGGCGGCACGTTGACACTGGCAAACGTGACTGGGACGCCGCTGCAGACCCTCGGCATTGCGCCTGGCACCTACAAGCCCGGCGGCTATTCGGCCGGGGCGCAGAGCGTGTTCATGGCCGCCGAGGATTTGATCGCGCCGCAGGGACGCGGCGTGTTCGTCGGCGGCGTCTCGAACGCAACCGATCGCACTGTGTGGCCGCACGCGCCGATGGAGGCGCGCGGCAGCTTCCTGCACGGAGTTCCGCACGGACAAGGCGACGTTCGACGACAACAACGCGATCATCGTCGGCGCTACCCAGGCGATCGCCTTCGGCACCGGCGCCGGCTCAATCACGCTGACCAACTCCGGCGCCGCGCTGGAAGTGAATGGCACAGCCGTTGCCGCCTCGTCCGCGGTGCCGACCCATGTCTCGCAACTGACCAACGACTTGGGGTTCATCACCGCGCCGGCGATTCCAGCAGGCGTCAACACGCTGCTCGGCGGCACCGCAACGACCGGCACGGCGACTACGATTGCGATCGGCGCCAACCTCTCGCTCGCCAGCGGAACGCTCTCGGCGACAGGCGGTGGTGGCGGCGGCGGCGGAACGGTGGCAAGCGTCGTGGCCGGCGCCGGCCTTGCGGGGGGCACGATCACCAGCACCGGTACGTTGAGCCTTGGCACGGTTGCGGCCAGCAGCCTGCTGGGCAATGCCGGAGCGAGCGCCGCTGTGCCTGGCGCAATCGCGATCGGCACGGGGATGGTGTTGTCCTCGTCGGGCACGTTATCCAACAGCGGTGTGGTCAGCTTCAACTCCCGAGCCGGGGCGGTGTCGCTGAGCAGCGGCGACGTCACGGGGGCGCTGAGCTACACACCCGCAAACAAGGCGGGCGACACGTTCTCGGGTGGCGTGACATTGGGTGCCGGCGGGACACTGTCCGGCACGCTCAACGGTGGTACGGTCGCCCCCTCGGTCGCGGTGATCGGCACCTCGATCACCAACATCGCCGTCACCAACACGATCGACAGCGGCGGCGATCCGTTGCTCACGATCAAGGCGGGCGGTTCCGGCACCAGTGAAACCTCCGTGCAGATCGGCGTCATCCACAACGGCTATGTGCAGTTTGTCGAACTCGGGTTCTACGGCACCGAACCAGGCTGGCGCCGATTCCGTCGACCTGCAGCTCACTCGCACTGCCGCGACCCAGATTGCGGCCGGCCAGTACGCGTTCGCCGCGGGCGCGCTGAACCGGGCATCCGGCAAGGGCGCGGTGACGATTGGGCAGAACAACACCGCCTCCGCGCAGGGCTCCGTTGCGCTTGGCCAGAACGCCACCGACTACGGCGCGATGGGGTCGCTGGTGTTCTCGGCCGGCTATCAGGGCCAGTCGACGGGCTTCCAACTGGGGGGCGTCTCGGCAGCAGGCACACCTGTACGGTTGACGGCCGACGGCAACTCGGCCGGCGCTTCCAACGTCATGAACCTGACTACGAACCAAGGCTTGGGGGGCGTGCTGACCGTGACTGCGCGCAACATCTCCAATGGCGAGGTGGCGCTGTGGACGGTTACGACGCTTTACAAGAACCCGACCGGCACTCTTGCAGTGCTCAGCCCCGGCACCGCTGCGATCGGACCCGCAGTCGCCGATGCGACGCTCGGGAGCGCGACGCTGACGGTCACGGCGGACGTTGCCAATGCCGGCCTGAACATCACGGTCACGCCACCGGCCGGCGTGACCGTCCATGCGAGTGCCGTGCTGCAAGCCGCGCAGATTTCCTGAGCACCGCCCCTGCGGTTTCCGGCTTTTTTGCGCCCGCATCGTAGGAGTACTGCAATGTATCTTGGTAACACTACCGTCGCGGGTACGCTCGGCATTATCGGTGCGGCCACGGCAGCGGCCAATGCAGCCGGCGACAATTCCTCCAACATCGCCACGACTGCATTCGTCTACGCGGGCGATTTTGGTGTCTCGGCCATTAGCGTCACCGGCGGCTCTGTGATACTGTCGCCGGCCCAATATAGCGTGCCAGTGCTCGCCTTTACCGGTACCTTGACATCGAACGCGACAATCGCCCTGCCTACCCAGGGGCAATGGGCCGTCCTCAATGGCACGACCGGAGCCTTCACGCTGACGTTGAAGTCTGGCGCCGGATCCTCAGTGGTGCTTGACCAGAACTACAATGCTCTCGTGGTGGCGAACGGCACAAACGTCGCCTTCGGGCAGACCGACTTCAACGGCATCACGCTGTTCGGCACCACGACCAACAGCGGCACGATTTACGGCGGGGCGCTCTCGGGCAACATCGGCGGGTCGCCGACCCTCTCGGGCAACCTCACGCTATCCGGCACGGTCAATGTCACCGGCAGCCTCGAAATCGTCACCCAGGCGGTCGGCAACAGCACTACGCTCGCGGCCTCCACGGCGTTCGTCGAGGCGGCGATCGGCGGTGCCGCGACGATCACCACCACCGGCGGCACCACCACGCTGTCGGCCGCGCAATACGGCGTGCCCGTGGTGCTGGCGACCGGCACGCTCACCTCTCCCGCCACCTTCGTCGTGCCCAACACCGGCGTGTGGGAAGTCAAGAACACCACCACCGGCAGCTACCCGCTGCTGATCACCACGTCGGCCGGCACCGGCGTGCTGGTGCCGCAGAACGCCTCCGCGCAGGTGGCCGGCGACGGCACCAACGCGGTCAACATCTCCGGCGTCAATCTCGTTCGCCACATGCCGTTCGGCGCACTCGACAACGCCGGCTACATCCCGTTCCTGGGCGGCCAGACCAACAACCAAGGCACATGCAACACCGCCGACCTCGCCGGCGGCACCACGCGGCAACTGTTCCTGCCGAGTATCGTCATGGGTGGCCTGGTCGGCACCTGGCAGAACTATGTCGGCAGCAGCGGCAGCGGCCACGAGAGCAACCCCGCCAACCCGATCACCGTCAGCGCCGCGTTCGACGACGGCACCACGCTGTTCCCGCTGGCGTTCGGCGGCCAGCCGACCATCACCATCGGCAGCCGCGGCCGGGTGCGCAGCGATCCGCTGCCTTATCTCACCGCCGCGCCGGCGGTGTTCTTCGGCTACCAGAGCGGAACCACGCTGACCGTCACGGCAATGGTGTCCGGCACCATCCAGCGCCCGGCCAGCAATTCGTGGATCCTGCGCGGCATGGGCGTCGCCTACCTGACGCTGTTCGCGACCTCGGGCGGCACAGGGACCGGGGGCACCGGCACCTATACCGGCATGACCGTGTCGCAGACCGTCGGCAGTTCCGGCAGCCCGGTGCTGATGTATCAGTCGACGCCCTATTGGCTGCGCACCTGCGTGCAGTTGGCGATGCCACCGACCAATCCGGTGGCGACCGGCAGCGCCAGCGGCGGCACGCTCTCCGGCAGCGCCTACTACTACCGCGTCACCGCCGTGTGCGGCGCGCAGGGCGAGAGCGGCGGCTGCACCGAAGTGTCGGCGACCGGCCTGACCGGCTCGTCCAACTCGGTGGCGCTGACCTGGACGGTGGACACCCGCAGCGTGCCGCCGACCAGCTTCAACATCTACCGCAGCACCGCGACCGGCACCGAGTTCTTCCTGTGCAACGTCGGCCTGCCGCCGGTCAACGGGGCCGGGCAATATGCCTGGACCGACATCGGCTCGATTGCCTACGGCGTCTCGGCGCAGGTGACGATCACCGGCGGCTCCGGCCTGAGCCAACTGGCGATCACCGCCGTGGCGTTCGGCGAGGTGCTTGTCGGGCAGTATATCATCGGCTCCGGCGCGACCACCGGCTCGACCAAGATTTCCAGCTACAACACCAGTGGCGGCTCCGGCGGCTCGGTCAACATCAGCGCCAGCATCACCACGACCACCGGCACCTATTACCTCGCCAATCCGGTGCCGGCCAACCAGACCTTCCCGTTGTCGCAAGTCGTCAACAGCAACGGCGAGGGGATGAACTATATCAGCGCCGGCGGCAACTACGGCAACGGCACCAGCCAGCTTGCGACCACCGGCACCACCTGGATGGCCTCGACCTTCGCGGATGCGTATGGCGCGACCGAACTGGCCGGCACGCCGATCATGCTCAACAAGACGCCGGTGGTGGGCATCATCGGCGACAGCATCGATGCCGGGCAGACCAGCGGCGGCTCCAACTCGGTGGGGCACGGCCCCTCGGCGCAGGCGCTCGCGGCGCTGAACATCCCGTATCGGCTGATGGCGATCTCCGGCGACTATGTCTACAATCAGGTCGTTCCCGCCTATTTCCGCAACCGCGCGCAGATGCTGCAAGGCTGCACGCACGTCATCATCGAGACCACCACCAACGACATCTACACCGGCCAAAGCACGGCGCAGGTGGAGGGCAACCTGCTGACGCTGGCGACGCAGGCATGGGCCGGCGGCGCCAAGGTGTATCTGACCACCACCACCCCGCGCGTCACCACCACCGACAGCGGCGTGACGATCACGAACCAGACGCAGAACGGCTCGGACGAGCCGACGCGGCAGGCGGTGAACAACTGGAAGCGCGGCGGCTGCCCGATGACGATCTCCGCCATTGGCGTGATGACCGCCGTCACCGTGGGCACCTCGGGTGCGATCACGATGGGGCAGGCCGGGCACCCGGTTTTCGGCACGATCGACTATTGCGGCCAGGTCGAGGTGAACAGCAGCAACACGCTTGACGGTGAACGGCGGCTACTACGCCGTCTCGCCGATCGGCAGCACGCCGCCCGGCACCGCGTGCTCGGCTGATGGGCTGCACCCGACCAACCCGACCGGCCAGGTGCTGCTGATGCAGGCGATCAACGCGGGGATGTTTACGTGAGCTGCGCCGCATGATCGACAGCGACGACCGCGAGCGCGTTGCGCGTCTGGAAGAGCGGGTTGGCCTCGTGCACGCGCTTGTCGCGGAAATACGTGCGGACCAGAAGGAAATGGCGGCCGCCATTTCCAGCGCCTCGGGCGGGTTGCGGGTGCTGATGCTAGTCGGCGGACTGGCAGGCGCGATTGGTGCGCTACGCGGCCTCGCTGCTCTCATCGGGGGGTGGCTGCCGCACGGACATTGAGGCGACGACTTTTTCCCCGGAAGCTTCTTCGCCAGCGCCTGTTTGGCGCAGTTTGCCAGCAATTCGAAGGTCTGGCGTCCCTATTACTTCCTTCGCGAGGACACCCGATGCACGCGCACCTGCTGCACGTCGTGACCGCCGTTGCCAACCCGCTGCGCTGGAAAAGCCGGATGCGCCTCTATCGCGACTTCGAACTGCACATGCGCGACAGCGGCGTGCAACTCACCGTCGTCGAATGCGCCTATGGCGAACGGCCGTACGAGATCGAACCGGGTGAGGGCGTGCGGCATGTCGGCGTGCGCGCCAGGACAATGATCTGGACGAAGGAGAACCTGCTCAACATCGGCATCGCCTGCCTGCCGCAGAACTGGCGCTATGTCGCCTGGATCGACGCCGATATCGCCTTTCGCCGGCGGGACTGGGCGGCCGAGACGGTGCATGCGCTGCAGCTGCATCCGGTGGTGCAACCATGGTCGGACTGTTACGACCTTGGCCCGAACGGAGAGCACATGACCGTACATCGCAGCTTCTGCCGGGTGTGGCAGGACGGCGGCGCGGTGGGCACGACCTACGGCCCGTTCGCGCATCCCGGTTACGCCTGGGCTGCGACCCGGCAAGCGCTCGACTGGCTCGGCGGCCTGATCGACACGGCGGCACTGGGTGCCGGCGATCACCACATGGCGCTCGCCTTGATCGGCAAGTTGGAGCGGAGCCTACCTGGCGGTGTTACCGAGGCGTACCGCCGGCCATTGCGGCGTTGGCAGACCCGTGCGGCGCAGCACATCGCCGGCAACATCGCTGCGCTCCCAGGGACCATCGAGCACGCCTGGCATGGCGCGAAGTCGCGCCGCCGGTACGTCGAACGGTGGGACGTGCTGGCACGGCACCGCTTCGATCCGGATGAAGATCTGAAACGCAACGTCTGGGGCGTGCTGGAGCTCGCTGGCAACAAGCCGGCGCTCAGCCGCGACATCCTCGCCTATTTCCGCGGACGTGACGAGGACGACAACAGCCTAGGAGAACCCTGAGGCTCCGTCCTGAAGCTCGCCCCCGGGAAGTGACCTGGAGGCCGGACCACGCGGTGGACATCGCCGCACATCAGCGAGGATTTCATGAACTTGCATCGCATCCTGGTCGTAGCGGCTACACTGGCGCTTGCCTGCCTATCGGCCTGTTCGGCTGCCGGCACGCAGAGCATCGCCTGCTCGGTCACCGGCGGCACGAACGTCACCTGCACAACCTCTCACAACGCGTCGCTCGCGGTGCCGACCGGCGGCCTCTGATCGAGCCCGACCGACCCTGCGGCGCGGATCGCCGCACAGCAAAAGGACGTGCAAATGGACCTTTCCGGCATCTTTGCCGCCGCCGAGCACGGCGCGGCACTCGTCTATCATGAGATCGTCGCGATCGAGGAGGATGCGACGAAATGGTCCGCCGCCCATCCTGCGGTCGGGCCGATGATCGCGGCCGGTTCGAACTATGCGATTCAGGCGCTGAGCGCAGCCGGAGTGCCGACGGTGCCGATCGTCACCGCCGGCACCGCCGTGCTGTCGGCACTCAAGGCGATGGCGGCCGCGGACGCAACCTTCACCAGCGGAGGAGCGAAAACATGAACCTCGCGGCGATCCTGGCGCTGCTGCTGAGCAGCGGCATGTGCGCAAAAAGCGACTTTCACAGCCCGGACGGCGCGACGCTACGCGTGGTCGTCTGCCCGGTGATGGCGCCGGCCGATCCGCCGGCCGAGGACGCGCCAGCGCCACCTGCACCCGAGCCGAAAAAGGACGAGCGGCAGGCGTAGAGCTGCCGCTGTCCGGTTCCCGCCGTGCTCGACGCAAGCCGGGCGCAGCGGGGACACGGCCCTGGACGGGCGCCGTCGCCTCTGGCATGGCGCGGATGCACCGACGCGAACGGGCCACATGCCGGACGACCAGCCTCCTTCGTCGAACGTACTTTCCACGATTGCCTTTGTGCTGCTGGTGGCTGCGCTGATCGCCGGCGTCTGGCTGTTTCCGCGCATCTACGCCTACATGTCCCAGCAGGACTGCATCGCGAGCGGCCGCATCAACTGCGTCCGCTTCGACAACCCGGCCAATTCGCCAGGCCAGCAGTAACGCTGGTCTCAGGCAATGGCTGATCGCGCCGCCCCAGCACGCGGCGGGCGCGCCCAATATTCACCCATCGCCACCAGGTCGAACGCCACTTGTCGGGCGCCGGCCACCGGCAGGACCCCCGCGCCGTCGGTCCAGCGCCAGTTCGCCTCTGGCGCGTGCCAGCCTTCGGCCAGAGCCGGGCTGTCCAAGGCGACCTCTCGACCGTCCAACTCCAGCCGCGTGATCGCTACTCCGAGGGTGCGCGTGTCGTGCTCGGCCGACCGCATATGCGCCGGCACCCAGGAGCGCGAGCCTAGCCAGATTCTCCCGACGGTTTGTGGCAGGGCAATCTGCCAGCGCGTGCCGGTTACCTCCGCTGACAAGGCGCGCGCGCCACAGAGCACCCGCAGTCCCGGGTTTCGCGTGCGCCGGTGGCCAAGCACCGCCGCGCGCCGCAGGAACTGCTGCCGTGCGCGTTCCAGTGTCGGCCCTTCCAGCACCAGCGGCGCGCAGCCCTTCGCCGCCCACACCGCCAGTGCCGCCCGCCGGCGGGCGAACTCCGGATGCAGCATGATCGGCTCGCCTTGCCCGGCGAAGGCTTGGCGATTGCCGGTGTCGAGAAAGCTCTCGCACGGCAGCTCCTCCGCCAGCAATATGTCGTGCGACGCCAGCTCCACATGGCAATACGTGATTTGCGAAGCCGCCTCCTGCGCAATACTGCGTCCGTTCACCAGATAGCGCACCGGGATCAACGAGCCCTCAACGAATACGGCGTGGTCGGGCGAGAGCAACACGTCGCGGCTGGGAACACCGGGGGCGAATGCGCCGGCTCGCACGCGTATTGGGTGCACCTCTGAGGGGTGGGCGTGCCGGCGGCAATCGAGCGTTCGCTGCCCCACCCAGACCACGCGGCGCAGAACGCCGGATACGGTACGCAAATCGTGCCCCACCCGAACCAACTCGACCGCAACCGATCCCGCCGAAGCGGCCAGCCGTGTACCGGCAGCAAAACACGCCAGTACCAGATCGGTGCCCCCAGCGCCGTCGGAGACGATGCTGGGCAAGCCCGGCGGCGGTGTGCCCGCCAACTCCATCGTCATCGTGGTGGTGCCGACATCGACGGTGAGCGCCCCGTCGACGAACGCCGGGTTGCCGGCGGGCTGGTTGACGAAGTCGATGGTGCCGCCGTCCGCTCCCACGACCAGCGCGGTGCCGAGTGCGGACGTGTTGAGCGCTAGCGTGCCACTGCCGACGAAGTTCACCGTCCCGCCGCTCAGGTCGCCGACGTCCAGCGTCCCGCCGGCCGTGATCGAGTACATGCCGGGCCCGCTGGCGCTGCCCAGCGTCAGTACGCCGCCCGCTGCGACGACCGTGCCGTTCACCTGCGCGCTGCCCTGCACATCGCCCGCGCCCGCCAGCGTGGCACCCGGATCGACCTGCAACCCGGTCACACCACCTTCCGCGGCCCCGCCGATCTCCACCCCCCCGCCAACCAAAGCGATCGTCGAGCCTGCGGTGATCGTCGTCGATCCCGCAACTGTGACGTTCCCGCCCGCGGCAACCGACAGCGTTCCGCTGCCGCTGTAGCCCGCCCCGTCGCCGCCGAGCGCCAGCGAACCGCCGACCGCAAGCGTGCCCGCCGCAACCGACACGAGTCCGCTGCCGCTGCCGGTGAAGGTGCTCTCCAGCGCGCTGCCGATGCCGAGGTCGCCACCGAGCTGCGCCTGGCCCGTATCGATGATCTCCAGCGTACCGGCTCCCCCCAACCCTACGATCATCGCCTGCGCGGCGATCAGCGCGGAACTGTTGCCGGCGATGAATAGCGCCCCGTTTGCGCCGGGATTGACGCCGACCAACACGCTCGCCGGCTGCTCCGCCTGCGCGGCGCCGGTGAGCTCGGTCGTCAAGGTGGCGCCGTTGGTGATCGACAGCACGCCCGACCCGTTGCGTCCGACATCGAGCCGTCCGTTGTTGTTCAGGAACGAGCCCGTGCCGTCGATCGAGCCAAACCCGCTGCTCCCGGTGCCGTCGCCGACCGACAAACCCGCCAACAGGTCGTCAGCGTCGCCGCCGGAGAACAGCGTTGCGCCAGAACTCACGTCGAGCGTCCCCGTATCGTCGGTGCCGCCGGTGCCGCCAAGATCGATTTGCCCGAGCGACGTGAAGGTCGAGCCAAAATCGCTAACGACCAGTGTTCCGGTGCCGCCGTTCAGGCCGATCTGCACGGCCGCGTAGTCGGGCGCCGGTTCCGTCGCGCTCATCGCACCGCCCGCCGATACCGAAACGCTTGCGGTGCCGGCATTGCCGATATAGATCGGCCCGCCGTCGGCATCGATCGTCGACCCGTCGTCCTGTACCGCGACGGTCGCGTCGGTCAGCGAAAATGCCCCGTCGTATTCGGTCACGCCGTTGTTCACGACGGCGACCGGGCCGATCGTCGAACTCGACCGTGGCGCCCCCTGCAACGTCGAGCGTGCCCCCGCCGCCGTCGCCGATATCGACGCGTCCGGCGATCGTCCAGACCGAGCCGACGCCGGTGACGAACACGCTGCCGGTGCCGCCGGAGGCGTTGGCGATCGAGGCTGCAAACGAGGTCGTGTCGCCGTCCTCGACCGATGTCTCAAGCATCGCGCCGTTTTGGACCGTCAACGCGCCATCACCGGCATTGCCGACGAACAGCCCGGCCGAGGCGAACATGCTGCCGGCGCCATCGATCGTGGCGACCCCATCATCGCGCGCGTAGTAGCCAAGCGCCGCATAGTTGTTGGCGATGATCTCGGCGGCGGCAGTAATCAGCAGCGTGCCGATGCCAGCGCTCCCTACCTCCCCGAACCCGACCGTGACGATGTTGGCCAAGACCAGAGCGCCGTTGGTCACCGTGAGCGCTGTCATGCCGCCGTCGCCGACCGCCAGCCAGGAGGCGGTGAGCTCCGCCGTGCCGTCGGTCGTCGTGTTGCCGCCGTCGATGCTTCCGAGCGCGCTTAGGGACTGGCTGCCGGTCAAGTCGAGCAAATCGGTGGCGACGCTGGCGCCGGCGCCGACCGCGAACGTCGCGCCCGCAGCGATCTGCAGGTAGGCGTTGGCGTTGACCGTGTCCTGTACGGTCAGCACCGCACCCGCGCCGGCCACCTCCAGCTCCGACCCGGTGCCAACCTCAACGGCCGTCTGCGGGGTCAGCTGAAAATCGGTGACGCAGTCGAGCGTTGTCTGCGACGCGATTTCGAGCGTCGAGCTGTTGATCGCCAGTGCGCCGAACTGCACGGATCCGATCATCGTGATGACGCTGAACGCCAGGTCGACCGTGCCGGCGTCGCCGGTGCCGTAACTGCCGACCGTCACCGTGACGTCGGTGAACTCGGCAATATCAAGCGATCCGGGAATGTTCGGCGTTACCTCAGGTGTACCCGAGGTAACGTCTGCCCAGCTGTAGGGTCCGTCAAAGTTCCCGGCGACTGGTTGCAGCCAACTGAACGTATTCTGCGCCACGCAACCCCCGACCCTGCGATGCGGCCCGATCCGTCTGCCGGCCCGGACACCGCGACAGGCTACAGGGTTCGTTCGCCCCACGGCAACGCGCGACAGGCCGTGATCAAGGCCCGGGCGCCGCTTGACGCAGCCGGCGGCGCGCCGACATTCTTCAGATGCGCGGAACTGGTTCCAGGCGAACACCCCAGCCGAAAGCACCAGGCTCCTTACAATCTTCTGGTGACCGTTCCAGGTGACGACGCGTTCCGTCCCGAGCGCGCCGATCCATGCAATAAGCCGGGCGGCTCGGCGCTACGCCGCGTGCGTGGGCTTGCGGCGCTCGGCCGGGGGCAGCACCGGGGCGCCGAACAGCCATCCCTGGCCGAATTTCACCCCCGCTTGCTCGATCATCGCTGCCTGCGGCATCGTCTCGATCAGCTTCGCGACAGCGCGCGCGCCGGTGGCTTCGGCCAGTGCCACCAGGGCCTGAAGCAATTTTCGCCCGCGCGCGCTCTCGACTGCCGCGCCCACCACCGCGCCAGATAGCTTCACCTCGTCGAACCGTGTGGCCTGCACCGCGGCGAGGCAGGCATCGCTTGATGTAAAATCATCCAGAATTACGCGCATCCCGACGCCGCGCAGTGCCGGCACGACAGCGATCACCGCGGACGGGTCGGCGGCGTCGATCCCCGTGATCTCCACCGCAAGCGTCGCGCCCTCTCCGGCGACGCGGGTAAGCAGGCGGGCGAAGAACACGGGGTCGCCGAGTGAGCTCGCGCAGACGTTCACCGAGACCGGGGTTTGCGCGGTGCGCGGCCAGGTGGCGAGCGTCACGTCCAGCACGGCCTCGTCAAGCGCCGCACCCAGGTTCCACGCCTGCGCCGCATCCACGAACAGCCGGGTCGAACGGTGCAACGTGCCTTGCGGCGGCAGCCGCAGCAGCGCCTCGTGTCCGACCGGGCGGCAGTCCGACAGGCGCACGACCGGCTGGAATGCGACGGCGAAATTGCGTTCGGCAATCAGTCGCGTGACCTCGGGCCGCAACAGCCCGCCATGCCTCTCGGGGGCAGGCATGCCATTGCCGCGGGAGGTTAGTTCCAGCGTGTGGCGCAGCGGATCGGCGCGCGAGATGCGGGCTTCGCCGTCGCGGCGCAGCAACATGTACGGGGAAGATAGCGCTGTCATTCGCGGCTCCAGTCACCGGGCCGCAGCGTGTCATTCGCCCCCGGGTATGATCGAGTGCATCATGGTTGCGCCCGGAACACAAGGTGATTTTGTGCCCGGATTGCCTTTTTGTCAGTGTGTTGCGGTCATGTCTCAAAGTGAGGTACAAAAGTAGGCCGCTAACGGAAGTCGCGAGATCGCGGCGTTGGCACCTCGTCCTCGCCCGATAGTCTGCGGGGGGGCCGATTGCGCGGCATCTGCGGGCGCGCCACCTCGTCGGCGCGGGCCAGCGGCGGCGCCATGCCCGCCTCGTCCAGCCGGCGCAGCGCCGCCGAGCGGTCTTCCAGCCGCTCGGCGACGATGTGCACGACGCCTTCCTCCGAGCGCTGCACGCGGCCGGCGACCAGCAGCAGCGCGGCACCCACGACGACGCGCCGGTATTTTTCGATCGTCGCCGGCCAGATCACGATGTTGGCGATGCCGGTCTCGTCCTCGATGGTCGCGAACACGACACCCGCGGCGCTGCCCGGGCGCTGCCGCACCAGCACGACGCCGGCGACCGTCGCGCGCGCGCCGTCGCGCTGGCCGGTGGCTTCGGCGCAGCTCTGCGCTCCCTCCCGCGCCAGTGCGTCGCGCAGGAAGCGCAGCGGGTGCGCCTTGAGCGAGAGCCCGGTGGACTGGTAGTCGGCGACGACGTGTTCCGGCAGCCGCATGGGCGGCAGCTGCGCCGCGCGCAGCGTCTCGTCGTGGTTCGCGAACAGCGGCAGCGCCGGCGCGTCGGCGAGCCCGCGCACCTGCCACAGCGCCGCGCGCCGATCCATCCCCAGCGACCGCATCGCGTCGGCATCGGCGAGTTTCTCCAGCGCAAGTTTGGGCAGCAGGCGGGCGAGCGCGGAGAAATCCAGCTTCCTGCGCGATCCCTCCCGCAACCCCCTTGTACGAGGGGAGGGGGCTTGCTTCTCCTCCTCCGCTTGTGAGAGGCGGCCGGGAGCAGGGGGAAACACTGCATCCGCCAGCAGCTCCGCCCACTCCTCGCAGAACCCATCGATCAGCCGGAATCCCAGCCGCAGCGCCGGCTCTTCGCCTTCCAGCACCGAATCCCACGACGAGAAATTGACGTCGATCCCACGCACGCTCGCGCCGTGTTCGCGCGCGTCGCGGACGATTTGAGCGGGGGCGTAGAACCCCATCGGCTGCGCATTCAGCAGCGCGCAGGCGAACGCCGCCGGATGATGGCATTTCAGCCACGCCGACACATACACCAGATGCGCGAAACTCGCGGCATGGCTCTCCGGGAAACCGTAGGTGCCAAAGCCTTCGATCTGGTGGAAGCAGCGCTCCGCGAAATCCCTCGCGTAACCGCGCGCCACCATCCCCTCCACCATCTTCGCCTGGAACTTGTGGATCGTTCCCACGTTGCGGAACGTTGCCATCGCGCGGCGCAATGCGTTCGCCTCCTCGGGCGTGAATTTTGCCGCCTCGATCGCGATCCGCATCGCCTGTTCCTGAAACAGCGGCACACCCAGCGTTTTTCCCAATACCCGCTCGAGTTCGTCCGGCTCCCCGTGCGCCGGCGAGGGCGAGGGAAATTCCACTTTTTCCTTGCCCGATCTGCGGCGCAGGTACGGGTGCACCATGTCGCCCTGGATCGGCCCCGGCCGAACGATCGCAACTTCGATGACAAGGTCGTAGAATTTCTCCGGCCGCAGGCGCGGCAGCATGTTCATCTGCGCGCGGCTTTCCACCTGGAACACGCCGACGCTGTCGCCCCGCTGCAGCATCGCGATAGACCGCAGCATCCTCGCGGGGCACGTCAGCCAGGTCGCGGATCGCAATCCCCCTTGATTGCAACAGGAAAAAAGCCTTGCGGATGCAGGTGAGCATCCCGAGCGCCAGCACATCGACCTTCATGATGCTGAGCGCGTCGATGTCGTCCTTGTCCCACTCGATGAAGGTTCTTCCCTCCATCGCGGCCGGACCCATCGGCACCGTCTCGGTCAAGAGCCCGCGGGTCAGAACGAACCCGCCGACATGCTGCGACAGATGGCGCGGAAATCCGACCAGTTCGCGTGCCAGTTCGACGGTGTGCCGCACCTCCGGGCTCGCCGGGTCGAGGCCGATCTCGCGCAGCCGCTCGTCCGGCCAAAGATCATCCTCCGAACTCCAGGTTTGCGCCGACAGCGCCGCCGCTGCGTCCTCCGACAGTCCCATCGCCCGTCCCACCTCGCGCGCCGCCATCTTTGGGCGGTAGTGGATCACCGTCGCGGCGATGCCGGCGCGGTCCCGACCGTAGCGTTCGTAGATGTACTGGATGACTTCCTCGCGCCGTTCGTGCTCGAAATCGACGTCGATGTCGGGCGGCTCGCGCCGTTCGGCGGAGACGAAGCGTTCGAACAGCAGGTCGATCTGCGCGGGATCGACCGCGGTGATGCCAAGGCAGTAGCACACTGCCGAATTCGCCGCCGAACCGCGCCCCTGGCAAAGAATTTTTTGCCCGCGCGCGAAGTGCACGATGTCGTGCACCGTCAGGAAATAGCGCGCATAACCCAGCCGCGCGATCAGGCCCAGCTCTTTCTCCAGTGTTTTCCTGGTTGCTTCGGAAATGCCGCCGGGATAACGCGCCGCGGCTCCGGCCCAGGTGAGGGAAGCAAGATGCTCGTCCGGCGTGAGCCCGGCCGGCACCGGCTCATCCGGATATTCGTACGACAGCTCGTCGAGCGAAAACCGCGCCCGCTCGCAAAACTCCAGCGCTGACGCCAAAGCCTCCGGATGGGCCTGGAACAGCCGCGCCATCTCCGCGGGTGGCTTCAGATGCCGCTCGGCGTTCGCCAGCAGCGCGAGCCCGGCCTCCGCGACCGTTGTGCCCAGTCGGATCGCGGTCATCACGTCGTGCAGCGGCCGGCGTTCCGGCGCGTGGTACAGCGCGTCGTTGGTCGCGAGCAGCTTCACACGCTGCTGCCGCGCCAGTGCGGCCAATGCGCCCAGCCGGGCCGCGTCGTCGGCGGCATGGCGGCGCGTCGCGGCCAGGTACAGCCGGTCGCCGGCAGCTTCTCTCAATTTTCCCAGTGTTTTCGCCAATGCTTCATCGGGTTGCGCCGGCGGGATGGCAATGAAGAGCTGGCCCTCCGCGTGCTCCAGCACGTCGGGTAGGTCGAGAAGGCAGTCGCCCTTCGGCGCCCGCAGCTTGCCCAGGGTCAGCAACTTCGTCAGCCGGCCCCACGCGGCACGGTCGGTCGGATAGACCGCAAGCTCCGGCGCGCCGTCGCGCAACACGAGGCGGGCGCCCGGCAGGATGCGCAGCCCCGCCTCCTTCGCCGCCACGTGCGCGCGCACCACGCCCGCGACCGTGTTGCGGTCGGCGATCCCCAGCGCCGCCAGCCCGAGCGCGGCCGCCGCCGCCACCATCTCCTCCGGCCGGCTCGCCGCGCGCAGGAAGGAGAACGCGGTCGCTGCCACCGGTTCGACGTAGAAATTGTCCGCTTGACGAGGGGTGCGCATGTCTGAGAACATAGCACGAACACTGGCGTATGCCAGCCCTCGGAAGGACGCGCATGGACGCCCAGTTGCTGGCGGTGATCGACGTGCTGCTTGTCGTCGTCGCCGTGTTGTCGCTGCTGATCGGCCGCCGTCAGGGCGCCGCCGCGGCGTCCAGGCTCGCCGCCGTCGAGGCGGACTGGCACGAGCTGTCGCAGGCGCACATGCAGTTGCAGCGCCAGCACGCCGAGGAAGCGACACTGGTGGTCGAGCGCACGCGCCAGCGCGACGAGACCGCCGAGGCGCTCAGGCTCGTGCGCGCCGAGGCCGAAGCATGCCGCATGGAGGTCGCCACGCTCGCCGAAAAGCTCGCGCAGGAGCGCCAGCAGGCGGCCAAGGATCTGGCGCTGCTGCACGAGACGCGCGAGGCGATGACGCAACAGTTCAAATCGATCGGCGACGAGATCATGCAGCGCCATGGCGAGGATTTCGCCAGGAAGAACATCGAGCAGCTCGACGGCACGCTGCTGCCGCTGCGCCAGAAAATCCTCGAATTCCAGCAGAGCCTGCAGGCCGCGCACACCGAGAGCGAAAAGGAGCGCGCACGTCTCGCCGAGCAGATCAGGTCGCTCAGCGAAACCAGCAGCCGGATGTCGCGCGAGACGCAGGATCTGACGCAGGCGCTGAAAGGCAAGTCGCAGACCCAAGGCGCGTGGGGCGAGATGATCCTGCAGACGATCCTGAAAAAATCCGGCCTGCGCGAAGGTGAGGAATACGTGGTGCAGCCAGGCCACGTCACCGACGAGGGCGAGCGGCAACGCCCGGACGTG
The DNA here is from genome assembly GCA_963697635.1 of uncultured Solirubrobacterales bacterium. Taxonomy (GTDB): domain Bacteria; phylum Pseudomonadota; class Alphaproteobacteria; order Acetobacterales; family Acetobacteraceae; genus CAJCJG01. Next base: position 461,180 of record CAVOOS010000001.1, on the reverse strand, counting down.
ATCGTCCATCTGCCGAACGAGCAACGCATTGTCATCGACGCGAAAGTCTCGCTGACCGCCTACGCCGCGTCGGTGTCGGCGGACACCGAGGAGGAACGGGCGGCACAGTTGCGCGCGCACGCCGCCTCGGTGCGGCAGCACGTGAAGTCGCTGGCCGGCAAGGAGTACCACAAGCACGCCGCCGGCGCGCTCGACTACGTGGTGATGTTCGTGCCGATCGAAGGCGCGCTCGCGGCGGCGCTGACCGAGGCCCCCGAACTGACTCGAGTACGCGGTCGAGCATAGCGTCTACATCGCGACGCCGACGACGCTGATGATCGCGCTGCGCACCGCCGCCAACGTGTGGCATGTCGAGCGGCGCAACCGCAACGCCGACGAGATCGCGTCGCGGGCCGGCCGCGTCTACGACAAGGTGTTCCTGTTCATCGCCAGCATGGACCGGCTCGGTCGCGCGATCGGCACCGCGCACGAGCACTACGACCGCGCGATGGGCCAGCTCGCGCGCGGCAACGGCAACGTGCTGTGGCAGCTCGAACAGCTCAAGGCGCTGGGCGCGAAAACCAACAGGTCGCTGCCGGCGAACCTGCTCGACGGCGACGCCGCGGCGCCCGAGTTGTTGGACGATCAGGTCGACGAGGCCGAGGAACAGGCGGCAGCGTAGGCAGGCAAGGCGATGGGCGCTGCCCCTCGACCCCGGCAAAGGCGGAGCCTTTGCAATCCATGGGTTTCCAAAGGCCGTCGGACTTTGGCGGGTCGAGGGGCAGCGCCCCTCGCCTTGTCTTCGCAGCGCGCATCCTCTAGCAGCCGAAGCATGTCCGAAACCCCGGCCCGCCGCCTCGCGGCCCTCGCCTTGCTGGTGCCCGATTACGATGCGGCGCTTGCGTACTACACCGGCGTGCTCGGGTTCACGTGCGTGCAGGACACCGACATGGGCGGCGGCAAGCGCTTCGTCGTCGTCTCTCCGGGCGGCGGTGGGGCCTCGCTCGTGCTCGCGCGCGCCGCAACCCCGCAGCAGGCCGCCCACATCGGCGAGCAGGCCGGCGGCCGCGTGTTCCTGTTCCTGCACACCGACGATTTTGCCCGCGATTTTGCCCTGTATCGCGCCCGTGGCGTGGAATTTCGGGAAACCCCGCGGCAGGAGCCGTACGGCACCGTCGCCGTGTTCCGCGACAGGTTCGGCAACCTCTGGGACCTGATCGAGCCGCGCGACGGCTGAACGGCTGCCCGCGCTTGCGGCGCCGCTGCCGGGCCGTCATGTTCGCCCGATCACCACGCGGGTGCCCCGATTGAGCAAACATGACGAGTGGATCGGCGTTCTCCTGCACTTGATCGCCGACCCGGCGTCAGGCCCGGAGAAGCGGCTTTACGCCGCCGAGCATCTGGTCCGCGCCGGCCAGTTCGCAACGGCGGAACCGACGCTGCAGGCTCTCGCAGCGCGGCCGGAGACGGCGCCGGCGGCGCGGCGGCTGCTCGCGGTCACCCGCCAGCTGCAGCGCTGGGGCATCGTCGGCGAACTGGAGCGCTACGTCGCCGCGTCGGCGGCCGAGGGCGTCGATGCCGAGGGCGTGCCGTTCGGCGCCGACAGCAGCGTGATGGTGGCGCGTCGCCCGAGGGCCGCACGCACGATCCTCGTGTTCACCGGGGCCGCCAAGCAGATCTGGATCGCGATCCACCTGTTCCATCAGCTGCTGCCCGCCGACTGCCACGTCGTCTACCTGCAGGACCCGCGCACCTGCAGTTTCGCGATGGGCATCGACGCGCTCGGCCCGGGCTACACCGGCACGCTGCGCGCGCTCCAGGCGCTCGTCGCCGACCTCGGCGCACCGCAGCTCTACTGCATCGGCAGCTCGATCGGCGGCTACGGCGCGCTGCGCTATGGGCTGGACCTGCCGGCCCGCCGCGTGCTCGCGCTCTCGGCCGCGACCGACCTCTCGATGCTCACCCCCAAGCGCCCCGAATTCGAGCGGCTGCTGCGCATCGAGCCCGCGCGCGCCGCCGACATCTGGCCGCCCGGCAGCGCCGACCTGCTCGAGTTGTACCGCGCGGCGCCGCGCCATCCGCAAGCGATCCTGGCGTTCGGCGGCGCCAACGGCCCGGACGCCGCCGCCGCCCGCCGCATGGCGGTGCTGCCGGGCGTCGCGCTGCACGAAGTGCCCGGCCACGAGCAGCACGACGTCGTCGCCGAGCTGATCGCCAGCGGCGAGATCCGCGGCCTGATCGAACGCCTGCTGGCGGACTGAGCGCCGTCAGTGCTTGACGGTCGAGGCCCGGTAGATCTCGTCGATCGCCGTCGCCAGCGCCGCGTCGAACTCGGCATCGCTCATCGAAACCCGCAGTTCCTCCACCAGCGCCCGCGAAAAACTCGCGATCATGCCGTGGTTGCGGGCGAGCCGCGCGTTCGCATCCGCCCGCGTGTAGCCGCCCGACAGCGCGACCACCCGCGCCACGCGCTGGTGGCCGATCAGCGGCGCATAGAAATCCGGCGCGTCGGGAATGGTGAGCTTGAGCATCACCTGCCGCGCCGCCGGCAGCGCGTCGAGGTGCTTCGTCAGCTCCGTCCGCAGGATCGCCTCGGCGCCTGCCTTCTCCGGGCTCTTGATCGACACCTCCGGCTCGATGATCGGCATCAGCCCGTGCCCGGCGATCTGTGCGGCGATCTCGAACTGCTGCGCCACCACGGCCGCGATCCCCGCTTGCGAGGCCAGGTTGATCACCGAGCGCATCTTGGTGCCGAACACGTCCAGCTTCACCGCGCGCGCCAGCAGCGCGTCGAGCCCCGGGATCGGCTTCATCACGCTGACCCCGTCGCGTTCGGCCTCCAGCCCCTTGTCCACCTTGAGGAACGGCACGACGCCGCGGCCTTCCCACAGGAACGTCGGCACCGGCCTGCCCTGTGCCTCCCCGTCCATGGTGCGCTCGAACAGGATCGCCGCGAGCACTTTCGCGCCAGTGAAGGCCGGTGCGGTCATGATGCGCACGCGCATCTCGTGCATCAGCCTGAACATCTCGGCCTCGCCGCTGTAGGCGCTGTCGGGAATGCCGTAGAGCCGCAGCGCCCCCGGCGTCGACCCGCCGCTCTGGTCGAGTGCGGCGATGAACCCGTCCTTGCCGGTCATCTGCGCCAGCATCGTGTCGTTGGCCATGTTCGTCATCCTCGCCTGGAGCGGGCCGGTTTACGGGAGCATTCGCCCCGCCCGATCACCCGCAAGTCGGCCCGAGTATTGCCACGCCATGCGAAAGGGGCGCAATCGCGGTGTGCTGCCGCACCCGACGCTCGTTGGCCGGCATACATACGCGCGGAGGCAGTGCCCGCGTGCTCGCCGCAAAACTGACCCGGACCTCGACGACGGCTGCGGCGCGGTCGGCGCGGCTGCCTCAAAAGTGATACTACGACACCCCACCGAGCAGCCACACCACGATGACGATGATCAACACGAGGCCGAGAACCCCGCCGGCTCCGCGCCGTCCGTAACGGCTATACCCGTAATAGCCCCGCCGCCGCCAAACAGCAGGATCAGTACCGACGATCAGAAGTATAGTACTCACGATGCACCTTCATATCGGGCGCGACGCCACCCAGGACTTGGCGGCGACGGCGTCGCGTCCGTCATGCCGCGGAGCGTCACGGCGTGTGCTGGTTGGCACTGTTCTCAATGGCCTGACCGGTCTTCGAAATATCCTCGCCGGCCCCCGCGGTGGTGTGGCAGGCAGCGAGGAGCGGTGTGATCGCCAGCAGCGATAGCATCGCCAGAGCAATGATCAGTTTCCTGTACATGACGAAGTCCTTCGTGTGTATGTTTTTCGGCATCCCGACGTCCGCACGTCGCGGCGCGCCGAGGCTCGGTTTGATTGATGGCCGCTCCGTCCACCATGCGACGGGCAGCGGCACCGAACAGTTTCGATGTAAGACATCCGCAGTCCCGCTCATTGACTTGCGTCAACTTGCATCGAAATTTCCGCTGCTCCGACCATCCGCCGCGGACGAACCCGGCAGCGACCGGGGCCAGGACGCCGTCCATCGGTCGCAAGCGCGTTCACCCGTTCGCGCCGTTCGGCACTACCGCATGCTGGGCCTTTCGTCGATTGCCGTCGGGCCGCTCGCTGCCGAGCAAACGATCGAACTCCAGCTTGGAAACGCCGTAGCATTCGCATGAACGGTGCTCCAGCCCGCGGCGATCGAGGATCGTGACGTTGCCGCGCGTGTAGCGGATCAGGCCGGCCCGCTGCAGGGCACCCGCCGCGGCCGATACGCCGGTGCGCTGCACGCCCAGCATCATGGCCAGGAACTCCTGCGTGAGCAGGAACTCGTCCGATCGCATGCGATCATGGGTCATCAGCATCCAGCGGCAGGCGCGTTCCTGGATCGTGTGGAACTGGTTGCACGCCGCGGACTGCGCGACCTGGTTGAAGACGGCGTGCGCGTAGTGCAGCATCACGGTCTGCATCGACGCGCTGCGCGCCAGTTCCCGCTTGAACAGCGTCGCCCGCATTCTCAGGCCGTGCCCTGGAACCTGGACGTAGACACTGGTCGGCGCCATCGTGTCGCGCAGCAGGATGGGCAAACCCACCATGCCCTCGTTGCCGATCGTGCCGACCTCGGCCGCACGTCCGTCCGCCAGGGTGTTCACCAGCGAGCCGACGCCGGCCTCGATGAAATAGACGAATCCGATAGCCTCGCGAGCGTTGTAGAGCGGCTGCCGGTACTCCAACGCAACCGGTCGAAGATGCGGGCGCAGTCGGGCGTAATCGCTTGGCCGCAGCAAGCCGAGCAAACGGTTGGCGTGCGCGTCCGCAGCCTTGCGGCCGGCTGGCATTTCGCTGTCCCTTCTGGTCATCGCCCGAACACTGCCGCGATCGTGCTGCCGGCAGCCGACTTCGTTGTTCGCGCCTTTGCACGTGCCGGCCACGCGTGTGCCAAGCTTGGCTGCGCCTTTTTGGTGGCCGAAGCAAGCGCAATGTCCTACATCGGACAATTGAGATCCGGATGCCGGGGTTTGGAAGCCCGGAAAATCTCGTTGGAGTCCTCCGCGTTTTTGCAGCAGGCACAGTGCAGTGAGCCGAAATCGCGTCAGTCGACCTGCGCGGGTTCGATGAGGAGCGGCGTGGAGGACGTCTGGTATCGGACATAGTTTGATCTAAGTCATTGTCGGCCGGGTAAAGGCGGCGCAGACATGCCTCTTCCGGATGTCCAGCCATGAAAGGCCAGCGACATGCCACAGGACCACGCGACACTTGAGCATGTCGCAACGCACGCCGGACCGACCGCAAACTTCGCGCTTGCCAGATCGCAACAAACTTTGGCACCGTATTGCGAACGCGAGTTTGCAAGAACTCGGCCGCGCGAAGCGCCAGAGACGCTATCGGGCCTTGTGGCGCTGCACGAAGCGGACGCAATCATCCGCAGGCTGCTTGCCCTGCGTGAAGCTGCAACCAGCCGCGTCACAAGGCTGACGGTGCGCGAGCATCAGATCATGAAGCTGATCGTCGCGGGCGAACCCAACAAGAACATCGCCGCGGACCTGGACATCAACCAACGCACGGTGGAGAACCATCGCGCCTCGATCATGCACAAGACCGGCACGAAATCGCTTCCGGCGCTGGTCCGCTTGGCGCTTCTCGCGACCTGGATCGATGACCTGGACCTGAAGTCGTGAGCCGTGGCGAGGCAATCTCGGTGAACAGACAACAACACATTGGCCGTCGGTTCGGCCGGTGGACGTCATCGGCGTCGCACCACGACGCCGCATAGGGGAGATCACATGGCAATATCATCAAGGCTACGCACAGCTTGTCTGCTGGCGGCGGTTGCGGCCTTTGCTGCTTCGGCGGCAACGCCGGCGTCCGCTGCCGACCGCTGGCACCACAGCGGCGGATGGGGCGGCGGGCACGCACGAAACGATTGGGGCCACGGCGGTGGCGGATGGGGCGGCGGCGGGGGTGGCGGATGGGGCGGGGCCGGCGGGGTCCTGCTCGGGCTCGGCATCGGCGCCGCGGTCGGTGCGGCCATCGCCGCGCCCCCGCCCGTCTACTACCCACCCCCGCCAGTATACTACGCGCCGCCACCGGCGGTCTATTACGGCCAGTGATCGACTGACTACGGTCTCACTTCTTCTTCACCCTCAGGATGAGGCATCGTACCATGCGACTGTTCACTACGTCCCACATCACTTCGGCGTTTCTTGCCATTGCGCTGTCCCTGCCGGTCGTGGCCTGGGCGCAGAACACCACCGCCCCCGCGGCCGGCGGCCCGCGCGAAAATGTCGAGCAGCGTATCGCCGATATGCACGCAACCCTGGGCATCACCGGGGCCCAGGAAGCGCAGTGGAACGACTTCGCCCAGGTGATGCTCGACAACGCGCAGGCAATGGACGCCCTGCTGAGCAAGACCGCCAGCAACACGACCACGCAGTCCGCTGACGAGATCCTGCAGGGCTACACCACGGTCGCCCAACAGCATGCGCAGAACGTGCAGAAGCTCTCGGCCGCGTTCCACACGCTTTACGCGTCGTTGACAGCCGACCAGAAAAAAGCGGCGGACGACATGTTCCGCGCGTCCGCCGCCCGGCGAGGGGAAAAGCAGGGGGGCTGACGGTTCGATCACCGATGCCAAGGGCGCGAACGGTCCAAGAAGGCGGTTCGCGCCGTTGGCACTGCGCCCGCGCTTGCGGGTCCATCACCCCACCACCCCCACCCGCCGCAGCTCCCCCACCAACTCCGCGATCGTCGCGCAGCGCAGCAGCAGCGCCGCGTCGATCTCCACGTCGAACCGCTCCTCCAGTGCGCCGCCGATCACCACGGCGTCCACCGAGTCGAGCCCGAGCGCCGTAAACTCGGCGTCCACCCGCACCTCCGCCGCCGGAATTGCCAGAAACTCGGCGATGTGGGCGACCAGCCAGGCGGTCACGTCGGCTTCAGCCAATGGCACGGGGCGCATCCTCGCTCAGAACGATCGGCAATTCGGCCAGCCGGCGCATCGCCCGCAACGGCCACCAGCGGCGCAGGCCACCCGGGCGAACATCACGGTCGAAACACCTCGCGCAATGCGATCTGCGCCTCCAGCCGGGCGAGGCCGGCACCAAGACAAAAATGCACGCCGCCGCCAAAGCTCAGATACGCGCGCGGCGTGCGGAAAAGCTCGAACCGGTCGGGTCCGCATGCGCCGCCGGGTCGCGGTTGGCGGCGCCGAGCAGCAGCACGACCCGCTCGCCCGACCCGACGCGCTGTCCGGCCACGCTTGCCTCGCGCGCGGCAATCCGGGAAATGTGCTGCACCGGCGGGTCGAACCGCAGCGTCTCCTCGGTCGCGGCGTCGGCGAGCCCGGGCTCGGCGCGCAGCCGCGCCGCCGCGGCGCCATCGTCGAGCAGCGCCGCGATGCCGTTGCCGATCAGCGCGGACGTGGTCTCGATCCCCGCGAACAGCAGGAACAGCGCGCGGCTGGCGATGCCGCGGTCGTCGAAGCCGAAGCGCGCGTCGCTGAGCGCGACCATCCGGCTCAGCCCGTCCTCGCGCGGCGCCCGGCGACGTTCCGCGACCGCGTCGTCGAGTGCCGCGCGCGCCTCCGCCAGCGCCGCGTCCATGCGCGCGTAGAACCGCAACGACCGGCCGCGATCGAGGCTTTCGCCGAGCGCCATCGCGGTCGCCGCCCACGCCGCGACCGCCTCGTCCGGCAGCCCGAGCAGCCGGGCCATGACTCGGCGCGGCAACGGGTCGGCGTAGCCGGCGGCGGCGTCCCAGGGCGCATCGCGCGGCGCCTGCCCGAGCAGCGCGCGGGCTGTCTCGGCGATCATTGGCGCGTGCGTGGCCAGCGGCTTGCCGGCCAGCGCGGCAGCGAGGAACTGGCGCCCTTCGGTGTGGCCGGGCGGGTTGCGCAGCGGCAGCGCGGCCTGCAGGAACGCCTGCAGATCGTCGAACCGCCGCCCCGCGCGCGCCGCGACCGCCTCGACCAGCGCCGCCACCTCCGGCACGCCGAACGCCGGATCTGGCCAGCACCGCCGCGACGTCCCCGTGCCGGTGCAGCACCCAGGCCGCGTCCGGCTCGCTCCACACCACCGGCGGTCCCGCGCGCAGTGCGGCATAGGCCGGATACGGATCGTCCATCAGCCCGGGCAGCAGCGTCGAGAACGCGGTCATGCGCGCGGGACAACCGGGGAAAACCGGCCCGCAAGATAGTCTTCGCGGGCGACGTGGCGCTGCACCTTGCCGCTCGTGGTGCGCGGCAGGCTGCCGGCGCGCAGCAGCAGCAGCGTGTCGGGCCGGAACCCGTGCGCCGCGTTCACCGCGGCCGCTGCGGCACGCACCATCGCCGTCGCGTCCGCCAGCGCCTCCCGCCCGACCTCGTGCAGCGCGACCAACTGCGGGTCGCCGGCCTCATCGAGCAGAAACACCGCGCCGCCGCCGCCGGAAAAACCCGGATGGCTGCCCGCGATGGTCGCCTCGATCTCCTCCGGATGATGTTTTGCCCCGCGCACGATGATCAGGTCCTTGAGCCGCCCGGTCACGAACAGCTCGCCCTCCCGCACGAACCCCAGGTCGCCGGTGCGCAGCCACGCCGCCGCATCGCCGGCCAGGCGGGCGCCGAACGTTTTCTCCGTTTCCGCCGGCTGCCGCCAGTAGCCCTGCGCCACATGCGGGCCGGCGAGCCAGATTTCCCCGGTCGTCCCCTCCGCCGCCGGCGCGCCCGCGGCATCGACGATCGCCAGTCGCTGCCCGGCGCCGCCGCGGCCGCAGGACGCGGCCGGGATGCGGTCGCCGTGGGTGCGCAGCCCGCTGCCGGCCGGCCCGCCGGTCGCGAACAGCGTCGCCTCGGCGAGCCCGTAGCAGGGGAACAGCGCCGCCGCGCCCAAGCCGTACCGCGCAAACCGCTCGGCGAACCGGCGCAGCGTCGCCGCACGCACCGGCTCGGCCCCGCAGAACGCCACCCTCCAACCGCTCAGATCCAGCCCAGCGCACTGCTCTTCGCGGATCTGTTCGAGGCACAACTGGTACGCGAAACTCGGCGCCCCGCTGCTGGTCGCGGCGTGTTCAGAAATCGCGCGCAGCCAGCGCACCGGCTTCTGCAGGAACGCATAGGGCGACATCACCACCGAATTCGCAGCCGAGCCAGATCGCCTGCAGCACCGTGCCGACCAGCCCCATGTCGTGGAACAGCGGCAGCCACGTCACCACGCGCGTCGCCGCGCCGTGCCCGAACGCGGTCGCGATCATCGCCTGGTTGGCGGCGAGGTTGCCGCGCCCCACGATCACGCCCTTTGGCACGCCGGTGGAGCCCGAGGTGAACTGCAGGAACGCCGCCGCCCCGGCCAACTCGGCGCCGGCGCGCCCTCCGCGCCGCCCGCGAGCGCATCGGAAGCGATCCACGGCACCCCGGCGGCGCCCAACGCGTCGTGCAGGGCCGTCTCGTCGCGCAGCTTCGTTTCCGTCAGCACGGCGACCACCCCCGCAGCCTCGGCCAGCACTGCGGCCCGCGTCGCGGCGCGGGCGTTGACCGGATGCGGCGCCGGCACCGCGATCGCGCCGGCGTAGAGGCAGCCGCAGAACGCCTCGATGAACGCCAATCCCGGCGCATAGAGCAGCAGCACCGGCTGCCCGAAACACCCGCGCCGGCGCAACTCGTCCGCGATCGCCAGCGCCCGCCGGTGCAGCGCCGCGTAGCTCAGCCGCGCGCCGACGGTTTCGCCGCGCTCCAGAAACGTGAACGCGACCGCCTCCGGCCGCACCCGCGCCCAGTGCGCAAGCCGGTCGGCGAGGTCCTCGGGCACTGCGAGCGATGCGGGCAAAGGCGGCGCTGCGACGGATGACACGCCCGCAGCATAGCCCGTTTCCGCCCATGCAACTCCCCCGCGGATCGGCGCTTAACCCTCGCAACGCCGGTCGAGGGCGCGATGCTCGGAAAAACCTGGAAGCTGCTCAAGGAAAGCGTTTCCTGCTTCATCGCCGACGACGCGTTGAGCCGCGGCGCGGCGATGGCGTTCTACGCGGTCACCTCGCTCGCCCCGATCCTGCTGATCGTGGTCGCAATCGCCGGCCTCGCGTTCGGCCGGGACGCCGCGCAGAACGCCATCGTCGCCCAGTTCTCCGGCCTGATGGGCGCGCAGAGCGCCGAGTTGCTGCAGGGCATCGTCAAGGGCGCGGCCGGCAAATCCTCGGGCATGCTCGCAACCGCGATCGGCGTCGGCACATTGCTGGTGACGGCCTCGGGCGTGTTCGGCGAGATGCAGGCGACGCTGAACGCGATCTGGAAGGTGCCGCCCAGCGGCAGCACGGTCTCTCGCCTGATCCGCGCCCGCGCCGCGAGCCTAGGGCTGGTGGCGGCGCTCGGCTTCCTGCTGCTGGTCTCGCTCGCGGCCAGTGCGGCGATTTCGGCGCTCGGCGGCGTGATCGACGCGCACGTGCCGTTCGGCAAGCTGCTGCTCAGCGTGGTCAACACGGTGGTGTCGTTCGCGCTGATCTCGCTGCTGTTCGCGGCGATCTACAAGGTGCTGCCGGACCGCGACCTGGAGTGGCACGACGTCGGCTTCGGCGCGGTCGCGACGGCGGCGCTGTTCACGCTCGGCAAGACGCTGATCGGCTGGTATCTCGGCAGCAGCACGGTCGCCTCCAGCTACGGCGCGGCGGGCGCGCTGATCATCGTGCTGCTGTGGGTCTACTACTCGTCGGAGATTTTTCTGCTGGGCGCCGAGTTCACCCGCGCCTACTCGCGGATGCGGCGCGGGGAGAGGGCGGCGTCGGAGCCGGAGCTTGCGCAGCCCGTGGCGGCGCGCCCGGCGTTGTCTGCCGCGCCGGGGGAGGCTGCCACGAGCCCGTTGCTGGCGTTGGTGGCCGGCGTGCTGGTGGCGCTCGCGTTCGTGCGCGAGCGGCGCGGGGTGCGAACCGGGCGGTGATCGAACAAGGCTGCGATCGGCGCGGGCCTCCAGGACCGATTGCCGGTGCCGACGCCGCTTCGCCACATCCGCCGCCGCCTCAGATTCTCGTGACGACGTGGATATCGCCCCTGCGCTCGATGGTGCTGACCGATACCTCGCTCTGCACGCGGTCGATCAGCACGCTCAGGCGCGCATTGCCGAGCGCGAGGTCGTGCAGTGCCAGGCTGTCGAGGAATGCCGGCAATCTGGGTGACGAGCGCGCTCATGGGCGAACCTTCGGAAAGCTGCGGCATACAGAAGCGGTCGGGCGAGCGTGGCCCTGACGTAATCTACTGCGCGCGCCGCGGCTCCCAGCCGCCGATCAAGGAGGTGTGAATCTGCCGAGCAGCCGGCGCCGCCTCAATCTTTCCCGTAATCCACCGGCGTCGCATGCCATCCCTGCGCCCGCCGCGCCCAGAAGCGGTCATGCAGGCGGGTGTACTCCGGCCCCGGCCGGTCGTTGCTCAGGATGCGGCCGTCGACGCGGGAGACCGGCATGATGCCGCCGGCGGTGGTGGCGATGAACACCTCGTCGGCGTCGCGCAGCTCGTCCGGCAGCACAGGGCGGGCCGAGTAGCGCAGCCCCAGTTCGCCGCACAACTCCTCCACCGACATCCGGGTGATGCCCTCCAGCACGCCGCGATCCGGCGTCAGCACTTCGTCGCCGCTGACCGCGAACACGTTGAACCCCGGGCCTTCGGTGACGAACCCCGCATCGTCGAGCAGCACGCAGGTGTCGGCGCCGGCGTCATACGCCTCGAACAGCCCGCGGGTGAGGTCCGCCCAATGGAAGTTCTTGGCGCGCGGATCGACCGAGCGTTCGGAAATCCGCGGCGTGTGCGCGATCAGCAGATGCGCGCCGCGCGCCCGCACCGGCTCCGGCAGCAGCCACACCCAGGGGATCGCGTATGCCGCGAGGTAGTTGCGTGCGTGCGCGGGGTGGTACGGCAGGCCCGGCTGCGGCCGCCCGCGCAGGCAGTCCATCGCCACGTACGCCTCGCGCAGCCCGGTCAGCCGCACGCAGCGCATCAGGATGTCCCGGATGTCCGCATCGGTTTCGGCCGGGCGCAGCCGCAACGCATCCATCGAGGCGCGAAAGCGGCGAAGATGGTCGTCAATCCGAAAGAACGCGCCGCCCCAGACGCCGACCACGTCGTAGGTCACATCCGACCGCCGGTAGCCCCAGTCGGTGATCGGGATGCGCGCTTCGGCATATCGGCATGTAGGCGCCGTCGATGTAGGCGGCGCCGGCGGGGAATGTGGCGGCCTCAGTGGTCTGTCGGGTCAGCACCGTGGACATGCGCGCCTCCTTCTGGCCCGGAACGCCGCGAACCGACCCGGCGGACGGGCAGCCGCCACAGTGCCCGCCGACATCCGCTTTCGCAATCGCCGGAATCGCGCGCACATGCAATGATCGGCCGAGTCAGCATCGGGAAGCGCCATGTCGGACCAGTTCACCGAAATCTCCACCCAGGGGTTCGGCTCGCGACTGCTCGGCGGCATGGTCGCCTCGCTGATCGGGTTTCTGCTCGTCCCGGCGGCGTTGGTGCTGCTGTACTGGAACGAGGGCCGCGCGGTGGAGGCGATCCGGGCGCTGGACCGCGGCGCCGCCTCGGTGGTCGAGGCCAACGCCGCCGCGGTGGACCCGCAGCTCGACGGCAAGCTGGTGCACCTCACCGGGCTCGTGCAGGCGGCGCGGCCGGCCGCCGACCCGGAGTTCGGCGTCACCGGCGAGCGGCTGCTGCGGCTCGCGCGCAATGTCGAGATGTACCAGTGGCAGGAGCAGACCAGCTCGCAGTCGCAGCAGTCGCTGGGCGGATCGAAAACCACCGACACCACCTACAGCTACCAGCGCGTCTGGTCGGCGCAGCCGATCAACTCGGCGGCGTTCAAGGTGCAGGACAACCACCGCAACCCGCCGATGCCGGTGCGCGCGGCGACGTTCGATGCCGAGGCGACGCTCGGCGCCTACCACGTGGAGCCGTCGGTGCTCGAAAAGCTGTCGGCATTCCAGCCGCTCGCCACGCCGGGGGCGCCGCCGGCCGGCTACCAGGCGGCTCCGGGCGGCTTCTATCGCGGCGCGGACCCGGGCGCGCCGCGGATCGGCGACGTGCGCGTGAGTTTTTCGGCAATCCCCGCGCAAACCGTGTCCATCGTCGCGGCGCAGTCCGGCGCGCGCCTCGCCGTGTATCGCGATCTCAGCGGCTACGGCATCGCCGTCGCGCAACCGGGCGTCGCAAGTGCCGAGGCGCTGTTCCAGGGCGCGAAGAAATCGGAAAGCCGGCTGACCTGGATCCTGCGTGGCGTTGGCTGCCTGCTGTTGCTGATCGGCTTCCTGTGCCTCGCGGCGCCACTGACGACGTTGTTCGCCGTGGTGCCGTTCCTCGGCGACCTGGTCGGCGCCGGGGCATCCCTGGTCGCGATCACGTTCGCGGTTCCGCTGGCGCTGCTGACGATCGGCATCGCCTGGATCGCACACCGGCCGCTGATCGGCGGCGGACTGGTGCTCGCGGCCGTCGCAGTCCTCGCGCTGCTGCGCCGGCGGCGCCCCCGGCGGCTGGCCGCCTAAAGGGTCCAGACCGAGACGGGCGGATGAAGCTGCCTCCACGGCGCCGCAGCTTCGAGTTGGGCCGCGAGCCGGAACAGCACCGCATCCTCCCCGAACCCGGCGCCGAGCATCACGCCCATCGGCAAGCCGTCGGCGTTCCAGTGCAGCGGCAGCGTGATCGCGGGGTTGCCGGTGGCGTTGTAGACCCATTGCAGCGGATTGAACCGCCACAGTCGCCGGAAGAACTCCGGCACGTCCTCGACATCGGCATGCAGATGGCCATGCGGCGGCGGCGGCTCCGCCGTGGTCGGCGTCAGCCAGACGTCGTGATCGGTGAAGAACCGGGCGAACTGGCGCGTGACGGTGTTCTGTTTGCCGATCGCGCGCAGGTAGTCGGTGCAGCCGATCTTCTTCGATTGTTCCCACAGCCACAGGTTGTTCCGCTCGATCAGGTCGACCGATGGCACCAGCCCGGTCGCCGCCGCCTGCGTCTCGATCGCGTGGCCGACGCCGGCCGCGAAATACGTCATGAACGCTTCCAGCAGCAGCGGCTTGTCGTACCTGGGCGACACCTCCTCGACGTCATGCCCGAGCTCCTCCAGCAGCTTTGCCGTCTTGGCAACAGCCGCCTGGGCGTCCGGATGGAACGGCTCGCCCGCATAGCCAAGTCGGGCAAAACCGATGCGCAGTCGGCCGGGACCGGCGCCGACCTCGGCGAGGAACGGGCGCGCGGGCAGCGGCGCGATATGCGGATCGCCGGGGCAGTACCCGGCGGTGGCATCGAGCAGCGCCGCGCTGTCGCGCACGCTGCGGCTGACCACGTGCTCGGCCACGAACCCCTGCCACGCCTCCCCGGCATCGGGCGCCATCGAGTTGCGCCCGCGCGTCGGTTTCAGCCCGACTAGCCCGCAGCAGGAGGCCGGGCCCCGGATCGAGCCGCCGCCGTCGCTCGCGTGCGCGACCGGCACGATGCCCGCCGCCACCGCCGCCGCCGACCCGCCGCTGGAGCCGCCGGGCGAGTGGCCGCGCTTCCACGGGTTGTGCGTCGGCCCGGTCGCGACTGGCTCGGTCGAGCCGCTGGAGCCCAGTTCCGGCGTGTTGGTTTTTCCCACCATCACCAGCCCGGCCTGCTTCCAGCGCCGCACCATCTCGGTGTCGTACGGCCGCACGACGTCCTTGAAGAACCGGCTGCCGCTGCTCGTCGGCGCGTTGGCGAGCGTCGGCCCCAGATCCTTGAGCAGGAACGGCACGCCTTCATACGGCCCGGCCGGCAGCCCGGCGGCGATCGCCGCCTCGGCATGGCCGCGCAGCGTGTGCGTGACGGCGTTCAGCGCCGGATTGAGTTTCTCGATTGCTGTCAGCGCGGCCTGCATCGCCTCGGCCGGGCTGATCGCGCCCTCACGGATCAATGCTGCGAGGCCGAGACCGTCCTGGTCGGCGTACTCCGAAAGGCTCAGTGCCATCACGTCCCCCACCGCTGCGCGCGCCGGCCGATCTTGACTCGCCCGAGGGCGGATTCCTACCGTGCCCTGGATTTGGGTCAAACGACCGGAAACCGGATGAACTCCGCACCGCTCTCGCGCCAGGATCGCCGCGCCGGTCCGCCCCCATGACCGCGGGCGTGCTGTTCAGCAACGCGCAGGTGCTGGACGTGGTCGCCGGCGCCTACCTGCCCGATCGTTTCGTGCTGGTGCGCGACGGCCGGATCGCCGAGATCACCGGCGTCCGCCCGGCCTGGGACGGCGCCGCGTTCGACCTCAAGGGTCGCGTGCTGATGCCGGGCCTGTGCGACGGCCACGTCCATGTCACCGCGATCAGCGCCGACTTCGCCACGCTCACGCGCACGCCTTCCAGCTATGTCACCGCCAAGGCGACAACAATTTTGCACGGCATGCTGATGCGGGGCTTCACCACCGTGCGCGACGCCGGCGGCGCCGACTACGGGCTGGCGCAGGCGGTGGAGGAGGGGCTGCTGCCCGGCCCCCGCATCCTGTTCAGCGGCCACGCCCTGTCGCAAACCGGCGGCCACGGCGACGTGCGCGGCCCGGGCGAAAACGGCCTCGGGCAATGCCTGTGCTGCGCCGGCTTCGGCCTGGTCGTCGACGGAGTGGACGCGGTCCGCCGCGCCTGCCGCGAGGAAATCCGCAAGGGCGCGACCCAGATCAAGCTGATGGTCTCCGGCGGCGTCGCCTCGCCGACCGACCGGATCGACAGCACGCAGTTCTCCGAGGCCGAGATCCGCGCGGCGGTGGAGGAGGCGGAGGCGGCGAACATTCCGGTGATGGCGCACGCCTACACGGCCCGCGCGATCAACCGCGCGCTGCGCTGCGGCGTCGATTCGATCGAGCACGGCAACCTGCTCGATGATTCCTCCGTGGCGTTGTTCCGCAAGACGGAAAAATTCCTGGTGCCGACGCTGTCCACCTATCGCGCGCTGGCCGACGAGGGGTTGGCCGCCGGCATGCCGCCCGCGTTGCACGCCAAAGTTTTCCAGGTGCTCGATGCCGGGTTGCAGGCGCTGGAACGCGCGCATCGCGGCGGCGTGACGCTGGTCTACGGCAGCGACCTGCTCGGGCCGATGCACCGCCACCAGTTGCTGGAATTCGCCCTGCGCGGCGAGGTGCAGGCGCCGATCGACGTGATCCGCGCCGCGACCGTCAACGCCGCGGCGCTGTTCCGCCGCACCGGCGAGATCGGCGTGGTCGCGCCGGGCGCGCGCGGCGATCTCTTGGTGCTGGAGGGCGACCCGCTGCGCGATCTTTCCGTCCTGCGCGACCCCGACCGAAATCTGCGTGCGATCCTCAAGGACGGCGCATTCGTCCGCAACGATCTGGCGGAGCTGTAGCGTGGCCGCGCCCGCTGTGCCGATTTCCGTCGACCCCGCCACGGGCGCGTGGACCACCGACGGCATGCCGATGCTGTATGTGCCGCGGCATTTCCTGATGGGCCTGCTGCGCACGGTGCGCGAGGCGCTCGGCGAGGACGCCGCGCAGCGGCAGTTCTACGCATCCTGCCACGACGCCGCGTACCGCTGGTGCGAGATGGAGGCGCGGCACACCGGGCTCGCCGGCATGGCGGTGTTCCACCGCTACATGCGCCGGCTGTCCGAGCGCGGCTGGGGGCTGTTCGACGGGGCGGGGATCGACCCCGCGACCGGCACCGGCCTCGTGCTGTTGCGTCATTCCGCGTTCGTCGCCGACGCCGGCACGGCCGGCGGCAAGGCGTGCGGGTTCTGCGCCGGCTGGGCGCCTGGGGCGCTCGCCTGGGTCGCCGCCTCCGAAGGCCGCAACTGGCGCCTGACCGGCCGCGAGCAGCGCTGCGCCGCCGAGGGGTTTGCCCACTGCGAATTGGCAGTCGAGGCCGCATGATCCGGGCTTACATTCCGGCGCGGCCCGTGCTGCGCTGCGGTATCCGATGGCGCCGGCGCCGTCGCGGGGCTAGCGTTGCCGGATGGGGACGGCTCAAAAAATGGGGGACCACATGAGGAACATCGCATCGGCCTTGCGGGCGGGACTGCTCGCGGCGACGACGCTGGCGGTGGTGGCCACGCTGCCGGTCGCGGCCCGCGCCGCCGGCACGCTGATCTGGGGCATGCCGGCCGAAACCGACATCCTCGACCCGCATGCCACCGGCGGTTGGAGCACCTACCAGGTCACCTATCAAATCTTCGAGGGGCTTGTGAAGGAAGACCTCACCAAGGCCGACGTGCCAACGCCGCCGCTGGTGCCGGGGCTTGCGACCTCCTGGGAGATTTCGCCGGACGGCACGGTCTACACGTTCAAGCTGCGCCCGGGCGTGAAATTCCATGACGGCACGCCGTTCGACGCGGCGGCGGTCAAATTCAACTTCGAGCGGTTCTGGGACGAAAGCTCGCCCAACTTCTACAAGAAGGCGAAGGCGTTCGTCATCGCCTATACGAAGTGGATCAAATCCGTAGAAGTCGTCGACCCGATGACGGTGAAGGTGACGCTGAAGGCGGCGAACTACCAGTGGATCCGGCAGGGCCTGCAAAGCTACGGGCAGCCGCTGATGATCAGCCCCGCGGCGGTCAAGAAATACGGCAACGACGGCATCGCGCTGCACCCGATCGGCACCGGCCCGTTCCGCTTCGTCGAGCGCGACCAGGGCGTGAAGACGGTGCTCGAGAAGAACCCGGACTACTGGGGCACGCCCGCCAAGCTCGACCGCATCATCTACCGCCCGCTGCAGGACCCGGCGACGCGGGTGAACGCGCTGGAGAACGGCGAGATCCAGATGATGAGCACGCCGCCCTGGGACGAGATCCAGCGGCTGGTCGACGAGGGATTCGTGCTGTCCACCAACAAGAACGTGCCGTACATCAACTTCCTGCACCTGAACTTCAAGAACGAGGCGATCAAGGACATCCGCGTCCGCAAGGCGATCAACATGGCGATCGATCGCGAGGGGATCGCGCGCGAGATCTACAAGAACACCGGCCGTGCCGAATACGGCATGCTGTCGCCCGGCACCGATGCGTACGACCCGAACTTTAAGAGCTACAGCTACGATCCGGAAGGCGCCAAGAAGCTGCTGGCGGAGGCCGGACACGCCAGCGACCTGCATCTCGTCTTCGAACTGCCGCAATACGGCACCGGCGAGATCGTCGAAACCTGGATGCAGCGCGACCTCAAGAAGGTCGGCATCGACGTCGAGCTGAAGAAATACGAGTGGATCACCTACATGGGCAAATGGGCCGGCGGCATGACGCCGGACATCGCCTTCAACGAGATCGGCTGGGGCATGTCCACGCCCGCATGGATCGACATCGTCTCCCGCTGCGACAGCGCGCCGCCCGGCGGCGTGAACTCCGGCTGGTACTGCAACCACGAGGTCGACAAGCTGCTCGACGCGGCGATCCTCGAGCGCGACGCGGCGAAGATGAAGGACATCTACCAGAAGGCGAACCGGCTGATCATGGACGATGCGGCGTTCGTCCCGTACATCGATGACCTGCAACCGATGCTGCTGTCGAAGAAGGTCAAGGGGTTCGTCAACCCGCCGGAGGACTGGTTCGACCTTTCGATCGTCTCCGTCGAGTAGCGGGGCGGGCGAGCGGTGGGAAAGTTCCTCGGCCATCGCTTGCTCGGCGTGCTGCCGGTGATGTTCGGAGTGTCCGTCGTCATCTTCATCCTGATGCATCTGGCACCGGGTGACGTGACGACGGTGCTGCTCGGCCCCCAGGCGACCGAGGCGGCGAAGGTCGAGTTGCGGCACGCGCTCGGGCTCGACCAGCCGCTGCCGCTGCAATACGGCAAGTGGCTGCTGCGCACCGCGTCCGGCGATTTCGGCACGTCGATCGCGACGCAGCTTCCGGTCGCGGTGCTGGTGCTGCCACGCTTCCTCAACACGCTGCTGCTGACGGTCGCGAGCCTGTTTCTCTCGATCGTCATCGGCTACAGCGTCGGCTTCTTCGCGGCCCTGCGCTCGCAGTCGCTGCTGGACCGCACGACGATGACGGTCACGTTGCTCGCCGGCAGCACGCCGCCGTTCTGGCTCGGCCTCATTCTCGTGCTGCTGTTCGCGATCCGGCTGCGCTGGCTGCCGGTCTCCGGCATGGTGGACATGGCCGGCGACGGCGGCGCGCTGGACGTGTTGCGCCATCTCGTGCTGCCCGCCGTGACCACGGCGCTCGGGCCGGCGGCGATCATCACGCGGATGGTGCGCACCTCGGTCCGCGAGGCGCTGGACCGCCCGCACGTGCGCGTCGCCCGCGCCAAAGGGCTTTCCCGAAGCACGCTGCTGCGGCGCCACGTGATCCTGAACGCGCTGCCGCCGGTGATCACCATTACCGGACTGCAGCTCGGCTACCTGCTCGGCGGCGCGCTGCTGACCGAGGTGGTGTTCGCGTGGCCCGGGCTCGGCGCGCTGCTGTACGACAGCATCACCGCGCGCGACATGCCGGTGGTGCAGGCGGTGACGCTGCTGATCGCGCTGGCCTTCGTGCTGGTCAACATTCTTGTCGATCTGATCAACGTGCTGCTCGATCCGCGGCTGCGGGAGGTGTGACCGGTGGACGCGCTGTCCCGCACCGAAGCCCCGCCGCTCACGCCGTCCGCCGTCGCGCGCCCGTTCCGGCAGCGCCATTGGCGGCTGGCGGCGTTCGCGCGCGACCGCGCCGCGGTCTTGGCGTCGCTGGTGCTGCTTGCAGTCGTGGCCGGCGCGGTGTTCGCGCCGTGGATCGGCGCCTACGACCCGTACGAGGCGAACAACCTGCTGCGCCTCGCGCCGCCCGGCGCGCCCGGCCACCTGCTCGGCACCGACCAGCAGGGCCGCGACATGATTGCCCGCCTGCTGTGGGGCGGCCGCGTGTCGCTGCTCGTCGGCGTCGTGCCGACGCTGTGCGCGAGCGCGATCGGCCTTTGCCTCGGCATGTTGGCCGGATATGCGCGCGGCCTGATCGACCAGGTCGTGATGCGCGTGCTCGACGTGCTGTTCGCCTTCCCGATGGTGCTGCTGGCGATCGCCATCGCCGGCGTGCTGACGCCCGGGATCGCGACCGAGATCATCTCCATCACCATCGTGCTGATCCCCTATGTCGGCCGGCTCGCGCGCACCGCGACGCTTGGCGTCGTGACCATGCCGTATATCGAGGCGGCGCGCGCCGCCGGCGGTTCTTCCGCGTGCAATCCTGCTGCGCTACGTGCTGCCGAACGTGTTCAGCCCGATCATCGTCTATGCGACGACGCTGATGGGCCTGATGATCGTCGTCGGTTCCGGCCTGAGCTTTCTGGGACTTGGCGTGCAGCCGCCGGTTGCCGACTGGGGTGCGATGGTCGCCGACGGCCGCGTCGTGCTGCGCCGCGCGGCGCATGTGACGGTGCTGCCCGGCATGGCAATTCTGGTTGTCTCGCTCGCGTTCAACTTCCTCGGCGACGGATTGCGCGACGCGCTCGATCCGCGCACCGGCCGGCGATGAGTGACGTCGCGCCGGAGGCGCGCGGCAATATCGTGCTCGACGTGCGCGGCCTGCGCACCCGCTTCGGGCCGGAGCGCGGCGGCGTCGTCGCCGTCGATGGCGTCAGCTTTTCGCTGCGCCGCGGACGCACGACGGCGCTTGTCGGCGAATCCGGGCTCGGGAAAATCGGTCACGGCACTGTCGATCATGGGGCTGATCGAGCCGCCCGGCCGCGTCATCGCCGGCGAAGTGCTGCTCGACGGGCGGGACCTGCGGCGCGCCGACGCGCGCGAGATGGAGGGCGTGCGCGGCGCCCGCATCGGCATGGTGTTCCAGGACCCGCTGACCTCGCTCAACCCGGCGCTGACCATCGGCAGCCAGATCGCCGAGACCATCCTGGCGCACGAGGCGATCTCGCACGCCGAGGCCAATGCGTCGTGCCGTGCAGCTGCTGGAACATGTCGGCGTCGCCGACGCCGCCGCGCGCGCGCAGGATTATCCGCACCATTTCAGCGGCGGCATGCGCCAGCGCGCGCTGATCGCCGCCGCCATCGCCTGCCGCCCCGACATCATCATCGCCGACGAACCGACGACCGCGCTCGACGTGACCGTGCAGGCGAAAATCCTGCGGCTGCTGCACGATCTGCAGCAGGAGATGCACGCATCGCTGCTGCTGATCACGCACGATCTCGGCGTCGTCGCCTCGATGGCGGACGACGTGCTGGTGATGTACGCCGGCCGCGTGGTCGAGCGCGCCGACGTTGACACGCTGTTCCATGCGCCGCGCCACCCCTACACGCGCGCGCTGCTCGACTGCGTCGCCGGCATCGAGGACGACCGCACGTCGCCGCTGCAGCCGATCGAGGGCGCGCCGCCCGATCTGCGCGCATCCGCCGCCGGGGTGCCGGTTCGCCCCGCGCTGCCCGCACGCAATCTCGGCCTGTCGCGCCGAGCCGCCGGCGCTGCACCCGGTCGGCCCCGCCCACGATGTCGCCTGCATCCGTGCCGAGGAGGCGCTCGCGGATGCCTGAGGCGCTGCTGCACGTCGAGAACCTGAGCAAGAGTTTTCGCGCGCGCGGCAGCGGGCTGTTCCGCCGGCCGGTGCGCGCCGTCGCGGATGTCAGCTTCTCGCTGGCGCGCGGCGAAACCCTCGGGCTGGTCGGCGAAAGCGGCTGCGGCAAATCCACGTTGGCTCGCCTGATCCTGCACCTGATCGAACCGGACAGCGGCGACGTCCGCATCGAGGGCGCCGCGTTCACCGCGGCGGCGACCGAGCAGCGCCGAAAACTGCGGCGCCGGTTACAGATCGTGTTCCAGGACGCGCTGTCCTCGCTGAACCCGCGCATGACGGTGGGCGTCAACATCGCCGAGCCCATGCGCCTGCAGCATCTCGGTTCGGCCGCCGAGCGCCGCGACGCCGCGCGCGAACTGCTGCAACTCGTCGGACTAACTGCGGCCGACGAGGAACGCTATCCGCACGAATTCTCCGGCGGCCAGTGCCAGCGCATCGCCATCGCCCGCGCGCTGATCCTGCGGCCCGACATCGTCGTGTTCGACGAGGCGGTCTCCGCGCTCGACGTTTCCATCCGTGCGCAGATCCTGCGCCTCGTGCTCGACTTGCAGCAGCGGCTCGGCCTCTCCTACATCTTCATCTCGCACGATCTCGGCGTGGTGAAGCGCGTGTCCGACCGGATCGCGGTGATGTATCTCGGCCGCATCGTCGAGATCGGGCCGGCCGATGCCATCGTGCGTGCGCCGCAGCATCCGTACGCGGAGGCGCTGCTGCGCGCCATCCCGATCGCCGATCCGCGCCGGATGCGGGTGCGCGATCTTGGCCTCGCGGAGGGCGAGGCAGCCAGCCTGCTAGATGCGCCCGCCGGCTGTTCGTTCTATCCGCGCTGTTCGCACCGCATGCGGGTCTGCGCCGATGCGCCGCCGCCGCTGTCCCCGGTAACCCCGGATCGCAGCGCCGCCTGCTTCCTGCGCACCCCACCGGCTCCAATCTCAGTTGCTGCCGCCGGTCTGCCGTAGATCCGCAAATCCCGGCAGCGCGGCTGCGTCCCAGCCGCCGCCGAGCGCCTTGATCAGCAGCACGCTCGCCTCCATGCGCCGGCGCAGGATGTCGGTCTGGTTGCGCTGGTTGGCCAGCGTGACCGTCTGCGCGATGATCACCTGCAGATAGGTATCGCTGCCGCCGACATAGCGGTTGGTGAACAGCTGCAGCGAGTTCTTCGCCGACGCCACCGCCTCGTCCTGCTGCGCCGCTTCCTGTTCCAGGATGCGCAGTGCCGCCAGGCTGTCCTCCACCTGCTGAAACGCGCCCAGCGTCGTCTGGCGATACGTCGCGACCGCACCATCGTAGGCCGCGAGCGCCGCTTCCGAGGCGGCGCGCCGCCGACCCCCGTCGAACAAGGTTTCGCTGACCGATGGCCCGACCGCCCAGAACCGGCTCGGCCAGGTCAGCCAGTTGCTGATCAGGTCGCCCTCGAACCCGGTCGACCCGCCGAGGGTCAGCTTGGGGTAATAAGCCGCCTCGGCGATGCCGATGTGTTCGTTCGCGGCGGCGACCCGGCGTTCCGCCGCGGCGATGTCGGGCCGGCGTTGCAGCAGGGCCGAGGGGATGCCCACCGGGATGACCGGCTCGCGCAGCGTCAGCGGCGCCGGCGACAGGCTGAACGCGGCCGGCGGCTTGCCGATCAGGACCGCGATCGCGTGCTCGTATTGCGCGCGCTGCACGCCGACATCGGTCGCCTGCACGCGCGTGGTGTCGAGCTGGGTCTTCGCCTGCGCCACGTCGGATTCCGGCGCGGCGCCGCCTTCAAGCCGGTTTTGCGTCAGCTGCAACGCGTCGGCGTAGGCCTTCACGGAATCGTCGAGCAGCTGCTTCTGCGAGTTGGCGCTGCGGAGATCAAAATAGTCGAGTGCGAGTTCCGCCTGCAGGCTCAATCGCGCGGTCTGCAAATCCGCAGCCGTCGCCTGCGCGGTTTCGCCCGCCGCGGCCACGCTGCGGCCGACCCGGCCCCACAGATCGACCTCGTAACTGATGTCGAACGGCAATACGAAGTCGCCGGTGGTGTGGGTGTGCCCGAGATAGGGCGTGTTCGGCGAATCCCGCAGCGACTGCACCCCCGGGCCGAACGAGACGGTCGGATATTCGGCGGCGCGGGCGTAGCCGAGCATCGCCCGGGCCTGCCGGAAGTTCGCCTCGGCGACCTTCAGGCTCTGGTTGGAGACCGTGACTTGTTCCTCCAGCTCGTTGAGCTGCGGATCGTTGAACAGCTCCCACCATTTGCCGCGCAGCACCGCGTCGGCCGGCTGCGCGCGCGCCCAGGCGCCGGCATCGGCGAACGCGGCCGGCGGCGGTTCCTTATAGGCGTCCGATAGCGGCACGGACGGTTTGGCATAATCCGGGCCGACCTTGCACCCGGCGACGATCAGCACTGCGATCGCCGGGGCAACCACGCGCGCCCGCCTCATTGTTTCGGCCCGGCCGCTCCCTCGGCGGCGATTTGCACGGCCGCGCCGGCGATCAGCGAGTCCGACGGGTTGACGATCACCGCATCGCTCGCCTGCAGG
Source organism: uncultured Solirubrobacterales bacterium (assembly GCA_963697635.1). Taxonomy (GTDB): domain Bacteria; phylum Pseudomonadota; class Alphaproteobacteria; order Acetobacterales; family Acetobacteraceae; genus CAJCJG01. The sequence continues at coordinate 437,239 of CAVOOS010000001.1, read as the reverse complement.
CCCGAGACAACCTCGATGCGGTCGCCGTAGTCGCGGCCAATGCTGATCGGCAGCAGTTGCACGTGATCGTCGCGCACCACCGCGACGCTGGGGCCTTCCTTGCGGAACAGCAGCGCGTTCGCCGGGATCGTCACGGAGTGGGCGGCTTTCGCCAGGCTCAGATGCACGAACGCATAAGAACCCGGCAGCAGTTTGCCCTCGGCGTTGTCCACGTCCACCTCGACCAGCAGGGTGCGCGCCGCCGGGTCGATCGCGTTGGCGGTCCGTGCCAGCGTGCCCTGGAACGTCTCACCGGCAAATTCGTCGAGCGTCACCGGAACCTTGTCGCCGACGCGGGCCGCGCGCGAATACGCCTCCGGCACGGCCACGAACACGCGGATTTTGTCGATCGCCGACAAATGGAACAGTTCACGCGCCGCCGAGTTGGCGCCGGCGTCGATCAGCGCGCCGATGTCGGTGTTGCGGGCGGTGATGATGCCGGCAAACGGCGCAAATACTTTCTCGTAGGATTGCAGCCGCTCGAGCCGCGACACGTCGGCCTGCTTGGACGCGACGATCGCCTTGTCCGCCGCGGCGGCGCCGACAGCGTTGTCGCGGTCCTGGGTGGCAATGGAACGGCTTTTCAGCAGATCCTCGTTGCGCCGCGCGGTGATGTCGGCAAGCCGCGCGTTGGCCTCCGCGGTCAACAGGTCGGCGCGCGCCTGCCGCAATTGTTCGTCCACCTCGGGCGTGTCGATTTCCGCGAGCAGGTCGCCCTGCTTCACGTGCGCCCCGATGTCGAAATACCAGCGCCGCAGATAGCCGCTGGTGCGCGCATAGATCGGCGTGTCGGTGATCGCCTGGGTGTTGCCGGGCAGCACGACCTGCTCGTTCGGCGCGCCCGCCTCGGGATGGATCGTGTTCACCGAAGGTACGGCGTTGTCTTCGGTGACGCGGGCGAGCCCGGCTTCGGCGGTTTGCCGACCGCGAATGCCGGTGAGGATGCCGACGGCCAGGGCGGCGACGGCGACCGCCAGCACCACCAGACCGAGCCGCGACCGCCGCGTCGGCGGACGCTCCCGCAACGCGGTGTGCGGATCGACGGGCGGCGCTGCGGCACTGTCCCCTGGCGTCATCGGCGCGCTTCGCATCGCGCGCGACCTGCGAGGCCGAGCGTCGTCATGCCGCCTGGGCAACCTTTGGCGCGCTGCCGCGATGCAACAGGCTGAACACCGCAGGGACGAACACCAGCGTCGCGACCGTTGCGACGATCAATCCGCCGATGACCGCGCGGCCGAGCGGCGCGTTTTCTTCGCCGCCCTCGCCCAGGCCCAACGCCATCGGGACCATGCCCATGATCATCGCCAGCGCCGTCATCAGCACCGGGCGGAGCCGGGTGAAACCCGCCTCGATCGCCGCCCGCGCCGCGTCGCCGTGCGTGGCCAGCCGGTCGCGTGCGAACGACACGACGAGGATGCTGTTGGCGGTCGCGACACCCATGCACATGATCGCACCCATCAGCGCCGGGACGCTCAACGTCGTGTGGGTGAAGAACAGGAACAGCACAATACCCGCGAGCGCGGCCGGAAGTGCGGTGATAATGATGAACGGGTCGAGCCATGACTGGAAATTCACCACGATCAGCAGATAGACGAGGACAATCGAGAAGGCAAGGCCGCCCACCAGGTTGACGTAGGCGTTGCGCATGGTGTCGATCTGGCCGCGCACCGTGAGGAAGCTGCCGCGCGGTAGCAGCTTGCGATTGGCGTCGACGATGCGGGTGATGTCGGCGCCGACGGCGCCCAGGTCGCGGTCCTGCACGGAGGCGTAGATGTCGACGATGCGGCGGATGTTGTAATGCGAAATCACCTGCATCTCGTGCGAGCGCCTGATCGTCGCCATGTCGCCGAGGATCTGGTCGGACTTGCCGCCGACGGCGCTCACCGGGATGTTCTGGATGTCCTGCAGCGACTGGATGTCGTATTGCGGCGTCTGCGCGGTCAGGTTGTAGTTGACGCCGTTCTGCCAGTTCAGGAAGAACATCGGCGTGATCTGGGCACTTCCGCTCAGGATATTGAGCACGCTGTTGGCGACGTCGCGCTCCGAGAGCCCGCTCTGCGCCGCCTTGGTGCGGTCGACCGCGAGCTCGAAGTTCGGATAGTCGAACGTCTGCTGGATGCGCGCATCGGCGATGCCCGGCACGTGCCGGAGCTGGCTGAGGATCTGCACCGCGACCTGCCGGTTGCCCTCGAGGTCGGCGCCCTCGATCTGGATGTCGACCGGGGCCGGGATGCCGAAGTTCAGGATCTGGGTCACGATGTCGGCCGGCAGGAAATAGAACGTGACGCCCGGAAACGCCCGCGGCAGCTCGGCACGCAGCTTGCGCACGTACTCGGCAGTGGGGCGGTGGTCCGGTTTCAGCGCCACCATCACGTCGGCATCGCCCGCGCCGATCAGGCCGGAGGTCGCGTGCATGGTGTTGATCGTGCTGTACGGCAGCCCGATGTTGTCGAGAATGCCCTGCAGGTCGTTGTCCGGGATCTCGTGGCGGATGAAGCCCTCGACCTGATCCGCGAGCCGCGCGGTCTCCTCGATCCGCGTCCCCGATCGCGCCCGCAGGTGCAGGATCATCTGGCCGTTGTCGGTGTTGGGGAAGAAGTCCTGCCCGAGCCACGGCACCAGTGCGAACGCCGCGATGCAGGCTGCGAAGAAGCCAGGAATGAAGATCGCCCGGCGCGCCACCAGCAGCATCAGCAGCCCCGAGTACCAGGTGCGCAGCGCCGCGAAACCGCGCTCGAACGCCTGCTGCGCCCGCACGATCGGGTTGCGCGACCGCGTGGCGGCGTGGCCCCTCGCCTTCAGCAGGTACATCGCCAGCGTCGCCACCAGCGTGCGCGACAGCAGGTACGACCACAGCATCGCGAACACCACCGCTTCGGCGAGCGGCACGAACAGGAATTTCGCCACGCCGTTGAGGAAGAACATCGGCAGGAACACGACGCAGATGCACAGCGTTGCCACCAGCGACGGCGCCGCGATCTCGGCCGCCCCGGTCAGGATCGCGGTGGTCAGGTCGCTGCCTTCCTCCAGATGCCGCTCCATGTTCTCGATGGTGACGGTCGCGTTGTCGACCAGCACGCCGACCGCGAGCGCCAGGCCGCCCAGCGTCATGATGTTGATCGTTTCGCCGAGCGCGCCGAGCACGATCACCGCGCCCAGGATCGACAGCGGTATGGAAACCGCGATGATGATCGTGCTGCGCCAACTGCCCAGGAAGATCAGGATCATCAGCGCGGTCAGGCCGGTCGCAATGAGCGCCTCGCGGATCACCCCGCTGACAGCGGCGGCGACGAAGATCGACTGGTCGGCGAGCGGCGCGATCTTGAGTTCCGGCGGCAGCGTCTGGGCGATGCTCTGAAGCGTCGAGCGGATGCCGGCGACGACGTCGATCGTGGAGGCGGTGCCGGCCTTCAGGATGCTCACCAGCACGCCGCGCTGGCCATCCTGGCGCACGATGTTGGTCTGCGGCGTGAAGCCGTCGCTGACGGTCGCGACGTCGCGCAGATAGATCATCGAGTTGCCCACCGCCTTGACCGGCAGGTCGTTGAGTTCGCTCACGGTGCGCGGGGAGGCGTTGAGCCGGGCGTCGTACTCCAGGTCGCCGATCTTCGCGGTGCCGGACGGCAGCACCAGGTTCTGGCTGGTGAGCGCGTTCAGCACGTCGGTCGGCGTCAGCCCTTTCGAGAGCAGCCGGCGCGGGTTCACGTAGACCATCACCTGGCGCTGCTTGCCGCCGAACGGATACGGAATGACCGCGCCGGGCACCGTCACCAACTGGGTGCGCACGAAATTCAAGCCGAGATCGTTCAGCTGCTGTTCCGACAGGCCCTTGCCGGACAGCCCGAGCTGCAGGATCGGCACGCTGGAGGCGCTGTAGTTGATGATCAGCGGCGGCAGCGTGCCCGGCGGCATGCCGCGCAACTGAGTTTGCGAAATCGCGGTGATCTGCGCGTTCGCGGTGTCGAGGCTGGCGGTCGGCTGCAGGAACACCTTGATGATCGACTTGCCGTTGATGGTGGTCGATTCGATGTGCTGGATGTTGTCGACCGTCGTGGTCAGGCTGCGCTCGAATACCGAGGTCAGGCGGCCTTCCATTTCCTCGGGGTTGAGGCCGGTGTAGGCCCACGCCACGGCAATGACCGGAATGTTGATGTTGGGGAAGATGTCCGTCGGCGTGCGAAGAACAACGATCGGGCTGATGATCAGGATCACCAGCGCCAGCACGATGAAGGTATAGGGCCGACTTAACGCAATTCGTACGAGCCACACCGGTGCTGCCTCCTGGGTGCGACCCTATGCGAGCGTCGCCGGCCGGACCAGAGCATTGATCGCGCGCCGGTTGCCGGCCGATCGGCCGAACCCTTTGCAGCCACGGGGTTTTCGGTGGAGGCGCGATGATGCTCACGCAACGGTGAGCGGCTGGTCGCGGCAGTGCGGGGCGCAGACGAGCAAGACTGAATTCCGCTTCATAATCTCTCCGCGAAGCAACGATGAGGGCGGGCTGGCTGATCGGGTGCCCCGACCTGCCCGGCTGTATCGCTTTTGTCACCGCTCCGCGCGGACCAAACGCCGCGTGCCAAATCAGTGTGGCTCGCCTACAGTGGCGCGGGCGCAGCTTGCAAAGCTCGATCGTGCTGCGACGCCGGAGCAAGGACCGTCGGGAAGGAGATCATTCAATGGATTTGCCGGTTCACCAGGCCATTTCGCAACGGCCCACGGCCGCCGCCCTGGCGCATCCGCTCGATCCGCTCAGCGTCGCGGAGATCACGCGTGCCGCCGCCGTCATCCGCGACCATTTCGGCTGGGGCGACGACCTGCGCGTCGAGACCATCGACATCGACGAGCCGGCGAAGGAATTCGTTCGGGCCTATGTTCCCGGCGAGCCGTTTCCGCGGGTCGCGCGCTTCAACATCTATCGGCGCGGCGAGATGGGCGTGCACCAGGGGCGGGTTGACCTGCACGCGGGCAAGGTCGTCGGCCAGCGCTTCCGGCCGGACGCCCGCGCGATGCTGGCGGTCGAGGAAGTGTTGCAGATCGAGAAGACGGTCAAGGCCGATCCGCGCTTCCGCGAGGCGCTGCGCCGCCGCGGGCTGCTCGACGAGGTCGACTACATGTGCATCGACCCCTGGACCGTCGGCGATTTCGGTCATGCGATCGAGCAGGGCCGGCGCGTGCTGAACTGCTTCGTCTGGATGCGCACCTTCCCGCTCGATAACTACTACGCCCACCCGGTCGAAGGACTGCATGCGCTGGTCGACGTCAGCACGCAGGAAATCCTTGACGTGGTCGATCATTTCGCCAATTCCGGCGACTACATTCCGGTGCCGCGCGCGCCGCGCAACTTCGACTCGGCGATCCTGACCGAGTTCCAGCCGCCTTCCGCCCCGCTCGACGTGGTGCAGCCGGACGGGCCCGGCTATCGCGTCGCGGGCACCAAGGTCACCTGGGAGAACTGGGATTTCCGCGTCGGCTTCAACGGCCGCGAAGGTCTGGTGCTGTACACGATCGGCTACACCGACAACGGCGCCCGCCGGCCGGTGGTGTATCGCGCCTCGATCGCCGAGATGGTGGTGCCGTACGGCACGCCGGAGCGCAGCCACTACCGCAAGAACGTGTTCGACAGCGGCGAGATCGGTTTTGGCCGGATGGCCAATCCGCTCAAGCTCGGCTGCGACTGCCTCGGCACCATCCACTACTTCGATGCGGTGGTGCCGGACCTGTTCGGCGGCGCGCGGACGATCGAAAACTGCATCTGCCTGCACGAGGAGGATGCCGGCCTGTCGTGGAAGCATTTCGACGTGCGCAGCGGCCGCACCGAGGTGCGCCGCGCCCGCAAGCTCGTGGTGTCGTCGATCTCCACGATCGGCAACTACGAATATGCGTCGTACTGGTATCTGCACCAGGATGGCCGCATCGAATACGAGATGAAGGCGACCGGCATCATCAACACCGCCGGCTGCCATCCTGGCCAGCCAGGTCGCTATGGCGCCGAGGTCGCGCCCGGCATCGTCGGCCATATCCACCAGCACGTCTTTTGCGCGCGCCTGGATATGGAAGTCGACGGCCCGGACAACACGGTCGTCGAGTGCGACACCGTGGCGCCGCCGCTCGGGCCGGAGAACCCCTACGGCAACGCCTTCTATGTCGAGGAGCGCGCCCTGCCGACCGAACGCGCGGCCCAGCGCGACGTCGATTTCGCCAGCATGCGCTACTGGAAGATCATCAACCCGGCGGTGACGAACTGGGTCGGTCAGCCGACCGCCTACAAGCTGGAGGCCGGCTCCGCGGTCAAGCCGTTCACCCATCCGGACAGCCCTTCCGGCAAGCGCGGCCGGTTCATCCAGCACCAGCTCTGGGTCACGCCGTTCGACCCTGAGCGAGCGCTTCCCGGCCGGCGAATTCGTCAACCAGTCGCGTGGCGACGACGGGTTGCCGGCCTGGACGGCGCAGGATCGTCCGGTGGAGAACAGGGACATCGTCCTCTGGCACAGCTTCGGCGTGCACCATCTGCCGCGGCCGGAGGACCATCCGGTGCAGCCCTGCGTGGTCTGCGGCTTCAAGCTGATGCCGCTCGGCTTCTTTGACCAGAACCCGGTGATCAACCTGCCCCCGTCGACCAACGCGGCGAGCCGCCACGCGCCCGGATCAGCCGAACACGACTGCTGCACCTGAGCTGTCACCAACGCCGAACGCCACCCCGTGGCGTTCGGCGAAGGGTGGATCACGCATCGGGCGTGCGGTGACCCGGGGTTAGGATGCCGGGATGGAGCTGTTGGGCTACTACGGATCGCCGTTCGTCCGCCGCGTCGGCGTGACGTTGCATCTTTATGGGGTGGCGTTTGCGCACCGGCCGCTGCGGACGATGGCGGACGCCGCGGACATCCGGACGGCAAATCCCCTCGGGCGCATTCCTGCGCTGGTGCTGGACGACGGCGAGGTGCTGATCGACAGTTCCTGCATCATCGACTGGCTCGACGAGAAGGCCGGCGACCAGGCGCTGGTGCCGCGCGAAGGAGCGAAGCGCCGGCACGTGTTGCGGCTGCTGGCGCTCGCCCAAGGCACGACTGAGAAGTACGTCGCCGCCTATTACGAGCGGTATCGTCGCCCGGAAACACACATCTGGCCGCCATGGCTGGAGCGGCTGGAGGGGCAGGTGGCCGACGGGCTTTCGGCGTTGGAGGTGGCGGCCAAGGGGCCGTGACTGGTGGATGCGGCGCCGACGCACGCGGACGTCGCCCTGGCCTGCGGCATGCTGGCGATGCGCGCCGACATGCCGCATCTGGCGCCGTCGGGGCGGTTTCCCCGGCTGGATCGGCTGGTGCGGGAGGCGGAGCGGACGGCGGCGTTTGCACTGACGCAGGGCTGAGTGGATCACACCGGGCGAATGTGTCGCCTCTCCGAAAGCCCACCCTTTCCCGACCTCCACGCTTCGGACCCAGGCTGGCAATCGACCGACGGTCAGGCAACGCACAGGAACAATCGCTGCGATCTTGATTTGACGCATTTGTGGAGCGAGCCGATCCGGCCGTTGACCCAAGCTATATTGTTGCTTATACGGAACGAAAGGGTCGTGCGCAGGCGCCGGCTTCGTTCAGGCCGGATCCGGGAACGGCGGAGGGTAGCGCAGGCCGAACACGTAGCGGGGTTTTTCCGGCTTTTTCGGCCGCCTGCGGGCGGGGGGGTTCGCCGGTTCCGCGAGGACCGGCGGCGACGGGGGTTTTGGCCGGGCGGAGGGAGGCGGCGCCAGGATCGGCGGCGGGCGGACCCCCAGCATGTGGCAGAGCGGGCGGAGCACCCGGCGCATCTCCGCGGGGGCGGCCTGCATCAGCGCCACCATCTCGGGCTGCTGCATCAGGTGCTGCAATTGCGAGCCGTAGACCGCGGTTTCCTGCACCAGCCGGACCATCCAGGCAAACTTTTGCGGCAGCGGATTGGGGGCGCGGGGCCGTCGGGGGCGGGCGGGCGCGGCGTGGCCGGGGGGCGGCGCGGCGCGAACCGCCCGGCCTCGATGCGGGCGGCGAGACGGTCGAAGCGATGCTTGAGGGCTCGGAGGCGGTCGAGGATCAGCACCGCCAGCGGCCGGGCGAGTTTCCCCCACATGCTGTGGCTGTCGACGGTCCGGCTCAGCCACAGGATGATTGTGGCGAGGCACTCGGCCGGGGTGCGGGGTGGGGGGTTGGGCATGCGCGCACGTTAGTGGAACTGGCGATGGCTGGGCAAGAAAAAATTGTCGGGCCGCGTGCGGTCGGTTTGCCGGGCGGGAAGGCGGCGGCCGGGTGCGAGCCGCCGGGGCCGGCGCTGTCATTGTCGTGCGTTGCCTTAGGACAAAAGCAGAATCAATCGAATCGTCTCGCTCCATCATTCCGTCATGGCCGGGCTTGACCCGGCCATCCACGGCGTCGCGCCGAATAGACGTGGACGTTCGCCATTCTAGTCCGCAAATCCCATGATCGGCCCAGCTTGGTTCGCTCGTGATGTTCATGCAGATCGCCGGGCACGGCAGCAGTTCCACTCCGTGGATGGCCGGGTCAAGCCCGGCCATGACGCAATTGAGGTCGTAGCGATTAGTCTTGCGCGTTGCCTTAGTCCGAACGTGTCGCGGCTCGCGTGCAGGAACTCGCTTTCAAAGTGAAATCCCGCGGCGGCGCGGGCCCCGCGCCGCCGTGTCGTCCCGCTACTCGCGACCCCGAGATCTTGGCGTATTCGGCCCGGTAGTCGACCTTCGGATCATAGATGCCATCGGCGCTGATGTCGGTGCCCACGTTGTCCTTGGTGATGATGTGGAGCGGCTGCACGAAGCCGCTGGCGGGAGCGCCCTGCAACGCGCGGTTCAACTCGTCGATGGACTGCCAGCCCTGCAGTTCCGCGGGCTCCGGGATCGTGCCGATCTCGTAGGCGCCGGTTCTGATGCGCTGATAGGCCGCGGGGCTGCCGTCGGAACCGATCAGCGCGATCCGCCCGGTCGGCGGCACGCCGCCGGTGCGCAGCGCCGGCACGCCGGGATCGAAGAAGCCGGCGTCGGTGACGCTGAACACATAGAACATATCCGGGTATTTCTGGATCCACGAGGTGAACAGGCCGGGCAGGTTCTGGTTCGCCGACCCCACCGGCGTGCTGACATAGTCGAGCATCTTGCAGGTCGGACACGCGAGGATCGTCGCCTTCGCGGCGTCCGCCTTCGCCCGCGCGATCGCATACGTCACGTCCGTCACGACGATGAACTGCGCCGTGCCTTTCGAATCCTCGATCGCAAAGTCGGCCGCAAGCGTCGCCCTGCCCGACCGGATCGTAGGTAATGTTGGTGAACAGATCGAATTCCGGCGCCGGGCCGGGGCCCGCGACGCTATGGATGCCGACGATCTTGATGCCGGCCTCGGTCGCCTCCTTCAGCAGGCCGATGTTGCTCTTGGCATCGACGCTGGCCAGCACGATGCCGTTCGGCTTCAGCGCAATCGCCTGTTGCAGCGCCCGGCGCTGACCGTCGGGATTGCCCTGGCCGTCGATCATCGTCGATTTCCAGCCGAGCTTGGCGGCGCCATCGATGGCGCCCTTGCACCACTTCGCGGCGGTGATGTCCTGCGCCAGATATTCGATGCAGACGATGCTCTGGTTGGCCAGCGGCGCCGGGCTCGACGTGGGGCCGTACCACTTGTCGGTCGGGCCCTTCGCGAGCGCGACCGTCGCCACCGCCTTCTCCACCGGACTCTGCGCGCCGGCGGCGCCCACTCCGACGAGTGTCGCGACCGCGAGCGAGGCGGCCCATGACGAAATCCTGTTGTGTTGTCTCATTGTTCCTGCTCCCTGTTGAACGAATAGGCCCTCAGCCGGTCACGCTTCGCCCCCCGACCGACCGCGCGACACGTTCGCTTCACGCAGGCGGGCAGTCCGCCGGCGCGCGGCGAAGCCCGCGAGGCCCACGGCAAGCGCCAGCGTGGCTCCGTTGAAGAGATACTGGACGTAGAACTGCGCGCCGAACTGTTGCAGGCCGGCGATGCCGACCGCGAGCAGCAGCACGGAAACCAGTGTGCCGGGCACGTTCACGCGGCCCGGCCTGAACGAAGTGGCCCCGAGCAACGCGCCGACGAACGCGGGAAGCAGATAGCTGGAGCCGATGTCCGGCTGTCCCGCCTGCAGCTGCGCCCCAAGGATCACGCCCGCCACCCCCGAGAGCAGACCGGACGTGACGAAGCTTGCGATCGCGTATTGCCGCGCCGGAATGCCCACCAACTCCGCCATGCGCGGATTGGCCCCGAGCGCGTACAGGCGTCGCCCGACCGGCAGGTACTTCGAGCACCACGTACATCGCGGCCGCGACCACCGCGACGATCACCGCGGGCAGCGGCACGTAGCCGAGGAACGAGACGTTGGCGATGTCGGTGAAGGCGTCCGGCAAGGCGCCGGCGATCTGCTGGCCGTTGCTGTACCAATTGGTGATGCCGAACGCGAAGGTGCCCGATGCGAGCGTGGCGATGAACGAGTCGATCCTGGCGACCGTGACCAGCAGGCCGTTGGCCAGGCCCACGATGCCGCCGATGCAGAGCGCGACAAGCACGGCCACGCGGCCAGGCGAAATGCTGATCGATCTGCAGGCCTACGGACGACATTTCGGTGATGCCGAGCACGAAGCCGACCGACAGGTCGGTACTGCCCGGCAGCCAGCGGGATCATCACCGCCAGGGCGAGCAGTGCGATGACCGACTGGGTGCCGAGGATCGAGCGGACATTGAACTCCGTCGGGAATGTCCTCGGCAGCAGCAGCGAAAAGACGATGATGAGGATCGCCGTGATGATCAGCAGGCTGTAGGTCGTGAACAGCTTCGCGGCGGTCAAGCGGCGGGCGTTCGGCGCACGGGCCGGTGCGGGTCAACCATGCTGCGCGCCCGCCGAAACCGTATCTCCCGTTGCCGCGCGGACAAGTCGCGCCATGGACAGCTCCGGGCCGGCTAGTTCCGCGACGATCCGGCCGCGGTAGAACACGAGGGCACGGCCGGCGATCCCGCAGACCTCCTCGAAATCGGACGAAACCAGCAGCACGGCACATCCTTGCTGCAGCGATTCCAGAAGCAGCCGGTAAATCTCCGCCTTGGCGCCGACATCGACGCCGGCCGTCGGTTCCTCGAGCACGAGCAGCCGGCGATCCGCACTCAGCCAGCGCGCCAGCACGACCTTCTGCTGATTGCCCCCGCTCAGCGCGGCGACCAGCACGTCGGGATCGGACGCGCGAACGCCGAAGCGGCGCATCAGATCGTGGGCGTCGCGCCGTTCCGCGGCTGGCCGGATCCACCGCCGAAGCGGGCCGGTTGGGGATCGATGGATTGACGAACAGGTTTTCTCGGATCGACTGGTCCACCGCCAGGCTTTCCGCGCCACGCTTGGCCGATACGAAGCCGATGCCGAGATCCATGGCGCGCCGGGCGGTGGGCCGCTCGTAGACCGTCTTGCTGAAATCTGATGGCGCCGCTCGCCAATTCGATATCGCCGACCAGCAGCCGGCCGATGTCGCTCTGGCCGGCGCCTTCGAGCCCCACCAGTGCCGACGACCTCGCCGGCGCCGACGCGAACGAGCAGGGTCCGGTGGTGCCTGCGACGACGGCGTCGAAGTTCGACGACCGCCGGCCCCGGGCGGTGGTGAGTGTCACGCACGAACACTTCATCCGGGGCCCGGCCGATGATGGCCCCGACCAGCGACTCGCGATCGGCGTCGCGGGTCGTCGTGGTCGTCACGCGCCGGCCGTCGCGCATGACGGTGACGCGATCGGCGATGCGGAACACCTCGTCGAGGCGATGGGTGACGAAGATCATCCCGACCGCCTGTTCCTTGAGACGCTGCAGGGTCCGGAAGACACGGGCGACATCCTCCTCGGGCAGGCTCGCCGTGGGCTCGTCGAGGACCAGCAGCCGGACGTTGGGCGTCGCGAAGGCACGGGCGATGGCGACGATCGATTTCTGCGCCTGCGACAGCCGCGAGACCAAGCTGGCCGGGTCGATATCGGCTTCGAGCCGCGACAGCGTGGCGGCCGACTGGCGATACAGCGCGCGCCACGAGATCAGTCCGGCGCGGCGCGGAAAGCCCGAGACGTGGCCGATATTCTCCATCACCGTCATCGAGTCCACCAGGGCAAGATCCTGATGGATGAATGCAACCCCCTCCGCGGCACCGCGCCCGTGGCGCAGCGGCGCGCCCGCCAGATGGATCGTGCCGGCATCGGGAGCGTAGACGCCCGCGAGAACCTTGATGAAGGTCGACTTCCCGGCGCCGTTCTCGCCCAGCAGCGCATGCACTTCGCCAGCATGGACCTCGAGGTCGAAATCGTCGAGCGCCAGGGTTCCTGGAAAGCGCTTGGTGATTCCGCGAACGGCGAGCAGGGGCGTATCAGCCACGTTGGCACGCCCGCGTCATGCGCCCGTCCCCCGATGCCGGCGGCGACGAACCGGCATTCGCGTCGCAATCCCGTCCATTCCGTTCCCCGGCATGCCTCGTGCAGACTGAACGCGGCGCCACCCGATCAACCTATCATGCGACAGCCGCCACCGGCGCCGAGGTCTTCTGCGCCCGGGACAGCAGGTTTCCCGCGTTCGTGTCCGCCGCGTTCGCCTGCGGGCCCGGCAGCAGAAATTGCGGCCCGAGGTCGGCCGTGCGAGCGCAGCCGATCTGTCCGAGAACCATTCCGAGTTCCTGGGCCAGGATGTCGATCGCCTTCTTCGCGCCGGGGCTTCCGGCCGCGGCGACGCCGTACACCGCGGGACGACCCACGAATACCATCCGAGCGCCCAGACACAGCGCGATCACGATGTCCGAACCCCGACGCACGCCACCGTCGAGCGTGATCTCCACCCGGTCGCCCACCGCCGCATGAATCGCCGGCAAGACCTGGAGCGGCGAAGGCGCGCGATCCAACTGGCGCCCGCCGTGATTGGACACCATGATGCCATCGACACCGACTCCACCGAGCGCCGCGCGTCGTCCGGGTGCATGATGCCCTTGATGAACAGCTTGTGCGGCCACAACCGCCGAAGCTTCTCCAGGAAGCCCCATGTCAGGGCCGGGGCGGGAAAGACACTGACGAACAGGTCGCCGACCGCCGCCGCGGACGCGCCCTTCGGGGCATAGGGCCGGAAGTTGCCCATGTACGGCAGGCCGCCGTTGAGAAAGTACTCCAGCGTCCAGGAAGGATGCAGTGAGGGCCTGGAAGACCATCGACGGCGTGACCCGGAGCGGCTGCGAGAACCGATTGCGGCGGTTCCGCACCCGATTGGAATGCACCGGGACATCCACGGACAGCACCAGCGTCTTCACACCGCTGTCCGCCGCGCGCCGCACCATGTCCTCGCTCATGGCTGGATTGGAGATGCCGTAGAGCTGGAACCACGTGTGTTCCGGGGCAACCCGCATCGCCTCCTCGATCGACGCATTGCTGGCGTTCGACAGAACGAAAGGCACGTTCGCCGCCGCCGCCGCGCGGGCGAGCAGCCGGTCCGCGTCGTGGCGGAATATGCCGGCGGCGCCGGTCGGCGCGAAGCCGAGCGGCAGCGCGAAGCTCTGCCCTGCGATCCGCGTGGTCGTGTCCCTTTTGGACACGTCGACGAGGTAGCGAGGCACCAGCCGGTAGGCGGCGAACGCCGTCTCGTTCTCGACGAGAGCCGTCCTCGCCGTCGCAGCCGCCGTCGATGAAGTCGAAGGCCATCCGCGGCAACCGCCGCATCGCGAGGCGCCGAAGATCAGAAATGCTGATAGCCCGATCGAGTGTCATCCGCTGTCTCTTTCCCTCGGCGCGGCGACCACGCTAGGTCCGCTGCGGCAAAGCGATACGGCCCCGGTAGGTCGGGACGCCGCCGCCGGGCAGATGCAGGCGCCAGATCCGGCCCTCGCTGGACGCTTCGGTGCCGAGCCTGGTCAGGCCGACATCGGTGACCCACAGGGTCTCGCCGTCGAAGACGCAGTTGGTCGGTGCCGCGCCGCAGGCGATGAAGCCCTCGGGCCTGCCGTCGGGCGCCAGCACATGGATCCCCTTGCCCAGGAAGTCGGTGACGTAGAGGCGGCCGTCGGCGGCGACCTTCAGCCCGTCCGGGATCGGCGTCTCGCCGGGCAGCCGGCCCAGATCCTGGATCGTCCCGTCCGGCCGGATGCGGCCGACATGCCCGGTGTAGGATTCGTCCCAGACCACCGATCCGTCGGGCTCGACGGCAACGCCATTCGGAAACACCGGCTTCGGAAAGGCGACCAGCACCTTGGCGGTACCGTCCGGCAATATCCGATGGATGTAGCTCGGATCGGGGTTTTGCGGATTGTAGGTGCCGGGGTCGGAAAAGATCAGGCTGCCGTCAGGCGCGAAGCACAGGTCGTTGGGGCCGTTGAGCTTGACGCCCTCGACCTCGGTGATCAGCGTCTCCGCCTTGCCGTCCCGGCGCACGAACTGGATCGACGCGTCGATCATCCTGGCCGCGCGCCACGGGCCCGTCGTGCCGCCATTCTGGCAGACATAGAACACGCCGTCCGATCCCATCACGCAGGAATTGGGCGCCCCGCCGGTCGTGGCGAACAGGCGGGGCGTGCGGTCGGCTCCGACGATGGTGAGTTGCTCGCGATAGCTGTCGACGAAAACGAGCGACCCATCGGGCAGCACCACCGGGCCTTCGGGAAAGCCGATGCCGGTGGCGACCAATTCCGGCTCCCCGGGCTTCGCCGCTCCGCGATCGGCAGCAGGCTTCGCCGGGCCACTCATTTCGCAACGTCCGTGGCCGGGCTGCGCGCCACGCGGCGCCGGACAAGCAGCCTCCGCTGGTCCGCATCGTGGCGACCAGCCGGAGGCTCGCAATTCTGATCCATCCGTCTTCCTCCCCGCAGGCGTTTTTCTTGGTCGGATGTGGCGCCCGGAAAACCATCGCCACGGCGCATCCAGCACGCGATGCGATCGAACCGTCAATTCGTGGTATACCTATCATGCTATAATTTGGAAGGCAAACCGGGCCGCAGCAGGAGCCTTCAGCTCGCGGCACACTCTTCTCGCGCCGGCAGAACGGTGATCTGTGCCTGAAACGCGTGCGGGGCGCTGCATCGCCGGCCAGGAGCCCGGTGTCGCGGCGCACCCGCGACGCGGTCGCCCGAGGAGGGGCTGGCGCCTGCCGAGGCGGCTCGGTATTGCTGGAATCCTGTCAACGTGTCATGCCATAGAGGGGATGGTGGATCGAAACGAGGCCACCGATCCCTGCGGGCCGATGGCGTGCGGAATGGGTGAACAGGCGCAGTCGACCGGCGTACCGCGCGCAACCGCCGCAACACCTATGTCGCTGGCCGTCTCGCGCGACACCGCCATGGAGTCCCAGGCAACGATGAAAGAGCCGGCCCCCATCCGTCGCCGCAGGCTGTACGAGGAGGTGGTTGCGCGCCTGGAAGCCCTGATCCACGAGGAGGAGCTCAAGCCCGGCGATCCCCTGCCATCCGAGCGCGAGTTGATGGCGCATTTCGGCGTCGGCAGGCCGGCGATCCGCGAGGCGCTGTTCGCGCTGCATCGCATGGGCCTCGTTGTCGTCTCCAACGGCGAACGCACACGCGTCTCAAGCCCCACCCCCAAGACGATGCTCGGTGAGCTTTCCGGCGCGGCCAAGCTGATGCTCGCGAAGCCCGAAGGGATGCACCATTTCCAACAGGCGCGCGCGCTGTTCGAGGGGGCGCTGGCCGAAGAAGCTGCCCGCGTGGCCTCGCGAGCCGATGTGCTGACGTTGGAAAGGGCGCTGCTCGCCAACAAGCGAGGGATCGGCGACGACGCGCGCTTCCTGCAGACCGACGTCGCGTTTCACCTCGCGATCGCGACCATTCCGCGCAACCCGATCTACCTGGCGCTGCACGAAGCGATCGTCGAATGGCTCGTCGAACAGCGCAACGTCTCGCTGCGTCGGGCGGGTACCGATGAGCTCGCCTACGAATCGCATCGCAGCATCTACGAGGCGATAAAGGCCCGCGACGACGCTGCAGCAGGGCGGGCGATGCGTCGCCATCTCGATGAAATTGCCGATCGCTACTGGAAGGTCAAGGCGGGTGATACTTGACACCGCTCGTCCTTGCGTTGCGATGAAGAGCTATGACAATTGCACCTGCCAGTCACGGAAAATCCATCGACGTGGACCTCTCCCTGGTGTCCTGGCGATCGAGAGATCGTGTACCTCAGACAGGGGAAACTCGGCCGGAAACATCATCACGACGCGCTAACCAAAACTCTGCGCCGTCGGGTCACACGAGTTCCGAGATGCCACCGAATACGCCAAGAAGAGAAACGATCGTCGCGACACCGGCGACGAGCCACATGTACCAGCCGCGCAGCCGGACCGGCTCCGGCAGCGCCGTGACGGCGAGCGCCACCAGCAGGCCGACCACCAGCGGCATCAGGAACGCGTTGAGCACCTGGGCGGCGATGGTGAGCCACACCAGGTCGGGAACCAGCCAGACCAGCGCGGCGGAGCCGACGACCGAGGCCGCGTAGACGCCGTAGAACCACTTCGCCCTGAAGGGCCGATACTGCAAGGATCGCCGATAGCCGGTGACCTCGCCGCAGCCCCAGGCCAGCGCCAGCGAACATACGATGGCCGCCACCAGCGACGCGCCGAGCACTCCGACGCTGAACACGAGCCGCCCCATTTCCTGGCCCAGGAACGGTTTGATCGCGTCGCTGATCTCACCCACGCTATCGAGGTGTGCCGACGGGTTGCCGGTGGCCAGTGTGGCGGCCGCGGCCACCAGCACCGCGCCGGTCAGCAGTTGCGTGATCACCGCGCCGACGCCGGTGTCCCATCGCGCTTGCGCGAGGTCCGCCGGCTGAAGCTTCTTATCGACGGTCGCGGACTGCTGGTAGAAGATCATCCACGGGTTGAAGGTCGCGCCGATGATGGCCGCTGCGAGATACAGGAAACCCGCGTCGCCGACGGGCAGGTCGGCCACGTCCCTGGCGATCGCTGCAACGTCCGGATGCGCAGCCCAGACGACGCCGAAGAACACCAGCTCGAACAGACCAATGACCAGCGCCGTCCGCTCGACCCGTCGATAGGAGCCGGTGGCGACCACCACGAGCAGCGCCGCGGCGGCGACCGGCAACGTCAGACCACGCGGCACGCCATACAACTCGCCGACCGCCGCGACCGCCGTGAACTCCGTGATCAGCGAGCCGATCGTCGCCGCCGCAAGCCCGGCCGTGGACAGGCACGCCCAACCGATGCCGAAGCGTTCGCGGATCAGCTCGCCGTGCCCGCGCCCGGTATGGATGCCGAGGCGGACGGTCAACTCCTGCACCATGTAGAGCAGCGGCATCAGCAGCAGCAGCAGGGGCAGCAGGCGGTAGCCGAATTGGGTTCCGCTCTGTGCCGCGGTCACCACGTTGCCCGCGTCGGTGTCGGCCAGCATGACCAACAGCCCAGGCCCCCAAACGGCGAGCATTCGCACCATGCGCGTGGGTCTCAGTCGAGCAGTTGGCGTCTCGGTATCCATGTCAACTCCGGAGCGAGAAGGAACCAATTGCGCGGCGGGTCATGAATTTGTCATACAACCTAAAGTTCCGTTTCTTCGAGTGTCAACTGCGCGACGCGCGCGGCGCATCGCTTGCCGGCCCGAGAACGAATGCGGTGAACCGGATTTCCGCGCGTCCGGGAAGGGGGCGACGGCCTGCCCACCGCCCGCAAGGGTGGGCCGGTATTTCCATGCAGGGCGGTGCACGGCTATCGTGGCGCGCGGTGGCAACCGAGATCGGTCGTTTTCCTGAGCTGGTGCGACGCTGCGTGGCCAGAGCTCATCCGGTTGGAGGAATGGCGTAGATGGAGCGTGGCCGCGATACCAGCGCCAATCCGGCGACGCGCTACACGGCCACCGCACAATGGCTGCATTGGATCATCGCGCTGCTGCTGCTGGCGACCATCCCGATTGCCTGGCAGATGGCGGAAATGGCGCACGGCGCGCCGATGCGGAACGTCTACTTCGCCGCGCACAAGTCGATCGGCGTCACCATTCTGCTGCTGGCAGTGGCGCGGCTGATCTGGCGCGCCCGCCACCGCGCGCCGCCGCTGCCGGGCGCCACGCCGCGATGGGCCGCACGGCTCGCGGGGATCAATCATGTGCTGCTCTACGCCGTGCTGATCGCGATGCCGGTGAGCGGCTATCTCGAGTCCGCGACCAACGGCCATCCCGTGCACTATTTCGGACTGTTCGACCTGCCGCTGCTGCCGCAGGACGACGCGGTCTCGCACACCGCGCTCGCGGTCCATCTGGCAGGCCAGTGGCTGGTCTACGCGACGGTCGTGCTGCACCTGCTCGGCACGGGCTGGCACGTGGTGGTGTTGCGCGACGGCGTGCTGCACCGGATGCTGCCGCCGCAGACCGGGGCTGTCGACTAGCCGGCCGGCAGCCCTGGCGGCGGGCTGTTCGGCTTCGCGAAATCCGGCTAGGGAACCCGTCCGACAGGAAGGAACGTCCGCCATGAAATGGATCGCTCTCGCCGCGGCCGCGACGCTCGCCGTTACCGGCCCCATCGCGCGTGCCGATGACGCCGCCGACAGCTTCGCCAAGCTGTTCAGCAACGTCTGCGTGGCGAAGTTCGGCCTGCTGACCAGGATCGACGACTGGGCCAGGAGCGAGCAACTGCCCCGGATCACCAATCCGCAGGCGCTCGCGGTGTTCGCGGGACGGCCCAACATGGACGGCAAGATGCTTTCGTTCGCCGGCGGCGGCGTGCCCGGCTCCGGCAAGGCGTGGGCGGTTGGCGATCCCGCGGGTCATTTCGTGGTGGCGACGCGCCTGGACCCGGAATCCTGCGTCGTCTGGGCGCAGAAGGCGGACCCAGCCGCCGTGGAGGCCGCATTCGCGAAGATGGTCGAGGCCGAAACCAAGCCGGGGATGGACGTGAAGCTCGTCGAGGACAGGAACGCCGAAGTCCCGAATGCAAGCGTTCACATCCGGGTCTATCGCCTCTGGTCAGGTTCGGCGCTGAGCAGCCTCGCCCTGGCGATGGCCACGGTCAACCGTTCCGGTGGCCCGTTCCAGGCGATGCTGGAGACGCAGCGCGTCGTTGATCCCGACGACGCCATCAACCCGATGGTGCCGCTCCAGCCGCCGGGTTAGCCAAGACGGCAACCGCCGGTTTCGCAGGTCCGGGCGCGACGGGAAGCGGCAGCGGGCGAGTATAGGCCAGCGATCTCTACCATCCGGCCGCCTGTCGAACATTGGGGGTTGTATGACATGTTCCAAGCCGGTAGAGTTGTGATCTCTGCCACGCTGCCGCCCGGGGTTGTCGCCGGCATTCTGCCGGGTATCGACGCCGGTTCGCGGTTGGCGCGGCAGTGAGATGAGTTGATGAAGAAATGAATGCAGGCACGGGAGGACAATGTGCAAATAATGAGAAGTAAGGGCGGGATACTGTCTAAATGGTCGGTGGTCATCGGCATGGCGGGGCTGGCGCTGGTCGGTCTCAGCCCGACGAGCCCCGTCCGCGCCGACGACAAGCTGATCCACTACAACGGCAACGCCAAGGACTACTGGGACCACCCGCCGGCAGACTGGTACATGGCGGATGAAACCTCGCAACAGCACGGCACGCGACCCTATCCGGGCCAGCCGACACCCACGCCGCACGACGAACTCGTGCAACTGGTGAAGGACAACATCAAGCTGCTGCCCGGTTTCCATATCGAAGTGCTGGCCAGCGACATCGACTGCGCCCGGCAGATGGTGTTCGGCAACGACGGCACGCTGTACGTCGGCTGCTGGACCGAGCACGTCTACGCCCTGCAGAAGAAGGGCGACGCGTGGACGTCGAAGATCATCATCAAGGGGCTGGTGCAGCCGACCGGCATCGGCTTCTACAACGGCAACCTCTACGTCACCGACATCGACAAGATCTACCGCTACAAGGATATCGCCAACAATCTCGATAACCCGAAGGGCGAAGTCGTCTACAGCGATTTCCCGCCGTACACCTCGCACGGCTGGAAGTACATGGTGGCCGACAAGATGAATCCCGGCTGGTTCTTCATCCCGGTCGGGCCGCCCTGCAACGTGTGCCTGATTCCATCCGGCACCGCGCAGTATCGCCACGTCAATCCCGACGAGGGCTTGTCGGAAGTCGCGGCGCTCGGCCAGCGCAACAGCGTCGGCGGCGATGTCGATCCTCGCACCGGCCAGTTGTGGTTCTCCGAGAACGCCCGCGACTGGATGGGCGACAACATCCCCTCCGACAAGTTGAACCACCTGACCCGGTGGGGGCAGCACTTCGGCTACCCCTACTGCCATCAGGGGGACCTGCCGGACCCGAAGTACAACATGGGTCACAAGTGCAGCGAATTCACCCCGCCGGCATTGAATGTCGGGCCGCACATGGCGCCGCTCGGGATGAAGTTCTATACGGGCAATAACTTCCCGAACGAATACAAGAACAACATCTTCCTGGCGGAGCACGGCGGCTGGAACCAGTTCTGGCACACCGGCGCGCGGATCGTCCGCATCCAGACCGACCCGGACGGCAAGAACATCTCGCAGGAGCCGTTCGCGTGGGGCTGGATCAAGGACAACAAGTACTGGGGCCGCCCGGCCGACGTGGCGGTCAGTCCGATGGACGGGTCGCTGCTGGTCTCCGACGATCAGGCCGGTGCGATCTATCGCATCTGGTATGATGGCAAGTAACGCCTAGGCGTTTGCGATCAGGGCCTCGCCCCGGCACTTCCAGCGCCAGGGCGGGGCCTTTTTTCCTCTGACCGACACTGAAAGAATCGTTGGCTCATGCGAATCCTCACCTGGGTCGCCGCGACGATGTGCGTCGTCATTCCCGTCGCCACGATGGCCGCCGAGGGCGTTCCTGCCGCAGGCAAGGAGAAGGCGGAAGCCGCCGGCTGCTTCGGCTGCCACGGCGAAAACGGCATTGCCACCGAAAACGGGATCGCCATCGACAAGAACGTCCCCGACCTCGCCGCCCAGCCCGACCTGTTCCTGCAGTTCCAGCTTGTGTTCTTTCGCAAGGGCGTGCGCAAGAACCCGTTCATGACGGCGATGGCGGAGTCGCTCAGCGACCAGGACATTCGCGACCTGGCCGCATATTTTGCCTCCCTGCCGGCGCCCAATCCTCCGGTTCCGCCTGATCCCGCGCCCGAGGACACCGAGTTGGGCGCCAAGATTGCCCAGGCGATCCGCTGCACGAACTGCCACGGCGACCACTACG
Organism: uncultured Solirubrobacterales bacterium; assembly: GCA_963697635.1. Classification (GTDB taxonomy): domain Bacteria; phylum Pseudomonadota; class Alphaproteobacteria; order Acetobacterales; family Acetobacteraceae; genus CAJCJG01. Next base: position 416,012 of record CAVOOS010000001.1, on the reverse strand, counting down.
AAGGCGTCGACAACATCGGCCGCATCGCCGGCCAGCGCGAAGACTACCTCTACGAGGCGCTGCGCGACTTCAAGTCGGGCGCGCGCAGGGCCGTGGGTGCGGCGGGAATGGCCGACGTCGTCTATCCTCTCGGCGACACCGAGATGAAGGCGCTCGCCCACTATCTGTCGCGGCTTCGCTGACCCGGCAGCGACAGTCTGCGACCACCTCGCTGCAGTCTGTCGACGGCCGACACGTAGCTTCGGTAATTGCCGTCTGCAAACTCGGCGGGCATCGCCGCAATCGGTGATCGAAGCAGGAAAGGAGGAAACGATGAACCGCCGCCGCTTTCTCCGCGACACGGCGCTTGTCTCGCTCGGCGCCCTGGCCGCACCGCATGTCGCGCGCGCGGCCGCGCCGCTGAAGCTGCGCTTCGCGCATTACGTGGCCGTCGACCATCCGGCGAACATCGCCGCGGAGCAGTTCGCCAGGCAGGTGCAGCAACGCACCGACGGCGCAGTGCGCATCACGATCTTCCCCAACAACCAGCTGGGCGACCCGCCGCAGGAGGCGGCGCAGATCCGGGCCGGGGTGATCGACATCGGGCTGCCGACGCAAGGCCAGCTCGACAAATACGACAAGGCGTTCGCGGCGATCCCGCTGCCGTTCGCGTTCGACAGCCGCGAGGAAGTGTTTCGCGTGCTCGACGGCCCCGGCATGGCGTGGCTCGCGCCGCTCGCGCTGAAGCAGGGGTTCGTGATGTTGCGCAACTGGGACTACGGGTTCCGCAACATCACCAACGCCGTCCGGCCGATCATGGTGCCCGACGACGTGAAGGGCCTCAAGCTGCGCACGCCGCCGGAGATCCAGATCGAGGCCGCGATGGAGGCGCTGGGCGCGATCGTCACGCCGATCTCGTTCGCCGAACTCTACCTCGCGCTGTCGCAGCACGTGGTGGACGGCGAGGAGAACCCGATCTCGATCATCTACTTCAACAAGTTCTACGAGGTGCAGAAAAACCTCGCGCTGACGCGGCACGTCTACAACAACATGATCCACGTGTTCAGCACCGCCGCCTGGGCGCGGCTCACGCCGGCGCAGCAGGACATCATGCGCGAGGAAAGCACCGCCGCCGGCGACCTGATGCGCAAGCTGATCGGCGAGCAGGAGGCCGATCAGATCGAGAAGATCAAGGCCGCCGGCGTGAAAGTCACCGAGCCGGACCGGGCGCTGTTCCGCGCCCGCATGGATCCGGCATGGAAGCGGGTGTCCGCCTATGCCGGCGCCGACAACGTGGCGAAGCTGCTGGAGATCATCAAGTCGGTCCGGACGCCCTGACCAATGCGCGGAGGCGATGCAGGGCCAGCCGCCTTCGCCCCCGCGTGCTACGCGATCGTCGTCCTCGACCGGCTGGCCGACGCCTTGCTGGTGCTGGCGCTGCTTGGCGAACTTGCGGTGGTGATCGCCAACGTCGTCTCGCGCGTGTTCGCCAACAGCGGCTTCCTGTGGACCCAGGAAGTCGCGCAGTTCGCGCTGTCGATCATCACCTTCATCGGCGGCGCGCGCGCGTTCCGGGCCGGGCAGCACAGCTTCGTGCGGTTCGTGGTCATGCAGTTGCCCGCGCGCGCGCAGCGGTGGTGCGAGACCGGCACCGACCTGCTGGTGCTGCTGGCCGCGACGATCGCCGGCGTCACCTCGATCCCGGTGATCGGGACGAGCTGGGGCGAACTCACCCCGATCCTGTCGCTGCCCGCCGCGTTGCTGGACCTGCCGCTGACCGTCGGCATGACGCTGATCGCGCTCTATGCGCTCGACCGGCTGGCGCGCCGCGATTGGCGCCTGCTGGCGGGCGTGGCGTTGCCGCTCGCTGCGGTGTTGGCGATCGCCGTCGCCACCGGCGACACCTGGCAGGATTGGCTGGGCAGCGACGGTGCGATGTATCTGGCGATGGTGGTGCTGATCGCGCTGCTGCTGGCCGGCCTGCCGGTCGCGTTCGGGCTGATCCTCGCGACCGCCCTCTATCTCTGGAGTTCCGGCGGGCCGCCGCTGATGGCGATGCCGCAGAACATGGTGAACGGCACCAGCAATTTCGTGCTGCTCGCAGTCCCGTTCTTCATCTTCGCCGGCCTGATCATGGAGCGCGGCGGCATCAGCGTGCGGCTCGTGCGGTTCGTCCATGCGCTGGTCGGCCATTTCCGTGGCGGGCTGCTGCAGGTGATGGTCGGCAGCATGTACCTGGTCTCGGGCCTGTCAGGCTCGAAGGCCGCGGACGTCGCCGCGGTCGGCTCGGTGATGCGCGAAATGCTCGAGCGCGAAGGCATCAGTGCGCAGAAGGGCGCCGCGGTGCTGGCCGCCTCGGCGGCGATGGGCGAGACCGTGCCACCGTCGATCGCGATCCTCGTGCTCGGCTCGATCACGTCGCTGTCGATCGCGGCGCTGTTCATCGGCGGCCTGATCCCGGCCGCGGTGATCGCGCTGTGCCTGATGGGCTGATCCTGGTGCAGGCGCGGCGCGACGGCAGCCCGCGTGCGCGATGGGTCGGCCGGCGCGCGCTCGTCGCGGCCGCGCTCGGGGCGATCCTGCCGCTCGGCATGCCGGTGATGCTGTTCGCCGGCATCCTGCTGGGCGTCGCCACGCCGACCGAGGTCTCCGCATTCGCGGTGCTGTACGGGCTGGCGCTGGCGATCTTCGGCTACCGCGAGATGGCGGGCCGCGATTTCCTGCGTGCGGTGATCGACACCGCGATCCTGACCGGCATGATCCTGCTGATCCTCGCTGCCGCGTCCGGGTTTTCCTGGGCGCTCACGATTGCGATGCTGCCGCAGCGGCTGGTGGCGCTGCTGAACGAGATCCAGAACAATTCCGCGATTTTCCTGGTCGGCTCGATCGCGCTGCTGATCGTCGTCGGCTCGCTGCTGGAAGGCCTGCCGGCGCTGAATGTGCTGGCGCCGCTGCTGCTGCCGATCGCCGGGCAGATCGGGCTGAGCGAGCTGCACTACGGCATCGTGCTGGTGATCGCGATGGGCGTCGGTGCGTTCCTGCCACCGACCGGCGTGGGCTTCTACGTCTGCTGCGCGGTGATGCGCACCTCGGTCGAGGCCACGTCGCGCGCCATGCTGCCGTTTCTCGCGGTGCTGCTGGTCGGGTTGCTGATCGTCGCGTTCGTGCCGTGGCTCACGCTGTCGCTGCCGCGCGCGTTCGGCTTCGCGGGGTGAAGCCTACTCTTTGAGTGCCCCGGTCAGGCTGGACACGTAGTGCTCGACAAAGAAGGAATAGAGCACGACGACCGGGATGGAGCCGATCAGCGCCGCCGCCATCAGCCCGCCCCAGTGGTATACGTCGCCGTTGACCAGCTCGGTGATCGCGCCGACCGGCACGGTCTTGTTCTCCGAGGACGAGATGAAGGTCAGCGCATAGATGAACTCGTTCCACGACAGCGTGAACGCGAAGATCCCTGCCGAGATCACGCCCGGCACCGCCAGCGGCAGCGTCACCTTCCACAGGATCTGCAACCGCGTCGCGCCGTCGATCAACGCGCATTCCTCAAGCTCGAACGGAATGGAACGAAAATAGCCCATCAGCAGCCAAGTGCAGAACGGCACCAGGAACGTAGGGTAGATCAGCACCAGCGCCCAGTCGGTGTCGAACAGTCCAAGCTGGAACACGATCGTCGCCAGCGGGATGAACAGGATGCTGGGCGGCACGAGGTAGGCGAGAAAGATCGCAAGCCCGACATAGCTCGATCCGCGAAACCGGATGCGCTCCACGCCGTAGGCGCCGCAGACGCTGAGCACCAGCGAGAGGAACGTCGCACCGACCGTCACCAGCATCGTGTTGACCCACCACGACGGATAGTCGGTGTCGGTGAACAGGCTGGTGATGTGCTGCAGCGTCGGGTGGACGACCCAGAGCGGATTGAAATGCTTGAAGTCGTAAAGCTCCTCGTCCGGTTTGAACGTGGTCGTGGTCATCCAGTAGAACGGGAACAGCAGGAAAATCATGATCAGCGTGAGCGGCAGATAGAGCGTCAGCAATCGCCCCGACGTGCGTTCCAGGAACTCCGTGCCCTGCAAGGATTGCCGCCGCGCCATCGCTAGGCCCTGCCGCGGCGGCGCTGCAGGCCGAAGAAGCTGACCAGGATCGCGCCGACCAGGAACGGCACCATCGCGTCCGCGATCGCCGCGCCTTCGCCGAGATGCCCGCCGGTGATCGCGCGTTCGAAGGACAGCGTCGCCAGCAGGTGCGTCGCGTTGATCGGGCCGCCGCGGGTGATCGAGTAGATCAGCTGGAAGTCGGTGAACGTCATCAGCACGGAGAACGTCATCACCACGGCGACGATCGGCATCAGCAGCGGCAGCGTCACGTGCCAGAAGCGCTGCCACGCGGTCGCGCCATCGAGCATCGCCGCCTCGTGCAGCGAGGGCGGGATGGTCTGCAACCCGGCGAGCAGCGTGATCGCGACGAACGGCACGCCGCGCCAGACGTTCGCGGCGATCACCGACCAGCGCGCGTTCCACGGGTCGCCGAGGAAGTCGATATACGTGTGGATGATGCCGAGCTTCACCAGCGCCCAGGAGATGATCGAGAACTGCGAGTTCGTAGATCCACCAGAATGCGACCGCGGAGAGCACCGTCGGCACCACGAACGGCAGCAGCACGATCGCGCGCAGCACCGACTTGAACGGCAGCCGCCGGTTCAGCAGCATCGCCAGATACAGGCCGAGCGGGAATTTGATCGCGGTTGCGACCACGGTGTAGAAGATCGTGTTGAACACGACCAGCCGGAACACCGAATCGCGAGCCAGCGACACGAAGTTTTCGAGCCCGACGAACCGGCCGGGCATGCCGATCGAGGCATCGGTCACGCCGAGCCAAAGGCCCAGGCTCAGCGGATAGACCAGCAACCCCGCCAGCAGCGCGGTCGCCGGCAGCGCGAACATCACGCCGAGAAAACCGCTCTTCTGCCAGAAGCGCATGCGGCCGCGCCGCACGTCGGCGGCGGCACGCGCGCGCGTCAACGGTGCGGCGAGCGCCTCGACGGGCACCGGCATCCGCTAGCTGTAGTAGCGCTTGGCGCGCTCCGCCGCGCGTTCGGCGGCGGCATTCACGGTCTCCGCGCCGGTGCAGGCCTCGGCGAACATGTCGACCAGCACGAAATCCCCCATCACCGCCGCCGACGCGGCGCCGAGCGCCCCCGAATAGCCGTTGTCGAGCGAGCGCTTCAGCACATCGCGGAACGGCGTCACCTTCGGGTCGACGGTCCATACCGGGTTGTCGTTCCAGGCCGGCAGCGGCGGCGCGATGTAGCCGTTCGACATCGTCTCCCACTTGTCCACCTGCGGCTTCTCCCACATGAACCGCAGGTATTCGCGTGCCGCGTTGGGGTATTTGCAGTAGGTGTAGACATAGGTGTTGAGGATGTTCTGCTGCTCGGTCGGAAACCCGACCGGGCCGACCGGCAGCGGCGCGTGGTCCATGTCGGCGGCGATCGCTTGCAGCGCCGGCTCGGGCGAGTTCTTGGCGACCGTGTAGATCGAGATGCCGTTCAGCGTCAGCCCGATCTGGTCGGCCAGGAACGCCTTGTTGTTGCTCGGATCGAGCCAGGACAGCACGCCCTCGATATAGGTCGCGAAAAGCTGCTTGGCGTATTCCAGCGCCGCCTTGGTCTCCGGCGAGTTGATGGTGACGTTGTTGTGGTCATCGACCATCTTGCCGCCATGCGCCCACAGCACCCAGTGGACCCAGCCGTTGGCGTCGCCGGTGGCGTGGCCGAGCGCGAACCCCGGCGGCTTGCCGGCGGCCTTCATGCCCTGGCACAGCTTGAGGTAGCCGGCGAGGTCGGTCGGGAACGTCTCGAAGCCCGCCTTGTGCATCGTGCTGATGCGATAGTTCAGCGTGCCGCCGGTGGCGCCGTGCGGCAGCGCGATCCAGCGGTCGCCCTTCTTGCCGTATTTCAGCGCGACCTTGTACCAGCCGCCATATTTTGCGCCGAGATACTCGGCGACTTCGGACACGTCGATCAGCTTTTCGCTGAACTTGAACGGATCGTCGAGCGTGCCGAAGATGATGTCCGGCCCGGCGCCGGTGTTGGCGGCGACCGCGGCCTTCGGGCGGATGTCGTCCCAGCTCTCGGCATCGACGCGGATCTTCACGCCGGTCGCCTTGCTGAAGGCTTTGGTGTTCTCGATGAACGCGTCGTACTCGGCCTGGATGAACTGCTTCCAGCGCAGCACGCGCAGGCTCGCGCCGGGTTCCGGCGGCGCGCCCTTCCAGGCGACATCGGCGGCCCGCGACGCGCCCGGCAGCAGGCCAAGCCCCGCCGCGGCAGCACCAACCTTCAGAACATCGCGCCTTGCGACGTCGGCCATTTCCGCGCTCCCCCCTCGATCTGTCGACACGCCCGCGCCGAGACGCCGCCGTCGCGCGAGGGCGCGATCATACGGCAGCAGCAAGCGGGCTGTCCACGTCACTTGTCCGACATCTCGGCGGCGCGCATCGGCCCGCGGCCTACTGGCTCAGCGCGGTCAGCCCCGTGGGCGGCCCGTCGATCGCGGTCCAGCCGCCATCCACCAGCAGCGTCGTGCCGCTCAGATAGCTCGACGCGTCGGCGGCGAGGAATGCGACCGCGGCCGCCACCTCGGACGGCTGCCCCCAGCGGTTGAACACGGTGTGCGCCGCGTAGCGCTGGTAGATGTCCGGCCGCGCCACGATCGGCGCGGTCAGCGCGGTCTCGATGATGCTGGGCGCAATAGCGTTGACGCGCACGCCCACGTGCCCGACCTCGGAGGCGAAGCCTTTGACCAGCAGGCTGATTGCCGCCTTGGTCGCGCCGTAGACGGCGAGCCCCGGTTCGATCGTCATCGCCCGCACCGACGAGCAGGCGATCAGGCTGCCGCCGCGCTGCGCCACCATGATCCGGCCGCAGGCGCGCAGGAAATGAAAGGTTCCTTTGAGGTTCAGCGAGATCATCCGGTCGAAATCCGCCTCGGTGCAGTCGAGCAGGGTCTTGCGGATGTTCACCCCGGGCGTGGTGACGGCGATGTCGAGGCGACCGTGCGCGGCCCGGGCCTGCTCGGCCATCCGCTCGATCGCGGCTCCATCGGTCGCGTCGACCGCCAGCGCCTCGGCCGACCCGCCGGGCCGAATGGCCGCCGCCGTCGCTGCTGCACCCTCCGCGTCGCGGTCGGCGCAGATGACATGCGCGCCAAGTGCCGCCAGCGCCTCGGCCGACGCCCGGCCGATGCCCGAGGCCGCGCCGAGCACCAGCGCCGTCCTGTTCGACAGATCGAACAGTTTGCGATAATCTGTCACAATTGATCCCCTGGACGGTTGCTGATACGATTCATCATATCATCAGGCAACTGAGGTGCCGAGCCTTGGATTCCGCGTGGGCTGCCTTCGTTGTTGGTCCGACCTCGTGGCGCGTGAGCGGCATATCCCGTCATCCCTGCCGGCGCTGCCGAACCGCACCGGCCAGCTGATCGACATCCTCCGCAGCGACATCGGCGCGCGGAAATTGCAGCCGGGCGAACGCCTGCCGACCGAACAGGAACTGGTGGCGCGTTTCCAGGTGAGCCGCACGGTGGTGCGCGAGGCGATCGCCTCGCTGCGCGCCGAGGGGCTGGTGATCACGCGGCAGGGGGCCGGCGCGTTCGTCGCGGAAGGGGCCGCGACGCGGCCGTTCCGCATTGTTTCGGACGAGCTGCGGTCGCTTGCCGAGGTGCTGAACGTGATGCAGCTTCGCCTCGCGGTCGAGGTGGAAGCGGCCGGCATCGCCGCCGAGAACCGCAACGGGCGCGCGATCAACGAACTCGGCCGTTGCCTCGACGTGATCGACGATGCGATCCGCGCCGGCGAGGTGGCGATCGAGGAGGATTTCGCGTTCCATTTCGCCATCGCCGCGGCCACCGGAAACCCGCAGTTCGAACGCTTCATGCGCTTCCTCGGCTCGGTGATCATTCCGCGGCAGACGTTGGGTGTCGGGATGGACGATGCCGAGCGGCGGCGCACCTATCTCACGCACATCCAGGTCGAGCATCGCACCATCTACGCCGCCATCCGCGACGCCAGCGCCGGCGACGCGCGGCGCGCGATGCGCCGGCACCTCGAGCACGCGCGCGATCGTTACAAGCGGCTGTTCGAGAGTCCGGAGTGACGTAGCGGCGTCAGGCATAGCCGAGTAGCGTCGGCAGCCACATCGTGATCGCCGGCACCAGCGCGATCAGCAGCACGCACAGCAGCAGCAAGCCGAGATAGAGCAGCATTGGTTTCACCGTCACCTCGATCGGCACGTTGCCGATCAGGCAGGCCCCGTACAGGCCGAGGCCGAGCGGCGGCGCGAACAGGCCGATGCCCATCGCGATTACCAGCACGACGCCGTAGTGCAGCGGCGCCACGCCCAACTCGGCCGCAACCGGCAGCAGCAGCGGGCCGAAGATGATCAGCGCCGCCGCCCCTTCGAGCACCGAGCCCATCACGATGAGAATTGCGATCGACAGGATCAGGAACGCCCACGCGCCGTGCCCGGCCGACAGCGCCAGCATCTGCTCGGCGAGCAGATGCGGGATCTGCTGCAGCGTCAGCACGAAGGCCAGCGACTGGGCCGCCGCGACGATGAACAGCACGAGCCCCGCGCGCGAAGCCGCATGCACGAAACAGGCGATCGCCGCGCGCAGGCCGAGTTCGCGCAGCACCACGGCGCCCGCGACCAGCGCATAGACGACGGCGAAGGCGGAGATTTCGGTCGCGGTGGCGATGCCGGACTTGAACCCGCCGAAGATGATGACGATCAGGCCGACGCCCAGCGACGCCCCGCCCCACACGCGCCGCCCCGATGCCGCGACAGCGGCCGCCGCCGGGCCGCGTGCCGAACGCGATCGCGGCGACAATCAGCGCCAGCGCCATCAGTGCGGCCGGCAGCAGCCCGGCCATGAACAGCCCGCCGATCGACAGGTTCGCGACGAAGCCCAGCAGAATGAGGTTGATGCATGGCGGGATCGTCTCGGCCATCACCGCCGACGCCGCGAGCAGGGCCACCGCCTTGCCCGGGTTCTGGCCCTGGCGCCGCGCCGCCGGGATCATCACCGTGCCGACCGCCGCGACATCCGCCATCTTCGAGCCGGAGATGCCGGAGAACAGCACCATGCTCAGCACCATCACCACGTCGAGCCCGCCGCGCAGCCGGCCCACCATCCGCTCCAGCAGCGCGATCAGCCGCGCGGCGATGCCGCTCGCCTCCATCAGCGCGCCGGTGAGCAGGAAGAACGGGATGGCGAGCAGGACGAAATTGTCGATGCCGCGCGCCATCTGCTGCGCGAAGATCACGCCGGGCACGCTGCCGTCGCGCCAGATGAAGATCAGCGCGGTCAGCGCCAGCACGAAGCCGATCGGCATGCCCGCGGCCAGCGCCAGCGCAAAGCCGCACAGCATCAGCAGGCCGACATTGGGCAGATATTCGTCGGCGAACAGGTGCAACAGCACCAGCGCGGCGACGATCGCGAGCGCGACGGCGACGTCGCGCGGCGGCAAATGCAGCACGCGGCCCAGCGCGAACAGCGCCATGCACGTGCTGCCCGCCGCCATCGGATAGAACGTCCATTGCAGCGGCAGGCCCGAGCCCGTCGTTTGCCCGATGGTCAGCGCGGCCATGCCGAACGTGTGCCAGGCGATCGTGGCCGCGACCGCGAACACCAGCACCGACACGAGCGCATCCAGTCGGCGGCGCAACGGCGGCCGCAGGCGATCGACGACGAAAGAGATGCCGAGGGTTTCGCCGCGCGCCATCGCGCCTGCCGCGCCGAAGAAGCTCAGCGCCACCAGCAGCCCGCGCGCCACGTCGTCGGCCCAGTCGAGCGGCGCATTGAACACGTCGCGCGAGATCACCGAGGCGACCACTGCGATCAGGTCGGCAGCCAGCATTGCGGCCGCCAACGCATCGACGATCCGGAGCAGGCCACGCGTCAGCAGCGCGATCGGGTCGAACTGCTCTGTTGCTTTCGTCATGCCCGCGCAGGCGGGGATGACGATGTCATGGACAAGGTATGCGACACGAAGCTCAAACGCTGGTCGATCGAATCAACTCGATCACCGGCTTGGCGTTCGGATGCGCCTGCATGAAATGCTCGGTCTGCGGCAGCGCGCGCTTGCGGAACGCCTCGCGGTCGCACTCGGCGATCGCGACGCCCTTCTGCTTCAGCGCCGCCAGCGCCTCCTGTTCGGCGGCAATGCCGCGCACCCGCGTGTCGGCGGCAGCGGCGGTGCAGGCGGCCAGGAACGGCGCCTGCACGGAAGCGGGCATCCGCTTCAGGCTCGTCTCGCTCAGGAACGCGCCGAGCGGCGAGAAGATGTGCTTCGTCAGCGTGTAGAATTTCGCGATCTCGTAGAATTTGCTGGCAACGATGGTGGGCGGGTCGTGCTCCAGCCCGTCCAGCACGCCGGCCTGCAAGGCGGTGTAGATCTCGCCGAACGCGAGCGGCGTCGCGGCCGCACCCATCAGGCGCACCAGTTCGGTGATCACCGGGTTCGGCAGGCTGCGGATCTTCTTGCCAGCCAATTGCTCCGGCTCGGTGAACGCGAACTTCGCGAGGATGCTGCGCGAGCCGAAATTATACGCCCAGCCGGCGACCCGCACATTGGCGCCGGCCAGCACCCACGCTTCCATCGGCTTCGCCGCGCCCGCGTCCAGCGCCTTGGTCTGCTGCTGGAAGCTGTCGAACAGATAACCGAGGTCGAGCAGCCCGAAATCCGGCACCAGGTTTGCCCAGATCGAGGTGCCCGTCACCATCATGTCGATCACGCCGAGCTTCACCGAGTTGGCGACGTCGATCTCCTGGCCAAGCTGGTTGTCCGGGAAGAAGGTCACCGCGACCTGGTCGCCGAGGCCGTGGTCGGCGATCTGCTTGACCAGGAAATCATAATAGACGCGCCCGTTGGCGTATTTCGGATCGTTCGGCAGCGACGACGACAGCTTCAGCCTGACGGACGCGGCACGCGCGCGCCCGATCAGGGCCGGCGCCGCGAGGGCCAGGCCCGCGGCCGTCGTGGTGCGGCGCAGCAGCAACCGCCGGGTCAGACGGGCAGCGGTCATGGGCTTTCCTCCGCACGTGTTTGTTATCGGGTTGTCCGACAGGTTGCGCCGAGCCTAACCCACAACCCGCGCGGCCATCAATTGCCCACGTCGCTCTCGCGCGCCGCCCGTACGAAGCGCTCGGCGTCCTCGGGCAGCAGCAGTCGCTGCACGCGCAATCGTTCGGCGGCTTCACTGACCGCGCGGACATAGGCGGCATGGTCGGGGTAGCGTTCCGCCAGCGACGGCCGCGGGTCGCCGCGCGCCAGGCGCTCGGCGCGCGTGCGGGCAAAGGGCAGGAACATGCCGGCCGCGTCGCATCCCTCCTGCGGCGGATTTCTGCGCAGATTCCAGCCGGTATAGGTCGCGGTCGGCACGGCGATGTCGGGCAGCCGGATGCCGGCCAGCGCGTTGCCGTCGGCGTCGGTTTTCGGCACCAGCGCCGGATACGGCGCGCCGAGCAGCACCGGCGGCAGCGTCGTGATCAGCCCGGCCTCGGCCTGCGGCCCGAAATCCAGCAGGTCGCCGGTGTGCATCCGGCCATTGTAGAGCACGCCGGGAATGCGCGGAAACCCGACGGCGTCCTGCGCCGGGTCGACCAACGTGCCGTCGGCGACGCGCGGCACCATGCTCGGCGGCGGCGGGGTGGCGTTGGAGACCCATTCGTCAAGATCGACCAGCAACGCGCGCAAAGCGGAGTTGGCGACCAGCGGATTGCGCGGCTGCTGGCAGATGCCCGGCCCGGACACCGGAATGCCGCCGAGATGCGCTCGACCGGCGATCAGGAACACCCGCACGTCGTCGCTTTCCGGGAGGTCGTTGCCCAAGGGGTCGATGTGCAGCAGCGCGCCGTCCTTGGCCCAGTATTCGTTTTCCGAGTTGGCTTCGATGATCTTCGGGCAGGTGGCGCTCGCGATGCAGCGCCGCAGCCGCCCGTCAGTGCGGCCGGTGACGGGGTCGGTCGTCGGTTGCCAGGCGAACGGGAACTGGAATTCCGGATACCAGCGGCCGATATGCTCGCGATGCGTACGGAACGGCTCCGCGAACCGATAGTTGAGAAAGATGCCGCCGGCGCCGCCGACCCAGTCCAGCACACCGTCGAACACTTTGCGGTGCGAGCCGTCCGCTGCCTCGTTGAAGCCGAGCGTCACGAAGTCGCGCATGAAGCGGCACGGCTGCGAGACGCAGGCCGAATAGACGTGCTGTACGTCTCCGGCGAGCGGATTCTGTTCGCCGTTTTCATTGGCCGGTGCGGAGCGCAGGAACGCGGCAAAATCGCGGACTGCCGCGAAGCCGATGCCGGCAACCTTTGGGCTGCGCGCCCAGTAGACCAGTTTGTACAACGTGCCCGCACGAAATGCCGTGCCGGCCGGCAGCAGATTGATCCCCGAACCGTTCGCGTCGAAGCGCCAGCGGCCCGGCGGAATAAACTCCGGCCGGTCGAACACCTGCGCGCGCACGGTCAGCGAAGCGTCCGCCGTATCGAGGTTCGCGGCCGGATAGGTCAACGGCATGGAGAAAGTGCCAATCTGATCGACGACGAACTCGTCGAGGCTGCGACCGACAATCTCCGACCCGTCGAGGTTGCGTGCAACCGGCGCGTCGAGCACGAAATGGCCGCCCCCCTGATCCGGGGTAGCGGGCGAGACGGAATCCCAGCCGATCTCGGCAATGGTGTAGCCTTGGCGGAGCAAAAAACCGTTGCCGGCGTCGGCGGCGCTGCCCGGATAATTGTTGTCGCGCGCTGCATCGTCGAGCAGGCCGAACACCAAGATGTTGCCGCGATTGTTGATCTCGAGCAGCAGCCGGTGGTTGCCCCTGGATGCGTCGACCGGCCGGATGATCAGGAAGTTGCTGGCGTATTCGACCATGCCGCGCGCATTGCGCGGCGCCAGCGCAAGATCGGTGATGACCGCGTTCAGCGGGTCCGCCGGATCGAGTTCGCCGTGGATGCGACCCGCCAGCTTTTCGTACGGACCGACCTCGCCGAAGCTCGCCGCATCGAACGTGGGCGATGTGACCTCGGAAACCTCCATCCGGGTCACCCGCGCCTGTGCGGCGCATGCTGGTACTGAAAGGCCCGCAAGCAGAGCTAACCGGATTGTCGTGGTCCGCCGCATCTGTCCCCTTGCCTCCGGCGCGCCGCGGGCCGCAGAGTTGGCGCGGCTGCCGACAAAATCAAGCGGACGGGGGAATCCCATGTACACGGCCAGCACGGCGCTGCTGGAGGCGCTCCAGCAATGCGGTGTTTCCTTCATGTTCGGCAATTTCGGCAGCGATCATCCCGCCCTGATCGAAGCCATCGCCGAGGCCCGCGCGACCGGGAAAAAAATTCCGCAGGTGATCACCTGCCCCAACGAGATGGTCGCGCTGAGCGCCGCGCACGGCGCCGCGTCGGTCACCGGGCGGGCACAGGCGGTGATCGTGCATGTCGAATGCGGCACGCAGTCGCTCGCCGGCGCCGTGCACAACGCCGCCAAAGGCCGGGCGCCGGTATTGATCTTCGCCGGCCGCTCGCCGTTCACGCAGGAGGGCGAGCTGCGCGGCAGCCGCAACGAGTTCATCCAGTGGATCCAGGACGTGCACGACCAGCGCGGCATCGTGCGCGGCTACATGCAAGTACGACAACGAGCTGCGCACGGCGAAGAACGTCAAGCAGATCGTCGCCCGCGCGCTGCAGTTCGCGCACAGCGACCCGAAGGGGCCGGTCTATCTCATCGGCGCGCGCGAGGTGATGGAGGAAGCGACCACTCCGGAAACGCTGGACCCGACCGACTGGCTCCCGATTGCGCCGGCGGCACTGTCGGAAGACAGCGCGGAAAAGATCGCCGCCGACCTGCTCGCGGCGAAGCGACCGCTGCTCGTCACCTCCTTCGTCGGCCGCAACCCGGCGGCCGTCGGCGAACTGGCGACGCTGGCGCGACGCATCGGCATGGGCGTGCTGGAATCGGTGCCGTCGGCGCTCAATTTTCCGACCGACGATCTGCTGTACATGGGCAATCACTGGAACCATCCGTTCCAGAACCCGGCGCTGGCGGAGGCCGACGTGGTGCTTGTCGTCGACAGCGACGTGCCGTGGATCCCGACCGTGAGCCACCCGGCCGCGACCGCGCGCATCCATCACATCGACGTCGATCCGCTGAAGCAGCAGATGCCGCTATGGAACATCGCCGCGCGCACCCGCGCGCGCGCCGACGCGGCGACGGCGCTGCGCCAGCTCAACCGGCATCTCGCGAATGCCAAGATCGACGCAATGGCCGTCGATGAGCGCCGCGCCCACTATGCGGCGCTGCATGCCGAACGCGACGCGCAACTGCGTGCGCTCGAGGCGCAGCCGGCCGGCGAGATCACGCCGGAATACGCCGTCGCCTGCGTGCGGCCGCACATCGACGAAAAAACGATCGTGGTGAGCGAGAGCATCTCCAACTACCACACCGTCATCAACCACCTCGTGCCGACGCATCCCGGCAACTTCTTTGCCAGCGGCGGCGGCTCGCTCGGCTGGAACGGCGGCGCGGCGATCGGCATCAAGCTCGCGCGGCCGGACGCCACCGTCGTCGCGCTCACCGGCGACGGCTCGTACATGTTCTCGGTGCCGTCGACGGTGTTCTGGATGGCGCGGCACTACGACACGCCGTTCCTGACGATCATCTTCAACAACCGCGGCTGGAAATCCCCGAAACTGTCGGCGCTCGCGGTGCATCCGAAGGGCTATGCCAGCCGCGCCAACGAACTCGACACGTCGTTCGATCCGCCGCCCGACTATGCCGGCATCGCCGCCGCAGCCGGCGGCGCGCGCGGCTTCACGCTGCGCCGACCGGAGGAGATGGCGCCGGCGATCGCCGCGGCGTTCCGCGTCGTGCGCGAGGAACGCCGCTGTGCCGTGCTCGATGTCTGGGTTCCGAGGCTGTGAGTGCCGGCACCGCGGCAGTCTCCTATCGGCGCATCTGGTTGCTGCTGTGCCTCGGCTGGATCGTTTCCAGCGCCGACCGCACCGTCACCGGCCCGGTCGTCACCTGGATGATCCAGCACAAGGTCGCCTTCATGGCGGTCGACCGGCCCTATGCGCTCGGTGGCGTGGTCGGCAGCATCTTCTTCGCCGGGTACATGCTCACGCAATTTCCCGGCGGCTACGCCGGTGACCGCCACGGCCATCGCGCGGTGATCCTGATCAGCCTGTGCTGGGCGGCGCTGGCGACGCTGCTGAGCGGTCTCGCGGTCGGCCTCGTCGCCTTCATCGCCGCGCGCATTTTCACCGGGCTCGGCGAGGGCGCGTTCTACGCCAACGACCGTTCGCTGATCGCCGCCACCACGCCGCTCGCGCAGCGTGGGTTGGCAATGGGGTTCGTGATCGCCGGCCTGTCGATCGGGATCACGCTGGCGACCGTCGGCACGCCGATCCTGATCGGCGCGGGCGCATCGGCGTTCGGCGAAGCGGATGCCTGGCGCATGCCGTTTTTCGTGCTGGCCGCGCTGAGCGCGGTTGCGGCATGGCTGGTCGGGCAGGGCCTCGCGCATGCACGCATCGAGCGTGAGTTGCCAGGCCGCGCGCTGGGAGTGCTGGCGCAATACGCGGCCGTGTTCTTCGTGCTGGTGTTCGGCGCGTTCCTGCTCGTGCGGAGGCTGGCGCTGCCGGACTGGGGCCTCACGCTCGCGGAACTTGCGCTCGCGTTGGGCACGATCGCGTTCATCTGGCGCATCAAAGGGCTGGAAGTCGCCGCCGTCGTCCGCGATCGCGACCTCGTGCTGCTTTACGTCTCGTTCATCCCGGTGCTGTGGACGCTGTGGTTCCTCGGCTTCTGGGCGGTCTCGATCGTCTCCGCGGCATCGCACGGCTCGTTCCAGGGCGCCGCGGTCACCGCGATGTTCGCGGGCCTGTCGGGCGTGATCGGCTTTCCGGCCGGCGGCTGGCTGACCGACCGGCTGCACCGCGCCGGGATCGGCCGCAAGCCGGTGCTGATCATCCTCACGCTGTTGCAGGCAGTCCTGACGCTTGTGCTCGCCGTCTGATCTGCAGGCCGGCGGCGGCGATGCGGTCGTGCTGGCGGCGCTGCTGTTCGTCGCCGGCCTGTTCTTCAATGCGCTGCAACCGGTCACGCACGCACTGGTCGCCGACATCGCGGCGCCGGCGCAGCGCGGCGCCGCGTTCGGCACGTTCAATCTGGTCGCCGAGATCGGCGCGGTGCTGTCGCCGACCGTTTCCGGCGCGATGCGCGACAGTTTCGGCACCTGGGCACCGGCCGTGTATCTCGACGGCGCGCTGATGCTGGCGAGCGCGTTGCTCGTGGTGTTCGTGCGCGAGGCCCGGCCGACACTGCGATTGCCGCTCCCAGAAAATCACCCGACGCGAAGCGACCAATCAGCCGGCAAGGCGACGAATAGGCCCGCGGGCCTTCAGGCCGGCTCCAGCGGGCGAAGCAACCGATCCCGACTGGCTTCAAGCACCACCGCCAGCGCGATGACCGCGCCAATGTTGCCGCTGCGCACGGCGGTCGACCCAGATCAATCACCCCTGCCGCGGCCGCGCCTACGCCGCATGCAAGCGCGAAGGGAAGTGCCGGATGAGCGAAATTGCCTTCATCGGCCTCGGCACGATCGGACGAGGGATCGTTCGCAACCTGCTGGGTGCGGGCCATGCGGTCACCGCCCGGAATCGCACGCAGCGCCCGCTGCCGGCGGACCTTGACCGCGCCATCCCGACAGCGTCCATCGCCGACGCGGTCCGGGACAAGCCCTTCGTCTGGGTCTGCGTGACCGGGCCGGACGCGCAGCGCGCGGTATTCGACGACGCGCTGCTGCGCCAGCTCGGCGGCGACGTGCTGGTGACCGACCCGACCACGACCGATCCGGAAGTGGCGAAGCGTCTCGCGCAGGCGGTCGCCGAGCGCGGCAGCCTCTATCTCGATGCCCCGGTGTTCGGCAGCAAGACCGAGGCGTGGGAAGGTCGGCTCGAGGGAAAGCGGCGCCGTCAAGGCGATCAACTTCTGGGATCCGGCGGATGCCGGCTACCTGATGCAGAAGATCGCGGTGATGCTGCTCAAGGGCGAGCCGATCACTGACGGCATGGACCTCGGCATCGACGGCTACCACCACGTCAAGCTGGTCGGGAAAGTGATCTACGGCCAGGCATGGGTGGACGTGACCAAGGCAAACGCGGCCAAGTATCCGTTCTGAGCCATTGCCGCCGCGGCGGGCGGACTGCCGCCTCCGCCGTCGGCGGACAGGAACGGGGGAAACGGATGTCGGCGAAGCCTCTGCTCCGGTTGGAGGGCATCAGCAAGGCGCTCGCCGGCGTCCAGGCGCTGGACGGGGTGAGCGTCGGCATCGATGCGGCCGACATCGTCTGCCTTGCAGGGGAGAACGGCAGCGGCAAGTCCACGTTGGTCAAGGTCCTCCCAGGCGTAGTGGCGCCCGACGGCGGCCGGATCGTCGTCGACGGCCAGACGCGGCCGGACTGGCAGCCGATCGATGCGGTGCGCGCCGGCATCCAGGTGTTCTACCAGGATTTTTCATTGTTTCCGAACCTGACGGTCGCGGAGAACATCTCGTTCAACGACGAGTTGTCGCAGCGGCGCCGGCTGGTGCGTTGGCCCGAGGTGCGGCGAACCGCGCAGCAGGCGCTGGCCAAGGTGGGCGTCGATGTCGGTCTGGACATCCTCGTCGAGGATCTCGGTGTCGCCGACAAGCAGGGCGTGGCGATTCGCGCTCGGCATCGCCGCCCTGCTCGGCGCCGGCGCGCTCGGCGGGCTGTGCAACGGGCTCGCGATCGGCATTCCGCCGATCCTCGCGACCTCGGCACCGGCCTGATCTTCGCCGGCATCGCGGTGGTGCTGAGCGGCGGCGCCGCGGTGCTCGGCTTTCCCGATGCGATCAGCGTGCTCGGCAATGGTGCGGTGTTCGGCGTTCCGGTGCCGGTACTGCTGTTCGCCGCACTCGCCGCGGCGGTCGCGTTCGTGCTCAACTGGACGGGCTTCGGCCTGCGGGTCTATCTGCTTGGCACCAACCCGCTGGCCGCCCGTTTCGCCGGGATCGACAATGTCCGCGTCGACCTCGGCACCTACCTGATCAGTGGCGTGCCGGCATCGGTCGCCGGGCTGATCATCGCCGTGCGCGCCAACTCGGCCAAGGCGGACTACGGCAGCTCCTACCCGCTGCTGTCGATCCTGATTTCGGTGCTCGGCGGGATCGACCCGTACGGCGGCTTCGGCAAGGTCAGCGGCCTCGTGCTCGCGGTCCTGTCGCTGCAGTTCCTGTCGAGCGGATTGAACATGCTGCAGGTCAGCAACTTCGCCGTTGACATGACGTGGGGCGCGTTGCTGCTGCTGGTGATGGTGATCAACACCGGGGGCCTGCGGCGGCTGTTCGGCGCCTTCCCGGCGACGCATGCAAAGGAGGAAGCCATGAAGAAACTGATCAATCGCGCCGAGGACTTCGTACCGGAGATGCTGGACGGGCTGGTCAAGGCGCATCCGGACGAGCTGGCGTTCGCCGGCGAGCCGGCAGGCGATCGTGCGCGCCGATGCGCCGTACAGGGCAAGGTGGCGCTCGCAACGGGCGGCGGCTCCGGCCACCTGCCGGTCTTCCTCGGCTATGTCGGCCGCGGACCTCCTGGATGGCTGCGCGGTCGGCGACGTGTTCAGTTCGCCGAGCAGCGACACCATGCTCAACGTCACCCGCCGCATCCACGGCGGCAAAGGCGTCGTCTACATCTACGGCAACTATGGCGGCGACGTGATGAACTTCGACATGGCCTCGGAGATGGCCGGCGCTCGAGGACATCGCGGTGCGGACCGTCGCTGGTGCGCGACGACGTCGCCTCGCCCGCGCGGAAGCGGCCCGGCGCCGCGGCGTCGCAGGCATGGTGTTCGCCTTCAAGGTCGGCCGGTGCCAAGGCCGACGCGGGCGGCTCGCCTCGACGAGGTGGCGGTGGCCGCGAGCACGCGCTCGCCAATCTGCGCACCATGGGCGTCGCGCTCGTCGCCGCTGCACGGTGCCGCGCGTGGGCAAGCCCACCTTCACGATCGGCGAGGGCGAGATGGAAATCGGCATGGGCATCCACGGCGAGCCGGGCCGCAAGCGCGAGAAGCTGGCGACCGCCGACGCGGTTGCCGGGCGAATGGCGGAGGCGATCCTGGCCGATCTCGGCAGTGCCGCCGGCGACCGCGTGGCCGTGATGGTCAACGGGCTTGGCGCGACACCGGCGGAAGAGCTCTACATTCTCTACCGCCATGTGCATGACATGCTGGCCGGCCGGCGCATCTCGGTGCATCGCGCCTATGTCGGCGAGTTCGCGACGTCGATGGAAATGGCGGGCGCCTCGCTGACCGTCTTCCGGCTCGACGACGAACTGGCGCGGCTGCTGGACGCGCCGGCCCGTTCCCCGTTCTTCTGCCAGGAGTGAGGCGGCCATGACGACGGAGTTCAGCGCGGCCGAAGTCACCGCGGCGATGCGCCGGGTGGCGGCGGCGCTCAAGGACAACCAGGCGATGCTCACCGAACTCGACCAGGCGGTCGGGGACGGCGATCTCGGCGTGACCGCGACCAAGCTTGCCGAGGCGCTGGAGGTTGCCGCGGGCGGGACGGTCGGCGGCGATCTCGGCAAGTTCATTGCCCAGACCGGAATGGCGCTCGAATCGGGCCGCCCCGTCCACGATTGGCACGCTGACGGCGGTCGCGCTGATGCAGGCGGGAAAGGCGGCGACGGGCAAGCAGTCGCTCGTAGCGGCCGACCTGCCGGTGCTGCTGCGGGCGGCGACCGAGGGCATCCAGGCTCGCGGCAAAGCCAATCTGGGCGACAAGACGTTGCTCGACGTCCTGCATCCGGCCACCGAGGCGCTTGCTGCGGCGGTGGCGGCGGGTCAGCCGCTTGCCGCCGCGGGTGCCGCGATGCTGGCGGCGGCGCGCGAGGGGCGCGACCGGGTGACGCCGCTGCGCAACAGGATCGGCCGCGCCGGCTGGCTCGCCGAACGCAGCGAGGGCAAGGTCGATCCCGGCTGCGGGTTCGCGGTGGTGGTGCTGGCGGCGTTGGCCGGAGAGTGACCTTGCTGCACGGATCGGCTGGCTGGCGACGTGGTGCCAGGGGCGGAATTGAACCACCGACACTGCGATTTTCAGTCGCGGAAAATGACCCGACACGAAGCGACAGAATGAGTTCGCGAGCCGACAAAAGCCGCTAAAATCTGCCGAATGGACCATAGACACTGCGACACTGCCCGACATAGACTGCCATCCGCGGACTCGCGAATGAGTCCGCAGTGAATCCGCGGATTGCGGTCGCAGTGTCGGGAACCGGGCGATGAAACTGACGGATGACTCGGTGAAGAAGGCAGAGTGCCCGCTCGGTAAGCGGGACGTGCTGCTGTTCGACGATGCGTTGAAGGGCTTCGGTCTGCGCGTCACGGCGACCGGAGCGCGAGTCTTCATCTTCCAATACCGCAACGGGCACAAAGTCCGCCGCGAGCCGTTGGGCACGTTCGGCATCGAACTGACCACGGCGCAGGCCCGCAAGAAGGCCGAGGCTCTCCGGGGACAGGTGCGGGATCGGCACGACCCGGTATCGGAGCGTAAGGCGAAACTTGCCGCGACGCTGGCCGCAGAGGCCGCGGCAAAAGCGGCGGCGGCACGGGACGCCTATACGGTCGCGACCGTGATCCGCGATTGGACGGAGCACCATCTGTCGCAGCGTTCCGCTTCCTACCGCGACCGGGCGCCCGGCGAACTTCGCCGTGCCCTTGGGGCTTGGTTGAACGCTCCTGCGGCGACGCTTGCGCGCGCGGATGCCGTGCGGGTGCTGGACGCGGTAAAGGCCGGCTCCGGTCCGGTCGCCGCGAACCGATGGCGGGCCGAGGCACGTGCGTGCTGGGGCTGGGCAGTGAGGCGAGGCGCGCTGGCCGGCAATCCGTGGGAAGCGACACCGCGCCCGTTGGCCCGCGAGACGCCGCGCGAGCGCGGTACTGACGGACGCCGAGTTGGGCACGCTCTATAGCGCGGCCGACGCTTTGACCGAGCCGTGGGGCGTGCTGGTACGGTTGCTGATCCTGACCGGCCAGCGGCGGGGCGAAGTCGCTGGGATGCGGTGGTCCGAGCTGGACCTTGACGCGGGAACGTGGAACCTGCCCGGCGAGCGGGTGAAGAACCACAACGCCCACAGCGTGCCCCTGCCGGCCGAGGCGGTGGCGCTGCGCAGCCGCTGGCCAGCGCCGAATTCAAAACCGTGCGGCTGCGCCTGATCAAGGTCGCCGCCCGCGTCATCGAGTCAGCCACCCGGGTACGCATCGCGTTTGCCGCCTCGTGTCCCGAGGCGGAACTGTTCGGCGGCATCGCCCGCTGGTTCCAGCCCGCCGCCCCGTGACGCACGGGGCAAGGGCCCCCAGCCGCAACCCGATCTCGTCAACACCCAGCGCCGCAACAACACGGTCTGATCAAGCGACGAGAACGCGCCCTGGGTAGCCATGTCCGCCGCTCAGACCGTCTCAACAGCACGACAACCGCGAATAAGATGGGTTAGGTGCAGTCGCTTGCCACTAGCCGAACTCGCGCTGCGTGGTTTCGCCCTCGCCGCACGGCTTGGTCGTTCGCAGAGTTCTGACCGCGGCAGCGAGCGCGCGACGGTGATGTAGTCGTTAGGCGCCACCACGCGGCGTCAAGTAATCGCGCGCCAGCACGCCTTTGATCGCTGGCGGCGACGCCGCATTGAATTGGGACGGCAACATTGCCGTGCATTGGAACGCCGATCCGCTCACGAGAACGCGATCATTCCGGAGATCCACAGCAGTATAGAGAGCGCAGCGGCGACAAAAACGCAGCAGAAAATGTCGAATGCACTCATGCTGCGGCGACGTCCAACCTGACTTGCAGCTCTTCCATATAGGCGACGCCTGCTGGAGTGCGAGCAACAACGATACTGCGCCGATCGCGCGGGTCTTTGCGGCGCTGCGTCAGGTCGAACGCTTCGAGCCGATCGAGCGCGCGAGTGATCGCCGGCTTCGGGGCCGCCAGTCGTGCTGCCAGCCCGCGCACGGTTTGCAGCCCCTCTTCGAGATAGCAGATCAGCAGCACCGCCAGCTGGCGCGCGGACAGATCTGGTCCGTCCTCCCTCACCAGGGAGAGGATTGTGTCCCGCAGGATCTACGGCAAATTTTCGTGTTTCATGGTTGCTCCGCAACAATGCCAAAAGCGGCCCGCAAGTGCGCGACCTCGGCATGCCAGATTAGACAGAGTGGCTGTCCGATTGCGCTATTGCAACCGTCGCATACCCGACGCAGGTCAGCAGAGCGCTGGCGGACGGAGCGCCGTCAGATTCGAGCAGCTTGATCCTCGGCCGCCGCTTCTTCCGCTCGCTCAGAAGCCTGCATCCAAAGCAGGGCACTCAGCACGATCCAGATCATTCCGGCCGCTAGTCCCAGCACCAGTTTAGTACGCCTGCCATTGTTTGAGCGTAACCGATGCGAGGTCGCCACGTAGAGGGGAACCGATCGGTTCAGGCTTGGCCGCAGCAGCGCTTGTATTTCTTGCCTGATCCGCAAGGGCACGGGTCGTTGCGTCCGATCTTGGTACGGCGCAGCTCGGGCTGGGCTTGGGGCCGGCTTGCGCGCAGCTGCGCGATCTTTCTCAGCAGCAGGATCGCGCGTGGGATCGCAGCGGCAGCTTGGTCGAGCCGGTCGTCGATGTCCGCGGCCGGCTCGAAAGTCTCGTCGCCGGCATCGATGAAGCCGACGAACGGGGTGATGATGGGCTGGTTGCGTTCGTCCTCGGCCAGGGCGTGCCAGTCCGCGGGGGTCAGCGCCATCGCCCGCCAGAACCCGCCAACCCATGTCTTGATCGCGTCGCGCGACGGTTTGCTCGCGGTCGGTTGGAACGCGGGGCGGTAGTCGCAGACATGCTCGGCCTCGAGCCGGCGCAGGCTCCGGTCGATCCTCGCGCTGAGCACGTTGAACATGATGCCGACCGCGCTGAGCACGGACTGGATCTGTGTCGGATCGTCGAAGATCCGCTCGCCGTCGGCCCACAGACCCGCCATCCATCGCCGGGGCCTGATCATGCTCGGGGCGACGATCACGCCAGTCAGATAGCCATCGAGTTCGAGCAACGACATCGCCCACGTCGGCGCCGCCGGGGATGCCAGGAAGGCCAGCCACGCCGACGCGGCCTCGCCCTCTGCCGTACGTCCGTCAAGCACGGCCTCGTCGATCATGCCGCGACCGCGGTGCCGGGCGCGAGCTGGTCGATCCTGGACGAGGCTCGCCAGTTCCAGGGAAGCAACTCGCGCGGCGCATTGACCTTGGTGCGGCCCGAGACGATGCGGTCGAGCACATCGGCCAGCCAGGTCTGCGGATCGATGCCGTGCAGCTTGGCGGTGTTGATCAACGACGCCAGCACGGCCCAGCGTTCACCGCCGGCAGCCGACCCAGCAAACAGGGCATTTTTTCGGCCCAGAGGTATCGGCCGGATATTGCGCTCGACCGTGTTGTTGTCCACTTCGACCCGGCCATCGCTCAGGAACACGGTCAGCCCTTGCCAATGCCCGAGCGTGTAGCGGATCGCCGCCGCCAGCGAGGATTTCGCCGAGATCTCGGCCAGCCGCTCCATCAGCCACGACCGCAGCGCCGCCATCAACGGTGTCGTCTCGACCTGGCGAACAGCCAGGCGCTGCGTCGCGGCGAGGGCGCGGATGCGGGCCTCGATCGCGTAGACCTCGCCGATCCGGCGCAGCGCTTCCGCGGCGACCGGGTCGGCAGTCTGCTTGTGGACATCGAAGAATTCCCGTCGCGCATGCGCCAGACAGTAGGCCAGCGTGATGGCGCCGCCCGGACGGTCCGGCTTCGCGAGGTCGTCATATCTGGAATAGCCGTCGACCTGCAGCACTCCATGGAACCTCTCGAGATGCTCTTTCACGTGGCGGCCACGGCAGTCCTCGGCGTAGCGGTAGACCACCGCGGGGTGTGCAGGCCCCTGCCAAGGCCGGTCGTCCACGGCATAGCACCACAATCGGGCGATCCGCGTTCGCCGTCGCGTGCGATCCAGCACCGGCAGAGGCGTGTCGTCGCAGAACACTTTCGACGATGCCATCACGGTCTGCACCAGCAGCGCACGCAGCGGCTGCAGCCACCACGCCGCCCGCTCGATCCAGCGCACCAGCGTGGACCGGTCGAGATCGATGCCGTGTACCGCCAGCATCTGCGCCTGCCGATGCAGCGGCAGATGCCAAGCGAACTTCGAGACCGCGACGTGGGCGAGCAGTGCGCTGGTCGGCAGGCCACCATCGACCGGACGCGGCGGCGCCGGCGCCTGCAGCACAGCATTCGCGCAGGCGCGACAGCCCCCGCCTTCGCGGGTGCAGGCTCCGCGTGGCCGATGGATCCGCTTGACCCGCAGGATCGCCGGCACGACGTCGAGCATCTCGCTCACGTCTTCGCCGATGCGATGCAGCGTGCCCTGGCAGCAGGGGCAGGCGGTGACGCTGGGCTCGATCACCACATCCTCCCGCGGCAGATGCTGCGGCAGCGCCCCGATGTTGCGTGTTGGCTTGCGGCGCGTGGGCTGATCCTGCGAACGCGGCTTGGCGGGATCCGGCGCCGGCCCGACCGGCGTTGTCGAGACATCACCAAGACCGAGCGATAGCTGTGCGGGATCGGCGTCGAACTTCACCGAGCGCGCACCGTACAGGGCCCGCTTCATTGTCTCCAGCATGCCGCGCAACTTGCCGTTCTCGTCGCGCAGCTCGACGATCATCCCGATCAGGATGTCAGCCTCGCGCGGCAGGGACGCGACATCGGGGGCCATGCCGGGATGATACGGACCCGCGCAGGCGTTTCGCCAGAGTCGCAGTGCCACCCAGGAAAACTATTCGGCCGGTACCGCCATGGTGCGTACACCGAGCTGCGTCCAGTCCATGTCGGTGAACAGCAGCCGCAGTTGCGCCGCCGTCAGCGTCACCGCGCCGTCGCGCACCGGCGGCCACGTGAACGCGCCGCTCTCCAGTCGCTTGGCAACCAGGCACAGGCCGGAACCGTCCCACACCAGCAACTTCAGCCGGTCCGGGCGCCTGGAGCGAAAGACGAAAACGTCGCCGGCGAACGGGTCGGTCCTGAGCGCCTGCACAACCAGCGCCACGAGCGAGTCCATGCCCTTGCGGAAATCGATCGGCTTGGACGCCACCATAATCCGCAATCCCGGTCGCGACGGCACACCGAGGATCACGCGCGCCGCCCGACATGCGCGAGCACCACGTGCAATGCCGCCGCGTCGACCGGCCCGGAAAAGCGAACCCGAAGTCTGCCGCGCTCGATCTCGATCATCGCAGTCCCGGCCGCGGCATCCGATGATGCCGCAGACAGCGTGTCAGCCGTCGCTTGGCCGGACTTCGCCGGCACAGCTGCGTCCGCGATGCGCAGCGGCACGAACATCCCGGCGCGATCGGCCGCCTCGCGCAACGCCGCGCGCCGGGTGAACCCCGATCCCATATAATTACGTTACGTCACGGAGAACGCCCCATGCCAAGAGGTCGCCAACCCGAGGGTGAACACGCCCTGAGCGGCGCCGAACGCCAAGCTCGCCACCGCGCCCGCCGATCCGCCCAGCAGAAGTCGCCCGTGGTTCGCTACCGCCAGCCCGCCGACCGCCGCAGCCGCAGCCGCGCCCAACGCTGGTGCGACGCCGTCGCGGAACTGCAAGCCTTGCAAGCCGAGTATGCCGCCTGGTCAAACGCCTTGCCCGACAGCCTGCGCGATGGCGCCACCGCCGAAGCACTTCAGGCATTCGTCGACCTCGATCTCGACAACATCGCCGCGATCGTCCCGCCCCGTGGCTACCGCCGTGACTGATCCAAAACAAAGTGGGGAATTTTCAACGCCCACTTCTGGGGAATTCCATCGCGCCGTTGACACGCCGGTCGCCCGGCGAATGTCGAGCTGGTGGTGCGGGCCGCGCAGGATCGCGCGCTCGCCGATGACAGCAAGCTGTTCGCGGCTGCTGCCGGCTGGCAGGCGGTGGGCACGCAGACGGTGCGGGTGGCGCCGCGCCGGGTCGGCGACCCCGGCCGGGTGGCGACGGTCCGGCTGAGCGCGGGCCGCGTGGAGGTCCGCGCCCCGCGCAACGGTCGAAGGCTGGCCGACGCGCCGGAGGCGCTGCGCTGATGATCGGCCCGTTCAACGGACCCCTGCTTTTGCTGATCCGCCCGGCGCTCGCGGCCGGCAACACCTGCATTCTCACGCTGAGCGAAGCGCTCACGGCGACGATCGAAGTGCTGCTCGATCTTGTCCCGAAGTATTTCGATCCGAGCGCCGTAACCCTGGTGCCCGGCGGCAAGTCACAGAACACAGAACTTCTGAAGCTGGCGTTTGACTTCATCTTTTTCACCGGCAGCACCCACGTGGGGAAGGTCGTCGCGCGAGCCGCCGCGGAAAACCTCACGCCGGTCCTGCTGGAACTCGGCGGGACGAACCCGGCGCTCGTTGACGAGACCGCCAACATCCCCGACGCCGCGAAGAAGATCGTTTGGGGTGCGATGGCGTGGGGCGGCCAATGGTGCACCTCTCCAGGCTATGTGTATGTCCACAAGTCCGTCGCAGACGCCTTCGTTGCCGAGGCCAAGAAGGCGCTGGTCGAGTTCTTTGGCGATGATCCGAAATCCAACTCCGACTATTCGCGCATCATCAACGCGCATGCGGTGGATCGACTGGCGGCGCTCATCGACCCCGCAAAGTTGGTCGCGGGCGGCAAGTCGAATCCAGACGCGCACTACCTCGACCCCACGCTTCTTTATCCCGTGACCTGGGACGACAAGGTCATGGAGGACGAGGTCTTCGGACCGATCCTGCCGATCCTGACCTACGAGTCGCTCAATGAGGCGTTCGCGCGGATCGCGGCGACGCCGCGACCGCTTGCGGGATTCATCTTCAGTCGCGACCAGAAGACCGTCGATCGGTTCATCGGCGAGCTGTCTTTTGGCGGCGGCGGAGTGAACCTCGTCAACGTACACCTGTTCGTCGAGACTATGCCGTTCGGCGGTACAGGGTCGGCCGGTATGGGCCACTATTACGGCAAATACGGCTTCGATGCGCTCACCCACGCCAAATCGATGCTGATCTCGCCGCCCGACGTGGCGATCGAACATCTCTACCCGCCCTTCACCGACGACAAAAACCAGGCGCTTCAAGGGTGGTTCGAATATTGAGGCGACCATGGCCAATCTACTTCGCGCGCGGCTGGCGCCGCTTTGCGACGGCAGCGTCGACCATCGCGACCAGCTCGCCCGCCGCGAGGTCGAACGGTTCGAACGACCGTTCCGCGCGCGAGAGAATGACGGCGCCCTCGAAGCCGGAGATCAAGCCGGCCGCCAGCCCGGGCGCCCTGTCCGCCGGCACGCCGCCTTGCGCCAGCAGCGCGCCGAGCCGGGACCTCCACTCGCGAAACACGGCGGCGGCGCTGTCCAGCAAGGCCGGCGAGTCCGCGGCGACCGTGACCGCGACCACGGCGCAGCCGGCCGCAAACCCCGACAGGCTCAGAACCGCCCGCCACAATGCGGCGAACGTTCGCGCCACCTCGCCGGCGGGTGTGCCGGCGACGCGGTCGAGCGCGGCGAGCGCCTGATCGCCAGCAAACCGCACGGCGGCGATCACCAGCTCGTCCTTGCCGCCCCGAAAGTGATGGTAGAGCGACCCGCGCGGCGCGCCCGACGCGTCCAGCACCTCGCTGAACGACGTTCCTTGCAGGCCCTTTTTCGCCAGCAGAACCGCCGTTCGCTCAATCATTTGCTGTCGGATGGTCCCGGCCACCAATCCCCCGTTGACTATGACGATCATCATAGGTGACTATGAGGATCGTCATAGTCGCCGCTCGTCGAATCATACGCAGTCGGGAGTCTAATCGCCATGCTGATGAACCCAATGAAAACACTGTCGCGGGTCGCGCTGACCGCCCTCTCGGTGGTCGCGGCGGCAGGTGCGGCCTCGGCGCAAGCTCTGACCGAGGCCGAGGCGCGCACGGTCATTGCGCCATGGTACAGCCTGTTCAACGTGGCAAGCCGCGGCGATGTCAAAGCCATCCAGGAGCAAATACTCACCGACGACTACCAGTCCTGCGCGGGCTATCTGCCCGGCGAGTGCTGGGGGCGTGACACCTCGGTCAAGGTCGTCGGCGGATTTGCCAAGTCCATTCCGGATATGACGTTCGAGATCAAGGAAGTGCTTGTCGCCGGTGACCGCGTGGTGGTTCGCGGCGAAGTCTCCGGCACCCCAGCCGGCGATCTGTTCGGAGTTCCCCACACCGGCAAGAGCTTCAAGATTATGACGGTCGATATACAAACCATCAAGGACGGCAAGATCGCCACCACCTATCACATGGAGAACTGGCTCAGCGCGCTGGCGCAACTTCGCGCCAAATAGGCGCATCCGCCGCAAGACAGGTGGCGGGGCCCGGCTGGCCGATCCGAGGCTTGGATTCGTCCGCGACCGCACGACTGTGCGTGCTCACGGGCCTGGCTGCGTTCGATGGCCCGCTCCAGCCGCCAGCGGACTTCTGCGTCGTCGAGGATTTCCAGCCGGCGCTCCCGCGTGATGTCGCCAATGATCTCGGCCATGGTCGCGAGGTCGTCGCGGCTGTCAAACGACAGGACATCGTCGCGGTGCTCCATGAACGCGCCCGGGCCGCCGCAGTCCTCCGGTGGACAGGCGCCGTCGCCGGCGACACAGATGGGATAAGTCTTGCCCGCCTCCGGTGCCAGCGGGTCCTCGATGCGGACCTCGTGCCGCCATGGAATTTTCAGGTCGTACTCATAGATGAACCGCGCGCCCGTGCGCAGCCGCAGGGCCGCCAGCGTGATGTCGGGCGACGAGGTCGACAGCTCCCAGGAGCCATAGCGGACGGCACGAAGGCAGAACTGGAAAAGGTGGAAACCTTCCCACCCCATCGCGACCTGGATGACGCCATGCAACTCGCGCAGCGTGAACGCCGCCGGCACCAGCACGCGCCGCCATACCATCGGGCTGATCCCGATCAGCCAGACCTTGATCTGAAGGACCGCCTCGGCATTCGGCGGCAGCGCCCCGCTGCCGCCATCCTCCGCCGGAAGCCGCTGTGGCCGTCGCTTCATCCCGTGAAGTTACCGACAATTCCCCTGTCCGTCCCGCCCACCCCCGAGATCCTGATGCGCAGCGACGGGGTCGACCTCGGTGCGAGAAC
This sequence comes from uncultured Solirubrobacterales bacterium, assembly GCA_963697635.1. Classification (GTDB taxonomy): domain Bacteria; phylum Pseudomonadota; class Alphaproteobacteria; order Acetobacterales; family Acetobacteraceae; genus CAJCJG01. The sequence goes on along the minus strand of CAVOOS010000001.1, from coordinate 386,788 downwards.
CGCGCCTGACGCCAGACGCGGAGACGATGCTGCGGTGATGCCGGATCATCCGACGGGAGTTCAGCCCTTTCGCCGTCAACTTCCGCCGCGGCGGCGGCACATGGGAGGCAATACTCCAAAAGCCAGGTGTGGACTTCGGCGCCCCGTCTCCGGCGGCCGGTCGGCGATGCCCGGCGTGGAGAGTGACCGTTCGGCGCCTTGAGCGGACGGGATCAGGCCTCGGAGTCGGCGCACTGAAGTGTCCGTCCGGCGAGCGCGGTCTCGCTTCGGTGACTTGGTCCGCTGATTCTCGCGGCGCACGTAAGTACGCCGGCACAATCAGGGGGGAGGCATCACCTGAGCAAGTAAGCGCGACCGGCTGGTCTTCCGATCGAACGGCGACCTGAATGGACGCCGGGCGTGCTGTCAAGCCGAACGTCCTTGCATCGCGGCCGCCTGGACCACAGCCGCCCGGAGGCTGGCCGCGCTCGCCCGGCCAGTGCCGGCGATGTCGAAGGCGGTACCATGATCGACACTTGTGCGAACGAACGGCAGGCCAACGGTGATGTTCACGCCGTGCTCCAGACCCAGGTACTTGATCGGGATCAAGCCTTGGTCGTGGTATTGCGCAACCACTGCGTCGAACTCGCCCTTTCGCGCCCGCATGAACACGGTATCGCCTGGGAACGGACCTGAAGCGTCGATACCTTCAGCCCGCGCCTGGGCGACGGCGGGCGCAATGATGTCGATGTCCTCGCGCCCGAACATGCCATCCTCTCCGGCATGGGGATTCAACCCCGCGACCGCGATCCGCGGCCGCGGCACGCCGAGCTGCCGCACCGCCGCGTCCGCCAGTCGGATCGCCCGCAGTTCAGCCTCTGGCGTCACAGCGCGGATGGCGTCGACGAGCGCAACATGGATGCTGACCAGCAGCACGCGCAACTCGCGATTGGCCAGCATCATCGCGAAGTCGACCGTGCCGGAGCGGTCGGCCAGCACGTCGGTGTGTCCGGCGAAGCGGATGCCGGCGGCATGCCACGCCAGCTTGCTGATCGGCGCAGTCACGATGGCCGAGAGCCGCCCGGCCATAACCTCGTCAATCGCTCGGTTCAGGTAGTCGTACGCCGCGGCACCGGCCCGTGCGTCCACCTGGCCGAATGGCAGGTCGGCCGGCAGGTCGCTGGCGCAGATCACCTCGATCCGTCCGGGGGCGCAGGTCGCTTCCGCCGGGCCGTCCACCGCGATCACCGGCAACGCCGCGCCGACGATGCTGGCGGCGCGGCGCAGCACACCGGCATCGCCGATGACCACGCAGCGTGCCGCCACGCCTTCGGCGAACAGCCGCACCACGATCTCCGGACCTATTCCGCTGGGATCGCCCATGGTGATGCCGATCGGCGCCTGTGCCATGTAGGGGTCTCCGTCGCTGTCCGCATTCGTCTAGCCTGGCCGCGCTGCGCAACCAGATGTTGCCGCCGCAGATCAGCCGCGATGGATCGCGGGAAGCCGAACCCGATGCGGCCCGTCTCCCGCGACGGGCTCTTGGCCACCTTCCGCCGCGAACAGGAGAAGCCGCCATGGCACGCCTGAGCGTCAACCTCAACAAGATCGCCCTGCTGCGCAACGCTCGCCGAACCGGCGTGCCCGACCTGCTCCGCTTCGCCACGCTCGCCCATTCTGCCGGCGCGGACGGGCTGACCGTGCATCCACGACCGGATGAGCGCCACATCCGGCGCGACGACGTCTTCGCGCTGGCCGAGCTGATGCGTCCTTGGCGGCCCGGCTTCGAATTCAACATCGAAGGCTATCCCGACGCGCCGTTCCTGCAGCTGGTGGCGCAAGTGCGGCCGGAGCAATGCACGCTGGTCCCCGACGCGCCGGGTGTGCTGACCTCGGATGAGGGTTGGAGGCTCGACGATGCCCAGATGCCCATCGTACGGGCCGCGGTGAGCGCGTTGCATCGTGCTGGCTGCCGCGCAGTGGTGTTCGTCGATCCAGATCCCGCGGTGGTGCAGCGCGTGCGGCAGGCTGGCGCGGACGGGATCGAGATCTACACCGGCGGCTATGCCGCGGCTTTTCGCGACGGCCACGCCGTCGACCTGCTCCAGGCGTGCGCCGCCACCGCGGCGGCCGCACGGCACGACCTTGTCGTCAACGTCGGCCATGATCTGAACCTTCAGAATCTACCACTCCTGGTCGCCGCGCTGCCAGATGTCGCCGAGGCGTCGATCGGCCATGAACTCACCGCCGATGCGCTGCTGATGGGTTGGGGGCAAGCGATCGCCGCGTATCGAACGGCGCTCGGCGCTGGCTAGTTCGGCAACCCTGACAGGCGGGCGCAGAGCGTCGCCTGTCCTGACCGCCGCCAGCCGATCATCGAACCCGCACGCCGGACAGCCGCCCCGGCGCGAGCTTGGTATAGCGAACCGTGTTCGAAATCGACGCGTGTCCGAGGAAATCCTGGATCAACCGAGTGTCGGTCCCCGCGTTGGCAAGGGCATAGCCGGTCGCGTGACGCAGCATGTGCGGATGGACATGGAAACTCAGGCCGGCCAGCGTCCCTGCCCGCTCGACGATCCGCGCGATCATGTCCGGCGAGAGCGGGCCGCCGCGCTCCGAGATGAACACGAACGGCGACATGCTCTGCTGGGCCAGCTTGCGCAGCGCCGACACCTCGTCGCGGTCGAGGGTGTGCACGCTGTCCTGCGAGCCCTTCAAGCGGCGGATGTGGAAGGTCTTGGCCGTCGACCCCGGCGACAGGTCGAAGTCCGTCCAGCGCGTGTGCTTGGCTTCGGAGGCGCGAAGGCCATGGCGGTACATCAGCCGCACCAGGACCTGATCCCGCAAAGACTGCCGTCCCGCCCTTCCGGCCGCGTCGATCAGCGCGTTCGCTTCGTCGGGCCGGAGGAAGTCGCGCGCAACATGCGGACTTTTGTGTTTCGAGGCGGTCTTGCGCATAGCTTGCAGCCCTTGGCTTTCCTCGTCTCGACCAACCGTTTTTCGAGGAACATGCGGCAAAATGGTCAAAGGTCCGCATGTTTGGCAAGGGGGAATTTGGCTTGGCGCCACTCCGCGCCCTCCCGCCCGGCTGTTTCCGCCCCCGCCGTGGATCGGCGTGGGGTCCTGACCCCGATCGGCACCGCAAGTCACTGGTGTTGCTGGTCTTTGGGGGGTCACAAGGTGGCGCCGGTGCAAAGGGAGATGCCGTGAACGGCGGACTGCGTCGCATTCCTGCGGCGCCGGATGCGCCTTTCGCGAACGGTTCGATTTTGGACGTTCAGATTTCCACTCGGCAATCGGCCCAGCCGCCCGTGCATGACAATTCGAGCGAGGCCTCGATGAACTTCATCGTTCGCACGCCGTCCGCGACACTAGGCATGTCCAGCACTGGAATTTCCGGCGGCTTGCCGAGCCGACGGGCGACCATCGCGGCAGCGGCCTCAGCATACAGGACGGCGAACGCCTCCTGATAACCTTCGGGGTGGCCGATGCCGGTGCGGCTGGCGCGCAGGGCCTCAGGTTTCAGCCCCGGTCCGTGGCGTTCGTAGGTCAGCGCCGGCTGGCCGAGGCGCGAATAATGTAGCTGGTTCGGCTCCTCCTGGAACCATTCGAGGCCGCCCGAGGCGCCAAAGACGCGGAATTTCAGTCCGTGGACGGCGCCCGCCCCGGCCTGGCTCACCCACATCGTGCCGGGAGCGCCGCGTTCCAGCCGGAATAGGATTCCGGCATTGTCATGCGCTTTGCGACCAGGGACGACTGCGCTGACATCGGCCATCACGCGGGCGAAGTTTTGCCCGGTAACAAAGCACACAATGTGATGGGCATGGCTGCCGATGTCGCCGAGGATGAGGGAGGGGCCGGCAATCTCGGGACGGAAATGCCAGTTCGCCGGCGGATCACCGCGCTCGCCCTCGCCGATCGACGCGGCGTGGCCCTGAATATATTCGACTTGGACCATGCGGATCTCGCCGATATCGCCGTCGCGTACCATCGCGCGGGCCTGACGGACGAGCGGGAAACCGCAGTAGTTGAACGTGTGGCAAAAGACGCGCCCCGACTGTTCGACGCGGCGGGCCAGATCGAGAGCATCCTGCAGACTGGTGGCGAGCGGCTTGTCGCAGATGACGTCGAGCCCTGCATCGATGGCCGCATGCGCGAGCGCACAATGACTGTCATTTGGCGTCATGATCGACACCGCGTCGATCCCGTCCGGCCGTGCAGCTTCCGACGCGAACAGGTCGGCGGGCGAGCCGTAGGCTCGATCGGCGGCGAGACCGATCTCGCGGCCGTATTGGCGTGAGCGCTCGGGGTTGGAGGACAGCACCCCCGCGGCAATCTCGAAATGATCGTCCAGGCGAGCCGAGGTTCGGTGAACTGGCCCGATGAACGATCCGGGCCCGCCGCCGATCACCCCAAGGCGAAGTCGCCGTCCCAACCGGGAGATGGTGAAGCTCATCGTGCTGCCCCTCAATGTTCGAGGTCAATCGGCGGCGATCGCAGTCGGCGTTCCGTGACAAGACCCCTTGCGGGCCGCAGTTGCGACTATAATGCACGAGACCGCGTCACTCGAGACGCATTGGCGAAGGCGGAGCTACCGGTCCGCGCTCCGGGAACTCGATCAGCGCCGCCCTGACGCGCTCCTTCGCCGGCTACTGCTATGAAAGCATCCAATGGGATCGCGATCATGCAACGGCAGGCGAAAGCGGCTTCGGATACCTCGTCGGCGGCCTCGACTGTCCGGGTCTGGGACATCGGCGTTCGCTCCTTCCACTGGCTACTGGTTGCCGCGGTCCTGGTTGCGGCACTGACCGGCTTCATCCTGGGCCGCACCGTGCTCGCCTGGCATCTCGGCGCGGGCGTGGCCGCCATGGTCGCGGTAGCCTGGCGCGTCGTGTGGGGCCTGCTCGGCCCCACATACGCCCGCTTCGCCAGCTTCGCGTACCACCCCACCGCCATGCTTGCGCATCTGCGCGAGCTGCGCGGTCGGCCGCCGCACCGGCATCTGGGCCACAATCCGCTCGGTGCGATGATGGTGTTCGCGCTGCTCGCAGTGCTGGCGGCGATCGGGTTGACCGGCGCAATGACCCTCGGCGGCATGCTGAAACAGGGGCCGCTGCGGGCGTTCCTGTCGTACTCCGCGGGCACGCAGGCATTCGACCTGCACGACATGCTGGCCATCCTGCTGCTGGCAATGATCGGCGCGCATCTTGCCGGCGTCGCCTTCGAAAGCTTTCGCGGCCGGGAAAATCTGGTCGCCGCCATGCTGACTGGACATAAACCGGCCCGTCCCCCGGCGGAAAGCGCGCAGGCCGCCCGCGCCTACCCGCGCACGGCGCTGGCGATCATGCTGGTGCTGCTGGCCTCGTCCGCCACAGCGATCGCGGCGCTGACGGCGCTGCCCGGCCGCCGCGTGCCATCCGCCACCCTCGACCCGGTGTTCGCGTTGCAATGCGGCGCCTGCCACCTCGCCTTTCCACCCAGCCTCGCGCCGGCGGCCACCTGGGATGGCATCCTGGCCGACCTGCAGCACCATTTCGGCGCGGACGCGACGCTCTCGCCCGAACAGATCGCGCAGATCCGGACTTGGGTCGACGACAACGCGGCCGGCCGCTGGGACACGCTGCCGTCGCATCTGCTCGGCGTCGCCGCGGCGGACGGCTCCCTGCGGATCACGGATACGCCGGGCTGGCGGCGGCGACACCGCGACATCGCCGACGCGGTGTTTGCGGCGAAGCCCGTCTATCGCCGCAGCAACTGCTCCGCCTGCCACGCCGATGCCGCAACCGGCCTGTTCGCGCCGCAGGACATCGCGATTCCCGACATGGCCAGACCATAGCGGGATCGCACGTCGGGTGGCCGCCGGCGGTGGCTGGGCCTGACCCGCAGAGGACACTACGCACGGGGCGGACCTGACGCCGCCGTGCGCTCGGGCGGCCCGGCTCTCGGCACAACGACCCGTACGAAAGCCGCGCTGGCGGCGCCGCCTGCCGATGCGCGAGAATGGCGGTCCGAAGCACTCGCCCGCGATCCCGCCGACCTGGACGAGGGCGAGGCGCCCGCCACCGCCGACGCTGAAGGGTTGCGCCGCTTCCTGGAGGCCGAGGTGCTGCCCTGGTTGGAGACCCGCAAGACGGCGTTGGCGAACCGGTGGTTGGTCCGCGAGCAGGCGTTCGGCGAGGCGCTCAACCCCGACAAGCTGGAGCGGCTCGGACGATACGAGGTGCACCTCGACCGGAAGCTGGAGCGCATGCTCTCCATGCTGCTTCGACTCAAGGGCCTGCGGCGGGGGGGCGACAGCGGGGTGATCCGTTTGGCAAAATGGTCCGATTTTGCCAGCGGGTCAGTGGCGCTGCCGTCACGTCACCGACCGCGACGCCATTGAAGTGCGTGAATCGGGGTGGGGTCCCGACGCCGATCGGCATCGCAAGTGACTGGTGTTCCTAACTCGGGAGGGGTCTCGAGATGGCGCAAATTCACAGTCCACGATCCTAACGACTTTTAGACTTCAAAAATCAAGCGGTTAGCGCTTAGGTGTGGTAGTCGGGGCAAAACCCCGGGCGGGGAGCGATTTTTCGATTCCCGCGACGCGGCGGGTTCTGAATTCAACCTGGGTGTGGTTGCCCCGGTTGAGATCGATGGTCTGTCGCTGGCCGAGCTGAAGGCTCTGGTCGTGCGTATGTTTGGCGAGGTCGCCGAACTTAGGCGCGTGGTGGCGGAGCAGCGCGAGGAGATCGCGCGGTTGAAGGGACTGAAAGGCCGCCCCGAGATCAAGCCGAGCGGCATGGACGACGCGACGACGCCAAAGCCACCGCGGCGGCAAGGCAAGCATCGCCGGCGCGGCAAGTCGACACCGAAAGTCAGCATCGAGGATCGGGTGGTGAAGGCGGCCCCGCCGCCGGGATCACGCTTCAAGGGCTACGAGACCTTCGTTGTGCAGGATCTGGTGTTGCGTGCCGAGGTGATCCGCTACCGCCGGGAACGCTGGGCGGCGCCGGACGGGCAGACGGTGCTGGCGCCGTTACCGGCTGGCGTGAGTGGACATTTCGGCGCGGAACTGCGCCGCTTCGTGCTCGCCCAGCATCACCAGGGGCAGGTGACCGTGGAGCGGCTGACCACGCAACTGCGCGCCTTCGGTCTCAGCATCTCCAAACGCCAGGTGATGCGGCTGCTGATCGACCGCCAGGACGCCTTTCTCGCCGAAAGCCGTGACGTGCTGCGGGCGGGATTGCAGACCGCGTCCTGGGTGACGGTGGACGACACCGGCGCGCGGCACGCCGGGCGCAACGGCTTCTGCACGCAGATCGGCAACGACGACTTCACCTGGTTCGGCACGCGCGCGAGCAAAAGCCGACTCAACTTTCTTGACCTGCTGCGCGCCGGCCACAGCGATTACGTCGTCAACGACGCGGCACTGGCATACATGCGCTCCCGCTCGCTCGCCGGTCCGGTCATCAGCAGCCTGGCCACCGCGGGTGCCAGCCGCTTCGCCGACCACAGCGCCTGGCAAGCTCATCTCCAGTGTTTGGGCATTGCCGACCTGCAGGTCGCGCCCGACCCCGTGTGCATCGCCACCGAAGGCGCGCTGTGGGGCGCCGTGCATGAACACGGGTTCCTGCGCCGGGCGGTGATCGTCAGCGACGACGCCGGTCAGTTCGACATCGGCCTGCACGCGTTGTGCTGGGTGCATGCCGAGCGGCTGGTGCACAAGCTCGACACCTTCACCGACCTGCACCGCGCCGCACAGGAGCACATGCGCGCGCTGATCTGGTGGTTCTATGCCGATCTCAAGGCATACCGTGCCGATCCCAGTCCGCGCCGCCGCAGCGAGATGCGCGCCCGTTTCGATCGCATCTTCGCCCGCCGCACCGGCTTCGCCATGCTCGACCGCCTGCTGGCGCGGCTGCATGCCAACAAGCCCGAACTGCTGATGGTGCTCGACCGGCCGGAGATACCGCTGCACACCAACGGCTCGGAGCGCGACATCCGCTGCCAGGTGATCAAGCGCAAGATCAGCGGCGGCACCCACAGCGACACCGGACGCGACTGCCGCGACGCGTTCCTCGGCCTGATGCACACCTGCGCCAAGCTCGGCATCGGCTTCTGGGACTATCTCGGCGACCGCCTCGGGGGTGCCGAGCACGCCCTGGTTCCCGAACTCGCCGATCTCATCCGCTGCCGTGGCCAGCCAGCCTGACCCCTCATGCCCGTGGTTTTGCCCCGACTACTAGTCCTACTGTGTCACTCAATTTGTTCAACGGGCCATTGGCGCGGGCGGCCGCAGCAGGGGCATCGAGGTAGAACGTGGACCAGGGTGCGAGCGAGCCGGATTTGCAACGTGACGATGGAGTTCGGCATGTGGCGTTGTGAACGCAGCGGCAGATCCTCTGGGTCTGTAACCGGCGGGAAGGGCAGATCGCGGGCCGCGCCAGGAGCGAGAAGGTCCTGAGGGGGGAATTGTCTCCTTTTCGGAGACCAGGAATCCGTAGGCCGCAACGCAGAGACTTGCGTGATGGTGAAAGCCGCGCCATCCGCGGCCTTCGTAGTGGCCGAGCCCAACTTCTTGCTTGAGTTCGAGATAGTCACGTTCGATCCGCCAGCGCAGCTTGGTCAGATCGACCAGGCACTCGAATGAGATGTCGGCTGGCAGCGTGGAGAGCCAGTAGTGGTCCGGCTCGGTTTCGCCCGCCGGCCACTCGATCAGCAGCCACTCTTCGGCCGCGGGTTCGTTTCGTTTAGCGTCATTATGTGCCGGACGCACCCGCAGCCGAGCAAACCGCGACGTCAGCGGTGTGTTGCTGCCATCCCGCCAGGTGATCTGCTGCCAAGCATCGACGGGAAGCTCCAGAGCCAGCATCTTGACCGAAACTGGCCGATGCGTCTCGTCGCGGCGCAACCGCTTGGCGGGACGGCCGCGGCCCGACCACGGCGCCGGCGGCAGCGGCGCCTCGCCTGGTCGCCAGACTGAGGTGGTGGGCATGATACCGACCGCGTAAGGCAGCCCAAGCTCCGTGATCCCAGCTCGGAAATTGCCGTCGTTGCCATACGCCGGATCAGCCAATGCGATGCCCGGTGGCACGCCGGCTGCCAGAGCCTGGCGCATCTGTTGCACGGCGATCTCGGGCTTGGTCTGAAACCGAATGTCAGCGGGTACGTTGGCAGCAGTCCGGCGAACCGGGTCGTCGGCCCAGTCCTTCGGCAGATACAATCGGTAGGCAACGGGCAAGCTGCCCTGATGGGTTGCCACCGACAGACTTACCGCTACCTGGCAGTTGTCCTGCTTGCCCACCTGACCACAATACTGGCGCGCCACACCGACCGAATGGCTGCCCTTTTTCGGAAAGCCGGTATCATCGATGATCCAGGCCTGGACTGGCTCGTCTCGGGTGATAGATGGCAATACCCGTTCACGCACACGGGTCAGTACCGCCTGATCAGACCAGGGTGCTTGCGCCACAAGATGCAGCAGCGACTGGTGCTGCGCCGCAGTTCGCTCAGGTGCAGTCACCGCCGCCAAGGGTTCGACGCTCTTGCGACCCTCGGCGGACAGCAGCCCGACACAATAGTCCTCGAATGGTCTGATCCGGTCGGCATGGCCCAGCACCGACGCCAGGTCTGCCGCGTAAGCGCGGAACCTTGCTTCCGTCCCCGTCCCATCGTGAAGATCCATCCCATCCCTCCCGGAAGGTTCGAATCTTCTCTGCTACCAAACCACAGTCGCGTCGCATGAAGCGCTATCTGCCTCATCATCCGTGATTTTTTCCGACTCAGTAGGACTAGGTGTGCGGATCCAAAAGCCCTGGCGTCAAGGAGCCGCAGCACATCACGGCGCGCTCCGCGACCACAAGTGCGGGGCCGCCTATGTCGAGGGAATCTTCATGATCAAGACGAGCATCTCCCACCCGCTTCGGATCGACGCCGTCGCCACGCCCGGCGGCGGCCTGATCGGCATGACGTTTTGCCCCGGAAAGAAGCAGCGTGATTCCATGAGCGGCCACTGGTCCCGGGACCTCGGCCTGGACCTGGATCGCATCCGGGACTGGGGTGCGGTCACCGTGGTGACGTTGATGGAGGGGTACGAACTGGCCCGCTACAAGGTGGCCGGGATCGGCGACGCCGTGCGGGAACGCGGCATGACGTGGCACCATTTGCCAATTGTCGATGTCAGCATGCCGGAAGCGTCCTTTGAACGGGCATGGATCGCTGCGGGGCAGGACGTGCGGGCCAGCCTCGCCGCCGGACGCAAGGTTCTGCTGCATTGTCGGGGTGGCCTGGGCCGCACTGGGACGATCGCCGCGCAACTGCTGGTCGAGCTCGGTGTGCCTGCGGAAGAAGCCATCGTTCGGGTGCGCGAGGCACGACCCGGGACCATCGAGACCGGAGAACAGGAGGCGTACGTTCGTCGTGTCCGGCCGCGCGGGCCGGCGACAGCAGCCGCCGAGCATCCAAAGCCGGCGGCGGATGTGCTCGACCGCGCGCGCGGCGCGCTGCTCGGGCTGGCGGTCGGCGACGCACTCGGCACGACAATCGAATTCAAGCCGCGCGACACCTATCCGAAGCAGACCGAGATGACCGGCGGCGGTCCCTTCAACCTCGAACCCGGGCAATGGACCGACGATACCAGCATGGCATTGGCCCTTGCCGACAGCCTGATCGCTCATCCGAATTTCGACGCAGTGGGCCTCATGGACCGCTTTGTGCAGTGGTCAACGCAAGGCGTCTACTCGTGTACCGGGAAGTGTTTCGATATCGGCATCACAACGCGAGCGGCCCTCGCCCGATACCGCAAGGACCGCAATCCGTTGGCCGGGGCGACTGCTGAGGACTCCGCTGGCAACGGCTCGCTAATGCGCCTGTCGCCGGTGGCGCTGGTCGCATTGCATGAGCCTGATGAGGTCCGGCGCATCGCGGCGGAGCAAAGCCGTACAACACATGGCGCCCCGCAGGCCGTCGAAGCCTGCATCTGGTTCGCCGACCTGCTGCGCCGCGCCATCCTGGGTGAGCCGAAGGCTTCACTGCTCGCGCCGGGTGCGTGCGACGGCCACGCGGCCATGCGGAGCATCGCGGCCGGAACATGGCGCGGGCGGCCGCGCGCGCGCATTCGCTCCTCCGGCTACGTGATGCACACGCTCGAAGCGGCATTGTGGTCAGTCGAGCAGACCGACAGCTTCGAGGAGGCCGTGGTTCTGGCGGTGAACCTGGGCGATGACGCGGACACCGTCGGCGCGGTGACTGGGCAACTCGCCGGAGCCCTCTATGGCGCGAGCGCAATTCCCGAGCGGTGGCTCGCAAACCTCTCCTGGCGGCCAAGGATCCTGACCATGGCCGATGCGCTGCTTAGCCCCTCCGTCCCGATCGCCACGTGTTGAATACAGCGCTGCGTGCGGCGGGGTGTTCCCGTGGAGTGACACTGGCGGGACGGCGGCGGCGCGAGGCGGAGTAGCGCCGTCGCGGCGAGGAAGTGAGTGACCCCCGCGACCGAATAGACCAAGGACCCAGAGGCGGGGGGTCGATGACAGGATAGCTGCCCGCGCGGCGGACTGCCGCCGGTCGCTGGCCTCTGTTTCGCTTTCCTTCGGATTAGTTCTAGGATCGTCGCATCGGACCATTCAACAGGCCGCAGCGCCCGAGTCTGGGCGGCGCTCAGTTGCAGATTGGGTTCGGACCAGGGGGCGGATCGGAACACGTTAGTGAGCTTCTTCGAACAACCGATCCTGAATTCGCCTGGCCCGGCGAATACATCGGCGCCGAAGGCCGGTTCCTGGAAGGCGAGACGGAACGCCGCGCCGGCATCCTGATCGGCCCCGAGTTCGGCACGCTCACCCGCATGGACCTCGTCACCGCCGCCCGCGAAGCCTCCGAGGCGCGCTTCGACGTGCTGATCGCCTGCGCCTTCAACTACGATGCGCATGCCTCGGAACTGACCAAACTCGGCCCGCTGCCGATCCTGAAGGCGCGCATGAACCCCGACCTGCACATGGCCGACGACCTGAAAAACACCGGCAAGGGCAACCTGTTCGTGGTGTTCGGCGAGCCGGACCTGGTCGTCGAGCCCGTGCCCGGCCAGCCGGACCACGTCCGCATCCGCATCATCGGCGTGGATGTGTTCGACCCGCAGACCGGCGACATCCGCTCCGGCGACACCAAGAGCATCGCCGCCTGGTTCATCGACACCGACTACAACGAGGAAAGTTTCTTCGTCCGCCACGCCTATTTCCTCGGCGCCAACGATCCCTACAAGTCGCTGAAGGCCGCGCTGCGCGCCGAGATCGACGAGGAAGCCTGGGCCACGCTCTACCGCGACGTCTCCCGCCCGTTCGCGCGGCCGGAGACGCGGCCGGATCGCGGTGAAGGTCATCAATCACTTCGGGGATGAGGTGATGAAGGTGTTTTCGGTGTGAGCCATGGCGGTTCTGATCGAAGGGATTTCCGTCGTTCTGCAAGTCGACGCGATCAAGGCGGTATGCGGGGACGACTGGGGCCGGTTCGTGGCTGACGCTCCCAACTCCACCCTGTGCGCCGACGGGGAATTGGCGCGCGTACGGCTTCATGGCGCCCGAGGCCGTCCGGGACTTCGTGCTCCGGCTTGAGCGACGTGGCATGCGCTACCTGGAGAACGGGGCTGCCCGTGACATGGTGGTCGTTGACCAGCAACGCGGCCCAATGGTCGCCTGCGATTGGGTCGAGTTCGCGCACGTGAACCTGGATGGTGACGCCGGCAAGCGCGTGGCCGCCTGCCAGCGGAAGGGCAGCACTCTCGCGCAGGTGGCGTGCCCGGACGGGTGGACCTTCGAAGAGTCGCTGTCCGCGTCTTCGGGTTTATCCTAAGGGAAAGCTCCATCACAGCCTTGAGTTTCACAGGCGAGAGAAAGGGATCACGGTGTACGAAACCGACTGACCGGCGAAGAGGCTTTCAGCCGCCGATGTCAGCGACAAGGCGACATGATATGGAATTCCGGATCGCCGCCACCTTCACCGCCGCCCTCGCGCGCCTCGCCGCCACGGAGCAGAAGGCCGCCAAGACCACGGCCTTCGATCTGCAAATGGACCCGGCGGCGCCGGGCCTGAAATTCCATCGCATCGACCGGTCGCGCGACCCGCATTTCTGGTCGGTGCGGGCCAGCGGCGACATCCGCATCATCGTGCACAAGACCGACGCGAGCTTCCTGCTCGCCTATGTCGGCCACCACGACGATTCCTACGCCTGGGCCGAGCGCCGCCGCATCGAGGCGCACCCGACGACCGGCGCCATCCAGATCGTCGAGGTGCGCGAGCGCGTCGAGGAGTTTGTCACCCCGTCCGCGCCCGGCGGAGCCCGCTCCGGCGGCCGCCGCGTCATGCCGTTCCGCCGCTGTCGGCCGAAGACCTGCTGGCGGTCGGCGTCCCGCAGGACTGGATCGCCGACGTGCAGCAGGCGACCGAGGACGCCTTCCTCGCTCTGGCCGACCATCTGCCCGCCGAGGCGGCGGAAGCGTTGCTGGAATACGTCGGCACCGGCCGCCTGCCGCGCCCTGCGCCGGTCGTCGCTCCGGCCGACCCGTTCGCCCATCCCGACGCCCTGCGCCGCTTCCGCGTGGTGGAGAACCAGGAGGCGCTGGCGCTGGCGCTGGACGCGCCGTGGGAACGCTGGGCGGTGTTCCTGCATCCCGCCCAGCAGGGCATCGTCGATCGCAGCTACAACGGCCCGGCGCGCACCTCCGGCTCGGCGGGCACCGGCAAAACGGTGGTGGCTTTGCATCGCGCCGCGCGCCTCGCCCGGCAGGCGCCCGACGGCCGCGTGCTGCTGACCACGTTCTCGCCGCCGCTCGCCAACGCGCTGGCGCGCAAGCTGGCGGTGCTGGTGGGGGAGGACTCGCCGGTGCTGCGCCGGGTGACGGTCGCTGCCCTACCGCACCGTCGCCGACGAACTGCACCAACTCGCGTTCGGGCGCCGCGCCGTCGTGGCCTCCGACGAGCAGGTGGAGGATGCGCGTCACGAAGGCGGCGGAGGCCGTCGGCGCCAAGGGCTTCACCCCGCGCTTCCTGGCTTCCGAATGGCGGCACGTGGTGGATGCCTGGCAGATCGCCGACGTGGAAGCCTACGCGACGCGTTCCCCGCCTCGGCCGCAAGAACCGCATGAGCGCCGGCCAGCGGGAGCGGCTGTGGCCAGTGTTCGCCGCCGTGCGTGCGTCGCTGGCGAAGCGCGGGCTGGCGACGTGGCCGGAAATCTTCGGCCGCACGGCCGCGCACTATGCTGGCGCGCGACGGCAAGCCGTTCACCCACATCGTGGTGGATGAGGCGCAGGACCTCGGCGTGGCCGAGTTGCGCTTCCTGCGCGCCATCGCGCCCGCGGCGCCCGATGCGCTGTTCTTCGCCGGCGACCTGGGCCAGCGCATCTTCCAGCAGCCGTTCTCCTGGAAGGAACTCGGCGTCGACGTGCGCGGCCGGTCCTCCACCCTGACGGTCAACTACCGCACCAGCCACCAGATCCGCCGGATGGCCGACCGCTTGTTGCCGAACGCGGTGCGCGACGTGGACGGCAACGCCGACGAGCGCAACCGCACCGTCTCGGTCTTCAACGGGCCGCCGCCCGAAGTCGCTGCAATTCGACACCGAACAGGCCGAGACCGCCGCGGTGTCGGCCTGGATCACGCAAGCGCTCGCCGATGGCGTGCTGCCCGCCGAAATCGGCCTGTTCGTGCGCACCCGCGCCCAACTGCCGCGCGCACGCGCGGCGGTTGAGGCGGCAGGGCTGCCCTGGCTGGAGCTATCCGAACGCGATCAAGAAGCCGAGGGGCAGGTCCTGATTGGCACGATGCATCTGGCCAAGGGGCTGGAGTTCAAGGCGGCCGGCGTGATGGCGTGCGACGATGGCGTGCTGCCGCTGCAATCCCGCATGGAAGCGGTGGCCGACGAGACGGAACTCGACGATGTCTACGAGACGGAACGCCAACTGTTCTATGTCGCGTGCACGCGTGCGCGAGACAGGTTGTTGATCACCGGGGTCAAACCGTCTTCGGAGTTCATTCAGGATCTTCGAGTCTGGATGAGTGATGGCCATGCAGACGTTCGGCGTCGACCATCGTGCGGTGGCGGTAGCACTGAACTAGGGTGAGGCGCCGACACGGCGCGTAGGCGTGCGGCAGGCCACTGCCGTCCGCAATCAAGGCGTTCGGCGACCGGTACGCTGAAGGTGCGCGCGGCGATGCGGCCACACTCGCGCATCTGCTGGTGTCGAAGTTCTGTGATCTTATCCCGCTGTATCGCCAGAGCGAGATCTACGCGCACGACGGGCTTGAGCTCGACCGCTCCACGCTGTATGCGATTTAGACCGGAATCACCGGCCGACTTCAGCGGAATGTGCACGCTGTGCGACTGGGTCGGCCAGGCGGCCTGGCTGCTCGATCCGGTGGTCGCGGCGATCCGGCGGCATGTGTTCGCCGCCGAGAAGATCCATGGCGACGACACCACCGTGCCGGTGCTGGCGCCGGGGCTGGGCCGGACCAAAACGGGGCGGCTGTGGGTCTATGTCCGCGACGACCGGCCGTTCGCCGGTGACGCGGCCCCGGCGGCCGCCTACTTCTACAGCCCCGACCGCGGCGGCGAGCACCCGGCCGCTCACCTGGCGACCTTCACCGGCCTGCTTCAGGCCGACGGCTATGCCGGGTTCGCGGCGCTGTACGATCCCGCCCGCAGCAAGCCCGGCCCGATCATCGAAGTGGCGTGTTGGGCGCATTGCCGCCGCAAGATTCTTCGACGTGTGGGAGGCCACCAAGTCGCCGGTCGCGCAGCGAGGCGCTCGATCGGATCGCGGCGCTCTACGCCATCGAGGCCCAGGCGCGGTTCGCTCCTACCGCCGAGCGGGTGGCGCACCGCGCCGAGACAGCGCCGCTGCTCGACGCGTTCTTCGCCTGGGCCGACGCGACGCTGACAAAGCTGTCGGCGAAGTCGGCGCTGGCCGAGGCGTTCCGCTACACCATCAAGCGGCGCGTCGCGCTGTCGCGCTTCGTCACCGACGGGCGGCTCGAAGCCGACAACAACATCGCCGAGAACGCGATGCGGGCCATCGCGGTCGGACGCAAGAACTACCTGTTCGCCGGTTCGGACAGCGGCGGCGAGCGCGCCGCCGCCATCTACACCATCGTGCAGACCGCCACGCTGAATGGCTTGAACCCCGAGGCCTACCTCAAGGACATCCTGACCAAGATCGCCGATGGCCATCCCATCAACAGGATCGCCGAACTGATGCCGTGGCGGATGACGGCCGCTCCCCCGGCGCAACCGCCGTAACCGACCATCCCGACCCGGGCCACACGGCCGGCCGACTTGCCGGCGCCTGCGACGATCAGCACGAATGATGTCCTCCTTCTGGAGCTACAGAAGGAGGCCCCACAGCCGCGCACAATCAACCACCGCTACCGTCTCAGCCACACGCCTCTGACCGGACGCTTACGCAGCATCGGTATTGCCGACGACAGGGACCGCGGGGCCGACAAGCGCGACGCGGAACTGAGGCCGGCGTTCAAGCCGGTACCGGCTGCTGGGCCGGGACGCCCGGCCTGCGGCGACGGAGGCCGGCGAATTGCTGGCGGAGGACAAGGGCAAGCCGGGTGATCCGGCGGCCGTCCGGCGGTATCTGCTGCGCGCATTCGGCGACCGGCTGCGCGAGGTGCGCGCGGCGATGCAGGCAGCGGCGACACTGCTGCCGCCGGAGGAACTGAACCGGGTCGGGTTCCGCATCTATGAGGGGCTCCGGCCAGAGGTGCCGTTGGAGGCGGAGGGCTGGGGCGCGAAGGGGGAATTGCAGCTGGAGCGGATCGGCACTACGGCTGCGGTGGCGGGGCGGGCGGGTTTGTAGTCCGGCGCTCGGTTCTGGGCACGATGGTCTGGGTGGACCGGGCAGTCCGGTTTCGGGGTGTTTCTCGGCAAAAGCGGACACAATCGTACGCGCCGAAGTTGGCCAGATGCGGACGCTCCCATCGGCGGAGCTCTATCCGCAAATATTCGTGGTGAGGGCGGATCTGAGCGGCGAGGATCGCACAAACTACTGAAAATGTGCAAATTTCTGGTGTCGAGCCTGATACATCGCGCGCCATGGAGCAGGCGATCCGACGTGCCGTCGCTCCGCGCGGGATCGCCGCACAGGCGGGTATCGAGACCGCACTGATACCCACGGCGAGGGTGAAGGCTGCAGGCGCCTCGTATCGCGTCGTTTCGCTGGGCCAAGCACTTGGCAGCCATTTGCGCCAGTCCGTGTCGGATGGCGGAGATGACGCCCCCGCCGTCGCCCCGACGCGTGTCGGCCTTCGTCTCTACGGCAGGTTGCGAGGACCGGACACGCGTAGCATCGTCGACCGCACGGACGAACTCTTTGGCGACACTCGGAGGAAAATCTTGCTCTGTCCTGGTCATCCCGATGCGGCCCCGAACGCACGAGTCTGCCTCGGCCTGCGGCAGGATACCTGCCCGACCTCGCGGTGAGCTCCGGCGGTGGCAGCGGGGCTTCGGTCCGTTTTCTCCAAACCTTCGCTACGTGTCTGCAGGCCGGCGACGTCCGGGCCGCGCTGCGGGCTGCGAGCGAGGCTTGCCACGCGGCGCCGGATGCACCGCAGCCGCACTATGCCTACGGCCAGGCCTGGCTCGCGCTGAATGAGCCGGCACGGGCCGAGCAGGCGTTCGCGTCGGCGCTGCGGATCGCGCCGGACTGGGCCGAGGCCTGGGTCAATTTCGGCGTCGCACGCTATCGCCAGGGCGACATCGAGGCCGCCAAGTCGGCGATGCGTCAGGCGTTGCGATACGCCCCTGGCCATCCGGCGGCCACGGCCAATCTCGGTGCCTTCATGCGCATCACCGGCGAAGCCGAGGCGGGCGAGGCGCTGCTGCGCGACACCCTCGCGCGGGAGCCGGGCAATGCCGGCGCCCGCCTCAATCTCGTCGCCGACCTGCTCCAGGAGGAGCGCGCGGCCGAGGCGCTCGCGCTGCTCGACGCCGCGCCGGAGTTGCCCGCCGACCTTCGTACGCTCAGTCATTGGCAGCTTCAGCGGGCACTCGCGCTGCTGCAACTTGGCCGACCGGCGGAGGCGCGCTCGACGCTCGATGCCCTGGCCGAGCTCGGGCCCATCGCGCCGGAGATTGCTCCCCTCTGGCACTGGCGGCACGTGCTGCTGGCGACGGCCGACCGCCATCCCGCCCGCGCCGGCCGCGAGGCGGAACGGATGGCAATCGCGCTTGGTTCGATGGGGCCGGACGCGGTGCCAGAGCACCGCATCATGGCGCACTACGATCTGGCGAGGTTCTGGTCGGGGCATGACGACCCGGCGGAGGCGTTCGCGCATTGGCGGGCAGGGCACGACCTGTTGCGCCAATCGCAGCCGTTCTCGCGCCTGCAGCACCGCGAGTTCGTCGACGCCAACATCGCCCTGCTGGACCGCGCGCGCTTCGCCGCCGGCCCGATCGCCGGCAATGCCGATCCGACACCGGTGTTCATCGTCGGCATGCCGCGCTCCGGCACGACGCTGACCGAGCGAATCCTGGCGGCGCATGGGCAGGTGCACGGTGCCGGCGAGCGGATGGCGCTCGGCGGCGTCTTCGACGCCCTGGGCAGCGGCGGCGGCCCGCCGGCGGTCCGACGCATCGCCGCGCTCGACGTGGCGACGCTCGACGCTGCGGCGAGCCGCTACCTTGCGGACCTGCACGGGTTGGCGCCAGCCAAAACCCGCATCGTCGACAAGATGCCGGGCAACTATGTTTATCTCGGACTGGTGGGATTGTTGTTGCCGCGGGCAAAAATCATCCACTGCGTGCGCGACCCGCGCGACATCGGGTTTTCCATCTTCACCTTCCGCTTTCATGGCTATCACCCCTACGCGCACGACCTGGCCGATCTCGGCTGGACCATCGCGCAGCAGTTCCGACTGATGGCGCACTGGCGCGCGGCATTGCCGAACCCGATCCTGACGGTGGCGCTGGCCGATTGGGTGAGCGATTTCGATGGCACGCTGGCGCGGGTGCTGACGCATCTGGATCTGCCGCCCGACCCGAACTGCGCGCGCTTCCACGAGACCGAGAGCCGGGTGCGCACGGTCAGCCGCGCGCAGGTGCGCCAACCGGTGAACGCGCGCGGTCTCGGGCGCTGGCGAGCTTACGCGGCCCATCTCGGACCGCTGATCGACGAACTCGAACGGGCCGGCGCGCTGGCGGACTGGTCGCGGCAGGACCTGCCTGCTGGACAACTAGGAACCCAAGTGTAAGTATCGATTTCCTATTCGTCCTGCTCCCGATCGCTGAGGCGCTGCGAACGCTCAGGGGCGCGAACCGAATAGCCGTTCGTGCCCGCCGCGGAAACGACGCAGCGATGGAAGCAACGGTCGCCCCTGCCGCGACCGGCGCGCGGGGGAACGGCAATGGTCCAGACCAGCTTCACGATCACCGATGCGGCCGATCTAGCGGCCGACATCAAGCTGATCGATACGTCCGGCGGCGATGCGGCGGCGAACACCCCCTACACCTTCACCTTCGCGCTGACCGGCACCAGCGAAGCAACGCTGAGCGCACAACTCGCCGCGATCGACCTCGCCTCCGGCTCCAGCCTGATCATCGTCGGCAGCGGCGACACGCTTGACGGCAACAACGCCTACAACGGCTTCTTCGTGCAGTCGGGCGCGGTCACGATCGAGAACCTGACGATCCTGAACGCGGTGGCGGCCGGCGGCGCCGGCGGCTCCGGGGCGGAAGGGAACGGCAGCGCCGGCGCCGGCGGCGGCGGTGGCGGCGGCGCCGGGCTCGGGGGCGGCCTGTTCGTCGGGAAGGGCGCGGATGTCACGCTGCAGAATGTCGCGTTCAGCAACGACGCGGCTGTTGGTGGCGCCGGCGGCACGTTCGGCGCCAGCGGCAGCACCAACGCCGGCGGTGGCGGCGGCAACCTCGACGGCAATTTTGGCGGCGGCGGCAGGTCCTTGGGCAACGGCGGCTTTGGCGGCGGCGGGGGTGGATCTCCCGACGATGGCGGCGGCGGCGGTTTCGGCGGCGGCGGCGGTGGCGGTGGCGCGAACGGCTCCGGTGGCGCCGGCGGCCCCGGCGGTTTCGGCGGCGGCTTCGGCGGCGGCGGCGCCTTCGGCGGCGGCGGCGGCGGCGGGCTCGGCGCGGGCGGCGACATCTTCGTCCAGTCCGGCGGCTCGCTCACCATCGAAGGGCCGTCCACGTCGATCGCCAACGGCACCGTCACCGGCGGCGCCGGGCAGGCAGGGGCGGCGTCCGGCCAGGCGTTCGGCTCCGGCATCCATCTGCAGGGCAGCGCCGCCTCGCTGACGTTCGACACAGCGGGCAGCGTCGAGACGATCCTCGCCCCGATCACCGACGACCAGGGTGCGGCCGCGGCGGCAAACTATGGCACGCCCAGCGGCGACAGCAGCGTCGGCATCACCGTGACCGGCGACGGGACGCTCGTTCTGGAGGGCCACAGCACCTACACCGGCGGCACCACGATCGAGGCCGGCGCCACGCTCGAGGTCGCCAACGACGGCACGGCGGCCGCCGGTTCGGGGGCGATCGTCTTTGCCGGCGCCAATGCCACGCTTCGCGTTGATGCCGTATCGGTGGCGCCGATCGGAAATGCGCTCGAGCCGCTGGCGGACGGTGGAACGCTCGATCTGCGGGGCCTGACGTTCCAGGCCGGGGCGACCGTCGCGGTGGCGAACAATGCCCTGACCGTCAGCAGTGGCGGAAGCGAGGAAACCGTCAACGTCATCCCGTTCACTGATGCCGATCCGACGGTAAGCTCCGACGGTACCGCGAACGGCAGTCAGGTGGTGCTGACGCAGACCCGATCCGACCGGGTTTCGAGCATCGCGGGGCTCAACGCCGCCATCGCATTCGCCGACCGGCTTGGCGCCAACGCCGGTACCTACACGATCGACATCGTCAGTGACCGTTTCGCTGGACGGCACGGCGCTCGAGGCGATCGACCTCAAGGCCGGCACCACGCTGGACATCCTCGGGACGGCCGGCAGCGGTGGTGCGCTGGACGGCGGTGGCACCGAGCATGGTCTGTTCGTCTATGCCGGCAGCGTTACGATCGAAGACCTGACGATCCGGAACATGGAAGCGCTGGGCGGCAACGGGTTGGACGGTGGCGGCGCCGGCGCCGGCCTCGGCGGCGGCTTGTTCGTCGGCGCCAACGTCGCCGGCGACGCCGGCTTCGTCACGCTGAACAATGTCGTGTTCAGCGGCGACAAGGCCGTCGGCGGCCGGGGGATCAACGACCCGACCCGGAACAACAGGGCCGGGGGCGGCGGCGGCGGCCTGGGCGGCAATGGCGGTCTGAGCGGCCTGTCCACCGCCGGTGGCGGGGGTGGCGGCGGCGGCGGGGTGGCCGGCAATGGAGTCGGCGGCAGTGGCGGTGTGGGTGGCACGTCAGTCGCCGGGGCCGGCGCCGGCCGCAACGGTCTGGTCACGGGGGCCGGCGGCGGCGGCGGAGGTGGCGGGGACTTCAGCACGGGTCGCGGCACGGGCGAAGGGAGCGGCGGCGGCACCTCGGGCGGCGGCGGCGGGGGTGGCGCGGGGAGTCCTCCCGGCTCCGGCGGCGGCGGCGGCGGCGGCGGCGGCGGTATCGGCGGCAGCCCCGGCTTCAAGTATCTCGGAACCACCGGCGGCAACAATGGAGGCCGGGGCGGGTACGGCGGCTTCGGCGGGGGGGGCGGCGGGAGCGGTGACATACGACACCAAGGGCGGCGGCGGCGCGGGAGGATTCGGCGGTGGCGGCGGGGGCGGCGGCCCGATCAATCCGGGCGGCGCCGGGGGCTTCGGCGGCGGGGGCGGCAGCACCCTGACCGCACCCGCCGCCGCGGGCGGCTTTGGCGGCGGCCAGGGCGGTAGGCTCTTTACCGTGACCTCCGGGGGTAAGAATCTCGTCTTCAACAGCGGCGGCGGCGGTGGGTTGGGCGGGGGCGGCGACGTCTTCATCCAGCAGGGCGCGTCGCTGGTCATCCAGACGGGCTCGCTGAGCACCGGCGGGGCGACCGGCGGCGCCGGCGGCACCGGCGCCCAGAGCGGCCAGGGTTTCGGCGGCGGGATGTTCATCCAGGGCAACCAGAGCGTCACCCTCGATCCGGCCGCCAGACAGACGCTGACCATCGCCGGCGTCATCGCCGACCAGACCGGCGCCTATATCGCCGCCGGGCTCGGCACGCCCACCGGCACCTCCGCCGACGGCACGCCCAACGCCGGCGCAGGCACGCTGGTGATCGACGGCGCTGGTACCGTGACGCTCGGCGCCGTCAACGCCTTCGTCGGCGGCATCTCGCTCGATGCCGGCGTGCTCGGCCTCGCGGTGGCCGGAGCGGCCGGCAGCGGGGCGATCAGCTTCGGCGGGACCAACGGCGCGACGGTGCAGTTCGGCCCTGCCGCCGCGCCCAACGGCACCGCGTTCGAGACCTTCGGTACCGGCGACACGATCGCCGTTACCGGCTTCACCGCAACCGGATCGAGCGAGAGCAGCAGCACCCTCACCCTCGATGGCAGCGGCGGGCCGATTGCCCTCGACCTTCCGGGGCTGGCCGATGATCTGACGCTGATCGTCGCCACCAGCGGCGGCACCACCGAGGTGACGGCGGCGCAGATCCAGGCCGGGTTCACCATCACCGACGCGGCCGACCTCGCGGCCGACATCAAGCTGATCGACCAGGGCGGCAGCGACGGCTACCAGGAGGTCGGTTACAGCTTCACGTTCGACCTGTCGGGCACCACCGTCGCGACGCTCACGCAGCAGCTCGATGCGATCAACCTTGATGCCGGTTCCAGCCTGACGATCGTCGGCAATGGCGACACGGTTGACGGCGGCGGCACCTACAACGGTCTGTTCGTCTACGCCGGCACGGTTTCGGTGGAGAACCTGACTATCGCCAACGCCCGGGCAGTGGGTGGCTCGGGCGGCTCGGGCGGCGATGACTCCGGTGGCGGCGGCGCGGGCCTCGGCGGCGGCCTGTTCGTCGGTCCGGGCGGCAACGTGACGCTGACCGATGTCGCCTTCACCGGCGATGCCGCGGTCGGTGGCGCCGGCGGCGCCTCGGCCGGTTCTGCCACCTCGACGCGGGGCGGGGGCGGCGGCGGGCTCGATGGCGGCGCCGGCGGCGCGCCCACGCCAGGCGCGTTCGGCGGCGGCGGCGGCATCGGGCTTGGCGCGGTCGGCGGCAGCGGCTCGAAGGGTGCGGGCGGTGCCGGGATCGTGCAGGACGGGTCGGCCGGCGGGGCCGGGCTCAACGGCGAGAGCCAGCCGGGCGGGGCCGGGGGCGCTTCGGGTGGCGGTGGCGGCGGCGGGGCGGTCGAGGCGGGCCACGGCGGGCTGTCCGGCTCATCTGGCTATGGCGGCGGCGGCGGGGCCGGCCGTACCGGCGGCCTCAGCGGCGCATTCGGCGGCGGCGGCGGCGGCGGCCATTCCGTGGGCGGCGTCGGCGGCTTTGGCGGTGGCGGCGGCGGGGCCAGCGGCGGCGTTGGTGGCAAGGGCGGCTTTGGCGGCGGCTTTGGCGTCAGCGACGGTGCCGGCGGCGGCGGGCTGGGGGCGGGCGGCGACATCTTTGTCGCACAGGGCGGCTCGCTGACCATCGGCGGCACATCCTCGCTCGGCGCCGGGACGGTCGTGGGCGGTACCGGCGGGTTCGGCGCCGAGGGCGGCTTTTTTTTCGGCAACGGCGTGTTCTTGCAGGCCAGCGAGAGCCTCACGCTCGACCCGGCCGCCGGCCAGACGCTGACGATCGCCGGCGTCATCGCCGACCAGACCGGCTCGGGGGGCACCGGCCTGAATGCCGGCGCCGGGAGTCTGGTGGTCGGCGCGATCGGGACCGGCACGGTGCTGCTGCAGGCGGCCAACACCTATTTCGGTGGCAGCACGCTCGCTTCGGGCACGCTGGAAATCGCCGCCGGCGGATCGGCCGGCAGCGGCGCGATCGGCTTCGCCGGCACCACGACGCTGAAGCTGGACGAGAACTTCACGGGGTCGGGCAGCTACGCGAACACGCTGGCCAATCTGCAGCCCGGCGACCGGCTCGACCTGGCCCACCTGTTTTACGATGCCGGCCACTCGTTCCCCAGCCCGGCGACCAGCACCGCGCTGGTGGTTCAGGGCCTCAGCGGGATCATCGAAACGCTCGACCTGCAAACCCCGGCCTCGACCAACTTCGGCGCCAGCAGCGACGGCCAAGGCGGGACGCTGATCACGGTCGATCCGCTGTGCTTCTGCGCCGGCACCCGCATCGCGACGCCCGGCGGCGCGGTCGCGGTCGAGGATTTGCGGCAGGGCGACGACGTGCTGACAGCCGATGGCCGCGCGATGCCGGTGCGCTGGCTCGGCGTGCAGACGGTGTCCACCAGCTTCGCCGATCCGCTGCGCGCGCTGCCGATCCGCATCCGCGCCGGCGCACTCGGGCTGAACCTCCCCGGCCGCGACCTGCTGCTGTCGCCCGGCCATGCGGTGCTGCTCGACGGGATGCTCGTGCACGCCGGCGCGCTCGTGAACGGCACGAGCATTATCCGCGCAACCGACATGCCCGAACTGTTTCACTATTTCCACGTCGAACTCGACAGCCACGCGCTGCTGCTGGCCGAGGGCGTGCTGGCGGAAAGCTTTCTGGATGGCATGGAGGCGCTGCCGTTCGACAATGCGGCAGGGCGCGGCGACCGTGTGGTGCTGGACGAACTGCCCTATCCGCGCGTCAAGTCGTACCGGCAGGTGCCGCGCCATTTGCGGGTCTGCCTCGCCGCAAGGGTATCGAGACAAGCCAGCGCATTGCTGGCGGCATAGCCGCGAGCCACCGGGGTCGGCAGGGACGGACGACGACCATCGACCAGCACCAGGAGCTGCAGGCACGCCGCGTTGTCGGCGTGCTTGTTGATAGTTTCATATGTCGAATGATCGCTTGGATCCGACGAGGTTTCATTTGTTATCTCTGGATCAGAGAACATAAAATCTACCATAGGTAGCTGATTCTGTACGATTGATATCGCTTCTTGCCAGGGCTTAACCCAGAGAGTTTATGAATTAACTGGTGTCTCTCGCCTGGTATTGCGGGACTTAGGTACATGTTTCATATAGTGTCTTTTTTCATTGTTAATTTGCGCATTTTTCTGATATAGTACAGACATAGGGCTATTGCGCTTACTCCACGTTCGCATCTGATCTCGAAGCTGGCAATGGCCCGCTTTGAAGCGTCTTTCCACCGTCATTTTCGACGTGGTTAGCTGCCGTCCAGCCGGCGCCACTGCTTAACGTCCGCTTCCTGGATCGGCCAATTGGCAGGCCACCGGCTGACTTGGGTCGACAGCGGTCGTTCCTCCGTGGTGCCGTCGCGGGTATGCTGCTTCTGTCGTCGCCGCTGGGCGGCAGTCCGACCGAGCGGACAAGCGCCCAAATTTCCTGGCGGGATTTTCGATGCGCCGCGCCGGAAACGAGATCGCCGCGTCCCATCGCCTTTCCGTCGCGCTCGTCGACCCCGATGGCGCACCGCCCGCGCCAGCCGGAGGGGATACCGAAAACCCGGCATGCGGGTGGGGGGCTGCGACAGGCGCGACTGCCCGCCCGTTCCTCTATCCCCCGGCTGGCGTGCTGTGCGGCTTGGTCGGCGGGCGCTTCATGACCACGAAGCCGGCTTGGCCGCGATAGCGCGCCAGCGTCTCGGCCGCGATCCGCGCCGTCAGTTTCGCGGCCCGACGGTGCGCCTTGCTCCGTTCATCGAAGCGCCGCCCATGAGCCAGGGCCGCGACCAACTCGGCATCGGTGGCGGGGGACAGGGCGTCGTCGTCGGGCACGACGGCACGGTAGCGGGCGAATGTGAACGAATCAAGAACTTTCTACCGGCGTTCGCCCAAGCCGCGAAATTTAGAGGGGATGACTGGGCGGACAGTGGCCAATGCCGCCTGAAAAGCCACAGAAATCCTGGGCCGCCTGCACCGGGTCATGGACGTGATCCTCCGCGACGATGACTGTCGCGTCCGCACCGATCGCGCACCGGCCAACCTCACAACGATCAAGCATATGGCTCACAACTTGATCTGAAAGGCGCCAGGCAAGGCCTCACTGCGGTTCAAGCGAAAGGCTGCCGGCTGGGATGACGACTTCCTCGTCAGTCTGCTTGCGCATTAGCTTCGTTCACCTGAGTCCCTCGGGGACAATCTCGACCGGCCGTCTGGCCTTGCGCCGCCGGGCGCGGCTGGCAGAATGCCCGGCATGAGCGAAGTCTTTCGCGTCGGCAATGGCGCCGGCTTCTCGGGCGACCGGGTGGACGCGGCGGGCCCGGTTGTCGCCACGCTGATCGAGGCCGGCGGCCCCGCGGCGATCTTCTTCGAAACCCTCGGCGAACGCACGGTGGCGCTGGCACAGCTGGAGCGCCGGCGCGACCCGTCGCGCGGCTACGAGCCGATGCTGGAGCGCCTGCTGGCGCCGATCCTGGCCGACTGCGCGCGCCACCGCATCCCCATCATCGGCAATTTCGGCGCCGCCAACCCGCCCGCCGCTGCCGCGCTGATCGCGCGCATGGCCCGCTCGCAGGGCTTGCCTGGCCTGCGCATCGGCATCGTCGGCGGCGACGACGTGCGCGCGACGGTCGATCTGGACTCGCTGGACGTGCACGAGGCCGACGCCAGCCTGCCGGACCGACCGGGCGCGGTGGTCTCGGCCAACGCCTACCTCGGCGCCGCCCCGCTGGCCGAGGCGTTGCGCCGGGGGGCCGACGTCGTGGTGGCGGGCCGCACCTCCGACCCGGCGCTGGCGATTGCGCCGCTGATGGTGCATTTCGGCTGGGCGGCGGATGACTGGCGCCTGCTGGCCGCCGGCGCGATCTGCGGGCACCTGCTGGAATGCGGCAGCCAGGTCACCGGCGGGGTGTTCTACGATCCCGGCTTCAAGGACATCCCCGACCCCGCCAACATCGGCTTTCCGATCGCCGAGGTCGGCGCCGACGGCGACGTGGTGATCACCAAGGCGGCCAACACCGGCGGACTCGTGGACGTGCGCACGGTCACCGAGCAGCTGCTCTACGAGGTGCACGATCCGGCCTGCTACATCACGCCCGACGTCGTGCTCGACATCACCGGCGTGACGCTGCACGCGGTCGGGCCGGACCGGGTGGCGGTGCGCGGCGCGCGCGGCCTGCCGGCGCCGGCGAAACTGAAGGTGACGGTGTGCGTCGAAGGCGGCTGGCTCGGCGAAGGCGAGTTCGCGCTGGCCGGCCCGAACGCCCTCGCCCGCGCCAAGAGCGCCGCCGGCGTGCTGCGCCAGCGGCTGGCCATGCGCCGCCTGGACGTGCGGGCCCGCGTCGACCTGATCGGCATCTCCAGCGTCCACGACAACGACAGCGGCACGCTGTGGCGCGCCTATGACGGCCCGGACCCCGAGGACATAAGGGTACGGCTGGCGGTGGCCGGCGAGGCGCAGGACGATGTCGATCAGGCGGTGCGCGAGGTGCTCGCCATGCTGTGCTGTGGCCCGGCCGGCAGCGCCGGTGCGCGCTGGCGCACCACGCCGCGCATCGCCACAAAATCCTATCTTGTGCCGCGCGAGCAGGTTCCAGCCACGGTGCGGGTCGCCACGGCGGAGGAACTGGCGTGAGCGTGCTGGTCCGGTTGCACGCAGTCGCCCACGCTCGCGCCGGCGACAAGGGCAACCGCGCCAATATCAGCCTGATCCCGTACGATCCGCGCCTGTATCCGCTGCTGGCCGATCAGGTGACGACCGAGCGGGTGCTGGACCTTTTCCGCCATCGCGGCGCCACCCGCGCAGTGCGCTATGACCTGCCGAAACTGCATGCCTTCAACTTCGTGATCGATGACGTGCTGGAAGGCGGGGTGAACGGCAGCCTGAACCTCGACGGCCACGGCAAGGCCCAATCTTTCCGGCTGCTCGCACTGACGGTTAACGTGCCGGAGCACTTGCTGATCGAGCGCTGAGCTGTCCACCGAACCAGCAGTCCACCCGATCCGCGCCAGACGCTGCCGTCGCGCGAGCGCCATGACCATGCCGACCATCATAGTGAACCGACGCTGGTGTTCACACTGTGGGCGCCGTCGTCGCCGGACGATGGGGCATCGACCGGACCTGGCCCTTATACGTTGGGGCACCCCGCGGCCGGATCCAGCGCCCGCGCCAAGGCCCGCAGCCTCGGCATCGCCGACGACAAGCACCGCGAGGCGGAGAAGCGTGACGCGCAACTGCGGCGCCGATTCACACCGGTGCGGCTGCTTGGGCGTGACGGGTTGTCGAATCAGGGGCACGAAAGGCCAGGACATGACGGACGCGAAGGTCCAGACAACAGCGAAGGCGCTTGCGGAGCGTCTGCACGCGGGACAGACCGACAAGGCTGGTGAACCATATACGGAGCACTTGGCGCGGGTGGTGGACAGGCTCGCCAGCCGATTCCAGGATGCCTCGGCCGCGGAGATCGAGGCAGCATGGTTGCACGACGCCTTGGAGGATACCGATGCCACGCCAGAATTGTTGCTCGCGGCCGGCGTGTCCGCTGAGGCCGTGCGCATCGTGCAAGCTGTTACGCGGCCGGAGGGCACTGCTTATCTTGACTGGATCGCAGAGCTTGCACGCTCCAGCAGCATCTCGGCCGTTCGGGTTAAGATCGCGGATAACGAGGACAACCGCGACCCCGCGCGCGTTGCCAAGCTGCCCGGAGCCGCGGAGCGAGTGGACAGTCGATATGAGCCTGCCCGCAGCCTGCTTGAAGCGAGGATTGCGCAGCATCGAGCGGCGGACCGTGAGAGATGAACCGACGATGGCGCCGCCCGGTGAAGCGCGCCCATCGCAATCGGCACGGGACATCCGCATGACTGTGGACACCTGACTTGGCGCGACACGGCCGGATTAACGGGAGCATCGACCTGACCGTCTACACTGTCCCCGCCGACATTGACCCAGCCCGAGCCGCCGCGCGCGTCCGCGCCGCCGTCGGGAGCCTGCCGGGGCGCAGCGGGCGTCGGTGGAGCGGGATGGGTTTCTGCGTGGAAAATTGAATCCACGTTCATGGTGATCGCCAAAGCCGTGCCGGCAGCCGTCTGATGGCGCGAAAACCCGCGCTGTCGGAGGAGACACTACTTCCGCTCGGTGCCGAGCGCCTCGCCCGCATCATTCTCGAAGAGGCAGAAGGGAACCCGAGCTTTCGCAAGCGCGTCACGGCCGCACTCGCAGCAATCAAGGGGCCGGACGCGGTGGCGAAACTGATCGACCGGCGGCTCGCGGCGCTGGAAGGCGCGCGGGCGATGATCGGGTGGGACAAGGAGCTTGCGCTCAGCGACGACCTGCGCGCGACCGTCGCCACCACCGTCAAGGACCTGGGGGCGCTCAGCCCGGTGCATGCGGTGGAACGGTTGCTCCGCTTCATCGACACCTACGACAGCGTAATGCAGCGGATCGGTGAATCCGCGGGGCGGGTCCAGGACGTCTACGACGACGCGGCCGACGCGGTCCCCGATCTGGTCGCGCGGCTCGATCAGGCTGACCGGGCGTTGCTGCCGGCCCGGCTGATGGCCTCGATGAAACGACACGCGTACGGGCCGGCATCGCACATTGCCATCGCTGTCGTGCCGCTGTTGCCGCCTGCCGTGCTGGCGACCTGGGACAGGGAGTTGGCCGGCGCGGGTGCGGCGGGCAAGGGTGGACACCGCGACCACGCCGAGCGGCTGATCCCGATCCGCCAGGCGATCGCAGACGCACGCGGCGACGTGGACAAGTTCGCCGAATTGCAGGCGCAGCTTCCGAACCATCGTCAGAACCCACACGCCGTTGCCGAGCGTCTGCTGGCCGCCGGGCGGCTGGACGAGGCGCTCACCTGGGTGCGCAAGGAGACCGACGACGCGCTCGACGCGGATACGCGCTTCGACCTGGAACTCGCGGGTTTTGGGCTGGCTCCGGATGTCCACAGGGTTGTGCTGGAGGCGCGGACGGCCCGCGGCAGGGCATGCCATGAAAGCACGGCGCGGAACGCACCGGCGCGGGCGGACAACAGACCTGCGAGCGCCGCCCTCGTTCAGCTCTGGGCGGCCGGCCGCTACCGTCATGCGCTAGCGGGGGTCAACCACATGGCGACGAAGCGATGCGGACGTTCCCGGGGGCAGATGGCGCGAATGAGTTCGTCATGAGTTCCGCGGCTCGAACCTGACTAAATCTCGGCGCCTTATCCGGAGACCGGAGTGAGCCAAAAAACCAAGCAAAATCAGGATGGTGCCCAGGGGCGGAATCGAACCACCGACACTGCGATTTTCAGTCGCATGCTCTACCAACTGAGCTACCTGGGCAGCGCCCGACGCGTCCGGGGGCAGGCGTTGG
Source organism: uncultured Solirubrobacterales bacterium (assembly GCA_963697635.1). Classification (GTDB taxonomy): domain Bacteria; phylum Pseudomonadota; class Alphaproteobacteria; order Acetobacterales; family Acetobacteraceae; genus CAJCJG01. Next base: position 356,515 of record CAVOOS010000001.1, on the reverse strand, counting down.
AGGCGGCGAGATAGCCCAGCGGACGCAGGCTCGCAACCCGATATTTTCCGGCACCGCGCTACCGCGGGCGCAGCGGCGCCAACCCCGCCCGGCGCGCCCGAGCGGCCAGCATCGGCGGGATCGAGGGGTGCAGCAACACGCCGTGCTCCAACTGCTCGGTGCGCAGCCGCAGCGCGCGCTCTCCGGGCAGCCGTGGCGCTTCGCCGCCCGGTGGCGGCGGGTTGGCGTGCACCGCCTCCGCCATCCAGCCGGTCTCGCGCAGGAACCCCGGCATGCCGCCGAACCGCGCCGGGTCGAGCGCCAGCACCAGCACCGCCGCCCCCCATGCGGTCGGCGCCCCGGCCCGCCCGAAACCGCCCAGCGCCGCCGTCAGCGCCTCGATCAGCAGCGCCAGCCCGAACCCCTTGTGCCCCGCCTCCACCCCGCCCAGCGGCAGCAGCGTGCCGGCCGGCTCGGTGAAGAACGCGTTCGGGTCGCGCGTCGGCCGGCCGTCGGCGTCGAGCAGCCACGGGTGCTCGAAGTCGCGACCCTCGGCGCGCAGCCGGCCGGTCATGCCGTTCGTGGTGATCGACATCGAGACGTCGATCATCACCGGCCCGCCCGGCGCGGGCCAGCCGGCGGCCAGCGGATTGGGCGTGAACACGCGCCGCGTGCCGCCGAACGGGGCGACGCTTGCGGTCGACGGGTCGGACGACGCGACGATCAGGAATTTCTCCCGGGAGGCGAACCGATGCAGGTAGGCCGACAGGCAGCCGATATGGCAGCTGCGCCGGATCGAGACGGCCGCAAGCCCGGTGTCGGCGGCGCGGCCGGTGGCCCATTCGGCGGCCTGCACCACCAGCCACGGCCCCGGCAGCCGCCGCCCGTCCCAGGTCTGCGCCGCTGCCGCCTCGGCGACCACCTCCGGCGCGCCGGTGCCGGCCATGCGGCCGGCCTCCGCTTCGTCCAGGTAGGGGCCGAGCAGCGCCAGCCCGTGCGTGGTGTGGCCCAGCAGGTCGCCCTCGACCAGAATTTCCGCGGTGGTCCGCGCTTTGTTGGGGTCGAGCCCGGCGTGGGCGAACAGGGCCGCGGCAAAGCCGGTCAACTCCGCGGCGTCGTAACGGTCGGTCATCGGCGGGCTCCGGTGGGGGACGGAAATGTGCCGCCGCGCGGCCGCGCCGCCAAGGCTTCCCGTCCCGGCCGCGCTGCGCCACCATCGGCGCCGATCGTCGGGGGGGACACGCCATGTGGGAAGAGAGCGAGCGCTATCCGGATCCGCGCATCCAGGTGCTCGAGCCGAGCTTTGCCAAATACCGGCTGCCGCTGACGTCGGTCGAGAAACTCGCCACCGGCTACCGCTGGGCCGAGGGCCCGGTCTATTTCGGCGACCAGCGCTGCCTGCTGTGGAGCGACATCCCGAACAACCGGATCATGCGCTGGGACGAGGACACCGGCGCGGTCAGCGTCTGGCGCCGCCCTTCCGACTACGCCAACGGCAACACGCGCGACCGGCAGGGCCGGCTGATCACCTGCGAACACGATTCTCGCCGCGTTACCCGCACCGAGTACGACGGGGCGATCACCGTGCTGTGCGATTCCTTTCAGGGCAAACGGTTGAATTCTCCCAATGACGTCGTCGTCGCGCGCGACGGCGCGGTGTGGTTCACCGATCCGCCGTTCGGCCTGCTCGGCTACAACGAGGGCCACAAGGCGGAGCAGGAGCTGGGGCAGGGGGTCTATCGGCTCGACCCGCAGACGATGGCGCCGAGCCTGGTGATGGAGGGCATCCCCGGCCCCAACGGGCTGGCGTTTTCGCCCGACGAAAAAACTCTGTACATCGTCGCCTCGCGCGCCGACCCGCGGGAAATCCGCGCCTATGACGTCGTCGGCGGAACCAAACTGGCGCGCGAGCGGGTGCTGATCAACGCCGGCCCCGGCGGCACGCCGGACGGATTCCGCGTCGACGAGGACGGCAATCTGTGGTGCGGCTGGGGCATGGGCACGGCCGAACTCGACGGCGTGCGCGTGTTCAACCGCGAAGGCGCCCCGATCGGCCACATCGCGCTGCCGGAGCGCTGCGCCAACCTCTGCTTCGGCGGCCGCTGGCGCAACCGCCTGTTCATGGCGGCCTCGCACTCGCTCTATTCGCTGATCGTCAACACCCAGGGGGTCGCCGGTGGCTGAGGAATTCGAGGCGAAACAACCACTTCATTCCCCTCCGACGTCATCCCCGGGCTTGACCCGGGGATCCACGCCTCGCCCGCGCGCTGGATTGCCGGGTCAAGCCCGGCAATGACGGAAAATGGATCGGTAATTCTGCGTCGGGCACTAAGGCAACGCACAAGAACAATCGCTGCGATCTTGATTTGACGTAGTTGTGGAGCGAGCCGATTCGGCTGTTCTTGCTCTTGACCCAAGTTTTATCGTTGCTAATACGGAACGTTATGGTCGTGCGCAGGCGCCGGCTTTGTTCAGGCCGGATCCGGGAACGGCGGAGGGTAGCGCAGGCCGAACACGTAGCGGGGTTTCTCCGGCTTTTTCGGCCGCTTGCGGGCGGGGGGGTTCGCTGGTTCCGCGAGGGCCGCCGGCGACGGGGGTTTTGGCCGGGCGGAGGGAGGCGGCGCCAGGATCGGCGGCGGGCGGACCCCCAGCATGTGGCAGAGCGGGCGAAGCACCCGGCGCATCTCGGCGGGGGCGGCCTGCATCAGCGCCGCCATCTCGGGCTGCTGCATCAGGTGCTGCAATTGCGAGCCGTAGACCGCGGTTTCCTGCACCAGCCGGACCATCCAGGCAAACTTTTGCGGCAGCGGATTGGGGGCGCGGGGCCGTCGGGGGGCGGGCGGGCGCGGTGTGGCCGGGGCGCGGCGCGGCGCGAACCGCCCGGCCTCGATGCGGGCGGCGAGACGGTCGAAGCGATGCTTGAGGGCTCGGAGGCGGTCGAGGATCAGCACCGCCAGCGGCCGGGCGAGTTTCCCCCACATGCTGTGGCTGTCGACGGTCCGGCTCAGCCACAGGATGATTGTGGCGAGGCACTCGGCCGGGGTGCGGGGTGGGGGGTTGGGCATGCGCGCATGTTAGTGGAACTGGCGATGGCTGGGCAAGAAAAATTGTCGGGCGCGTGCGGTCGATTTGCCGGGCGGGAAGGCGGCGGCCGGGTGCGAGCCGCCGGGGCCGGCGCTGTCATTGTCGTGCGTTTCCCAAGGAACGGCTTTCTTCTCCTCCTCCCCTTGCGGGAAGAGGCCGGGAGGAGGGGCAAAACTCCGCGATGCCTAGCGGCGGCGGTACAAGACCGCTACAGCCGCCGCGGCGGCAGCAGGTCGGGGCCGAACCGGTTCATGCCGGGCGTGCCGCGCAGAAAGCCCAGCTCCACCATCAGCCAGATGCCGCCGATCAGCGGCACGAAGACAATGAAGTAGAACCAGCCGCTGCGGTCCCGGTCGTGCAGCCGCTTCACGGCGCCGGCGAGGCTCGGGACCAGCAGCACCAGCGCCGCAATCGGCACCAGGATGCCATGCGGATGCGCAAGCGGGTAAAGCAGGCCGGGATGGCCGGGCGCGGGGCCGTTGGCGATCGCACTGATGAGCATGACAGCGATCTGAATGATGCCGATCAGCAGCACGTAGCGCAGCCAGTAGTCCTGGCGGGTGATGCGGCCGCTAAAACTGAACCAGTCGCCCATGCCCGACTCGCCGTTGACCGCAACAGTCTGGCGTGGCGAACGATCGTGTGTCGAGGCGGCGCCGGCTACCGCCGCCCGGCCAGCGGGTCGGCGCCATAGGCGTTGCTCCCGGCCGTGCCGCGCCGGCTGATTTCGACAAAGATCCAAATCCAGCCGAGCACCGGGATCAGCACGGTGAACTGCATCCAGCCGCTGTGGCCGCGGTCGTGCAGCCGCTTGGTCGTGCCGGCGATGCTGCCGATCAGCGTGACCACGAGCGCTACGCCATCCACAATGCCGCCGGCATGCAGGGCGGTGTCCACGACGCCGGAGAACACATCGGAAAGGCCGATCGGCACCGCGTAGAACAGCCAATACTCGCGGACCGAAATGCGGCCCTGGCTGCTGAACCAGCCGCCGCCCTGCCGGCGCAGCGCGTTCGGCATGCCGCAGTCCGGGCAGCGCTCGGCATTCGGGTCGATCCAGCCTCCGCAGGCCCGGCAGGCGATCATCGCGGCGCTCTCCGATTGCCAGCAACATTCAAGATGTTGGGGAGCCGTGCGCGATGTGTCCAAAATTTAATAGCATGCCCAGGATAGACCCGGCGCGGCGCGGCTTGCTAGACAACACGCCGTTGTTTTGTGGATTGTTCAACTCGCGCGAGGCCGTCATGCGACTTTTTCCCGCCGCCATGCTGCTGGCCCTGACCCTGGCCCTCGGCGCCTGCGCGTGCAGCCCGGGCTATGTGGGGCCGGCTGGCCACCCGCATCCGGGCGGCTGCTGGATTTGGTAAGCATTGCCCCTGGCGTCGGCCGGACCCCCAGCGGGGCAGTCCGGCCGGCGCGAGCGTCAGCGCGAGCCGCCCTGTCCGGGGACGATCTGGCTCTCAAGGACGACGCGTTCGTGCCCGTCCACCGCGTGCTTGACGCGGTATTGCAGATCGCGCGTCTCGCTCGGCAATTGCCGTTGCACCTTGTAGCGCCCGGACGGGATGTTGCGCTCGCCTGGGCTTGGCCGCAGGTCGACCAGTTGGCCGACCGCAAACTTGTGGAGCGTCATGAGCCCTCCGCGAAAGCCGGCGCCGCCGCTGCCGGCAGCGGCGGCGCCGGCGACCAGGTCAGTCAGCCTGCAGATTGGAAGCCGAAAGCTTGCCCTGCTGGCCGCGCTCGATCTCGAAGCGGATCTTCTGCCCCTCGTTCAGCCGGCCAAGCCCGGCCCGCTCCACCGCGGAAATATGGACGAACACGTCCTTCGTGCCATCGTCCGGCTGGATGAAGCCGAAGCCCTTCTGGGCGTTGAACCATTTCACAGTGCCTTGCGGCATCGCGTCTCTCCATGCAACCCGGCGGCCCGCACTGCGCGGGCCGAAATGCTTTTTCAATTCGGGAGCACCGATGCGACACCGTCGCTTGCGCTTGTGAAGACACACGGATCCCGGCGGAAAAGTGCCGTCGCCTATAAATGGGCCTTTTTGCGCTCGTTGACCAGAGGATTACCGGGGTATTTGTCGCCCGGTGCGGACCGAAGGTGCGGGACTGGCATGCATCGGTCCCCTCATTCCGCCGCCGCCTCCGGCTGCGCCTCGACCAGCCGGCCCGGCCCCTCCTGGCCGCGCTGCAGCAGGAAGTGCCGCGGGTGGAACGCGGTGTCGGCCGGACGGTGCGCGATCGAGACCAGCGTGGTGCCTGGCAGCCGCCGGCGGATCACCACGTACAGCGCCGCCTCCGCCTCCGGGTCGAGGTTGGCGGTCGCTTCGTCGAGGAACAGCCAGTCCGGCTTGGCCAGCAGCGCGCGCGCCAGCGCCAGCCGCTGCTGCTCCCCGCCGGAGAGCCGCAGCGTCCAGTTGTCTTCGAGATCGAGGCGCGAATTCAGCGACGCGAGCCCGACATCGGTCAGCGCCGCGCGCACCTCGTCGTCGGAGAACGCCGTGTCATCGGCCGGGTAGCAGACCGCATGGCGCAGCGTGCCGAGCGGGAGGTACGGCCGCTGCGGCAGGAACAGGCTGCTGCCGCGCGGCCGCCGCACGCCGCCGCCGCCGAACGGCCAGATGCCGGCAAACGCGCGGAACAGCGTCGACTTGCCGGCGCCCGACCGGCCGGTCAGCAGGATCGGCGTGCCGGGTACCAGCTCGATGTTGGCATGCTCGAGCAGCGCCGTGCCGTCCGGCAGCGCCACCGTCGCGTCGTGCAGCGCATAGCCGTCGCTGCCGCCCGCTTCCGGATGCACGCCCTCGAACTTCGCCGAGCGCGCGTTCTCGATCGCGTGCCCGAACGTGGTCAGACGTTCGACGGTCGCGCGCCAGGAGGCGAGCGTGGAATAGGCATCGACGAACCACGAGAGCGACCCCTGCACCTGGGAGAACGCGTTCGCCGTCTGCGTCAGGTGGCCGAGTTGTACCTTGCCGGCGAAATACGGCGGCGAGGCGATCACGTACGGCAGCACGGTCGCGATCTGGCCGTAGCCCGCGGTCAACATGTTCAGGTAGATCATCCGCTTCATCAGCGCCCGCCAGTTGCGCACCAGCGAGGTGAAGCGGGCAAGCAGGCCGGCCTTCTCGTCGGCCTCGCCGCCGTACAGCGCGATGCCCTCGGCGTTCTCGCGCACCCGCATCAGCGCGAAGCGGAAATCCGCCTCCACCCGCTGCTTGCGGAAGTTCAACGGGATCAGCCGGCGGCCGACCAGATGCGTGAGCCAGGTGCCGATCACCGAGTAGACCAGCGCGATCCACACCAGGTAGCCGGGGATGAGCATGCCGAACACCGGCACGTTCGACAGCCCCCACAGGATCGCGATGAACGAGATCAGCGAGACGACGTTGCTGAGCAGGTCGACGCTGAGCGAGAGCACCCCGGCGCCGCCGCCGAGCGCATCGCCGATGAAGTCGCGCAAATCCTCGGCGATGCGCTGGTCCGGGTTGTCGGTGTAGGCGATCTTTTCCGGGATCGTCCTGTCGTCGGTGCTGGCCCGGCCGCTGCCGTCGCCGGCGGCGATGTTGCCGGCCTGCATCAGGCTGATCCGGTAGTAGGCGCGGTCGGACAGCCACTTGTCGAGGTAGTGGGTGGTCAGCCAGCGGCGCCAGCGGATTTGCAGCAACTGCGCGATGTAGACGCGCACGACCACCATCACGATCGCCAGCGCCGCGAACGCGGAAAATCCCGGCATGAAGAAGCCGCTCGGCATCGTCTTGCCGAGGGTCAGCAGGCGGATGAAGCTGTCCCAATCCCGTTCCTGGACCGAATCGAACCAGGCGTTGTTCCAGAAGCTGTAGATCACGTCGATGCCGACGCCGCCGAGCTTGAAGCCGACGTACAGCGCCAGCAGCAGCCGGGCCGACCAGCGTTCCTCCGACTGCGCGGAGAAATACGGGTAGGCGAGCCGCCAGGCGTCCTTCAGGAACGGGATGATGCCGCGCATCGGTGTCTCCGGTCGGGCGTGTCAGGGAGGCAAGTCAGAGGGCCATGTCGAGGCAGGCGAGCCAGGTCACCAGGCGGGCGCGGTTCACGCCGAAATCCGAGCGCCCGTAGACGCTGCGGGAATACAGCGCGGGCATCGCGTCCGGCGTCACCTGTATGCAGATCAGGTTCGGAAGGTTGCAGATCGCGCTGCGTGCGACGAAATGCGCCTGCAGCTCGGTCACGAACTCGCCGTGCAGGTAGATGCCGGGCTGGCCGAGTGCCACCTGCTTCAGCGCGTTGTACAGCCGCAGCGGCGGCACCTCGCGGCGGCGGGTGATGATGTCGGGCAGCACGTGCATCCCGGGCGGTGCCGCGAGCGCGCTGCTGCGCGGCCGCGGCCGCCCCAGGCGCGAGAAATCGATCGGCGTCGGTGCCGGCAGCCCTTCGATCCCCTCGGTCGCGCAGGCCGGGTAGACCATGCCGAGCAGGCGCGGCAGCCGGCCGATCATGGAGCTGCCGAACCGGGGACGCCGGGATGAAGCCCGGGCACGACGAATGTGATGGGTGGCGATGTCTCGCGCATCGAAATCAACGGGATTTTTTCCGGATGGAGTTCTGAACGTCGGGCGATAATGGCGCTTCGACTGGGCTCACATGCAGCGGCGTCGGGCCGCTGGCAAGCCGGCTGTCGGGTTGGGGCGGCGGATCAGGTGGGGGCCGGTGCGTCGAGCCGGCGCAGCGCCGACGCCACCACCTCCTCGAACATCGGCTCGGTCAACCGCCCCGTGTTCGTGTTGTAGCGCGACACGTGGTAGCTGTCGGCGAGCAGCAGCCCGTCCGGCAGCTCGTGCACGGCGCCGTGGCTGAAGCGCACGCGGGCCGGCGGGATGCCGCAGGCCTTCAGCACCGCGGCATGCGCCAGCACCCCGAGCGCCAGCACCAGCCGCAGGTTCGGCATGCCCTGCAATTCGCCGTGCAGGAAGCCGTTGCAGGCCGTCACCTCGCGCGGCTCGGGCAGATTGGCGGGCGGCACGCAGCGCACCGCGTTGGCGATGCGGCAATCCGTAAGCATCAGCCCGTCATCCGGCTCGGCGCCGTAGCTGCCGCGCGCCAGCCCGAAGCGCAGCAACGTCTGGTACAGCAGGATGCCGGCATGGTCGCCGGTGAACGGCCGGCCGGTGCGGTTGGCGCCGCGCACGCCGGGCGCGAGCCCGACCACCAGCAGCCGCGCCTCGGCCGGGCCGAAGCTCGGCACCGGGGCGTTGAACCAGTCCGGGATTGGCGGCCCGGTTGGCCGCTCGGTAGTCCGCCAGCCGCGGGCACAGCATGCAGTCGCGCGGCGGCTGCTCGATGCCGCCGCCGTTGGGCACGCCGTTCGGCCCGGCCTCCCGTTCGCCGCGCGTGCCGCCGCCGGTTTCTCCACGTGGGCCCATTCAGTCAGGCGGCATCGCCCGGCTCGGCGAACGGCTCGGCCGGGGTCTGCCGCAGCCCGGGCCGGGCCGGCCGAGGCTCCATCTGCCGGCGGGTGAATTCCGGCGCGATTTCCGCGAGTTCGACGAACTGGTCGGCCTGCCGGCGCAGTTCGTCGGCCACCATCGGCGGCGAGGTGCGGATCGACGAGATCACCGAGACGCGCACGCCGCGCCGCTGCACCGCCTCGACCAGCCGGCGGAAATCCGAGTCGCCGCTGAACAGCACCGCGTGGTCGATCTTGTCGGCCAGCTCCAGCATGTCGATGGCCAGCTCGATGTCCATGTTGCCCTTCACCCGGCGCCGTCCGGTGGCGTCGGTGAACTCCTTGGCCGGCTTGGTGACGAGCGTATAACCGTTGTAGGCCAGCCAGTCGGTCAGCGGCTTGAGGGGCGAGTATTCCTCGGTCTCGACCACGGCGGAGTAGTAGTAGGCCCGGATGACGTGCGCCTTGCGCCGGAAGAATTCGAGGAGGTTGCGATAGTCGACGTCGAAGCCCAGATTTCGCGATGCGGAATAGAGATTCGCGCCGTCGATGAAGAGCGCGGTGCGCTCGGTGGGGAGGAAATGCATGTTGCTCAACCTTTCGTCATCCAAGATGTCCTCGTAACCGCCGGGCGCCCTGCTGCCGCCGTCCAAATCGCATACGAACGGAAAAGGCTTTACTATCGTCACCCGGCCATGTTGCCAAACAATGAAGTCTGCATGAGGGATTGTAAACCCGGGGGCCCGGCCGGTCCTTGCGCATCAGGTTGTCGCGCAACGGTCATCGACAAGATGCTTCGCCAATGATCTTGATCGCGATTGGCAGCAATCTTTCCGGCGCGCGCGGCGAGGTGCCGCTGGTCACCTGCCGCGCCGCCGCGGAGGCGCTGCGCGGCCTGCCAGGACTGCGGTTCGCCGCGGTTTCGCGCTGGTACGCGACGGCGCCGGTGCCGGCGTCCGCGCAGCCCGACTACGTCAACGGCGTGGCGCGGCTGGAGGGCACGGCCGACCCGGCCTGGCTGCTGGCGCGGCTGCACCGGATCGAGCGAATGGCAGGGCGGGTGCGCGGCGAACGCAATGCTGCCCGCACGCTCGACCTCGACCTGATCGACCTGAACGGGCTCGTGCGCGCGGCGCCCGACCCGGTGCTGCCGCATCCGCGCGCCCATGAGCGCGCGTTCGTGCTCGTGCCGCTCGCCGATGTCGCGCCGGACTGGGTGCATCCCAATCTCGGGAGCGGGGCCGCCGACCTGATCGCGGCGCTGCCGCCCGGCCAGGGCATCCGGCAATTGACCTGACGGCCGCCCAATGCTGTGCCGCAGCAAAACGCTTGCCCGGGCACAGCCGAGTCCCTATTTAATTCTGTTCCTGGTTTTGTCGCCCGCACCGTGGGCCGAAGTGGAGTTCCTGCGCATGGCGCGCGTCACCGTCGAAGACTGCGTCCAGAAAATCCCCAACCGCTTCGAGCTGGTGCTGCTCGCCGCGCAGCGCGCGCGCAACCTCAGCCGCGGCGAGGAACTCACGCTCGACCGCGACAACGACAAGAACCCGGTGGTCGCGCTGCGCGAAATCGCCGACGAGACGATCGGCCTCGACAAGCTGGAAGCCGACCTGATCAAGTCGCTGTCCCGCGCCCCGGAGCCGGAGCCGGCCGACGAGGAAGTGCTCGACCTCATCCCCACCGACCAGAACATCTTCGGCCTGCAGGACATCTCCTCCGAAGAGGAGGCGCAGACGCTGCCGGTCGACAACGAGGAACTGCCGCCCGAGGATCTGGAGGCGGCGATCGAGGCCGAGTTGGGCGGCCGCCGCCGCTAGCGCGCCGCGATGCCCGGCGGCGCCTCCGATCCGTGGCGTGCCGCCGGGTCCTTCGCCCCGGACGGCACCAGCGCGGCCGCCGCCCCGGCCCCCACCGCCGTCCAGCCGCGGCCGACCGCCTCGCCGGTCGCGGCCCTGGTCGCGCGCGTCCGCTCGTATGACCCGAAGGCCGACACCGGGCTGATCGAACAGGCGTATGCGCTCGCGGCCGATGCGCATCGCGAGCAGAAACGCGACAACGGCGACCCCTATATCGGCCATCCGCTCGCGGTCGCGGAGATCCTGGCCGGCTACCGGCTCGACGTCGCCTCGGTCGTGACCGCGCTGCTGCACGACACCATCGAGGACACCCGCGTCACGCTGCGCGACCTCGAACGCCAGTTCGGCCGCGAGATCGCGCTGCTGGTCGACGGCGTCACCAAGCTGACCCGGCTGGAACTGAACTCCGACCGCACCAAGCAGGCGGAGAACTTCCGCAAGCTCGTGCTGGCGATGAGCCGGGACATCCGCGTCCTGCTGGTCAAGCTCGCCGACCGGCTGCACAACATGCGCACGCTGCACTTCATCTCGCAGCCGGACCGGCGCAAGCGCATCGCACGCGAAACGATGGACATCTACGCGCCGCTCGCCGAACGCATCGGCATGGAGAGCGCTCAAGAACGAGTTGCAGACGCTGGCCTTCGCCGAGCTGGAGCCGGAAGCCTCCGACACCATTCGCGCCCGCCTGAATTTTTTGCGCGGCCAGGGCGCCGACGTGATCGAGGAGGTGCGCCAGGACCTGCTGCGGGTCTGCCGGGAAGCGGGCGTCGAGGTGCTGGAAGTCAACGGCCGGGAGAAGTCGCCGTACTCGATCTGGGAGAAGATGCAGCGGCGCAACGTGCAGTTCGAGCAGCTTTCCGACATCATGGCGTTCCGCATCGTGGTGCCGACGCGCGAGGCCTGCTACGCCGCGCTCGGGGCGGTGCACGCCGCCTATCCGGTGATCGCCGGCAGGTTCAAGGATTATATTTCGACCCCCAAGTCGAACGGCTACCAGAGCCTGCACACCGGAGTGACGCTGCGGGAACCGCGAAATCAAAAAATAGAATTACAGATCCGCACGCGGGAAATGCACGACATCGCCGAGAACGGCGTCGCCGCGCACTGGGTCTACAAGCAGCCGGACGGTTCCCCCACCGAGGCGCAGAAATTCCGCTGGGTGCAGGACCTGCTCGAAATCCTCGAGAATTCCACGCCCGACGAATTCATCGAGAACACCCGTCTTGAGCTTTATCAGGATCAGGTCTTCTGCTTCACGCCAAAGGGAGAATTGATCAAACTGCCGCGCGGGGCAACGCCGGTCGATTTCGCCTACGCCGTGCATTCGCAGGTCGGCGACACCTGCGTCGGCGCCAAGGTGAACGGCCGGCTGATGCCGCTGCGCCACCAGCTGCAGAACGGCGACCAGGTCGAGATCATGACCTCGCGCGGCGGCACGCCGAGCCCGCAATGGGAACGCTTCGTCGTCACCGGCAAGGCGCGCGCCCGCATCCGCCGCTACGTGCAGCAGCAGCAGCGCCAGCAGAATCTCGATGCGGGCAAGGCGGCGCTGGCCAAGGCGTTCCGGCAGGAGGGGGTCGACGGCTCGGAAAAAATTCTTGAGAGCGCGCTGAAGCAGCTCAAGCAGGCGAGCGTGCACGACCTTTATGCGGCCGTTGGCGCCGGCACGATCGGCGCGCGCGACGTGGTGACGGCCGCCTATCCGGAACTGCGCCAGACGCGGGCGCCGCGCATGCTGCCGCCGCCGCTGTCGCGCGCCGGCACCCGCCCGGCCGGCAAGCCCTCGAACGAGCTGCCGATCAGCGGCCTCGTCTCGGGCATGGAGATCCACTACGCCGGCTGCTGCCACCCGCTGCCCGGCGACCGCATCGTCGGCATCGTCGCGACCGGCAAGGGCGTCACCATCCACACCCAGGACTGTCCGACGCTCGCAAGCTTCGCCGCCACGCCCGAGCGGTTCATCGAGGTCGACTGGGAGCCCTCGGCCTTCGCCACCAGTTTCAGCAAGGGCGAGGGCTACACCGGCCGGGTCAGCGTGATCGTGCAGAACTCGCCGGCGGCGCTGGCGACGATCACCAACGCGATCGCCAAGCAGGACGGCGCGATCGCCAATCTGCGCGTGGTCAACCGGCAGACCGACTTCTTCGAGGTGATGGTCGACATCGAGGTCCGCGACGTGCGCCACCTCGCCACCGTCATCGCCGGCCTGCGCGCCTCCACCGGCGTGCACCAGGTCGAGCGCGCGCGGGGGTGACTGGCCCGGGCGACCCCCGTCGGGATGCCCGGGTCAAGCCCGGGCATGACGTTAATGCTGTTAATTCAATAAGATCCGTCATCGCCGGGCTTGACCCGGCGATCCAGACCGCGCCGCCGAGCCAAGGTCTTTGCGGCGGAACCGTGACCGACGCGACCACGTTGACCGGATCGCGCAGTAGCGAGATATTGGCACAGCGCAGCGACACACTGCATCAGTTGCGCGAAAAGTTTCCCGACCTCGAAGACAAGTGGAAGGCGGCGTTCGGCCATGACTTCAGCGGCCTCACCCAAGGCGAAGCCACCTATCTCCTGCGCTCCAGACCGGCTGACGCCCTCGGAGATCGCATCGTTGCGGGCCGACAAGCAGGAGATCCACCGGCGGCTGAATGAGAAGCGGGCGGCTGAGAAGGCGGCACAGGCGGCGTTGGCAAAGGTGGCGGCGGAATAGCGGCGCTCGCATCGCGCTGCCGCGCATGATCCTCGGCCTCGGCTCCGACATCTGCGACATCCGGCGCATCGAGCAGGTGCTGGAGCGGCACGGCGAGCGCTTCCTCGCCCGCGTGTTCACCGACGCCGAACGCGCCAAGGCCGAACGCCGCCAGGGCACCAGCCGCACCGGCACCTACGCCAAGCGCTTCGCCGCCAAGGAGGCGTGCGCCAAGGCGCTCGGCACCGGATTTTCCCGCGGCGTGTATTTCTCCGACCTTGGCGTGGTGAACCTGCCCGGCGGCCAGCCGACGCTTGTGCTGACCGGCGGCGCCGCCGAGCGCCTCGCCGCGATCACTCCGGCCGGCCATACGGCTCGCGTCGACCTGACGATGACCGACGAATACCCGTACGCCTACGCGCAGGTGATCATCTCCGCCGAACCGACGCGAGGGGCGTGACCGCCTCGATCAAGCCGGAGCGGCTCCGAACCGCGCCAGACCGTAGGGCGCGAGCAGGGCGTCCCGCCGGCCCGCCAGGATCTCCTCGGCGGCGAAGCGGCCGATCGCCGGGGCCAGGGTGATGCCGGAATGGGTGACCGCGACATAGAGGCCGGCAAGCCCGTCGACGCGGCCGACCAGGGGAAATCCGTCCTGCGGCATCGGCCGGTGGGCGACCACGTCGCTCTCCCATTCCAGCGAGCCTCCGGCGCGGAACGTGCGCTGGACTGCCGCGTGCAGCGCGGCGGCGGCATCGGGGCCGACGGATTGGTCGGGGCCGGTGCAGGCGATCACGCGGCCGTCGGCCGCCTGCCGGATTTCGGCGCGCGGCGTGATCAGCAGGCGATGCACGAGTTTTTCGTGCGGCCGGCTGACGGCGCGCAGCGACGGGCTGGGCTTCAGCGGCAGCGCGTAGCCGGCGGTCGCCAGCAGCGGCACCGCGCCGACGCCCGCGGCGACCACGGTCTCGACGGCGAGCAGCGGCCCCGCCTCCGTCGTGATGCCGCGCACCCGACCGCTATGGACATCGAGCGTGCGGACCGGCGTGTGGCCGACCACGGTGCCGCCGAGTTGGACGACTTCGGCCAGGATCGCCTGCGCCGCCTCGAGCGGTTCGACCACGCCTTCGGCCGGCGCGTACGCGGCCATTTCCGGCGGATCGCGAAGTCCGGGTTCGAGCGCCAGCACGGCCTCGCACCCCAGCAGTCGGGCGTCATAGCCCCACCAGGTGCGCTCGTCGACGAAGCCCGACAGGCGCTCGTTGGAGAACTCCCAGTTCAGGCTGCCGACCCAGTCGACCCGCAGGCCCGGCACGGTGCGCTCCAGCTCGCGCCAGAGCTGCATGGAGCGGACCCGCAGAGCAAAATACGGCCGCGGATTGCCCCAGTTGGCGTTGATCCAGGCCCAGGAGTGTCGCGTGGCGACGCCGCCCGGCTCGGCCGCATCGACCACCGTCACCCTTGCGCCGTCGCGCAGCAGGTGCAGCGCGATCGAAGCGCCGATGATGCCGGCGCCGACGACCAGGACGTGTTTCTGCATGCTCATGACAGCCCGTGGCAGGTGTGTTGGCCGTGATACCCTAGCCGCATCGCGCCGGTGCTGGACAGCGGCGGCCGGGCGCGCCATCTCGGACGCTTGAGGAGGGTCAGCATGTCCCAGGTCCTGGTTCGCCCCGCGCCCGTGCTGTTCATGCCGCAGAGGCAGGCGGCGAAGCCGAACACCAACCGGCTGCAGGTGGTCAGCGACTACGAGCCGGCCGGCGACCAGCCGACCGCCATCCGCGAGCTGGTCGGCGGCGTCGTCGCCGACGAGCGCGACCAGGTTCTGCTCGGCGTCACCGGCTCCGGCAAGACGTTCACCATGGCCAAGGTGATCGAGGCGGTGCAGAAGCCGACGCTGATCCTCGCGCCGAACAAGACGCTGGCGGCGCAGCTGTACGGCGAGATGAAGTCGTTCTTTCCCAACAACGCGGTCGAATACTTCGTCAGCTACTACGACTACTACCAGCCCGAAGCCTACGTGCCGCGCACCGACACGTACATCGAGAAGGACGCGCAGATCAACGAGCAGATCGACCGGATGCGCCACGCCGCCACGCAGGCGCTGCTGGAGCGCAACGACGTCGTGATCGTCGCCTCCGTGTCCTGCATCTACGGCATCGGCTCGGTCGAGACCTACGCCAAGATGGTGGTCAAGCTGGAGGTCGGCGGCCGGATCGACCGCGACCGGCTGGCCAAGGGGCTGGTCGACCTGCAATACCGCCGCAACGACGCCGCGTTCGCGCGCGGCACGTTCCGTATGCGCGGCGAGACCGTCGACATTTTCCCGAGCCACTACGAGGACCGCGCCTGGCGCGTCACGCTGTTCGGCGACGACGTCGAAAGCCTCACGGAATTCGACCCGCTGACCGGCGAGGTGGCGGCAAAACTCGACAGCATCACGGTCTACGCCAACAGCCACTACGTCACGCCGCGCCCGACGCTGGCGCAGGCGATCCGCGACATCAAGATCGAGCTGAAGGGTCGGCTGGCCGAGTTCACCGCACAGGGCAAGCTGTTGGAGGTCGAGCGGCTGCAGCAGCGCACCACGTTCGACATCGAGATGATGGAAACCACCGGCTCCTGCAAAGGCATCGAGAACTATTCGCGGTATTTGTCGGGCCGCAACGCCGGCGAGCCGCCGCCGACGCTGTTCGAGTATCTGCCGGAGAACGCGCTGCTGATCGTCGACGAGAGCCACGTGACCGTGCCGCAAATCGGCGGCATGCAGCGCGGCGACTTCGCCCGCAAATCGATTCTTTCGGAATTCGGCTTTCGCCTGCCGTCCTGCGTCGACAACCGGCCGCTGAAATTCGAGGAGTGGGAGCGGTTCCGGCCGCCGACAATCTTTGTCAGTGCCACGCCGGGACCTTGGGAAATGGAGCGCACCGCCGGCGTGTTCGCCGAGCAGGTGATCCGCCCGACCGGCCTGATCGACCCGGTCACCGAAGTGCGGCCGGTGGAGAAGCAGGTCGACGATCTGCTCGCCGAAATCCGCGTCGTCGCGGCAGGCGGCGGCCGCGTGCTGGTGACGGTGCTGACCAAGCGCATGGCCGAGGACCTGACGGAGTATCTCGCAGAGCACGGCATGAAAGTGCGGTATCTGCACTCCGACATCGACACGCTCGAACGCATAGAAATCATCCGCGACCTGCGGCTCGGCGTGTTCGACGTGCTGGTCGGCATCAACCTGCTGCGCGAGGGGCTGGACATTCCCGAATGCGCGCTGGTGGCGATCCTCGACGCCGACAAGGAAGGTTTCCTGCGCTCGCAGACCTCGCTGGTGCAGACGATCGGCCGCGCCGCGCGCAACATCGACGGCCGCGTCATTCTCTATGCCGACACGATGACCAACAGCCTGCGCTTCGCGATCGAGGAAACCGCGCGTCGGCGCGACAAGCAGCGCGCGTGGAACGAGGCGCACGGGATCACGCCGCAGGGCATCCGCAAGCACATCGCCAAGGTGCTGGAGAGCGTGTTCGAGCAGGACTACGTCACGGTCGCGCCGATCGCCGACAGCAGCGCGAGGGAATTCGTCGGCAAGGATCTGCGCAGCAGCATTTCCGAGCTCGAAAAGCGCATGCGCGCCGCGGCCGCGGACCTGGAATTCGAGGAAGCGGCAAGGTTGCGTGACGAGATCAAGCGCCTGGAGGCGCTGGACCTCGGGCTGGAGCCGCCGCCCGCGGCCTCTGCCACGCTGCGCCCGAAGCGCGACCGCACGCCGGAACCGCTGGGACCGGGCGGCGGCGGCTATGATCCGAGCAAGATGAAGGGCCGCTTCAAGCGTCGGGGGCGGTAGGCGACTTCCCCCTCCCGCTTGTGGGGAAGGGCGTTTTTGCGTGCACATCGAAACGGCCTGCCGTATAAGCCTCCGCGGACGCAACGGGGAGGTGCGGATGCGTGCGAACTGGCGAACATTGCTGATTGCAGCAAGTATTTTCCCCTGCGCGACCGCGGCGCTCGCCGCCTCCCCCACGCTGACCATCGACACGACCAAGCCCGGCGCCGCCATTTCGCCGTACGTGCGCGGCGCCAACATGGCGAACTGGTTCGACATCACGCAGACCGGCATTGCCCCGGCGCTGAACGGCGCCGGCATGCGCGCGACCCGCTGGCCCGGCGGGTCCGCCGCCGACGTGTTCCACTGGCAGAGCAACACCGAGTGCTTCGGCGGCTACGTCGATGCCAACTCCACGTTCGATGCGTTCGTCGCCGACGTGGCGAAGCCGGCGAAGCTCAGCATGGCGATCACGCTGAACTACGGCACCGACATCGCCTGCACCGGCCCCGGCAAGCCGAGCGAGGCGCTGGCCTGGGTCGACCATGCCGCGGCGATCAAGGCGCCGGTCGCCTACTGGACCGTCGGCAACGAAGTGTACGGCTCGTGGGAGACCGATCTGCACAAGCCGCCGAATGATGCCGCGACCTACGCGCAGGCGGTGGCGACGGGCTACTATCCGACGATCAAGAAGAAGCACCCGAACGCGCAGGTCGGCGTCGTCGTGCAGCCCGGCTGGTCGCCGCCGTGGGATCCGATCGTGCTGGCACAAGCAAAATACGATTTCGTCGAGCTGCACTACTACGCGCAGGCCCCCGGCTCGGAGAGCGACACGTACCTGCTGCAACAGGCGCCGCAGTCGCTGACCCAGCAGGTGACGCAGCTGCAATCGGAACTCGCCACCGCCGGCCACGCGGATACGCCGATCTATGTCGGCGAACTCGGCTCGGTCTCCTTCGATCCTGGCAAGCAGACGACGTCGATCACGCAGGCGTTGTTCGCCGGCATGGCGCTGTCGGAGCTGATGCAGGATGGCGTCGTGCGCGCGACGTGGTGGCTCGGCTTCGGCGGCTGCAGCGACGCCTCCAGCGGCAATTTCTCCAGTTCGCTGTACGGCTGGCAAAGCTTTGGCGGCTACATGATCTTTTCCGACGGGCTGCCGGAATACGGCTGCTCCGACGCGCCCACGCTGGCGCTCGGCGTTCCGCTGCCGACGGCGCGGGCGATTGCGCTGCTCGGCAAGGTGGCGCTGGCCGGCGAGCACATGCTGCCGGCGACGCTCGCCGGTGCGCCCTCGACACTGCGCGCCTATGCGATGACGCAGGGCACCGGTTTTGCGGCGGTGCTGTTCAACCTGGATCAGACCAACTCGGTCGCGCTGAATGTGTCGCTTGCCGCGCTCGGCAGCGGTTCGGCGCGGACGATCCGCTACGACAAGGCGATCTACGACCTGTCGCAGAACGGCGTGTGGGCCGGGCCGATCGCGACGCGCACCGTGGCATGGTCCGGCACCGTCCCAGGTCACGCTGACGCCGTGGAGCATGACGGTGCTGACGATTTCGCCGTGACTCGGACTCTGCAGTGCTGAACCGCATCATTGGATTCACTCGTCATCCCCGGGCTTGACCCGGGGATCCACGCCGTGGGGCGCCGTGGATTGCCGGGTCAAGCCCGGCAATGACGGGTGGGGCTCGGTTGTTGCGCCTCAAACTTTCACCCCGGCGGATGCTGGCGCTCCCAGTGCCGGGCGATCTCCAGCCGAGTCGCCAGCCACACCCGGTCGTGGCCCTGCACGTAATCGAGAAACCGTGCCAAGGCCGCCGCCCGGCCGGGGCGGCCGACCAGCCGGCAATGCAGCCCGACCGACAACATCTTTGCCGATCCGGCCAGCCCTTCAGCGTACAGCACGTCGAACGAGTCTCGCAGATACGCAAAGAACTGGTCGCCAGAGTTAAAACCCTGGGCAACGGCAAAACGCATGTCGTTGGCGTCCAGCGTGTACGGCACGATCAACTGGTGGCCGTGCGGCGAGGGCACCCAGTATGGCAACTCGTCGGCATACGAATCCGCCGAGTAGACGAAGCCGCCATCCTCCATCACCAGATCGAGCGTGTGCGCGGACGTGCGCCCGGTGTACCAGCCGAGCGGCCGCGCGCCGGTCGCCGCGGTGTGTAGGCGGATCGCCTCCTGCATATGGGCGCGCTCGTCCTCCCGGGAAAAATCGCGATAGTCGATCCAGCGCAGCCCGTGGCTGGCGATTTCCCAGCCGGCCTCCTGCATGGCGGCCACCTGCTCCGGCGCGCGATGCAGCGCCCGCGCGACGCCATAGACGGTCACGGGAACGCGCCGCGCCGTGAAAACGCGCCACAGCCGCCAGAACCCCGCGCGGGCGCCGTATTCATAGATGCTTTCCATGTTCATGTGGCGCTGCCCGGGCCAGGGCTGCGCGCCGACGATCTCGGACAGAAAACCTTCGGAGGCGGCATCGCCGTCGAGGATGCAGTTCTCCGAGCCTTCCTCGTAGTTGATCACGAACTGCACCGCCACAGCCGCGCCGCCGGGCCAGCGCGGGTCCGGCGGCGTGCGGCCATAGCCACGCAGGTCGCGGGGGTAGGGCTGGTCGTCCATCGGGGGGCCTCCACGGGGCGGGGGACTCTGTGGCATGGTCGCCGCGGGACCGGCAAGAGCCGGCACGGGAGGGACACATGCTGCATCTGGTGCAACTGCGGAACGCCGACGGAACACGGGCGGTGGCGGCGGTGACCGAGGCCGGCGCGCACGTCGTGCCGGGCGTCGCCAGCACCTACGAACTGGCCTCCGCCGCGATCGCCGACGGGCGCAGCCTCGCGGCCGAAGTCGCCGCGGCCGGGCGCGGCGAGAAGCTGGACCTCGCGGCGGCGCTCGCCGCCGGGCGCGTGCTGGCGCCGATCGACCATCGCGATCCCGCGCACCTGCTGGTCACCGGCACCGGCCTGTCGCATCTCGGCAGCGCCGAGGGGCGGGACAAGATGCACAAGGACCTCGCCGACCCGAGCAAGCTATCGGATTCCATGAAGATGTTCCGCATGGGGCTCGATGGCGGCAAGCCCGCTCCGGGCGAACGCGGTGTCCAACCGGAATGGTTCTACAAGGGCGACGGTTCTGTTCTTGCCGGCCCCGAGCAACCGCTGACCTCACCGGATTTCGCGCTGGACGGCGGCGAGGAGCCGGAGCTGGTCGGCGTCTACCTGATCGGCCCGGACGGCACCCCGTACCGGCTGGGCTTCGCGCTCGGCAATGAATTTTCCGATCACGTGACCGAGCGGCAGAACTATTTGTACCTCGCGCATTCCAAGCTGCGCGCCTGCGCGCTCGGGCCGGAGCTGCTGACCGGGGCGCTGCCGAAGGACGTGCGCGGCACCTCGCGCATCCGCCGCGGCAATGCCGTGGCATGGGAAAAGCCGTTCCTGTCCGGCGAGGACAACATGTCGCACGCGATTGCCAACCTCGAAGCGCACCACTTCAAGTATCCGCTGTTCCGCCGGCCCGGCGACGTGCATATCCATTTCTTCGGCACCGCGACGCTGTCGTTTTCGGACGGGTTCAAGACCGCGCCCGGCGACGTGTTCGAGATCGAGGCCGCGCCGTTCACCCTGCCGCTGCGCAACACGTTCGCGGTGCAACGCCAGCCGTTCGCGCACGTCGCGCAGCTCTGACCGAAGGAACCCTTCCAGATGACGCAAGCCAACCTGATCGCCGGCGAATGGGTGCGCGGCACCGACGCCGTGCGCGACATCAATCCCTCCGACACGTCCGATGTTGTCGGCGAATACGATCGTGCCAGTGCCGCGCAGGTGGACGACGCGATCGAGGCCGCGCGCAAGGCTTCGCATGCCTGGGCGCGCACCACGGTACAGCAGCGCGCCGACCTGCTGGAGAAGGTAGGAATCGAGATCATTCGCGCGCCGCGCCGAACTCGCCGATCTGCTGGCGCGCGAGGAAGGAAAGACACTGGCGGATGCGACCGGCGAAGTCGGCCGCGCCGGCTACATCTTCAAGTTCTTCGCGCAGGAATGCCTGAGAATCCCGAGCGAAAAATCGGCTCGGTGCGGCCCGGCGTTGACGTGGAGATCACCCGCGAGCCGGTCGGCGTGGTCGGCCTGATCACGCCGTGGAATTTCCCGATCGCCATTCCCGCCTGGAAGATCGCGCCCGCACTGGCCTACGGCAACTGCATCGTGATGAAGCCCGCCGAACTGGTGCCGGGCAGCGCCTGGGCGCTCGCCGACATCCTGCATCGTGCGGGCATTCCGGCCGGCGTCTTCAACCTCGTCGTCGGCCGCGGCTCGGTCGTCGGCGAGAAGCTGGTCACCGATCCGCGCATCGATGCGATCAGCTTTACCGGCTCGGTGCCGACCGGCCGCGGCATTCTGGCCAAGGCGGCGGCGCGCGGCGCGAAAGTGCAACTGGAGATGGGCGGCAAGAACCCGCTCGTCGTGCTGGCCGACGCCGACATGGATGTGGCGGTGCGCGTCGCCCTCGACGGCGCGTATTTCCAGACCGGCCAGCGCTGCACTGCATCCTCCCGCCTGATCGTGGAAGATGCCGTACACGACAAGTTCGTCGCGGGGCTCACCGAGGCGATCAAGAAACAGACAATCGACGACGCGCGCAAGCCCGGCACCACGATCGGGCCGGTGGTGGATCAGAGCCAGCTCGACCAGGATCTTTCCTATGTCGACATCGCCAAGGCCGAAGGTGCCAAGCTCGAAGTCGGCGGCGAGCGGCTGAACCGCGAGAAGGCGGGCTTCTACATGGCACCCGCGCTGTTCACCGACACCGCGAACAGCATGCGCATCAACCGCGAAGAAGTGTTCGGCCCGGTCGCATCGGTGGTGCGCGTCAAGGACTACGACGAGGCGCTCGCCGTCGCCAACGACACGCCGTTCGGCCTCTGCGCCGGCGTCGTGACAACGTCGCTGAAGAAGGCAGCAAACTTCCGCCGCAACGCCGAGGCCGGCATGGTGATGGTCAACCTGCCGACCGCGGGCGTCGACTACCACGTGCCGTTCGGCGGCCGCAAAGGCTCGAGCTACGGCTCGCGCGAACAGGGCCGCTACGCGGTGGAGTTCTACACGCAGGTCAAGACCGCCTACGTGATGCAGGGGTAACCAAGTGGATACGATTGGGGCTCTGCCCCAAACCCCGCTGGGGCCGGCGGCCCCAGACCCCATCCTTGAGAATGGATTGCAAAGGCCCTGCCTTTGCTGGGGTCGAGGGGCAAAGCCCCTCGCCTTGAGGATTCGAAGCGTGGCGGCGCGCGTCCCGCTGGTCGACCTCGCCCGGCTGCAGGGCCGGACCGCGCCGCCTTCGCGCAGGACATCGACGCCGCCTGCCGCGACATCGGTTTTCTGCTGGTGGCCGGCCACGGCGTGGACGCCGACCTGATCGGCCGCATGCACGCCGCCACCGCCGCGTTCTTCCGGCTGCCGGAAGCGGAGAAACGACCGCTGCAGGTCGCACCCGGCCGCATCCACGGCTGGACCGGGCCGCGCCAGTCCTACCTCGCCGACACGCTCGCCCCCGGCGACGCCCGCGCGCCGGACTGGAAGGAGGGGTTTTCGGTCGGCCCGGTCGACACCCCGCCCGACCTCACCGGCGAGGAGGCGCCGTATTTCGGCCGCAACCTCTGGCCCGCCCGGCCGGACAACTTCGTCGAAGTCTGGGAAGACTATTTCCACGAGATGGAGCGTCTCGCCGAGACCCTGATGGCGGCCTTCGCGGCGGCGCTGGGCCTGCCGCAAGACTATTTCGCGACAAAAATCGACCGGCACATCACCGGCCTCTCGGCGCAATACTACCCGCCGCAGCCGGTCGCGCCGGCGCCCGGGCAGTTGCGCGCCGGCGCCCACACCGATTTCGGCAGCCTCACCATCCTCAGCACCGGCGACGACCCCGGCGGGCTGCAGGTGCGCGACCATGACGGCACGTGGCAGGACATTGCCGCCCCTCCCGACGTGTTCGTGGTCAACATCGGCGACCTGATGGCGCAATGGACCAACGACCGCTGGGTTTCCACCCTCCACCGCGTCGTCAATCCGCCACCGGCCCGCGCGCATCAGCCGCGTCAGTCGATCGCGTTCTTCCACCAGCCGAACTGGCACGCGATGGTCGAGTGCCTGCCCGGATGCGGCAGCGCGCAAAACCTGCCGCGCTACACGCCGATCACCTCGGGCGCGCATTTCGAGCGCAAGCTGGCGCTGCTGCGCGGCGAGGCGGCAGCCGACTGATCAGGCGATCGCCACGGCCGCCTTCGGGCAGGCTCCGCTCAGTTTGGCCTGCAACGCGGCGAGATCGGGCGTGGCGTCGTCCGGCAGCGGCACGTGCTGCTCCACAACCCGCGAGCCGGTGCCGTCGGAGACGATGAACCGCAGCACGATGCAGACGCCGGATGGCTCGCGCCGCAGCCCGGCGGCGGCCAGATAGCAGCCGCCGAGCCCCCAGGGCGAATAGTCGCGCCCGATCAGCGCGCCGGCCGGGCCGAGCCACGCTTCGGCCGGCGCCGCGAGCAGTCGTCGCGCGACCCGCGCCGGGTTGCCCCGGCTGCCCCAGTGAATCAGCGCCAGCACAACCACCATGAACGCCGTGCAGCCCAGGAACAGCCAGAGGCGGGCGAGCAGGCCGCCCTCGCCGATGATCAGCGCCGCCACCGCGAGGCCGCCGACCATCCACAGCAGGCCGCGCCAGTTGCGCCGGACATCGGTCTGCCGCACCGCGGCTTCGGCCACCGCGCGCCGGTCGGCGACCCAGGCGCGCCAGTGCTCGGGCCGGTAGCGCCAGTGCGCCCAGGGTTCGGCCATCAGCACGGCGACGCCGCGGTCCATCCGCCGCGCATTCATGTACAGCGGCACCAGCAGCGCCGCCGCGAGCAGCAGCAGCAGCCCGCCGAACGTGATCGGCAGGAGCTTCAAGTCTCCCGGCAGGAATGCGACGGCGACCGCAAGCACGATCAGCAGGCCGATGCCGCCAACGATCCACGGCGTCAGCTTGTCGCGATGCACCCGGATGTTCGGCGCGCTCGGCGGCGGCGCGGGGACGCGGCCGGCGGTGACATGGATGATGAACGCGATCAGCCCGGAGGTCAGCAGCACGATGAAGCCGAGATACGAGCCGATCGCCAGCGTCTGCGACGCCCCGTTGTTCGGGTCGGGCATCACGTAGGCCGCGCCGACGATCGCGGCGATGGTGACGGCGACGCCGGCCACCACCTCGATCGCGATCTTCGCGGAAAACATCGGGCTGCGCCGCCATTGCCGCCACGCGCCCACCGCGCCGAGCAGCATCAGCAGCAGGAACCCGATGTTCAGCACGCGGCGGGTTCAGGCGATGATGGCGCGGCGGCGCAAATCCTCGACGATGCTGTCGGCCAGATCCTCGGCGGCGGCCTGCTCCGTGCGCAGATGGATCTCCGGGCTTTCCGGCGCCTCGTACGGCGCGTCCACGCCGGTGAAGTTGCGGATCAGCCCCTGGTCGGCGCGGCGGTACAGCCCCTTCGGATCGCGCCGGCGGCATTCGTCGATGGCGGTATCGACGTACACCTCGAGGAATTCGCCGCGGTCGAACCGCTCGCGCGCCGCGTCGCGATCGGAGCGGTAGGGCGAGATGAACGAGACGAGCACGATCAGCCCGGCATCGACCATCAGCCGCGCCGCCTCCGCCGCGCGCCGGATGTTTTCGACCCGGTCGGCCTCAGAAAAGCCAAGATCGCGATTCAATCCGTGCCGAACGTTGTCGCCGTCGAGGATAAAAGTATGGCGGCCGAGCGCGTGCAGCTTGCGATCGACGAGGTTGGCGATGGTCGACTTGCCGGCGCCGGACAGGCCGGTGAACCAGATCGCCACCGGCCGCTGCCCCTTCAGCGCGGCGCGCGCGTCCTTGTCCACCGTCAGGTCGTGCCAGACGATGTTGGTGCTGGCCTGCACCGCGGTCTCGACCATGCCGACGCCGACGGTCGCGTTGGTCAGCCGGTCGATCACGATGAAGCCGCCGAGGTCGGGGTTGTCGGCGAAACGCTCGACCGCCACCGGCGCGGTCAGCGACAGGCTCACGGCGGCGACGTCGTTCACGTCGAGCTTTTCGGCGGCGACGTGCTCGAAGCGTGTTGATGTCGATGCGGTGGCGGATGCGGGTGATCGTGCCGGAGACGCTGCGGGTGCCGAGCTTGATGATGTAGCTGCGGCCCGGGAACAGCGTCTGCTCGTTGAGCCAGACGATGTGCGCGTCGAACTTGTCGGTGACGGCGACGGGCGCGCCGGCGACCGTCAGCACGTCGCCGCGGGAAATGTCGATCTGGTCGGCGAGCGTGATGCGTCACCGCGTTGCCGGCGCCGGCGCGGTCAAGGTCGCCGTCCATCGTGACGATGCGCGGCGACCAGCGAACTGCGCGCCCGACGCGGCGACGGTGATCCGGTCGCCGGGGCGCACCGTGCCGGAGGAGATCGTGCCGGCATAGCCGCGGAAATCGAGGTTGGGCCGGTTCACCCACTGCACCGGCATGCGGAACGGCTTCACTTCCGCGCCGACCTCGACGTCGATCGTCTCCAGCAGGTCGAGCAGGCTCGTGCCATCGTACCAGGGCGTGCGGGCGCTGCCGGAAATCACGTTGTCGCCGAAGCGGGCCGACATCGGGATCGCCGTGAGTGTCGAAAAGCCGAGATGGCGCACGGCGGCGACGTAGTCGTCGCGGATTTCGTTGAAGCGCGCTTCGGAAAACCCGACCAGGTCGATCTTGTTGACCGCCAGCACGACGTGGCGGATGCCGAGCAGCGAGACGATGAAGGAATGCCGCTGCGTCTGCGTCAGCACGCCCTGCCGCGCATCGACCAGCACCACCGCGAGGTCGGCGTTGGAGGCGCCGGTGGCCATGTTGCGGGTGTACTGCTCGTGGCCCGGCGTGTCGGCGACGATGAAGCGGCGCTTGTCGGTGGTGAAGAAGCGGTAGGCGACGTCGATGGTGATGCCCTGCTCGCGCTCGGCCTCCAGCCCGTCCACCAGCAGCGCGAAATCGATGTGCTCGCCGGCGGTGCCGTGCTTGATGCTGTCGCGTTCCAGCGCCGCCAGCGTGTCGTCGAAGATCAGTTTGGTGTCGTACAGCAGGCGGCCGATCAGCGTGGATTTGCCGTCATCGACGCTGCCGCAGGTGAGAAAGCGCAGCGTGCCGATGCGCTCCTGCCGCGCCAGGAACTGCTCCAGCGGCGACAGCTCGGGAACCGGGAGGGGGGTCGCGCTCATGTCAGAAATACCCCTCGCGCTTCTTCTTTTCCATCGAGTCTTTTTCGTCCTTGTCGATCAGCCGTCCGCCGCGCTCCGAAGTCCGCGCGGTGAACATCTCGGCGACGATCTCGGGCAAGTTTGCCGCGTCCGATTCGATGCGCGGCAGTGAGCGGATAGCAGCCGAGCGAGCGGAACCGCACCATGCGCTGCTCCGGCGTCTCGCCCGGATGCAGTCGCATGCGCTCGTCGTGCACCACGATCAGCAGCCCGTCGCGCGTCACCACCGGGCGTTCGGCCGCGAAATACAGCGGCACGATGTCGAGCCCCTCCAGCATGATGTAGTGCCAGATGTCGAGCTCGGTCCAGTTCGACAGCGGGAACACCCGGATCGACTCGCCCTTGTGCATGCGCCCGTTGTAGAGCTGCCAGAATTCCGGCCGCTGGTTCTTTGGGTCCCATTCCTGCGCTTGCGGTGCGGAACGAGAACACGCGCTCCTTGGCGCGCGACTTCTCCTCGTCGCGTCGTGCGCCGCCGAACGCCGCGTCGAAGCCGTACAGCTTCATCGCCGCCTTCAGCGCCTCGGTCTTCATCGTGTGCGTGTAGAAGCCGCCATGGTCGAACGGGTTGATGCCCTGCCGCCGGCCTTCCTCGTTGGTGTGGACGATCAGTTGCAGCCCGAGCCGCTCGACGGTCGCGTCGCGGAACTCGATCATCTCGCGGAATTTCCAGCCGGTGTCGATGTGCATCAGCGGAAACGGCGGCTTTGCCGGATAGAACGCCTTCATCGCCAGATGCAGCATGACCGTCGAATCCTTGCCGATCGAATACAGGAAGACCGGCGCGCGACACTCCGCCACCACCTCGCGGATGATGTGGATGCTCTCGTTTTCCAGGCGCTTGAGGTGGGACAGGCGGTCGGACAAGGCTTTATTCCCCTGATCGCGGCAGCACGGCCGCCGGCATATCGGCAACAAGGCGCAACCGGCTGTCGCGCTTTGTCGCCTCTGGTCGGACCCTCTTAGAGCGTCGGGGAAGGCTTTCGCAACGCCCGTGCGCAGGTCCGGCCCGCCGCGTCCGCATGGCGAACATGTGCCGCCGGCCGGAGCGCCGCGGCTTGCGCCGGCGCGGGCCGGGGGCATGATGCGCCGATGCAGGCCCTTCCGTCGATGCGGCGCGCGTGAGCGACGCCCCCGATCCCGAGGCGGACATCCCGTGCCCGGAAGATTTCGACGAGGCGGTCTACCTGCAGCTCAACCCGGACGTCGCCGCCGCCGTCAACGCCGGCGCGCTCGCTTCCGGCCGCAGCCACTACGTCCGCAACGGCGCCCGTGAGGGCCGCCGCTATCTGCCGGTGGTCGGCGAGGTGCGCGAGCCGGTCGTGATCACGATGGCGACCATCCGCCCGGATGGCTCGCGCGCGCCGCCGCCGGCCGCGTTCGGCGTCGAGGCGGTGCGCATGTCGCCGGGCGGCGGCGTGTTCGTGACCGGCTGGATCGACGACGCGACCGACCCGCTCGCCGAGTTTCTGCTCCAGGGCGAGGGCTGGGAATACGACCTCATGCGGGTCTCGCTGGCCCGCACTCGGCGGCGCGATGTCGAGGAAAGGCTGGGCGCGACCGAGCGGCACCCGTACGGCTTCTGGTCGTTCCTCGACCTGGCCCGCGACCTGCCCCGCCACGCCGCTTGCCGGCTGACACTGCGGCTGGCGAGCGGCGCGGGCGTCACGGTGCAGGCCGGCGTGCTCAGCGTGCCGGACGCCGACCTGCGCGACGCGGCGCTGGCCTGGCTCGCCGGCGCCGACCATTTCGGTCATTTTTCCGGCGCCGCCGTTGCGGCACTCGACGGCGGCACCGGCGCGCAACTGGTCGCCAACAACCGCCGCCTGACCGCGGAAATCGTCGCCAACCCGTTCGTCGAGCGGTTCGGGTCGCCCGGCAAAAAGCTGCGCGGCTCGCTGGTGGTGTGCCTGTACGGCCGCCCCGAGTTCCTGTTCGTGCAGAACGCGCTGTTCGCCGGCCTGCCGGGGATCGACGACTACGAATTCGTCTATGTCTGCAACAGCCCCGAACTCAACGACCGGCTGCTGCGGGACGCCCGCATCGCCAGCCTCGTCCACGGGCTGCGCCTGACGCTCGTGCTGCTGCCCGGCAACGCCGGCTTCGCCGCCGCCAACAACGTCGGCGTCGCGCACGCCCGCAGCGACCGCGTGGTGGCGCTGAACCCGGACGTGGTGCCGCGCCAGCCCGACTGGGCGCGCCGCCATACCGAGCTTTTGTCCGCGCTGCCGCCGGAGCGCACCGCGCTGTTCGGCGTGCCGCTGTATTACGCAGACGGCTCGCTGATGCACGGCGGCCTGTTTTTTGACCTTGACAGCGTCCCGGTCGAGGGCCGCCGCCGCCTGCTGCGCCGCGACCTCGTGCGCGTCGAGCACTACGGCAAGGGATCGCCGCCGGAGGACGAAACCTACACGCGTTCCCGGCCGGTCCCGGGCGTCACCGGCGCATTCTTGTCCGCGCGCCGCGACTGGTTCGAGCGGCTCGGCGGCTTCGGGGAAAATTACATCTTCGGCCACTACGAGGACGCCGATCTGTGCCTGCGCAGCCTGATGGCCGGCACCGCGCCGTGGCTGCACGACATCCGGCTGTTTCATCTTGAAGGCAAGGGCGGCGCGCACTCGGCCGCCGCCGAGGGCGCGCGCTTCGTCAACCGCTGGCAGTTCTCGCGCACCTGGGCCGGCCCGATCCGCGACGGCCTGCTTGGCCCGGCGCCGACGCACAAGCTGCTGACACCTGCGCCAGTCCGCCCACGCCGGGTGCGCGCGTGAAAGTCCTGGTCGTCAGCGTGTTCCACCCGGAACTGGTGCGCGGCGGCGCGCAGCAGATCGCCTGGGAGTTGTTCGAGGGCCTGAAAGCCGTGCCCGGCGTCTCTCCCGTCCTGCTCGCCTCCACCGACCGCAGCTTGCCCGCGCTCTACAAATCCGGCGCCTGCATCACCGGCTTCGACGGCCGCCCCGACGAATTTCTTTTCCTGACCAACGAACTCGACCCGTGGTGGCACAAGTGTTCGGACCCGCGGCTGGTCGAAGCTTTTGCGTCGTTCCTGACCCAGATCCGGCCGGACGTGGTGCATTTCCACCATTTCATGACGTTCGGCGTCGAGCTGCTGACGCTGACGCGGCGCGTGCTGCCGACATGCAAAATCGTGTTCACGCTGCACGAGTTTCTGGCGATGTGCACCGCCAACGGCCACATGGTCCGCCCGCTCGACGGCTCGCTGTGCGACACCGCGACCCCGGTGCGCTGCCACCAGTGCTTTCCGGATATTTCTCCGGAAATGTTCTTTCTGCGCGCCGCCTACATGCGCGCGCATTTGTCCGCCGTCGACGTGTTCACCACGCCAAGCCGCTTCATGCAGGAGCGTTTTGTGCGGTGGGGCCTGCCGGCGGAGAAACTGCGGCAGGTGCCGAACGGCCAGGACCCGCCGCAAGGCGCCGGTGCCGCGGAGAAAAAAAGAAGACAGCGCAACCGGTTCGGCTTCTTCGGCCAACTGGTGGACGCGAAAGGCGTCTGGCTGCTGCTGCAGGCTGTCGACCTGCTGCGCGCCGACGGCTTCTCTGCGTTCACCGTCGAGATCAACGGCGACAACCTGCGCTATGCCTCCGACGCGCGGCGGGCCGAGACGGAACGGTTCATCGCCGCCGAAGTGGCGCGGCCGCGCTCCGACAGAAACGTGACCTTCAACGGCCCCTACCACCGCGCCCTGATCGCCGGGCGCATGGCCCGCGTCGACTGGTGCGTGGTGCCCTCGGTATGGTGGGAGAATTCTCCGGTTGTCATCGGCGAAGCCTGGTCGTTCGGCCGCCCGGTGATCGCGGCCGACGTCGGCGGCCAGGCCGAGATGGTGACGCCCGAGCGCGACGGGTTGCTGTTCGCCTTCGCCGACGCCCGCTCGCTGGCGGACACGCTGCGCCGGGCCGCGACCGAGGCAGGCCTGTGGGATCGCCTGGCATCCGGCATCGCCCCACCGCCGGGCCGCACGGCGATGGTGGAGCGGTTTTTGGGGGTGTATCGCGCGGCCCGCGTGCCGTCGTAGGGTGGTTTGCCTTTGCAACCCACCACAAGCGGCGCCGACCATCAATGCGGTGGGTTGCAAAGGGCAACCCACCCTACGACCACACGGCCATCGCCACGGCATCGATCTGCCGGGCTGTCCAGCCGCCGGGTCTGCCCCGCTTCCCGCGCGGGGCCGCACGCGCTTCCGAATCGCGCCGGGCGGCCGATGTTGCGTACATGAGCGCAGTCGGCGCGTCCCCGGCGGTGAATGGCTTGGCCGGCGTCCCGGTCTGGCGCGCGACCTGCGCCGCGCTGTGCGCGAGCCTGGTCGGCATCGGGCTCGCCCGCTTCGCCTACACGCCGCTGATCCCGGTGCTGATCCGCGCCGGCTGGTTCACCCCGGCGCAGGCCGACTATCTCGGCGCCGCCAATTTTGCCGGTTATCTCGCCGGCGCGCTCGCCGCGCGCTGGCTCGCGCGCCTGATCCCGCCGCGCACGCTGCTGCGCGGCATGATGGTGCTGGCCTCGCTGGCGTTCTTCGCCTGCATGAGCCCGGCCTGGATCATCTGGTTCTTCGCCTGGCGGTTCCTCGCCGGGCTCGCCGGCGGCGTGCTGATGATCCTGGCCGCGCCGAGCATCCTGCCCTACGTGCCGGCGCACCGGCGCGGCGTCGCCACCGGCGCGATCTTCACCGGCATCGGCCTCGGCATCGCCGCCTCCGGCACGCTGATCCCGCTGCTGCTGCACGCGGAAGTCGCCGGCGCGTGGCTCGGCCTCGGCGCGATCTCGGCGCTGCTGACGGCGCTCGCCTGGGGCGGCTGGCCGCGCGCGTCGGCGCCGATGCCGCCGGCGCACGGCGTGCCCGGCCGGACCGGCCCGGCGCTGCTCGCGGTGATTTTCGCCTACGGCCTGAACGCCGTCGCGCTGGTGCCGCACATGGTGTTCCTGGTCGATTACGTCGCGCGCGGGCTCGATCGCGGCATGCCGGCGGGCGCTGCGACCTGGGTCGCGTTCGGCCTCGGCGCGATCGTCGGCCCGACCCTGTGCGGCGCCGCCGCCGACCGGATCGGCTTCGCCGCCGCCCAGCGTTTCGCTCTTGTGGCGCAAGGTGCAGCGGTGGCGATGCTGCTCGCCTCGTCGGCGGTGCCGGTGCTGCTGCTCTCCGCCGCGATCGCCGGCGCCTT
This sequence comes from uncultured Solirubrobacterales bacterium, assembly GCA_963697635.1. Taxonomy (GTDB): domain Bacteria; phylum Pseudomonadota; class Alphaproteobacteria; order Acetobacterales; family Acetobacteraceae; genus CAJCJG01. The sequence continues at coordinate 325,185 of CAVOOS010000001.1, read as the reverse complement.
CACGCCCGGCGTCTCGGCGCTGATGCTGGGCCGGGTCAATGTGCTGACCACCCCCGGCTCGGACGCCGCGCGCGCCGGCTGGAGCTGGGCGACCACCGCGTGGGCGGTCGGCCAGACCGCCGGCGCCTGGGGTTTTTCCGCGCTGTTCGCGGCGACGGCCGACTACGCGTGGCTGTTCGCGAGCGGCTGCGCCCTGCTGGTGCTGGCGCTCGCGGCCGACCTGCTGGGGGGGCGGCGCGCCGCCCGGCTCAGCCGAGCGTGATCCGGGTGCCGCCGTGCCCGTCGCTGCCCTTCACAAAACTCGCGGTGTAGCTGCCGGAGAAATGCAGTGCCGCGATCGTGCCGCCGGCGCCGGTCACGGTCAGCACGTCGGTCGTCGTCGAAAAACTGATCCCGGTCGCGACCGTGCCGAGCAGGTCGATCGTGTCGGTCTTGATGAAGCCGCCGATCGTCCCGGTCGCCGCGATCGGCTCGGCCAGCGACACGGTCGCGCTGCCGCCGGCCAGGAATTTCATCGCACTCGCGACCGTGCCGTCGGCCAGCAGCATCGCTTTCGCACTGATCGCGATCGTGCCCGGGCCGCCGATGTCGCCGGTCAGCGTCAGCGAGCCCGCCGCGCCCACCGTCATCGTCGTCCCGGCGGCGAGCGTCGTGCTCCCCGCCACCGACCAGCGCGCCTTGGCGTCGCTCTCGACCGTCGAAAAATTCACAAAACTCGTACCGATCCCGGCAATCGTGCCGGCCGACGCCGCCGACGCCAGTTCCAGCACGTTGCCGGCCCCGCTGCTGGCGACCACGTTGCCAAAGAACGTCGCCCCCGGATCGACAACGACCCGGTCGAGGCCGCTCGCGAAGCTCACGGCAGTGCCACCGAACCCGATGATCGCTCCCGAATTCACCACGGTCGCCGAGGTCATGCCTGTGCCGGCGGCAATGCCGACCATGCCGAAGATCGTGCCAAAGTTCGTGACCGTCGCCTTGCCGCCGCCGACATAGACGCCGTTCCGGCCGCCAACGATTTGTGCCGTCTTGTCGGCCGCGGCGCCGTTCGTGAGGCTGCCGCCCGCGCCGAGCTTCACGCCATCGACAAAAAGCCCGCTGACGCTGCCGAGATTGGTGACCGTACCCAGCCCGTTCAGGCTGATCCCGGACTGCGAGCCGGCAATCACCCCGGCAGCACCGTTGCTGACGCTGCCGCCATTTTTCAAAAAAGCCCCGGTCGAAAACGCCCCGCCGCTGCCGCTGATCGTGCCGAAATTGGTCACGCCGGCGGGAGTCCCATAGAGCACCACGCCGTACGCGCCGGCGATCGAGGCGCCGGTATCGGTCGCGGAACCGTTGGTCACCGTCCCGCCGCCGGTCAGGGCGGCGCCGGCGTTGCCAAGCCCCTGGGCGGTGATCCTGCCGAAATTCGTGAGGCTGCCGGCCGCGCCGTCGATGTCGACGGCGCCGTTCATCACGGCGGCCGTATCAGTCGCCGCGCCGTTGGTCACGCTGCCGCCGTCCTCGAAATGCACGGCGCCATACTTGACGGCGCTCAGCGTGCCGAAATTCTGCACTGTGCCCGCCGCGTTCAGCACGAACACCGCATGGTCGTGGCCAAAGATTTGCGCCGCCTTGTCGCCGATCGCCCCGTTGACCACGGTGCCACCGTCGCCGAGGCGCACGCCCTGGTAGCCGACCGCGCTGATGCTGCCGAAATTCTGCACAGTGCCGCGGCCGCCCTCGATGTCGACGCCGTTGCTGTTGCCGGCGATCGAGGCGGCCGTGTCGGCGGCGGTGCCGTTGGTCACGCTGCCGCCATCCTTGGCGTAGACGCTCGAATGGCCCAGCGCATTGCCGGCGAGCATGCCGAAATTGATCACGCTGGCCGGCGAGCCGTAGATGACGACGGCGTTCGGCCCGGTGATCGCGGCGCCGGTGTCGGTGGCCGAGCCGTTCGTCACCGTGCCGCCCGCCTGGAAATACACGCCGGGATAGGTGCCGCCGCCGATCGTGCCGAGATTGCCCACCGTGCCGGCGGCCTTGCGGACATCCACGCCGTTGAACCGGCCGAGGATCGTCGCGCCCTCGGCGTTGGTCACGCTGCCGCCGTTTTGCAGGTAGATGGCGTCCGAGCGGATGCCGGAAATCGTGCCGAAATTGCTCACGCTCGCGCCGGTCCCGGCCACCTGTACGCCGCCGAAACCAAAAATGCTGGCGGTGCCGTCGGCGGTCGAGCCGTTGGTGACGCTGCCACCGCCCTGCAGGTTGACGCCTTGTGAACTCGCTCCCGAAATGGTGCCGAAATTCAGCACCGTGCCGCTCGTCCCGGCGACGTTCACGCCGTTCTGCTTGCCGGAGATCGCGGCCGCCGCATCGCCGGTCGATCCGTTGGTCACGCTGCCGCCGTCAGACAGCACAACGCCGTCGTAGACCACCCCGGTCAGGGTGCCGAAATTGCTGATCTTGCCGGCGGCATTCTGCACCTGCACGGCCCAGCGCCCCTGGATCGCGGCCAGGGCGTCGGTCGCCGAGCCATTGACGACCGTGCCGCCCAGCGCAAGCCAGACGCCGTCGAAATGCGCGGCCGTGATGGTGCCGAAGTTGGTCACCGTGCCCGCGGCCGCGTTGACCGCGACGCCGAAATCCGCGCCGCGGATCGAAGCGGCGGTGTCGGCGCTGGAACCGTTGGTGACGGCACCGCCCGTGGCGAGTTCCACGGCCTCGGCGCGCACGCTGGTGATCGAGCCGAAATTGGTCACCGTGCCGGTTGCGCCGCCGATGAACACCCCGTTGCCGAAGGCTGCCAGGGACGCGGCCGTGTTGGTGCTCGAACCGTTGGTGAGCCCGCCGCCCGCGTAGAGCGCCACCGCATTGCCGCGCGCGCTGGAGATCGACCCCAGATTGGTGACGCTGCCGGTGGTGCCGCTGATCTGCACCCCGTTCCACTTGCCGCTGATCGAAGCCGCGGTGTTGCTGGCGCCATTCGTCACGCTGCCGCCATCGGCCAGGTAGATCCCCCGGCCAAGCGATGTCAGCGTGCCATCGGTAGCGATCGTCCAGGCGATCCCGGCGCTGCCGTCGATATCATCGCCCAACGAGTTGATGACCGTCGTAGAGGTGACGCTGACCGGGTTGTCATTGGCGTTGGTCAGCGTGAAGCCGGACGTAAAGCTTCCGTTGATCGTGTATGTCATCGTCCGTTCCCCCGGCGTTTGGGGGAACTTACCGTCCGCCGCGGATATTCCGCAACGGAAATCGCGTGCCGGAGAACGCTAAACCGCCACCGCGACCAGCCCGAATGCCGCTCCATCGGCTCAAAATCCCGGTCCGCGTGCAGCAGCGGCAAGCCGTTCTCGATACAGAACGTGCCGATCAGCAGGTCTATCGTCTTTCGCACAGTGATCCCGAGCGCGCGCAACGCGCGGTAATTGACGGCGGCCTGGATCGCAACCTGCTCGCCGACCATCTCGCGGATCACGAACCGGTGCAGTTCGGCCATCAACCTCCGCGACTGCTCGGTGGAGGCGACCCCTTGCAGCAATTCCGTCAGCACGAGGTCGCCGATGACGATCAGGTCTTCGTCATTGCCGGTGATGCCGCGCAGCCGCGCAACCTGCGGCGTGCGGGTGTCGTTGAAATGATCGATCCAGACCGAGGTATCGACCGCGATCAGAGGGTATTCCGGCCTTCGCGGCTTTCATCGAGATTGCCGCTCCAGTGAACTTTTCCGGCCAGATCGAGAATGCCACGCTGGCGGCGCAGGCGGATCAGCGCCCGCAGGGCCGCCTCCACGACCGCCTTCTTGGTCGGCAGGCCGGAAAGCTCCATGGCCTCCCGCATCAAGGCGTCGTCGATTTCGATGTTGGTGCGCATGGCAGCCGCCGATGTGTATCCGGCCGCCAATATATGCACATGTCGCGCCCTCGACAACCGCCCCGCCCGGCCCCGCTGCGCGACCCGCTCCCCCGGACCTTCGGCTGGCCTCGGCCGCTAATCGTCCCGGAGACCGTGGCGTATGCCGGGATGCTCGACGGGCTGCTGCATGACCCCGGGATGGTGGCGCTGATGCAGGCGGCGCCGGAAGCGATGGGCCGGCCGATCTGCTCGCTGTGCCGGATGCTGGGCGTCCGACCGCCGCCGGTCGTGGCGCTGCCGCCCCGGCGCAAGCCCGCCCCGCGCCCGAAGCGGGAAAAACCGTCGATGCCCCGCTGGCCGCACGACCACTGGCGCCGCGACCGGTACGGGTTCTACATCGGCCCGCCGCCGATGCTCGGCGCCGCCAGCCCCCTCAGGGCGTCCCGCAAAAAATCGGGCTGATCCGAGCCGGTGCCTCCGCACGCCCATTTAATTACGACATTGTAATGACATGGCGACGTCCGCAGCCTTTGCGGCGGCTGCGCCAAAGTAATGCCGGGGGGTGTGGGGGGAGCGGCCTCGCTCCCCCCGCTCCTTCTGTTCAGCCGAGCTTTTGCAGTCCGCGCTTGAACGCCGTCACCTCGTCGTCCAGCCACGTGTTGCCGTTGTTCCAGAAGTCGAGCAGGGCGGCGTGGTTCAGCTCCACCCAGCGCGCAACCGCGGTGCGGCCGGCCTCGAACGCCTGCCGCGGCAGACCGTGGTTGAACGCCCGCGGTTGCGCCTCGACCGTCACGCTCAGGCACGGTGCGGTCGCACTCGGGCGGCCCGGATACCATTTCACCCGTGGGCCATGCCCGCCCTGCGTCGTCGAAATATAGATCACGCCGTCGACGCCGGTCTGCGCGGTCGAAAGATTGGCCATTTCGATCAGCTTGATGTCGTCTGCCACATCTTCATCCGCGACGTGTCGGGTCCGCATCGCCATGCTTCACTGCGCCTGCGCGCTCGCGTCGCTGCGGGTCGCGCCGGCGCGGGCGGCCAGCGCCGCCGCCATGAATGCGTCCAGGTTGCCGTTCAGCACGGCGTCCGGGTTGCCGGTCTCGACGCCGGTGCGCAGGTCCTTCACCAGCTGATACGGCGCAAGAACATAATTGCGGATCTGGTGGCCCCAGCCGATGTCGGTTTTCGCCGCCTCGGTCGCCGCCGAGGCCGCCTCGCGCTTCTGCAGTTCGGCTTCGTACAGCCGCGCCCGCAGCATGCCCATCGCGGTCGCGCGGTTGCGGTGCTGGCTGCGGTCGGTCTGGCACGCCACCACGATGCCGGTCGGCACATGCGTGATGCGGATTGCGCTTTCCGTCTTGTTGACGTGCTGGCCGCCGGCGCCCGAGGCGCGGAACGTATCGACCTTCAGGTCGGCGTCGTTGATCTCGATCTCGATGGTGTCGTCGATCACCGGATACACCCAGACGCTGGCGAAACTGGTCTGCCGCCGCGCGTTGGCGTCGAACGGGCTGATCCGCACCAGCCGATGCACCCCCGCCTCGGTCTTCAGCCAGCCATAGGCGTTCGCGCCCGGAGACCAGCAGCGTCGCCGACTTGATGCCGGCCTGCTCGCCTTCGCTCTGCTCGATCAGTTGCACCTTGTAGCCGTGCTGCTCGGCCCAGCGCGTGTACATGCGCATCAGCATCTCGGCCCAGTCCTGCGCCTCGGTGCCGCCGGCGCCGGCGTTGATTTCCATGTAGGCGTCGTTGGCGTCGGCCTCGCCCGACAGCAGGCTTTCGATCTCGCGCCGTTTCGCCTCGTCGGCCAGCGCCTGCAATGTCGCCGTCGCGTCGGCGACCATGTCGGCGTCGCCTTCGGCCTCGGCCATTTCGATCAGTTCGACCGTGTCGGCGACTTCGCGCTCCAGGGTGGCAACGCCCTCGATGCGGCTGGCCAGCTGGTTGCGCTCGCGCATCATGCTTCTGCGCGAGCGCGGCGTTGTTCCAGAGCGCCGGATCCTCGGCGCGGGCGTTCAGCTCTTCGAGGCGGGCGATTGCGACATCCCAGTCAAAGATGCCTCCTCAGCAGCGCCACGGACTGCTTGATCTGCTGGTGAAGCGCATCGGTCTCGGCGGACATTTTTCTGGTCTTTCATCGCTGCAAGGGGCGCGGTCAATACAGCCCGCCCAGGCCGCTGTCGACCCCGGCGGAGGGCGCTGACGGGGCGGCCCCGGACGCGGTCGCGGCACCGGGCTGGTTGCCGTCCGCGCCGTTCGCCACTTCCGCCGCCCCGGTGCCGATCGGCCCGGAGGCGCCCGGCTCCTGCCCCGGCTTGAACGCGTCGGTGTCGCTGCCGAAGCCGCCGTCGTAGGTGGCGACGGTGACGCCGGGCGGTTGCGGAAACGTCAGCTTCGGCCGGTTCTTCAGCGCGAACGCCATGTAGTCGTGCCAGACGGGTGCGGCAATGTTGCCGCCGGTCTCGTTGTTGCCGAGGCTGGTCGGCGTGTCGTAGCCGATCCACACCGTGGTCACGAGGTCGGGCGTGAAGCCGGAGAACCAGGCGTCCTGGAAATCCTGGCTGGTGCCGGTCTTGCCGGCGATCTGCCGGTTCAACCCGACGCCCGCGTTGTAGCCGGTGCCGTGCTGCACCACGCCCTGCATCATCAGGTTGAGCTGGAAGATGCTTTGCGGGTCGGCGATCTGCTTGCGCCCGTCGACCAGCGTCGGCGGCGTGCGAGGGGTCGCCGCAGCCCTCGCAGGCGAGGCCGGGCGCGCGCCAGATCACGTGCCCGTCGCGATCCTGCACGCTGTCGATCAGCGTCGGGATCACCTCGCGCCCGCCTGCGGCGATGCCCGCATACGCACCGGCCTCGCGCAGCACCGTGGTTTCCACGGCGCCCAGCGCCGCCGGCAGCAGCCGCGGCAGGTGGTCGACCATGTGGAACGCTTCTGCGGTCTTGGCGACCGCTTCCATCCCGACCCGGTCGGCGACCCGCACCGTCACCAGGTTGAGCGACTTCTCCAGCGCCACGTGCAGCGGCACCGGCCCCAGAAATTCGTTCTCGTAATTGCCCGGCCGCCACTGGCCGGCGGCACCCTGGTCGAGCACGAACGGCGCGTCCATGAAGCGCTGCGACGGCGAGATGCCTTCCTCCAGCGCGGTCAGGTAGACGAACGGCTTGAAGCTGGAGCCGGGCTGCCGGTTGGCCTGAGTGGCGCGGTCGAACTGGCTCATCTCGAACGACCAGCCGCCGGACAGCGCCAGCACCCGCCCGGTGGTCGGGTCGATCGACACCAGCGCGCCCTGCACCGCCGGGATCTGCCGCAGCAGCAGCCGCTCCGGCTTCGCGGCCGTCTTGCCCTGCGCCGCGGCCGCGGGCGCGAGTTCCGCCATCACCACGTCGCCGACCTGCATCACGTCGCCGAGTTTTCTCGGCGCCGGGCCCGAGATTGCCGTCCTTGCCGGCCGGCCGCGCCCAGGCGGCATCGGCGAGCGCCAGCGGCAGCACCCGCGGCACCGCCGCGACCCCGCCCGGCGGATGTTCGAGAAAGCCGAGCCGCGCCTGCGCGTCGGTTTCCTCCAGCACGACCGCGAGCCGCCAGTCCGGCAGCAGCCCCGGCGCGCGGCCGAGCGCCGCCAGCTCGCCGGCCCAGGAGTTGCGGAAATTCGGACCGACCGTGACCTTGCCGAACGGGCCGCGCCAGCCGCCGTGCTTCTCGTCGTATTTCACCAGCCCGTCGTGCAGCGTCTTGTCGGCCTGGGCCTGCAGCGCGGGGTCGAGGCTCGTGCGCACCGTGAGCCCGCCCTGCGTGGTCTGGTCGGCGCCGAATTTTTCCACCAGTTGCCGCCGCACTTCCTCGGCGAAATAGTCGCCGCCGGCGACCTGCTCGGGCCGGCGGAACGGCGAGGGCGTGATCGGCGCGGCCTTGGCGGCGTCGCGCTGCTGCGCGTTGATCACCCCGTCCTCGGCCATGCGGTCGAGCACCCAGTCGCGCCGGGCGCGCGCGGCATCGGGGTAGCGGAACGGGTTGTAGTTGTTCGGCGCCTTCGGCAGCGCCGCCAGGAACGCCGCCTCGGCGATCGTCAGCGCGTCGAGCGGCTTGTTGAAATACGCCTGCGACGCCGCGGCGACGCCGTAGGCGGACTGCCCGAGGTAGATCTCGTTCAGGTAGAGCTCGAGGATGCGCTCCTTGCTCAGCACGTTCTCGATCCTGATCGCCAGGATGATCTCCTTGACCTTGCGGGCGACCGAGACCTCGTTGCCCAGCAGCATGTTCTTTGCGACCTGCTGGGTGATCGTGGAGGCGCCGATCGGCCGGCGGCCCTGGCCGTACTGGCGCGCATCGGTGATCGCGGCGCGCAGCATCGCCACCGGGTCGACGCCGCGATGGGTGAAGAAGTTCTGGTCCTCGGCCGAGACGAAGGCGTGCTTCACGATCTCCGGGATCGCGGTGTAGGGCACGAAGATGCGCCGCTCGGTCGAGAATTCCGCGAGCAGCCGCGAATCGCCGGCGTAGACGCGGCTCATCACCGGCGGCTGGTAGTTGCGCAACACGTCGACGTCCGGCAGGTCGCGGCTGAAATGCTTGTAGGCGCCCCAGCCGGCCACGCCGCCGGCCGCGGTCGCCAGCACGAACAGCCCCATCAGGGCGCCGACGATCCGGCGCAGCCAGCGGAAGCGCGGCCGCCGGCGCGGCTCGCCGCGCCCCCGCCCGCGGTGCGGCGGCTTCGGCGGCGGAGGCGAGGGTGGCGGCCGGGCGGGGCGGCGGGTCCGCGGCACGTCCTGGCTGGGCCGCGCGAGGCGCTCGCCGGCGGTGAACGGCTTCGTCATGCCCCGTGCGTTACACCATTTTCCGCCCCGGGCGTAGCAAACCCGGGCGTGACTGGGTTGCCTTCAACAGTCGGGGACGCGACGCCGCGCGGCGTCAGCCGGCCATTTTCGTCGCGGCCGGGCGCGCCGGCGCGAACTGCGCGAAAAAGGCGTCGATCGCTCGGTGCAGCGCGGTCGCCACCAGCACCCGGTGCTGCGGCTGCCGCAGCGCCGCCTCGTCCTGACGGTTGGACATGAAGCCCATCTCCACCAGCACGCTCGGGATGTCGGCGGCCTTCAGCACGACGAACCCGGCATGCCGTGCCGGATGGGTCAGCAGCGGCACCTCGCGGCCCATCTCGCCGACCACGCTGTGCGCCATCCGCGCCGAGCCGACGCGGGTTTCCTGCTGCACCAGGCTCGCCAGGATCTTGCGCGACCTCGGGCGAGGTGCCGTGGAACTCCGGGCCGGCGTAGCGGTCGGCCGCGTTCTCCCGCTGCGCCAGCGCCGCGGTCTGCGCGTCCGACGCGTGTTCGGCGAGCGTGTAGACGCTGGCGCCGCGCACCGCGTGGTCGGCCAGCGCATCGGCGTGCATCGAGACGAACAGCGCCGCGCCGCGCTTCTCGGCGATCGCCACCCGCTGCTCCAGCGGGATGAACACGTCGCGCGTCCGCGTCAGCTCCACCCGGTAGCGGCCGCTCGCCTCCAGCTGCCGCTTCAACTCCTGCGCCGAGGCCAGGGCGACGTGCTTCTCGTAGGTGCCGGAGACGCCGATCGCGCCCGGGTCCTTGCCGCCGTGGCCGGGGTCGAGCATCACCAGCCGCGCCCCGGCCGACGCGGCGGCGGGGCGGGTCAGCATGTGCACGGGTTCGGCCAGCGCCGGGCCGGCGGGCAGCAGGAAGCTCGCGATGGCGCCATGGCCGAGCAGCAGGCGGCGAGTGAACACGGGGAAGGATCCCTTCAGACACCAAGGTCGATGCGTCGAACAATGCCGTGCGCCGCTGATTTAGCGCGGTCCATTGGAAAATGCACGCTCACCCTTGATATGGGCCAATTCTTGACCTGAGCGTGGCAGCTCTGCCACGGTTGTGCTTGCGATGCCGCCGGGTTTCCTCCAAGCTCGGCGACGGCTCGGTGACAGGATGGGGTGGCTGCCGAGAGTCGCTCCGTGCCGGGCTTCGCACCGCGACGTCGCGTTCGGCCGCACACGGGCGGCCATTGCCAGGCCACGCTCGGCCGGCAGCACGATGGCGCGGCGGACGCGCCGCTATCGCGCGCGCAGCGCGGTCGGCCAGCCGGGTTCGGCTGCGCCCCGGCCAGTGGGCGCGACCCGTCCGCCTCCCCGGCGGGCGGAGGAATTGAGACGAGGGCGGCGCCTTCCCGCGGAAGGCGCCTTCGCCCGCAGACACAGGGTTAGATGACCAACGCCGCACCAGATCTTGTCCGCGACGCCCACCCGATCCGAGGCCGATCGGCCCGGCCGGCGTGCGGCACGGCGGCGCCCGGTGCCGTGGCGGCCGTGCCGAACCTCGCGCAGCGTTTGCGGACGAACCAGCCCTCGACAGGTTGCACATCAAGCCGAAGCTGCCGCGCCCTGGCGCGCCGCAGCGCGGCGCACCGGAGTTCGAGGCTGAATGACCAAGCGCATGTTGATCGATGCCACGCACGCGGAAGAGACCCGCGTGGTGGTGCTGGACGGTAACCGGCTCGAGGACTTCGACGTCGAGACATCGACGAAGAGGCAGCTCAAAGGCAACATCTACCTCGCCAAGATCGTCCGCGTGGAGCCCAGCCTGCAGGCGGCGTTCGTGGAATACGGCGGCGGCCGCCACGGCTTCCTCGCGTTCGGCGAGATCCACCCCGACTACTACCAGATCCCCGTGGCCGACCGGCAGCGGCTGCTCGCGCTGCAGGCCGAGGAAGCCCGCGCCGAGGCCGAGGCCGAGGAGGAGGAAGCCGACGCCGAAGCCGCCGGCCGCCGCCCGGCCCGCCCGGAGCGCCACGAACGCCAGCCGGCCCGCGACGAGACCGAAGTCGCCGACGAGCCCACTCGGCCGGCGACGGACGCCGAGCTCGGCGAGCCCAGCGCGGCCGATCACGAATTGGCCGCGAAGACCGCGGACGAAGCCGGCGAACCTGCCCCGCAGGTAGAACCGGAGGGTCCGGAGCAGCCCGCGGCCCAGGCGGAAGCCGTCGCCGAACCCACCCCAGCCGCCGAAGCCGCGCCCCTCCGGCCCGAGGCGGCGGCCAGCGCCGAGCACGCGCAGAAGGTCGGTGCCGAAGTTGCGGCTGAGCCGGCGCCCCAGGTCGAGCCTGAAGCCGATGCGCCTGCCGCTGCGCCGTCCGATGACCCCCACCGGGACGCCCACCGGCCGGCGCAGGCCGCGCTGATCACGCGAGAAGAGCGGTTCGGCGCCACCGACGCGGTCGCGGCCGACGAGTTTCCTGGCGAAAGCATGGCGCCTGCCGCGGTTGCCGGCGACGCCCTCCCCGCCGGTGACGACGACGAGGACACGGCCGACGGCGACGAGGTCGAGGTGCTGCCGCCGCCCGAAACCGTCGGCGGCGAGGCCGAGCAGGAGAACGGCGCCGAGGAGGCACGCGCGCGCCGCACCTCCCGCTTCCTGCGCAACTACCGCATCCAGGAGGTGATCAAGCGCCGGCAGATCATGCTGGTGCAGGTCGTCAAGGAGGAGCGCGGCACCAAGGGCGCGGCGCTGACCACCTACATCTCGCTGGCCGGCCGGTTCTGCGTGCTGATGCCCAATTCCCCGAGAGGCGGCGGGATCTCGCGAAAAATCACCTCCGCCGCCGACCGGCGCCGGCTCAAGGAAATCACGTCGGAACTCGACATCCCGCAGGGCATGGGCCTGATCGTCCGCACCGCCGGCGCCAACCGGCCGAAACCAGAAATCAAGCGCGACTGCGAATACCTGATGCGGCTGTGGGACGACATCCGCGAGCACACGCTGCGCTCGGTCGCGCCTGCGCTGATCTACGAGGAAGCCTCGCTGATCAAGCGCGCGATCCGCGACGTCTATTCGCGCGACATCGACGAGGTGGTGGTCGACGGCGAGGACGGCTGGAAGGCGGCGCACGACTTCATGCGCATGCTGATGCCGAGCCACGCCAAGAAGGTGCAGCTCTGGCGCGGCAACGGCGGCGGCCCCAACCAGCCGCTGTTCGCCAAGTACCAGGTGGAGGCGCAGCTCGACGGCATGCTGACGCCGACCGTGCAGCTCAAGTCCGGCGGCTATCTGGTGATCAACCAGGCCGAGGCGCTGGTCGCGATCGACGTCAACTCCGGCCGCTCCACCCGCGAGCGCGGCATCGAGGAGACGGCGCTGCGCACCAACCTCGAAGCCGCCGACGAGGTGGCGCGCCAGTTGCGGCTGCGCGACCTCGCCGGGCTGATCGTGATCGACTTCATCGACATGGAGGCGAAGAAGCACAACGCCGCGGTGGAGCGCCGGATCAAGGACGCGCTGAAGATCGACCGCGCGCGCATCCAGGTCGGCCATATCAGCCATTTCGGGCTGCTGGAAATGAGCCGGCAGCGGCTGCGCCCGTCGCTCGCGGAAACCAGTTTTGTCGTTTGCCCGCATTGCGGGGGACTTGGTCACGTGCGCTCGACCGAAAGTGCGGCGATCCACGTGCTGCGCGCGATCGAGGAGGAAGGCGGCAAGGGCCGCGCCGCGCTGATCATGGTGTTCGTCGCCAGTTCGATCGCGCTGTATCTGCTCAACACCAAGCGCGACCGGCTGGCGGCGATCGAGGCGCGCTACGCGATGCGCGTGCATTTCACGCCCGACGACACGCTGGTGCCGCCGCAGATCCGCATCGACCGGGTGAAGCCGCAGGTGCCGGAGAGCGAGCGCCCGGTGTTCGCGGCCCCGGTCGCCCCGGCTGCCCCGGCGCAGTCCTCGCCGGAGGAGGAGTTCGAGGAAGCGCCCGACATCGTCGAGGACGAAGAGGAGGAAACCGTCGTAGCGCGTGCGCCGGCCCCCCAGCGCGCGGAGGCGCGGGCCGAGCCGCGGGCCGAGGCGCGCTCGGAGCAGCGCCCGGAGGCGCGCGGCGAGGCCCGCCCGACCGGCGAGGACGCCGGCCGCCGCCGCCGCCGCCGCCGCCGCCGGGGCAACCGGCGCGACCAGGTCGCCGGCGGCGTGCCGGGCCAGCCCGCCTCCGAGACCGGCGGCGAGCCGCCCGCGAACGGCGGCGAAGCGTTCGAGGACCAGTTCGAGGGTGAGGACGGCGAGCCGGCCGACGTGTTCATGGCCGAAGGTCCGGGCGATGATGGCGAGGCGCCGGCCGCGCTGGCCGAGGCCGCCGAGGCCGAGGCGGGCGGCATCGAGCAGCCGAGCCTGGATGCTGCGGACCTCGACGAGAACGGGCTGCCGAAACCGCGCCGGCGCGGCCGTCGCGGCGGCCGCCGCCGGCGCCGCGGCGAGGGCGAGGCCGAGGAACCGGCCGTCGCCGAGCCGCCGGCCGCGCCCTACATCGCGCCGTACATCGCGCCGTACAGCGGGCCCACCCCTGCCGATCCGTTCGGCGGTGGCGCGTTCGACATCTTCGACATGATGGACGCGGCCGCGGACGCCGGCCCGCCGCCGCTGCCCAGCGTCCACGCACCTGCGCCGTCTCCGATAGTGGCGGTGGCGTCCGAACCCGTCGCCGCGGCACCGCCGGAGGCGCCCGCCGAGGCTGCCGCGCCGGTTGCCGAACCGGCCGTCGTCGAACCGCCCCCGCCGGCCGCGCCGGAACTGGCCCCGGAATTCTCGGCGGTGCCCGAACCGGCGCTCGAAGCCGCCCCAGAACCGGCCGCCGCCCTGGCGCCCGAGCTGCCAGCGGAGCCGCCCGCAGAGCCGATCGTCGGCCCGGCGATCAAGCCGCTGGTGCTCGGCCAGGACGATCTTCCCGTTGCCGAGCGCAAGCGGGGGTGGTGGAAGCGGTAGGACCCGCCATAGCCGCGTGAAACGGACTGCCCCCGCTCCGTCATCCCGGCGAAAGCCGGGATCGAGCCCTCCACGCTCGGAAGAGCACGTCTGATCGCGTGGATGCCGGCCTCCGCCGGCATGACGGAATGACCCGGATGTTCACGACGGCCGGGACGTGCAGGCTGGAGCGGGACCGCCCGCTTCAGCCGATTTGTGCGGCCAGCGCCGTCGGGTCCGCGTCATCCGCCAGGAGGTCATCAAGCGTGAAGGGACACTCGTCTGGCAAACCGACAGGCCGGATATCTCGCTCGGCCGCTGTCTGGCGGGTTGCCAATCGCCACTGCTTGGCGAGATCGATCCGCTGGCGCATGGAAGGCGAGAAGCGCGACTTGGCGTCGCCGAGAAACGCAATCACTTCGCCGCGCCAGTGCAACATCGCCGGGGAGTCCGGTTCCAGGTGCAATTTGAGCAGATGGACGATGCGCTTGCGCGAATTAGGCTTTGGCAGGCGTGCAGTTCGGACAGCCCGACGCTCAAGACCTCCTCGATTACGTTCGGCCAGTCGATTGCGTCGTCGACGCGTTCGCCACGCGCGAGGCGGCCCAGCAGGTCGGACTGCCGGTCCGACCACTCCAGAATGTCGCGTTCGTAAAGATCGTCGGGCATCGCAATTCTCCGGTGCGATGCCTCACCCTACCTCTGGAGCGTCCACCGTGCCAGACGATCGGCCGCCGCGGCCATGTCGGCCTCCGGGCCGCAATAGCTGAAGCGGACAAACCGGTTGCCGCGCGTGCGGTCGAAATCGACGCCGGGCGCCGCCGCGACGCCCGCCTCGGCCAGCATGCGGGCGCAGAACGCCTCGCTGTCGTTGGTCAGCCGGCCGACGTCGGCCCAAAGATAGAACGCCCCCTCCGCCGGGCCGAGCGCGAAGCCGCTGCCCGGCAACGCGCCCACCAGCAGGTCGCGGGACCGGCGATACCGGGAGATATTGGCCTGCAATTCCGCGGTGCAGTCGAACGCCGCCTCGGCCGCGACCTGGGAGATGTGCGGCGCGCTGATGAAGAAGTTCTGCGCCAGGCACTCGACCGGCCGGACAAGATCGGCCGGCAACACCAGCCAGCCGACCCGCCAGCCGGTCATCGAGAAGTATTTGGAAAAACTGTTGACGACGACCGCGTTCTCACTGACTGCGGCCGCCGTTGCCAGCGGCGAATCGTAGTTCAGGCCATGATAGATCTCGTCGCTGATCAGCCGCACGCCGTTGGCCTCGCACCAGCGGGCAATGGACAGAAGTTCGTCGGGGTGCAGCATGGTGCCGGCCGGGTTGCAGGGGCTCGCGACGATCAGCCCGTCCGGCGGCGGATCGAGCGCTTCCAGCATCGCGACCGTCGGCTGGAACCGCGTGTCCGGCCCGGCCGGCAGGATCACCGGGCGCATGCCGAGCGCGGTCAGGATGTTCACGTACGGCGGATAGAACGGCGCCGCCAGCGCCACCCGGTCGCCCACGATCGAACGCCGCCAGGAACGCCAGCGGAAAACCGCCGGACGCGCCGACCGTCACCGCGATCCGGCTCGGCGGATATGTCCAGCCCGTACCAGTCGCCGATGTGCCGGGCGATCCGCGCGCGCAGGGAAAGACGGCCGAACGCCTCGGTGTAGCCGAGCGGCGCCCCGCCGGCGAGCGCCGCCCGGGCCGCCGCGACCGCGCCCGCCGGCGCGCCGGTGCCGGGCTGGCCGACCTCCATCCGGATCACGCGGCCCGCCCGCCGGCAGCGCCGCCTGCCGCGCGTTGGCGGCGGTGATCACGTCCATCACGATGAACGGCGGCGCCGCCGCGCCGCGCCCGACTTTCAGGGCCATCGGGGAGCATCAGGGCTGGCCGCCGACCGCGAGCCCGGCGCCGCGCGGGTCGGTCGCCCAGCCGCACGACGCCGCATCGCCCGGCAGATGCTGGGTGCACTCGATCACGTTGGCGCGGCCCGGCTCCGGCGGCAGCGTCGGCAGCGCGCGCGCGGCGGCGCCGGTGTCGGCCAGCGCCTGCACCATCGCCTCGGCCGCGGCGACCGGCGCGCCGGACTGGCCGGAGCCGCCGACGGCGGCGCGGAACTTCGGCCGTCCGCCGGCGCTGGTCGCGATCGCGGCGGCGAGCAGCGGCGGCGTCTGCCACGTCGGCGAGGCGGCGAGCAGGATGCCGGTGCCGGTCGCCATCCGGCCGGTGCCGAACAGGTTGTTCATGGTCAACGCGCAGGCGACCGCGTTGCCGTGGCGATCCAGCGTGAGGAACGTGGTCGAGGCGGCGAGCGGCGGCAGCGTCGCCGCCGGCAGGTTGGTGGCCGCGAGCAGCGCCTTCGGGTTGCCGCCGCTCTTGCGGAACTGCGCCGCGACCGCGAGCGCACGGCTGCCGGCCGCCGCCAGTGCGGCCGGATCGTGCTGCAGCGTCTGCCACGCCGCTGCCGCCGCGAGCCCGCCATCGGCCGGGGCGGCAGGAATGCGACCTGCTCGTCGCCGGCCGGCAGGACGAGCGGCGTCGGGAAGTCGGGCAGAGCGCCGCGCAGGTCGGCGATCGTCAGTCCGCCGCCGGCATCGCGCGTGGCGTCGACGAACAGATGCGCGAGCACGCCCTGGTAGAGGTCGCCGACGCCGGACTGCCGCAGCTCCGCGATCGTCGAGGCAAGCCCCGGCTGCAGCAGCAGCGCGCCTTCCTGCACCGGCCGGCCGTTCGGAAAGAACGTCGAGCGCGCCGCAGGGTCGGCGGCGAGCGGCCCGGCGACGATCGCCAGGTCGCGCACGAACGCGCGCGGCGCGGTGACGCCGTCGCGCGCCATGGTCTCGGCCGGGCCCAGCAGCGAATCGAAGGTCCGGTTGCCGTACTTGGAGTGCAGCGCATAGAGGCCGCGCGCCAGCATCGGCACCGCCGCCGGCCGCTCGGCCGTGCCCGGATGCGCCGGCGCCCGCGGCAGGAAGCTCACCGCCTCCACCGGCTGGCCGGAGGCGAGCACGAGGCACGCGCCGCCGCCGCCGAGGCCCGCGCGGGAGGGCAGCGTCACCGCCAGCGCGAAGCCGAGCGCGACCGCGGCATCCGCTGCGGTGCCGCCCGCCGAGAGTACGTCGCGCGCCGCCAGCGCCGCGTGCGGCTCGTCCGCGACGACCCCGCCGAGGAAGCCGCTGACGAAGCCGGGCTGGCCGTTCTTGGGGCCGCCGCCGAACGCGCCGCTGCCGGCCTGGTCGCTGCTGCCGAACAGGCTGTTGAAGGTGGAGCAGCCGCTCGTTACAAATGCGAGAGACAACAGGACGGGGCCGCCGAGTTTGGCTAGTGTGCGGGCCATGCCGACCGCCCGCCGCCACCTTCGTCCTGCCCAGCCCGCATTCCCGGGCGCGCCGCTGGCCGTGATCCGCGACGCCGAGACCGAGACGCTGCTGCGCACCTTCGCCACACCCTTGTTTCGTGCGGCCGGCCTGGATCCGAACCTGGTCCGCATCATCGTGATCCGGGACGACGCCATAAACTCGTTCGGCAGCACCGGCAACCGCATGTTCGCCTGCGGCGGCCCGACCGCCGTGCCGCCGTCCGCTTGGGAGAACCGGCTCGATGCCGAGCCATAGGAGATATTCGATGCCTTCGCTGCCTGCCTTCCGCCGACTTGTGCTGGGCCTCGCGCTTGCGGCGCTGGTGCCCTGGAGCCTCGCCCGCGCCGAAGCGCCGGCCGCCGCCTTCACCCAGGCGCAGCGCGCCGAGATCGTGCAGATCGTGCACGAGGCGATGAAGGCCGATCCGACGATCCTGCGCGACGCGATCGCCGCGCTGCAGGCCGACGAGGCGAACGTCAAGGAGGCGGCGGCGCGCGCCGCGATCGGCCAGATGGGGCCGGCGCTGACCAAGGGGCCCGGCGACCCGATCGCCGGCAACCCGCAGGGCGACGTGACGGTGGTGGAGTTCTACGACCTGCGCTGCCCGTATTGCCGCAAGATGCTGCCGGTGGTGGCGCAACTGCTCCAGTCCGACGCGAAGATCCGGCTGGTCTACAAGGACATTCCGATCCTCGGCCCGGCCAGCCTGCTGGGCGCCAAGGCGGTGCTCGCGGCGCAGAAGCAGGGCGGCTACCAGAAGCTGCACGACCTGATCATGGCCGGGCCGCCGGCGATCACCGAGACGACCCTGCGCGCCGACGCCGGCCGCGCCGGCCTCGACTGGGACAAGCTGCAGCACGACATGAACGACCCGGAGATCGAGAAACGTCTCAATGAGAACCTCGACCTCGCGCACCAGCTCGGCATCGAGGGCACGCCGGCCTACGTGATCGGCACCAAGCTGCTGCCCGGCGCGGTCGATTTCGCGGAACTCCAGGCCGCGGTCGCGGCAGTGCGGACGCAGTAGGACGGAGGCGGCCTCAGCCGGCTTCCGGCAGAGCCCAGTCCTGCGGGTGGTCGAACATGCCGGGGCGGGTATTGATGCCCATCCACGCATCCACGATCGAGCCGGCGTCGATCGCGATGCCGCCGCGCTGTCGGATGACGCTGCAGTAGATTTTTGCCAGCAATCCGCCGGCGACCAGGAACACCGCGCCCGGACGCGGCACCTCGATGGAGCGGCACAGCTCCCGGAAAATCTCGGGGAAATGCGGGCGGCCATGCCTGTTCTGCCGGCCTTCCGGCAATCGGCTCTCGCCCGGCAGCAAATACTCGGCGACCTCCCGGATGCCGTGCTGCCGCGCGAGGCGTCCGGCGAGCCCCGGGTGCGGGCCGATCACGCCCAGGAAATCCAATCCGGCCAGGATGTCGCGATAGAACGGCGAATGCCGGTGGAGGTCGATGTGCACCATCGCGTCGGTCAATCGCATCGACGCCTCGGTGCGCGCGACGCTGGAGACAAGCCCCTCCAGGTGGCCGAGGAAGCCGAAATGGGCGTGGTCGGTCTCCAGCCGCGCCGCCGAGGTCACGCCGAGGATGTCGGCCTGGCCGATCGCACCGATCGCAGCGGCCTGGAGCCGGACGATGTCCTGCGGGTCGGCCGCGGCGATCGGCTCGCCGAACCAGTTGCGGAATGGCACGTCGCAGAGCAATTCGGCCTGCGGGGCGGTGAGCCGGGCGCGCAGTTGCGGGTCGCACCCGGCGAGGAACCGCGCCTCGCCATCGCCGACGCGGATGAGCGACAGCGGCGCTTTTTCCGCGATCGCGGCGCGCAGGCGGGCGACGACGGCGGCCGGGCCCAGCCATTGGCCGGTTGCCTGGCGCCGACCGGCAGCCGAGACGAGCGAGGCGCGGTCGAAGCCGGCGGCCAGCCGCGCGTGGCCGGCCAACATGATCGCGCGGTAGCCGTCCGACGAGCACGGGTCTTCCGGCGCCGCCGCGGCGACGGCCACGACCTTCCCGAACTGCCCGGTTTCGGTGAGCAGCGTCAGATAGCGGGCGAGATTCCGCCGGCTGCATCCGCCCCGCCGCCGCGACGGTTTCATACACCTCCACCGCTGCGGCCCGACGGTCGTGGAACACCAGCAGCTCGGCAAGCTCGGCCGTGAGCGAGGGATTGGCGGCATCGTGGGCGTAGGCTTGTTGCAGCACCTCGAGTGCCTGGGCGTGCCGCCCGCACGAGCGCAGCGCTTCAGCTGCGCGCCGGTAGGCCAGGGTGTAGCCAGGCGCCGACTTCGCGGCCTTGAGAAACCACGTGGCCGCCTCCTCGGGCCGCCGCATTGCGACCAGCGTATTGCCAACCTCCATCTCGGTGTAGTGGAAGTCCGGGACCAGACCGAGCGCCTCGTGGAACAGCCGCAGCGCATCGTCGTAGGCGCCGCCCATCTGCATCACGAGGCCGGCCTGGTGCAGCAGGTTCACCTCGCGCGGGCAGGCCGCGACCGTTGCGCGCGCCTCGGCGAGCGCCAGCACATGCTCCCCGGCGCGTGCGCGCTCGACCGTGCGGAGCAGGGCGGCCCGGGCTTCCTCGAAGGTCATCGCCGCTGCTCCATAACGCCACGTTTGCCGACGCTCGGTACCAGGACGATGGCCGGCGGGCGTTAGGATTTTGTAAATGCGCCGCGCCCTTTCCGGCCGCCGCGCTCAGTAGTTGAACTGATAGGTCAGCCCGATGCTGCTGCCGTTCGGATCGTCGGTGGAGGTGGCGCCGGTCGCCGACTGGTTGCCGCCGGTGCCGGCGGTCGCCTGCAGCTTGAGGTGGTTGGTGATGTCGAACTGCACCACCGCCTGGGAGCCCGCGTTGCCGGTGCCCTGGCGCGCCCCGAGATAGATGCGCGGCGCGACGTAGCGCCCGGCCTCCAGCGTCGCGCCGTTGCCGGTCGAACTGCCACCGACCGACAGCCGGTCGAGGCCGAGCCCCTGTCGGACGCGGCCCAGCGGATCGAAGCCGCCGCCGACACCGCTGATCTGCGCCAGCGCCGCGGCGGCCCCGGCGAGTTGCAGGCCGCTCAGGGTGCTGGCGGACTGGTGGAACAGCAGTTGCGCCAGGATCTCGTCCTGCGGCAGGTCCGGTACGGAACTGAGCGTGAATTTCGGCGCGCTCGCGGTGCCGGTGATGGTCAGCGTCGCGGTCGAGGTCGGCGTGCTGGTGGACGTGACGAGGTGCAGCGTCGGGTCGAGCGGGTTGCCCTCGAACCCGATCTCGCCGTCGGTGAAGTTCAGTGTCGTTCCGCCCAGGCTGAGGCCGCCGGCGCGGATCGTCAGCCGCCCCGAGACTTTGGGCATTTCGGTGGTGCCGGCGACG
The DNA here is from genome assembly GCA_963697635.1 of uncultured Solirubrobacterales bacterium. Classification (GTDB taxonomy): domain Bacteria; phylum Pseudomonadota; class Alphaproteobacteria; order Acetobacterales; family Acetobacteraceae; genus CAJCJG01. The sequence goes on along the minus strand of CAVOOS010000001.1, from coordinate 304,904 downwards.
TCGAAGCGCCCCTGCAACTCGGCGTCGATGCCGCGGCCGCGCACGAACACCTGGCCCGGGGCGCTCAGCGTGAAGCCGAGGCCGATCGCCGGGCCGGGGCTCGGCGGCGGCGGCGGCGGCTGGCCGGGGCGGCGCACCTCCAGCGTCGCGACCTTGGCCGGCAGCTTCTCCGGCACGCGGATGTCGGCGCGATCGATCGTGACCGTGCCGGTAAGTACCGGCCGGGCGAGCAGGTCGCCGCGCAGCGCGAGGTCGAGGTCGAGCGTCGCGGTGAGCAAGTCGGAGGCGAGCGGGCGCGCGTTCCTGGCGGTGATCTTGAGGTTGGTCGGCCATTCGCCGGCGAGCCCGATCGTGCCGCTGGCGCTGATACTGCCCGGCCCGGCCCGGCCCGACAGGTTGACCAGATGCAGCGTGTCGCCGCTGCCCTCCAGCCGCGCGGCAATGCCGGCGATGTGGATGCCGGCGACGAAGTCCTGCACGTCGCCGTCGGCCAGCACCAGCGTGCCGCCGGCGCGCGGCTCGGCGAGCGTGCCGGTGAGGCTGCCGTCGAGCGTCACGCGGCCCGCGACCCGCCGCCCGGCGGCGGCGATCAGCGGGTCGAGCACCGCGAGGTCCGCGGCCCCCGTGGCGCGCAGGTCGATCGCCGCGTCGGCGGCGAGCGGCAGAGTGCCGGTGAGGCTGACCTGGTTGTGGCCGGCGCTGGCCTTGGCGGTCAGGCGCGCGCTGCCGCCGGCGAGTGCGGCGTCGGCGACGACGGTGCCGGCCGGCAGCGCCATCCCCGGGCCGGATCGAAGGTGCAACCCGCTCGCCGACAAGTGCAGCCGCCCGTCCGGCTGCGCCGGCATGCCGGTCAGCCGGGCATCGGCCTCGATCACGCCGGCCATGCGCAGCCCCGGATCGACAGCGCCGAGGATGTCGGCCGGCAGGTTGCGCAGCGTGGCAGTGAGGTCGAGCGCCGGCGTCAGTTTTCCGGAAAACTCCAGCAGCCCGCTGCGCAGCCCGAGCCGGGCGCCGTCGATGCGGATGCCGTCGGCGTAGCTGAGCCGGGCAGGCGCCAGCAGGCGCAGTTTCTCGCCCTGCCAGTCGGCCTGCAGCACCGAGATGGTGGCGGTGCGGCCGGACGGGTCGACGCGCGCGGTGGCATTGGCCTGCAGCGGTGTGTCGCCGAGCCCGGTCAGCTTGACTTGCGCCTGCAAGGTCAATGCGTTGGGCGGGCCATTCGCGTCCAGCCGCGCGGTGCCGCCGATGCCGGCAGCGTTCAGGCCGGAGAAATCGAGGCTCGCGTCGATCACCGGCGCGCCCAGCGGATCGCGGACGCGGGCGTCGAGGGTGGCGGTCGCGGCGCTCGCGGCCCCGGCCATCGCGGCGTTGCGCACCGTGGCCTGGAGCCGCACGACCTTTCCCTCCGCGGCCAGTTCCGCGGTCGCCGAGCCGCCGAGCGGCTTGCCGGCAACGGATGAAAAGTCGGCCAGGCGGTCGATCCGCAGGGTGATCCGACCGGCGGGCAGGTCGGCGGCGGGGGCCAGGGTCAACGCGCCCTCGCCGTGCAGGCTTTTCCAGTCGGCGTGGGCAAGCGCGAGGTGCAGCGTGCCGTCGGTGGCGCGCTCGGCAGTGGCGTCGAGCGCCAGCGGCGCGCGATCGAGGCTGCCCTCGGCAACGATCCGGGCGCTCGGCGCGTCCGGCAGCCCGTGCGCCGCGATCGAGACCTTGATTGGTTCCCGGGGGACTCTGGGCGGTACCGACGTTGCCGGTGAGGTCGGCGTCGAGCGCGAAATTCTGCGCCGTGCCATGCACATGGCCGTCGGCGTGAGCGTCGCCCTGCAGGGTGGGCGCGAGCGCCGACAGGTCCGGTAGGGCGGCCTGCCACTGCACGTTGAGGGTGTTGGCGATGCTGCCGCGCGCGGCCACGGTGATCGCTTGCCCATCCACTTGCAGCCGGGACACCTCCAGCGTGCCGCCGCGCAGCGTCGCCGCCGCTGTGACATGGGCGGCCGGCCCGAGCAGTCCCGGCAACGGCGCGGCGGCGCCGGTGATGGCGACGACGCCATCGGCAGCCAGCGTCGGCACGCCGCCGGGCACCGTCGCCGTGAGGTCGAACGCCGCATGGCCGGCGATCGATGGCGCGCCCAGCGCGGCGAGCGGGGCGAGGTCGGGCAGGTCGAGATGCGCTTTTCCGGTTTTTTCGCCCGATGTCCGAGCCTCCCCTGTGAGCGACAGCAGCTTGTGGGTGAGGGCGAACGTCACGGGGCGACCGGGTTCGTCAAGTCGGGCTTCGGCGCGCAGCGTGACCGGCGTCGCCGCGAACAGGTCGGCGGCGGGGCCGGGGATCCGCACCCCCTCCGCTGTCGCATCGACGGCGACCCTGCCAAGGTCGCCGCTCAGCTTGGCCGACAGGGTTTGCAGCGAAGCGCCGGCGGCGGTCAGGGCGTCGATCGTCGCAGAGCCTTGCGCGCGCGGCGCGGCCCACGGGCCATGCACGTGCGCCTCGACCTGCACCGACTGCCACGCGAGATCGGGGCGCGGCGCCATCGCCGGGGCGTGCGCGCTCACATCCAGGTCGACGGTCTGGCCGGGCGCGTCCACCCGGCCGTCGGCCTTGGCCGTCAGCGCCCCCGCGGTCAGCGCCAGATGCGCAACGAGGGCGGACCACGGGCCGTCCGCCGAGGCGTGCAGCGACAGCGCGCCCAACTCGGGCAGGCTGGCGAGCGCACCGACGAAACCGTGCGTCGGTTCCTCGGCGTCGAGCGCCGCCGCCACCGAGGTTTCGGTGATGCGGCCGTGCAGCCGGTAGGTGCCCGGGCGATCGAGGCCGCGCAGCGACAGGTCGGCGCTGCCGGCGTCCTGCCGGTCCAGCACGCCGCTGCCCTCGACCGCCAGCGCCGCCGGGGCGCCGGCGACCGGGCGCGCCAGCATGAACCGGGCGACGCGGAGCGAGTCGATGACGACCGGCACCGGCAGGCTGTTGTCCTCGATCCGGCCCGGGTGCTCGGCTTCGGGCAGCCGGTCCAGCGTGACGCTGTCGGCGGTGAGCCGGGTGATCCGCATCTGCCCCGCGACGAGGCGCGACGGCCGCCAGTCCAGCGCGAGATTTTCGGCGGTCAGCCAACGGCCGCGATCGTCCCGCATCTCCAGGTGCTCGGCGCGCAGCGCGTCGGGGAAGCGGCCATACACGCCCGCCAGCACGACCGTCCCGTGGGTGAAGTGCGTGACCGCCCGTTCGGCGAGGCGCCGCCCGGGATCGGTGTTCAGGGCGCCGATCAGCAGCACGGCCAGCAACGTCGGCAGCCCCAGCAGGACAAGGAACAAAAGACCGAACCAGCGCAGCGCCCGGCGCATCAGAACGCCTGCCCGATGCCGAGATAGAGTTCGAACGCATCGCTGCCGGGATGCGCGGTCAGCGGCACCGCGACATCGAGCCGCAACGGGCCGAACGCCGTGTAGTAGCGCGCGCCGACGCCGGCGCCGACACGCACAGTGCCCGCGAACGGCACGCCGTTGGTGCCGACCTGCCCGGCATCGACGAACGCCACCACGCCATAGTCCGCGCCGATGCGCTGGCGCAGCTCGATGCTGCCGGTGTCGACCGAGGTGCCGCCGGTCGGCGTCGTGTCCGCGAACTGCGGCCCGACCGACTGGAAACGGTAGCCGCGCACGCTGCCGCCGCCGCCGGCGTAGAAGCGCTGGTCGGGCGGAATGTCGAAGGTCGAGGCGCCTTCGACGCCGCCGACCAGCGCGCGCGCCGCCAGCACGCTGCGCCCGTCCGTGCCGAACAGCAGCCGGCCGAAATCGAGGTAGGTCGAGCCCGATGCCTGGGCGATCACGAACGTCGCTTCCGGATTCTGGAAACTCTGCGTCGGGGTGACGCTGAGGTTGGCGCGGACCCCGTGCGTCGGGTCGAGCGACTTGCCGGTCGTGTCGTAGCGCAGCCCGAGCGGCACTTCGAGCAGCGTGTAGTTGCGGCCCACGTCCTCCTGCACGATGTGCGCCTCGCTGAGCTCGACGCCGACGCTGGCGGTAAGGTCGGGATTGAGCTTGCGTTCCACTGTCACGCCGCCCAGCTCGGCGCGGCGAGTGTAGGCCTGCAGCCACTGGTCGATCGCCTGCAGGTTGAGGATCAGCGACTGGTCCGGCCGCCGCCAGTCCGGCACCGTCAGCACGGACGAAAGATTGTAGCCTGGTTGCAGCGAGGCGGTGCCGCCGAGATTGGTGGCGGCCGCGGTGAGCACGAGCTGCTCGGAATTGCCGAACAGGTTGTGATGCGTCCAGGTGGCGGAAAGATTGCCGCCGAGATCGGTGGAGTAGGAGCCGCCCAGCGCCACGCTGCGCAATGGCCGCTCGGTGATCTTCACCGCCATCGGCAGTTGCCCGGCGGCATCGAGCGCCGCCGCCGCGTCGATGCGCACGGTCGCGAAGGCGCCGGCCCCGGCGAGCTCCTTGCGCGCGGCCTCGATCGCCACCGGGTCGAACGGCTCGCCCTGGCGCAGCGGCAGGATGCGGCGGACGAACGCCTCGTGCGTGCGCTGCAGGCCGGTGATGGCGATCGGCCCGAGATCGACGCGCGGCCCGGCCTCGACCTTGACCGCGATGTCGAGCGTCTGCGTCGCGGTGTGCAGCGTGGCGACCGGCTCGGACACGGTGGCCAGCGCGTGGCCTGCATGCAGCAGCGCCTGGAGCAGCCGGTCCCGCGCCGCCAGCACCTCGTCCGCGACCGCCGGATCGCCGGGCTTGAGCCCGAACGTGGCGCGCGCCGCCGCCGGCACGTCGCCGGACAGCTCGATCTTTCCCACATGAAAAAGCGGCCCCGGCGTGATCGCGACGGCGACCGGAACCGACTGGCCGGCCGGCGTCGCGTCCAGCACGCCGGGCAGGTTGGGGTCGCCGAGCGGCCGGCCCGCGACCGTGATCGCGATCTTGGCCGCATAGTAGCCGAAGCTCTGCAGCACGGTGGCGAAGCGGCCCTGGTCGTTGCGGGCGCGCGTGAGCAGCGCGAACGGCCCGACCGCGGCGACCTTCTGCAGGCTGATCAGCGTCGCGGCATCATGCACGGCGGTGTCGACCGCTTGATTGCCGGTGGGCGCGATGGCGATCGTGTAGGGCTGGGGATCGGCGGCGCGCCCGCCACGGAGCGAGGAGGCGCCGAGCAGCAGTACCAGCAGGCAGGCGATGCGGCGCAGCCACGCGCCGTTCGCCGCCTTCCACGCCGCTCCCGTTCCCGTCGTCCGCATCGCCTCTCCGTGGCGGCAATCGTTGCACGCCACAAGCTGGATCAACGGCGTTCGTCGTCGTCGGGCCGGTGCCAAGCTGGGTCACGTTCGCGTCAGGCGGCCTCGCTTGCGGCGCCCGCCGGCCGCCGCTAGCGTCCGGCGGGGAGCGGGAGCGGAGCCGATGATCGACCGCAGCCTCTGTCTCGACCATCTGCGCGGGCGGCTGATCGTCTCCTGCCAGCCCGTGGTCGGCGGGCCGATGGATGCTTCCCCGTTTGTCGTCGGGATGGCGCTGGCGGCGATCGCCGGCGGGGCGGCGGGGCTGCGCATCGAGGGGCTGGCCAACGTGCGCGCCGTCCGCTCGGCGACGGACGTTCCGGTGATCGGCCTGGTGAAGCGCGCCGCGCCCGGCACCGACGTGTTCATCACGCCGCTGCCCGAGGACGTGGCGGCGCTCGCCGCGGCCGGCGCCGACATCGTCGCGTTCGATGCGACCGCACGGCCGCGGCCGGCGATGGTCGCCGCCCTGGCGGCGGCGGCGCGCGCCGCGGGCGCCCTGGCGATGGCCGACCTCGCGGCCGCAGGCGACGCCGAGGCGGCGCTGGCGGCGGGGGTGGACGTGCTGGGCACCACGCTCTCCGGCTACACCGGCGGCAAGGTGCCCGACGCGCCCGATTTTTCGCTGGTTGCCGCGCTGGCGCGCCACGGCCGGCCGGTGTTCGCGGAGGGGCGCTACCGGACACCGGAGCAGGCGGCGGCGGCGATCGCGGCCGGGGCGACGGCCGTCGTGGTCGGCTCGGCGATCACGCGGGTGGAACACATCACGCAATGGTTCGTGGAGGCGGTGCGCGCGGCCGGCGGCGCGCCGTGAGTGCCGCATCGCCCGTACTGGCCGTCGATCTCGGCGGCACGAAGACGCTGCTGGGGCTGGTCGGCGGCGGCGTCTGCGCATCGGCGGTGCGCATCGCCACGCCCGCGCAGGGCGGGCCGGAGGCGTGGCTCGACGCGGTCGCCGCCGCGGCCGAAGGCTGGAAGGGCAGGTATGGCGCGGCCGCGGTCGCGGTGACGGGGCTGGTCGCCAACGGGCGCTGGTGGGCGCTGAACACGAAGACGCTGCCGGTGCCGCCGGGCTATCCGCTGGTCGAAGAATTGCGGCGCCGGCTCGGCGTGCCGGTGCAGGCGCTCAACGACGCGCAGGCGGCGGCCTGGGGCGAGTACCGCTTCGGCGCCGGGCAGCGGCTGGACCTGGTCTTCGTCACGATCTCGACCGGCATCGGCGCCGGCATCGTGCTGGGCGGGCGGCTGTTGCGCGGGCATCGCGGCCTCGCCGGGCATGTCGGGCAGTTGCGCTGCGGCGAGGGGGTGGAGGCGCCGTGGGTCGAAGACCTCGCCTCGGGCCAGGCGATCGCGCACGACGCCGCGATGCTCGGCCACCCAGGCGACGTCGCGCGCGTGTTCGCCGACGCGGCGGACGGGGCCGGGTGGGCGGAGCTGCTGCTGGACCGGTCGTCACGGCGCATCGCCGGGGCGCTGGCCACCTTGCAGGCGCTGCTCGACCCTGATTGCATCGTGATCGGCGGCGGCGTCGGGCTGGCGCCGGGCTTTCTGGGGCGGCTACGGCTGCATTTGGCGGTGCTGCCGGAGCTGGTCCGGCCGGAGTTGCGCGAAGCGGCGCTGGGGGCGCAGGCGGGCTTGCTGGGCGTGGCCGATTTCGGCGAGCATGAACGGGGCATGGGGGAACACGGATGAAGTGGTTTTTGGCGGCATGCGGCGCGCTGGCGCTGCTGGCATTCGGCGGCGCGGCGGCGCGCGCGGACGTGACGGTGCTGGGTTGGCCCGGCGGCCCGGAGGAGGTGGCGCTGCGCGCGGTCGTCGAGCACTACAACGCGCAGCCCGGCACGACCGCCGACGACAAGGTGAAGCTGATCTTCTTCAACCGCGACAATTTCTGGGACAAGCTGCAGACCGACCTCGCCGCCGGCACCGCCGAGTTCGACGCCAACCTGACCGCGACCTACGCGGTCGGCCGCTACGCGCCGTTCATGCAGCCGATCGACCTGCCCGCCGCCGCGCACACGACGTTCAGCGACGGCGTGCTGAAGACGATGCAGTTCGAGGGCAAGCAGTACCGGCGTGCCGACCGATCTTTCGTTGCACTTCATGTATTATCGCAGCGACCTGATCGCCAAGCTGCTGTCGGATGCGGCCTGGAAGGCGAAATACACCGAGATCGCGCAAGCAAAATTGGGAAAAGCGCTGGCGCCGAAGGATCCGAACGACTGGACCTGGGACGACTACGCGGCGACCGCGATGTTCTTCACCAAGAGCATCAACAGCGACAGCCCGACCCGCTACGGCACCGTGCTGCAGATGAAGAACCTGCTGTTCAACATGATGGTGTGGCACTCGACCGCGCGCTCCTACGGCGGCGACTGGATGGACGCGTCGGGCAAGATCACCGTGGACAGCCCCGCCTATCGCGCCGGGCTGGAGCTGTACAAGAAGCTGTATGACGCGGGCACCTCGCCGAAGGATTCGCTGTCGTACGAATACGCCGAGGCGAACTCGGCGTTCGGCTCCGGCCAGGTGGCGACGATGCTGCAATGGAACGCCGCGTTCGGCGATCTCGACAGCAAGGAGAAGAACCCGACGGTGGCAGGCAAGATCGGCACCGCGCCGCCGCCGGCGGGGCCGAAGGGGCGGTTCACTCACATTCACGGGCTCGGGCTCGGGCTGAACGCGTCCTCGAAGCACAAGGCGTCGGCGGAAAAGTTCCTCGACTGGCTGGCGACGCCGGACGCGATGATCCTGTACGCGAAGGCCGGCGGCTCGCCGGCATTGCAACCGGACGTCGTCGCGAAGATCGCCAAGGAGCGGCCCGACCTCGTGAAGCTCGGCGACTACGCGGGAAAGTACGGGTTCGTGATGACCGGCGCCACTTCGGCCAAGGCGCTGCAGATCTATGAGTTGCAGGCCAAGGAGTTCACCGGCTACTGGGCCGGGACGGAGAGCGAGGACGCGGCGCTGAAGAACGTGGCCGATGGCATGGCGGCGCTGCTGAAGAAGTAACGCGGGGTCGCGGCGGTGCGCCTGCGCGGCCGCCGCGACGGCTGGCTGATGATCGCGCCGCTGACGGCGCTGCTGCTGACCTTGCTCGCAGTGCCGCTCGCGGTCGATTGCGTGTACTCGGTCTCCCGTGTGACGTTCGAGACGCTGCGCACGCCGCAGATCGTCGGGCTGCACAATTTCGCCGTGGTGTTGCGCGACGGCGAATTCTGGGGCGCGATGCTGTTTTCGCTGCGCTTCGCGGTGCTGGTGACGGCGGCGGAGCTGGCGTTGGCGCTGGCGCTGGCGATCTTCCTGGCGCCGCTGCTGGCGCGCTTCCCGTGGCTGATGGCGCCGCTGCTGCTGCCGATGATGGTGGCGCCGGCGCTGGTCGGCCTGATGTATCGTCTGGTGCTGCACGAGTTCGTCGGCGCCGTGCCGTACTATTTCGTGCTGCTGACCGGCGACAGCCCGTCCTTCCTCGGGCCGCACACGGCGTTCTGGACGTTGGTGACGATCGAGACGCTGCAATGGACGCCGTTCGCGCTGCTCATTCTCTACACCGCGTACCAGTCGATCCCGCCCGAGATCCGCGAGGCGGCGGCGATCGACGGGACGAACGTCGCGCAGCTGCTGCGCTACGTCGAGCTGCCGCTGATGCGCCCGACGATCCTGGCGGTCGCGTTCATCCGCTTCATCGACAGTTTCCGCGTGTTCGACAACGTCTATACCCTCACCGGCGCCGGCGCCGGCGGCGACACGACGACCATCTCCATCTACATCTACGAGGCCTTCTTCCGCCGCAACGACATCGGCGTTGCGGTCGCCGCCTCGATGATCCTGCTGGCGGTCGCCTTCGTCATGCTGACGCTGGTGCTGCGATTGTCGGAGCGGCCGGCGTGAGGCGCATGCTGTTCGCGCTGCGCTGGATCGTGCTGCTGATAGCGGTGTTCGTGCTGAACATCCCGGTCATCATCACGCTGATCACGTCGTTCAAGAGCGACGCCGAGATCGTCGCCAACCCGTCTTTGGTGATCGAGGCGCCAACGGGGCAAAACTACCGCCACATCTTCGCGATGGCGGACCGCTTCGACATCCTGCACTATTTGTCCAACAGCGTGATCGAGGCGGCGCTCGGCACGCTGCTGGCGATCGGCTTCGCGCTGCCGGCCGCCTACGGCATGGTCCGCTTCCGCACCGGCCTGGTCTGGCTGTTCCCGACGGTGGTGAACCAGCGCGCGATTCCGCTGATCATCTTCGCGATCCCGCTGTATCTGATGTACCAGGCATCGGGTTTGCTGGACACGCGGTTCGGCCTCGCGCTGATGATGTGCCTCGTCAATTTGCCGCTGGTGCTGGTGCTGCTGGTCAATGCGGTGCGCGACGTGCCGATCGAGATGGACGAGGCGGCGCGGATCGACGGCGCCGGATCATGGACGATCCTGCGTCTGGTGATCCTGCCGCTGGTGCGGCCGATGCTCGCCTCCTCGATGGTGCTGGCGTTCATCTACTCGTGGAACGAGTTCCTGTTCGGGCTGATCCTGACCACCAGCGCCGCGGTGCCGGTGACGGTCGGCGCCTCGTTCTTCTTCTCGGCGAGTGGCGGCGGCGTGCAGTGGGGCGTCGCCGCGGCGGTGATGATGCTCAGCACGCTGCCGCCGCTGCTGCTGGGGCTGTTCGCCTACCGCCACATCGGCCGCTCGATGGCGGCCGGCGCGATCAAAGGATGAACAGGTGGCGCGAGTTGACGCGGGGGCCGCCGGTCCGGTTTGATCGGGGTCTTCCGACCAGTGGTGGTGCCATGAGACGCAACGCATTGTTCGCCGCCCTGCTCGCCGCGGGCGCCGTGGCGGCGACGGCGCCGGCCCGAGCCGAGGGCAAGCACGACACGCTGACGATCGGCATCGCGCAGTTTCCCTCGAGCCTGCAGCCCGACATCGATGCCGAGGTGGTCCGCTCCTACGCGATGGGGTTCGTGGTGCGCCAGATCACGGCGTTCGGGCCGGACTGGAAGAATTCCTGCCTGCTCTGCACGGAGTTGCCGACGCTGGACAACGGGCTGGCGAAGATCGAAGACCGGCCGGACGGCAAGAAGGGCATGGCGGTCACGATCAAGCTCAAGCCCGACCTGCAATGGGGCGACGGCGTGCCGGTGACGGCGAAGGACATCGCCTTCACCTGGAAGATCGGCTCGGATCCCGAGCAGCGGCTTCTCCAACCCCAATCCGTGGAGCCGCGCCACCAGCGTCGACGTGGTCGACGAGCACACCGCCGTGCTGCATCTCGACCGCGTGCGCTCCGACTTCAACCAGTGGGATCAGATCCTGCCCGAGCATATCGAGGGCGCGATCGTCGGCGCGTCGCCCAAGCCCGGCGAATACATCAACAGCCACGCTCTACAACCGCGCGCCGCTGACACCCGGGCTGTACGACGGGCCGTACCTGATCACCGGCTACGACAGCGGCAGCCAGATCGTGTTCGAGCCGAACCCGCACTGGGCCGGCACCAAGCCCGGTTTCAAGCGCATCGTGCTGAAGCACATCGAGAACACCGCGGCGCTGCAGGCGAACCTGCTCAGCGGCGACGTCGACATGGTGGCCGGCGAGGGCATCGGCCTGAGCATCGACCAGGCGCTCGCGCTTGCAGAAGACGCACCCCGACGCGTTCCACTACGAGTTCAAGCCGAGCCTGACCTACGAGCATATCGACCTGAAGCACGAGAATCCGCTGCTGGCCGACGTGCGCGTGCGCCGCGCGCTGCTGCTGGCGATGGACCGCAAGACGCTGGTGGACAAGCTGTTCCGCGGCACGCAGCCGGTGGCGATCACCTGGGTCAATCCGCTGAGCCCGTATTTCGACAGCGCGATCCCGGCGGTGACATTCGACCTCGACGGCGCCAAGGCGCTGCTGAAGGAAGCCGGATGGACGCCGGGGCCGGACGGCATCTGCCGCAACGCCGCGGGCGCCCGGCTGAGCTTCGAGTTCGGCACGACAGCGGGCAACCGGCTGCGCGAATTGCAGGAGCAGGTGCTGCAGAGCAATTTCAAGAACGCCTGCGTCGAGATCACGATCAAGAACGATCCGCCCCGCACGCTGTTCGGCGAGACGCTGAAGAAGCGCGAGTACACGGGGATGATCATGTATGCGTGGGTCAGCAACGTGACCGAATCGCCGTTGCGCACGCTGGGCAGCAGCCAGATCCCGACAGCCGCGAACGCCTGGGGCGGCGCCAACTATCCGGGCTTCAGCGATCCGAAGATGGACGCCGACATCGAAGCCGCCGAGACCGAACTCGATCCGGCCAAGCAGAAGGCGATCTGGGCCGAGATGCAAAGGATCTATGTCGAGCAGCTGCCGGCGCTGCCGCTGTTCTACCGCGCCGAGCCGCACATCACGCCGCTCTGGCTGCGTGGCTACGCGCCGACCGGCCAGGGCGACCTCAGCACATTCTGGTCCGAGAACTGGCACGCCGAGTGATCCGCGCGGCGATATTTTTTTGGGTGGTGCTGCTGGCGGCGCAGGCCGTCGCGGCGGCGGCGCATACGGATCTCGTGATCGGCGTGTCGTCGTTTCCCTCGATGCTGCTGCCGCCGGTCAATCCGGAAGGGATCAAGTCGTACATTCTCGGTTTTGCCGATCGGCCGATGACCACGTATGACGCGAACGGCGAACTGGTCTGCATGCTGTGCACCGAAATCCCGACGATCGCCAACGGCGGGGCGAAGTTGGAAGAATTGCCGGACGGCAAGCAGGGCATGGCGGTGACGTTCCACTTCCGGCCGGGCCTGACCTGGGGCGACGGCGCGCCGCTCGGCGCCGCGGACCTCGCGTTCACCGCGCGGGTCGGCCGCGACCCGAACAGCGGCTTTGCCAACACCCACACCGGCGAGATCGTCAGCCGCGTCGACGTGATCGATCCGCTGACCGCGGTGATGCATTTTTCCGAAGTCTACTACCAGTTTGCCGAACAGAGCGAACTGCTGCCGGCGCATCTGGAGCAGCCGGTCTACGAGCACGCCGGCGGGCCGGGCGAGTACATGCTGCACAGCGTCTACAACACTGCGCCGACCAATCCCGGGCTGTACAATGGCCCCTATCTGATCACCGGCGACGATGCCGGTACGCGCGTGGTGCTGGAGCCCAATCCGCACTGGTCGGGCAAGCCGCCGTACTTCAAGCGCATCGTGATCAAGACCATCGGTAACACCGCGGCTTTGCAGACCAACCTGCTCAGCGGCGATGTCGACATGATCCCCGGCGACGGCGTCGGCCTGACGCTCGACCAGGTGCTGGCGTTGCAGAAGCAGTACCCGAACCGGTTCGTCTACGCCTACAAGCCGAACCTCAACTACACGCATCTGGACTTGCAACTCGACAATCCGTTCCTCGCCGACCTGCGCGTGCGGCGCGCGTTGCTGATGGGGCTCGACCGGCAGAGCATGGTCGACAAGCTGATGGGCGGCCGCGTGCCGATCGCCAACAGCTTCGTCAGTCCGCAGGAACCGATGTACACGGCCGATGTGCCGACTTATCCGTATGACCCGGCGCGCGCCCGCGCGTTGCTGGCGGAGGCCGGATGGAAGCCGGGCGATGACGGCATCCTGCGCAACGCCGCCGGCGCGCGGCTGTCGCTCGAATTCAGCACCAGTACCGGCGTCCGCGCGCGCGAACTGCTGCAGGAGGTGATGCAGAGCGAATGGCGGCGTATCGGCATCGAGACGGTGATCCGCAACGAGCCGGCGCGCACGTTGTTCGGCGAGACCCTGAAGCAACGAGCGTTCAAGGGCCTGGTGATGTTCGCGTGGAGCAGCAGCATCGAGAGCACGCCACGGCAAATCCTCAGCAGCGGCCAGATCCCGACCGCCGCCAACAACTGGGGCGGCAGCGACTACACCGATTTCCGCGACGCGACGATGGATGCCGACATCGATGCGATGGAGAAGGCAGCTCGACCCCGCCAAGCGGCGGCCGCTGTGGGCGGAGATGCAGCGCATCTACGCCGAGAAGCTGCCGGTGCTGCCGCTGTTCTTCGGGTCGGAGGCGCATATCTGGCCGCTGTGGCTGAAAGGCGTGGTGCCGACCGGCCACAACGCGCCGACCACGCTGTGGGCCGAGGATTGGCTGGCCGAATGAGCGAGGTGCTCGCGGTGCGCGGCCTGACCGTCGCGTTTCCGGTGGAGCGTGGCGTGCGCGAGGTGGTCGCCGGCATCGATTTCGCCGTGCAGGCCGGGCGCACGCTCGGCGTCGTCGGCGAAAGCGGCTGCGGCAAGACGCAATCGGCGCTCGCGGTGATGGGGCTGGTGCCGCGGCCCGGCCGGGTCGGCGGCTCGGTGCGGCTGGAAGGCACGGAGATGCTCGGCCAGCCGGCCGCGGTCTGGCGCAGCGTGCGCGGCGCGCGCGTGGCGATGGTGTTCCAGGAGCCGATGACGGCGCTGAACCCGGTGATGCCGGTCAGGCCGGCAGATCGCCGAGGTTCTCGTGCTGCACCAGCAGCTTTCGTGGCGCGAGGCCGGCGAGCAGGCGGTGCAGATGCTCGCAGCCGTCGGCATTCCCTCGCCGAAGCAGCGCGCGGGCGCGTATCCGCACCAGCTCTCCGGCGGCATGCGGCAGCGCGTGATGATCGCGATGGCGCTGGCCTGCCGGCCGGCGCTGCTGATCGCCGACGAGCCGACGACCGCGCTCGACGTCACCATCCAGGCGCAAATCCTCGACCTGATGCAGGCGCTGCAGGACGAGATCGGCATGGCGATGCAGTTCATCAGCCACAACCTCGCGGTGATCAGCGAGGTCGCGCACGAGATCATCGTGATGTACGCGGGCCGCGTGGTGGAGCGGGCGCCGGCCGAGGCGCTGTTCGAGACGCCGCTGCATCCGTACACGCTCGGCCTGATCTCGACCCTGCCCGACCCGACGCGGCGCAGCGCGGTGCTGCCGGTGATTCTCGGTGGTGTGCCGGATCTCGACGCCGCCGTTTCAGGTTGCCGGTTTGCCGACCGGTGTCCGCGCGCGGACAGCGGCTGCCGCGGCGCGGAGCCACCATTGGAGGAAGTTGCGCCGGAGCACTGGGTCGCCTGCTTCAAGGCGCGGCAATGACGCCGCTGATCGCGCTCGACGGCATCTCGGTGCGGTTTCCGGTCGGGCGCCGCAGCCTGCGCGCAGTGGACGACGTCAGCTTCGGTATCGCCACGGGGGAAACGCTGGCGCTGGTCGGCGAAAGCGGCAGCGGCAAGAGCACGCTCGGCAACGTCGTCGCGGGGCTGCAGCAGCCGACCGCCGGAACCATGCGTTATCGTGGCGCCGCGCTGGACAGAACAACGTCGCAGGCGGCACGCAAGGAAATCCAGATCGTGTTCCAGGACCCGTTCGGCGCGCTCGATCCGCGCATGCCGGTGTCCGCGATCATCGCCGAGCCGCTGCTGATCCAGCGCATCGGCAACCGCGCCGAACGCGAAGCGCGCGCCGCCGATCTGGTCGAGCAGGTGGGCCTGCCGCGCGACGCGCTGAACCGCTACCCGCACGAGTTTTCCGGCGGCCAGCGGCAGCGGATCGCGATCGCCCGCGCGCTCGCGCCGAACCCGGCGCTGATCGTCGCCGACGAGCCGCTGTCGGCGCTCGACGTCTCGATCCAGAGCCAGATCCTGAATCTGTTGCGGCGCTGCAACAGGCGCGCGGATTGGCGTATCTGTTCATCAGCCACGATCTTGCCGTCGTGAACCATTTGGCCGATCGCGTCGCCGTGCTGTATCTCGGCCGCCTCGTCGAGCTCGCGCCGCGGGAGGAAATCTTCGCGACGCCGTCGCATCCGTACACGGTCGCGTTGCTGGAGGCGGTGCCGCGCATCGGCCGTCGCCGGCGCCGCGCCGTCGCCATCAGCGGCGAAATGCCGAGCCCGCTCGATCCGCCGCCCGGTTGCGTCTTTCACACCCGTTGCCCGAAGGCGCAGGAGATTTGCCGCATCGAGCCGCCGCGGTTGGAGCCGGCGCCGGGGCGTCCCGCGCAACTCGCGGCCTGCCACTTCAAATCATGAAAAGATTCATCGTCGCGCGCTGCGGCCAGGCGGCGGTCGTGCTGCTGGTCATGAGCTTCGTGATCTACAGCCTGATCGGCCTGATGCCGGGCGACCCGATCGACGTGATGATCGCCTCCAACCCCGGCGCGACACCCGAAGTGGTCGCGCATCTGCGCGCGATCTACGGCCTCGATCAGCCGATCCTGCTGCGTTATGGACATTGGCTGTTGGCAGCGCTGCAAGGCGATTTCGGCTTTTCCCGGACGCACTCGCAGCCTGTGCTGCAGGTCTTGCTGCCCGATCTTTGGCTGACCTGCAAACTGATGCTCACGAGTTTCGCGGTCAGCGTCGCGCTGGCGTTTGCGCTTGGCGTGGGCGCGGCGCTGAAGCCGGGCGGCATCGCCGACACCATCATCAGCTTCTTCGCGTTCGCCGGCATCTCGGTGCCGGTGTTCTGGCTGGCGCTGGTGCTGATTCTGGTTGTCGCCGTGCAATGGCACGCGCTGCCCGCCAGCGGCATCAGCACAGTCGGCGACGGCGATCTTTGGGATCAGGTCCGGCATTTGGTCCTGCCCGTCACCACGCTTGCGCTCGCCAGCACCGGGCAGTTCACCCGCTTCGTGCGCGCCGCGATGATCGAGACGCTGCGCATGGACCACGTGCGGACGGCGCGTGCCAAGGGCGCCGGCGAAGGCCGCGTCGTGCTGGTCCATGCGCTGCGCAACGCGATGATCCCTGTCGTGACGGTGATGGCGCTGAGCTTCGGCAGCCTGTTCAGCGGCGCGCTGATCACCGAGACGATGTTCGGTCTGTCCGGCATGGGCAAGACGATCTACGACGCCATCCTCGGCAACGATTTCAATCTTGCGCTCACCGGCCTGCTGTTCGCGACGCTGGTCACGCTGCTCAGCAACCTGCTCGCCGATCTGGCGTACGCCTGGCTCGATCCGCGGATCTCGCTGTGAGCGCCACGGTCGCCGATCGCGCGGTCTCGCCCTGGCGGCTGCGCTGGCGGCGCTTCCGACGGCACCGCGCCGGCATGGCGAGCCTGTTCGTGCTGGCGCTGCTGCTGGTCTTCGTCGCCGCGGCGACGCCGGTCGCGCGCCTGCTGCACGTCGATCCGTACGAGACCGACCTGCTGTCGCAGTACGCGCCGCCTTCGCCAGAACACCCGCTGGGCACCGACGAAGCCGGGCGCGACGAATTGGTGCGGCTGATGCTCGGCGGCCAGATTTCTCTGCTGGTCGGCGTGCTGGCGACCGTGGTCGGCAGCGTCATCGGGCTGACCATCGGCGTCGTCTCCGGCTATTTCGGCAAGCGGCTGGACGCGGTGCTGATGCGCTTCACCGACGGCATGATCGCGTTGCCGCTGCTGCCGCTGCTGATCGTGCTGGCGGCGCTCGACCTGACCAAGCTCGGCTTCTCCGCGGAGTTCGCGCATTCCGGCGCCGCGGGTTTCTGGCGCGTCGTGGTGATCGTGGCGCTGGTCGACTGGACCGGCATCGCCCGGCTGACGCGCGCGTCAACGCTGTCGCTGCGCGAGCGCGACTATGTCCGCTCGGCGCGTGCCAGCGGCGGCCGCGCCGGCTACATCATGACCGCGCACATCCTGCCGAACGTCGCCACGCCGCTGATCGTCGCGGTCACGCTCACGGTCGGCCGGGTGATCCTGTTCGAATCGGTGCTGAGCTTCCTCGGCTTCGGCATCGTGCCGCCGACGCCGAGCTGGGGCAACATGCTGAACAACGCGCAGGAGCTGGTGACGACCGCGCCGGCGCTGGCGATCTATCCGGGCCTGCTGATCTTTGTTACCGTCATCGCCGTCAACTTCCTCGGCGACGGGTTGCAGCACGCATTCGATCCGCGCAGCGAGCGGTGAGTTACGCAAATGGACGCAGGGTTCATCAGCGCCGAGCCGATCCGCTTTCACGCCGTATGGCGGCCGGACAAGCTTGCCTGCATCGAACTGGCAACCGGCGCGCGCGCGACGTATCGCGAACTCGATGCGCGGATCGAGGGGTGTGCCGCGCACCTGCAGTCGATGCCGGGCGGGGCGATTGGCGAGCGGGTGGCGTTCATCGGCCGCAACGGCATCGATCTCGTCGTCCTGGCGTTCGCCTGCCAGCGCGCCGGTGCGGTGTTCGTGCCGCTGAACTGGCGGCTCACCGGCGCCGAACTCCAAGCGCTGGTGGCCGGCTGCACGCCGAAAGTGCTGATCCACGATACCGAGTTCGCGCATGCGGCGGCGGAGGCGGTGCGCGACGTGCCGGGCCTGGAGCTGTTCGAGCGCACGCGCGCGCCGGTATTCGCCGGTGGCGGCTCGGCTGCGCCGGTGCGGCTCGATGCCGCGGCGCCCTGCACGCTGCTCTATACGTCGGGCACCACGGGGCGGCCGAAGGCCGCGATCGTCACGCGTGGCGGCGCCTTCTTCGGCGCGCTCAATTTTTCGTTCGTGGCCGAGTTCGGGCCAGATTGCACGATCATGTCGGATGCGCCGATGTTCCACGTGGTCGGCCTGTTCGCGGCAACGCGGACGGCGATGACGCTGGGCGCCACGCTGGTGATCACCGAGCGATTCGACCCCGCCGCGACGCTGCGCGCGTTCTCCGATCCTGCACTGGTCATCACGCATTATTTCGGCGTGCCGCAGATTGCCGCGGCGCTGCGCAACCACCCCGACTACGCCCGCGCCGACCTGTCGCGGCTGCGCGCGTTCTTCGTCGGCGGCGCGCCATTGCCGCGCGCATTGCTCGAGGCGTTCCTCGGCGATGGCGTGAAGCTGGTCAACGGCTACGGGTCGAGCGAGGCCGGCACGGTCATGCACATGCCGATCGACGCTGCGATGCTGGCCGCGCGGCCCGGCTCCGTCGGCGTGCCGGCGCCGCTGATCGAAACCCGCATCGCGCGGCTCGACGGCAGCGAGGTCGGCATCGACGAAGTTGGCGAACTGTGGCTGCGCGGGCCGAGCGTCACGCCCGGCTACTGGCAGGATCCGGAGGCGACGGCGGCGGCGTTGCACGACGGCTGGTATCGCACCGGCGATCTGCTGCGGCGGGATGCGGAAGGATTCCACTGGGTGGTGGATCGGCTGAAGGACATGTACATCAGCGGCGGCGAGAATGTCTTTCCGGCTGAGGTGGAGAACGTATTGTCGGGTCATTCAGGTATTGCCGACGTCGCGGTCCTTGGGGTGCCGCACGATGTCTGGGGCGAAGTGGGCGTCGCGTTCATCGTTCGGCGCGACGGTACGGCCCCGGACGAAAGCGTCGTGCGCGGCTTCTGTCTCGACAAGCTGGCGCGCTACAAGCATCCCGCATCGGTGCGGTTCGTCGATGCCATTCCGCGCACCGCGTCCGGCAAAATTCAGCGACAGAAGCTGCGCGCTTTGCTCGCACGGCCGCCGAACCCAGGAGAAGTTGCATGACCGACACGCCACCGCCGGGCAACGCCGAAGACATTGTCAACATCGAACGCGAGCGTGGTGTCGCCTGGGTCGTGCTCAACCGGCCGGACAAGCGCAACGCCATGAACCCGGCGCTGAATGCGCGCATGCACGCGGTGCTCGACGAACTGGAAGACGATGCCGAATGCGGCGTGCTGGTGCTCACCGGCGCCGGCGACGCGTTCTCCGCGGGCATGGACCTGAAGGAGTATTTTCGCGAGACCGAGGCGAAGGGCCACATCGCGGTGCGGCGCGCACAGCGCGATGCGTACGGCTGGTGGTCGCGACTGCGCTGGTTCGAGAAGCCGACGATTGCGATGGTCAACGGCTGGTGCTTCGGCGGCGCGTTTGCTCCGCTGTTCGCCTGCGACCTGGCCATCGCGGCCGAGGAGGCACAGTTCGGCGTCTCGGAAGTCAACTGGGGCATCATCCCTGGCGGCAACGTCACGAAGATCCTTGTCGAGCTGATGAGCCAGCGCGACGCGATGTATTTCATGCTCACCGGCGAGACGTTTGGCGGCACGCGGGCGGCGGAGCTGAAGATCGTCAACGAGGCCGTGCCACTCGCCCACCTGCGCGCCCGGGTGCGCGCGCTGGCCGATCTGCTGCTGGAGAAGAATCCGAAAACCCTGAAGGCCGCGAAGGACGCGATCCGCCGCGTGTCGGAAATGACCGTGGAAGCGTCGCAGGACTATCTTGTGGTGCGCCAGGAATCCTTGAACTTCCTCGACAAGAGCCAGGGCAGCAAAGAGGGAATAAAACAGTTCATCGACGACAAGACCTATCGCCCCGGCCTCGGCGCGTACAAAAAAGGACGTGAACGGCAACCCGCAGGCACGATCGGGCGCTTTGCTCAGCGGAGGCGGGCATGGCTGAGACCTACTACCTCGGGATCGACGGCGGCGGCACCACCAGCCGGGCGCGGCTGACCAATGCGGCTGGCCGCACTCTCGGCGAGGGCGTCGCCGGCTCCTCCAACTTGACGCTTGGCGCGGCCACCGCCGCGGCCGCGATCATGGCGGCTTCGGAGCAGGCGTTTGCCGCGGCGGGCCTGGGCGACACAGCAAAAGCGCAGACGCGCGCGGGGTTTGGCCTGGCCGGCGCCAACGTGCCGAGCCTTGCCGAGGCGATGCGCGCGGTGCCGTTGCCGTTTGCCGCCGTGGCCGTCGAATCGGATGCGGTCGTCGCGTGCCTTGGCGCGCACGCAGGCGGTGACGGGGCAATCCTGATCGTCGGCACCGGCTCGCAGGGTCTCGCCATCGTCGGCGGACGCAACACGACAGTGGGCGGCTGGGGATTCCTGGTCGGCGACGACGCCTCCGGTGCGATCCTTGGCCGTGCGGCGATCCGCGCGGCCGTGGCCGCAGTCGATCAACTCGCGCCGCGCTCCACGCTGACCGACGCGTTGATGGTGCAGGTCGGCGGCGCGCCGGCGCACGCGGTGGAATGGGCGGCGACGGCCCGCCCGCGCGACTACGCCGCGTTCGTGCCGATCGTGCTGCAACACGCGGACCAGGGCGATCCGGTCGCCGCTGCGCTGGTTGCCGAAGCCGTCGATCAGGCCACGAACATGCTGGACCGGCTGCTCGCGCTTGGCGCGACGCGCATATCGCTGATGGGCGGGCTTGCCGAGACCTATCGCGCCCATCTCGCCCCGCGCTTCGCCGGCGTGATCGTGGCGCCGCAGGGCGATGCGATGGACGGCGCGCTCGCGCTCGCCCGGAGGTCCGCGACATGACCGGCATACCGCCGACCGCGATGGCGGCCGAGATCGCCGAAACGCCGGACGTCGTCGCCCGCTTCTTCGATCGCGAGGACGCGGCGCTGCGCGCGCTTGGCACGAAACTGCGCGCGCTCGCGCCGGCGTTTGTCGTAACCTGCGCGCGCGGCTCCTCCGACAACGCCGCCAATTACTTTGCGTATCTGCTGGAGATCCTGGCCGGCATCCCGGTTGCGTCGATCGGGCCGTCGGTCGCCTCGATCTACCGCGCGCCGCTGCGGCTCGGCGGCGCGCTGCTGATTTCGGTGTCGCAGTCGGGCAAGAGCCCAGACATCGTGGCGCTCCAGTCCGCCGCGCGGGCCGCCGGCGCGTTTGCCGTTGCCATCGTCAACGATGCCACGTCGCCGCTGGCGCACGGGGCGGACGCGGTATTGCCGCTGCACGCGGGTATCGAGAAAAGCGTCGCGGCGACCAAGTCCTGCATCGCCTCCGCCGCCATTCTCGCAGCATTGGTCGCGGAACTGCGGCAGGACGACGCGCTGCGCGCCGCGGTGCGCGCGCTGCCGGAGGCGCTGGGCCGCGCCGCGCAGGCCGATTGGGATGCGCCGCTGCCGATGCTGACGGCGGCGACGTCGGCGTATGTGGTCGGGCGCGGCCCGGCGCTGCCGATCGCGATCGAAGCGGCGCTCAAGCTCAAGGAAACCGCGGTGCTGCACGCCGAGGCGTTTTCCGGCGCCGAAGTGATGCACGGCCCGCTGCAACTGCTGCGCGAGGGGTTTCCGGTGCTGGCGTTCCGCCCGCGCGACGCGGCGCATGCGGCGATGGGCGACACCATTGCGCGGCTCGCGGCGGCCGGCGGCCGCGTGTTCGCCTGTGAGCAGGGCGAAGCCGGCGTCGGGCGGCTGAGCGTTCAGCGAGACCGGCCACCGGCTGCTCGACCCGCTGGCGATGCTGCTGTCGTTCTACCGCCTTGCGGAACGGGTGGCGCGCGCGCGCGGTCACGACCCGGACCGGCCTTCGCTGCTGCGCAAAGTCACGGAAACCATGTGATGCCGACAATCGCGTTGACCGGCGCACGCATTTTCACCGGCGACCGATTCCTCGATGCGCACGCCGTGCTGCTCGACGCCGAGACGATCGCTGGCACCGTACCGATCGCCGAAATTCCCGCAGAGCTGCTTCGCGAAACGCTGCCGGGCGGCGTGCTGGCGCCGGGCTTCGTCGACGTGCAGGTCAACGGCGGCGGCGGCGTGCTGTTCAACGCCACGCCCGATGTCGCCGCGATCGCGCACATCGCCGCGACGCATGCGCGCTTCGGCACCACGGCGCTGTTGCCGACCTTCATCACCGACCGGCCGCAGCGCATGCACGCCGCCATCGCCGCCGCGCGCGCGGCGATCGCGGCGAACACGCCGGGCGTCGTCGGGCTGCATCTGGAAGGCCCGTTCATCGCGCTCGCCCGCAAGGGCGCGCACGATCCGGCGCTGATCCGCCCGCTCACCGATGCGGACGTCGATCTGCTGTGCGATACCGGCATCGCGCCGCTGCTGATCACGGTCGCCGCAGAAAACGCCTCGCCGCGACAAATCCGAAAACTTGCCGATGCCGGCGTGATCGTCAGCATCGGCCACTCCGATGCCTCGTACGAAGTTGCGATGGCGGCGGCCGAGGCGGGCGCGCGCGGCGTCACCCATATCTACAACGCGATGTCGCAGCTCGGCCATCGCGCGCCCGGCCTGGTCGGCGCGGCGCTCGACCACGGCGGGCTCTGGGTCGGCATGATCGCCGACGGCGTGCACGTGCATCCGGCTGCGCTCGCCGCGGCGCTGCGCGCCAAGCGGAGCCCTGCAAAACTCGTGCTTATCACGGACGCAATGCCACTTGCCGGCGATGCCGCCGACACGTTCGTGCTGAATGGCCGCACCGTCACGCGCCGCGACGGCGTGCTGACGCTCGACGACGGCACGCTTGCGGGTTCGGATCTGACGATGGACGCGGCCGTCGCGTTCACGGTGAAACATCTCGGCGTGCCCATCGACGAAGCGCTGCGCATGGCGAGCCTGTATCCGGCCGAATTCTTGCGCCTTGAGCGGCGCGGAAAAATCGCGCCGGGCTATCGCGCCGACCTCGTGCATCTCGATGCCGCGCTGCACGCGCGCAGGACATGGATCGGCGGTCGTGCGACCGGCTAGGCTCAGCTACCTGCTGCCGATCAGGTCCTTGATCCGGCCTGCAAGATCCTCCATCGCGAACGGCTTGGTCAGCACCTGCATGCCGGGTTCGAGATGGCCGTCGCCGATCACCGCGTTCTCGGCGTAGCCGGTGATGAACAGCACCTTCAGGCCCGGCCGCAGGAACCGCCCACCGTCTGCTACCTGCCGGCCATTCATCCCGCCGGGCAGGCCGACATCGGTCACCAGCAGGTCGATGCGCGCATCGGATTGCAGGATGCGCAGCGCCGCGGCGCCGTCGGCCGCCTCGACGGCGCTGTAGCCGAGTTCCTGCAGCGTATCGGTGATCAGCATGCGCACGGTCGGCTCGTCGTCGACGACCAGCACCGTCTCGCCCTGTTCGGCGTGCGGCGCGCGCGCGGCGCCGGGCGATGCCACGTCGTCCTCCGCCTCGCCGCGGAAGCGGGGCAGGTAGATGCAGACCATCGTGCCCTGCCCAGGCTCGGAATAGATCCGCACCTCGCCGCCGGACTGTTTGGCGAAGCCGTACACCATCGACAGCCCGAGGCCGGTGCCCATGCCGATCGGCTTGGTCGTGAAGAACGGGTCGAACGCGCGGGCGACCACGTCCGGCGTCATCCCGGTGCCGGTGTCGCTGACGCAGATCGAGATGTACTGGCCCGGCTCGAGCCCGTGCTCCCGCGCGGTGCGGCGATCGAGCCAGCGATTGCCGGTTTCGATCGTGAGCCGGCCGCCGTGCGGCATCGCGTCCCGGGCATTGATGCAGAGGTTCAGCAGCGAGTTCTCCAGCTGGTTCGGGTCGGCGAAGGTGGTCCACAACCCGCCGGCGCCCACGACCTCAAGCTGCACCGCCGGCCCGATCGTGCGCCGGATCAGGTCCTCCATGCCCGTGACGAGGCGATTCGCCTGCACCGGCCGCGGCGCCAGCGTCTGCCGGCGGGAGAACGCCAGCAGCCGGTGGGTCAGCGCCGCGGCGCGCTTCGCGGCCCCCTGCGCCGCGGCGATGTAGCGGTCCAGTTCATGGATGCGGCCCTGGGCGATGCGGGTCGCCATCAGTTCCAGGCTGCCGGCGATGCCGGTCAGCAGGTTGTTGAAGTCGTGCGCGAGGCCGCCGGTCAGTTGGCCGACGGCCTCCATCTTCTGTGACTGGCGAAGCTGCTCCTCGGCGGCGTGCAGCGCCTCGCGCTGCTCCTTCTCGGCGGTGACGTCGCGGCCGTAGGCGTAGACCAGATCGCCCTCGACGGAAGTGTGCCAGGAGAATCCAGCGCGGCGTTCCGTCCTGGTGGCGATAGCGGTTCTCGAAGCTGGTCAGGTCGCGTTCGGTCGCCTTGGCGATCGCCGCCCGGGTCATGTCCGCGTCGTCGGGCCAGACGAGTTCCAGGAAACTGCGGCCCGCCACGTGCGCCGGATCGTGCCCGAGAATGTCCGCCCAGGCCGGGTTGGCGGCGCGAAAGATGCCGTCGGCGCCGGTCACCGCCAGCAGGTCGCGCGAATTGCGCCACACCCGGTCGCGCTCCGCAGTGCGCTTCCTCGACGCGGCGCTCGAGCAGTTCGTTCAGCTCGCGCAACTGGCGTTCGATGGCCTTGCGCGGCGAGATGTCGATCGCGGTGCCGATCACGCGCACGCAGGCGCCGGCGTCCTCGAACACGCCGCGCCCCTTCGCCGCGACCCAGCGGATCAGCCCGTCTTCCTTGCCGATCGTGCGGTATTCGACATCGTAGAGCGCGCGGCGGGCCGGGTCCGCCGCGGCGGCGTAGGCGGCCGCGGTCGCTCCGCGATCCTCCGGGTGCAGGCCCGCGTAGAAATCCGCCATCGAGACCGGGACGTCCGGCGAGATGCCGAACATCGCCTTCACGCGCGGCGGCCAGAACAGCGTGTCGGTGACGACGTCGACGTCCCATAGCCCCACCTCCGCGGCGTCGGTCGCCAGCCGCAATTGCTCCTCGCTGCGCCGCAGCGCCTGCTCGGCGGCGCGCTGGTCGGTGACATCCGCGCAGGAGCCGACATAGCCGAGAAACCGGCCGTCGCCCGCGAAGCGCGGCACGCCGGTGCTGTCGACGATGCGCCAGGCGCCGTCGTGCCGCAGCAGCCGGTAGTCGCGCCGAAGCGGCATGCGGCGCTCGAACGCCTCGGCATAGCTTGCAAGCACGCGGTCGCGGTCGTCGGGATGCACGCTGTCGGCCCAGCCGTGGCCAAGCTCCTGCTCCATCCGGCGGCCGGTGAAATCGAGCCAGGGCTTGTTGAACCAGGTGCAGCCGGAGCTGGTATCGGAGATCCACATCAGCACCGGCGCCGCGTCGGCGACCTCGCGGAATCGTTCCTCGCTTTCGCGCAACGCCTGCTCGGTGCGGAGCGAGTCGGTGACGTCGATGCCTTCGCAGAAAATGCCGGTGACCTGGCCGGCCGCGTCGGTCATCGGCTCGTAGATGAAGTCCAGCAGCCGGACCTCGGCCGGCCCGTTGCGCTGCCGGCGGTACTGCACCGGCGCCGCCCGGGCGATGTAGCGCCGCCCCGAGGCGTAGACTTGGTCGAGCAACTCGAAATAGCCCTGGCCTTCGATGTCGGGGAACGCATCGCGCACCGGCCGGCCGACCCAGTCCTCGCTCTGGAACAGCTGCTTGTGCGCGTTGTTGACGAACTCGAAGACGTGGTCGGGCCCGCGCATGATGCACATGAAGCTCGGCGCCTGCTCGAACAGGCGCCGCTGCCGTTCGGCTTCGTCGGCGCGCGCCCGCTCGGCGAGCACCTGCTCCGTGGTTTCGATGCATGCGCCGAACAATCCGGCGACCGCGCCGCTTTCGTCGTAGGCGGGGGTGTAGGAGAAGGCGAAATGCGTCTCCTCCGCGCGCCCCCGGCGATCCAGCATCAGGTTGATGTCGCCCATGTGCACCGCGTGGCCCGCGAACACGCGGTCGAACAGCGGCGCCAGAATCCTCGCGCGCTTCGCTCCATACCTCCAGCGCCGGCTCGCCCAGCGCCGCCGGATGCTTGCGGCCGAGGATCGGGATGAAGGCATCGTTGTAGAACCAGGTCCGCGCCGGCCCCCACGCCATGAACATCGGCTGCCGGGACGCGAGCATCACCCCGAGCAGGGTCTTCAGCGGCTGCGACCAGTCTGCCGGCGGCCCGAGCGGCGAACCGCCCCAATCGTGCCCACGGATGCGCGCGGCCATCTCGGCGTCGCCGCGCAGAAACGGAGATCGATCGCATGGTTCGCACGCCGGGGCGGCGCCGTCACGGGATGGCCGCTCTGCCGGGCTCACCGCTTCCTGTCTCCGCCACCGATCTCCGGGAACGATGTTGCGCGAGGGGATCGCATCTGGATAGCCATGCAAATCCCGGATCGCGTGCAAGTTTCGCGGCGCGAACCGGCGTTCGCAACGATGTGAACCCGCAATCGGCAATGCCGGCGCGGATCACGCCGGATCTGCCGAGGTGTCAGCGCCGCTCCCGCGCCGCCTCGGCGGCCAATTCCTCCCGGCACACCTGGTCAAGCTGTGGCGGATCTGATGTCGGCAAGGCGCGGGATGATCGGACGGACGGCCACTAGAATACGCGCACCGCGGCTGCTTCGATCCGCGGCCGCAGCAGGCTGTGCAGGCTGTCGCGGGTCATGATGTCCGCCCTGCGGCCGAGGATACGGGATGCGCGCTCCTTCACCTCCATCAGTTCGAACAGGCCGAGTTCGCCCTTGCGGTAGTCAAAGAACAGGTCGACGTCGGAATCGTCGCGCGCTTCGCCGCGGGCCGTCGAGCCGAACAGAAAAAGCTGCTCGACCCCGAGCCGCCTGAGTTCGGCTTCGTGGGCCTTCAGCGTGGCGATGGCGGCCTCGCGGTCCATGCTCAATTCATACCACAGGCCGGGCAGGCTGTATCGCCAGCGCCCGCGCGTACACCTGCCGCCGCGGCAGCCCGGTCGCGGCGGTCACCTGCGCCACTGCCTGCTTGAGGCTCGCGCCGGCCAGCGCCGCCCGCAGCAGGGCGTCGAGGTCGGCCTCGGGCGTCGCTTCCTCGGGCGGCGGGCCGACGACCACGGAAATCTCGCCGCGCGCCGCGTGCTCGGCGTAGTGGGCGGCGAGCGCGGAGAGATTGCCCCGGCGGACCTCCTCGAACCGCTTGGTCAGTTCGCGCGCGACCGCGGCAGGCCGGTCGCCGAACGCGAACAACAGATCAGAAAGGGTTTCCGCCAGCCGATGCGGCGCTTCGTACCAGACGAGGGTCGCCGACAACCCGGCGCGCTCGGCGGCGCGGATGGCGGCGAACGCGGCGCGGCGGGCGGCCTGCTTCGGCGGCGGGAACCCCAGCGCCAGGAACGGCAGCGGCGGCAGGCCGGACAGCACCAGCGCCAGCACCGCCGCGTTCGGCCCCGGCAGTGCCGCGACCGGCAGTCCCTCCGCAATCGCCGCGCGCACGAGACGAAAACCGGGGTCGCTGACCAGCGGCGTACCGGCGTCCGACACCACCGCCACCCGCTTGCCCGCGCGCACCAACGCCAGCACGTCGGCGATCCGGCTCTCCTCGTTGTGGTCGTGCAGCGGCGACAGCCGCGCCTCGATGCCGTACGCCGCGCACAGCCTCGCGGTGACGCGCGTGTCCTCGCACAGCAGCAGGTCGGCGGCGCGCAGCGTGGCCATCGCGCGGGTTGTCATGTCGCCCAGGTTGCCGAGCGGCGTCGGAACCAGCACAAGACCCTCCGGGATCGCGCCGGGACGAGAAACGTCCTCGGCGGCGATCGGGTCAAGCGGAGGTCGGTCGGATGTTGCGTCGGTCATTGCTGTTCCTCGCCGGCACGTTAGCACTCGCGGCCTGCGAGGAGGTGACGTCCGGACCCGGCCCGTTTCGCCCGTACCCCGCGCCGTTGGCGCAGCCGGCGCCGCTCGGGGGCGCAACCCCGGGGCCGGCGGCGGCCGGACCTGCCGGCGGCCACGTCGCGTTGCTTGCGCCCGTCACCGGCGCCAACGCCGAGCGCGGGCAGGCGCTGGTGCAGGCGGCGCAACTCGCACTGGCGGCGCCGGGCTCGCCGACGCTCGACGTGCGCGACACCGGCTCGACCCCGCAGGGCGCCGCGGCGGCGGCCCAGGCCGCGCTGGCGGGCGGCGCCGGGCTGATCATCGGCCCGCTCACTGCCGCCGAAACGGCAGCTGTCGCCCCGGTCGCGCGGCCGGCCGGGGTCGCGGTGCTGGCCTTCACCAACGACCCGGCGCAGGCGCAGCCCGGAGTATGGACGCTCGGCCTGACGCCGGCGCAGCAGGTGCGGCGGATGGTGGGCGCGCTGCTGGCGCAGGGCAAGAACCGGGTGACCGCGGTGCTGCCGCCCGGCGATTTCGGCGCCGCGATGGCGATCGCGCTGACCCAGGCGCTCGCCGCCGCCGGCGCCCCGGCGCCCGACATTCATCAGCACGACAACAACAACGCCAACATCGCCAATATCCTGCGCGACATCTCCGGCTACGCGAGCCGGCGCGGGCCGATCGACGCGCGGATCAAGGCCGACCGCTCCAAGCACACCGCGGAGGCGCGCAAGGAGATCGCCGAGCTGTCGCGCCAGCCGATCCCGCCGCCGCCGTTCGACGCGCTGCTGCTGGCCGACA
Source organism: uncultured Solirubrobacterales bacterium (assembly GCA_963697635.1). Lineage (GTDB taxonomy): Bacteria > Pseudomonadota > Alphaproteobacteria > Acetobacterales > Acetobacteraceae > CAJCJG01. The sequence goes on along the minus strand of CAVOOS010000001.1, from coordinate 276,700 downwards.
CCGGGGAGAAGCTGGCGTGGGAGGCGAGCTTCCTCGGCTACTACGACATCTCCCCGCACAACGAGCGCCTGCTCGGCCCGGCGCTGTGGGCCAACCCGGCGGCGCTCGCCGGCGCCAACCTGAGCGGCGCCTGGTACGCGGCGCCCGATCCGGCGGCGCGCGCGACGTTCGATGCCGCCTACCAGGCCAAGTACCGGCGGCCCGGCGCCGGGGCTCGCCGACTTCGCCTACGACGCCGCCGCGATCGCCCGCGTGCTGGCGACCGCGCCGGGCGGCTATTCGGTCGCCTCGCTGTGCCGGCCGGAGGGGTTCGCCGGCGTCGACGGCGTGCTGGCGCTGCAGACCGACGGCACGGTGCGGCGCGGGCTCGCGATCTTCGAGATCCAGCACGGCGGCGGCACGATCGTCGATCCGGCGCCCACCGATCTCACCGCCCCGGGCATCTGACGCAACCCGATGCGCCCCGGCCTGCTGCTGACGACGCTGGCGGCGATCGCCGGGGCTCCCGTGCTCGTGCTGCTGCTGCTGATCGCCACCGGCACCGCCGCGCCCGGGCCGGCGCTGGCCGGGCTCGTGCTGGTGCTGCTCGCCGCGGCGGCGCTGGCGCTGGTCTGGGTGTGGGACATGGAGCGCCTCGCCGCGACGCTGCGGCACGCGCTGATGGAGAGCGTCGACACCCCGTCGGATGCCATCCCGGCGCCGCGGCTGCCGCCGATCGACCGGGTGACGCGGGTGATCGAGCGCCTGTCGCGCACGCTCGCGGCACGCGCCGGGCAGGTCGAGCATTTGCTGCAGGCGACGGAGCGGATCGTCGACCGGCTGCCCGACCCGCTGCTGGTGCTGGGGCCGGACCGCATGGTCCGGCGCACCAACGCCGCGGCCCGCGCCGATTTCGGCGGCGAGATCGCGGCCGTGCTGCGCCACCCGGGTTTGCGCGCGGCGATCGATCGCGCCTTCACCCAGGGCACCGCCGAAACCGCCGAGCTGACGCTGCCGGTGCCGGTCTCGCGCGAGGTGCAGGCGATGGTGCTGCCGATGGACCCGCCGCTGGCGGACGGCGGCCGCGCGATCGTGGTGTTGTCGGACCGCACGCGGGAACGCGCGGTCGAGCGGATGCGCGCCGATTTCGTCGCCAATGCGAGCCATGAGCTGCGCACGCCGCTGGCCAGCCTGATCGGCTTCATCGAGACGCTGCGCGGCCCGGCCGCCGACGACCCGCCGGCGCAGCAGCGCTTCCTCGCGATCATGGCCGAGCAGGCGGAGCGGATGAACCGGCTGATCGACGATTTGCTCAGCCTCTCGCGCATCGAGCTGACCGAGCACCAGCCGCCGAACGAGCGGGTCGACGTGGTCGAAATTGCCCACCGTATCGCGGCTGCGTTCGAGCCACGGGTGATCGCGAGAAGCGTGCGGCTCGACCTCGACCTGGACGACGGCCTGCCGCTGGTCACGGCGGACGCCGACCAGCTGGAGCAGGTGCTGCAGAACCTCGTCGACAACGCGGTGAAATACGGGCCGGAGGGCGGCCATGTCCGCGTCGTCGTGAAGCCGGCGAAGGCGACGCGCTGGCCGAGCCGCCCCGGCGTCGTGCTGTCGGTCAGCGACGACGGCCCCGGCATCGCCAAGGCGCATGTCGCGCGGCTGACCGAGCGGTTCTACCGGGTGGACAAGGGCCGCTCGCGCAATGCCGGCGGCACGGGCCTTGGGCTCGCCATCGTAAAACACATCGTCAACCGCCACCGCGGCCAGCTCGCGATCGACAGCGAGGAGGGCAAGGGTTCGACGTTCTCGGTGTGGCTGCCGGTAGCGGGGGAGAGGTGACTTATTGTTCTGATATCGTAACAAAATGGGCGTGCGTCCCCTACCCCGCCGGTCACCTCCAAACGATTCGCAGCGGGCCGTAGGGGCCGTCGTATTCCAGCGCCAGCGAGCACGGCGGCGGCGGCGGCGGCGTGTAGCGCAGCGGCGGCGCGGGCGGCCGACGCGGGGCGCGCGGCCGCGCGGGGTCTGCCGGCCGGGCCGGGTCCACCGGCCGCTTGGGGCGCGGCGGCAGCGCCAGGATCGGCGGGGGTTCGAGACCCAGCATGCGGCACAGCGACCGCACCGGCCGGCGCAGCGACGCCGGCGCCGCTTCCAGCAGCGCCTGCATCTCCGGGTTATTGAGCAGGAAATCGAGCTGCGAGCGAAACCCGCCGCCCTGCGGTATCGGCAGCAGCGGCAGCACCCAGCCGAAGCTGGTGGGAAGGGGGTTGTGCGGCGGCGGCTGGCCGGGGCGCCTGCTCGCCGTGGCGGCGCGCTGGCGCACGACATGGGTTCCGTCGCGGAGCCGGGCGGCGAGGGCGACAAAACGCTGCTGGATGACGCGGAGCCGGTTCACGATCAGGTAGATCAGCGGCGCCGGCAGCCGATTCCCCGCCGTCATCGCCACCACGGCGGCGCTCAGGCACCGGACGATGGTGATGAATTGCTCCGCTGCGGTGCGGGGCGTGGGTGGGGTGTATGACATGCGAATTTGTTATCGAAACTAACTCATCTGGGCAAATGGAATTGAGATGAGCCGGCGGAAGATTCCACCTTTTCGGTGCGGCTGCCGGTGACGGCGGAGCGACAAGGCAAGCGCGGGGCGCTGCCCCGCACCCCGGCAAAGGCGGAGCCTTTGCAATCCGGCGGTTTCGGTGAGGACGTGCCGACACGTGCCTTGTGGTGGGGCCGGCAGCGGCGCCGAGTTGCGGTGGTGGGTTGCCGGGTCAAGCCCGGCAATGACGGACAACGGAGCTGTCGGTCAGGCTCAGGCCGCTGCAAGGGAGCCGCTGCCGATCACGCCAGGCGTGCTCCGATATCCGCGAGAACTCGTTTATCTTTTGCGTCGTGTCATCTAATGTGACGCTGCGGCCGCATCGTCCGCCGAACCAAGGCGGGCCGAGCCCTGACCGAGGGAACCCATGGACGTATCCAAGACCGGCGCTGCCGGGGCCAATGGTGCGAACGGGACGGCGAGTTCGCCGACCGGCGGCAACGGCGGCAAGGGCGGCAACGCCCTCGCCAAGAACGTCGCCTCGACCGATCCGACCAACACCGCCGAAGCCGTGGGCGGGACCGGCGGCAGCGGCGGCGCCGGCTTCAATGGGGCGCTCGGTGGCGCGGGCGGCGCCGGCGGCAATGCGACGGCGATCGCCGATACGCTGACCGGCGACGCCGCCGGCACCAGCGCCGCGGCAGCGGCCCAGGGCGGCGAAGGCGGTTTCGCCGGCGGCGGCGGTTTTGCCGGACCCGCGGGCGCGGGCGGCGCGGGCGGCGCTGCCACCGCCAACGCCAAGGACATCAACGCGCTCGGCGACGCGACCGCGACCGCCACTGCCAACCCGGGCGGCGCCGGCGGCGTCGGCCAAGGCACGCCGGGCAACGTCACGCTCGGCGCCGCGGGCGGCAAGGCGAGCAGCATCGCCTTCGCCAAGGGCACCGAGGCGAGCGCGAGCGCGGTCGGTTTCGGCGGCGAGGGCGGCGAGGTTTCCGGCACCGGCAAGGGCGGGGCGGGCGGCGTGGCCAGCACCACGGCGACCGCGGTCGGCGTCACCGCGGCGAGCGCGTCGGTGCGCCAGTTCGGCGGCGGCGGCGGTGAAGGCGAGACCGCGAACGGCGGCACCGGGGGCGCCTCCACGCTGACCGACGCCGCGACCGGCACGACCGAGGGCGGCGCGCTGACGCTGAGCCAGTTCGCCGAGGCCGGCGGCGGCGGCACCTCCGGCAACGACGGGGGCGCCGGCGGCAACGCGACGTCGACGCTGACCGATGACGACCTCGCCAATCCGAAGGTGTTGCGAAGCGCCAGCATCGCCGCCTCCTCCTTCGCCCAAAGCGGCGGCGGCGGCAACGGCAACGTGAAGGCCGGCAAGGCCGGGGCGGCCGTGGCGTCGGTCGACGTCACGGCGGCGAGCCACCGCCACGGTCGATGCCACCGCCTCGGCGCAGGGCGCCGGTGGCGGCAACAGCGGCATGGCGGGGCAGGTCGGCGGGGCGGCGACCAGCACGGCGACCGCGAGCGGCGGCGCCGTGACCGTCGTTGCCGGTGCGGGTGGCGGCTACGGCGGCGACGCGGAGGCGGCCGGCGGCACGTCCGGGGCCGGCGGCACCGCGAGCGCCACCGCGTCGGCGACTGCGGTTTCGTATGCGTCGGTGCAGGCCAACGTGACTGGCGGCAGCGGCGGCTCCGGCCAGGGCGGCGCGGCCGGCGGCGCCGGCGCCAACGCCGTGGTTGACGACGCGGTGAAGGGCGTGACCAACGGCGGCACCCTGGGCCTCGGCGAGACTGCGGAGGGCGGCGGGGGCGGCGACGGCTTCGGCGGCGCCGGTGGCGTGGCGGGCAGCGGCACGGCCACGCTGATTTTCGACGACACCCAGAATGCGACGCAAAGCAAGTCGATCGACGGCGTTGTGCTGGCGGAAGGCGCCAATGGCGGGCAAGGCACGACCGGCGACGGCGCGAGCGGGGCCGCCAGCACCGACGTCGCGATCACCGGCACCGGCACGGTCGCCACCTCGGCGACCTCGGAAGGCGGGGTCGGCACGCAGATCGGCGGCAACGCGCAGGCGCTGGCCTCCTCAGCCGCGCCGCAGGCCAATGCGACCGCGAACGCGATCGGCGGCTACGGCGCGACCCAGGGCGGCACCGGCTTGGCCGTCGCCAGCATTCTCGGCACCGCCGGCAGCGGCGCGACCGGCAGGGTCAGCGCCAGCGCCCAAAGCAGCCTCAGCGGTTCCGAGACGGTGGTCGCGGTAGGGGCGTCCGCGGTCGCGACGGTTGCGGTCGCGCCGGGTTCCCCCGACATCGCCTCGGCGACCGCACAGACCCAGATCGGCGGCGCGCAACTGAGTTTCGCCGGCCCGTCGTCGGCCGACGCGGGGGTCGACGGCGCGCCGGACGCGACAGCGACGCACACCGTGCTGACCGCGAACCACGTCATCAGGGCGGCGTTCGGGACCTCGCCGAGCTTCTTCTCGATCGGCGACCTCGCCGGCGGCGGGACGGCGACCGGGGTTACGGTCGGGAGCGACAGCAGCGGCGTATCGACCGAGATCAACCTCGGCAATCTGAGTTCGCCGGGCGACCTGGAGATCGGCTTCTTCGCGGGCACCGCGTCGGCGAGCGGCGTGACCGGGGTCACGCTGACGGTCGGCAACGGGTTTACCTCGCTATTGCCGACGCAGACGTTCGCGAGCGGCGCGGCGGCGGTGCAGTTCTTTACCGACAACCCGTTCGACCTTGGCGCGCTGGCGTCGTCCGGGACGCTCAGCGTCGACATCGGGCTGACCGTGCAAACGGATAGTCCCGGCGCCTTTTTCAGCGGCGAGTTCATCCTGGGCGACCCGCCGCCGGCCGCCGCGACCGATCTGCATGCTGGCGCTCCGGCCACGCCGCTCAGCCCGGCGGCGATGGCGCACGGGTGGTTCGGCTAGGGCGGCGCCGTCACCCCGCCTCGCTCGCCAGTCGCGCGCCGGCGGCGAGGGCGTGCAGCTTGGCGGCGGCGACGTGGCGCTCCATCGGCGCCATGCCGCAGTTGGTGCAGGGAAACAGCTTTTCGCGCGGCACATACTGCAGCGCCGCCGCGATCGTCGTCGCCACCGCCTCCGGGGTTTCCACCGTGTCGGTCGCGACGTCGATCACGCCGACCAGCACGTCCTTGCCGGCCAGCAGCCCGATCAGCTTCATCGGCACGCGCGAGTTGGCGCATTCCAGCGACACCTGGTCGATCCGGCTTTTCGCGAGCGCCGGAAACACTTCCTCGTACCTGGCGCCATTCCTCGCCGAGGCCGTGCTTCCAGCGGATGTTCTGCTCGATGCCGTAGCCGTAGCAGATGTGCACCGCGGTCGTGCAAGTCAGGCCCTCGCGCGCCACGTGCAGCGCCTCGATGCCCCACTGCACCGCGTCCTCCATGTAGACGTTGAAGGCGGGCTCGTCGAACTGCACGACGTCGACGCCGTCGGCCTGGAGCGCGCGCGCCTCCTGGTTGAGCAGGCGCGCGAACGCGAACGCCATCTTGACGCGGTCGCCGTAGTGCTCGTCGGCCAGCGTGTCGACGATCGTCATCGGCCCGGGCATGGTGATTTTTATTTTCTTGTCCGTGTGCGAGCGCAGCAGCCGCGCCTCGGTTGCGTGCACCCGCCCGCGCAGGCGCAACTCCGCCGTGACCGTCGGCACCATCGCGTCGTAGCGGTTGTTGCGGATGCCCATTTTGACTTTGCGGCCGAAGTCGACGCCGTCGACGTGTTCGAGGAAGCCGTGCACGAAATGCTGGCGCGACTGCTCGCCGTCGGTGACGATGTCGATGCCGGCGGCTTCCTGCTCCTTGAGCCACATCAGTGTGGCATCGGCCTTGGCGTCGGCGAGCGCCTCGCCCTGCTGCTTCCACGCAGGCCAGAGGGTCTGCGTCTCGGCGAGCCACGCCGGCTTGGGCAGGCTGCCGGCGAGCGTGGTCTGGAAGCGGGTCGGCATGGTGCGTTCCTCCGGGGCGGTCTTGGCGGGTCGGACGTGCCGCAGCGTCGTGGCCGAGGTTAGGCCGGAAGCGCCGCGGAACGCCAACCTCGGCCGCGTCGGACCGTTACGGTCGCCGCCAGCAACCTGCGCATGGCCTCCGGGTCTGGCGGCGAGGATATGAAGCACGTTGAGCGCCGGTGTCGGGGCATACTGAAAAACGATAAAGACGGGCCAAGCAAAGCGTAATGTACAGTCGAATATAACGCCTTCGATCACCAATTGTTGTTCCGCGGGCGCGACTGACAAATGGCTCGTATCGGTGATAGCTTCGGAAACAAGCGCAAATGCGCGATCGCGGCGATCGGGACTGGCCTCGGAACCGCTTGGCGTCGGCTGTCACCGGTAGCCGGACTTCGCGCCCACGATCCCGAAAAAACCGGAGGGGGAAGGCTTCATGATCACATTGCGAATAAACGGCCAGGACCACAGCACAGACGTCGATCCGACGCTGGCGCTGCTTTGGTATCTGCGCGACGAACTCAACCTCACCGGCACCAAATTCGGCTGCGGCGAGGCGATCTGCGGCGCCTGCACCGTGATGCTCGACGGCCAGGCGGTGCGCTCGTGCGGCGTCGCGGTCGGCGATGTCGGCAAGCAGGCCGTGACCACGATCGAAGGGCTTGACCCGGCCGGCAACCATCCGGTGCAGAAGGCGTGGCGCGCGGTCAACGTGCCGCAGTGCGGCTTCTGCCAGGCCGGCCAGATCATGCAGGCCGCCTCGCTGCTGGCGCAGAACCCGAAGCCGACGGAGGCCGAGATCCACGAGGCCATGACAGGCAACATCTGCCGCTGCGGCTGCTACCAGCGGATCGAGAATGCGATTCACGTCGCCGCGACGGGGGTGTGAGATGACCCATATCGGCAAGCCGCACACGATCGAGAACGTCAGCCGCCGCGGCCTTTTGAAGGGCGCCATGTTCGGCGGCGGCCTCGTGCTGATGGCACGGCTGCTGCCGGCGGCGCGGGCCGCCGACATGCACCAGGACTACCCGACCGGCGCGACCGGGATGCCGCATGGCACCGTCAACGATCCGCACGTGTTCGTCTCGATTGCGCCCGACGGCGTGGTGACCATCGTGGGGCACCGCGCGGAGATGGGGACCGGCGTGCGCACCAGCCTGCCGATGGTCGTCGCCGAGGAACTCGACGCCGACTGGTCGCGGGTGACGGTGATCCAGGCGCCGGGCGACGAGGCGCGCTACGGCAACCAGGACACCGACGGCTCGCGCAGCCTGCGGCATTTCCTGCAGCCGATGCGCGAAGTCGGCGCCGCCTGCCGGCATGATGCTGGAGACGGCGGCGGCGAAGCGCTGGGGCGTCGATGTCTCGGCGGTGCAGGCAGTCAACCACGAGGTCGTCAACAGCCAGACCGGGCAGAAGTTCGGCTACGGCGAACTTGCCGCCGATGCCGCGGCGCTGCCCACGCCGGCGCTCGACACGCTCACCTTCAAGGATCCGGCGGCCTATCGCTACATCGGCCGCGGCAATGTCGGCATCGTCGACCTGTTCAACATCACCACCGGCCGCGCCGGCTACGGCGCCGACCATCGGCTGCCCGGGCAGAAATACGCGGTGATCGCGCGCCCGCCGGTGGTCGGCGGCAAGCTGGTGTCGTTCGACGCCAGCGCCGCCCTCGCGGTGCCGGGGGTCGAGAAGGTGATGGCCGTGCAGGGCTGGCAGCCGCCCGCGACCAAGTTCCTGCCGGTCGGCGGCGTCGCGGTGATCGCGCGCAACACCGGGGCCGCGATCAAGGGACGCGACGCGCTGAAGATCGTCTGGGACGACGGGCCGAACAAAACCCACGATTCCGCGCAGTATCGGGCCGAACTCGAAGCCACCGTGCGCGCGCCCGGCAAGATGGTGCGCAGCGAGGGCGACGCCGAGGCGGCATTGAAGTCGGCGGCGCAGACGATCGCCGCCGAATACTACGTGCCCTATCTCGCGCACACACCGATGGAGCCGCCGGTCGCGCTGGTGAACGTCGCCGACGGCAAGTGCGAAGCCTGGGCGCCGGTGCAGAGCGCCGGCGGCACCCGCGAGGACCTGGCCAAGCTGCTCGGCCTGCCGGTCGCCAACGTCACCGTCCACGTGTCGCTGCTGGGCGGCGGCTTCGGCCGCAAGTCGAAATGCGACTACGTGCTGGAAGGCGCATTGCTGTCGAAGGCGATCGGCGCGCCGGTGCAGATCCAGTGGACCCGCGAGGACGATGTCCGCAACGGCTTCTATCACGCCGTCTCGGCGCAGCGGATCGAGGCCGGGCTCGATGCCGACAAGAAGGTCGTGGCATGGCGCCACCGCACCGCCTCGCCGTCGATCCTTTCGACCTTCGCGCCCGGCGCGGACCATGCGATGCCGCTCGAAGTCGGCATGGGCCTGGTCGACCTGCCGTTCGCGATCCCCAACATCCGCTGCGAGAACGGCGCGGCGGTGGCGCACACCCGGATCGGCTGGTTCCGCTCGGTGGACAACATCCAGCACGCCTTCGCGATCCAGAGCTTCGTCGCCGAGCTGGCGCACGCCACCGGCCGCGATCCCAAGGACTTCCTGCTCGACATCATCGGGCCGGCGCGGATCGTCGACGTGCGGCCGTCGGTCGCCAAGGACATGTTCTGGAACTACGGCGAGCCGTGGGAAGGCTACGCGATCGACGCCGGGCGGCTGCGCCATGTCGTGGAGCTGGTCGCGGACAAGGCGGGGTGGGGCAGCAAGCTGCCAGCGGGGCACGGCATGGGGATCGCGGTGCACCGGAGCTTCGTGTCGTACATCGCGACCGTCGTGCAGGTGGCGGTGGACGGCAAGGGCAACCTCACGATCCCGCAGGTGGACACTGCGATCGACTGCGGCTTCCACGTCAACCCGGAGCGCATCGCCTCGCAGATGGAGGGGGCGGCGATCTACGGCCTGAGCCTCGCCAAGAACTGCGAGATCACCTTCAAGAACGGCCGGGTGCAGCAGGGCAACTTCGACGACTACGCGGTGGCCCGCATCGACGAGGCGCCGAGGAAGACCAACGTGTACATCGTGCCCGCGACCTATGAGGTGCGGGCAGGCGGAGTGGGCGAGCCGGGCGTGCCGCCGTTCGCGCCGGCGCTGTGCAACGCGATCTTCGCGGCGACCGGCAAGCGGATCCGCAGCCTGCCGATCGGCGATCAACTGAAGGCGTAGGAAGTCGACGGCGGCGGCGTGCTCCCCGACGGGGGCACGCCGTCGCGTCCGCGCAGCGCGGCGGCATCGTGTGCCTCCGTGGCGTTTCCGGCCATCGCGTTGATCATGGAAAGTCGACCGCCGAGAGCTCTATTCTCACGACTTCGAGCAGCGGCGGTGAATCGCGCTGCAAGGTCTGCCACACGCGCCGGGCGGCGACGTAGTCGTAGTCATGGCGGTAAAAGTTTCCCGCAGCCGCCATTCTCGCCAGGGAATGGCTGGATGCCGCGCCTTGAGTTCATCGGGCAGCCGCCTCGACGCCTCCGAGACGATTTCGAGACAGCGCGTGACCGCGTGAAATCGCAACAGGTCATCCTTGAACGCATCGTAGTCGAGATCGGCCACAAAACTCTGAGCCACGACGATATGATGGCGGATGTCAGCGAGCCAACGGCGTGTCGCCAGTGGATCAGAAGGCATAAATCGCGTCAGCCCTGGCCGCAGGCCGAACGAACGGCTTTAGGCCGTCGAGGTCGACCACGTCGACCGACCCTTCGAACAGGGCGGCGATGAATTCGGTGATCCGGACATATTCGTATACGCCAACCGGCGCGTCCGGATCGATCTCGACCATGATGTCGGTGTCGCTGTGCGGGCTCGCGTCGCCGCGCGCGCGCGAGCCGAACAGGGCGGCATGCGCGACGCCGCGCGCGCGCAACGCCGCTTCGTTGGCCGCGCAGCCGGGCGATGATGTCGTCGCGGGTCATGGCGGCCGGCATAGCAGAAAGCCGGCAGCGTTGGCAGTCGGGCGGCGGGGCAGCGCCCCGCCGGCGGAACTAGACCCGCACGCGGCTGCGCTCGATCTCGTAGGCGAGCGCCACGTTGCCGACCGGCGCGACCGGCAGGCCGAGGTCGCGGGACATCGCCGGCGACATCGCCTCGGCCGGGGCGAGATCGGCGAGCCAGCGGCGGGCGGCCGCGGCGAAGGCGTAAGCGCGCGAGGGCTGCGGCAGCCATTCGGCGGGCTCGCGGCGGGGGGCGACATGGGCGAGGCTGAGACGGTTCGACATTGCTAACTCCCGCTGCGGGCGGCCGCAGCACCAATCAGGTTCGCCGCCTGATATCTGCTTGATAAAGCCGACTTACAAACGAGACCTTCTTGCGCTATCTGTAAGCCGAACTTGAAGATCGGCGCGATGCAGCGACTGCCCGGACTGCCGGCCTTCCGCACCTTCGAGGCGGCCGCGAAGAACCTTTCGTTCTCACGCGCCGCCGCGACGCTTGGCGTCACGCCGGCGGCCGTCAGCAGCCAGATTCGTGCGCTCGAGGACCAGCTCGGGGTCAAACTGTTCGAGCGCACCAGCCGGCAGGTGGCGCTGACCGGGGCGGGGCAGATCCTGCTCGGCGGCGTCTCCGAGGCTTTTGCAACGCTGACCCGCACCGTGCAGCAGCTCGTGGCCGCCGACGGGCATACGCTGCGGGTGACGTGCTCGGCGTCGTTCGCGGCGAAATGGCTGCTGCCGCGGCTGGAGCGGTTCCGCGCGGCGCATCCGAGCGTCGACGTGGTGATCGACGCCTCCGACGTGGTGGTCGACCTGAGCACCAGCGGCGCCGCGGTCGCGATCCGGTTCGGCCGCGGCGTCTGGCCGGGCACGCAGGCCGATCGGATGTTCGAGGAGTTCGTGTTCCCGGTGTGCAGCCCGTCGCTGCTGACGGGTGCGCACCCGCTGCGTGTGCCGGGCGACCTGCGCCACCACAACCTGATCCACCTGGAATGGCAGGCCAGCGGCGACACCTGGCCGGACTGGCGCAACTGGCTGCTGGCCGCCGGCGTGACCGACGTCGACGCCTTGCACGGCGTGCGCATGACCTCGTTCGCGCTGGCGAGCCAGGCGGCGATCGCGGGCTACGGCGTGGCGCTGGGCAACACCAGCCTGGTCGGCGACGACCTGGCGAGCGGGCGCCTGGTGCGGCCGTTCGCGCTGTCGCTGAAGGTGGCGCCCGATTTCGCCTACTACGTGGTGGCGCCGGTGGCGCTGGCCGACCGGCCGCTGGTGGCGGCGTTCCGCACCTGGGCGCTGGCCGAGGCGCGCGGCGAGGCCGCAGGCGACGACTGACAAGGGGAATGTGCCGGGCGCGCAAACGTGACATAACGTGGGCGCATGACGGGCAGGAGGGCCGGATGATCGCCGCCGACATCATGACGCGGACCGTCGCCACGGTCTCGCCGGAGACTCCGCTCGACGAGGTGATCCGCTTGTTGCTGGAAACCCGCGTCGGCGCGCTGCCTGTGGTGGAGGGGGGCGGCGCGGTCGCGGGCATGGTCGCCGAGGCGGACCTGCTGCGCCGCGCCGAACTGGGCTCCGAGAAGCGGCCGACGTCATGGCTCAACTTGTTCATCTCCGACAGCACGCGGGCGGCGGCGTTCGTGCGCGGGCATGGAACGGCGGCGCGCGACGTGATGACGCATCCCGCGGTGACGGTGGCCGAGGACACGCCGGTCGCTGAAATCGCGGCGCTGCTGGAGAAGCGCGGGATTGGCCGGGTGCCGGTGGTGCGCGACGGCAGGCTGGTCGGCATTGTCGGCCGCTCCGACCTGCTGCGGGCGCTGGCCAGCCGGCTCACGCCGCTGCCGCCCCGCAGCGCGGACGATCGGGACTTGCGCGAAGCGGTGATCGCGGCGATCGAAGGCAGCGGCTGGATGGAGGGCACGGCCGACCTGACCATCGTCGTCGAGGGCGGCGTCGTCCAACTCTGGGGAAGCATCGGCGACGCGGCGGTGCATCGGGCGCTGGTGCTGGCGGTCGGCGAGGTGCCGGGGGTGCGGGAGGTGCGCGACAACCTCGCCGCGCCGCCGCATTTTGATCCGCTGGACCGGCCGAACTGGCCGGCGCCGGCGGCGCCGTGAGGTAAAAGCAAAAGCTCAGTATTGTGTCATTGCCGGGCCTGGCCCGGCAATCCAGAAAGTGGGCGCGGCGTGGATCCCCGGGTCAAGCCCGGGGATGACGAATAGCTGAACGAGTATTGGTGGCCTTCAACTCTGCCACGGCGTCGCCCAGAGCTCCTTGTTGCACAGGATGTCGGACAGCCGGGTCGAAATGACCTCCAGCAGTTTTTCCCCCTTCTCCGGCGTCGCGGCGGCGGGGTTGCCGATGACGCCGCTCGAGGAAACGCTGCCGAGCGTGCGCCAGCGGTAGGGGCCGGGCTGCACGTACTCCATGGCCTGACTCTGCGCCGGGATCCGGTCGCGTGCCACCAGTTCGGGGCGCAGCAACATCGTCATCGAGGTTTCCGCCTCGCAGGCGTGCAGCAGCGCCGGCTGCTTCTCCAGCACTTCGGCGATTTCGGCCGCGGTCGGGCCCCAATAAGTAAACTGGATGATCGGGACGCCGAGTTTCGGCGTCAGGTCGTCGGCGATGCAGCGCAGCGCGTTGTCGTTGCCGCCGTGGCCGTTCAGCAAAACCAGCCGCTTGAAGCCGTGCCGCACCAGCGAACGGCAAATCCCCTCCACCAGCGCCGCATAGGCGGAAAACTCGAGCGTGATGGTGCCGCCGAAACTCATGTGGTGCTCGGAAATGCCGGTCCAGACCATCGGCAGCACCACCACCGGCTCGCCGCGCGCCGCCATTTTTCGCGCGGTGCGCAGCGCCACCTCGTTGCCGAGCAGGCTGTCCACTTCCACCGGCAGATGCGGGCCGTGCTGCTCGATTGCGCCGAACGGCACGATCGCGACCGCGTCGGCCGCGGCGCGGGCGCGCAACTGGTCGGCGCGCAGCCGGCGAAATTCCACCTCGTCCACGATCGTCATGAGCCTTCCCCCTGCCGTCCGTGCGAGCCTACGGGGATGACGGCGGTGCGGTAAACGGCGGCGCCGGCTTGGCGGTTGCGGCGGGGCGCGCCATCTGCGGTGCAGGATGAAACGCGGGATACAAAAAATGCAGATCGGGGTGGTCGGGCTGGGGCGGATGGGCGGCAATATCAGCCGGCGGCTGATGCGCGCCGGGCATCAATGCGTGGTGTTCGATGCCAACCCGAAGGCCGTGGCGGGCCCGACGGGCGACGGCGCCACCGGGGTCGGGTCGCTGGCGGAGATGGCGCGGGCGCTGCACGGTTCGCCGCGCGCCGTCTGGGTCATGCTGCCGGCCGGCGCGATCACCGAGGCGACGGTGGCCGAACTCGGCACGCTGCTGGGCCAGGGCGACATCGTGATCGACGGCGGCAACAGCTATTTCCGCGACGACATCCGGCGCGGCCGGGCGCTGGCCGAGCGTGGCATTTGCTATGTTGACGCCGGCACCTCGGGCGGGGTCTGGGGCCTGGAGCGCGGTTTCTGCCTGATGATCGGCGGCGACGCCGAGGCGGTGCGTCATCTCGATCCGATCTTTTCGGCGCTGGCTCCCGGCAAGGGCGACATCCCCGAGACCCGGGGACGCGAAGGGCACGACAAGCGGGTCGAGCAGGGCTACATGCACGCGGGGCCGGTCGGCGCCGGGCACTTCGTGAAGATGATCCACAACGGCATCGAATACGGCATGATGCAGGCGATCGCCGAGGGTTTTGACATTTTGCGCAACCGCGCGGGGGCGAAGGTTCCGGCGGCGGAGCAGTACGACCTCAACCTCGCCGATGTCGCCGAACTGTGGCGGCGCGGCAGCGTGGTTTCGTCCTGGCTGCTCGACCTGACCGCGAATGCGCTGGCCAATGACGGGCACCTGGAAAAATTCTCGGGTTTCGTCGAGGATTCCGGGGAGGGCCGGTGGACCATCGAGGCGGCGGTGGAGGAGGCGGTGCCCGCGGAAGTGCTGGCGGCGGCGCTGTTCACCCGCTTCCGCTCGCGCCAGGAGCACACGTTCGCGGAAAAGATGCTGTCGGCGATGCGGCTCGGCTTCGGCGGCCATGTCGAGCAGCATGCGCATGAAGGGGAGCGCGGGTAGCGCGATGAGCGGGGGCGACGCGGGCAAGCGCGCGGCGGCCGAGGCGGCGGCGGCGCTGGTGCAGGACGGGATGCTGCTGGGCATCGGCAGCGGCTCGACCGTGAAACATCTGGTGCTGGCGCTCGGGCTGCGGGTGCGCGCGGGGTTGCGCATCGTCGGCGTTCCGACCTCGACCGAGACGGAGGCGCTGGCGCTGGCGCACGGCATCACGCTGGCCGAACCCTCGGCCGAGCTGATCGACCTGACCATCGACGGCGCCGACGAGGTCGAGACCGGCACGCTGCGGCTGATCAAGGGGCTGGGCGGGGCGCTGCTGCGGGAAAAAATCATCGCCGAGAACTCGCGTCGCTTCGTCGTGGTGGCGGATTCGCGAAAAGTCGTCGGGACGTTGGGCGAGCGGTCGCCGCTGCCGGTCGAGGTGGTGCGGTTCGGCCAGGGCGCGACGGCGCGGCGGCTGGAGGCGCTGGGCGGGCGGCCGATGCTGCGGGCCGACGCCGGCGGGCAGCCGTTCGTCACCGACGGCGGCAACGTGATCTTTGATTGCCCGGGGTTCGCGCCGATCCGCGACCCGTTCACGCTGCAGCGCGAACTGCACGCCATCGCGGGCGTCGTCGAGACCGGACTGTTCATCGACCGCGCCGAGCAGGCGATCATCGGCGCGCCGGACGGTTCCATCCATGTCATGCACCGGGGCTGAGTTTTTCGCGAAGGAGGGGTTATGGCGGCGTACAAATCCGCGCTGATCGTCGGCACCGGGCCGGGCCTGTCGGCGTCGCTGGCGCGGCTGTTTGCGCGCGAGGGTTTGCGCGTGGCGGTGGCGGCGCGGCGCGCGGACAAGCTTGCCGCATTGGCCTCCGAAACCGGCGCGAGCACGCATGTCTGCGACGCGACCGATCCGGCGCAGGTGGCGGCGCTGTTCGCGGCAATGGATGCAGCCGGCGCGACGCCCGATCTGGTCGTCTACAACGCCAGCGGCCGGTCGCGCGGGCCGATCGCGGAGCTGGTCCCGGCCGAGGTCGAGCGCAGCTTGGCGGTCAGCGCGTTCGGTGCGTTCCTGGTGGCGCAGCAGGCGGCGAAGCGGATGCTGCCGAACCGGCACGGCGCGATTGCGCTGACCGGCGCGACGGCCGGCGTCAAGGGGTTTGCGCTGTCAGCGCCGTTCGCGATGGGCAAATTCGCGCTGCGCGGATTGGCGCAAAGTCCTCGCGCGGGAACTGCATCCGCAGGGCATCCACGTGCTGCATGTCGTGGTCGACGGCGGCATCCGCGCCGAACATCGGCCGGACCCGGCGGACCGCCCGGACAGCACGCTCGACCCCGACGCGATCGCGCGGACGTATTGGGATGTGTTGAACCAGCACCGCAGCGCCTGGACATGGGAGATCGACGTGCGGCCGTGGGTGGAGAGGTTTTAGCCGCACCAAAATTTCGTAGGATGGGTTGCGCTTGCAACCCATCGATGGAGGGTCCGGTGCGGCTCGTGGTGGGTTGCGAAGGGCAACCCACCCTACGCAGCAGCCCCAGGATCGTGCGATGCGGCGATGGACCCCGGCCTTCGCCGGGGTGACGAATGGATGGGGTGCAGGGGCCGCCGGCCCCTGCCGGGTTCGAGGGCGGCGCCCTCGGCTTACTTTCGTGCCGCCAGCCAGGCGCGCCAGCCGCCGTGTTGGGTGATCTCCGGCGCGCCGACGACGCCGGCGGCTTCGCAGAGGAAGCCGAGACAGGGGCCGTCCTCCAACTCCACCGACCCGAACCCGAGCGGGCCTGGCACCTGCGCCAGCAATGTGCCGATCGCGGCGGTCGGCAGCGCCCATACTTCGCCTTCGAGACTCGCGCCGCCCTGGGCGCGCACCAGGCCCGGGCGGTTGCCGAGCGCATACATCCGATAGCCCGGCTGCGTCCGCGCCACGCGCAGGAAGCGTGCGCCGAGCGCCGCCAGCTGCCCGTTGAGCGGCAGGCCGGACATGTGCGCGCCGATGCAGAACAGCGCGGTCTCGTCCGCGCCCAGTTGCTCCTCCGGCGCGGGCGGCGGCAGCTTTTCCGAGGTTGCGCCGACGTACTTTGCAAACCCGCGGTGGATCGCATCGGCAATCGCGATCAGCCGCCCTTCGGACCACGCCGGGCCGACCACGGTGACGCCGAACGGCAGCCCGTCGGCGCCGATGCCCGCCGGCACGGCGATGGCGGCGAGATCGCAGAGGTTGACGAAATTGGTCCAGGTGCCGAGCCGCGAGTTCACGCCGACCGGGTCGGCCGCGACCTCGGCGAGCGTCGGGCAGGGCATCGTCGTCGGCAGCAGCAGCGCGTCGTACGCGTGGAACAGTTCTGCCGCTTCGCGGCGGGCCTGCGCCAGCAGGTGGAACGCGTCGAACGCATCGACCGTCCACCGCGTCAACCCGCCTTCGAGGATTTTCCGGGTCACCGGGAACAGGATGTCCGGCCGATTCTCCACCACTTCGCGCAGCGCAGAAGTCCGTTCGGCGACCCAGGGGCCGTCGTAGAGCAGCCGGGCGATGGACAAAAACGTGCCGATGCCGACCGGCTCGGTCGGGAACAGTGCCGCCACCGCGGCATACGGAACGGCAAGCGCCGGGGGCACCTCGACGCGCGCGAGCAGCGGCGCGACCAGGGGCGCGGAGCGGCGCAGATAGGGGAAGGGGGCCGCGCGCGAATACGGGTCGGCTGCGTCGTAGCCCGAGATGACGCGCTGCACGCCGATCGCCTCGTCGACGCTGCGCGCGAACACCGAGATCGTGTCGATCGAGCGGCACGCCGGCACCATGCCGCGGGCCGAGACGCTGCCGACGGTCGGCTTGAGCCCGACGATGTTGCCGAACATCGCCGGCACGCGGCCGGAGCCGGCGGTGTCGGTGCCGAGCGCCACCGGCACGATGCCGGCGGCGACCGCGGCGGCGGAGCCGGACGAGGAGCCGCCCGGCACGCGCACAGGATCAAAAACGTTGCGCGGCACGCCGTAGGGCGAGCGTACCCCGACCAATCCGGTGGCGAACTGGTCGAGATTGGTTTTTCCCACGACGATCGCGCCGGCATCGAGCAAGCGCTGCACGGCGGCCGCGTTCCGGGTCGGCGTGTAGGCGTAGCGGGGGCAGGCGGCCGTGGTCGGCAGGCCGGCGACGTCGATGTTGTCCTTGATTGCGACCGTCAGGCCCCAGAGCGGCCGGCCGCGCGGCCCCTCCGCTTCCAGTTCGCGGGCGCGCGCCAGCAACTCCGTATCGGAAACCCGGGTGATCCAGATGGCAGGGTCCGCGTGGGCGCGGTCGGCCGCGATGGTCGTTTCGGCCGCTGCTACCGGGGTCATCGAGGCCGCTCCGTCCAGGTATTGGCGCAGGTGAAGTATTGCTTGGCATGCAGGACCCGGGCCGGCAAGGGTCCTACGACCTTTGGCCGACACAGGACCGGCGTGTGACCAGAACTTGCGCGACCTGCCCAACGCTGGGGCGGACGCTGCCCCGATTGCGTCTGCCGCGCCGCGCAATCGGCGGACGACAGCTTGGCACGCGCATTGCTGCACGGATGCGTGAACGAAAGCAGGACCGGCGATCCAGCCGGCCTCAATCTTGGGATGCGACATGACGCAGCGCTCCGGCCTGACGCGACGGACCCTTCTGCAAGGTGCCGGACTGGGTGGTGCCGCCCTGACGCTCGGCGCACCGATGATCGCGCGCCCCGCCCGCGCGGCCGACCTGGTGATCGGCTTCATCTATGTCGGCCCGAAGGACGACTACGGCTACAACCAGGCGCACGCCGAAGCGGCGGCCATGCTGAAGAAGATGCCGGGCATCAAGATCGTCGAGGAGGAGAAGGTCCCGGAGACCGACGACGTCTCCAAGACCATGGAGAGCATGATCGAGCTCGACGGCGCGACGCTGCTGTTCCCGACCAGCTTCGGCTATTTCGACCCGTACATGCTGAAGATGGCGGTGAAATACCCGCACGTGCAGTTCCGCCACTGCGGCGGGCTGTGGACCAAGAAGGACCCGATGAACACCGGGTCGTATTTCGGCTATATCGGCATGTGCCAGTACCTGAACGGCATCGTCGCCGGCTTCACCAGCAAGAGCAAGAAGCTCGGCTTCGTCGCGGCCAAGCCGATCCCGCAGGTGCTGATCAACATCAACAGCTTTGCGCTTGGCGCCCGTTCCGTGGACCCGACGATCACCACGCAGGTGATCTTCACCGGCGACTGGTCGATGCCGGTCAAGGAGGCGGAGGCCACCAACAGCCTCGCCGACCAGGGCGTCGACGTCGTCACCTGCCACGTGGATGGACCGAAGGTGATGATCGAGACCGCGGAGCGGCGCGGCATGTATGTCTGCGGCTACCATGCCGACCAGTCGGCGCTGGCGCCGAAGGGGTTCCTGACCGGCGCCGACTGGAACTGGATCACCGTCTACAAGGAGTTCGTCGGCGACATGCAGGGCGGCAAGCCGTTGCCGAACTTCGTGCGCGGCGGGCTCGCCGAGGGCTTCGTGAAAATGGCGCCGTATGGGCCCGCGGTGTCGGAGAAGGCGCGCGCGCACGCCGACATGGTGAAGGCGGAGATCATGAAAGGCGGCTTCTCCGTCTTCAAGGGGCCGCTGATGGACAACAAGGGCAAGCAGATCATCCCCGCCGGCAAGGCCTATGTCGAGACGGCGATCGAGCTGGAATCGATGAACTATCTGGTCCAGGGTGTGAACGGCTCGCTTTCGTGAGTGGCGTCGCGCAGGCTCGGGGCCAGGCCGCCGCGCCGCCGGCAACGGCGGTGAGCGACCGGTTCTATCCTGCGCGCCGGGCGCTGGAGGCGATCGTCGGCCCGCTTGCGGCGCTGCTGCTGGCGGCGATCGCGTTCTCGATCTTCCTCGCACTGCTCGGCAAGTCGCCCGCGGACTTTTTCGCGCTGATGTGGAAGGGCGCGTTCGCCAGCAGCTTCTCGCTGCAGAACACGCTGCAGCGGGCGGCGCCGCTGCTGCTGACGGCGCTGTGCGTCGCGGTGCCGGCGCAACTCGGGCTGGTGATCATCGGCGGCGAGGGCGCGGTGGTGCTCGGCGGGCTCGCAGCGACGGTGATGGCGCTGCCGCTCAACGGCGCCTGGCCGCCGCTCGTGCAACTGGCGATGGCGATTGCCGGCGCGGCGGCCGGCGCGGGCTGGATCGCGATCACCGGCCTGCTGCGCGCGCGGCGCGGCATCAACGAGACGGTCGCGAGCCTCGTGCTCGCCTATATCGGCATCGCGCTGTTCAACCATCTGGTGGAAGGCCCGCTGCGCGATCCGGCGAGCCTCAACAAGCCTTCTACCTTTGGCATCGGCGACGCCAACATGCTCGGGTATCTGCCCGGCACGGAGTTGCATCCCGGCCTCGCCGTGGGCGTGATCGCCTGCGTGCTGTGCTGGGTGCTGATCTCGCGCACCAGCCTCGGGTTTTCGATGCGCGTGACCGGCGGCAATCTGCGCGCGGCGCAGTTGCAGGGGCTGCCGGTGCAGCGGCTGATCATCCTGGCCTGTTTGATCGGCGGCGGCTGCGCGGGACTGGCCGGGATGCTGCAGGTGGCGGCGGTGTTCGGCCGCGCCAACGCATCGCTGATTGCCGGCTACGGCTATGCCGGCATCCTGATTGCATTTCTTTCGCGGCAGAATCCGCTGGCGATCATCCCGATGTCGGTGCTGCTCGGCGGCATCGGCGCGGCCGGCGGATTGCTGCAACGACGCATGGACCTGCCGGACGCGACCGTCGCGGTGCTCGAGGGCTTTATCTTTGTCGCGATCCTGGCGAGCGACACGATGCAGGGCCGCATCGCCTGGTTCCAGCCGCGCGCGAAGGCCTGACCGATGCACGCAATCGCCACCGTCGTCGTCGCGATGATCGCGGGCGCCCTGCGCGTCTCCACGCCGTTCCTGTTCGTGAGCCTCGGCGAGTGCCTGACCGAGCGCTCCGGCCGCATCAATCTCGGCAACGAGGGCGTGCTGGTGCTGGGCGCGATGGTCGGCTACGCGACCTCGTACCACACCGGCAATCCGTGGGTCGGCGTGATCGCCGCGGCGGTGGCGGGCGCCTTGCTCGGCAGCGTGCACGGAGCGGTCTGCTCGCTCGCGCGTGTCAACGACGTGGCGATGGGCATTGCGATCATGCTGGCCGGCACCGGCATCGCGTTCTTCTTCGGCAAGCCCTACGTGCAGCCGGAGGCGCCGCATCTGCCCGCGCTGCCGCTCGGCTTCTGGTCGGACACGGAGTCGGTGCGCAGCGCGCTGCAGGTGAGCCCGCTGTTCTTCATCGGGCTTGCCGCGGCGGTCGCGCTGCACTGGTTCCTGCGCTCGACGCGGATCGGATTGCGCGTGCGCATCGTCGGCGACAGCGCCGATGCGGCGCGCGCGCTCGGCCTGCACATCGACCGCGTGCGGCTGCTGGCGACCGCGGCCGGCAGCGCGCTGGCCGGCATCGGCGGCGCGTTTCTTTCCCTTTCGTATCCCGGAAGTTGGAACGAGGGACTTTCGTCAGGCCAGGGACTTATGGCGGTGGCGCTGGTGGTGTTCGCGCGGTGGAATCCGCTGCACTGCATCACCGCCGCGCTGATCTTCGGCGCCTCCGGGGCGCTCGGGCCGTCCTTGCAGGCGGTCGGCGTGACCAAAGGCTATTACCTGTTCTATGCCGCGCCCTACGTGGTGACGCTGGTGGTTCTGGCGATCACGGTGCAGCCGGGCCGGGCGCTGCGCGGCATGCCCGGCGAACTTTCGATCGGACGCTGAGGAGGGCGGCATGAACGGCCTGGGCGGGCTGAACAAATCGCCGAACGGCGTGGTGATCGGGCTGGTGCAGTTGCAGCTGCCGGTGATCGAGACGCGCGCCGACATCGCGGCGCAGATCGAGAAGATCGTTGCGATGGTCGGCAAGGCGCGGCGCAACATGGCGACGCTCGATCTCGTCGTGTTCCCCGAATACGCGCTGCACGGCCTGTCGATGGACACGCGCGATGAAGTGCTGTGCTCGCTGGACGGGCCGGAAGTCGCCGCGTTCAAGAAGGCGTGCCGCGACCATGCCGTGTGGGGCTGCTTCTCGATCATGGAGCGCAACCCCGGCGGCAACCCTTACAACAGCGGCCTGATCATCGACGCCGCGGGCGAGCTGAAGCTGTACTACCGAAAACTGCATCCGTGGGTGCCGGTCGAACCGTGGGAGCCCGGCGACCTCGGCATTCCGGTGATCGACCGGGCCGCATGGCTGCAAACTGGCGCTGATCATCTGCCACGACGGCATGTTCCCCGAGATGGCGCGCGAGGCCGCGTACAAGGGCGCCGAGATCATGCTGCGCACCGCCGGCTACACCGCGCCGATCCGCGCCGCCTGGCGCTTCACCAACCAGAGCGAACGCGTTCTGCAACCTGATGGTGACGGCGAACGTCTGCATGTGCGGCTCGGACGGCACGTTCGACTCGATGGGCGAGGCGATGGTCGTCAATTTCGATGGCAGCGATTATCGCGCATGGCACAACGGGCCGCGCCGACGAGATCATCACCGCGGAAGTGCGGCCCGACCTGGTGCGCGAGGCGCGCGCGCATTGGGGCGTCGAGAACAATATTTTTCAATTCGGCCATCGGGGCTTTTCCGCTGTGGAGGGTGGCGCCGGAGATTGCCCGTACACCTACATGCAGGATCTCGTCGCCGGAAAATACCGGCTGCCGTGGGAGGCGTCGGTCAAAATCACCGACGGCACCTCCTGCGGCTTGCCGGCGCCCACACGCCGCTTTGGCGAACGCTTTAAGGAAGCTGCCGAATGACCACGATCGCGTCTGAGCCGTATCGCTGGCCGTACAACGGCGATTTGCGCCCGGACAACACCGCGCTGATCGTGATCGACATGCAGACCGATTTCTGCGGCATCGGCGGCTACGTCGATCGCATGGGATACGATCTGTCGCTGACGCGCGCGCCGATCGAGCCGATCAAGAGCGTGCTCGCGGCGCTGCGGCCGCGCGGTTTTCATATCTTCCACACGCGCGAAGGACATCGGCCCGACCTTTCGGATTTGCCCGAGAACAAGCGCTGGCGCTCCCGCCGGATCGGCGCGGGGATCGGCGACGAAGGGCCGTGCGGGCGCATCCTGGTGCGCGGCGAACCGGGCTGGGACATTATCTCCGAACTGGCCCCTGTGCCGGGCGAGGTGGTGATCGACAAACCCGGAAAAGGCAGCTTCTGCGCGACCGATCTGGAACTCATTCTTCGGACACGGGGCATCGACAACATCGTGTTGAGCGGCATCACCACCGACGTGTGCGTGCACACCACCATGCGCGAAGCCAACGACCGCGGTTTCGAGTGCCTGCTGCTCACGGATTGCTGCGGCGCCACCGACAAGGGCAACCATGACGCGGCGATCAAGATGGTGACGATGCAGGGCGGCGTGTTCGGCGCCATCGCCGACAGCGTCACGTTCATCGCGGGGCTCGCGTGACCGGCGCGCTGTCCGTCGAGGCGATCGGCATCACCAAGCGCTTCGGCGCGTTCACCGCGCTCAGCGACGTGTCGCTGAAAGTCGCACCGGCGACAGTCCACGCGCTGCTCGGCGAGAACGGCGCCGGGAAGTCGACATTGGTAAAATGCCTGCTCGGCTACTACAAGGCCGACGAGGGTTCCTTCCTGATCGACGGAAAAGAGGAAACAATCGCGCGGCCGGCGGACGCGGACCGGCTCGGCCTCGGCATGGTCTACCAGCATTTTACCCTGGTGCCGTCGATGACGGTGGCCGAAAATCTGGTGATGTCGCGCGCCGACGTGCCGGCGGTGATCGACTGGGGACACGAGCGCGCCGACCTCGAAAAGTTCATCGCGAAAATGCCGTTCAAGGTGCCGCTGGGCGCCGAAGTCGGCACGCTCGCCGCCGGCGAGCGGCAAAAGACGGAAATCCTCAAACAGCTTTACCTGCAACGCCGCTTCCTGGTGCTCGACGAGCCGACTTCTGTTCTGACGCCGCAGGAAGCGGATGAAATGCTCAGTCTGGTGCGCGATCTCGCGCATGGCGGCGGCATCACTGTCGCGATCATCACGCACAAACTCAAAGAGGTAAAAAAATTCGCGGACGAGGTCACGGTGCTGCGGCGCGGCCGGTGGGCCGGCAAAGGCCGCGCGGCGGACCTGGAACCAGCCGACATGACCGCGATGATGATCGGCGAGCCGCAGGCGCCGGCCAGCGTCGAGCGCCGCGGCGAGCGCGAGATCGAGGAACGGCTGCTGGTCAACAACCTGCGCACCGATGGCGACGCCGGGCGCGCCGGTCTCGACATTGCCAGACTGGCCGTGCATCCGAGGGAAATCGTCGGCATCGCCGGCGTGTCCGGCAACGGGCAGAAGGAACTGGCGGAGGTGCTCGGCGGCCAGCGCGCGCCCGCGTCCGGCGAGATCATCGTCGCCGGCGAAGGCTACACGGCGACGCGCGACGAGGCGCAGGCGCTGTCGTGCGCGTGCTGCCGGAGGAACCGCTGCGCAACGGCTGCGTGCCGCGCATGTCGGTGTCCGACAATCTGAACCTCCGCAGCTTCGATCGCGATGCCAAGGGCGCGCGAAAATTCTGGCTCAACGGTGCCGCGATGACGGAGCGGGCGCGGCGCATGATCGCGAGCTACGGCGTGCGCGCGCCGTCCCGCGAGGCGCCGATCGGCGTGCTCTCCGGCGGCAACGTGCAGCGCTGCGTGCTGGCGCGCGAACTGGACGGCGAGGTCAAGCTGCTGATCGTGGCGAATCCCTGTTTCGGCCTGGACGTGAAGGCGGTGGCGGAAGTCCGCGCGCGCATCGTCGCCGCGCGCAACGGCGGTGCGGCGGTGCTGCTGATCAGCGAAGACCTCGACGAGATCCTGGAACTGTCCGACCGCATCGTGGTGATGCACGCCGGAAAGATCGCCTACGAGACGCCCGGCGCCGGCGCCGACGCGCAGACGATCGGCGCGCACATGCTGGGTTCGCATTAACCCGCGTCGGCGATCACGCTCACATGCGCGGCGACGACGCGCCAGCCTTGCGGAAACCGCACCCAGGTCTGCATCTGCCGGCCGATCTTGCCGGGCGCCGAGTCGCGGCGGAACAGCGTGCAGACGGTCGCGAAATCGCGGCCGAACGTGGTGATCACGCTGCGCTCGGTGGTGCGCCCGAGCCCGACCGGCGAGCGCGCGACACGGAACGCCTCGATCTCGGCGAAGCCATGCAGGTTCTCGCCGCCGCCGTAGCGGATGGTGCGCGGATCGGCCCAGAATAATTCTGTCAGTGTCGCAACGTCGTTACTGACCAGCGCCTGCTCGTAGCGGGCGAACGCGGCTGCGACTTCCGCGCGCACCTCGGGAATGTCGATCTCCAACAGCTCAATCCTCCAGCTTCGGGCGAGGGCGTGCGCCACGCCTGCGCGTTCCAGCGCGGCGGCGACGCGCAGTGCCACCGTCTCGCGCCAGGGTGCCGCGATCACCTGCACGCCGATCGGCAGGCTGCCGGGCAGCGCCACCGGCACGGCGACGACCGGCAACCCGGCGAACGAGATCGGCTGGGTGAACACGCCGACGTTCGGCCGCAACGGCACTTCCTGGCCATCGAGCACCAGCGTCTGCTGGCCGATGCGCGGCGCCGTGCAGGGCGTTGCCGGGGCCAGCAGCACGTCGACGCAGGCGAACAGCTTTTCAGCTCCGCCGCATACCAGCGGCGGAATTTCTGCGCCTGCACCACCAGCGCGCCCGGGATCAGCGCGCCCGCGATCAGCCGGTCGCGCACCGCCGGGTCGAAATCCCCAGGGCGGGTGCGCAGCCGATGCAGATGCACCGCCGCGCCCTCGCTCGCGGTGATCACGTAGGCGGCGGCACGGGCGCGCGCCGCCTCCGGCACTTCCATCTCCTCGTCAGCCCCCAACGCCGCGGCGCAGGCCTGCACCGCCGACAACGCCTCCTCTCCGGCGCCGCGCCGGAAAAAACCGCCGGCGACGGCAATGCGCAGCCCGTCAATGCCCTGGCCGAGCGTCGGCAGGGAAAACTCGGCGCGGCCGGTCCTGGCACACCGGATCGGCGGGGTCGAAGCCCTGCATCGCATCGTAGGCGAGCGCCAGGTCCTCGACCGTGCGCGCCATCGGCCCGAGATGGTCGAGGCTGGCGGCGAACGGGAACGTGCGGGCGCGCGACAGCCGGCCGTAGGTCGGCTTCAGCCCGAACACGCCGCACAGCGAGGCCGGCACGCGGATCGAGCCGTTGGTGTCGGACCCGAGCGACAGCGGCACCAGCCCGCCTGCGACCGCCCCGCCCGAGCCGCCGGAGGAGCCGCCGGTCATGCGCGCCAGGTCGTGCGGGTTGCGCGAGGCGCCGTCGTGCGAATTCTCGCCGGTGAAGTCGTAGGCGTATTCGCCCATGTTCAGCGCCCCGACCAGGATCGCGCCGGCGGCTTCGAGGCGCGCGATCAGGGTCGCGTCGGCCGCGGCGGGCGGGCGCTCGCGGTTGATCCGGCTGCCGGCGCGGGTCGCTAGCCCGGCCACGTCGAACAGGTTCTTCACCGCGAACGGCACGCCGGCGAGCGGCCCCGTCGGCGCGCCTGCCATCAGCGCAGCGTCCAATGCATTGGCGCGGCTGCGGGCGCGCTCGGCGGTGACGTCGGTGAAGGCGTTCAGCGCAGAATTGCGCCGCGTGATCGTCGCCAGCGCGGCCTCGACGATCTCGCCGGCGGACACCCGGCCGGCCGAGACGGCGCGCGCGATCTCGGCGGCCGACGCCCAGGGGCCGAGCGTCACGCCGAGAAAACCGGCGCGGGTTCCGCTTCGTCGGGCAGCGCGAAACCGCCGACCTGGTTCGCGAATGCCAGCGCCACGCGCAGATGCGCGCGGATCGCCGGCCGCCACGCCGGCGCCGCGGCGATGCCGAGCAGTCGCGTGCCGGCGACGATGCCGGCGTCGAGGTCGTCGTCGGTGATGGCGTCGGCAATGGCGTCGGGCATCCAGGCGTCTCCGGTCGGGTGCGGGCCGGCTAGCACGCCGCGCGCGCCTATGAAATCCCTATACGCCGGCCTGATCCAGATCATCGATTTCATATCGACGAAGGCCGATCCTCTGCGCCGACCGGCAACCCGGAGAGGATCATGCTCGACATCGTTTTCCTGGCCCTTGGGCTCGGCTTCCTGGCGCTCTGCGTCGGCTACGCCACCCTGTGCGATCGACTGTGAGGTTCCATGCTGTTCGATAACATCCTCGGCGGCCTCGTGGTCGTCGTGCTGCTCGTTTATCTCACTTATGCGCTTGTCCGTCCCGAACGGTTCTGAAAGCGTGACATGACCCTCAACGGTTCGATCCAGATCGCCGTCTTCCTGGCGATCATCGTGGCGCTGGCGCGGCCGCTCGGCGGCTACCTCATGCGCGTGGCCGAGGGCGAGCGTCATTTCATGACGCCGGTGCTCGGCTGGCTGGAACGCGGCTTTTACGCCGTTGCAGGCGTGGACCCGAAGAAGGAACAAAGCTGGCTCACCTATGCGGTGGGCATGCTGGTGTTCAAGGGGCTCGGCTTCGTGCTGCTGTACGCGGTGCTGCGGCTGCAGACGCTGCTGCCGCTGAACCCGGCGGGGCAAAGCGCGATCACGCCCGACCTCGCGTTCAACACCGGCAGCCAGCTTCCTCACCAACACCAACTGGCAGTCCTATGGCGGCGAGACGACGATGTCGTTACCTGTCGCAGATGTTCGGCCTCAC
This sequence comes from uncultured Solirubrobacterales bacterium, assembly GCA_963697635.1. Classification (GTDB taxonomy): domain Bacteria; phylum Pseudomonadota; class Alphaproteobacteria; order Acetobacterales; family Acetobacteraceae; genus CAJCJG01. The sequence continues at coordinate 249,395 of CAVOOS010000001.1, read as the reverse complement.
GGTGCAGAACTTCCTGTCTGCCGCAGCCGGCATTGCGGTCGCGGTCGCGGTGATCCGCGGCTTCGCGCGGCGCACGACGAAGACGATCGGCAATTTCTGGGCCGACCTGACGCGCATCACGCTGTACCTGCTGCTGCCGATCTCGGTGATCGGCGCGCTGGTGTGCGTCTGGCAGGGCATCCCGCAGACCTTTGCCGGCACGGTGGAAGCGACGACGCTGGAAGGCGTGAAGCAGGTCATCTCGCTCGGGCCGGTCGCGTCGCAGGAGGCGATCAAGATCCTCGGCACCAACGGCGGCGGGTTCTTCAACGTGAACTCGGCGCATCCGTTCGAGAACCCGACGGTGCTGATCAACATCCTGCAGATGATCGCGATGCTGTCGCTCGGCGCCGCGCTGACCAACACGTTCGGCCGCATGGTGAAGAACGAGCGGCAGGGCTGGGCGATCTTCGGCGCGATGGCGTTCCTGTTCCTGGTCGGCGTGACCACGATCTACTGGTCGGAGGCGCGCGCCAATCCTGCAATCGCGGCGCTCGGAGTTGACCCTTCGCTCGGCAACATGGAGGGCAAGGAAATCCGGTTCGGCATTCCGCAGACCGCGATCTTCGTCGACCGCCACAACGGATGCCTCGTGCGGCGCGGTCAATGCGATGCACGAGAGCTTCCTGCCGCTCGGCGGCGTGGTGCCGCTGGTCAACATCATGCTCGGCGAGATCATCTTCGGCGGCGTCGGCTCCGGGCTCTACGGGTTCCTGCTGTTCGCCATCATCGCGGTGTTCGTCGCCGGGCTGATGGTGGGCCGCACGCCCGAATATCTCGGCAAGAAGATCGAGGCGCGGGAGGTGAAGCTGACCATGCTCGCCGTGCTTTGCCTGCCGCTGATCATGCTGGGCTTCACGGCGTTCGCCGTGGTGTTGCCGGCCGGGCTTTCGACGATCTCCGCCTCCGGCCCGCACGGCTTCACCGAGGCGCTGTACGCCTACGTCTCGGGCGCCGGCAACAACGGCAGCGCGTTCGCGGGCCTGTCGCCGGACACCTACTGGAACACGACGATGGGCATCGACATGCTCGCCGGCCGCTTCCTGGTGATGATCCCGGCGCTGGCGATTGCCGGGGCGATGGCGGCGAAGAAGACGGTGCCGCCGTCGGCCGGCACGTTCCCGACCACCGGCGCGCTGTTCGTCGGCCTCGTCGTGGGCGTGATCATCATCGTTGGCGGCCTGACGTTCTTCCCGGCGGTGGCGCTCGGCCCGATCGTCGAGCACTTCGCGATGAACGCCGGCACGCTCTATTAGGGCACTGACATGGACACCATGACTCCCCCTCGCTGTCGCGCGCGCCGCATTCCGGCACGCGGGTCTCCTCGACGATGCTGGATCCGGCGATCCTCTGGCCGGCGATCGGGCAATCGTTTGTCAAACTCGATCCGCGGCTGCTGTGGCGCAACCCGGTGATGTTCGTGGTGGCGATCGTCACCACGCTCACCACCGTGCTGTTCGTCCGCGACCTGATCGTCGGCAACGGCGGCCTCGGCTTCTCGCTGCAGATCAACATCTGGCTGTGGTTCACCGTGCTGTTCGCCAACTTCGCCGAAGCCGTCGCCGAAGGGCGCGGCAAGGCGCAGGCGGCGAGCCTGCGGCGCGCCAAGACCGAGACGATGGCGCACCGCGTCATGCCGGACGGCAGCACCGAGCTGCTGGCCGGCACCGCGCTCCGCGCCGGCGACGTCGTGATCGTGCAGGCCGGCGACATCATCCCCGGCGACGGCGAAGTGATCGAGGGCGTCGCCTCGGTCAACGAAGCGGCGATCACCGGCGAATCGGCGCCGGTGATCCGCGAGGCCGGCGGCGACCGCTCCGCCGTCACCGGCGGCACGCAGGTGATGTCGGACGTGATCAAGGTGCGCATCACGGCAAACCCCGGCTCGACCTTCCTCGACCGCATGATCGCGCTGGTCGAAGGTGCGGCGCGCCAGAAAACGCCGAACGAGATCGCGCTGAACATCCTGCTGGCCGGCATGACGCTGATCTTCGTCTTTGCCGTCGCGACCATCCCGAGCTTCGCGCACTACGCCGGTGGCGTGGTGCCGGTGCTGATCCTGGTCGCGCTGTTCGTCACGCTGATCCCGACCACGATCGGCGCGCTGCTGTCCGCGATCGGCATCGCCGGCATGGATCGGCTGGTGCGCTTCAACGTGCTGGCGATGTCCGGCCGCGCCGTGGAGGCGGCGGGCGACGTCGATACGCTGCTGCTCGACAAGACCGGCACGATCACCCTCGGCAACCGCCAGGCCGCCGAGTTCCTGCCGGTGCCGGGCGTCGCCGAGCGCGACCTGGCCGACGCCGCGCAGCTCGCCTCGCTGTCCGACGAGACGCCGGAAGGCCGCTCGATCGTCGTGCTGGCCAAGGACCGCTACGGCATGCGCGGCCGCGACATGGCGGCGCTGAACGCGCACTTCATCCCGTTCAGCGCGCAGACGCGGATGAGCGGCGTCGACGTCGAGGGCCGCTCGATCCGCAAGGGCGCGGTGGATTCGGTGATCGCCCATGTCGGCGGCGGCGGCGCGCAGGAGCGCGACGTGCGCACGCTCGCCGAGCGCATCGCCAAGTCCGGCGGCACGCCGCTGGCGGTGTCGCGAAGGCAAGCGGCTGCTCGGCGTGATCCACCTCAAGGACGTCGTGAAGGGCGGCATCCGCGAGCGCTTCTCCGAGCTGCGGCGGATGGGCATCCGCACGGTGATGATCACCGGCGACAACCCGCTGACCGCGGCGGCGATCGCCGCGGAGGCCGGCGTCGACGACTTCCTGGCGCAGGCGACGCCGGAAGCCAAGCTCGCGCTGATCCGCGCAGGAGCAGGCGCAGGGCAAACTCGTCGCGATGTGCGGCGACGGCACCAACGACGCGCCGGCGCTGGCGCAGGCCGATGTCGGCGTCGCCATGAACACCGGCACCGTGGCGGCGCGCGAAGCCGGCAACATGGTCGACCTGGACAGCGACCCGACCAAGCTGATCGAGATCGTCGAGATCGGCAAGCAACTGCTGATGACGCGCGGCGCGCTCACCACCTTCTCGATCGCCAACGACGTCGCAAAATACTTCGCCATCATCCCGGCGATGTTCGTCGCGTTCTACCCGCAGCTCAAGGCGCTGAACATCATGCACCTGCAGACGCCGCAGAGCGCGATCCTGTCGGCGATCATCTTCAACGCGCTGATCATCATCGCGCTGATCCCGCTGGCGCTGAAGGGCGTTGCCTATCGCCCGATCGGCGCCGGCTCGCTGCTGCGCCGCAACCTGCTGGTCTACGGCATCGGCGGCATCATCGTGCCGTTCGTCGGCATCAAGGTGATCGACATGCTCGTCACCGCCATCGGCCTCGCGTAAGGATCCTGTCACATGCTCACCCATCTCCGCCCCGCGTTCGTGCTGCTGATCGGGTTTTCGCTGCTCACCGGCCTCGCCTACCCGCACCTGATCACCGGCATCGCGCAGGCGATCTTCCCGTCGCAGGCCAACGGCAGCCTGGTCGAACGCGACGGCAAGGTCGTCGGCTCGATGCTGATCGGCCAGAATTTCGCCAGCGAAAAATACTTCCACCCGCGCCCGTCGGCGACCACCGAGCCCGACCCGAAGGACGCGACCAAAACCATCCCGGTGCCGTACGCCGCCGACAACTCCGCCGGCTCCAACCTCGGCCCGACGTCGAAGGCGCTGATCGACCGGGTCAAGGACGACTACGCCAAGCTGCACGCCGAGAACCCGAACGTGCCGGTGCCCGGCGATCTCGTCACCACCTCGGCGCAGCGGCCTCGACCCGGACATCTCGCCGGCCGGCGCCGACTTCCAGGTGCCGCGCGTCGCAAAGGCGCGCGGCATGACGCCGGACGCCGTGCGCGCCCTGGTCGCAGCCAACACCACTCCGCGCTTCCTCGGCGTGTTCGGCGAGCCGCGCGTGAACGTGCTGGCGCTCAACCTCGCCCTTGACGCGGCCGGCAAGTGAGCGTTTCCACGCCGCATGGACCCGCGTGACGGCCGGCCATCGCCGGAAGCCCTGCTGAAAGCAGCCGCCCGCGAAAATGGTCGCGGGCGGCTCAAGATCTTTCTCGGCGCGGCACCCGGCGTCGGCAAGACCTACGAAATGCTCGCGACCGCCCAGGCGCGCAAGCGCGAGGGCGTCGACGTCGTGATCGGCATCGTCGAAACCCACGGCCGCGCCGAGACCGAGGCGCTGCTGGCCGGGCTGGAGCAGGTGCCGCGCCAGCGCATCGAGGTACAAGGGCCGCGAACTCGAGGAAATGGACCTCGACGGCCTGCTGGCGCGCCACCCGGCGCTGGCGCTGGTCGACGAACTGGCGCACAGCAACGTGCCCGGCAGCCGCCACCCCAAGCGCTACCTCGACGTCGAGGAACTGCTGGCCGCCGGCATCGACGTCTACTCGACGCTGAACATCCAGCACATCGAAAGCCTCAACGACGTCGTCGCCCGCATCACCCGCATCCGGGTGCGCGAGACGGTGCCCGACTACGTGCTCGACCATGCCGACGACGTCGAGATCATCGACATCACGCCCGACGACCTGCTCGCCCGCCTGCGCGATGGCAAGGTGTATGTGCCGGAGACCGCGTCGCGCGCGCTCGACCACTATTTTTCGCCCGGCAACCTGACCGCGCTGCGCGAACTGGCGCTGCGCAGCACGGCGCAGCGGGTCGATGCGCAACTGCTCGACCATATGCAGGAGCATGCGATCCCCGGGCCGTGGGCGGCCGGCGACCGCGTGCTGGTCTGCGTCACCCGCGGCAGTGCGCGCGGCAACGCCGGGGCGGCGCTGGTGCGATACGCCAGCCGGATGGCGGCGCGGCTGCGCGCGCCCTGGGTCGCCTTGCACGTCGAGACGGCGCGCACGCTGCGGCTGTCGGAAGTCGAACGCGACCGCATCGCCGAAACGCTGCGCCTCGCCGAAACCCTCGGCGCCCAGGCGGTGACGATCCCCGGCCGCGACGTCGCCGACGATATTCTCGTCTACGCGCGCGAGCACAATTTTACCCATATCGTCGTCGGCAACCCCGGCTCCGGGCACGCACGGCATTGGCGCATCGGGCCGACCGTGACCCAGAGGCTGGTGGCGCGCGCCGGCGACATTCCGGTGCACGTGTTGGGGCTGGAGCGCGACGCCGCTGCGCCGGAGGAACCCTCGCCGGCCGCCGAGCGTCCGGCGGAGCCGGTGCCCTGGGCGCCCTACGGCTACAGCGCCGCCCTGGTCGGTGTCGCCGTGCTGGTCGGCATGGCGTTGCAGCGGGTGCTGGCGGCGCCGTCGATTGCGCTGGTGTTCCTCACCGCCGTGCTGGCGGCCGCCGCCGCCTGGGGCCTGTGGCCGTCGCTGTTCGCCTGCCTGCTCAGCGTGCTCGCCTACAACTTCTTCTTCCTGCCGCCGCTCTACACGTTCACCATCGCCGACCCGGAGAACGTCGTCGCGCTGGTGTTCTTCCTGATCACCGCGGTCGTCGCGAGCAACCTCGCGGCCGCGGTGCGCGCCCAGGCCGTCACCGCACGGCTGCGCGCGCGCACCACCGACGATCTCTATCAGTTCAGCCGCAAGCTGGCCGCGATCGCCACGCTCGACGACCTGCTGTGGGCCGCGGTCTATCAGGTGGCCGCGATGCTCAAGGTCCGCGTGGTGCTGCTGCTGCCCGAGGGCGAAGGCATCGCGGTGCGCGCCGGCTACCCGCCCGAGGACACGCTGGAGGAAGGCGACCTCGCCGCTGCGCGCTGGGCCTGGCAGCACAACCGTCCGGCCGGCCGCGGCTCCGACACGCTGCCCGGCGGGCGGTTGCTGTTCCTGCCGCTCGGCACCGGCCGCGGCCCGGTCGCGGTGATGGGCATCGAGAGCGCCGATTCTGCAAACACCGGGCCCGGCCCCTTGTTGTCGCCCGACCAGCGCCGGCTGCTCGACGCGCTCGGCGACCAGACCGCGGTGTCGATCGAGCGCATCACGCTCGCCGAGGACGTCGACCGCGCCCGCCTGATGGCGGAGACCGAGCGGCTGCGCTCGGCGCTGCTGACCTCCATCTCGCACGACCTGCGCACCCCGCTCGCCTCCATCCTGGGCGCCGCCAGCAGCCTGGAGAGCTACGACGGGCTGCTCGACCAGGCGGCCAAGAGCGACCTGTTGCGCACGATCCAGGAGGAGGCCGAGCGGCTCGGCCGGTTCGTCGCCAACCTGCTCGACATGACCCGGCTGGAGGCCGGCGCGCTGGCGCCGAAGCGGGAGGCCGCGGACCTCGGCGAACTGGTCGGCAGCGCGCTCGCGCGCGCCGGAAAAGTGCTGGCGGCGCACCGCGTCGAGGTCGACATCGCGCCCGACCTGCCGCTGCCGGAACTCGACGTCGTGCTGTTCGAGCAGGCGCTGTTCAACGTGCTCGACAATGCCGCCAAATACGCGCCGCGCGGCACGCTGGTGACGGTGCGGGCGTGGTACGAACAGCCGGCGGGAGAAGTGCGGTTGCAGGTGATGGACGAGGGCGACGGCGTGCCGGAGGCGGCGCTGCCGCATCTGTTCGAGAAATTCTATCGCGTGCAGGCATCCGACCGGCAGCGGCCCGGCACCGGGCTCGGCCTCGCCATCGCGCGCGGCTTCGTCGAGGCGATGGGCGGCCGCGTCGAGGCGGCCAACCGCACCGACCGCTCCGGCGCGGTGTTTACTTTTGTTCTCCCGGTCCCCCCTCGATGACGCCGGCCATATTGCCGAAGGTGCTGATCGTGGACGACGAGCCGGCGATCCGCCGGCTGCTGCGCACCAGCCTCGCCGCCGAGGGCTACCGCACGATCGAGGCCGCGAGCGGAACGGACGCGCTGGCCGTGCTCGCCGGCGCGCCGGACGCGGTGGACGTGGTGCTGCTCGATCTCGGCCTCCCCGACATGGACGGCCTGGAGATCATCCGCCGGCTGCGCGCCGGCTCCGCCGTGCCGATCGTGGTGCTGACCTCGCGCGAGGACGAACGCACCAAAGTGGCGGCGCTGGACCTTGGCGCTGACGACTACGTCACCAAACCGTTCGGCATGGCGGAGCTGATGGCGCGGCTGCGCACCGCGGTGCGGCACCGGCTGCAGCAGGAGGGGGCGGCGCCGGTGTTCCGCAGCGGCGACCTCTCGGTCGACCTGGTGCGCCGCATCGTCACCGTCGGCGGTGCGCCGGTGCATCTCTCGCCGCGCGAATACGACATCCTGGCGCTGCTGGTGAAGCACGCCGGCAAGGTGCTGACGCACCGGCTGATCCTCGGCCAGCTCTGGGGCGCGAGCGGTGACGTGCAGCAGCTTCGCGTGTATGTGCGGCAGGTGCGGCAGAAGATTGAAACCGATCCTGAACAACCCCGGCATATCCTGACCGAGACCGGCGTCGGCTATCGGCTGGCCGTGCAGGAGTGACGCCTTGAAGCCGCCGAACCCGACACCGCTGGCCACGCTGCTGCACGAGGATCATGTGTTCCTGCGCGTGCGCGCGGCCGACAAGAGGCGGCTTTTGCAGGAACTCGGGCGGCGGGTCGGGGCCGTGCTGGGGCTGCCGGCCGCCGAGATCGCCGCGGCGCTGACGGCGCGGGAGGCCCTGGGCTCCACCGGCGTCGGCCACGGCATCGCCGTGCCGCACGCGCAACTGCCGCAACTGCCGGCGACCGTCGCGTTCTTCGCCCATCTCGACCGCCCGCTCGAGTTCGCCGCGATCGACGACAAGCCGGTCGACCTGGTGTTCCTGCTGCTCGGACCGCCGCAGGCCCGCGCCGAACATCTTTCCCTGCTGGCCGCCGGCACGCGCAGGCTGCGCGAAAAGGCGGTCGCCGACGGCCTGCGCGCCGCCACGACGGCGGCGGAAGCGCGGGCGCTGCTGGTCGGCTGATAGGGTGGGTTGCCTTTGCAACCCGCCACTTCGAGACTTGGTGCTGCCCGTGGTGGGTTGCAAGGGCAACCCACCCTGCGAAGTTCATGTGTCGAGCACAGGACATCAGTGTGGTGACGAAAATGGTGGAGCTTTTGGCGAAGCGACCGACAGTCGCCGCGCTCGTCGCGTGGCTTGTTCTGATGCTGCCGGGGTTGCTGCCGCACGCCGCCTCGGCCGCCGCGGTTCCTGACGAACTGGCAAAGTTCCGCAATGAACGAGCAGCTTTCGCGGCGGACCTCGCGAGACAGGTGCATTCGTGTGTCATAAGGAACGATACCGCGAATCCGGCGTTTCACGGCTGCGTGGACTGGCACTCGGCGGTGCATGGCGTATGGGCGCTGAGCGCGTATTCCCGCATGACCGGCGATCGACAGTACGATGCGACGGTTGCAGCGATGCTGTCCGCCGGGAATTCTGGCAGCCGAGCAGGAATACCTGATTTCCCACCCGAATTTCGAGATGCCATACGGCCGGGCCTGGTTCCTGCGTCTGGCGGTCGAACGGGGCAGGTCCGAACGCAATCCGCGCATCGATGCCATGGCGGCGCAGGTGGCGCAGTCGCTCGTGAACTATTTGACTGGTCGGCGCATCGACATCGAGAGCCAGGAATATGACAACGTTAGTTGGGTATTGCTGAATCTACTCAACTACTCGCGACATTACCACGATGAAAGAATCAAAGGCTTTGTCGAGAGAGTGGTTCGGCAGAATTATCTGAGCGTGACGCAAGCCTGTCCGTTCGGCCGCGAGAAGACCGAGTGGAGCGGCTTCATGGCCGTCTGCACGAATGCCGCCTGGCTGGTCGCCGAGACCGTTCCGAGAGAGGAATTCGATGCCTGGATTGCGAAATTCCTGCCGCCGACGTTGGCGCTCGACCCGGTGACCGACCCGGTGTCGGATCATCAGTTCGGTCTCGATTTCAGTCGCTCATGGGGATTCTGGCGGCTGTATTGGATTACCAAAGACAAACGCTACCTGGATGCGTTCCTGGCGCACTTCGACGAGAACATGGAGCATCGGGACTGGTGGGCGGGCGCCTACTGGCGGGTGGGCCATTGGGTCGCCCAGTTCGGCATGCTGGCCATCGCATTGTCGTTCGACGACCTGCCCTGATCGGCTACGGCTTGCTTGGCTTCCCCGACTGCCGCGCCACCGCCGTTTCCATCTGGTGTCGGTCCGAGGTCGGCACGCCGCGGGCGTCGTCCTTGGCCGCCTCGCGCGCCGGCGCGGCGCCGTGCGGGTCGACCTGCTCCGCCGCGGTTCGCGGCGGGTGGTCCGCAGCGGTCGGCTTTTCGTCCGCCGGCAGCGGCGGCGTGCGTTGCCGGCCGGGCTTGTCCTGCGCCATAGCTGCCTCCTCCGTGTCGTTGCGGGAAGAAGCGCGCGGCGCGCCGGCAGGTTCCATCGGCGGCACGCCAGTGCAGCGCTCGCCGTGGGAATATGTTATCCTGGTGCTGCCGGCGAAGCACGCGGGCAAGGCGCTGACGCGTGCTTCACACGACACGGGGATGCAGCGATGAGATCGATCCTCGCATGCGCGGCCGCCATGTTGGTCGCGGCCACGCCGGCCCGCGCCGAGGTCATCGCCATGATCTGCCGGATCACCGGCACCACCGGCATGGGCCGCCTGGCCTACCAGCAGGGCGCCATGCACCTGCAGGTCGATACGGCAGCGCGCTCGGTCACGATCACCCGGAACCTTTCCGCAGGCAGCGCGGCCCGCGATGTGGAAAAGTACGATAATTCCGAGAGCCACTGGGAAACCAATAAGGTCGACATCCGCCAGGACGTTTTGGCGTGGTCCTCCAGTACCCAAAACACGTCCTATACGGCAACAATGAACAGGAAAAATGGAGACCTCGTCGAAAACGACCGGTGCGGCGGCTGCGTCGTGGTCATGGTAACGAACGTCACTTATTCCTGCACGCCGGAAACCCGATAAGACGGACGAATACCTGCACTACAGACAAACGGAACCAGCGACGCTTGCGAAGGGGTCGTGGCAAGCCCCTGCGCTCACCCCGCGTCCTGCATCATTTGTTGCACCACGCGCACCAGCACCGCCACGTCGACGCGCCAGTTCGGCGACAGCCCGGGGCTGAGCCGCCAGTGGCGGAACTGCCCGTCCGCCGGCGGCACGTAGGCGATGCGGTGGCCGCGCACGCGGGCGATCGCGCTGACGTAATGGTTGGCGAAATTGATCGCCACCACGCGCGTCCCCGGCGGCGCGAACAGCGTGCCATAGAGCGCGTCGCCGTGCTCCGCCACCACCACGCGGGCGGCCGAGAACAGCCGGATGTGCTGCTCCGGCGTGAGCTCGCCGAGCCGCACGACGGTGAAGCCGAGCGCGCGCATCGCCTGCTCGGTCTCGGCGGCGTTTTCCAGCCGCTCGTCGCCGAAATTGACCTGCGCGAGATACAGCAGCCGCGGGATGCGCGGGTCCGGCGGCGGCAGCCGGCGCACCAGGTCGCGCACCATCAGGTTCAGCGCCGGATGGAAATTGTATTCGGTGTGCAGCATCGCCGGCAGCACCAGGCTCGGCGCCATCACCCGCTCGGTGGCGCCGTCGTACCACAGCGTGTCCGCCTCGGCGTGCAGCATCGCGGCGAACGTCTTCACCCGGTCCGACAGCGTGCGCGACAGCGCCAGTTGCAGGTCCGCGCCGTATTCGCGCAGCACCGCCAGCAGCCACAGCCGGGGCAGCACTTCCAGCAGGAAATGCCCGTAGGTGAGGTTGGGATGGGTCGCCACCGCGACCGGCCGGTCGAGCGTCACCGTCTTCACGTCGGGGCGGCCGATCGCGCCGGCATAGTGCGGCACCAGCGGCGGCGCGCCGGGGCGCAGGTCGTTGCGGAAATATCCCGGCAGGCAGTCCGGCATGCCGACGTACCTGCGCCCCGAGGGTCGCGAAGCCGGTGCTCCACAGCACCGCCTTGCCGACCGCATAGACCGCGACCGGCGCGGGCGGCGGGTAGAAATAATGCTCGCCCACGAACTCGGGCGGCATCTGCGCCTCGTGCAGCATCGGCCGCTGCGGCGGCGGCACCGCCGGCGAGAACACCACCATGCGCTCGTTGCCGCCGGCCCGGCCGAAGCGGGCCGGGTTGCTCACCGCCTCGAAGCTCGGCTCGGCGAACCCGGCGAACCCGCCGGTCGGCGCATCGACGATCGCGGTGGCGGCGGCGGTCACCGGCGTCGGCCGGACCATCGCGACCGTGACCGGCGCGACCGGGCGTGGCGCCACGCGCAGCGGCGGCACCACGGGCAGCACCGCCGGCGGCACGACCGGCAGCGCCGCGGCGGTCGTTCCGGGGTTGGCCGAGCCGGCGCGCGGCGGCAGCCGCAGCGTTGCGCGGATCGCCTCCTCGAGCCGCTCCGGCGCCACCGTGTAGTCGGTGTTCCAGTCCGGCTGCGGTTGCGCCGCATCGGCATGGTGGGTGCCGACGAGATAGCCGTAGTCGAGTCCGCGCCGCGAGGCGATCGACCAGAACTCGGGCTGCACCGACATCGGGTTGAACAGTTCCAGCACGCGTGCGCCGGGGCGGCAGAACAGGATGTTGGCCGTGCCGGCGCCGTGCTCGGCGACGACATGGCGCGCAGCCTGCATGGTGGCGATCTGTTCGAGCAAATCCATGCCCTCGAAGCTCACGGGCACGAACCCGTAGCGCGCCAGCACCGGCTGCAACGCCTCGAAATTGGCGACCTTCCGCGCCGGCACGGTGCGATGCACATACACCTTGTCTGGCCGCGCCGCGCCTTCGAACGGCGGCGGCAGCCGCGCCAGCATCGCATCGGCCGCGGTGATCAAAAAATTCGTCACCGTCCACAGGTCGAAGCTCGGCAGCAGGATCGCCGCGGCGAAGCAGGTCGCCTGGTCCGGCGGCAGCAGCTCGACCGCCTCCGGCCCGATCCCCAGCAGCTCGAGCGTCCGCGGCACCGCCGAGCCCGGCGGCGGCGGCGGCAACACCACCTTCAGCTGCTTGAAGCGCCGCCGCAGCAGCGTGAACGCATACAGCTTCGGCATGCACTGCGGCAGCCAGTGGCCGTGATTGCGCCACGCCCCGTTGAAGCCGATCGCGTAGCGCCCCTCGCGCACGCTCTGCACCGGCATCTCGCGCTTCAGCCGCAGGAAGTCGACGCCGCGCACCTCCTCGACGTTCGAATCCGGCTGCCAGGCGCTGACGCAGGCCAGCGAATCCTTGACCACGCCGCTGTCCAGCACCACCACGCCGTCGGTGCCGAGCACGTGCGCGTCGGCGAACTCGTAGGCGATCAGCGAGCCGTGCCGGTAGCGCCGGAACGCCGGGTCCACCATGTGCCGGCCATGCGGGCCGATCCCCGGCTCCGGCGCGTCGGGATAGAAGATCGGCATGCGGTCGAGATCGGCCGCGTCGTCGAGCGGGAACAGATCGGCGTGCTGGCGCGCCGCGGCCAGCTCGACCATGTAGCGTCCGATTTTGGGTTCGCGGTCGATCAGGCTCAGCCGGGTCACAGCGCCATCCGCACGGTGGTGGTCAGAGCTGCAATTGCCCGAGCTTGCCCGAGTACACAACCGGTCCCGTCGGCGCGCCGGTCGGCGACCCGCCTTGCGGCTCGACGCTGACCAGCAGCGTCGTGCCCGCGGCCGGCATCGCCGGCAGCGTCATGCGCTGCCCGGCGGCCGCCATTACGCCAAGCGATTTCGGCGCCGTGGCGCCCGGCGGCAGCGCCCACAACTCCAGCGCCTTGCCGGCCGGCAGGTCGGTCGGCGCCAACGGCGTCAGCAGCAGTGTGCCGTCCGGCCGCGCCTCCACCAGGAACCCGGACATCCGGCCGGCGGCCGGGGGCGACGTCGCGCCGGCATCCTGCCGCACCTCCGGCGGCGTGCCGACGGCGGAGGCGAACTGCGGCGCCGTGCCGTCGCCGCCGTGCGCCTCGCCGCGCGGTTCGGCCGGCATCAGCAGCGCCACGCGCGGCGCGAACCGCTCGGTCAGCATCGGCACGTGCAGCCGCAGCGCCAGCGAGGGCATCAGCACCACGCCGCCGACGCTCGCCGCCAGCGCCAGCGACGCGACCGTCGCCAGTTGCCAGGGCCACACGCGCCGCCGCGGCGCCGGCCGCATCGGCACCACCACCGGCTCGGCCGGCGCGTCCGATGGCAGCAGCGTCGCCAGCCGGACCCGCGGAGCCGCGGCCGGCGCCGGCTCGTCCTCGACGAACTCGTCGGGCATCGGGGCAATCGTCTCCTCGATGCGCGCCCACAGCGCGTCGGGCGGCGGCATCGCCGGCACCGCCCGCGCCAGCGGGGCCAGCCGCTGCTCCCAGCCGACGATCGCGGCGGCGAGCGTCGGATCGACCATCGCCTGGCGCCGCACCGCGCGCATTTCCCCGGCGTCGAGCGCGCCGAGCACGTATTCCCCGGCGAGCACGTGCAGCTCCTCCGGGATGTCCTGCGTCGACACGGTCATGTGGCCCCCTCGAGGCAGAGGCGCAGCGATTGCAGGCTGCGGCGGATCCAGCTTTTCACCGTGCCGAGCGGCAGCTTCAGGCGCTCCGCGACTTCGCTGTGCGACAGCCCGTCGATGAACGCGAGCCCCAGCAGGCGGCGGCGCTCCGCCTCCAGTTGCGCAAGGCAGTGGTGCAGCGCCTCGGTGTCGCGCGAGGCGGCGAGCCGCTGCAGCGGGTCCGGGTCCTCGTCGATCGGTTCCGGCAGGTCCTCGTCGGACACTTCGCGCACGCGGCGGCGGGCGATGTCGAGCGCGCGGTAGCGCACCAGGCTGACCAGCCACGCCTCCGGGTTGCCGCGGGAAAGGTCGAACCGGCCGGCGTTGCGCCAGAGCTGCAGCAGCCCGTCATGCACCGCGTCGGACGCGAGCGGCGCCTGCCGGGTGATGCGCAGCGCCACTGCATACAGCCGCGGCGCGTGCAGGTCGTAGACCCGCCGGAACGCGGCCCGGTCGCCGGCGGCGATGAGCGGGATCAGCGTGGCGAGCGCGTCGGGCGAGGCCGATTGATCCATCTCAGGCCATCCCCAATGTGGAACGAACCCGCTGATGACGGTCGCCGCGTCGCTGCGCCAAGCACTTCTCCTGTGGCCGAAGCTGATCGACATCGTCATACCACCTCGCCCGTTCGGCCGGAAACTGCCCGTTTCCAATACGGTGGGATGGCGGAGACGGATGCACCGCGGCAGGCGTTGTGCTAGCTGTCCCGCGCAGGGCCAGCGCTTCGCGGGCCCGGGAGGGGGACAGATGCGGCAGTCGCGCATGCTCCGGCGCCATTTCGATCCGTGCCCGCTCGCCGCCTCCGGAGCCGCCGGGTAGCGGCCGGCGCGGCGCCCTTATGCGCCACCTCCACCTCGATGCGATCGGCGGCATTGCCGGCGACATGTTCGTCGCGGCGCTGCTCGATGCCGAGCCGGCGCACGCGGAGCCTGCCTCATGGCCGCCGAAACGGTCGCCGGCGCGCCCTGCCGGCTGCTGCGCCACCATGATTCTGTCCTTTCCGGCGCACGTTTTTCGGTGTTGGCGCCGGACCACCACCATGACCACACCGACTGGTCGGACATCCGCGCCCGCCTGCACGCCGCCGACCTGCCCGAACCCGCCCGCCGCCACGCGCTCGGCATTTTTGCCGCGCTCGCCGACGCCGAAGCGCGGGTTCACGGGATCGCAGTCGAGCACGTGACGTTCCACGAAGTGGGAGCCATCAATTCGATCGCCGACATCGTCGCCGCCGGCTGGCTGATCGCGGCCCAGGCCGATGCCGACGGCGATGCCACCTGGAGCGTCGGCCCGCTGCCGCTCGGCGGCGGCCGGGTGCGCACCGCGCACGGCACGATGCCGGTGCCCGCGCCCGCCACCGCGCTGCTGCTCGAAGGTTTTTCCATGGTTGACGACGGCGTCGGCGGCGAGCGCGTGACGCCGACCGGCGCTGCCATCCTGCGCCATCTCGGCGCCGACGCGGCCGCGCCCACCGGCGCGCGTAAGTTGCGGCACAGCGGCATCGGCTTCGGCACCCGCTCGCTGCCCGGCCTCGCCAACGTGCTGCGCGTGCTGGTCAGCGAACGCGCGGCGCCCGGCGCCGGGGTGCGCCAGTTGGCGGTGATCGAGTTCGAGGTCGACGACCAGACGCCGGAAGACCTTTCGGCCGGCCTCGACCACATCCGCAAGGTGGCGGGCGTGTTCGACGTCGTGCAGATGCCGGCGTTCGGCAAGAAAGGCAGGCTGGCGATTCACATCCAGGTGCTCGCCGATCCCGCCGCGCTGGAGCCGGCCGTCGCCGCGTGTTTTTCGGAGACCAGCACGATCGGCCTGCGCACCCGCGTCACCGAGGCGCGGGCGCTGCCGCGGGACACGGCGGAGGTTCCGGTGGCGGGACGCACGATGCGGGTCAAGCGGGTCGCCCGCCCCGGCGGCGCCACCGCCAAGGTCGAAAACGACGACGTGTCGGACATCGAGGGGCACGACGCGCGCCGGCGCGTCCGCTTCGAGGCCGAGCATGGCGATCGGTAGCGACCCGGAATTCCTGCTCGATCTGCAACGCATGTCGCGGATCGGGCTGCCGGAGGCCGTTTTGTGTTTGGAAAAATCCCCGGCGCAGATCGCGGGGATCATTCAGGCTGCTGAAGATGCCGGCAAAAACCTGCTGCTGACACGGCTCGACGCGGCCCGGTTCGGGGCGCTCGATCCCGCGACGCGACAAAAACTCGACCACGACGAATTGTCCCGCACCGCAATCTTCGGCGTTGCCGAAAAACCCGCGGAAAAGCAGAGAATCGCGGTCGTGACCGCCGGCACGTCCGACCTGCCGGCGGCGATGGAGGCAGTGCGCACGCTGCGCTTCCACGGCCAGGAGGCGCTGCGGATCGCCGACGTCGGCGTCGCCGGGCTGTGGCGGGTGCTCGCCAGGATCGAGCAATTGCAAAGCTTTCCGGTGCTGATCGTGGCCGCCGGCATGGACGCGGCGCTGCCCTCGGTGCTCGGCGGGCTGGTGCGGGGCGCGGTGATCGCGCTGCCGACCTCGGTCGGCTACGGCGTCGCGGCGGGCGGCACGGTTGCGCTGCACGCCATGCTCGCGAGCTGCGCGCCCGGCATCGCCACCGTCAACATCGACAACGGCTACGGCGCCGCCTGCGCCGCGCTGCGCATCCTCGGCGCGTCGGCGCCCTGATCGCCGATCCGCCGCAGCACCTCCGCAGTTCTGGAATCCGCCGGGAAGAACGTCTCCAGCGCGAGCTCCGCGACCGTGAGATCGACCGGCGTGCCGAACACGGTCGTGGTGCTGATCAGCGACAACACGCCAAATTCGGTCGCCAGTTGCAGCGGCATCACGATCCCCGCCTCCTCCACCGCGCGCCCCGGCCGGGGCGGCTTCGGGGCGGGGTAGCCGGACAATTCGCGGAGCAGATCCGCCAGCGCCGCGTCCGCCGACAGCTCGACCTGCCGCCGCAGCCGGGCCAGCAGATGGCCGCGCCACTCGAACAGATTGAGGGTGCGCGGGGCCAAGCCCTCCGGATGCAGGCCGACGCGCATGACGTTGACGGGCGGCTTCAGCAGCGCGGGTGCAACCCCGGTCAGCAGAGGTGCAACCGCCCGGTTCGCCGCCACCATCGTCCAGTGCCGATCGACCGCAAGCGCCGGATAAGGCTCATGCCCGGCGAGGACAAGATCCATCGCATGCCGCGCCGGCTGCAACGCCGGGTCGTCGAGCCGACGCTCCGGGAATACCGGCGCGAAGCCGGCAGCGACAAGGAGAGAATTGCGCTCGCGCAAGGGAATGTCGAGCTGCTCGGCCAGCCGCAGCAGCATGTCGCGGCTCGGCGCCGAGCGGCCGGTTTCGAGAAAGCTCAGGTGCCGCGTGGAGATCTCCGCGTCCAGCGACAGGTCGAGCTGGGAGAGGCGCCGGCGCTGCCGCCACTCGCGCAGCAGCGTGCCGACTTTCGGGGATGTGTCCAACATGCCGCAGAGTCTACCGCGGCCGCGCCGCCCCGCCATTACCTGCGGCGTCATCGACCTGCGGCGGTGCGGTCGGTGACTCTCCGGCCGGACGCCGCACCCCGCGGCTGCCGAAGCCAGAGGACAGAAACATGAGCGACCACAGCGACCTGATCGACCGCTACCTCGCGAGCTGGAACGAGACCGACCCCGGCCGCCGCCGCGACCTGATCGCGCAGACCTTCTCGGAGGGCGCGAGCTACCTCGACCCGGTGATGCAGGGCGACGGGCATGCCGGCATCGACACGCTGATCGCCGGCGTGCATGCGCGCTTCCCCGGCCATCGGTTCAGCCGGATCGGCGAGGTCGATGCGCACCACGACCGGGTTCGCTTCTCGTGGGCGCTGGCGCCCGAGGGCGGCGCGGCGCTGGTGAAGGGCACCGACTTCGCGGTGCTCGACGGCGCCGCGAGAATGGCGAGCGTCACCGGGTTCTTTGATTTGTTGCCGACGGCGTAAGGCCGCCACCGTTCTCGGGGGTGCCCGGGTCAAGCCCGGGCACGACGAACGATGCGTCATCGCCGGGCTTGACCCGGCGATCTCCGGGGGCGGCCCTCAGCCGCCCGTCACGCTCATGTGCCGGCGCGACCGCGGGGCGGTCGTGGCGGCGGTCGATGATGAAGTCGTGGCCCTTCGGCTTGCGCGCGATCGCCGCCTCGATGGCCGCGTCCAGTTCGGCATCGCTGGCGCCGGCGCGCAGCACCCGGCGAAAGTCGGCGGAATCGTCCTGGCCGAGGCACATGTACAAGGTGCCGGTGCAGGTCAGCCGGACGCGGTTGCAGCTTTCGCAGAAATTATGCGTCATCGGCGTGATGAAGCCGATCCGCCGCCCGGTCTCGGCGACCGTGTAGTAGCGGGCCGGGCCGCCGGTGCGGTAGCTCGTCTCCTCCAGCGTCCAGCGCTTGCGCAGCCGCGAGCGGACCAGCGACAGCGGCAGATACTGGTCGGCGCGCTGCGCATCGATCTCGCCCATCGGCATCGTCTCGATCAGGCACAGGTCGAACCCGTGCTCGCCGCACCACGCGAGCATCCCGTCGAAATCGTCCTCGTTGACGCCCCGCATCGCGACCGCGTTGATCTTGATCGCCAATCCGGCTGCGCGGGCGGCGAAGATGCCGTCCAGCGTCTTTTCGATTTTGCCCCACCGCGTCATCGCGGCAAATTTTTCGGGGGAAAGCGTGTCGAGGCTGACGTTGACCCGGCGCACGCCCGCGGCGGCCAGGGCTTCGGCGTGGCGGGCAAGCTGGGTGCCGTTGGTGGTCAGCGTCAGCTCGTCGAGGCCGCTGCCGAGCCGGGCGCCGAGCGCGCGGAACAGCGTCAGAACGTCGCGCCGCACCAGCGGCTCGCCGCCAGTGATGCGGATTTTGCGCGTGCCCAGCCGGATGAAGGCAGCACTGACCCGGTCGAGTTCCTCCAGCGACAGGATCTCGGCCTTGGGCAGGAACGTCATGTCCTCCGCCATGCAGTAGACGCAGCGAAGGTCGCAGCGGTCGGTGACCGACACCCGCAAGTAGGTGATGGATCGCCCGAACGGGTCGATCATGACCGGCTATGCTCCCGCAAATTCCTGCCCTTTGTATGTCGTCGGCCGGACGAGCGCTTCAATAGCGCTGCCCCGGCCGCCCGGCCAGCGGCGGCCGTCAGGCGTCCAGCACTTCCAGCGTCACGACGCGGGCGTTGATCAGCACCTTGCCGGCGTGCTCGAAATTCACCGTCACCCGCTCGCCGACCACCGACTGCACCTGCCCCTCGCCCCATTCCGGCTGGCCGGGATGGCGGACGAACTGGCCCGGCTCCAGCATCGAGGCCCGTTCCCGCTCTGCCATGCGCTGCCCCGCGGACACCGTGCCCGGACAATCAGCATAGCAGCGGCGCAGCGTTCTCGACACTCGCGCCCGCGCCAGCGTAATGCGACCGCGAGGCGTCTGCGCTGCGAAGAAGGGAGTTGGCCGTGGATGGTGGCGTCGCTCCGGCTGGTGGTGCGGGTGCGGGGGCACTGCGTCTTGCGCTGCTGCTCACCGCGCGCCTCGGCCAGGACCTGAGCGGCCCGCAAGCCAGGCTGGCGGCGGCCCTCGGCGCATTGCCGCACGACCCCGGGGCGCTGGCGCTGGCGCAGGACGCCGCATCGGTGCTGCGGCGTCGGATGGCGCTGTTTCGTGCCGCCTGGGGCGGCGAGCCGGGCGAGCTGCGGCCGGGCGCGCTGCGGGAACTGGCGGGTGGGCTGCCGAACGCGCCGCCGCTGCAGGTGGAACTGGACGCGCTGGCGGACGAACCGGCGTTCGCCCCGGCGGCGGCGCAGGTGGTTGCGAGCGCGATGCTGCTGGCGGCCGAGAGCCTGCCGGGCGGTGGCATGCTGGCCGTGGCCGGCGAGCCGCGCGGCGTGGTGATCGTGACGATCGCCGGGCCGGGCGCGGCGTGGCCGTCCGGCCTGGGCGCGATGCTGGCGCGCGCCGAAGCGGCGTGGGAGGCGGTCGCCAGGCTTGCCGTGCCGGAGGGTTTGCGGCTGCTGCCCGGTCCCATGACGGCACTGCTGGCGCACCAGGCGGGCGTGCGCGGCGGCCTGCTGCTGGCCGGCCACGCCGAGCCGACGCCGCCGCTGCTGCTCGATTTTTCGGGGGTCGGGTAGCGGCGGCCGGCACGGGCGGTACTTTGGCCGGGCAAAAGTCAACCGCCAAGCAAAGCTTCGCGGGCCGGCCAACGGCTGGGGCACACGCTGACGGCCTGGGTCTGTGACGGCGACATCGATGCCGCCGCCCGTCGGTCGGCCAACCAGGCGGAGTCGCCTCGGCGCCAACACGCTTCGAGAACAACGTGTCGGATTGTAACCGCCGCGCAATCCCCCTTGACGCGAGACGTCATAAATACTAACTTCGTCGCGTGAACCCCCCCACCCCATCCCCCCAAGCCGCCACGGAGCGGTTCGCCGAACGGTTCGGCGAGAT
This sequence comes from uncultured Solirubrobacterales bacterium, assembly GCA_963697635.1. GTDB lineage: Bacteria > Pseudomonadota > Alphaproteobacteria > Acetobacterales > Acetobacteraceae > CAJCJG01. The sequence continues at coordinate 229,551 of CAVOOS010000001.1, read as the reverse complement.
CTCCCAAGGCCTGGCCGCCAACGGCGGCGGGGATCGGCTGTCCGCGCTGCTGATCCAGCTGATCGAGCGTCTCATCCAGGCGATCCTCTCGATCGCGCGGAACTGTCCGGCGGCCGCCCCGGCCGCCCCGGTCGAGCCGGAAGCAACCTCCTTCCCCCCGAGGCAGCAACACAACACCCCGGTTCGGCCAGGACCATCGAGGGACCATTCGCCCCGCCGGCCAGAACCGACGCGGCCAGAACCGACGCGGCCAGAACCGACGCGGCAAGAACGCCCGGCCCCCGAGGCCGGTGGACCGCCGGGGTCGGGTCGGCAAACCCCCAGAACGCCTCCCCCAACCGCCCACCCCGGCCCGGTCAGGCGCCGCGCCCGACCGGACGGCAAGCGGCCAGGCGCCACCGCCCCACCGCGGCGACCTCCGAAAAATCGGGTTTTTGGCCCGGCCGCTTCTGCACGCCCATTTCGTTCCGTATACGCAACAAAATCGGTTGCAAGACGGCCCCGGGGCGTCGGTGGCCGCAAGCTGTCGGCAAGCCGAACCGACGATTTCGGAAACCTGCCGGTGGGTGGGCCACCCGCTGATCGCCCGGGCCTCTGACGGGTGCCTGAACGCCGGCGCCTGTCCGTTGGCCAACCAGGCGGATTTTGCTTAGCTTTCAGGGGAGGGATTGAAGGGCCTGCGCCGTCGGGGAGGACGAGGCAGTGGAACAACGGTGAATGTTCCGGGCCTGGCGGCGTTCACGGCTTTCGACACCATGTCGCAGTTGTCCAGGATTGTGCCGCGATGCGTTGTCCCCAGCACCACGAAGGCGAGCGGACGCCCCGACAAATTCTGCTGGTGCTGGATGTGGTGATCGCAGGTGACAATCACCTCGAAGGCCGCCGCATGCGCCGACCGGATCAGGTCGCCGTTGCTGAGAGCGCCCCAGCCGAGTTTCGAGGCGTGAATCGCCTCGTTAGGCCGGAGCAGCGGGATCAGTTGGACCGGGACGTTATTATCGAGAAGGATGCGAAGCGTAGGCATGGCGCCGTGCGTAGTCGACGATGCGCCGCGCCCGCTCCACCCCCAGGCCCGGAAACATCTCGTCGATTTCCTCTGGGGTCGAATCGTCCATGTTGTCGGTCACGCAGCTTGCGAGGATGCGGGTGTCCTTGACGACAGGCTGGCCCGACACGCGGCCCGGCACCCGCTCCACGTCCTTGCAATCTGTCCAGTCTAAGTCGGTCATGACCAATCGGGCGTCCTCGGGATCGTCACCATAGCAGATAAGGCCGGCGCCGAAGCTGCAATCGCGGTCCGGTTGGTGCCAGGCTTCGCGCGAACGCCCCTTCGTGGGTGGGGAGCAAGGCCGCATGCAGCTGCACGTCTCCCCACTCCGCGCCGCTTAAGCCTTTTTTCGCTCCTTCCCCGCAGCATCCGGGTGCGGCCGCGTGGCGCCCGCGGTGCGACGGGGGACTCATGGACGACCTGCTGGCCGATTTTCTGACCGAAGCCAACGAAAGCCTCGCCGAGCTCGACCTGGCGCTGGTCAAGCTGGAGCGCACTCCGGACGACGCGCAGACGCTGTCGCTGATCTTCCGCGGCGTCCACACGATCAAGGGCACCTGCGGCTTTCTCGGGCTGGCCCGGCTGGAGCGGGTGGCGCACGCGGCCGAGAACGTGCTCGGCAAGCTGCGCGACCGGGTGCTGGCGGTGACGCCCGAGGTGATCAGCGCGGTGCTGAGCGGCATCGACCGGATCAAGGAGATCGTCGGCGGCATCGCCGCGACCGGCGCCGAGGCGGCGGGCGACGACGCCGGCATCGTGGCGGCGCTGAACGCGGTCGCCGAAGGCACGTCGGTCGCCGCGCCGCCGCCGCCCATGCCGGCCGCCCCCGCGCCGGAGCCCGCCGTCGCGTTGGTACCTGCGGCACCACCGCTGCCGCCCGTGGCCGCGGCGCCGGCGGCCGTCGTCGCTGCCGCACCGGCGCGCGAGGTTGCGGCCCCGGAGCCGGTGGAGGCGCACGGCGAGCCGGTGGGTGCGGCGCAGACCATCCGCGTGACGGTCGACGTGCTGGAAGACCTGATGACGCTGGTCAGCGAGCTGGTGCTGACCCGCAACCAGCTGCTGCAACTGGCCCGCCGGCAGGAGAACAGCGGCTTCACGGTGCCGCTGCAGCGGCTGTCGCAGATCACCTCCGACCTGCAGGAAGGCGTGATGAAGACGCGCATGCAGCCGATCGGCAATGCCTGGAACAAGCTGCCGCGGCTGGTGCGCGACCTCGCCCGCGACATGGGCAAGAAGATCGAGCTGACCATGCTCGGCGCCGAGACCGAACTCGACCGGCAGGTCCTGGAGATGATCAAGGACCCGCTGACGCACATGGTGCGCAACTCCGGCGACCACGGGCTGGAGACGCCGGCCGAGCGGCGCACGGCCGGCAAGCCGGAGACCGGGCGGATCACGCTCAATGCGTTCCATGAGGGCGGCCACATCATCATCGAAATCGCCGACGACGGGCGCGGCCTGCCGGTCGAGAAGATCCGCGCCAAGATCGTGCAGAAGGGAATGGCGAGCGAGGCCGAGCTCGCGACCATGAGCGAGGCGCAGGTGCTGCGCTACATCTTCCGCGCCGGCTTCTCCACGGCCGCCGTGGTCACCTCGGTGAGCGGCCGCGGCGTCGGCATGGACGTCGTGAAGACCAACATCGAGCGGATCGGCGGCGCGATCGAGCTGATCAACCGGCCGGGCCAGGGCACCACGTTCAGCATCAAGATCCCGCTGACGCTGGCGATCGCCTCGGCGCTGATCGTGCAGGCCGGCGGCGAGCGGTTCGCGATCCCGCAGCTCTCGGTCGTGGAGCTGGTGCGCGCCTCCACCGGCGCGACGGAAGGACAGGACGAGGGGCAGAGCCGGATCGAGCGGATCAACGACACGCCGGTGCTGCGGCTGCGCGACCGGCTGCTGCCGCTGGTCAACCTGCGCGAACTGCTGCGGCTGGCGCCCGAGGAGGCGGAGCAGCCGCCGGCCGACAGCGGCGCCTGCTACATCGTGGTGACCCAGGTCGGCAACGCCACCTGCGGCATCATCGTCGATGCGGTGTTCGACACCGAGGAGATCGTGGTCAAGCCGGTGGCGCCGATCCTGCGCCACGTGACGATGTTCAGCGGCAACACGATCCTGGGCGACGGCTCGGTGATCATGATCCTCGACCCGAACGGGGTGGCGCGCGCGACCGGCGTCGCCGGTGCCGAGGTGCGCGGGGCGGACATGATGACCAGGACGCGCAAGATGGAGGGCACGCAGAGCAGCGAGCGCACCGCGCTGCTGATCTTCCGCGCCGGCGGGCCGGACCCGAAGGCGGTGCCGCTCGGGCTGGTGGCGCGGCTCGAGCACATCACGCGCGACAAGGTCGAGCATTCGGCGGGGCAGCCGGTCACCCAGTACCGCGGCAAGCTGATGCCGCTGGTGCCGTTCTCCGGCGCCATCGATCCGGCGCGGGAGAGCTATCCGGTGCTGGTGTTCTCCGACGTCGACCGCGGCCTCGGGCGCGACCGGGCGATGGGGCTGGTGGTCGACGAGATCGTCGACGTGGCCGAGGACGCGCTGCGCGTGGAGCTGGGCGGCGACCGGCCGGGACTGCTCGGCACCGCGGTGATCGACGGGCATGCGACCGACGTGATCGACACCGCCTACTGGCTGCGGCAGGCGTTCAACGACTGGTTCAGCAACAGCGCCGGCGGCGCACGCCCGGGCGATGCGCGCGGCGGCGCCCGGGTGCTGGTGGTGGAGGACAGCGACTTCTTCCGTCACCTGCTGGTGCCGGCGCTGTCGGCGGTGGGCTACGAGGTGACGGCGGCAGCCGATGCCGCGCAGGCGCTGCGGCTGCGCGAGGCGGGCGTGAGCTTCGACGCGATCGTCTCCGACATCGAGATGCCGGACATGAACGGGCTCGAGTTCATCCGCCGCGTGCGGGCCGAAGGGCCGTGGGCGGAGCTGCCGGTGATCGCATTGAGCGGCCATACCCAGCCGCACGAGATCGAGGCCGGGCGCGAGGCGGGGTTCACCGACTACGTGCAGAAATTCGAGCGCGACGCACTGCTCGCCAGCCTGCAGCAATGCCTTGCGCAGCCCCGGCCGCAGGTGTTGGCGTGAGCAGGAACATTCCATGACCCTCGATCTGATCGAACGCCCGCGCGCCGGCCACGAGGCCGAGGAGCGCGGCGAGGCCGAGACCATGTTCGTCACGCTCACCGTCGCCCGCCAGCTCTGCGGCATCCCGGTGCTGTCGGTGCGCGACGTGCTCGGCGAGCAGACGATCACGCGCATCCCGCTGGCGCCGGTCGAGGTGGCGGGCAGCCTCAACCTGCGCGGGCGGATCGTGACCGCGATCGATTTGCGACGACGCCTGCATCTGCCGCCGGCCCCGCCCGGCACGCCGCGCATGTCGGTGGTGACCGAGCAGGGCGGCGAGCTCTACGCGCTGCTGGTCGACCAGGTGCGCGAAGTGATGTCGCTGAAATCGAGCGCGTTCGAGCGCACGCCGCCGACGCTGCCCGGCGAATGGGCCGCGTTCGCCGACGGCATCTACCGGCTGCCGAGCGGGCTGATGGTGGTGCTGGACGTGGTGCGCCTGCTCGCGCTCGCGCCGGATCGTTGAGCGGGAGCCGGGCATGGGCGAGCACGTGGCGCTGGCGCGGACCTGCCTCGTGGTGGACGACAGCCGCGTGGTGCGCAAGGTGGCGCGGCGCATCCTGGAGGGCCAGGGGTTCAACGTGACGGAGGCGCAGGACGGCCAGGAGGCGCTGGACGCGTGCCGTCGCACCATGCCGGGTTGCGTGCTGCTCGACTGGAACATGCCGGTGATGAACGGCCTCGAGTTCCTGCAGGCGCTGCGCCGCGAGTTCGGGCCGGACAACCCGCCGGTGGTGTTCTGCACCACCGAGAACGACATCGGCCACATCCAGTTGGCGATCACGAACGGCGCGCAGGAATTCATCATGAAGCCGTTCGACGAGGAGATCCTGGTCGGGAAGTTCGCTCAGGTCGGCCTGCTGTGAGCCTCGCGGCACGGCCGGTGCCGCCGCCCGCCGAGGTGGCACGGGTGATGATCTGCGACAATTCCGTGGTGATCCGCAGCGCCGTGACGAAAATGCTCGAAACCGAGCCGGGCGTGCGCGTGGTCGCCCGCGCCAGCAACGGGCGGCAGGCGCTGGCGGAACTCAAGCGGCAGCCGATCGACGTCGTCGTGCTGGATATCGAAATGCCGGAGATGGACGGCATGGAGGCGCTGCCGCTGCTGCTGCGCGCCGACCCGGGCCTGCGCGTGGTGATGGCGAGCACGCTGACCACGCGCGGCGCCGATATCGCGTTGCGCGCGCTGCGCCTGGGCGCGGCCGACTACATCCCCAAACCCTCGACCGCGGCGATCAGCGACGACAGTTTCCGCCGCGAACTGATCGCCAAGGTGACCGGGCTGGCGCGGCTGCGCCGCCGGGCCGCTTCCCCTCTCGCCGCGACCGCGCCGTCGGCGTCCGGGCTCGCGCTGCGCCCGGCCTCGCGCATCCGGCCGCGGCTGCTGGCGGTCGGCAGCTCGACCGGCGGGCCGCAGGCGCTGTTCACTCTGGTGCAGGGGCTCGGGGCGGCGCTGCCGGTGCCGGCGGTGCTGACCCAGCACATGCCGCCGGCATTCACGCCGATGCTGGCCGAGCATCTCGGCAAGGTCGGCGCGCTGCGCTGCGGCGAGGCGCGCGACGGCGAGCCGCTCGAGTCCGGGCGGCTGTATCTCGCCCCGGGCGACCGGCACCTGCTGGTCGAGGCGGCGGGGACGCGGCTGCTGGCGCGGCTGTCCGACGGGCCGGCGGAGAATTTCTGCCGCCCCTCGGTCGACCCGATGCTGCGCAGCGCGGTCGCGGCCTGCGGCGGCGCGGTGCTGACGGTGATGCTGACCGGCATGGGGCATGACGGGCTCGCCGGCACCCGCGAGGTGGTTGCCGCCGGCGGCGCGGCGCTCGCCCAGGACGAGGCGACCAGCGTCGTCTGGGGCATGCCGGGCGCGATTGCCCAGGCCGGGCTCTGCCACAGGATCCTGCCGCTCGCGCAATTGGCCGGCGCGACCCTGGAGCTGCTGAAAGGCGGGCGCGCATGACACCGCACAATTTCGAAACGATCGCTGCGCTGCTGCGCAACGGCTCCGGCCTGATGATCGGGCCGGACAAGCTGTACCTGCTGGAAACCCGCCTGGCGCCGATGCTGCGCGCGCACCGGCTGGCCGACCTCGACGCGCTGGCCGCGAAACTCCGCGCCGGCGCGGCCGCGCTGGAGCGCGACGTGATCGAGGCGATGACCACCAACGAAAGCTCGTTCTTCCGCGACGACAGGCCCTTCACGCATGTCCGGACGCAATCGCTGCCACGGCTGCACGCGACCCGGGCGCCGGGGGCGAAGCTGCGCATCTGGTCGGCCGCGGCCAGCACCGGCCAGGAAGCCTATTCCATCGCGATGATGCTGGCCGAGGACCGCGCAAAATACGGCACGCGCGAGGTGGAGATCGTCGGCACCGACATCGCCCGCGAGCCGTTGGCACGGGCGCGGCTGGGCCTCTACTCGCAGTTCGAGGTGCAGCGCGGCCTGCCGGTGCAGCTGCTGCTCAAATACTTCCGCAAGGAGGAGGGCAACTGGCGGATTGCCGACAGCATTCGCGGTATGGCCAATTTCCGCGAGTACAACCTGCTCGGCGACCTGCGCTCGCTCGGTGCATTCGACCTCGTGTTCTGCCGCAACGTGCTGATCTACTTCGATCCGCCCACCAAGGCGCGCGCGCTGGAGGCGATCGCGCGGCAGATGGCGCCGGACGCACTGCTGTATCTGGGCGGCGCGGAGACGGTGCTCGGCGTCACCGACCGCTTCGCGCCGGTGGTGGGGGATCGCGGCGTCTATGCGGTCGCCAGCCCGCACGCCAGAGCGGCGGCGCCCGGCGGAATTGCCGCATCCGCGGCCCATGCCGCCAACCGTCCGCTTGCCGGAGTTGCGATCCGCTGAGTGACGATTCTACAGCGGAATAAAGATACGAAATCTTGATGTCTTGACGGGCATTTGACCTGTTATTCGCAGGTCGCGAATCGTCCGTCGGGATCTCCCTGCATGCTTCGCCGTGCCGTCCTCGCCTTGAGCTTGCCTGCGCTGCTGGCGGTGCCGGCGCTTGCCCATGAGGAAAAGCTGCCGGCCGAGGTTTCGGTGTGCTTCGTGCCCGGCGAGCCGTGCGGCGCCGAAATCGTCGCGGCGATCGGCGCGGCGCGCCGCGAGGTGCGGGTGCAGGCCTACGGGTTCAGCGCGCCCTCGATCCTCGCGGCGCTGGCGGCGGCGCGGGCGCGCGGGGTCGATGTAGCGGTGATTCTTGATCGGTCCGACGAGCGCCGGCTGTGCGACCGCGCGGGCCAGTTGCTGGCCGCCGGGGTGCCGGTGTGGATCGACCACGTGCCGGGCATCGCCCACAACAAGATCATCGTGATCGACCGCCGCATCGTGATCGGCGGCAGCTACAACTACACCGCCTCCGCCGAACGCCGGAACGTCGAGAACGTGACGTTCATCGAGAGCGAGCCGGTCGCCGCGCGGTTCCTGGACAACTGGGCGCGCCGGCGCGAGGCGGCGGAGACACAGGTGGGCGCGGACGCCTGCGTAAACTGAGGCGCTACCGCTCCGCCTCCAGCCGCGCCGGGAAGCCGGGGGCGCGCAGGTCGGTGTGCAGCGCATCCTCCAGCAGCTTGACCACCATCGTCGACCACGCGCCGCCGCCGAACGTCTCGCGGGCACGAATGAAGGTCTGCGCGGTCAGCGCCGCGAGGTCGAGCGGGACGCCGTATTCGCGGCCGAGCCCCATCGCGAAGCCGAGATCCTTGCAGGCCAGATCCATCGTGAAGGCGATGTCGTAGCTGCCGTTGAGAATGAGCTGGCTCTCGGTCTCGTGGACGAAGCTGTTGCCCGAACTGCTCTTGATCGCCTCGAACGCCTGCGCCAGGTCGAGGCCGCCGCGCTTGGCCAGCATCAGCGCCTCGCCTGCCGCGACCAGATGGATGAAGGCGAGCATGTTGGTGATCACCTTCATCACCGCCGCACTGCCGAGAGGCCCCATGTGCAGGAGCCGCTTGCCCATTGCCTGCAGCGCCGGACGGTGCTGGGCGAACAACTGCGCGTCGCCGCCGGCGAGCACCGTGACCGCGCCGGTCGCGGCCAGATGCACGCCGCCGGTCACCGGCGCCTCCAGCGTCGCCACCTTGTGCTCGGCGGCGATGTGGGCGAGGCGGAGGATCGTGTCGCGGTCGAGCGTGCTCATCTCGATCCAGGTGCCGCCGGGTTTCAGTCCGGCGAGGATGCCGTCCGGCCCGGTCAACACCGCCTCCGACACGTTCGGCGAGGGCAGGCAGGTGATCACCGCGTCGGCGGCGGCGGCGGCCTCGCGCGGGTTGCCGGCCCAGGTCGCGCCGAGCGCCAGCAGCGGTTCCGCCGCCGAGATGTCGCGGTCGTGGACCACCAGCGAAAACCCGGCGCGGCGCAGGCAGGCCGCGAGGTTGGCGCCGAGATTGCCGAGACCGATGAAAGCGTAGTGCATGTTTTCTCCACTGCTCATTCGGTCAATCCGACGGGGCCGAAGCGGGGCACGAGATGCAGGTCGCGCCCGGTGTACGGATGCGTCCTTGCGACTTCCTCATCGAGTTCGATCCCCAGTCCCGGCGCATCGGGGACGATGACGTAGCCGTCCTGCCAGCGGATCGGCGTTTTCAGGATGTCGGCGTGGAAGCCGCTCCAGGTGCCGATGCTCTCGAGAATAAGAAAGTTCGGGATGCAGGCGGAGAGCTGGATGTTGGCGGCGCCCTCGACCGGGCCGCAATAGAGGTGCGGCGCGATCTGGGCGTAGTGCGCTTCCGCCATCGCGGCGATCTTCTTGGCTTCGAGGATGCCGCCGACGCGGCCGAGCGCCATCTGGATGATCGAGGCGGCGCGAAGTTCCAGCACGCGGGCGAATTCGTATTTCGTTGTCAGCCGCTCGCCGGTCGCGATCGGGATCGTGGTTTGCCGCGCGACGATCGCCATTTCTTCGGGCTTCTCCGGTGGCACCGGCTCCTCGAACCAGAGCGGGTCGTAGGGTTCCAGCCGGCGCGCGAGGCGAATGGCGCCGGAGGCGGTGAACTGGCCATGCGTGCCGAACAGCAGGTCTGCCCGCGTGCCGACGGCTTCGCGGATGCGGCGGGTCATTTTTTCCGAGATTTCCAGCCGTTCCAGGCTCGGCTGGCGTGGGTCGAACGTCGAATACGGTCCGGCCGGATCGAATTTGAGCCCGGAAAAACCCATCGCGACGTATTCGGCAGCGCGCGCCGCGGCGACGTCCGGGTCGTCGTAGACGGCGGCCTTGGCGTAGGCGTCGCCTTCGGTTTCGCTCGGATACAGGTAAGTGTAGCTGCGCAGCCGCTCGTGCACACGGCCGCCGAGCAGCGCGTGGATCGGCTTGTCGAGCGCCTTGCCGACGATGTCCCACAGCGCGATCTCGATGCCGGAGAGCACGCCGACCAGCGTCGGGTCCGGCCGCTGCGAGTAGCCGCGACCATAGACGTTGCGCCACAGCGCCTCGATGTTGAACGGGTCGGCGCCGAGCACGTGGTGCTCGAACACGTCCCCGATGCAGTGGACGATGGTTTGCGGGCCGAAGCTTGCGGCGTAGACCTCGCCAAGCCCTTCGATGCCGGTGTCGGTGACGAGCTTGAGGAAGATGAAGTAGCGCCCGCCCCAGGTCGGCGGCGGGTTGCCGACGATGAAGGTTTTGAGGGATTGGATTTTCATTGGCGTTCTCCCAAAAGGCCAGGGCTCTGCCCTGGACCCGGCAGGGGCCGGGAGGCCCCTGCACCCCTGGATTGCAAAGGCTCTGCCTTTGCCGGGGTCCAGGGGCGGCGCCCCTGGCCTTATTGCTTCAGAACACGATCACGTTGCGCAACGCCTCGCCGCGCGTCACGGATGCCATGGCCTCGTTGATCTGCTCCAACCGGTAACGCCCGCTGATCAGCTCATCGAGTTTCAGCCGGCCCTGCTGGTAGAGATCGACGATGCGCGGCACGTCGATGCGGATGCGCGCGCTGCCCATCTTCGAGCCGATGATCCTCTGGCAGTCCGCCGCGAGCCAGCCCGGATCGTAGCTGCCCATCACGCCCGATGGCGGCATGCCGACCACGACGACCGCGCCGCCCTTCTTCATCAGCCCGTTCGCCTGGTCGAACGCCGGCTTCGCGCCGACGGTCACGAACACCCAGTCGACGAGCCGGCCGTGGTTTGTCGCCTTGATCTTTGCCGCCAGATCGCCGTCGCGAGGGTCGAATGCGTGCGTCGCGCCGAAGCGCAGTGCCGCCTCGCGCTTGTCGGCCGCGAGATCGAGCGCGACGATCGGCGACGCGCCGACCAGCCGCGCGCCCTGCACCGAGTTGAGCCCGACGCCGCCGGTGCCGATCACGATGACCGCCTCGCCCGCGCGCACGCCTGCGGTGTTGGTGACGGCGCCGAGCCCGGTCAGCACGCCGCAGGCGATCAGCGCCGCGCTGTCGAGCGGCACGTCCTTCGGGATCGCCACCGCCTGCGACGCTTCCACCACCACCTGTTCGGCGAAGGCGCCGGTACGCAGCCCGTGCACAAGCGTCTGGCCGCCGGCATGCGCCGTCAGCGGGCTTCGCTCATCAAGGGGAAAAACCGTCTCGCACAGCACCTGCGCGCCGCGCGCGCATTCGATGCACTGGCCGCACGAGCGGATCAGCGTGACCACGACATGGTCGCCGGGATGCACGTGCGTGACGCCGAGCCCGGCTTCCTCGACGATGCCGGCGGCCTCGTGCCCGTAGACGGCGGGCAGCTCGCCGCCCCAGCCGCCGGCGGCGCAGGTGATGTCGCTGTGGCAGATCGCGCAGGCGGCGAGCTTGACGCGGATTTCTCCGGCGCGCGGCGCCGCGAGGTCGACTTCCTCGATCGTCAACGGTTGACCGAACGCGCGGCAGACGGCGGCTTTCATGGCGGGTTCTCCAGCGAAACGGCGCGGACTATGGCAGCGAGGCGCTCGCGGCGTAAGCGCCGCGGCGCTGCAGCGCACGGGCGACCGCGAAGCAGAGCAGGATCGCCACGGTGAGGCACGGCGCGATGAGGTAGGCGCGCGCGAGCCCGAAATTGTCGGCGAGCGTGCCGAGTGCGAACGGCGCCAACAGGATCGCCGAACCGGCGAACAGCCCGGAGCGGGCGCTGGCGGTGCTGCCGGCCGCCCCGGCGGCGCCGATCGCGAAGCTCAACGAGAGCGGATACAGCAACGCGATCGCGAAGCCGCAGACGAACAGCCCGGCCACCGCCGCGGCCGCCGCGCCGCCGCCCCAATAGAGCGCGAAGCCAGGCACGATCAGGCACAGCGTCGCCGGATAGAGCAGCGCCGGCGGCACCCGGCGCACGACCACGCTGCCGGCCCAGCGGCCCAGCAGCATCGCCGCCGGAAACGCCGCCGCCATCGTCACGGCGGCGGGGCGCGACAGCCCGACCACCTGTTCCAGGAATGCCGGGCTCCATAAGAGCATCGACATCTCCAGCGCGACGCCAAGGCCGAGCATGACCAGGAATGCGATGCTCGCGGCCGGCAGCCGTTCGGCGACCGCGGCCGGGCGGCGTGGCGGGTTCGGGATCGCATCCCGGCCGTAGACCACGATCAACGCGACGCCACAGGCCGCGCCGAACAGCAGCGCCGCGCGCCAGCCCAGCGCGAGCGCGACCGCAGCGCCGGTCGTGAGGTTCGCGGTGATTGCACAGGCATAGGTGACGGCGCCGGCCTCGACGAACGCCTGGTCGCGCGCGCCGCCGGCTTCCTCGGCGAGTAGCCCACCGAGGATGCCGGGCAGCATCGCGCCGGTGACGCCGATCAGCGCGCAGCCGCCGATGCTGGTCGCGGCGTTGCGCGCCACGCAGATCACCAGCATCCCGGCGATCGCGCCGGCCGTGCAGACCAGCAGCGACCAGCGCCGGCCGAATGCCGCGACGACGCGCCCGGTGATCACCCCGGACAGCATCATGCCGGCCGCGAGCGCACTCGCGTGCAGGCTGACGATGCGATAGCTGAGCCCCAACTCGTCACGAAGCGAGGGGATCAGGTTGCCCTGGATCGCGATGATGAAGTTGAAGAAGCCGCTGAGGAGGTAGTTGTACCAGGTAAGCCGCGTTCGGATCAGGCGCATCGGCGCAGGCTAGCGCCCTTTCCAGACCGGCGCACGCTTCTCGGCGAAGGCGCGCGGGCCTTCCTGCTGGTCGTCGCTCGCATAGAGCCTTTCCACCGTTGGATACTGCCGTGCGGCGATGCGGGCGAGAGCGGTCTGGAACGGAACGCCCTCGGCTTCGCGCGCCACTTCCTTGATCGCGGCGAACACCAGCGGCGGCCCGGCGGCGAGCAGTTTGGCCAGTTCCCGCGCACGGGGGATTAAGGCGTGCGGTGGAACGACCTCGGTGACGAGCCCGAAATGCTTCGCCTCTGCGGCCTCCATCCAGCGGCCGGTGAGAAGAAGATCCATCGCGATGTGATACGGAATGCGACGAGGCAGCTTCAGCGTCGCCGCGTCGGCGAGCGTGCCGGCCTTGATCTCGGGCAGCGCGAAGCGGGCATCGTCGGCGGCGATGATCAGGTCGGCCGAGAGCGCAATTTCGAAGCCGCCACCGACGCACAGGCCGTTGACGGCGGCGATGACCGGCTTGTTGAGATCGGCCAACGCCTGCAACCCGCCGAAGCCGCCGACGCCGTAATCCGCGTCCGGCGGCTCGCCCCCGGCCGCCGCTTTCAGGTCCCAGCCGGCCGAGAAGAATTTTGCGTTGGCGCTGGCGAGGATGGCGACGCGCAGGTCCGGATCGTCGCGAAAGCGGGCAAACGTGTCGCCGAGCAGGCGGGAGGTGGCGGCATCGATCGCGTTGGCCTTTCCGCGATTGAGCGTGAGCTCTAGTACGCCGCCGTGGCGGGTGACGTGGAAGGGGGCGTCGTTCATGAATTTTCTCGTGCGAGGCGGATGAGGGCGTCCACCGCGACGGCGCCGTGGCCGACCGGGCGAACGATGACGGGATTGACGTCGAGTTCCAGCAATGTGTCGATGTTGGCGAGCGCGTAGCGCTGCACCGCGAGCACGGTTTGTATCAATGCATCGACGTCGCCGACCGGTTTGCCGCGATGGCCGTCGAGCAGTCTTTTGATTTTCAGCGATGCGATGGCGGCGCGGATTTCTTTCTCGGTTGTCGGCAGCAGCAGGATTGCCGAAATCGCCGACCAGCTCGGCGAGTACGCCACCTGAGCCCAGCATCATGTACGGGCCGACCGCCGGATCACGGCTGAAGCCGACGATGATTTCTGCAATTGCATCGGTGATCATGCGTTCGACCAGCAGGGAGTCACCGATGCCGGCCAGTGTGCCGGCCGCGGCGCGCACGCTGTCGGGATCGCGCAGATCGAGCCGCACCGCGCCAGCCTCGGTCTTGTGCGCAAGCTGGGCGCCGACCGCTTTCAGCACGACCGGAAAGCCGAGCGCCTGCGCCGCGTCCGCCGCTTCTTCCATGGTCCGCGCGGCGTGGGCAGCCGGCACGACGACGCCGTACTCCGCCAGCGCGCGCTTGCTGCGCACTTCGTCGAGTGTGACGGCGTGGCCGGCGGACAGTCGCGCGGTGATCGGGGGCGATATCGCCGGAAGTGCCATCGCCGCTTCGACCGCAGCAAGCGCATCGTCGATGCCGAGCAGTGGCACGATCCCGGCGGCCATCAGTTGCTCGGCGCGCGCTTCCGGCAGACACTCCGGCAAGGTCGCGATCACTGCGGCGCGCGCGCCGGTGGCGCGGCTGGCCTCGATCATTGCGTCGGACGCCGCCATCCAGTCTTTCTCCTCGCAGCGATCGGTGCGCGGATAATCGAGAATGAGCGCCGTGAGGGCAAAGTCCTGACGCATCATGGCAGTGAACGTGCGCGTCAGCGCCTTGCCGTCGGCCCAGGAGAACGTGTGGTAGTCGAGCGGGTTGGAGACCGTGACCAATTCGGAAAGCGTCGCCCGGACCTCGGCCGTCTGCGCCGCGTCCAGTGGCCGGAGCTCGAACGCGCCGTCCCTCGGCGCGGTCGGCGATCAGCGCCGCTTCGCCGCCGGAACAGCTCATCGAGGCGATGTCGCCGTCGGGCAACGGGCCAAACATGTGCAGCAGCTTCAGCGTTTCCAGCAGCACCGGAATGGAGCGAACGCGCGCGACGCCGAGACGGCGCAGGAACGCGCCGACCACGCGATCGGCGCCGGCAAGCGAGGCGGTATGCGTGACCGTCAGCGCGGCGCCTGTCGCGGAGTCGCCGGTCTTCAACGCGACCACCGGTTTCTTCCGCGCGCGCGCAACGGCTGCGGCGCGCGCGAACGCGTCCGCGTCGTCGATTCCCTCGACGTGCAGGCCGATCGCAGTGACGCGCTCATCGTTCGCCAGAATTTCGAGCGCGGCGGACAGGCCGACGACGGCTTGATTGCCCATCGTGCACAGGTAGGAAATCGGCAGGCCGCGGCGCTGCATGGTGATGTTGCAGCCGATGTTTCCGGACTGCGTGACGATCGCGACGCCGCGCGGTACCCGCACGCCGCCATGCTGATCGGGCCACAGCAAGGCGCCGTCGACGTAGTTGATCAGGCCATAGCAATTCGGCCCGAGCACCGGCATGTTTCCCGCGGCCTCGCGCAGCGCCGCCTGCAGTGCTTCTCCCTCGCTCCCCAATTCGGCGAAGCCCGCCGCGTAGCAAACCGCACCGCCCGCGCCGATCGCGGAAAGCTCGCGCACATAATCGATCGTGAGATGCCGGTTGATCAGCGAGGAACACCGCGTCCGGCGGCTCCGGCAGTTCGCGCAGCGTGCGAAAGACCTTCAGGCCCTCTATCGACTCGAGAGAAGGATGCACTGGCCAGAGTTTGCCGGCGTAGCCCATGCGCAGGTTCTGCCGAACCACCTCCGCGGCCGGCTTGCCGCCGACCACCGCGATGCTTCTTGGCCGCAGCAGGCGCGACAGGTCACGCACCCAGCGGCCTCAGCAGGTCCCGGGAAATGATGTGGCGCTGGATCTCGCTGGTGCCATCCCAGATCCGCTCGACGCGCGCATCGCGCCAAAAACGTTCGAGGGGAAGATCGTCCATCAGGCCCATACCGCCGTGGACCTGGATCGCCTCGTCGGTGACGCGCGCGAGCATTTCGGTCGCGAACAGCTTCGCTTGCGAGATTTCGCGGTTGGCCGGCAGGCCCTGGTCGAGCCGCCACGCAGCCGACAGCGTCAGAAGGTCGGCGGCGTCGATCGAGGTGATCATGTCGGCGAGCTTGAAGCTGACGCCCTGGAATTTGCCGATCTGCTGCCCGAACTGCTTTCTTTGTGCTGCATAGCTCAGCGCAATGTCGAACACGCGCCGCGCCCGGCCGACGCACATCGTCGCGACGGTGATGCGCGTCGCGTACAACCACGTGTTCGCGACCTCGAACCCCATGCCTTCTTCGCCGAGAATCTGCGAAGACGGCAGCCGGCAGTCGTCGAACGAAAGAATACAATTGTGGTAGCCGCGATGGCTGACAGAATTGTAGCCCTTGCGAATCTCGAAACCCGGCGTGCCGCGATCAACGAGAAAACAAGTGATCCGCTTGCGGCCGCGGCTCTCCTCGCCGGTCGCGATGAACACGATCACGAAATCCGCCACGTCAGCGTGGCTGATGAAATGCTTGGTCCCGTTCACGATCCAGTCGTCGCCATCGCGCTTCGCAAAGCACTTCATGCCGCGCACGTCCGAGCCCGCGTCCGGCTCGGTCATCGCCAGCGCGTCGATCCGTTCGCCGCGCACACAGGGCAGCAGGTAGCGTTCGCGCTGCTCGGCATTGGCGGCGCACAGGATGTTCGACGGCCGATACCACCAGTGGTTCAGCGCCATCGAGGTGCGGCCAAGCTCACGCTCCAGCAGTGCGAACGTCACGTTGTCCAGCCCGCCGCCGCCGTATTCCGCGGGAATGTTTGGTGCGTAGAAGCCGATGGACAAAACCTTGTCCTGGATGTCGCGGGCGATCTCGCGCGGCAGTTCGCCGGTGCGCTCGACCTCGCGTTCCAGCGGGTACAGTTCGCGCTCGACGAACTCCCGCACCGTGCGGACGACGAGTTCCTGTTCCCCGGTCAGTCCGAAATTCATCGCTTCATGCCGATGGCGCGGCCGGCATTGGCAGGGCGCGGCAGGCCGGCGTGCGCGGCGACGATCGGGTCCAGCTTTTCGCGAACCTCGGGCGGCATCGGCACGACGCGGCCGGCCTTCGCGTCCACATGCAGGTACATGTGTTCGCCGGTCGCGACCGGTGCGTCGTCGCCGGCGCGAAAAATCGTCTGCCACACGTGCAGCCGCTTCGTGTCGGCGCCGAGCACCTGCGTGGTGACGTAATACGGTGAGCCAGCGTGCATCTCGTCGAGATGCATGATGTGCGTCTCGGCCGTATAAAAGCTGTGGCCGCGGGCGACGTAGTCCATGTTCGCGCCGATCAGCGCCAGCAACCCGTCGGACGCGATCGAGAACACCTGCAGATAGCGGCTTTCAGTCATATGGCCGTTGTAGTCGAGCCAACCCGCGTCGACGCGCCCCTCGTGCAGACGCAGCGGCTTTTTTCCCATCTCGGTCGCGACGGCATCCTTGGCCTGGGCGCGCCACGACGACTTTTCGTACTCGGCCAGCGTGCGCCCAGCAGCGTAATCGTTTGCTTTCAGCGCCTGGAAAATAGAGACAAGACAGGAATCACGGAGCCGCTCCAGTTCGCGAATGCCAACGCCGGCTGCCTGCGCGTCCGATTGCGCGACCAGCTTGTCGAGCAGCGCATCGTTCAGTTCCGGCACGTCCATCAGTTTGGTCCACGGCCACTTCAGCGATGGGCCGAACTGAGCCATGAAGTGGCGCATCCCGGGCTCGCCGCCGGCGATGCGGTAGATCAGCATCGTGCCCATGAACGCCCAGCGCAGGCCGGGGCCGAAGCGGATCGCGTCGTCGATTTCCTCTGCGGTGGCGACGTCGTCGTTCACCATCCACAGGGCCTCGCGCCACAGCGCCTCCATCATCCGGTCGGCGATGAAGCCGTCGATCTCCTTGCGCACGTGCAGTGGGTGCATGCCGATGCGGCGGTAGAACGCCATTGCGGCCTGCTTCGTCGCGTCGCTGGTCCGCTCACCGCCGCACACTTCGACCAGCGGCATCAGATAAACGGGATTGAATGGGTGCCCGACGACGAACCGCTCCGGATGCTTCAGTCCCGATTGCAGCCGCGTCGGGCGCAGCCCGGAGGTGGAGGAACCGATCACGACGTCCGCTCGCATCGCGGTTTCCGCTTGCGCCAGCAGGCGGATTTTGAGGTCCTCGCGTTCCGGCAGGCTTTCCTGGATGAAGTCGGCGCCGTCGGCCGCTTCCTCGAGCGTCCGTACGATGCGCCAGGCGCCGGGCTTTGGCAGCGGTGCGATCGTCAGCATCGAATACGCGCGCCGGGCGTTGTCGATGACTTCGGAAACCTTGCGCTCGGCCTCGGGATCGGTGTCGCAGATCACCGCGTCCATGCCGTTCAGGACCGCGCGCGCGGCCCATCCGCCGCCGATCACGCCGCCGCCGAGCAGCCCGACGCGCCTGATGTTCTCCACGTGCCTAGCCCCGCCGCGTCAGCTTCAGTTTTTCGCGTACCTGCTGCGGCCCAAGCACCCGCGCCCCCATTGCGGTCAAAATCGTTGCGGCGCGCTCGACCAGCTGTCCGTTCGTCGCCAGCACGCCGCGGCCGAGATAGAGATTGTCTTCGAGCCCGACGCGTACATTCCCGCCTGCCAGCGCCGCCATCGCCGCGAAGGGAAGCTGCATGCGCCCGATTGAGAATGCCGAAAACACGGCGCCCGGCGGCAGCGCATGCACCATGGACAAGAGCGTCAGCGGGTCGTCCGGCGCGCCGTACGGGATGCCCATGCACAACTGGATCAGCACCGGGTCGTCGAGCAAGCCCTCGCGCAGCATGTCCTTGACCATCACGAGATGGCCGGTGTCGAACACTTCCAGTTCCGGCTTCACGCCGAGCGCCTGCACCTGCTTCGCCATCGCGCGCAGCGTGTCCGGCGTGTTCACCATCACGTAGTCGCCGCCCGCGACAAAGTTCATCGAGCCGCAGTCGAGCGTGCAGATCTCCGGCAGCAGTTGCTTCACGTGCGCCAGCCGCTCGGTGGCGCCGGCCATGTCGGTGCCGGCGGCGTTTGGCGGCAGCGGCTGTTCGACCCCGCCGAACACCAGGTCGCCGCCCATGCCGGCGGTCAGGTTCAGCACCATGTCGACGCCCGAGGAACGCACGCGCTCCACCACCTCGGCGTACAGCGCCGGGTCGCGCGCGCCCTTGCCGGTGGCGGGATTGCGCACGTGGACATGGGCGACCGCGGCGCCCGCGTGCGCCGCCTCGATCGCGGCGTCGGCGATCTGTGAGGGCGTCACCGGCACCTTGTCGGAGCGCCCAGTGGAATTGCCGGCGCCGGTCACGGCGCAGGTGATGAACACGTCCCAGTTCATGCTCGCTCCGTCAGGCCGGTTGCTGGCGCGATACCGGATCGGGCCGGCGCTGTCCACCGGCCCGGCTAGCGCACGAACAGCCGGCCCGTGGCGTAGGAAATCCACACCTGCCGCCGCCCGAGGAAATCCGCGCCCAGCAGCATCTGCACGCCCGGCAGCGGCAGGTCGGCGATGTTGACCGCGAGGTCGTGCGCGGCTGCGCCCGGGACGCCGATGCTGGCGAACCGATGCCGGCGCATCGCCACGCTGGCCGGCCCGACCCCGCTGCCGGTGCGCGCCTCGTCGCTCGCCAGCATGGGCTCGGTCACGCCCAGCCCGCGCGCCGCCTCGCGCGTCAGCAGCGTGGTGCGGGCGCCGGTGTCGAGCAGCGCGCGCACCGGCCGTCCGTCCACCTGCGCGCTGAGCACCGCGAGGCCCGGCCGCGCCTGCTTGAACAACACCGGCGCGGCGCCCGGCCAGGGCAGATAGTCGGGACAGGGGCTGCGCGAATAGAGCGTCATACGCCCGGCCGGCAGGTCGAGATCGACCTCGAAGCGGGACAGCACGTCGCCGCCCAGCAGGCCGGCGACCGGCGGGTCGAGCCCCTCCAGCGACGGCAGGGTGCCGACCGCCATGTCCTGCGCACCGGCGACCACCACGCCGCCCAGTGCGAGCTGCCGCAGCCGGACGGTATCGGAGCGGACGTTGCCGGTGACGCCGGCGAGCGTCCGGCCATGCGCCGGGTCGCGCCGCAGGTGCAGGGCCGTGACCGTGCGTGGAGTGAGGGTGGAGGTCTCGGCGCCGGTATCGACCAGCAGGGTCGCCGGCTTGCCGTCCAGCAGCGCCGCCGCCAGCATGAAGTTGCGCGCGTCGCGCAGCGGCAGTTCCACCCGCCGCACCGGGCGGCACGCATCGGCGAGCGGCCGGGGGATCGGCGGCGAGGTTGCACAGGCCGCGAGGGCGCAGAGGCCGGCGAGCAGGGCGAGGGCAGGGCGCAGCGGGCGGCGTGGCATTCAGGCAACAATCGGTTTCGTGCATATTGCCGCACTGCAACCGGCGCGTCCTGCCCGGCTTTGCAGATGGCTCGCCTGCCGGCTTCTCACGGCACGAGCTGTTGCCTTTCTGCCAGATGTTGCGGTTGCGCCATAGGCGTGGGACTGGCGTGCGCCCGCGATCCGGCCCATCTCAGCGATTGCCGTGTCGTGGGGAGGCGCCGGCGGAAAGGGACCATCATGGACGACGGCTTTCCGGCTCGGCTGACCCGGCTCTTGCGCCGGCCGCTGACTTCCTCCCGCTCCCCGGCGCGGGTTGTCGAAGATACGCTGCGGGATGTCTCGGGCCTGCTGAGGGCGCGTCGCCCGATGCCCGGCACGGCAGCGCGGCCGGCGGGTCCGTTGCGCGAGGTCGCCGGGTTCGGCGCCAACCCGGGCGCGTTGGGCATGCTGCTGTACGAGCCCCCGTCGCCGCCGCGGCCGGGCGCGCCCTTGCTCGTGCTGCTGCACGGCTGCACCCAGGATGCCGGCGGGTTCGCGCTCGCCTGCGGCTTCATGGCGCTGGCCGACCGGGTCGGCGCGCCGCTGCTGCTGCCCGAGCAGCGGGCGGAGAACAATCCCGGGCGCTGCTTCAACTGGTTCGCGCCCGCCGACACGCGGCGCGGCAGCGGCGAGGCGGTGTCGATCCGGCAGATGGTGGCGCACGCGCTGCGACAGTTCCAGGGCGATCCGGAGCGTGTGTTCGTGGCAGGGCTGTCCGCGGGCGGCGCGATGGCGGCGGCGCTGCTCGCCGCCTACCCGGACGTGTTTGCCGCCGGTGCCGTGGTGGCCGGGCTGCCGGTGGGCGTGGCGACGGACCTGCCGAGCGCGCTTGCGCGCATGCGCAGCGCCGGCGGCGAGACGCGCGAGGCGCTGGTAGCGCGCGCCGCGCCGGCCCGCGCCGGCGGCGTGGGCTGGCCGCGCATGCCGCGGCTGTCGGTCTGGCACGGCAGCACCGACAAGACGGTCGATCCGGCCAATGGCGACGCGCTGGTCGCGCAGTGGACCGGCCTGCTCGGCCTGCCGGCGGCGCCCGACCGCGAGGACCAGGTGGCGCGCGGCGTGACCCGTCGTACCTGGGGGCGGGCGGTGGAGCAGTGGCGGCTGGACGGCTTCGGCCACGCCTTCCCGGCGCGCGAGCCAGGCGCCGACCCCTACGTGCAACGGGCGCCGGTTTCGGCGGCCGAGGAGATTGCTCGGTTCTGGGGGCTGGGGTGAAATGGCGAGGGGCTCTGCCCCTCGACCCCGCTCAAGGCGGAGCCTTGAGAATCCATTGGTTTCCAAAGGCCCCCGGCCTTTGGCGGGTCCAGGGCAGAGCCCTGGCCTTGCTGTGACTCGTCTCGCGTTGCTGCTGGAGTACGACGGCACCGCCTATGTCGGCTGGCAGCACCAAGCCGGCGCGGGCCTTGCGGTGCAGGACGTGCTGGAGGGTGCGGCGGCGAAGCTGGCGCACGGCGCGCCCGTCCCGAGCACCATCGCCGGTCGCACCGACGCGGGCGTCCACGCGGAAGGGCAGGTGGCGCTGATCGACCTGCCCGGCGACTGGCCGCCCGAGAAGGTGCGCGACGCGCTGAACTTTCACATGAAGCCGCATCCGGTCGCCGTGCGACGCGCGGCGGTCGCGCCCGAGGCGTGGAACCCGCGCTTCTCGGCGATCGGGCGGGCCTACCGCTATCGCATCCTGAACCGCCGCGCGCGCCCGGCGCTGCTGCGCAACCGGGTCTGGCACGTGGACCACCCGCTCGATGCCGAGGCGATGCACCGCGCCGCGCAATCGCTGCTCGGCAAGCACGATTTTTCGTCGTTCCGCGCCGCCGCCTGCCAGGCGAAGAGTCCCCTGCGCACCCTGGACCGGCTCGACGTGACGCGGCACGGCGAGCAGGTGGAAATCATCGCCGAGGCGCGCAGCTTCCTGCACCACCAGGTCCGCAACATGGTCGGCACGCTGAAGCTGGTCGGCGAGGGGCGGTGGCCGGAGGCGGCGGTTGCGGCGGCGCTCGCCGCGCGCGATCGCGCCGCCGCCGGGCCGACCGCGCCGCCGGAAGGGCTGTGCCTCACTGCTGTTCGCTATCCGGTTGATCCTTTCGCAATAACCCATTGACACGGCTCGCCACGACGGAGCAGGAACGACACGTCGGCGCAGCAAGTATGAGGTCGCGCCGGCCCCACGGGATCGCGGTCGGTGGAGGGGTCGTGTCATGCGGACAGCAAGGAAATGGGCGGGCGCCGGCCTGCTGGGCGCGACGGCGGCGCTGGCCGGGTGCGCGCATCCGGCGCCCGCGCCGACGGCAGAGCTGAGCCTGCAGCCGGTCGCCGACAGCGGCTGGCAGACGTTCGATGCGGTGCTCGCCGGTACCTTCGCCGACCCGGCGGCCAGCTACGACGGCATCTATCCCGCAAAGAAGAAGGGGACAAAGTTCCGCATCGAGGTGCGGGTGCCGCGCTATGCCGGCATGGACACGGTCGGCCCTTCGCTGATCGAGCCGCGACCCGGGCAGCCGCCGACCAGGTCGCCGTATCTGGTCGTGGACGTCTACACCGGCAGCGAGCGGCTGAAGGTGACGCCCGGACGGATCGTGCCGGTCAGCCCGTGCGGCCCGCCGGGCACGCCGCCCTCCGCCGTCTCCGTCGGCGTGCACACCGAGACCGACGGCATGGTCGACCAGAAGCTGCCCGCCGGCTCGCCGTTCCATGTCGGCTATTCGCGGATCTATGTCCGCTTCGACGCCGATCCCGGGCAGCTCGCCGTCCTGCACGCTCGATTTCACCGCTGCGATCGGCGACGGCAAGGTGGCGATCCCGCCGCTGCGGCTGGTCAGCGACCCGAAGCAGCAGTATTCGGCGGCGGGCAACGGGGTGCAGCACCCCGAATAGCCCTGCGCACGGAGGGCTGGATGGACGCCGACACGTTGCGGGCGCTGCAGGCGCCGCTGAAGAGCCGTTATCGCGAGCTGCCGGAGAGCGCGCGCATTCCCGCCCGCGCCGAGGCGACGCTCGACATGTCCGACATCGCCTGCGCGGTGCCGGTGTGGCACGGCAGCACCACCGCCGGCCTGCACTCGGCCGCCGGCGGCAGCGGGGAGCTGGCCTGCTCGGCCGACATGCTGCTGGAGGCGCTGGTCGCCTGCGCCGGAGTCACGCTGCGCGCGGTTGCGACCGCGATGGGCATTTCCATTCGCGGCGGCCGGGTGATCGCCGAAGGCTATTGGGACGCGCGCGGCACGCTCGGCGTCGACAAGGCGGCGCCGGTCGGGCTGACCGAGATTTCCGTGCGGTTCGAGATCGACAGCGACGCCGACGCGGCGAAGCTGGAGCGGCTGGTGGCGACCACCGAGCGCTACTGCGTGATCTTCCAGACACTGAAGTCGCCGCCGAAGCTGAGCGTGGCGCTGGGCCAATAGCCGTCGCGTCATCCGATCACGAACGAACCGAGTTTCGGCGCGTCGACGCCGACCAGCAGGATCGTCGTGTTGTCGCTGAGGCTGATCTTCATTCCGAGCGAGGTCTGGTTGGCGTCGGCGATGGCGTCCGCGATCTCCGGCGCAGAATAGCCGGCGAGAAACACATGATCGGTGCCGGCGCGGAAGCCGTTCAGCGCATACGATCCGCCCGCCGAGCCCTCGGTGACGTTGACGGAGATCGGGCCGCCGCCCCCGCCCAGGATGGTCGCGTTCCCGCTCGCCGCGAACAGGTCGGTCGCGCCGGACGACGCACCGGTGGCGACCGTCAGGTTGCCCTTCGATGCCGAGACGAGGTTGCTGCCCTGGCCGCTGACGAAATCGGTCGCGCCGGCGCCGGCCCAGGCAGCAACGGGGCCGAGGCCGCCGATCAGCGTGGCCGCCCCCGTGCCGCCGACGAACGTCATCGCGGCCTGCGCATTGGCCGAGCAATAGACGGTGTCCGATCCGGCGCCGCCGAACAGCGTCTCGTCGCCCTGGCCCTGGTCGGCGAGCAGCGACGCCGAGGATTGCAGACTGCCCACGACGGTCGCGGCGCCGCCGCCGCCCGCGACGGTCGAGATCCCGGAGTTCGAGCCAGGCCAACAGCGAGCCTGGCCCGCCATAGACCAGGTTCTCGCCGAGGCCGGAGACGAAAATGGTCGACCCCGTGCCGCCGATCGCCTGCGTGTAGGAGTTGCCGGACGTGCCGCCGAAGATCGTATCGGACCCGGACCCTGCCGACGCGAACAGGTCGCCGCTTCCGTCGGCCACGAAATCGTTGCCGGTGCCGCCATCGACGATGGCCTCGCCGCTCCCGCCCCAGAAGTGAGTTGTTGCCGTCCGCCTCCCTGAACGACAGGTTGCCGGCGCCGCCGACCACCGTCAGGTTCACCGGTCCCGGCGCGGCGGAGACGACGGTTGCGGCGCCGGCGCCGCCGAAGAACACGCCATCGCCATCGAACGCACCGAAGGTGCTGCCGCTGCCGCCGACGAGGGTGTCGTCCTCGGTGCCGAACAGGTAGGCGTCGCCGGCTCCGGCCACCAGCAGGTCGTGCCCGGCCAAGCCACCGGCGGCGTAGAGCGCCCCGGCGCCGCCCACCACCTCGGCCGAGCCCAGGCCGCCGCGCACCGTGAGGTCGCCGCTCGATCCCAGCACCGTCTCCTGGCCGGTGCCGCCATCCACCTCGGCAAATCCCTGGCCGCCCAGAACGGTGTAGGTGCCGTCGCCCAGCGCGACCTCGGCGTTCTGCGCCGTGCCGCCGAGCGTGGCCGTGCCGACATCGCCGAGAATGGTCGGCGGCGCCGGGTTGCTCGGCGGCACGCCGGCCTCGGACACCGCGATGCCGTCGGCGGTGAGCTGAAGCGGCAACCCGGTGCCATCATAGACGGCGGAGCCTTGTCCCGGCCCTTGCGTCGATGCCACCGTCTGCGGTCCGGTCTGGACGTAGATCCGTCCGGACCCGAAGCCGTAATACAGCAACGCGCCGCCATCGGTCGGAACCGCGCCATCGAAGGACAGCAGCATCTGGTCGCCGGACACCAGTTGCGCCTGCGTGGCGTAGAACGTCGTTGCGCCGTACTGCACGGTCCATCCGGCGCCCTGGCTCGCGGCTTGCGAAAGCGCCGCGAGCCCGCCGCCGTTCGCGGGCACCGAAAGCTGCACGAGGATCTGGTCCGGTTGCCCGGCACGGCCGCGGCCGAGACGATCGAGGGGCCTGCCGCGTCCAGCGGGCCGTCGGTTGCGATCGGCGAGCCGGGCAAGGCGTACTGCGCGAACTGGTCGGCGATGGAGAGCGCGAGACGGTCGGTGAGTTGCGCGAGATCGGTCGTGTCGAAATGCTGGCCCCCGAAGGAGGGGTCGGTGCCGTCCATGTCGGAGTCGCCGACCTGCGCGCCCCAGCTCGCGTTGAACGAGGCGCTGTCGATCAGCGACTGCATGCCCTGCCGCAGCGACTGCGCCGAACCGCCGTCATACAGCGTCTCCAGCACCGAGCCCGCGCCATCGAACGGCACGTTGACGAACAGCACCGGGGTGGTGTCGGCGGCCTGCCCGAGCGCCGCGCGGTTCTCGCCGATGGCGTAGGCGACCGCGCTCGCCCACTCCGAGGCGCCGATCGAGGGATTGAGGCCGTCGTCCTCGTTGTGCAGCCAGACGATGGCGGTCGGCGCCGAGCGCTCGTCGGCCGGCAGCGATGCGAGGTAGGAGTCGATGGTGCCCTGCTCCGGCCCGTCGGACCACGGCTGGCTCGCGTTCAGGCCCGCCGCGTTCAGCCACGATGGGAAAGCCGGGGTGGCTTGACCGCCCGGCACAAGAGGCGTCCCGTAGAAGGTACTCGTGCCGTTGCCGCCCAGCAGATTGATCGAGTTGCTGACCCCGTCGAAGCCGAGCAGGTTCTCCACCGCCGTCGCGAGGTTCACCGGATCGAGGGTCGAGAGCAGGTATGCCGCGTTGGATTGGCCCTGGATCAGAATGTTCAGCTGCACACGGGACTCCCTGTCATGCGTCGTGCCATACTGCGCGGGCGTGTCGCGTTGCGGTTTCGTAGCATGCTCCGCGGTGGAAGCGTGCCGGCGATGAGGTCGGAGCGGCTGCCGGCGGTATTGGAGGTCGTGTCATGAGCGTGCCGCAGATCCGCGGCGTTGCCGCCGCCGACTATGCCGCATGGCTGCCGCTGTGGCGTGACTATCAGACGTTCTATAAGGTCGATCTGCCGGAGACGGCGACGCGCACGTTGTGGGCGCGGATGCTCGACCCGGCCGAGCCGGTGCATGGCGCGCTGGCCTGGGACGGTGCCGACGCCGTCGGCCTCGCGCACTGGCTCACGCACCGCAACACCTGGACGGTCGAGGACATCTGCTACCTCAACGACCTGTTCGTGAGCCCGGAGGTGCGCGGCGGCGGCATCGGGCGGCGGCTGATCGAGCACGTCTACGCCGCCGCGCAGGCCGCCGGCTGCACCCGCGTCTACTGGCTCACGCACGAGACCAACACGACCGCGCAGGCGCTCTACAACCGCATCGCCGTGCGCAGCGGGTTCATCCATTACTGGCACAAATTCGACTGAACTGGCGGCGGATTTCGCGGGCCGAAATCTTCCGGCGAATGAATTGCCACACGGCGGAAGATCCAGGGCCGCGGCGCACGGACATTTCTCGGTGCGCTGCCAGATTGCGGGAAGAAATTCATTCGGGGACGGCTCTGATGGTGCGCACGTTCCACGTCGAGATGATCAAGCCCTCGCACTACGATGACGACGGCTACATCATCCAGTGGTGGAAAGCCTCGATCCCGTCGAACTCGCTGGCCAGCCTCTTCGCGATCGTCATGGACGCCGCCGAACGCCGCGTGCTCGGCGCCGACGTCGCGCTGAGCTTCGACGGCTGGGACGAGTGCAACACGCTGATCTCGGCCGACCGTGTGGCCGCGCGCATCGCCCGGGCGGGCGACGGCGTGGTGTTCCTGGTCGGCGTGCAGAGCAACCAGTTTCCGCGCGCCGTGGACATGGCGCGCGAACTGCGGGCGCGCGGGCTGAAGGTGGTGATCGGCGGCTTTCACGTCAGCGGCTGCCTGTCGATGCTCGATGAACTGCCGTGGGATCTGCAGGCGGCGATCGACCTCGGCGTGACGCTGTTCGCGGGCGAGGCCGAGGGGCTGATCGACACGCTGCTGCAGGACGCGTTCGCCAATCGGCTGCAGCCGATCTACAACGTTCTCGCCGACCTGCCGGGGTTGCAGGGCGCCGTCGCGCCCTATCTGCCGCCGGAGCGGCTGCGGCGCTATTCGCCGCCGATCGGCTCGTTCGATGCCGGGCGCGGCTGCCCGTTCCAGTGCAGCTTCTGCACGATCATCAATGTGCAGGGCCGCAAGTCGCGCTACCGCAGCGCCGACGACGTCGAGCAACTGCTGCGCGCGCATCTGGCCAAGGGCGTGACGCGGTTCTTCATCACCGACGACGATTTCGCGCGCAACCGGCAGTGGGAAGCCATTCTCGATCGCATCATCGACCTGCGCGAGCGCGAGAAGATCGCGTTCAGCTTCCTGATCCAGGTCGATGCGCTGGCCTACAAGATCCCGAACTTCATCGAGAAATGCCGGCGCGCCGGCTGCCGGCGCGTGTTCATCGGCCTGGAGACCATCAACGCCGCCAACCTGCTGCACGCCAAGAAGCGGCAGAACAAGATCGGCGAATACCGCGCCATGCTGCAGGCGTGGCGCGCCGCCGGCATTATTACCTTCTGCGGCTACATCCTCGGCTTTCCGGAGGATACGGTCGAATTCGATCGAGCACGACATCGACGTGCTGAAGCGCGAGCTGCCGGTCGATTGCCTGGAGTTCTTCGTGCTGACGCCGCTGCCGGGGTCGGAGGACCACCAGAAACTCGCGCGCGCGGCGGTGCCGATGGAGCGCGACATGAACAAGTACGACCTCGAACATGTCTGCACCGCGCATGGGCGGATGACGCAGCCGGAGTGGCAGGGCGTCTACCAGCGGGCGTGGTCGCAGTACTACAGCATGGAGCACATCGAGACGCTGCTGCGCCGCGCGGTCGCCGATCGGCTGCCGGCGAAGCGGCTGATGCTGAGCCTCGTCGTGTTCCGCGGCATGCCGCTGATCGAGCGCGTGCATCCGCTGCAGGGCGGCTATCTGCGGCGCAAGGTCCGCAGCACGCGCCGCCCCGGCTCGCCAGCCGAACCTGCAGCAATGTTCCATGCCCGCTACTGGGCGGAGACCGCCGCCAAGCTGGCGCGGTTCGTGGCCCTGGTCTGGCGCATCGACAGGATCCGCCGGCGGGTGCTGCGCGAACACGCGGCGAGCGGCTACTCCGACGTCGCGATCGCCAGGCTGCAGAAGGACGCCGAGCAGAAGCTCGAAATGATGCAGACCCGCGCGAAGCTGGAGTCTGGCCGGGCCGGTCTGACTGCGTGGCCCCGAGCCGACCCTGCGCGCCTCGACACGCCTGCCGCCGCGGGTGCAATCTTTGTGCGGGATGCGGGGGACGGGCCGATGTCGTTGGCCGGCAAAAGGTTTCTGATCATCGGGGCGACCCAGGGCATCGGCCGGGCGCTGGCCGGGTTGGCCGTCGCCGGCGGCGCCGACCTGATCGTCGCCAGCCGCAGCGCGGAACGTGTCGCGCGGGTGACCGGGGAGCTTGCCGCCGCCGGCACGGTCAACGGCCAGGTGATCGACCTGACCAATCCAGCTTCGGTTGCCGCCGGCATGAAGGCGGCGGGGCGGCTCGACTACCTCGCCATTCCCGGCAGCGCGGTGACCATCGGCGCGTTCCGCGAGCTCAGCGTCGCGGACGCGATGGCGTCGATGCTCAGCAAGTTCTGGGGCCCGTTTCAGGCGGTGCGCGCGGCCGAGATGGCGCCGCATGGCTCGGTTGCGCTGTTCTCGGGCAGCGCCAGCCGCAGGCCGATCGGGGCCGCGGCGCTGACCGCGATCAACAGCGCCGTCGAGGGGCTGGGCCGGGGGCTCGCGCACGAACTGGCGCCGGTGCGGGTCAACGTGATTTGTCCGGGGCTCGTGGACACGGAACTGTGGGACCGCATGCCGAGCGAGCAACGGCAGGGGATGCTGGAGCAGGCGCGCCGCCGCCTGCCGGTCCGCCATGTCGCGACGTCCGCCGACATTGCCGAACTGACGCTCGCCGTTATGCTCAACCGCTACATGACCGGCAGCGTCGTCGACATCGACGGCGGCGGCGCGGTCGTGTGACCCTGCCTGGACACCGCTCCGGCGCGGGCGGAATATCCGGGGGACCACAACGCTTCACGGAGGAAGCCGCAATGACCGTCGTCGCATCCCACCCGCACGCCCGCCACCCGTTCCTCGACGGCAAGCCCAAGCGCATGCTGATCGACGGCAAATGGCTGGAGGCGGCGTCGGGCAAGACGTTCGATACCATCAACCCGGCCACCGGCGAACTGCTCGCCAAGGTCGCGGAGGGCGACGCCGAGGACATCGACCGCGCAGTCGAAGCAGCACGGCGTGCGTTCGAGGGGCCGTGGAGCAAGACAAAACCGTTCGACCGGCAGCAGATCCTGCTGAAGTTCGCCGACCTCGTGGAGAAGCACGCCGACGAGTTGACCGAACTCGACACGCTCGACATGGGCGCGCCGGTGTCGCGCACCAAGAACATGAAGCGCCGGGCGGTCGCGCTGCTGCGCTACTACGCCGGCATGGCGACGGCGCTGCACGGCGAGACGATCGACAATTCGCTGCCCGGCGAATATTTTTCCTACACGCTCAAGGAGCCGGTCGGCGTGGTCGGGGCGATCATCCCGTGGAACGCGCCGCTGACCTCTTCGCTGTGGAAGATCGGGCCGGCGCTGGCCACCGGCTGCACCGTCATCCTGAAACCGGCGGAAGAGGCGCCGCTGACGCCGCTGCTGCTCGGGCAACTCGCCCTCGAAGCCGGCGTGCCGCCGGGCGTGCTGAACGTGGTGCCGGGCTACGGCGAAACGGCTGGCGCGGCGCTCGCGAAACACATGGGCGTGGACAAGGTGGCGTTCACCGGCAGCCATGTGACCGGCCAGAAGATCGTGCAGGCGTCGGCCGGCAACCTGAAGCGGGTGTCGCTGGAACTGGGCGGCAAGTCGCCGGACATCGTGTTCGCCGACGCCGATCTCGAAACCACGGTCGCGGGTGCGGCAATGGCGGTATTCGCCAACTCCGGCCAGATCTGCTCGGCCGGCACGCGGCTGTTCGTGGAAAAGAAGGTCTACGAGGAGTTCACCGGCCGCGTCGCCGAGTTCGGCAAGACGCTGCGGGTCGGCAACGGCATGGACCCGGACGTCGCGATCGGGCCGCTGGTGTCGCAGGACCAGCTTGATCGCGTCACCGGCTACCTGTCCACCGGCCGGCAGGAGGGCGCGCGGCCGCTCAGCGGCGGCCAGCGGCTCACCGACGGCGACTTCGCGAAGGGCTACTTCGTGCCGCCGACGGTGTTCGCCGACGTGCGCGACGACATGCGCATCGCCCAGGAGGAAATCTTCGGCCCGGTGATTTCCGCGATCCCGTTCACCGACATCGACGAGGTGCTGAGCCGCGCCAACAACACGATGTTCGGCCTCGGCAGCGGCGTGTGGACTCGCGACGTCAGCAAGGCGCACCGGTTGGCCAAGGGCATCCGCGCCGGCTCGGTGTGGGTGAACTGCTACCAGGCAATGGACCCGGCGGTGCCTTTCGGCGGCTACAAGATGAGCGGCTACGGGCGCGAGAGCGGCGTGCAGCACCTCGAGGAGTACCTGAACGTCAAGGCGGTCTGGATCAAGACGGCGTGAGATAGGCGGCGTGCGGAGGCGGGCGCGCGAAGGCGCCGCCCGCCTCCGGCGGCCCGGGCTTGCCAGTTTGCGAGGGTGCCTTAGTCTTCGGGTGTGACGATTCGATTACGCCCCCGCCGCCTGCCGTTTGGTCTGCGTGCCGCCGTGCTGGCGTTTGCCGCGCTCGCTTTCGCCCCGATGCAGCCGGGCCGGGCGCTGCCGGCAGCCGCCGCCGAGCTCGACGGCGTTTCGCTGCCGGACACGCGCGTGGTCGACGGCACGACGCTGCGGCTGAACGGCATGGCGGTCCGCACGTTTTCGATGTTCCACATCCAGGTCTACGTCGCCGGGCTGTACCTGCCGCAGCCGAGCAGCGACGCCGAGGCGATCCTGCATTCCGGCGACGCCAAGCTGCTCGACATCCATTTCATCCACGACGTCACCGCCGACCGCGCGCGCGAAGCGTGGATCTCCGGCTTTCGCGACAACTGCCGTCCGCCCTGCCGCATCCCGTCCAACATGCTCGACGAATTCCTCAAGCGCGTGCCGGACGTGCGCGCGGGCGACACCACGACGCTGACGTTCAACGGGGCGAACGTGGAGTTCCGGGTGGACGGGCGGCCGATGGGCACGGTGACCGACCCGGTCTTCACGCGGACCATTCTCGCCACCTTCATCGGCTCCTATCCCTCGACGGAACCGCTCAAGCACGGTCTGCTTGGCCTGCCGAACTGAGGCTACCCCGGCGACCTGACATTTTCTGACGAATGTTTGGCGTCGGCAGCTTGCCGCCGGCGCCGTGGGTGGTGCGCGAAGCAGGCGCAACTGCCGCGCCGGCGCCGCCCGACCCCCGTTGCCCCGAGGGATTGTTTGCGGCCGGTGCAATCCCGCATGACGGCGCAGCACGCCTGCGCCGCTGCTGCGCCGACCGGCTCGGTGGAACAATTCCATACAAGACATGACGGGATCACCGGACGTGAAGGTGCCAACGTTTCGCACTGAAAAGGCGACTCTTCCGCCGGTGGTTCCGGCGCGAGGACTGTGCCGGTGGAGGCGGAAGGATGTCGGCGACAACTCTGAGCTGGGCGAGCGGATCGCGCCGCGACGTGCTCGCGGCCGACTTCGTCCCGCCGAGGACTTTCGGCCGGCGCATCATCAAACGGGAAGCGGGCCGCGACGGGCTGGCCGGCCGGTCGCGCAGTTTCGATGCGCAGGTGCCGGACCTGCGCCGCCGGATCGGCGACGTGCGCGCGCCGACCTCGATGCGGCTCAGCTCGGCGATCGGCGTCGGCGTGCTGGTCGGTCTTTGCGCGTCGCTGGGGGCGGACGCGATCGAGTTCGTGATCGACCTGGCGCGGAGCGTGACCGCGCTGTTCTGAGGCGGCTACTGCGCCATCCCGCCGGTCACGCCCATCATGTCGGCCACCTGAAAGCCTTCGGGCCACGGATCCGTCGGGTCGATCAGGTAGGTGTGGAAGCCGGTGATCCAGGCCCGCCCGCTGATCGTGGGCACGATCGCGGGGCGGCCGCCGACCGTGGCCTCGGCGACAATGAGGCCCTCGAACCGGCTGCCGATCAGGCTCTCGTGGGTCATCGCATCGCCGACCCGCATGTGTCCACGCGCGTGCAGAACCGCCATCCTGGCGCAGGTGCCGGTGCCCGTCGGGCTGCGGTCGGAGCGGCCCGGCGCGACGATGCAGGTGTTGCGCGTCACCGCCCCGACGCCGGCGAACGGGCGGTTGAGCTGGACGATGGAGACGCCCGATATCGCCGGGTTCTCCGGATGCACGACGGCAAGCTGCTCGCGCGCGGCCAGCCGGACCCGCTCGCCCAGCACGGCGAGGTCGCGCGCCTCGTCGGCGGTGACGGAGAAGCCGAGTTTTGTCGCGTCGACGATCGCATAGAACATGCCGCCCCAGGCGATGTCGGCGACGACGGTGCCCACGCCCTCGACCTCCAGCCTGGCGTCGAGCCGGTCGACGAAGCAGGGCACGTTGGTCAGCTCGACCCGCTCGCATTTTGCCCCGCGGCAGGTCGCGCGGGCCTGCACCGGGCCGGCGGGGGTGTCGATCGTCACCACGGTTTCCGGCTCGGCCATGGGAAGAATGCCGGTCTCGAGCAGCACCGTGACGGTGCACATCAGGTTGGAGCCTGACATCGGCGGGTACTCGGTCGGCTCCATGATGATCACGCCGGCCTGGCAGTCCGCACGGGTCGGCGGCGTGATCAGGTTGACGTGGCGGCAGATCGAGCCGCGCGGCTCGCTCAGCAGCAGTTTCCGGATGTCGTCGTGGTCGCGAGCGAAGGCCTGCATGCGCTCGAACTGGGTCGCGCCGGAGGGCGCCAGCACGCCGCCGACGATCACGTCGCCGGTCTCGCCCTCGGCGTGGCAGCCGACCACCTGGATGGCGCGCCGCGCCTGCACGCTCAGCTGCCGCCCGCGAGCGACAGGATCACCAGCTGCATCAGATTGTCGAGCGTCTCCGCCAGCACCACCAGGCCGACCGCCTGGATCGCGGTGAGGCCGAGCGCCAGCCGTGCCACGTACCATTCGAGCCACAGCGCCCAGCCCACGGCCACCAACTCGACGGTCTCGCCGACCATGTCGGGCATGCCGAGCAGCCAGGGCAGCTTCGCCGTGACCAGCAGCAGCGACTGCACGACGTTGCACCAGTTCCAGGTGGCGATGAAGGTCGGCCACAGCACGGCGCGGCCGAGCGCGCGCGCGAGCCACCAGGTGAGGACCGCGAGGCCGGCCCACTCGATGATGTAGCCGCACAGGTGCAGCGCGAAGCCGTGCGCCTCCACTGCGAAGGCGTGCGGCGGCGCGGCGTTCTGCGCGATGTCGATCAGTTGCAGGCAGACGAAGGCGGGCAGGCACAGCAGCGCGGCCCAGAAGCTGCGCGCGGCCGTCGCCAGCGCCGGTTCTTCCTCGGTGGCGAGCAGCCCGAGCCCGGCCGGCTGGCCGCGCGCCAGCAGCAGCGCCGCCTGCACGCCCGCGGCGAGCCCGGCGAGCGTGCTCAAGCGGGCGCCCCCAACGCCACCCGCATCAGCATCGGGCCGAACACCAGCGCGCCGGTGCCGAGGTTGACGGCGGCGACGATCGCGGCCGTGCGCCAGCGCGACAGGTCGAGCGCGCGGCGGGCGAGGAAGGCGTGCAGCGCCAGCAGATAGGCCAGCAGGGCGAACTCGCCGAGCCGCAATGCGGTCTCGGTCGGCACGCCGGCGGTGGCGATCACGACGCTGCAGGCGACCGCGATCAGCGAGGCCGGCGGCATGATCCATTGGCACCAGACGAAGGCGACCGCATAGCGCAGCCATGCCGCCTCGCGTCCCCACAGCCGGGCCAGCGCCTCCGACAGCACCGCCGGCGTCAACAGCGCCACCAGCATGCCCAGGAACTCGGCCAGGGCTTCGGTGGGCGAGCCGTCGACCAGCATCAGCAGGAAGCCGACCAGCGCGAACGCGAGCCAGGGCGCGAGCGCGTTCAGCAGCCCGGACGGCGTCGCGTCGAACGCCGCGAGGCCGCCCGCGTTGAAGCGCGCCAGCCGCGCCACCCCGATCGCGACGGCCGGCTTCATACGCCGAACGCCTCCAGGACCTTCGCATAGACGTGCGACAGCGCGCGCAGTTCGTCGACGGGCACGCGCTCGTCGACCTGGTGCATGGTGGTGCCGACCAGGCCGAACTCGGCAACCGGGCAGTAGCGGGCGATGAAGCGCGCATCCGAGGTGCCGCCGCCGGTGTCAAGTTTTGTTTCCACCCCGGTCGCCGCGGCGACGGCTTGCCGCAGCATTTCGACCTGCGGCCCGGGCGCGGTGAGAAAGCTTTCGCCGCTGACCGAGACGTCGAAGGAAAAGCGGTCGGCGTAGCGGGCGAGCGTGGCGCGCAGCCAGGCGGCCAGGGTTGCCGAACTGTGCCGGTCGTTGAAGCGGATGTTCAGCACCGCCCGCGCCTCCGCCGGCACCACGTTGCTGGCCGGGTTGCCGACGTCGATGCTGGTCACTTGCAGGCTCGACGGCTCGAACCATTCGGTGCCGGCGTCGAGCGGGATCGCGGTGAGCGCGTCGAGCGCGCGCACCAGCCGGTGAATGGGGTTGTCGGCGCGGTGCGGGTAGGCGACGTGGCCCTGGGTGCCGTGCACGGCGATCCGCGCGGTCAGGCTGCCGCGGCGGCCGATTTTTATCACGTCGCCGAGGCGGGCCTGGTTGGTGGGCTCGCCGACCAGGCAGAAGTCGGGAATTTCTCCATGCGCCTGCATCCATTCGAGCACGCGGGCGGTGCCGTCCACCGCCTCGCCTTCCTCGTCGCCGGTGATCAGCAGGCTGATCGAGCCACGCAACGCGGCCGCCTGGAGGTGCTGCGCGGCGGCGGCGGCGAAGGCGGCGATCGCGCCCTTCATGTCGCAGGCGCCGCGGCCATACAGGATGCCGGCGCGCACGTCACCGCCGAACGGGTGCCCGGTCCAGCCGGCGGCGCCGGCCGGCACGACGTCGGTGTGGCCCGCAAAACAGAAATGCGGGCGGCCGCTGCCGATGCGGGCGAACAGGTTGTCGATCGCGCCGAAGCGCAGCGCGGTCACCGAGAAGCCGACCCGGGACAGCTCGGTCGTGAGCACGGTCTGCGCGCCCTCGTCGGCCGGGGTGACGCTGGCGCAGCGGATCAGTTTCTGCGCGAGCGGCAGCGGGTCGCGGTGCGCGCCGGCGTGCGCTGGGGTGTCGTGCAGCGTCTGCGTCAATCGCGCAACAGTTCGTTGATGGAGGTTTTCGCGCGGGTGCGCTCGTCGACCCGCTTGACGATCACCGCGCAGGCGAGGCTCGGCCCCGGCGACCCGTCCGGCAGATTTTTGCCCGGCAGCGTGCCGGGCACCACGACCGAGTAAGCGGGCACCCGACCCACAAAAATTTCGCCGGTGGCGCGGTCGACGATGCGGCTGGACGAGGAGATGAACACGCCCATCGCGAGCACCGAGCCGCGTTCGACGATCACGCCCTCGACGACTTCGGAGCGGGCGCCGATGAAACAATCGTCCTCGACGATGGTGGGGTTGGCCTGCAGCGGCTCCAGCACGCCGCCGATGCCGACGCCGCCCGACAGATGAACGTTCTTGCCTATTTGCGCGCAACTGCCGACGGTCGCCCAGGTGTCGACCATGGTGCCGCGGTCGACATAGGCGCCGACGTTGACGAAACTCGGCATCAGCACGACGCCCGGGGCGACGTAGGCGCTGCGGCGGACGATGGCGCCGGGCACGGCGCGGAAGCCGGCGGCCTGGAACTGCTGCGCGCCCCAATCGGCGAACTTCATTTCTACCTTGTCGAACACCGGGGCGCCGCCTGCGCCGGGCATCGGCATCGAGTCGCGCAGGCGGAAACTCAGCAGCACGGCCTTTTTGAGCCACTGGTTGACCACCCAGCCGCCGGCGGGCGCCGGCTCGGCGACGCGGGCGACGCCGGCGTCGAGCAGCGCGAGCGCGTCCTCCACGGCGGCGCGCGGCGCGCCGGCGGTGGCGGCGCCCAGCGTCTCGCGCGTGTCCCAGAGCTGTTCGATAGTCTTCTGCAACGCTCCGCTCATCCGCGCTTCGCCCTCATCCGCCGGTCGGCCGACCATGCGCAGCGGGTGCCGACGTGTCAATTGCGGGGGATCGGGAAGACCGCAAGGTCGGCAGCCGCACGGGGAGGAGGAGGAAGCGCTCCGCCGGTTGCTAACCGGGTCTTTACGCGGCTGGCATCGAATGCAGGCGGGCTTTTGGGATCCCCGCCACCGATGACCCAGGCGCAATTTCCGCTGTCGCCCATTCTGCCCGTGCTGCCTGCTCCGCGTGGCGCCGGGCCGCCGGCGGCGGGCAGCGCGGCCGACGACCCGTCGGCGCGGCCCGGGCCGGCCGATGCGGCCGGGCGCGGCGTGGCGCTGCGCGACGCGCTGCTGGACAGCCGGCACCGCTGGCGCGAACTGGTCACCCTTGCCGCCGACATCGCATTCGAGACCGACGCCTCGGGGCGGTTCGTGATCGTGGCGCCCGACCCGGCGCTCGGCTGGGCGGCGGCCACGCTGCTCGGACAGCCGGCCGATCTGCTGATGGCGGACGCCGGCGGCGCGCCCGCGTTCAACCCGTTCCACCCGACCGAGCTTGTGCGCCGCCGCCGCGCCTGGCTGCGGCGGCCGGATGGCGGCCCGGTCTGCATCGCCTTCGCGGTTGCCCCGGTGCTCGACGAGGCCGGGCAGATCGTCGGCGCGCGCGGCGTCGGCCAGAACGTCACCGAGCAGGAGGAGCGCGAGGCCGCGACCGCCGCCTCGCTGCGGCGCGGCGAAGTGCTCGAGCACATCCTGTGGCGGATGCGCAAGGAGGTGCTGGCGCCGCGGATGATGCAGGCCGTGCTGTCCTCGCTCGCGCACGCGACCGCGAGCGAGGGGCTGGCGGTGCTCGACATGATCGGCGACGGCCAGGAGCCGACGGTGCTGCACTCGTTCGGCCGGATGGCCGCGGGCGTGGTGTCGACGGCCAAATCGCTGCTCGACACCGGCGGCGACGACCCGGTGGACGGCATCGCCGAGGACGGAAGGCTGGTGCTGGTGTGCCCGACCCAGACTCGGTTCGGCGAAGAGGCGGCGCTGGCGCTGTGGCGGCAGCCCGGCGACCGCAATTGGGACGCCGACGAGCAGGTCCTGGCGTCCTCGGCCGCCGCGATCGTGCGCGTGGTGCTGGAGCACGAGGCGATCCAGCGCGAGATGGCACGGCAGGCGCGCACCGACCCGCTGACCGGGCTGCTCAACCGCCGCGCCTTCATGGAGGAGCTGTCGCGCCGGTTCGACCGGCTGGAGGTCGACGGGCTGCCGGGCGCGCTGGTGTTCGTCGACCTCGACAACTTCAAGGCGCTCAACGACAGCCGCGGCCACGACGTCGGCGACGAGGCGCTGCAGGCCGCGGCGCAGGTGCTGCGCGGCAGCGTCCGGCCCACCGACCTGGTGGCGCGGCTGGGCGGGGACGAGTTCGCGCTTTGGCTCGACGGCGCCGACGAACTGGCGGCGGCCGAGCGGGCCGAGCACCTGCGCACCGGCGGGCCGCAGGCGCTGGCGCATTTCTCGCCCGCCGGCGTGCCGCCGATCACCTTCTCGATCGGCATCGCCGGGCGTTGGCCCGGCCGCGGCGAGGACGCGGAGGCGCTGCTGCAACGCGCCGACCGGGCGATGTACGACGTCAAGCGCACCGGCCGCGGCCAGTGGCGGGTGGCGAAGGAGAGCGGCGTCGCCTGATGGACGCCGCGACCCGTCCCGCCGAGCGGCTGACCCCGGCCGCGTCGCCAGCGGCCCGGTCGGCCGGGCGCGCATTGACGGCGACGGCGCTGCAGGGGCTGGAGGAGGCGGCGCGCGTCCGGCTCGGAACCGCCACCGACACCCCGCCGGACTTGCTGCAGGACCTGGCCGGCGACCCCGCGGTGACGGTCCGCGCGGCCGTGGCGATGAATGCGGCCGCGCCGGCGCACGCGGACGACCTGCTGGCCGCCGACCAGGACGAGCGGGTGCGCACGCTGCTCGGGCGCAAGCTCGCCTCGCTGATGCCGGACGCCGGCTCGCCCTACCGCCGACAACTGGAGGGGCAGGCGCTGCGCACGCTCGCGGCGCTGGTGGAGGACGAGGCGGTGCGCGTGCGCGCCGCGATCGCCGACGCGCTCAAGGAGATGCCGGACGCGCCGCGGGAGCTGATCCTGCGGCTCGCGCACGACAGCGCGCTGCCGGTGAGCGGGCCGGTGATCCGGCTGTCGCCGCTGTTGTCGGCCGAGGACCTGCTGGTGCTGCTGGCGGAGGCGCCGGGCGAGGGCACCGCGGCCGCGGTCGCGAGCCGCCCCGGCCTGCCCGGCTCGGTCGCCGATGCAATCGCCGCGAGCGCCGACGACCGGCTGATCGCCATCCTGCTGGCCAACCGCTCGGCGGCGATCCGCGAGGCGACGCTGGATGCGCTGATCGCGCGCGCGGTGAACCATCCGGACTGGCACGATCCGCTGGTGCGGCGGCCGACGCTGTCGGCGGGCGCGGCGCGGGCGCTGTCGGAGATCGTCGCGGCGGAACTGGTCGCGGTGCTGGCGGCGCGCAGCGATCTCGACCCGGAGCTCACGCGCGAATTGCAGCGCCGCACCGCCGCACGGCTGCCGCGCGGCCGCCCCGATCCGGCCGATGCGACGCTGCTGGCGGCGATCGCACGGGCGCGCGAGATCAACGCGGCGGGACAACTGGACGAGGCCGCCGTGCTGGCGGCGGCGCAGCGTGGCGAGGCGCGGCTGTGTACGGCGATGCTGGCGATGGCCGCCGGCGTCGCGCCGGCCGTGGTCGACCGGGCGGTGACGCTGCGCAGCACCAAAGGCATCGTCAGCCTGATCTGGAAGGCCGGGTTCTCGATGCAGCTCGCCGGGCCGCTGCAGGTGCTGCTGTGCCGGATCGGCCCGGGGGCCGCGCTGCGCGCCGGGGATGGCGGCTGCTTTCCGATCGCCAACGACGAGATGCGCTGGCAACTCGAGTTCCTGCAGCGCATGGGGCGGTAGGCCGGCCTTTCGGCCCGCCCACCGCCCGGTTCACGCGGGTGTTGGCAGAGATCGCCGGGTCAGGCCCGGCGATGACGTGATTGCGTCATGCGCGGGCTCGACCCGCGCATCCCCCGGTTCGCGGGGCGATCAGCCGCCCTGCTTCGGCTGCTGGTTCTGCATGGAGCCCTGGCGCATCTGGTCGTGCTGCTCGGCGCGCTCGCGGAACGCCTCGTCGGCGGCCTGCTTCTGCTCCGGCGTCAGCGCGGTATAGAGCGTGCGGAAGGCCGGCAGCAGCCGTTCGACGTTCTTCTCGTGCTGCTTCGCCATCTCGGCGTAGTCCTGCATGGTCTGCTCGGCGTTCGCCGTCGCCATGCTGCCGCGGTTCTTGGTGATCAGCGTGTCCATCGACTGCGCGTTGTCGAGCATCACCTGGGCGAACTCGTTCCACTGCTTCTCCTGCGCCGGGGTGATCTTCAGCGTCGCGTAGAGGTCGGCGATGTGCTGCTCGACGCGCTGCTGCGGCGTCTGATTCGGCTGAGCGGGCGTCGCCGGCGTGGTGACGGTCGGGGTGTTGTTCTGGGCGAACGCCGCGACCGGCAGCGCGAGCGCGGCGGCGAGGACGGCGGCGGTGATGTGGGTCGTCGGGATCAATCGCATGGGGTTTTCCTGGGTTCTTGGAATTGAGGTGTGACTGGAAGCGGGGCGGCCGGCCGGTCAGTAGCCGTAATAGACCGGCGGCGGCGGCGCGTAGTAGACGGGAGGCGGTGCCGCATAAGAGCCCGCGACCGCGGCGCCGATCGCCGCGCCGACGCCGAGGCCGATCAGGGCACCGCCGACGCCGCAGCCGCCGCAGCCGCCGCCCCAGCCGCCGCCGTGCCAAGCGTGTCCGCCGCCCCAGCCGCCGTGATGCGCCCAGCGGTCGGCCGCGAAGGCCGGGGACGCCGCGGGCGCGGCGAACGCGACCGCCAGCGCCAGCAGGCCGGCCTTCCGCCATGAAGATCGGGTCATTCGTGTTCTCCTGTTGCATCGAGGCGCGCGCATTCGTGACGTTCGACGAGGAACGACCGCGCGCAAACCGCCCTGCGAGAATGCGTGAAATTCGATTTAGTTGCGCCAGAGAAGAAAAATGCACGGAAACGTGAGACTACTACGCGGAACAGTAATGAATTCTGCCACAGGACGGCGGAAGGGGCGCGGTTTCAGCTCACGAAATTACAACTGATCGAGGCGAGCATTGTCGCGCGCAGGCGCCAGGCGACGGCTACTCCACGTAGTCGGCGACGAAGCGCTCCAGCCGGTCCATCGCCTCGGTCAGGTTCTCCCGGCTCTTGGCGTAGCAGATGCGCACGAGGTGCTCGGCGCCGCGGCCGAAGCTGGTGCCGGGGGCCATGCCGATGCGCGCCTCGTGCACCGCGCGCTTGCAGAACGCCATCGAGTCGGTCATGCCGTCGACGCCGAACATCGCGTAGAACGCGCCGCTGCTCGGGATGTTCTGCACCCGCGGCATGGCGGCGAGCCGCTCGTTGGCGATGCCGCGCGCGATGCGGCAGCGCTCGACGAAGGATTTGACGAAATCCTCGCCCTGCTCCAGCGCCGCGATGCAGCCGTATTGCAGGAATTCGAGACCGCCCGAGGTGTTGAACTGGATCAGCTTCTCGAACGCGCTTGTGGTGCCTGCCGGATAGGTGACCCAGCCCAGCCGCCAGCCCGTCATCGCCCAGGCTTTTGAAAAACTGTTGACGA
The DNA here is from genome assembly GCA_963697635.1 of uncultured Solirubrobacterales bacterium. Classification (GTDB taxonomy): domain Bacteria; phylum Pseudomonadota; class Alphaproteobacteria; order Acetobacterales; family Acetobacteraceae; genus CAJCJG01. Next base: position 188,990 of record CAVOOS010000001.1, on the reverse strand, counting down.
TGAACACGGGGTCGTCCGGGCGCGCGATGTCGTGGAAGCTGAACGCGACCGGGCGGTCGTAGACGATGCGGTGATAGACTTCGTCGGAGAGGATGGCGATGCCGCGCGACCGGCAGAAATCCAGCAGGCGTTCGGCCTCGGGCTGCTCGATCTGCCAGCCCGTCGGGTTGCCGGGGGAGGCGAGGTAGATCACCCGGGTCTGCCCGTCGCAGGCGTCGAACACCGCGTCGAGGTCGAGCCGCCAGCCGGCGTTGCCGCGCGCCAGCATCACCTCGCGCACCTCGGCGCCGTTGATCTGCATCGCCCGCATGATGTTCGGCCAGGACGGCGTGATCGCAACGACGTTGTCGCCCGGCTGCACCGTCGCCTGCGCTACCAGCATCACCGCGTTCATGCCGGAAATGGTCAGCGCGATGCGGTCGTCCGGGATCTCCACGCCGTAGAGGCGGCGGTGGTAGTCGATCAGCGCCTGGCGCAGCAGCGGCCGGCCGCGGTTCTCGGTGTAGAAGGTGCGGCCTTCGTAGAGCGCCTTGGTGGCGGCGTCGCAGATGAATTTCGGCGTCGGCACGTCCGGCTCGCCGGCCCACATCGGGATCAAATCCGGAAGATGAAAACCTTCGCGGAACACCTCGACGATGGGGCTGTCCTCCAACGCCTCGATCTGCTGGCGGATCACGCCCATGACGGCCTCTCCCGGCTGCGCAGCGGCGCATAGGAGGGGAGGCGGCGGCGCCGGTCAACACGCGCGGCCGGGGGGCGGCGGCGCGGCTGGCGCAGGTCGGGGCATTCGCATGCGGCTTCGACCGGACCGCGTTGCGTCAACGTTCCAGGTATAATAACAGCTTCGATACCAGGAGCCGGGGCCGGGTGGATGCAGGGTGCGCCGCACGTCGTGGTCGTGGAGAACGAGGCGGTCGAGCGCCAGCTGCTGGTGTCGTTCCTGGCGTCGCAGGGGTTTCGCGTGTCCGATTTCGATCGCGGCGGCGGGCTGCGGGCGCTGCTGGAGCGGGAGCTGCCGGACCTCGTGCTGCTCGACGTCCGCCTGCCCGGAGAGGACGGCTACAGCCTGGCGCGCTTTGTGCGAAAGCACGGGCCGCAGGTCGGCATCCTGATCGTCTCGGCCGCCGGCGAGACGGTGGACCGGGTGCAGGGGCTGGAGTCCGGGGCCGACGACTACGTGGCCAAGCCGTTCGAGCCGCGCGAACTGCTGGCGCGCATGCGCAGCGTGCTGCGGCGGGCGCGGGCGCCGGCGGCGGCGCTGCACGCCTTGCAGGTGCGGATGGGGCGGCGGGTGTTCGACCTGGAGCGCCGCGTGCTGCGCGACCCGCTCGGGGACGGGCCCGAGGAGAAGCTGAGCCCGAGCGAGTTCGAGCTGCTGCGCGCCTTCGCCGCCAATCCGCACCGCCCGCTGGAGCGCGACTGGCTGATGCAGGTGACCAGCCAGCGCACGCGCAGCGCGGCCGACCGGGCGATCGATCTGCGGGTGACCCGGCTGCGCCGCAAGATCGAGCGCAATCCGGCCGATCCGCAGACGATCCGCACGGTGCGGGGGGTCGGCTACATGTTCGTGCCGGGCGACGGCTGAGCCCACAACGATTCCTTTACGTTGACCCCCTATCGCTGCGCCGTGCCGCCCTGAAGGCGAGCCGGAGAGAGCCGTGGCGCCCGCCAACCCCCAATTCCTTCGCTTGCCGCTCGGTGGCGCGCTCACCGTCCCGTTCATCGAGGCGGCCCATGTCGCCCTGCGCGACGCGCTCGCGCAGGGCGGGTCCGTGGTGATCGACTGCGCCGGCGCCGAGGCGGTGGACCTGAGCCTGGTGCAACTGCTGGTCGCGGCCCGGCACAGCGCCGGCGACCGGGTGCGGCTGGCGGGGCCGCTGCCCGCGCCGCTGCAGGACGCGCTGCGGCGCGGCGGCTTCCTGGCGGCCGGCGCGGCGGACCTGGCGTTCTGGCAGCCGGACAGCGAGCCGGCGTGAGCCGCACGATCCTCTCGGTCGATGACTCGGCGAGTGCGCTGCAACTGGTGCGCCTGACGCTCGCCGGCGCCGGCTATGCGGTGGTGCAGGCCGCCAACGGCGCCGAGGGGCTCTCCAAAGCGCGCATCGCCGCCTTCGACATGGTGCTCACGGACCTGAACATGCCGGTGATGAACGGGATCGAGATGATCCGCGAAATCCGCAAGCTGCCATCCGGCAAGGGCGTCCCGATCGTGTTCCTGACGACCGAATCCGCGCTGGGGCTGAAGGCCGAAGCCAAGGCGGCCGGCGCGACCGCCTGGATCACCAAGCCGTTCCAGCAGGATCAGCTGCTGGCGCTGGTGCGCAAGGTGCTCGGCGCATGACCGGCCCCGATCCCGCGCAACTCTATCGCCAGGAAGCCGCGGAGCTGCTGGAACAACTGGAGCAGGATCTGCTCTCGCTGGAGCGCGCGCCCGGCGATCATGAGCTGATGGACAGCGTCTTTCGCGCCCTGCACACGATCAAGGGCTCGGGCGCGATGTTCGGTTTCGACCGGGTCGCCGCGTTCACCCATCGGCTGGAGACGGCGTTCGACGCGGTGCGGCAGGGGCATGCGGTGCCGACGCCGGACCTGATCGCGACCACGTTGGCGGCGCGCGACCATATCCGGCAGCTGATCGACGCGCCCGACACGGCCGACGCCGCCGAGGGCGCCGCGATCCTGGCGCGGCTCGATGCCGTGCCGGCGACGACGGCGACCGGCACCGCCGCTGCGACGACGTGGCGGCTGCGCATCCGTCTGCCGCCGAATGCGATGGCGAACGGCACCAACCCGCTGCTGCTGCTCGACGAGCTGCGGGCGTTGGGGGCGTGTGACGTGGTCGCCGACACCGATGCGGTGCCACCGCTCGAGCAGCTGCGGGCGACCGACTGCCACGTGGGCTGGACCGTCACGCTGACCACGTCCGCACCGCGCCAGGACATCGAGCAGGTGTTCCTGTTCGTGCTCGACGACATGCAGCTGGAGCTGGAGCCGGTCCTGGCCGCGCCGGCGGCCGCGAACGGCACGCCCGGCACCGCAGCGCCGCCGCGCGGCGAGACGCGCGCGGTGGACAGCATCCGCGTGCCGGCCGAGCGGCTCGACGAACTGATGGACCGCGTCGGCGAACTGGTGATCGCGCAGTCGCGCCTGAAGCAGATCGCGGCCGCCAGCAGCGATGCCGCGGTGAAGTCGGTCGCCGAGGAAATCGAGCGGCTGTCGCTGGAACTGCGCGACACCACGATGGGCGTGCGCATGCTGCCGATCGGCCAGCTGTTCGGCCGCTTCCGCCGGCTGATCCACGACCTCGCGCGCGATCATCGGCAAGCAGATCGAGCTGGTCACCGTCGGCGAGGAGACCGAGCTCGACAAGACGATGATCGAGCGGCTCAACGACCCGCTGATCCATCTGATCCGCAACGCCGTCGATCACGGGCTCGAGGATCCCGGCGGCGCGCGCCGCCGCCGGCAAGCCCGCGGTCGGGCGGATCACGCTGTCGGCGCGCCATGTCGGCGCCGAGCGTGCTGATCTCGATCGCGCGACGACGGGCGCGGGCTCGACCGTGCGCGCATCCGGGCCCGCGCCGAGGAGAACGGCCTGTTGGCGCCGGGCGCCAAGCTGACCGACAACGAGTTGTTCCAGACTGCATCTTCCAGCCCGGCTTCTCGACCGCGCGCGAGGTCACCAGCCTGTCCGGCCGCGGCGTCGGCATGGACGTGGTCAAGCGCGCGATCGAGGACTGCGCGGCACCATCGATATCGCCAGCACGGCCGGCCGGGCTCCGAGATCACCCTGCGCCTGCCGCTGACGCTCGCCATCATCGACGGGCTGCTGGTGCGCGTGGGCCGCGGCCGCTACGTCATTCCGCTGTCGGCGGTCGAGGAATGCGTCGAACTCAGCACGCAGGAGGACGCTCGCTCGCGCGGCCGCAACTTCCTCAACATCCGCGGCGACCTGGTGCCGTTCCTGCGGCTGCGCGAGCTGTTCAACGCACGACGCCGGCCGACCGCTACCAGAAAGTCGTGATCGTTTCGGCGGGCGAGCTGCGCGTCGGGCTGGTCGGTCGACCAGGTGATCGGCGACCACCAGACGGTGATCAAGTCGCTGTCGAAGCTGCATGCGGATATCGAGCATTTTCTCCGGCGCGACCATCCTCGGCGACGGCACCGTCGCGCTGATCCTGGACATCGCCCACCTGGTTGCGAGCACGGACAGCGCACGACGAGCGACCTGCTGGTCGGCGAGTTAGGGCTGACATCGGACATGGCGCAAATGGAACGGCGACGGCGCGCTCGAGGTTCTGACGCTCGACCTCGAGGGCGAGATGTTCGCGGTCGAGGCGACGCATGTGCGCGAGATCCTCGATCTCGGTGCCGATCACCGACGTGCCGGGCGCACCGGCGTTCGTCGACGGGCTGATCAACGTGCGCGGCAAGGTGGTGCCGCTCGCCGATCTGCGGCGTGCGCTTCGGCATGGAGCAGAAGCCGCCGACCGTCGATACCCGCATCGTCGTGTGGAATCGACGCTGGACGGGCGAGCCGGCGCTGCCGGTCGGGCATGCGCGCCGACAAGGTGCTACGAAGTCACCGAAGTGGCCGCCGCCGCGCTGCAGGAGACGCCCAAGCTCGGCATGCGCTGGCGGCCCGAGTTCATCCGCTGCATCGGCAAGCGCGGCGATGACTTCATGGTGGTGCTGGATATCGACAGGATCTTCGCCTGAACCCGTCAACGTCGGCGCGGCCCGGCCGCGCCACAACCGGAGGCCGCAATGTCATTCCTGAGGCTGCGCAGACAGCATGAGGCACGACTGGAACTGCTGGAATTGCAGCGGCTGACCCAGGCGATCGGCGGCGGCTTGCTGACGACGCGCGCCGACGTCGAGGCCGCTACGGGCGACGCCAGAGCCCTGCTGTCGGCGGTCAACGAGCTGCTCGACGCCGCGCTGCTGCCGATCGGCGAAGGCAACCGCATCCTCGACCAGATCGCGCACGGCAAGGTCGATGAACTGATCGTGCAGACCTATCAGCGGCGACCACGAGAAGATGAAGCAGAACGTCAACGGCATCGCGCATCGTGCTGCAGAAGTTCCAGGCCGAACTGGGCAAGCTGACCGAGTTCAGCCGCCAGGGCCAGCTGGAAAAGCGCGGCGACGCGGCGGCGTTCCAGGGCGCTTACGGCGAGATCATCAAAGGCGTCAACGAAATGCTCGACGCCATCCTGCTGCCGATCGGCGAAGGCAACCGCATCCTCGATCAGATCGCGCACGGCAAAGTCGACGAACTGATCGCGCCAGACCTACCGCGGCGACCACGAGAAGATGAAGCAGAACGTCAACGGCATCGCCGTCGTGCTGCAAAAGTTCCAGGCTGAACTCGGCAAACTGACCGAATTCAGCCGCCAGGGGCAGCTGGAGAAGCGGGGCGACGCGGCGGCGTTCCAGGGCGCCTACGGCGACGTCATCAAAGGCGTCAACGAAATGCTCGACGCCATCCTGCTGCCGATCGGCGAGGGCAATCGCATCCTCGACCAGATCGCGCATGGCAAGGTCGATGAACTGATCGCGCAGACCTATCAGCGGCGATCACGAGAAGATGAAGCAGAACGTCAACGGCATCGCCGTCGTGCTGCAGAAGTTCCAGGCCGAGACTGGCCAAGCTGACCGAGTTCAGCCGTCAGGGGCAACTGGAGAAGCGCGGCGACGCGGCGGCGTTCCAGGGCGCCTATGGCGAGGTCATCAAAGGCGTCAACGAGATGCTCGACGCCATCCTGCTGCCGATCGGCGAGGGCAACCGCATCCTCGACCAGATCGCGCACGGCAAGGTCGATGAACTGATCGCGCAGACCTACAAGGGCGATCACGAGAAGATGAAGCAGAACGTCAACGGCATCGCCATCGTGCTGCAGAAGTTCCAGGCCGAGGTCGCGCAAGCTGACCGAGTTCAGCCATCAGGGACAGTTGGACAAGCGCGGCGACGCGGCGGCGTTCCAGGGCGCTTACGGCGAGGTCATCAAGGGCGTCAACGAAATGCTCGACGCCATCCTGCTGCCGATCGGCGAGGGCAATCGCATCCTGCGCCAGATCAGCGGCGGCAACCTCAGGCAACGCGTCGAGATCGAGTGCAAAGGCGATCACCAGCGCATGAAGGAAGCGGTCAACGGCGTGCATTCCTGGCTGAAGGACCTGATCGCCTATGTGACCGCGATCGCCGGCGGCGACATGACGCGCGAAGATGGACAAAGCCTCGGACGACGATCAGATCCATGAATGGCTGATGTTGCTGAAGGCGAACATCGGCAACGTCGTCGGCGACGCCGACACGCTGGTGAAGGCCGCGGTCGAGGGCAGGCTGTCGGTGCGCGCCGACGCCACCCGCCACAGCGGCGAATATCGCCGCATCGTCGAGGGCCTCAACAACACGCTGGAGGCGGTGGTCGCGCCGATGAACGTCGCCGGCGACTTCATCGAGCGCATCTCCAAGGGCGACATCACCACCAAGATCACCCAGACCTACAGCGGCGATTACAATTCGTTGATGCAAAGCATCAATACCCTGGTCGACAATCTGACCCGCTTCGCGCTCGACGTGCAGGGCGCGGCGGACCAGGTGGCCTCGGGCAGCGAGCAATCCAGTGCGTCGGCGCAATCGATGGCGGAGGGCGCCAGCGAGCAGGCGTCCTCGACCGAGGAAGCGTCCGCGTCGATGGAGGAAATGTCCGCCAACATCAAGCAGAACGCCGAGAACGCCAGCCAGACCGAGAAGATCGCCGCGCAGTCGTCGACGCGACGCGCAGACCTCGGGCGAAGCGGTGGACAAGGCGGTCGAGGCGATGCAGACGATCGCCGAGAAGATCACCATCGTGCAGGAGATCGCCCGGCAGACCGACCTGCTGGCGCTGAACGCCGCGGTCGAAGCGGCGCGCGCCGGCGAGCATGGCCGAGGCTTCGCCGTCGTGGCCTCCGAAGTGCGCAAACTGGCCGAGCGCAGCCAGGCGGCGGCCGGCGAGATCGGCCAGCTGTCCGCCAGCACGGTGAAGGCGGCGCAGGATGCCGGGCAGATGCTGAGCCAGGCTGGTGCCGGCGATCAAGAAGACGGCGGAACTGGTGACCGAGATCAGCGCCGCCTGCCGCGAGCAGGACGTCGGCACCGACCAGATCAACCAGGCGATCCAGCAGCTCGATCAGGTGACGCAACAGAACGCCAGCGCGTCGGAGCAAATGTCGGCGACCTCGGAGGAACTGGCGGCCCAGGCCGAGCAATTGCAGACCACGTGGCCTTCTTCCGGCTCGGCGGCTCCGATGACGCGGTGCATCGGCAGCCGCCCCGGCCCGTGGTCAGGGTTCCCACGGCGCCCAAGGGCAAGCCAACGGCGGCACCGCCGCGCGCCGCGCCGCCGAAGGCGGTGGCCAAATCGGCCGCCGGGCGCGGCCTGGTGTCGGAGCGGGGCACCGGCAACGGCATCGCGCTCAATCTGCTCGGCGGCGGGCAGGATGCGCACGACGCCGAATTCGAACGCTACTGAGCGATGACGACGCTCGCCGCCGCAAGCGAATCGCAGGTCGTGACGCTGGGCATCGATCGCGAGGTGTTCGCGGTCCCGGTGCACGCAGTGCGCGATATCCTCGGTCTCGTGCCGCTATGCCGACTGCCAGATGCGCCAGCGCATCTGGCCGGATTGATCGATGTGCGCGGGCAGACCGTTCCCGTCATCGACCTGCGCGTCCAGCTCGGGCTGCCGAAGGTCCCGCCGACCGACAGCACGCGCGTGCTGGTGCTCAGCATCGATGTCGCCGGCCGGCCGCTGGCGCTCGGCCTGATCGCCGACCGCGTCTACGAAGTCGCCGAGATCGACCGCGCCACCATGCAGCCGCCGCCGGACATCGGCACCGCGTGGCGGACCCAGCATATCAAGGCGATCGCACGTCACGGCAAGGACTTCGTCATCATCCTCGACCTGGACGCCCTGCTCACGGGCAGCGAGCTCGCGCATGTGCAGGGGCAGGACCATGCGGCGGCGAACGAGCCGGCAACGGCCAACTGACGGCGCTGCGGCGCCGCGAGCATGGAGAAGAACGCGGTGCGCATCGCCCCGATACCGAACCCTGGCGCGTAACCGATGAGCCAGCACGCATCCGCCGAGGCCGACGCCGGCCCGATCGGTTCCGGCCGGTTGCGGCGGCAGGACTTCGCGCGGCTCGCCGCGTTCATCGAGGACTATAGCGGCATCAAGATGCCGCCGACCAAGATCACCATGGTGGAGGGCCGGCTGCAGCGGCGCGTGCGCGCCACTGGCATGCGCGAATCTGGCGCAATACTGCCATTACCTGTTCGAGGAGGACGGCCTGGCCGCGGAGAGCGTGCATCTGATCGACGCCGTCACCACCAACAAGACCGACTTCTTCCGCGAGCCGGACATTTCCGCTTTCTGCGCGAACTCGTGCTGCCCGATCTGCTCCGCCGAACGCCACGAGGCAGCCGGCGAAACTTTCGCTGTGGAGCGCCGCGTGCTCGACCGGCGCGGAACCCTACACGCTGGCCATGGTGCTCGCCGAATTCGCCGGCGAGGTTGCCCCGGTGCAGGCAGGCATCCTCGCCACGGACATCAGCACCGAGGTGCTCGCGGTGGCACAGCGCGGCATCTACCCGGAAGACGTCATCCAGCCGGTGGCCCCTGCGCTGCGCCCGCTATCTGCTGCGCAGCCGCGACCGGGCACGCCGGCTGGTGCGGATCGTGCCGCGGCTGCGGGCGATGGTGCGGTTCGCCCGGCTCAACCTGATGGACGCGACGTATACGAAGTCGACGCCGGGTTCGACGTGATCTTCTGCCGCAACATGCTGATCTATTTCGACAAGGAGACCCAGTCGCAGGTGCTGCAGCGTCTGTGCGCGCATCTGCGGCCGGGTGGCTACCTGTTCCTCGGCCACTCGGAATCGCTCGCCGGCTTCCAGCTGCCGCTGCTGTCCGTTGGACACAACCGTGTTCCGGCGGGCCTAGCCCATGACACGCACACCATGACGCGGAAGTTCCGCGTGCTGATCGTCGATGACTCCGCGCTGGTGCGGCAGACCCTGACGGAGATCGCCGCCTCGGACCCGGAGATCGAGGTCATGGGCACGGCCGCGGATCCGTTTGCGGCGGCGCGGCGCATCCAGGACGAAGTGCCCGACGTCATCACTGCTCGACGTCGAGATGCCGCGCATGGACGGCATCACGTTCCTGCGCAAGCTGATGGCGCAGCGGCCGGTGCCGGTGGTGATGTGCTCGTCGCTGACCGAGGCCGGATCGCAGACCCTGATGCAGGCGCTGGAGGCGGGCGCGGTCGACGTGATCCTCAAGCCCAGGGTGGACACGGCGGACCTGCTGCGCGAGGCGCAGATCCATATCTGCGATGCCGTCAAGGCGGCCGCGCGGGCACGTCTGCGGCGGCCAAGGGCGCTGCCGTCGGCGCCGCCGCCGAAGCTGACCGCCGACGCGATGCTGCCGCCGCCGAGCCAGACCGCGATGGCGCGGACCACCGAGACGGTGATCTGCATCGGCGCCTCCACCGGCGGCACGGAGTCGCTGCGCGTGGTGCTGGAGGCGCTGCCGGCGGCCACGCCCGGCATCGTCATCGTCCAGCACATGCCGGAGAAATTCACCGCGGCCTTCGCCCGGCGCCTCGACGGCCTGTGCGCGATGGAAGTGAAGGAGGCGGAGGACGGCGACGCGGTGCTGCGCGGCCGGGTGCTGATCGCCCCGGGCAACCGCCACATGCTGCTGCAGCGCAGCGGCGCGCGCTACTATGTCAGCGTCAAGGACGGGCCGCTGGTGTCGCGCCACCGGCCCTCGGTGGACGTGCTGTTCCGCTCGGCGGCCGCAGTGCCGGGGCGAATGCGCTGGGCATCATCATGACCGGCATGGGCGACGACGGCGCGCGCGGCCTGCGGAGATGAAGACGGCGGGTGCGGCCACCATCGCGCAGGACGAGGCGACGTCGGTGGTGTTCGGCATGCCGAAGGAGGCGATCGCGCTGGGTGCGGCCGATCGGGTGTTGCCGCTCGACCGCTTGCCGGGGGCGATCGCGGCGGCCGGCCGAAGGTGATCCTGCCGCGCGTGCCCGAGTCGAACCTGCCGCTGGTAAACCTGACACCCGGCCAGTTGTATTGCGCACGCGAGCCGACGTTGTTGACCACGATCCTCGGATCCTGCGTCGCCGTCTGCCTGTGGGACGGCGAGCGCGGCATCGGCGGCATGAACCACTTCGTGCTGCCCTACGAGCGGCCGGGGCTGCACAACGCGCGGTGCGGGCCGATCGCGATGCGACAACTGATCTCCGGACTGCTCGACCTCGGCGCCCGGATGCCGATGTTGCGCGCGAAACTGTTCGGCGGCGCCGCCGTGCTCCGGGTCGGCCCGAACGGCGCGAATATCGGCAGCGAGAATGTGCGCGTCGCGATTGCATCGCTGCGCGATCACCACATTCCCATCATGGCGTGCCGGACCGGCGGGCAGCGCGGCATGGCGATCCGCTTCGTCACCAGTACGGGCGAAGTGCTGGCGCGCGGATTTGCCGGCGTGGAAGCCGCCGAACCCTGAGGGGCGTCGCTACAGCAGCAGCGCCTCCAGTTCGAGATCGGCGCCAGGCGCGGGATCCGGTCCGGTTTCGACGAGCGGCATGCCGGTGACGGCGGCGTGAACGACCCGCTCGCGCGCCATCGTGTAACCGGCGGCGATGTCGTTCAGCATTTGCGCGTGCGCATCGGCCAAATCCGACGCGTCGGCCGGGCTGCCCCAGTCGGCCATCTGGTCGGCAACCTGGCGCAGTGTGCCGGCGATCTCCTCGCGCACCGAGAATTCGGCGATCGCCTCGGCCAGCATCGCAGACAGTTTGCCGTTGTCCGCATCGAGGTGCCGCAGCGCATCGACGAGCGCATGATCGGCCGCGGCCAGTTTTTCCACCGCGGCCGTCATGGTGGCACCGAGCCGCCCGATGCTGTCGAGCACGCCGCGCCGCCGGCCATCCGCAAGCTCGGCCGCTTGCGACGAGATGTCGACGAGGCGCGCCCGGACGGTGTCGGCCGCGGCAGCGATGTCCCGCCCGCCCTGGCGCAGCATCTGCGCGATCACGCCGAGCGGCTTGCCGGCCTCGCCGAGCCGCGTGCAGCGGAGCGAGGCGTTCAATCCCGTCAGATGGATGTCGGCTTCCATCTCGCGCAGGCCGCCGATCTGTCGCGCGACCTCCGCGGCCGCGCGCTGCACCGACGCGATCTGCACGTCCGCCGCGGAACAGGCGGAGTGCAAGGCTGAGAGCGTCGTGCCGATCTGTCGGACTTCGTCCTGCAACACACCGAGATAACTGCCGGAGCCGGCACCGAAGGCGGCATTGCTCAGCCGGGTGACGTCCGCCGCTTCCTCGGTGAGCCGACCGAGTGCCTGGCCGATGCTGTCGGCATCGCGATCGAGTGTCTGTGCGATGTCGCGCAACTGCGCAACCGCGATCGCCCAGCCCAGCGCGACCGGTGCCCCCGGCGGCGGCGGCGCGAGCAGATTGGCGATCCGTTGCACATGCTCGATGCGCTGGCGCGTGATGTCGCCGAGCTGCATGGCGCGGACGGCATCGCTGACGTTGCCGTGCATCTCGGCGGCACGCATCTGCACGTCCGCCGCGCTGCGGGCGGTGCGCGCACGGCGCGCCTCGGCGCCGCCGAGGGCGACGGCAACACGCTGCGGCAGCGTTTCGCCGGCGTCGTCGGCCGGAAGGCCCGAATGCGCCGCCACCGCCGCCTGGCATTGCGTCCGCAGCATGACCAGCGTTGCGTGCAGCGTTGCCACGCGATCGCGCACCTGCCCCGTGGTCCGGCCGATCTGATCGGCGAAGGCAAAGATGCTGCCGTCGTCCCCGGCGATCTCGGCACAGGCCAGGCGAGCGTTGACGCCGAGCATGCCAATGAACTGGATCGTTGTCTGCATGTGCTCGGCGAGCTTCGGCATGTCGTTCATCAGGTGCAGCAGGTACCGAATCGCCCCGGCGTCGTGGCGCCCGACATCGAACAATTCGCCGACCTGCCCAACCAACTCGCGCAGGTCGCGCTCGGCGCGCGCGGGATCGGCTGCTTCCCATTCGCTTTGCAACCGCTCGCACTCGTGCTGCATCCGCGCCAGCAGTCCGAGCCCGGCCTCGAGGCGCATGGCGATCGAGTGGAAGCGGGTCTCGGAGGCCTGTGCGGCGCCGTGCAGTGCCTTGACGGCGGCCGCGATCCGCTCCGGGCGGGATGGCTGGGTCGGTCGTTGCGAATTCGCCATTGCGCCCTTGCTGCCGAGCGGGATCGCCGGCGGGACGCGGGACGCTATCGGTACAATCTTAGGGGGAGGTTGAAAGTCGATGCGCGTGCACGGACAGATTGCGGATCGGTGGAACTCGGCGCGGTCAGCGCCGGTCGAGACGCGATGTGGGCAGGCGGCGGTCGACGTCGCGCATCTGCGCCTCGCACTCCAGCACCGCTGCGAGGTTCGCCGTGGTCGGCGCGTCGAGGAAGCGGACAAATGCCAGCTCGAAGTGGCGGCCGATAATGCCCGCCGCCATCGACCAGCCGCGCCGCACCCCCAGCTCCTCGCGCAGCGCCCGCATGCGTACGCGCAAGGCGAGCACGCGGGCGTAGGCAGGCCCACGACTTTCATGCATTCGCCGCACCGCGCACTCCATCGTTTGCTCGCGATGCACTTTATGCATTTTCCGAATTGTTGCAATAAAGAAAGTTAAGGCGAGGCCTCAGGCCGTATCGTCCTCGTACCAGGTGCGGCCGTTGCGCTCGATCAGGGCGATCGAGGCGCTCGGGCCCCAGGTGCCGGAGGTGTACGGCTTCGGCGGCTCGCTCATGTTGCCCCAGGCCTCCAGGATCGGGTCGATCCAGGTCCACGCCGCCTCCACCTCGTCGCGGCGCATGAACAGGGTCTGGTTGCCGCGCACCACATCCAGCAACAGCCGCTCGTAGGCGTCCGGGTTGCGGACGTTGAAGGTGCTGGCGAAACTCATGTCGAGCGGCACGTGCGCGAGCCGCATGCCGCCGGGGCCCGGATCCTTGATCATCAGCCACAGCCGCACGCCTTCGTCGGGCTGCAGGCGGATCACCAGCCGGTTGGCGTCGATCGGGCCGGCGTTGCGGTCGAACACCGAATGCGGGATCGGCCGGAACGCGACGACGATCTCCGCTGACCCGGGTCGCGCAGGCGCTTGCCGGTGCGCAGGTAGAACGGCACGCCGGCCCAGCGCCAGTTGGCGATTTCCGCCTTGAGGGCGACGAAGGTTTCGGTGCGGCTGTGCGCGATTGCCGAGCTCTTCCAGGTAGCCCTTGCACCGGCCCGCCGGCCGAGGCGCCGGCGCGATACTGGCCGCGCACGGTGTTCTCGATCGCCCGCTCCGGCGTGATCGGCAGCAGGTTTTTCAGCACCTTCAGCTTCTCGTCGCGCACCGCGTCGGCGGCGAGCGAGGTCGGCGGCTCCATCGCGACGAGGCAGAGCAATTGCAGCATGTGGTTCTGCACCATGTCGCGCAGCGCGCCGGCGGTGTCGTAGTAGCCGGCGCGGCCCTCGACGCCGAGCGTCTCGGCGACGGTGATCTGCGACGTGGTCGATATGCGCGTTGTTCCATAGCGGCTCGAACAGCGCGTTGGCGAAGCGCAGCGCCATCAGGTTCTGCACCGTTTCCTTGCCGAGATAGTGGTCGATCCGGTAGACGCGGTCTTCCGGGAACACCGCGCCGATCGCGTCGTTCACCGCGGTTGCCGATTCCAGGCTCTTGCCGATCGGCTTTTCCACGACGACGCGCGATTTCGGGGTGTTGAGCTTGTGGCGGCCGATGCCGGCGCAGATCGGGCCGAACAGGTCGGGGCCGGTGGCGAGGTAGAACACCCGGATGCGGTCCGGCTGGTCGGCGAGCGCGTGCGCGAGGTCGTCCCAGCCGACGTCGCCGTCGCCCTCGACCGAGATGTAGCTGAGCCGGTGCAGGAAGCGGTCGACCGCGCCGTCCTTGCGGTCCTCGGCCGCGACATGGGCCTTGAGCCAGTCGCGGGCCAGGTCTTGGAACCCCTTGTCGGTGAGCTTGCGCCGCGACGCGCCGATGATGCGCGCCTCGGGCCGGATCTGCCCGGACTCGTCGCGATGGAACAGCGCCGGGATCAGTTTTCGCGCCGACAAGTCGCCGGTGGCGCCGAACACGACGATGTCGAACGGATCGACGGCGATGACGCGGGCAACCATGCTGCTCTCCTTTCCGACAGGTGCCCGGGTGCGATGCGGGCCAACAAAGCTGAGGCGCCGGCCTGCCGGCCGGCGCCTTCCCCCCTGGGCGTTGTTATCGGCGGCCGACGCTGGATCAGTGCGAGGTCCAGCCCTGGAAATCCTTCACGTTGTCGCGCGTTACCAGCTTGCTGTCCATCAGTTGCACTTCCTCGGCCGGCTTCTCCCCGTTCAGGATCTTCACGCCGGCCTGCACCGCGAGCCGCGCCATCAGGAACGGATCCTGGCTCGCGGTCGCGACGAACTGCGGCGAGTTCGGATCCTTGAGCGCCGCCTCGGCGTCCGGCGAGCCGTCGACCGCGGTGATCGGGAAGCTGGTGCGCTTGAGCTGCTTCGCCGCCAGTTCCACGCCGACGCCGGTCGGGTCGTTGATCGCGAACACCCCGTCGACCTTCGAGAAGCGGGTCAGCAGCGACTGGCCGACTGCGAGGCCGCCGTCGCGCGAGCCCTTGGCGTCCTGATCCTGCGACAGGATCTTGATGCCCGGGTACTTCTTGGCGACCTCATCGCAGCCCTTCACGCGCTCGATCACCGAGGAGACCTGCGGGCCGTTGACGATCAGCACGTCGCCCTTGCCGCCGATCTTGTCGAACAGGTACTGGCAGGCGATCGTGCCGGCCTGGATGTTGTTGGTCTCGACCGTCGCATCCGCACCGGCCGCGTGAGTGTCGACCGCCACCACCGGGATGCCGGCCTTCTGCGCCTTGCGGATGGCGGGCTCGATCGCCTTCGGGTCGCCCGGGTTCAGCAGGATCAGATCGACGCCGGCGGCGATGAAGTTGTCGATCTGGGTGAACTGCTTGCCGAGGTCGTAGTCGTAGCCGACGGTGATGATCTTGACGTTCGGGTTGACCTTCTTGGCCTCGAACTCGGCGCCGTTCTTCAGCGCGATGAAGAACGGGTTGCCCAGCGAGCCGAGCGAGATGCCGATCGACTTCAGCTCCTTGGCCGAGGCGACGTTGGCGGTGAGTGCCAGCGCGGCGCCGGCGAGCAGGATCTTTTTCAACATGCGTGACTTCCTCCTGGAGCGTGGTGATGCGCTGCGGGCGCGGCTGCCCAGGTTTGGCCGCGCCCGCAGATCCCGGATAGCCGTCAGGTGCGGGCGGACCCGCGCAGCCGGTAGCGGTCCAGCGCCACCGCACCGATGATGACGGCGCCCTTGATGATGTATTGCCAGACGTCGGACACGCCGAGCAGGATCAGGCCGTTGTTGAGCACCGCGATGATCAGCGCGCCGATCAGCGTGCCCCAGATCGAGCCGATGCCGCCGACGAAGCTGGTGCCGCCGACGATCACGGCGGCGATCGCGTCGAGTTCGTAGGACTGGCCGAGCTGCAGGCCGTTCGCGGCATACAGGCGTGCCGCCTGCATCGCACCGCCGAGCCCGGCGAGCACGCCGGAGGCGCCGTAGGCGAACAGCAGCACCGCCCAGACCTTGATGCCCGAGAGCCGCGCGGCACTCTCGTTGCCGCCGACCGCGTAGATGTGCACGCCGAGCACGGTGCGGCGCAGGATCAGCCAACTCGCAAAGATCACCAGGAACGCGATGACGATCAGCCAGGGGATCGCGATCGGGCCCACGGTCAGGCTGTCGTTGCCGATCCAGGCGAACGGCAGATTGGAGTTGAACACCGTGGTGTCGTTGCCGAGCAGGCGCGCCAGCCCGCGGATCGCGGTCAGCGAGCCGAGCGTGACGATGAACGGCGGCAGCCGCACGAAGGCGATCAGCGCGCCGTTGGCGAGCCCCATCGCGAGGCCCATCAGCAGCGCCAGCACGAGGCCGAGATAGCCGTACGTGATCGAGCCGATCAGCCCGACCATTGCCGCCGCGGCCAGGATCGAGCCGACCGAAAGGTCGATGCCGCCGGTCAGGATCACGAACGTCATGCCGGCCGCCAGCACCGAGTTCACCGATGCCTGCTGGGCGACGATGGACAGGTTCTGCCACGACAGGAAGCGGCCCTCGCCGGTGAGGTAGATGCCGCCGACCTGGATCAGCGCGCCCAGGATCACCAGCACCGGCAGCATGCCGACCGAACGCACCACCGCGCGCATCGAGGCCTGCCGCGCCGCGCCGGCGTCGGTCGCGACCGCGCCGGACATCACGGGGCCGCCGCCACCGGTGCTGTTGCTCATGCCGCCACCTTCCCCATGTCGACGCCCGTTGCCAGGGCCATGATGTTCTCTTCGGTGATCTTCACGCCGGTATTGCCGCCGACCTCGCCGACGGTTTCGCCTTCGCGCATCACCACGACGCGGTCGGCGATGCCGACGATCTCCGGCAATTCCGACGAAATCACCAGGATCGCCACGCCGCCGGTCGCCAGATCGTCGATGATGCGGTAGATTTCGGACTTGGCGCCGACATCGACGCCACGCGTCGGCTCGTCGAGGATCAGCACTTTCGGCTTGGTCTCCAGCAGCCGGGACAGCAGCACCTTCTGCTGGTTGCCGCCGGAGAGCGCGCCGACCGGGATCTCCGGGCCGGGCACGCGGATCGTCATCGCCCTGATCGCATCGAGCGAGCGCAGCCTGGCGCGGCGCAGGTCGAGCCAGACGCCGGCCAGCGCGTCGCGGGCGATCACGCCGAGATTGATGTTGTCGCCGACGGTCATGTCGAGAAACAGGCCCTGCGCCTTGCGGTCCTCGGTGAGATAGACGACGCCGGCGTCGATCGCCTCGCTCGGCGTCCTGAAGCTGACCGGCTGGCCGTTGAGCCTGATGCTGCCGGCGGTATGCAGTTCGGCGCCGTAGATCAGGCGTGCCAGCTCGGTGCGGCCGGCGCCGACCAGCCCGGCCAGGCCCAGCACCTCGCCCGCGTGCACGGTCAGGCTGCCGCGCTTGACGCGCCTGCCGTCCGACATGCCGGCTACTTCCAGCACGGGTTTGCCGAATTCGCCGCCGCTGTGCTCCTTCTTGTAGAACGACGAGAGGTCGCGCCCGACCATCATGCGCACGATGGTCTCCGGCCGGATGTCCTCGCGCGGCAAGGTCCCGACATAGCCGCCGTCGCGCAGCACTGAAACCCGCTCGGCAAGTTCGTAGACCTCGGCCATGCGGTGGGAGATGTAGATGATCGCGAGGCCATCGGCCTTCAGGCGCCGGATCAGCTCGAACAAGCGCTGCGTCTCGCGGCTGGAGAGCGCGGTGGTCGGCTCGTCCATCACCAGGATGCGCGAATTCGCGTGGATCGCGCGCGCGACTTCCACCATCTGGCGTTCGGCGATCGAGAGATCGGCGACCATGGTTTTCGGGCCGAACGTGGCGCCCAGGCGCGCGAGCACGTCGGCGCAGCCGGCATACATCCCGGCGCGATCGACCGCGAGGCCGTGCCGCGCCTCCCGCCCGAGATAGATGTTTTCGGCAACCGTGAGGTTCGGGGAGAGAGAAAGTTCCTGGTAGATGATGGCGATGCCGTGCGCCTTGGCGCTGAGCGGACCGGCGATCTGCACCGGCTGGCCGTTGACCCGAATCTCTCCGCCCGGATCGGCAGTGTAGGCGCCGGAGAGGATCTTCATCAACGTCGACTTGCCGGCGCCGTTCTCACCCATCAGCGCATGCACCTCGCCGGGGTAGACCGTGAGCTGCACGCCGTTCAGCGCCTTCACGCCCGGAAAGGTCTTGGAGATGCCGCGCATCTGCAGGATTGGCGCCGGTTCGGCCGCGGGCTCAGGCGACGAGGGCATGCGAGCCTCCCTGGCGGTTGGTGTCGTCGAGCCGGCCGGCGAGGCTGCCGGCGACGGGGCCGAAATTGAGGAACAGCGGCAGCGTGGCGGCGCCGAGCGCGCCGGCCATGGCGCCGAAACTGCCGCGCAGCAGCGCGGGCGGCCGGCGCGCCTCCGCGACGCGGGAGGCGAGGAGCGGCGCCAGCAGCACGAGCAGCCGGTCGACCCACGCGGCGGGCAGGTCGCTGTCGATCACCACTGTGGGCAGATCGATCAGCGCGCGGGCGGTGAGCAGCGGATCGGCGAGCGCGTCGGCGCAGTCGGCGAGCCACTCGGCGGCGGCCGTCGCGCCGGGCTCGGTTTCCAGCTCGGCGTAGCCGGCGTGTGCCAAGCCGCGGAACCGCAAGTGGCGCAGCAGCGCGCTCAGCGAGGCGCGACCGAGCAGGATCGCCGGCCCGTCGCGGCGAACGGCGGAGGGCAGCGAGGAGGGGGCGGCCGGGATCATGCCGATATCGCCGGCGTTGCCGGCGTGGCCGCGCACCGATTGCCCGCCGAGCGCCAGGCCGCCGCCGATCGCGGGGCCGATGAAGACGTAGAGGAAATCGTCCTCGCTGCGGCCGTGGCCGTGGAACAGCTCGGCGATGCACGCGGCGGTGCCGTCGTTCTCCTCCATGACCGCAAGCCCGCAGGCGCGTTCGAGGTCCGCGCCGAAGGCGGCGTGCTTCCAGGGCGCGAACACGTCGGGCGAGAGATCGAGCTCCGCCATCCAACTGCCGAGATTGTACGGGCGCGCGACGCCGATGCCGGCGATGCGGCGGCGTCGCGCGGCCGGCACCAGCCGCACCAATCGCTCGATGTCGTCGCCCACGAGTTCGAGCGTCCGCGCCGGGGGCGGCAGCGTGTGGTCGTGCGTGCGGTGCGAGAGCACTGAGCCGCTGAGGTCGATCAACGCGGTCTCGATGCGGGTGCGATCGAGCCGCACGCCGATCGCGTAGGCGCCGCGCGGGTCGAGCCCGAGCATGGTCGCGGGCTGGCCGCGATTTCCGCCGCGGCGCTTGCCGATCGTGCGCACAAGGCCGCCGGTTTCGAGCTGCTTGACGATTTCGCCGACCGCGGTGTTGGTCAGCGCCGCGGCACGTGCGAGATCGGCGCGGGAGGCCTCACCCAGCCGGCGCAGGCGCTGCAGGATCAGCCGCTGGTTGTAATGCCGGATATGGACCGACGAGGCCCCCTGCCCGACACGGCTGTTCGGCATCGACCGACGTTCCTCCGCCCACTCTCGGTCGTGCCGGAGCTGTATTGTTCAACCAAGTTGGCTTAATAATCGGGGGAGCGGGGGGCTGTCAACTCGGCGGGGCGGTCAGCCGCGCATGCGGCTGCCGCCGGGGTCGAACGGCGGTTCGGCGACGATGGCGGCCCGGCGCGGCGCACCGAGGATTTCGAGCGCGAAGGAGTCGTTGCGTTGCGCCAGTTCCGCGGGCACGTAGGCGAGCGCGATGGACTTGCCCGTCCAGTGCGCAAAGCCGCCCGAGGTGACCCAGCCGACTGTATTGCCGTTGTAATCGACCGGCTCGTCGCCCGTGACGTCGGCGCCGAATTCGTCCACGATCATGGTTACCAGTTTGAGTTTGCCGCCGGTTTCCTTCTCCCGCAGCGCCGCATCCCGCCCGATGAATTTTTCCTTCTTGAGGTTGATGAAGCGGCCGAGCCCGGCTTCGTACGGCCCGTAGATCGGCCGGTATTCGCGCGCCCAGGTGCCAAACCCTTTTTCGAGGCGCATGGAGTTCAGCGCGCGCAGGCCGACATGCTTGAGGCCGAACGCCGCACCGGCGGCGAGCAGCGTGTCGTACAGCGCGACATGGTAGTCGGGCGTGACCCAGAGTTCGTAGCCGAGATCGCCGGTGAACGTGATGCGGCCGACAAAGGCGGGGATCATGCCGATGTCCATGCGGCGGTAGCTCATGAACGAAAATTCTTCCGACGAGAGGTCCTCGTGCGTCAGCGCGGCCAGCAATTCCCGGGACTTTGGTCCGGCGATCGACAGCCCCACGAGCGACGAACGCAGCGAGCGAATGGCAACGCCGGTGGCGGGGAGATGCGCTTCCCACCAGCGCATGTGGTACTGCTCGGCCGGGCCGCTGCCGAACACGTGGAAGGTGTCGGCATTGACGCGCGCGACGGTGAAGTCGCCGATCAGCTTTCCGTTGGTGTTCAGCATCGGCGTCAGCACGATGCGGCCGACCTGCGGCATGCGGTTCGGCAGGATGCGATTGAGGAAGTCTTCCGCGCCGGCGCCTGAGAATTCGTATTTGGCGTAGCCGGAGGTTTCGATCATGCCGACGCCGGTGCGCACCGCGCGGCACTCCTCGCCGACATGCGCGTGCGCATTCGACCGCCGGAACGTTATTTCCTCTTTTGCCTCGGTGCCGGCGGGCGCGTACCACAGCGGATATTCCAGGCCGAACGAGGAGCCAAACACCGCATTCGCAGCCTTCATCCGGTCGTAAAGCGGAGACGTGCGCAGCGGGCGGCCGGCGGTGAGTTCCTCGTTCGGGAAGGTGACGCGGAAGCGCCGGCCGTAGTTCTCGCGGACTTTCGCGTTGGTATAGGCGAGCGTCGCCCAGTCGCCATATCGGGAAATATCCATGGCAAAAACGTCGAAGCCGGGGTCGCCGGTGATCATCCAGTTGGAGAGCGCGAGGCCGACGCCGCCGCCCTGGCTGAAGCCGGCCATCACGCCGCAGGCGACCCAGAAATTGCGCAGGCCGCGGATCGGCCCGACCAGCGGATTGCCGTCCGGGGAGAACGTGAACGGGCCGTTGATCACGCGCTTGATGCCGGCGTCGGCGAGCACCGGGAAATGCCGGAACCCGACTTCGAGGTTGTGCGCGATGCGGTCGAGATCGGGCGGCAGCAGCTCAGCGGAAAAGTTCCACGGCGTCTGCTGCGGCGACCAGGGCACGCCGTTGTGCTCGTAGGTGCCGAGCAGCACGCCGCGCCGCTCCTGCCGCAGGTAGATCTCGCCTTCGAAGTCGATGAGGTGCGGCAATTCCTCCGTCGGCAGGCTGGGGATGTCCTCGGTGATCAGGTACTGGTGCTCCATCGCGAGGACGGGAAGTTCGAGGCCGACCATGCGGCCGACTTCGCGCGCCCACAGGCCGCCGCAGTTGACGACATGCTCGGCGACGATGGTTCCGGCGTTGGTCACCACATCCCAGCCGCCGTCCGCGCGCTGCGCGAGGCTGTCTACCCGTGTCTTGCGGTAGATTTCGGCGCCCTGCTTGGTAGCGGCCTTCGCATAGGCATAGGTCGTGCCCGAGGGATCAAGATGGCCTTCGAGCGGATCGTAGAGCGCACCAATAAAGTATTTTTTGTCGAGCAGCGGCATGCGGCGATGCGCCTCGTCGATGCTGACCACGTGCGCGTCGAGCCCGAGATAGCGGCTGCGCGCCTCGGCCATGCGGATCCAGTCCATGCGCTCCGGCGTGCCGGCGAGCACGAGGCCGCCGGGCAGATGCACGCCGCAGGACTGGCCGGATATTTCTTCAATTTCCTTGTAAAGTTCTATGGTGTACTTTTGAAGCTTGGCAACGTTCGGGTCGCCGTTCAGCGTGTGCATGCCGCCGGCCGCGTGCCAGGTGGAGCCGCAGGTGAGCTCGTCGCGCTCCAGCAGCACGACGTCGGTCCAGCCGAATTTTGTCAGGTGGTAGAGCACGCTGCAGCCGACCACGCCGCCGCCGATCACCGCGACCCGAACATGCGATTTCATGGGGAAGATTCCTTCAGAGCTGACGTGGCCTGGACAATCCATTCGAACAGGAACGCGGCGAACTGGCGTTCCGCATGCAGGCGGAAGCCATCGCCGTGAGCATAGAGCACGATCTTGACGCCGCCGAATACGGTCTGCGCGCAGCTTCCGGGCGCGAACGCTGCGGGATCGAGCGTCGTGCCCGTGGCGATGATTTCGCGTGCGCCGGGGCCGGCGATTTCGAACACGGCGAGGCCGTCGGTGACATCGGAGACGAACGTGCCGGCGGGATTTTGCCCGGTGCGTCTCGTAGACGACCAATGTGCGGTCCGGTGCAAGCCACAGACTGTATGGATCGGTGCCGACGCGCGTGTTGGGCTCGAGCGGCGTGCCGCCGGTGACGTAGAACTGGCCGGCGAGGTCGAGCAGGCGCACGGTGACGCCCGGCGCCTGCGCGGCCGGATCGCCGGCGCCGAGCTGCTCGCGTACGGAGAGGCGTGAGAAGTTCAGCCATGCAGCCTCTCTCCCGCCGGATCGTAAAAAACCGGCGAGACGACGCGGGCGCGTTGCGTTTGGCCGAGATGGAACAATTCGACCTCGGCGGCGCTTTCGATCAGCGCGCGTCCCCGGGAGATCATGCCGAGCGCGATCGCGCGGCCCAGCGCCGGCGAGTGGCACGCGCTGGTGACCCAGCCGATCGAGCGCATGCCATTGCCGGTTCGTTCGATCGCGTGCGCGCCTGGATGCGGCACGGCGCCGGGATCGAGCGGCAGCAGGCCGACGAATTGCCGCCGGTCGATGCGGCGCGCATCCGGCGTCAGCAGCGAGCGCTTGCCGACGAAATCGAGCTTCTTGGCGCGCAACGGGCCGGACATGCCGAGATCGTCGGGCAGCGTCATGCCGTCGGTGTCGGTGCCGATCAGGATGTAGCCTTTTTCGGCGCGCAGCACCGAGAGGGACTCGATGCCGTACGGCGTGATGCCGTGCGGCGCGCCGGCCTGCATCAGCGCGCGCCACAGCGCCGCGCCATAGGCGGCGGGCACGGAGACTTCGTAGCTGCGCTCGCCGGTAAAACTGACGCGCGCGATGCGGCCGGCGACGCCGAGGATGGCGCCGGCGGCAAACGCCATGTGCGGCAATGCTTCGGCGGCGAGATCGATGTCGGCCAGCGGCGCCAGCAGGTTTCGCGATTCCGGGCCGCTGACTGCGATCGTTGCCCAGGCGCCGGTGACGTCGTGGAAGGCGACGCGCATCTGCGGATATTCGGTCTGCTTCCAGGCTTCGAGCATCGACAGCACGCTAGCTGTGTGGCTCGATGAAGGGGAGAGCTGGAAGCGCTCCGGTCCAATCCGGGAAATCACGCCGTCGTCGTAGACGATGCCGGATTCGCGGAGCAGCAGCACATAGCGCAAGCGGCCCGGTTTCAGGTTGGCGACTTCGTTGTAGTAGAGCAGGTTCAGGAACGCCGCGGCGTCCGGCCCGTCCACGACGATCTTGCCGAGGCTCGATCCGTCGAGCAGGCCGACGCTTTGTCGCGCCGCGGCGGCTTCGCGTTGGATTGCCTGCGCCGCGGACTCGCCCGCGCGCGGATAGCAGGCGGGGCGAAACCAGCCCCCGTATTCGCGCATGTCGGCGCCGAGCGCCACGTGCTCCGCGTGCGCGGGCAGGCGGCGCCACGGCGTGTGCAGCATGCCGTGCCGCATACCGGCCAGCGCGCCGAGCGTGACAGGGGTATACGGAGGGCGGAACGTCGTCGTGCCGACCTGCGAGATATCCCGGGCGGTCGCTTCGGCCAGCGTCGCGAGGCCGTTGACGTTGCTCGTCTTGCCCTGGTCGGTTGCCATGCCAAGCGTCGTGTAGCGCTTGAGGTGTTCGACCGAGCTGTAGTTTTCCCGTGCCGCGAGCTTGATGTCCTTGACGGTCACGTCGTTCTGCAGATCGACCCACTGGCGGGCGCCCTTGATCGGGACGGACCAGTACGCGCGGATCGGAGCGGGCGGCGGTGTCGGCGGCGCCGTGGGAGCGGTGGCTGCGACAGTGCGGCCGAGTGCGTCCGCGGCGGCGACGCCGGCCGCATGCCCGGAGGCGAGGGCGTCGGCGAGGGATTCCGAACCGGCCAGCGCGCCCGCCAGACTTTGCCCTGCAATCGTGGTCGTGGGGAAAAATGCAGCGCGCGCTTCGTCCCAACGGAGTTTGCCGCGCGACTGACTGTGCAGATGCACGGCGGGAGAAAGCCGCCGGAGACGGCAACCACGCCGGCGGGTATGCGAATCGTCGCGGCGCGGGCGGAGGTCGCGTCGGCCGGCCCGATATCGACCATCTGAACACCGTCATGCCCGATCGTGTGCAGCACGATGCTGCCGGGGATCACGCGAATGTTCTTTTCCGCGGCCTGCTCGGCGATGGCCGGCGCATTCGGCCTCACGTCCGCCAGCGTCACCGTGGCGCCGGCGGCGCGCAGCGCAAGTGCGACCTCGTACGCGGAATCGTTGTTGGTGGCGACGACGACTCTCGTCCGCGACCAGAACGGAATACTGGCGCAGGTACTGCAGCACGGCCGAGGCCAGCATCACGCCGGGCCGGTCGTTGTGCGGGAACACCAGCGGCCGCTCGATCGCGCCGGTCGCGAGCACGCGCGTGGCGCGCGCGCACCGTCCATACCCGGTCTTCCGACCAACCGGCGCGCCGACGCAGGCCGGCGTTCGAGGAGTCCGAAGGCGCCGTCATCATAGGAGCCGAACACGGTGGAGCGCGGCAGCAGCCGTACGCCGGCTTCCGACAGCGCGCGCACCGTCGCCGCGGCCCAGTCGGTGCCGGGCTGGTTGGCGATCGACGCGTCGCGCCACAGCAGCGATCCGCCGAATTCCGGCCGGTCATCGGCAAGGATCACCGACAGGCCGGCGGAAACTGCGGCGCGCGCGGCGGCGAGGCCGGCGGGGCCGCCACCGATCACCAGAACATCCGCATGGGCATTGCGCGCTTCGAATTTGCGGGTGTCCGCCGCAATGCGCAGGCGGCCCAGGCCGGCCATTTCGCGGATGCGCGGCTCATAGCGGTGCCAGTTCGGGAAAAACGTCTTGTAGTAGAATCCGGCAGGGAGAAACCAGTGCAAGCGGTCGATCGCGCCGTACTGGTCGCGGTCCACGTCGGGGCGCGCATTCACGCCGCGCACCGCCATGCCGGCGCGCAACTCCAACGTCGTTGCGCGCGCGTTCGGGTCCTGGATGCCGTCGTATTCGACGTCCAGAATTGCGTTCGGTTCTTCGACCCATGCGGAAAAAATGCCGCGCGGGCGGTGATACTTGAAGCTGCGGCCGACGATTCTGACGCCGTTGGCGAGCAGCGCCGAGGCCAGCGTGTCGCCGGCGAACCCGCGCAGTTGCGCGTCCTGCCACGTGAACGGCAGTTCGACGCTGCGGTCGATCCGGCCGCCCTCGGCCAACCGGCGGCCGGTCATGCCGCCGCTCCCGGCTTGCGCGCCGACAGCACGGCGTGCGTGACGGTGTCGCGCACCAGCAAAAACCACTGGCCGCAGCCGCCGGAGTGGCACCAGATTTCGGTGTGCGGGCCTTTGTCGTTGTCGCGGAAATACAGGTAGTCCGCCCAGGCCGCATCGGACACGCTCTCCGCAGGGATCGGCCGCGTCGCCGGCTCGCCGCCGAAGGAAAACTCCGGCTCGTCGCGTGGTCCGCACCAGGGGCAGGGGATCAGCAGCATTTTCGGCTATTCCCTCAATGCGAAATGCCGGCGCCGGCGGCTTCGTCGATCAGCGCGCCGGTGGAAAAACGGGAAATGTCGAACGGCGCGGAGATCGGATGGTGCGCGCCGGTCGCCATCGCGTGCGCAAGAAAAAAGCCGCCGGCGGGCGTCGCTTTGAAGCCGCCGGTCCCCCAGCCGGTATTCAGGAAAAGATTGCCGACCGGCGCAGGGCCGAGAATCGGGCTGTAGTCCCAGGGCACGTCGACGATGCCGGCCCATTGCCGCAGCATTTTCAGCCCGCGGAAACACGGAAAGATCTCCAGCATGCCGGCGACGACGCCCTGCGTGATGTTCAGGTTGCCGCGCTGCGCGTACGACGGATACAGGTCCAATCCAGCGCCGAACACCAGTTCGCCCTTGTCGGACTGGCTGACGTACATGCCAGTCGCCCACGACGCCGCGACGGTGTGCAGCACCGGCTTGATCGGCTCGCTGACCATCGCCTGCAGGGCGTAGCTGGTGATCGGCAGCCGGAAGCCGGCCTTTCGCGCGAGAACGCCGTTGTGGCCCGAGGCGCTCAGGCCGAACGCGCCGGCGGAGACATCGCCGCACGATGTTTTCAGCCCGACGACACGTCCGGACTTCGATGACGAAATCCAGGACCTCGCAGTTCTGCACGATGTCGACGCCGAGCGCGTCGGCCGCGCGCGCATAACCCCACGCCACCGCGTCGTGCCGCGCGATGCCGGCGCGGCGCTGCACGAATCCCCCAAAAATCGGGAAGCGGGCGCCGGCGGAGAAATTGGCGAACGGCAGTTCGGCGCGCACCTGCTGCGCGTCGAGCAGCTCCACGTCGATGCCGTTGATCAGCATCGCGTTCGCGTTGCGCGCCATCAGCTCCATCTGGTGGTCGCTGTGCGCCATGTTCAGCATGCCGCGCTGCGACAGCATGATGTTGTAGTTCAGCTCTTCGGACAACTGCTCGTACTGGCGCAGCGCGAAATCGAACAGCGCCACGCTTTCGGGGAAGAAGTAGTTGGAGCGGACGATCGTGGTGTTGCGCCCGGTGTTGCCGCCGCCGAGCCAGCCGCGCTCCAGCACGGCGACGCGGCGGATGCCGTGGATCTTCGCGAGATAATACGCGGCCGCGAGCCCGTGGCCGCCGCCGCCGATCACCACGGCGTCGTAGCTCGGCTTCAGCGCCGGCGAGCGCCATGCCTGCGGCCAGCCCTCGTGGCCGGACAATCCCTGGCGCAGCAGCGAGAAGGCGGAATAGCGCATCTCAGTCCCTGGCGGTCGGCAGTTCGTCGAGCGCCGGCTGGCGCAGGCCGGTCTGGCGCAGCGCGGCGGCGACGCGGGAGACCAGTTCGGAGTGCCGCGGCGGCGACGCGGTTGCCGGCACGTAGCCACCGCGCTGCTCCGCCGGCACCTCGCTGCGTAGCAGCATTCGCGCGACGGTAAAGACCCCCAAGCTGCCCAGCACCGTCGCGAGGTACAGGAACAGCCCGGCCGGCCCGGCGCGGCCCATCAACACGCCGGCGAGGCTCGGCCCGACGGCGGAGCCGAGCGACCAGGTGAACAGCAGGCCGCCGCTCGCCGCCACGTAGTCGCCGCGCTCCATCCGGTCGTTGGTCTGCCCTGCGCCGAGGCCGTACAGCGGCGCCGTCACGAACGCGAAGCAGAAGCCGAGCACGTTGGCAATGGCGAGCGAGGCGCCGCCGAACAGCGCCAGCGCGACCGACAACAGCAGGCCGGCGCCGAAAGAGACCAGCATCACCGGCCGCCGGCCGAACCGGTCGGACAGCACGCCGACCGGATATTGTACCGAAAGCCCGGCAATCATCGCGGCCGAGATGAAGGCGGCGACCGAGCCGCTGCCGTAGTCCTGCCGTTCCAGATACACCGGCACCAGCGAGTAGTAGGCGCCGTTGATCAGCCCGGCGCCGAGGCAGCAGGCCATGCCGACCGGGGAGATGCGAAAAAGGTTGCCGAGCGCGAAATGCGCCTGCGGCCGCACGATCGGGTTGGCTTGCCGGGTCAGCGCCATCGGCAGCACCGCGGTCGCGAACGCCAGGCCGACCAGCACGAACAGGATCGGCGCCGCCGCGACGACGTTCAGCGCCAGCGGGCCGAGCGCGCTGGCGCCCCACGAGGCGACCAGATAGGCGCCGAACGCCCGGCCGCGGGTGGAGGCGTCGGAGCGGTCGTTGAGCCAGCTTTCCACCACCAGGAACATGCCGGAGCTGGCGAAGCCGATCAGCATCCGCAGCGCCGCGACCTGCCAGGTGACGGTGGAAAACACCAGCAGCAATGCGGCATCGGCGGCGACGGCGGCGAACACCGCGAAGCCGCGGATGTGCCCGACCCGCGTCACGATGCGGTCGCAGGTGAGCGCGCCGGCGAGGAAGCCGATGTAGTAGGCCGAAGCGACCAGCCCGATCGCCGGCGACGAGGCGCCGCCCCGCAGCAGCAGGATCGGGATCAGCGGCGTCATGATCCCGAGCGCCCCCTGCGCGCAGACGAGGCCGAGCAGCACCGGCGCGATCGGGCCCAAGACGGAACGGCATGGCGCATCATGCCGCGGCGCCGCTCGGCTGCCAGCATCCGTTTTTCGCATGCTTGGATGCGGATTTGCGATCCTCGTCGGGGCCGCCGCGGGCCTTTTTCGGGCGGGCGTTCCGGGCGATGCTGCCGGTCCGTTTCATCCGGGCACCGCCATGCTGATCACGTCGATCGAGATCACCCATCATCGGCTCAGCTTCACGCCGCCGTTCCGCGCAAGCTGGGACTCCAAGCCGCGGCACCATTGGGACGCGACCATCGTGCGGGTGCACACGGATGCCGGCATCACCGGCATCGGCTCGGGCGACCTGATGCTGGGGTTTGCCGGGCACGAACACCTGTTCGTCGGCCGCGACCCGCTGGCGATCGAGCGGCATTATCGCACGCTCAACCACCTGAATTTCCATTACGGGCGCTGCTGGCCGCTTGACCTGGCGCTGTGGGACCTCGCGGGCAAGGCGGCGGGGATGCCGTGCTGGAAGTTGCTCGGCGGGCTGTCGGACCGGGTGCGCGCCTATGCGTCGTCCGGCACGCTGCGCGACCCGGGCGCGATGGCGGAGGCGGCCGAACGCTATCTGGCCGAGGGTTTCCGCGCTCTCAAAATCCGGTTTCAGCGCGGCGACTGGCGCGACGACATCTCCGCGCTCGAAGCGGTGCGGGCGCGCGTCGGCGACAAACTTGAATTGATGGTCGACTGCAACCAGGGCTGGCGACTGCCTCAAGACACGTTTTCTCCGTGGAGCTTGAAGGATGCGGTGACGGTGGCGCGCCACCTGGAACGGTTGGGCGTGTACTGGATGGAGGAGCCGCTGCACCGTGGCGATCGGGAGGGGATGCGCCGACTGCGTGATATGGTCGACGTGCGGGTCGCGGGCGGCGAGATGACGCGCGAGCTCTACGAGTTCCGCGACCTGATCACGGAGGGCTGCCTCGACGTGCTGCAGCCGGATGCGGCGCTGGTGGGCGGCATCACCGGCCTGCGGCGGGTCGCGCTGATGGCGCAGGAGCACAACCTGGTGTTCACGCCGCACACCTGGGGCAACGGCATCGGCCTGATCGCCAACGCGCACCTAACGGCCGGGCTGTGCGATGCGCCGTACCTGGAGTTTCCCTACGACCCGCCGGAATGGGATTTCGACCGCCGCGACTACATGCTGGCCGAGCCATGCCGCGCCGATGCGGAGGGTTTTGTCGTATTGTCGGATGCGCCGGGCATGGGTTTCTTCGTTGATGAGGAGCGGTTGGCGGCGACGCGGATCGTGTGAGGGAGCCTGCCGTGAAACTGCCCGTTTCCGACAATGACGACTCTAGTATATCCGTATTCCCTCCAAGCTCATGCTGCGGTCAGGAGCGAGACCATGGACACGGCGGTTATTCCGGCCGATCGGGCGCTGTATGAAGCCGACGAACACGCCTGGATCGCGCGGCAGATCGAGGCGCTCCGCAGCGGCAGGCTGCAGGAGCTCGATCGCAACAGTCTGGTAAGAGTACCTGACTGAGATGACGATCCGCGATCGCCGTGAACTTGGGAGCCGCATGAAGGTGCTGCTGCAGCATCTTCTCAAGCTGCATATGCAGCCGAGCCGGGTGTCACGCAGCTGGGTTGTCACCATCATCAATCAGCAGCAGGAAATTCGTCGGATTTTGAACGGCATCCCCAGCCTCGCGGCACATGCCGAACACCTGTTTGAGGAGGCATACGGCGACGCCGTTCGCCTTGCCGCGGCCGAGACGCGGATTCCGGCGCGCGATTTTCCCGAGGAATCGCCCTGGACGATGGACGCGGCGTTGGCCTTCGTTCCCCCCGATCCATCTGCGCCGTCGCGCAAGCGTCGCGCCCGGGTCGCCGCAAAACAATGATCGACCGTCGCTGGCTGCCGCTGAACGCGCTGCGTGCCTTCGAACAGGTCGGGCGCCACCTCAGCTTTACCGCCGCCGCCTCCGCGCTCAGCGTTTCGCAAAGCGCGGTCAGCCGGCACGTGATCGCGCTCGAAGGACTGCTCGGGACGCAACTGTTCGAGCGCAAGCCGGGCGCGTTCGCGCTCACCGAGGCCGGCGCCGCGCTGCTGCCCGTGGTGCGCAAATCCTTCGACCGGATCGAGCAGTCGCTCAACGACATCGTCAACGAGGGCGGCGCGAAAACCCGCACGCTGCGCGTGCAGCTGCCGCCGACATTCGCGCATCTGCTCGCCGTGCCGATGCTGCGCGAGTTCCGCAAGAATCTGCCCGGACGTGATCCTCGACATCGAGAGCGCGCACACGATCGGCCTGCCGGCGCGCGACACCGATGCCGCGGTGATCTACGCCAAGCCGCAGGTCAGCGACCGTGTGTCCAACCTGCTGTGGATGGAGCGGTTGACGCCGCTGTGCCACCCGGACGTCGCCGCGCGCGCCCGCGGCCGCGACCTGGCAGGGTTCCTGGCCGAGACCGAATTGCTGCACGGCAAGCTGGAGCACGAGCCGCGCAACCGCATGTGGCATATGCTGGTGCGTCAGGCCGGGCTGGCGATGGACACAGAGCGCGGCCTGGTGTTCGACACGACGGCGCTCGCCGCGCAATACGCACTCTCCGGCGAGGGGGTGGCGCTGCTCGACACGCGGCTGTTCGCCGCCGACGTCGTGGCCGGGCGGCTGGCTGCGCCATCCGACATCACGCTGGAAACCGGCTACGGCTATTTCCTGACGATCCATGCCGAGGACCTGTCCGACCCCGCAATCGCGCAGTTCCGCAGCTGGATGGTGGAACGGTTCGGCACCGAGCCAGCGGCTGCCGCGCCGCCGCCGCTGCGGATGGTCGCGCCACGCGCATAGCTTGACGCCGCGCCGGCCGCGGTGGGACGAATGGGCGATCCGAGGGTCCAGGCACCGCCATGCCAGCCGCGCCGAAACCTGCCGCAAAGCTGCGCCCCGCCGACCTTGCGCGGCTGATCGACCACACGATCCTCAAGCCGGACGCGATGCCGGAGCAGGTACGCCGCGTCTGCGACGAGGCGATCGCGCACCGGTTCTTCTCGGTCTGCGTGAATCCGGTGTTCGTGCCGCTGGTGGCGAAGGTGCTCGCGGGCAGCGGTGTTGCGACCTGCTCGGTGATCTGCTTTCCGTTCGGCGCCACGTCCACGGGGATCAAGGTGGCCGAAGCGGCGTGGGCGGTCGGCGAGGGCGCGGCGGAAATCGACATGGTGATCCATGTCGGCGCGCTGAAGGCGGGCGCACACGATGCGGTGCGCGCCGATATTGCCGCAGTGAAGCAGGCATGCCGGGCGGCATTGCTGAAAGTGATCGTCGAGACTTGTTTGCTGAGCGACGACGAGAAACGGATCGCCTGCCGGCTCGCTGAGCAGGCTGGTGCGGACTTCGTGAAGACGTCGACGGGCTTCGGCGGCGGCGGCGCCACGGTGGCCGATGTCGCGCTGATGCGGGCGGAGGTGGGGAGGCGGATGGGCGTCAAGGCTTCGGGCGGGATCCGCGATTTCGCGACGGCTCTGGCGATGGTGCAGGCGGGCGCCACGCGGATCGGGGCCAGCGCCAGCGTCGCCATCGTCACGGCGGAGGCCGCATGACCCGCGTCCACCTCTCCCGCGCGCTGTTCGGCGAGCGCGAGCGCACGTTCCTTGAAACCGATGGAGCGACAGTCTCGCTGTTCCGCTACGACACCGGCGTCGAGGCGGTGCGGCTCGCCAACGCGCTCGGCCATGTCGTGGTGTTGCCCTATCTCGGCCAGATGGTCTGGGACGTGCGCTTCGCCGGCGTCGGCATGACGATGGGCAGCATGTTCGCGGCCCCGCGCCCGGCGACGCAGATCGCCGACACGTACGGCTGCCTACGCCTACCACAGCGGCCTGCTGCGCAACGGCGTGCCGGGGCCCAGGATCCCACCAGGCGCATGGCGAGATGCCGTGCGCGCCGATGGATCTCCCTGCTCGAACTCGGCGCCGACAGCGAGGGCGCGTTCGTGCGCCTGACCGGCGAGCGCGAGTACATCCGCGGCTTCGGCTCGCACTACATCGCGCGTCCGTCGGTGACGATGCGGCCCGCATCGTCGCTGTTCGACATTGCCATGCATGTAAAAAATGTCGGCGGGGCGGCGATGGACCTGATGTACATGTGCCATGTCAACCCGGTGTTCGTGGCCGATGCGCGCATCGTGCAGCCGGCGCCGTGGACGCCTGAGTCGGTGGTCGCACGCACTGCCGTCCCCGGGCACGTGGTGGCGACGCCGGAGTACCTGCCACTCTCAGCCAGTTTGCCGCCGACCCGCGGCAGACCGAAGTGCTGCGCACGTCGCTGCCGCTCGATCCCGAGCAGGTTTTCTACCTGCACAACCTGCGCACCGATCCCGCCGGGCTGGCCCACTTTCTTCTCCGCCGGCCCGAGGGCGATGGATTTCTGATTGCGTATAGCGCAAAAGAATTTCCATGCACGGTGCGCTGGCTGATGCGCAACGCCGACCAGCAGGTTGCCGCGTTCGCGCTGCCATCGACCTGCCTGCCCGAAGGCTACACGGCGGAGAAGCGCGCCGGCCGCGTGCAGAGCCTCGCGCCCGGCGCGTCGGCCGACTTCAACGTGCTGACCGGTTACCTCGACACCAAGGCCGCCGCTGCAATGGAAGCGAAGATCCGGAGTTCTTGAAGCATGGCCCGCATCGCCGTCGTCGGCAGCAACAACACCGATCTCGTCACCTACATCACGCGGATGCCGGCGCCCGGCGAGACGTTGGAGGCGCCGCGGTTCGAGATGGGTCCGGGCGGCAAGGGCGCCAACCAGGCGGTCGCGGCGGCGCGGCTCGGCAGCGACGTGCTGATGGTTAGCAAGGTCGGCGACGACGTGTTCGGCCGCAACATGCTGGCGGGGCTGGAAGAGCAGGGGATCGACGTGCGCCACATCGGCGTCGTCGAGAGCGTCTCCAGCGGCGTCGCGCCGATCTTCGTCGATCCCGCCGGCGAAAATTCGATCCTGATCGTCAAGGGTGCCAACGGTCATCTGCTGCCGCCGGACGTCGATGCGGCGGAGGCGGACCTGCTGGCCTGCGAGCTCATTCTGCTGCAGCTCGAAGTGCCGCTGGAGACGATCTACCACACCGTCGCACTCGCCAAGCGGCACGGCAGGCGGGTGGTGCTTAACCCGGCGCCGGCGACGCGCGAGCTTGATCTGTCGCGGCTGAGCGATGTTGCATACTTCACGCCGAACCGCGGCGAGCTCTCGCTGTTGACCGGGATGCCGACTCAGAGCCTTGTGGAAATCGAAGCGGCATCGCGGAAACTTCTGGAGGGCGGGATTCGTACCGTGATTGCGACGCTGGGGCAGGACGGCGTGCTGCTGGTCGCGCCGGAAGGCGTCACGCACGTGCCGAGCGTGCAGGTGACGCCGGTCGACACCACCGGCGCGGGTGACGCGTTCATCGGCAGTTTCGCGCATTTCCTCGCCAGCGGCGCCGAAGTGAAGCGGGCGTTGCACTGGGCGGTGCGCTACGCCGCGCACTCAGTCACCGGCCGCGGTGCGCAGCGGTCATACGGCGACATGGCGGCGTTCCGCGTGTTCTGCGCGACGGTTCCGGGCGGCGTGCCATGACGACGTTCGCCGACCTCGCCGGACGGGTCGTGCTTGTCACCGGCGCCAGCACCGGCATCGGTGCCGCTGTCGCCCGGGCGTTCGGCCGCGTGGGCGCGCGCGTCGCTGTTCACTACAATGCGAGTCGCGACGAGGCGGAGCAGGTCGTCGCGGCAATCCGGGCGGGCGGCGCCGAGGCCTGGACCGAGCACGCCGATCTCGGCATCCCCGGCAATGCGGCGACGCTGGTGCAGCGCGTTGCGGCCCAAGCGGGCACATTCGATGTGCTGGTCAACAACGCCGGCCACATCCTGGGCCGCGCGCCGCTCGCGGACACCGACGATGCGACGTACCGGCGGGTGCTCGACCTCAACCTGACGTCGGTCGTGGAGGCGTGCCGCGCGGCGCTGCCGCACATGCGCGCACAGGGACGCGGGGCGATCGTCAACACCACTTCGGTCGCCGCGCGCAATGGCGGCGGGCCGGGCACGATGCTGTATGCGGCGGCGAAAGGCGCCGTCTCCACCTTCACCCGCGGGCTTGCCAAGGAAGTGGCGCGCGAGGGCATCCGCGTGAACGGCGTCGCGCCCGGCATCATCGACACGCCACTGCACCAGCGATTCACGCCGGCCGCGACGATGGCGGCGCTGGTCGCCGGGATCCCGATGGGCCGTGCCGGTTCGCCCGAGGAATGCGCGGGCGCCTACCTGTTCCTCGCGAGCGATGCGCTCAGCAGCTACATCACGGGGCAGATCATCGAGGTGAACGGCGGCCAGTTGATGCCGTGAAAGGTCCCGGAGCACGAAGCGGAGGGCGGCGGGCACGCAGGCACGCCATCTTCGCGTCGAGGCAATCACGGAGATCCTGCCATGAGCTTCCGCATCACAGGCCTTTCGCCGGAGCCATTCCGGCCGCTGTTCGGCCTGCCCGACGAGGAACTGGCTCGGCATCACGCCAAGCGCATCACGGTGCCGCGCACGCCCGGCTACCCGGACCGGATCGAAGTGCGCGACACGCTTCCCGGCGAATCGGTGCTGCTGGTGAACTACGTGCATCAGCCTGCCGACACGCCGTTCCGCGCAAGCCACGCCATTTTCGTGTGCGAAGGTGCGGAGCGGCCCTACGATGCCGTGGACGAAATTCCGGACTCGCTGCGCATCCGGCCGATTTCGCTGCGCGCCTTCAGTGCCGACCATTACATGATCGATGCCGACGTGGTGGACGGCTTTGTTTTGGACGGCGCGATCGAGCGCTTCTTCGGCAATCGTGACGTGGCCTATCTGCACGCCCATTACGCACGCCAGGGCTGCTATGCGGCGCGCGTCGATCGCGCCTGATTATCCGATCGCGGGCGGCTATTCGGCCGCCCGCAGCGTCGGCGCGTGCTGCTTGGGCTTTGCCTTGCGGCGCAACTCGACAATTTCAGCCGCCGCCGCCGCCGCGGTGCGCACGATCTGGTCGCGGCCGGGCTGGTATTGTACCGGCCCCGGCAGCGCGATGCCGTAATGCGCGGCGGCGCGAACGGTGAATGCGGGATCGACCAGATGTGGCCGGCCGAGCGCCACCAGATCGGCGCGACCGGCTGCGAGAATGGTGTTGACCTGATCGGCAGTGGTGATGCTGCCGACGCACATCGTCGCGACCTGGGCGTCGTTGCGGATCTGGTCGGAGAACGGCGTCTGGAACATCCGGCCGTACATCGGCGCGGCGTCGGGCGTGGTCTGGCCGCTGGAGACGTCGATCAGGTCGACGCCGGCGCGGACGAAGGCGCGCGCAACCTCGACCGAATCGGCGCCGCCGATGCCGCCGTCCTGCCAGTCGGTCGCGGACAGCCGCACCGACATCGGTTGCTGCGCCGGCCACACGGCACGCATCGCTTCGAATACTTCCAGGGGGAAGCGCAGCCGGTTCTCGAGGCTGCCGCCGTATTCGTCGCGGCGTTGATTGGTGAGCGGGGACACGAAACCGCCGAGCAGATAGCCGTGGGCGCAATGCAGTTCCAGCATGTCGAAGCCGGCGCGCAGCCCGCGCTGCGCCGCCGCGACGAATTTTTCGCGCACATCGTCCATGTCGGTCCGCGTCATCTCGTGTGGCGTCTGACTGTCCTGATAATAGGGGATTGGCGAGGCCGCCATGATCGGCCATGCGCCGTCCGGCAGCGGCTGGTCCATGCCGTCCCACATCAGCTTCGTCGCACCCTTGCGCCCGGAATGTCCGAGTTGCAGGCACAGCTTTATGCCGCTGTGCGCCCGCGCGAAGCCGACGATGCGCGCCCACGCCGCTTCCTGCGCGTCATTCCACAAGCCCGCGCAGCCCGGCGTGATGCGGCCATCGGGTGAGACGCAGACCATTTCGGTGAACAGCAGCCCGGCACCGCCCATCGCGCGGCTGCCGTAGTGAACCAGGTGAAAATCGCCGGGCATCCCGTCGGTCGCCGAGTACATGCACATCGGGCTGACCACGACGCGATTCGGCACGGTCATGCCGCGCAGCGCGAACGGCTGGAACATCGGCGGCAGCGGTTTTTCGACATTGACGTCGAGCCCGGACGCCATCACCCGCCGGGCAAACATCCGGTCCACCTCATCGACGAACTCCGGCGCGCGCAGGCGCAGATTGTCGTAGGTGATCGACTTCGACCGCGTCATCAGCCCGAACGCGAACTGCCGCGGGTTCATGTTCCAGAAGCGCTGCACGTGCTCGAACCACACCAGCGACACGTCCGCCGCGTGCTGCGTGCGCTCCACCTCCTCGCGCCGCGCGGTTTCAAAGTTCTCCAGCGCATCGGCGACATTCGAATGGCTGCGGAAACTCTCGAACAGCGCGATCGCATCCTCCATCGCGAGCTTGGTGCCGGAGCCGATGGAGAAATGCGCGGTCGACTTCGCGTCGCCCAGCAGCAGGACGTTGCCCATCACCGACCGTGCATTGCGGATCATCGGGAATTGCCGCCACGTCGAGCGGTTCGCGACCAGCCTGTGCCCGTCGAGATCCTCCGCGAACACGCTCTCCAGGAACCGCGCGCTCTGCGCTTCGTCCATCGCCGCCAGGCCGGCGCGCGCATAGGTAGAAACATCGGTTTCCATCACCCATGTCGAGTGCCCCGGCTCGTACTGGTAGGCGTGGCCGATGAAGATGCCGTGCTCGGTCTCGCGAAAGCAGAAGGTAAAAGCGTCGAGCGGCTTGGTCGAACCCATCCAGGCGAAGCGGTTCGGCCGCAGGTCGACGCTGGTGCCAAAATGCGCGCGGTTCTGCTCGCGCACGAAGGAGTTGATGCCGTCGGCGGCGACGATCAGGTCGGCGTCCGCGAACGCGTCGAGGCTTTTCACGTCATCGGAGAAGTGCAGTTTGACGCCGAGCGCGCGGCAGCGTTCGTGCAGCAGCATCAGCAGCGTCCGGCGCGCGCAGCCGCAGAACCCGTTGCCGCCGATCCGGTGCACCGTGCCCTTGAAGCGGATTTCGATGTCGTCCCAGTAGGCGAATTTCTGCGTGATCGCCCGATAGCTCTCGGCGTCGTAGCGCTCGAACGTTTCCAGCGTCTGGTCGGAGAACACCACGCCGAAGCCGAACGTGTCGTCCGGCCGGTTGCGCTCGTGCACCTCGATCTCCAGGCGCGGCCACGTCTGTTGCATCAGGATGGCGAAGTAGAGCCCCGCCGGGCCGCCGCCAAGAATGGAGATCCGCATCGACGCTCTCCGTGCCTGCTGTGAGGTATTTTAGGCTTGAAGCATCTGCCCCGCAATGGTGAGATGGGGCGGCTGGATGGGAGCACGGCATGGAGCCGGCGGGACGGCACGCGCTGGTGACCGGCGGCAGCCGCGGCATCGGGGCCGCGATTGCGCGCGCACTGACCGGCGCGGGCGCGACCGTGACCGTGCTGGGCCGCTCGGCGGCGCCGTTGCAGGCGATGGTCGAACAGTCCGCGGCCGCCGGCTGGGAGCAGGCGGACGTGACCGACGGCGCCGCGGTGTCGGGGGCGATCGCGCGGGCCGAATTCGGCGCGCGGGCCTGTAGACATCCTCGTCAACAACGCCGGCGCGGCCGAGAGCGCGCCGTTTTCCCGTACCGACCGCGCGTTGTGGGACCGCATGCTGGCGCTGAACCTTTCATCCGTGTTCGAGGCGACGAGGCTGGTGCTGCCGGGGATGACTTCGAGGAAATTCGGCCGGGTGGTCAATGTGGCCTCGACGGCAGGACTGACCGGCTATCCCTACGTTGCCGCCTACGTCGCGGCGAAGCACGGCGTCGTCGGCCTCACCCGGGCGCTGGCGCTGGAGGTGGCAACGACCGGCGTGACCGTCAACGCGATCTGTCCCGGCTTTACCGATACCGAAATGCTTTCCGACAGCATCGCCAAGGCCGCGGAAAAATCCGGGCGCTCGGCCGAAGACTTGCGAAGAACTTTCGTCCGCAGCAACCCGCAGGGACGGTTGGTGCGGCCCGAGGAAGTGGCCGCCGCCGTGTTGTTCCTGTGCGGTCCGGGCTCGGACGCGATGAACGGCCAGGCGATCGCGGTCGCCGGCGGAGAGGTCATGTGACGACACCAGCCGACATGGATGCCGAAACCCGGCTCGCCGCGCCGACCGAGGCGACCATCCCCGACCATCGGGACGAGTTGCGCCTGTGGCTGCGGCTGCTCACCTGCACGACGCTGGTCGAGGGCGAAGTGCGCTCGCGCCTGCGCGCCCGGTTCGACGTCACGCTGCCGCGCTTCGACTTGATGGCGCAGCTGGAAAAATCGCCGGAGGGGCTCACGCTCGGTGATCTGTCGCGCCGGATGATGGTCTCCAACGGCAACATCACCGGCCTGGTCGAGCGGCTGGTCGACAGCGGCCACATCGTCCGCGTGCCGCATTCGACCGACCGGCGCATCGCGTTCGTCCGACTGACCGAAGCGGGGCACTCGGCGTTCGCCGAGATGGCGCGCGAGCACGCCGAATGGATTTCTGCGCTGTTCGCGGGCGTGCCGGCGGCGGAGCAGCGCACGCTGCTGCGGTTGCTCGGCGAATTGAAGCAATCGGTGCGCGCGGCAGCCGCGCGGGAGGGCAAGGCATGACCGGACTGACCGTGCTGCAACCGCCGGGCTGGCCGCGGCCGAAGGGCTACGCCAACGGCATGGCGGGCGCCGGCCGAACCGTGCTGGTCGCCGGCCAGATCGGCTGGGACGCCGACGGGCGCTTCGCCGAAGGTTTCGCTGCGCAGGTGGCGCAGGCGCTGCGCAACGTCCTTGCGGTTCTCGCCGAGGCCGGCGGCGGCGCGGAGCACATTGCCCGCCTCACCTGGTTCGTCGCCGACATGCCGGCCTATCGTGCCAACGCCGGAGCACTCGGCCCGGTGTGGCGCGAGGTGATGGGCAAGCATTTTCCCACGATGTCGGTCGTCGGCGTGTCATCCCTCGTCGAACCGGCGGCGCTGGTGGAGATCGAGGCCACCGCGATCGTGCCTCTCTGAACGCAAAGGCGCCCGCTAATCCGTCACGCCGCCTGCGGAATTTTCGGCAGCCCCAGCACCACGCCAGCGCGCAGCACGGCCGGATCGTACGCCTTGCGCGCGAACACGCGTTCCACAATTGGCGCGAAGAATTCCAGCGGCTCGGAAACATAGTCCGGGTCGAACGACGCCTGGTCCCAGCGGGCGCAGAAATCGACGCAGCTCTGGTAGAACCGGCTGTCGCGGTATTTCTCGCGCTCGAACTGGTCCCAGCCGTAATGCTGGCCGTAATACACCAGCTGGAACGTGCCGTGATGCTCGACCACCCAGGTGCATTCCTCGCGCACGAACGGGCGCAGCATTTCCGCGGCAAAGCGGTCGTGGTTCTGCGGCGCCAGACCGTCGCCGATGTCGTGCGTGAGCGCGGCCACGACCCAATCGTCGTCGGCGCCGTCGCGCAGCGCGCGGGTCGCGGTCTGCAGCGCGTGCTCGAGGCGGGAAATCTTGTAGCCGTCGAGCAACTCTTCGCCCTGCCGCGCGAGTTCCCGCAGCACCCGTTGCCCGACCGCCGCATGGTGCGGCTTTTCGAGGCGTTGCAGGAGCAGATAGTCCTCCCGCGTGCCCTCGTCCATTCGCCGGAAGCTGACTTCGTCCATCGAAAGCACCCCTATTCCGCCGCTTCCCGCTGGGCCGCTCCGCGCGACAGCACCCGGAACAGACTGCGCGGCCCGTCGATGTCGATATAGCATCCCTGCAGGTGGCGCAGCCCCTCCTGCGGGTCGAAGCTCGTGCGGCCGTGCAGCACGCGGCGGTTGTCGAACATCATCAGGTCGCCGTCGGCGAGCAGGAAGCGGATGGCGAATTCCGGGTCGCACAGCATCCGGTCGAGCAGCCGCCGGGCGCGGTAGAACAGCGCCAGCTCGGAATCGTCCATGAGTGGCACGAACTCCAGCTTCGGCGACACCCGGAGCCCGCAAATCGATCCGCCGGCATCGTGTTCGATCAAGGGCGCGTAGTCGATCAGTTCGGTCCGCTGATGCGTGTAGATATATCGGACCGGTGTCGCCGCGAGAATGCGGAAGGCTTTCGGATCGCGCGCGCGCAACGTTTCCGCAACCGTCAATCCATCGACGAGCGTAGAAAAACCGCCGCGCGTCCGGTTGGTGAGGCAGTGCAGCAACTGCACGCCAGGCACCGGCTCGCGGTACGGGTTGTCGGTGTGCGGGTCGAGCGCGAGGCCGGTGTAGGCAAGGTCCTCGGGGTTCGGTTCGGAGCGGACGTTGAACATTTTGCCGAAATTCGTGTCGCGGACCCAGCCGAACGCGCCCGCCACGTCGAGCACGGTGCCGTCGGTGCTCGGCACGTCGCACAGGATGACGAAGCCGTAGCGCAGGAACGCATCCGTGGCGCGCAGCAGCAGTGCGTCGGACGGGTTCGCGTGCCACGCGACGATCGGCAGCGGCGACAGCGCGCCGGTCCAGGCGACGCGTGCGGGGAGGCCGGGATTGGCCGCGCTCTGCCCGGCTTCCGCCAGCAGCCGCCCGGCGTCGAGCGGGCCGGCGGCGCCGTCGCTGAAGCGCACGGTCCAGACCGCGGGCGCCCGCTCCGTCACCTCGACGACGGACAGGCCGTCCGGCAGGTCGGAGGGGTTGTAGAGGCGCTGGCCGTTGGCCGGTTCCATCTGGTCCGGGCCATCGAGCCGTTCGCGCAGCCAGCGCGGGTGGATCGGCACGACGCTGCCGTCGTCGCGGCGCAGTTGCAGGCCGGCACGGGACGGGGTGGGTTCGATGCGCATCAGGCTCTCCGTTCGGCGGGGCCATTCTGCCCGGCCGAACGGAGGTGCGCCAGACCGGCTACTTGATCGGCATCACCTGGCCGCGGATTTCGCCGCCGGGGTTGGCCGCGGTGTGGACGTTCACGTACCACTTGCCGGCTTCGAGATCGGCGATCTGCGCGTCGGTGAGCGTGCTCATCTGCTGCACGCCGCTGGCGGGGTCCTTGAACGGCACCACGACGCCGGCGTTCGTCCCGGGCGCGGCGGGGCCGTGGAAATGCTCCATCGTCGCCGGGCCGGTCAGACCGGAATAGGTGGTCGTGTAGGTCAGCATTTTCGTGGCGGTGTCGAGCGTGGCGACGGTCTCGCCGGTGCCGGCGCTGTTCTTCGGCGGCACTTCGGTGGCGGCGTCGAGGGTCGCGTGGAACTTGACCATGTCCGCACGGGCGGCGATCGGCAGCAGCGCAGCCGACAGCAGCCCGGCGGCAAGAGCGTAGCGGGACATCGGCATGGCGTGTTTTCCTCTCCGATTGTGCTGCGGTGTACCCTGACGTCGGGCGAGCATAGCGTATTCCACGACCCGCCGCGGCACGCGCGGGAAAACGTGATGCGTCGCGGCTACGCGCCCACCAGTGCCAGCACGCGCAGCGGGCTGCCCGAGCCGCCCTTGATCTTCAGCGGCGGCGCGATCACCAGCGCGCCGGTGGGCGGAAGCTGGTCGAGGTTGCAGAGGCATTGCAGGCCGTAGCGGCCTTTGCCGTGCATGAAGAAATGCGCGGGGAAGGGGGGTTGGAACGCGTGCGCCTGGCCGGCATCGGTGCCGATCGTCTCGGTGCCGAAGCCGATGACGTCGCGCTGCTCGACCAGCCACTTGATGCTGTCGACGTCAGGGCCGGGCGTGTGCGCGCCGTCTTCGCGGACGTTGGCGTAGGCGTCGCCGGATTTCTTTGACCAGTCGGTGCGCAGCAGCACCCAGGCGCCGTCGGGGATCTTTCCGTGCGCCGCTTCCCAGGCCTGCAACGCCGGCACGGTCAGCAGATAGTCGGGGTTCTTGGCGACCTCCTTGGAGATGTCGATCACCACGGCCGGCGCGATGAGCTTCTCCGCCGGGATCGTATCCGTCGTGTTGTTCGGAAAATCCTTGCCGCTGACCCAGTGCACCGGCGCGTCGAAATGCGTGCCGGTGTGCTCGTTCATCGAGATGTTGTTCCAGTACCAGGCAGGCCCGCGCTCGTCATATCGAGAAACTTCCTCGGAGCGGAACGGCGCGCACTGGCCCCAGTGCGGCGGCAACTGGATGGTCGGGAAATCCGACGACAGCGTCTGCGTCAGATCAATGATTTTCACTCGTCCCGCCATCAGATCGGCGGCGAATTTCTCCAAGCTGCTCATATGACCGGTGTCCCCCCAAAAAATCGGCTACAGCGTGGCGACCGTCGCCAGTGCGCCGTCCAGCATCTTTCCGTCCTCGTCGGCCAGCGCCGCGTCGCGCAGGCGGCGCACCCAGTCGGCCGCGTCGGTGCGGCCTTCGAGCCGCCACAGCGCGCCGACGATGCGGTCGTACTTGCTCTGGCCGCGCGCGTGCGTGTCGCTGTAGCCCTTGATCAGCCGCCGGCATTTTGTCAATTCCAGCGCGAGCCGGTAGTCCGTGCCGGCGTGCTTGACGATCAGCGCCATCCAGGCATCGAGATGCGCCTGCTCGCGCCGGTGCCGCAGCAGCGAACGCCGCCAGCGCCGCATGCCGGCGAGGGCGTAGAGCGGCAGGAAGCCGGAAAGCCGGTCGGTGCGGATGCGCCGTCCGTGCCCGATCATTTTCTGAACGACCTTGCTCAGCAGCGGTGAATTCTCGACGGCAAGGCCGAGGCGCGCGGGCAGCGTGGCGCAGACTTCCTCGACGCGCGGATGAAAAAACTCGGTCATGCCGACAAGCTGATCCGGCGTGGCGCCGACCTCGCTGCGCACGCGGGAAAAACGGCTGGCGCGGGTTTTGAGGTCGGCGACGCGGATCACGTCGTCGTACGACATCGCGACCGCCACGTGCCGCGCCGCTTCGGTGGTCAGCGCAAAGTTCTGCTCGGCAGCATCGAGGACAAGGATGTGGGTGAGTCGATCGAGGTATTCGTGGGCGTACGCGACGTCCTGGAAATCGACCAGGCGCCTGACCCCGTGGCGCAGCATGTCGCGTGTGGGCGACGGGAATTTCTGCTCGATGCGGCGCAGCGCGCGGTCGAGCTCGGCGCGCGCGGGGTCGGCGCCGCCGCGCGCGGCGGGCGCAGGGGCGGCGGGCAGCACGGCGTCGGCGGGCGGGCGGTTGCTGGGCGTTCGTACCGCATCGAAGCCGGCGGCGAAGGCGCGCAGGCTGTTCTCCACGCCGACGCCGGCGCCGCGGATGGTGTCCTCGAATGCCGCACGCGCGAACGGCAGCGAGCCCGATCCCGCCAGCGCGCCGAACAACGACGCAGAGATCACGCTGCCGTTGGTCTCGGCCAGCGCCTGCATGTCGGCGGCGAGGAAGCGGCGTGACAGGGTTTCCGCGGCCGACTGCACCGCCGCCGGATCGGCGCGGCCGTCGCCGGGTTTGGATTTTTCCAAGACCGCGAGCGCGCGATGCGTGGAGGCGATCAGCGTGGTGCGGTCGGGCGTGACCAGGCCGCGCTGGATTGCGCGGCCCGC
The DNA here is from genome assembly GCA_963697635.1 of uncultured Solirubrobacterales bacterium. Lineage (GTDB taxonomy): Bacteria > Pseudomonadota > Alphaproteobacteria > Acetobacterales > Acetobacteraceae > CAJCJG01. The sequence continues at coordinate 145,619 of CAVOOS010000001.1, read as the reverse complement.
TTCCATCATTTCGGCAGCGATCACCACGTCCACGTCGCCCGGGACCGGCATCAGCGACAGCACGGGCTGGCGGCCCTGGATGGGGTGGATCAGCTCGACGTAGTAGATCGTGGCGCCGGTGCGCTGCGCCACGCCGGGCACGGATGTAGACTGCGCGTGGAACCCTTGGGCTTCGGCAAGGGCAACAATCCAGTCGGCGAGCACGCCGCCGCCCTGGCCGCCCATCGCCATGATGGCGACGCCGATCGGTTTTTCGGCGGATGTGAGCGAGCCGTCCATGCGGGGCTACGACTTGCCTGTCATGGGCTACGCCACCACCAGCCGCCGTGCGTCGCGGCGACGTTGCAACGCGCCGATGACTTTTGCCGCGCACGCCGTCGATCCAGCGTTCCCAGCCCGTCGGGTTGTGCACGATGTCGGCGCGGTAGAAACTCGGGCAGAGCACGGCGGCTTCGGCGACTTCGCCGCAGTTGCCGCAGCCGACGCAGGAGTTGTCGATCGCCGCAACCGGGTCCTGCTTCAGCGGATCGCCGGAATCCTTCACCGACAGCGACGGACAGCCCGACAGGCGGATGCAGGCGTGATCGCCGGTGCAAACGTCTTCATCGACGCCGAAGCGCGGCTTTATCCGCCGTTCACCGCGCTTCACGGCTGCGTTGAACTGCGGCCGCTCGCGGCGCTGGCGGTTCAGCATGCATTCCGACGACGCGATTACGATCTTCGGGCCTGGCGCCTTCGAGGTCAGCGCCTCGCGCAGCGTGTCGCGCATTTTGCCGACCGAATATGTGTGGTCGATGCGCCTGACCCATTTCGCGCCGACGCCGCGCACCGCGTCCTCGATCGGATGGTTGGTGTCGCGCGACTTGTTGTTGGCGCGCGAGGACGGGATGTCCTGCCCACCGGTTGCCGCCGAATAGAAATTGTCGACGACGAGGATGACGCCGTCGTGCTTGTTGAACACAGCGTTGGAGATGCCGGTGGAGAGCCCGTTGTGCCAGAACCCGCCGTCGCCCATGATCGCGATCGGTTTTTTGTCGGCTTTCACTTGCAGCGCCGAGGCCGACGAGGGGCCGAGGCCATACCCCATCGTGGTCGCGCCGATGTTGAACGGCGCGTTGATCGAGAACAGGTGGCAGCCGATGTCGGCGGCGATGTGGTGTTCGCCCAGTTCCTTCTGCACCAGCGTGAGCGCGGAAAAGATCGGCCGTTCCGGACAGCCCGTGCAGAAGCTTGGCGGCCGCGGCGGCACCACTTTTACGAGTGATTTTGCGGCCTCGCTCGCCAGCACCGGCGCCGGATCGGGTGGCGCTCTTGCCGTGCGCAATAGCTCAGGCGTGTATTTTTCCAGGAATTTGCGAATTCCGTCGACGAGCACAAGGGAAGAATATTCGCCGGCCATCGGCAGCACGTCTTTTCCGGCAATCGCCGTGTCGACGCCGGCGCGGCGCAGGATGGCGTTCAGCGCCTGCTCCAGAAAGTCGGGCTGGCCTTCCTCCACCATCAGCACGGCGCGCTTGCCGCGGCAGAACGCGGCAAGGTCTTCGTCCACCAGCGGATAGGTGACGTTGAGGACATGGAGCGGAATGCGGGTGCCGCCCCAGACGTCGGCGAGGCCGAACAGCGCGAGCGCGCGCATCACGCCGTTGTACATCCCGCCTTGCAAGATGATGCCGAGATCTTCGACGTCGCCAGCAAACGTCTCGTTCATGCCGCGCGACTTGATGAACGCCCGCGCCGCCGGCAGCCGTTTCTTGATTTTGTCCTGCTCGTGCATGAAGCTCGCCGGTGGCAGCACGATGCGTGAGGTGTCGCGGCGGGGGGATTCCAGAGCCTGCTTCAGCGAGAATGCCGGGGAAAGATTGTCCTTGGCGATGAAGCTGCCGTGCACGTGGCAGGCACGGATGCGCATCTCCAGCATGACAGGCGTGTTCGACGCTTCGGACAACTCGAACGCATCCTCGACCGCCCGCACGATGCTTGGCAGATTGGGTCGCGGGTCGAGCAGCCAGATCTGGCTCTTCATCGCGAACGCGTGCGTCCGTTCCTGCATGATCGACGAACCCTCGCCGTAGTCCTCGCCGATCACGATCAGCGCGCCGCCGGTGACGCCGCTGGAAGCGAGGTTGGACAGTGCGTCGGACGCGACGTTGGTGCCGGCGGTCGATTTCCAGGTCACCGCGCCGCGGATCGGGTAGATCATCGAGGTCGCGAGCGTGGACGCCGCCGCGGCCTCGCTCGCCGAGGTTTCAAAGTGCACGCCGAGCTCGGCCAGGATGTCCTGCGCGTCGGCGAGCACGTCCATCAGGTGCGAGATCGGCGCGCCCTGGTAGCCGGCGACGTAGCCGACGCCCGATTGCAGCAGCGCCTTCGTGACGGCGAGGATGCCCTCGCCGCGGAACTCCTGGCCGGCGGACAGTTTGAGGTCCTGCACCTCGCGCGCGAACGAGCGTTCAGCCATGCAAACCTCCAGCGCGGGGAAATAATTGAACCTTGAAGGATCGGCCTGTCAACGCGGTCCTAGCATCCACGAGCGGGGCGGCGAGGGCAACGGGTGCGGCGGCTTAAGGCTTTGCGCACGGTTTTTTGCAAAGACCGGCGCTTCCCGGGCGCGAGCGCAGCCATGCCCCCACCGACCGACGACGTGAAGAACTGGATGGCCATGTTTCGCTGGATCGTGAAGCTGATCCGCGACGAATACGAGGTGGACGAGCAGAAGCTGAACCGCACCGCCGTGCTGGAGAGCGATTGCGGGCTGGCGATCGAGGATGTCGAGGCCGTGCTGACGACCGTTTCGGACAGTTTTACCATTCGCTTCCCGCCGGGCACGCTGGACGAGGTGGTGAAGCTCGAGGAACTGTGCATGCTCGCGAGCTGGCTCAAGGGGCTCTACAAGCGGCCGGACTTCATTTCGGAGTCGTTCGAGGGGAAGTGCCGCGGGTTGAACGCGGGGTGCGGCTGATCAGGCGGCGCGCAGCCCGGCCTCGCGCAGCAGCGGCAGGACGGTCGCCAGGAACGGCGGCAGTTCGTCGAGGAAATTCAGGAAGCTGACGGTGGTGCCGGCAAAGCCGGCCTCGGCCATGCGGACCATCTGCTCGGCGATATTTTGCGGCGTGCCGATCAACGGAAACGTGCCGGCACCGCCGGCGAAGCGTTTGCGGTGCAGCCGGTAGGTCTCCGGGTCGTGGCTGCCGCTGTGCGCAGCCTTGCCGGCCATGTGGCGGTCGACGGCACCATGGTCGGCGAGGGTGACGGCGTAGCGCTCGTAGGCGTCCTCGGCCTCCGATTGGGTCGGGCGGCAGACCACGTGACAGGTGGTGAACACGCCGACCTCGCGGCCGGCGGCGTCGGCCCGCGCGCGCATGTCGGCGATCTGGGCGCGGCCGGCGTCGATGTCGAGGAACGTCGTGAACAGGAAATCGGCGGCACGCGCCGCGAAATCGCGGCCGGGCGGGGAGAACGCGGCGTTGAGCGTGACCGGGCGCGGGCGCTGGATTGGCGCGGGTTTGCCGGAGACGCCGCGCAGTTGGTAGAATTTTCCGTCGTAGTCGAACGGGCCTGCGTCGGCGTGGATGCCGGCCAGGATCTCGATACCATTCGAGGCCCTGCGCATAGCGATCGGCGGCCGGTTCGAGGCCGAACGCCAGAAATTCGTCGGGGTTCCAGCCGCAGACGATGTTGAGGCCGGCGCGGCCATTGGAGGCGTGGTCAACGGTGGCGAGCGCCTTGGCGGCGAAGACCGGATGCACCATCGGCACATGGACGGTCGCGAACAGGGCAATCTGCTTGCGTCACGCCGGCCAGCGCGGCGGCGTGGGTAAAAGTCTCGAAACTCCATTCGCGGCTGTTGGTGGTGCCGCCAAAGCCTTTCCAGCGGGCGATCGGCAGGAAGAATTCGAGCCCGGCGCGGTCGGCAAGCTGGGCGACGCGGACGATGTCGGGCCAGCGCGCCTGCCAGCGTTCCGGGGCGGTGGTCAGCGTCAAGCCGCCGTCGGCGTTGGCGGCGAACACGCCGAGCTTGAACTTGTTTTCTCCACGCATCGGGTTCACAGCGACGCCTCGATTTCTGCCCGCAGCGCCGGCGTCACTTCGGGGCGGACGCCGAACCAGGCCTCGAAACTCGGCACCGCCTGGTGCAGCAGCATGCCGAGCCCGTCCACGGCGACGTTGCCGCGCGCCCGGGCGGCGGCGAGCAGCGGCGTCTCCAAAGGCACATAGACGAGGTCGGTCACCACCGCCTCCGCCGGCAGCGCCGCGAGATTGAGGTCGAGCGCGGACTGATTGTGCATGCCCTGCGTGGTGGTGTTGACCAGCAGCGCCGCACCGTCCAGCGCACTGTGTCGAAACTCCCAGTCGAGCGCGCGGACCGGGCCGCCGAGCGCCATGGCGAGCGCTTCGGCGCGCTCGGAGGTGCGGTTGACGAGGCGCACTTCCGGCGCGCCGGCGTCGCACAGCGCGGCCACGACGGCACGCGCCGAGCCGCCGGCGCCGAGCACCACGGCCGGGCCGGAGACGGCGCGCCAGCCAGGCGCGCGGTCCCGCAAATTGGCCAGGAAGCCGTAGGCGTCGGTGTTGGCGCCGTGCAGCGAGCCGTCGGGCCGCACGACCACCAGATTCGCCGCACCGATCCGCCGCGCCACCTCGTCGGCGACATCGACAATCGCCAGGGTTTCCTCCTTGTGCGGGACGGTGACGTTGCAGCCGGCAAAACCGAGGGCGGCGAGGCCGCGCAGGGCCGCGGGCAGGCGGCCGGGCTGCACCGGGAACGGCACGTAGGCGCCGGCAATGCCGTGGCGGGCCAGCCAGTGGCCGTGGATCATCGGGCTACGCGAATGCGCCACCGGCCAGCCGATCACGCCGGCTGTTTTGAAGGTCTGTTGGTCCGCCATCGCGCCGTTTCCTCCGCCCGGCCGAGCTTACCCGGGAAAAACGGTCCACGGCGAGGCTTCCGCTGCGGGTCGGGCTGGCCTAGGCTCCGCCGCAACCACGACCAACCGACGATGGGGGGAACCAGGCGCCATGCAGCTCAATCGCGACCAGCTTCTGGCGGCATACAAGATGATGCGGACGATCCGCGAGTTCGAGGACCGCGTGCACGTGGAGTTCTCGGCCGGCGGCATCCCGGGCTTCGTGCACCTCTATGCCGGCGAGGAAGCGTCCGCCGTCGGCATCTGCATGAACCTCGACAACCGCGACAAGATCGCCAGCACCCATCGCGGCCACGGCCACTGCATCGCCAAGGGCTGCGACGTCGACGGCATGATGGGCGAGATTTTCGGCCGCGCGACCGGGCTGTGCGGCGGCAAGGGCGGCTCGATGCACATCGCCGACCTCGACAAGGGCATGATGGGCGCGAACGGCATCGTCGGCGGCGGGCCGCCGCTGATCTGCGGCGCGGCGCTGACCGCGAAGACGCTGAAGACCGGCGGCGTGGCGGTGGCGTTCGTCGGCGACGGCGGCTCCAACCAGGGCACCACGATGGAGGCGTACAACCTCGCCAAGGCGTGGAACCTGCCGGCGATCTTCGTCGTCGAGGACAACGGCTACGCCGAGAGCACGTCCTCGAACTGGTCGGTCTCGGGCAGTCAGCTTGGCCGGGCGGCCGGGTTCGGCATTCCGTGCGGTGCAGGTGGACGGGCTCGATTTCTTCGCGATGCTACGATGCCGGCGCCGAGGCGGTGGAGCGGGCGCGCGCCGGCGGCGGCCCGAGCGCTGATCCATGCCAAGCTCAACCGCTACTACGGCCATTTCGAGGGCGACGCGATGACCTATCGCGGGGCCGGCGAGGTGGAGCGGCTGCGGCGCGATCAGCGACCCGATCACGTTTTTCCGCACGCGCGTCACCGAGGCCGGGCTGCTCGCGAGCCAAGCAGCTCGACGAGATCGACGACGCGGCGAAGGTGCGAAATCGACGCATCGGTGTGCAAAGGCAAAATCGGCGGCGATGCCGATGCTGTCGCAACTGCTGACCGACGTCTACGTCTCCTACTGATCGCGGGGAGGAAACGGCAAATGTCCAAGAAAAGCTTTCGGCAGGCGATCAACGAGGCGCTGGCGCAGGAGATGCGCCGCGACCATCGCGTGGTGATCATGGGCGAGGACATCGCCGGCGGCCAGGGCGCGCCCGGCGAGGACGATGCGTGGGGCGGCCCGCTCGGCGTGACCAAGGGGCTGATGCCGGAATTCGGGCGCGACCGCGTGCTGGACACGCCGATCACCGAAAGCGGTTTCATTGGCGCCGCGATCGGGGCCGCCGCCACCGGCTTGCGGCCAGTCGCCGAGCTGATGTTCGTCGATTTCATGGGCGTCTGCTTCGACCAGATCTTCAACCAGGCGGCAAAGTTCCGGTACATGTTCGGCGGCAAGGCGGTGACGCCCGTTGTCATCCGCACGATGTATGGCGCCGGGTTCCGCGCGGCGTCAGCAGCACAGCCAGTGCCTGTATCCGATTTTTACCCATATCCCCGGGCTGAAGGTCGTGATCCCGTCGAACGCCTATGAAGCCAAAGGGCTGCTGATCCAGGCGATCCGCGACGACGATCCGGTGATGTTCTTCGAGCACAAGATGCTCTACGACGACATCGACGAGGTGCCGGACGAGCCGTACACGATCCCGTTCGGCGAGGCGAACCTGACACGCGAGGGCGAGGACCTGACCATCGTGGCGATGGGCCGCATGGTGAAGTTCGCCAACGAGGCGGCGGACGCGCTGGCCAAGCAGAAGATCTCCGTCACCGTGCATCGACCCGCGGACGACTTCGCCGATGGATTTCGACACCATCCTGGAATCGGTGGAAGAAACCGGGCGGCTGGTGGTGGTGGACGAGGCGCATCCGCGTTGCTCGATGGCCTCCGACATTTCCTCGCGGGTTGCGCAGGATGCGTTCAAGTCGCTGAAATCGGCGATCCGCATGGTGACGCCGCCGCACGTGCCGGTGCCGTTCTCGCCGGCGCTGGAGGACGCGTATATCCCGACCACCGCACAGATTTTGGCGGCGGCGAAGCTGGCGATGGCGTGATGCTTCTCCCTCTCCGCCCGCGCTTGCGGGGGGAGAGGGCCGGGGTGAGGTGGGCGACGCCCGCCGCTCCGTGCCGCACGGCTCCCCCCTCACCCAACCCTCTCCCCCCGAAGCAGGGGGAGAGGGGAGTAGTTGGCAGGAACGCAGCATGAGCGACGCGATCAAGCCGATCGGCATGCCCAAATGGGGCCTCGCGATGACCGAGGGCAAGGTCAACGCCTGGATGGTCGAAGAGGGCGTCGAGATCGAGATGGGCCAGGAAATCCTGGAGATCGAGACCACCAAGATCACCAACACGTTCGAAAGCCCGGTGTCCGGCCTGCTGCGCCGCAAGGTCGCGGCGGAGGGGGAGACGCTGCCGGTCGGCGCGCTGCTGGGCATCGTCGCCGACCCGTCGGTGGGCGAGGCGGAACTCGACGCCTATGTCGAGCAGGCGAAAGCGGCGCAGGCCGAAGCGGCCGCCGCTGCGGTGCCGCCGCCGGAGCCGGTGATGGTGCAGGCCGAGGGCTGGGCCGCGCGCGTGCTGACGCTGTCGCCGGAAACCGATGCGGGCGTCGCGCCGCTGGTGCTGCTGCACGGGTTCGGCGGCGACCTGCAGAACTGGCAGTTCAACCAGCCCGATCTTGCGGTCGATCGGGTGGTGCATGCGCTTGACCTGCCGGGGCATGGCGGATCGTCGAAAGTTTTGCCAGGCAAGGACGTGCCGGGGCTGGCCGCCGCCGTGCGTGGCGCCTTGGCGGCGCTGGGCGTGGAAAGATTTCATGTCGCCGGGCATTCGCTGGGCGGCGCGATCGGACTGCAACTGGCGCTTGACGAGCCGAAGCGGGTGGCGAGCGTGACGTTGATCTGTTCGGCGGGTCTCGGGCCGGAAATCAATTCCGCCTACATCGAAGGCTTCATCAAATCCGACCGGCGAAAGGACATGAAGGCAACGGTGGAGACGCTGTTTGCCGATCCGGCGTTCGTGAGCCGCGACATGGTCGACGACCTGCTGAAATACAAGCGGCTCGACGGCGTGCTGCCGGCGCTGCGGGCGATCGCCGACGCGGTGTTTGCCAATGGCGCACAGACGACGATTCTGGCGGATCGGCTGGCCGGGCTGGATGTGCCGGTGCAGGCGATCTGGGGCGAGGCCGATCGGATCATCCCGGTCGCGCACGCGCAGGCGGTGCCGGAGGCGCGCCGGCACGTGCTGGCCGGCGCCGGCCACATGGTCCACATCGAGAAGCCGGCCGATGTCACCCGGCTGATCGGCGAGTTTGCGGCGTTCGCGAACGGCTAGCTTTCGCGCTTCCCCGCAAGTTACGCCGACGCCCCTGACCCGGTGCCTTTGGAGAATCTCCGGCCGGTAGCCGGCGGGCTTGCTGCCGATCGTGGCGCCGCCGGACAGCATTTCCTGGATTTCCGGGCCGAAGAAACTGTACGGGTAGGGGCGCGCGGGCGCGCTGACCGCGTCCAGTCGCGCCGCCAGTTCCTGGGGCAGGGTGAAGTCCAGAGCCGCAAGGTTATCGCGGAGCTGTTCCAGCTTCGTCGCGCCGATCAGCACCGAGGCGACGCCGGGGCGGTTGGCAACCCAGTTCAGCGCCACTTGCGCCATCGAACGGCCTGCGGCGGCGGCGACCTTTTCCAGTTCCTCGACGATTGCGGCGTTGCGCGGGTCGCGCAGCTTGGCGAAGCCGGGGTTGTCGGAGTTCGCCAGTACTTTGAGGCGGCCCTCGCCGGTGCCCGTGCGGTATTTGCCGCTGAGCAGGCCTGAGCCGAGCGGACTCCAGGCCAGCACGCCCATGCCGTGCTGCGTCGCGAGCGCGATGTATTCGTGCTCGATGTTGCGCTCGATCAGCGAGTACTCGAGTTGCAGCGCCGAGACCGGCTCCCAGCCGCGCCACTCCGCCAGGGTCTGGGCGCGCGCGGCGTACAAGGCGGGCACGTTGCTGAGCCCGACATGCAGGATTTTGCCGGCACGCACGAGGTCGTCGAGCGTGCGCATGACTTCCTCGGCCGGCGTCAGCCGGTCCCAGGCGTGCAGGATAAAAAGGTCGATGTGGTCGGTGGCGAGGCGCTTCAGCGAACCCTCGATGGCCCGGGCAAGATGCTTGCGGCCGTTGCCGCCGCCGTTCGGGTTGCCGGGGTCGCCGTTGAAGCTGGCCTTGGTGACGATCACGGCACGATCGCGCAGTTTGCGGGCGGCGATGAACTCGCCGAGCCAGGTTTCGCTGGTGCCGCCGACATAGAGATCGGCGGTGTCGAACAGGTTGCCGCCGGCATCTGCATAGGCGTCGAAGATGGCGCGCGCGGCGGCCTGGTCGGCGCCCCAGCCCCAGTCGGTGCCGAACGTCATCGTGCCGAGCGCGAACCGGCTGACGCGCAGGCCGGTGCGGCCGAGGGTGAAATAGGCTTGCATGGTCGACCTCCGCCGATTGAGGTGGTGCAGCCCGGCTGCCGCGCTACCCCCGCACCAGTTCCTGCAGCCGCACCCCGGAGTCCGCCAGTTTCGCCGGATCCGGGGACATGCCCTTCTGGATCATGGTGATCGCGGCGCGCACCTCCTTGGCCGCGTTGACGCCGGTCGCGGCCACCAGCTTGCCGCTCGGGTCGAGGTGGAACGCCGCGAAGCTTTTTCCGACCGGGTCGCCGCGCAGCACGGTCGTGGCACTCTCGTGCGGCAGGCCGGCGACCTGGATGGTGACGCCGTACTGGTCGGTCCAGTACCAGGGGACGTCGTCGTACTGGGTCGCCACGCCCGCCATGCTGCGGCCGACGGCGATGCCGTGGTTCTGCGCGTGCTTCCACGACTCCAGGCGCAGCCGGCGCTGCAACACCGGGTGCCAGAACGCGGCAACGTCGCCGGCGGCGAAGATGTCGGGCACGCCAGTGCGGCCGAACTCGTCGACGATGATGCCGCCGTCGACTTCCAGCCCAGCCGCCTGGGCAAGCTCGGTGTTGCGGATGATGCCGACGCCCGCGATCATCAGGTCGGCCGGGTATTTTTCACCGTCCTCGCAAACGACGCCGTCCGGCTCGATGGCGGTGACGGCGGCGCGGAAGTGCAGCTTGACGCCGTGGGCGAGGTGCAGCTGCTCGACCCAGCGCGCCATCTCCCGCGTCATCGCGCGGCCCATCGCGCCGGGGGCGGCCTCCAGCACGGTGACGTCGCAGCCGCGCCGGCGGGCCGAGGCGGCGGTCTCGAGGCCGATCACGCCGGCGCCGATGCACACCACGCGCGAGCCCGGGCGCAGCTTGCCGCGCAGATGGCGCGCCTCGTCGAGCGTGCGCAGCAGCAGCGCGTGCTCGGCGCCGGGCACCGGCAGCGGCCGGGCGCGGCCGCCGGTCGCGATCAGCAGTTTGTCGAACGCCAGCGTCGCGCCGTCGGCGAAGGTCAGCATATGGGCGCCGGCATCCAGCGCCGTCGCCGTCACGCCGAGGCGCAGCTCGATGCCGAGGGCGGCGTATTTCTCGGCGGTGTGGAAGAAGCTGGGCGCCGGCTCCGGGTCCTCGGTGAGTGCCGTTTTGGAGAGCGGCGGGCGTTCGTAGGGCAGATGCGGCTCGGTGCCGACGAGCAGGATGCGGCCCTGGAACCCGGCCTCGCGCATCGCGACGGCGGCGTGGGCCCCGGCCTGGCCGGCGCCGAGAATGACGTGGGTGGTGGACGACATCGGATTTCATTCCCCGATCCGGCCGCAGACAGGCGCCGCCGGCTGCGGCATGATCCGGCGGCGCGGGGCGCAGTGTATCGGAAGGTGAGGGCGATGGAAGGTTCGGAGAACTGGGTGCGGGTCGCGGCGGCGCGGCAGATCGGCCAGGGCGACATGCTCGGCGTCGAGGCCGGCGGCAGGAAGATCGCGATCTGCCACCTCGAGGACGGCTCCTGGCACGCGATCGAGAATGTCTGCACCCACGCCTACGCGCTGCTGACCGAGGGGTGGCTGGACGGCGACTGCATCGAGTGCCCGCTGCATGCCGGGCGGTTCGACGTGCGCACCGGGCAGGCGGTGGGGGCGCCGGCGGACGAGGACGTGGCGTCGTTCCCGGTGAAGCTCGAAGGGGCCGACGTGCTGGTGGCGCTGCCGGAGTGAACGCGATGGTCACGCAAGACTGGGTGCGGATGATGGCCGCCTACAACGCCGGCATGAACCGGCGGATCTACGACGCGGCGGGGCAGCTCGACGATGCGGCGCGGAAGCAGGATCGCGGCGCGTTCTGGGGCTCGATCCACGCGACGCTGAATCATCTGCTCTGGGGCGACCGGATGTGGATGTCGCGGTTCGCGGGGTGGGAGAAACCGGCGGAGAGCATGAGGGAAGGGATTTCGACCCATGCGACGTTCCCGGCGCTGGAAGCTGCGCGGGTGGAGGCGGATGGCAAAATCACCGCGTGGGCGGAGGCGCTGGAGCCGGAGTGGCTGGCGGGCGAGCTGACCTGGTTCAGCGGCGCGGTGCAGCGCGAGGTGACAAGACCGCGGGCGATGCTGGTGACGCACATGGTCAACCACCAGACGCACCATCGCGGCCAGGTGCACGCGATGCTCACGGCGGCGGGCGTACGGCCGGCGGACACCGACCTTTTCATTGTGCTGGAGGGATAGGGGCGACTTAGTCGATTACTATATCGTAACGAAATGGACGTGCATCCCCTACCCCGCCGGTCATCTCCAAACGATTCGCAGCGGGCCGTAGGGGCCGTCGTACTCCAGCGCCAGCGAGCACGGGGCCGGGGGCGGCGGCGTGTAACGCAGCGGCGGGGCCGGCGGACCGCGCCGACGCGGGGGGCGCGGCCGCGCCGGGTCCGCCGGCCGGGCCGGGTCCACCGGCCGCTTCGGGCGCGGCGGCAGCGCCAGGATCGGCGGGGGTTCGAGACCCAGCATGCGGCACAGCGACCGCACCGGCCGGCGCAGCGACGCCGGCGCCGCTTCCAGCAGCGCCTGCATCTCCGGGTTATTGAGCAGGAAATCGAGCTGCGAGCGAAACCCGCCCCCCTGCGGTATCGGCAGCAGCGGCAGCACCCAGCCGAAGCTGGTGGGAAGCGGGTTTTGCGGCGGCGGCTGGCCCGGGCGCTTGCTCGCCGTGGCGGCGCGCTGCCGCACGACATGGGTTCCATCGCGGAGCCGGGCGGCCAAGTAGACAAAACGGTGCTGGATGCCGCGGAGGCGGTCGACGACCAGTTTGATCAGCGACGCCGGCAACTGATTCCCCGCCATCATCGCCGTCACGGCGGCGCTCAGGCACCGGACGATGGTGATGAATTGCTCCGCTGCGGTGCGGGGCAGGGGTGGGGTGTGTGACATGCGCGATTGTTAGTATAAATGACCGTGGATGGGCAAGCGAGAATTCGACGCCCGGCGCGAAAATCGCGCCTGCGTGGTTCACCCCCCACCCCGGCCCTCCCCCACAAGGGGAAGGGAGAAGCAGGCCCGTCGACCGGCGATACATCGCCATCGGGCGCGCGTAGGGCGAAAAAGGCGAAGCCGCCTTCCGCCATCGCAACGCCCGTTTCGTGTCCATCGCCGGCCAGGTGCAGGGTACGGATGGCTGCATTCGAAGACAGGTCCACGCCGGTTCCGGCCGCAGCTTGCGTCGGCGGAAGGCGGCTTCGCCTTTTCCGCCCTACGCGCTGATACGGGTCCGCCTCTGACCCCTACGTGAAGGTGATCAGGGTGCCGCCGTGGTGGTCCGTGCCCCTGGCGAAGTCCGCGCCGGTGTAGCCGGCGGCGAAATGCAGCGCGGCGAGCGTGCCGCTTGCGCCGGTCACGGTCAGGATGTCCGTCGTCGTCGAGAAGCTGATATGGGTCGCGACCACGCCCAGCAGATCGATCGTGTCGGTGGCCGCGAAGCCGGCGATCGTGCCGGTGGCATCCAGCGGGTCGCTCAACGCCAGGGTCTCCTTGCCGCCGCTCAGGAATGCGACTGGATTGGCGAGACCGCCTTGCGCCCATAGCACCGCGTTCGCACTGATCTCGGCGGTGCCCGCGCCGCCGACGGCGGTTGCCAGCGTGAGCATGCCCCCGGCCGCGTCAATGGTTCCGCCATTCTGCACCGGCGCGCCGGTCACGCTGCCGAACCCGTCGATGGCGCCGCCGCGCCGCACGGTGATCTCGCCCTGGTTCAGGATGCGGACGCCGACGACGCCCCGGTCGACATAGACGCCGGCCGCGCCATAAGCGTTTGGGGCAACCTGCCCGGTGCCGGCGATGGTGAGCACGCTCGGATAGCTGCCGGGGCCGATCGTGACCGTGGAGGTGACCGTCGAGGAAATGGTGCGGCTTGACATCGGATATGGGCCTCGACGGCGGACCCGAACGAACAGCAGAACGCTCGACTATCCCGGATTTGAGCACCTGGATACCGGCCTTCGCCGGTATGACGAGACGAGTCAGCTTTCTCGCTCGTCGGTATCATCCCGGGGCAGTGGGCTTCACGCAACCAACAAACGGTTACGTTTCGGTCGCGACTTTTCCGCCCAGCGCCGCGGCGACCGGGGCGAGCGCCGCCGCCAGCGCCTTCGCGGTGACCGGCTTGGTCAGCACGCTGTCCATGCCGGCGGCGCGGAATTGCGCGTGGTCGGCGGGGGCGATGTGCGCGGTCAGGCCGAACACCGGGATCGCACTGCGCGGCGCGGGCAGCGCTCGAATGGCCCGCGTCGCCTCGATGCCGTCCATGCCCGGCATCATCACGTCCATCAGCACGACGTCGAACGCGCCCTCGCGCACCGCGGCGAGCGCGTCCTCGCCGGTGCCGACGACGTGCGCGCGGTGGCCGAGCCGCTCCAGCATCGCGCGGATCACCACCTGGTTGGTCAGGTTGTCCTCGGCGATCAGCACATGCAGCGGGTGCGGCAGCGCCGGACGATCCGGGGCGGCGGCCGGCGGGCGCGCGAACGGTGCGGCGCCGCCGCGCAGCGCGTGCACCAGCACGTCGGGCGCGCACCGGCTTGTCGAGCACGCGGTCGAAGATCACGCCCGCGGCGGTGCGGGCGCCGTTGTCGAGCACGGCGGCGCTCACCAGCACCAGCCGCGTGGCGGCGAGCGTCGGGTCGGCGCGCAGCGCGGCGCCGAGCGTCAGGCCGTCGGTGCCCGGCATCAGGTGGTCGATCAACGCGGCATCGAACGCGGCGCCGGCATCGCGCGCCGCTCGCAGCTCGGCCAGCGCCGCCGCCGCGTCGGCGACCGCCACCACATGCGCGCCGCGCGCCGCGGCCGGGCGGGACAGCAGCGAGCGGCTGGTGGCGTCGTCGTCGACCACCAGCAGCCGCAAGCCCTGCAGCCGCAGCGGGCTCGGCTCCGGGGCCTGGTCCGCGACCTGGCGCAGCGGCACGGTGAAACGGAACGAGCTGCCGCGACCGGGCTGGCTGCTGGCGCCGATGCTGCCGCCCATGCCGGCGACCAGGCGGCTGCTGATCGCGAGACCGAGCCCGGTGCCGCCGTAGCGGCGCGAGACCGAGCGGTCGAGCTGGGTGAAATCCTTGAACAGGTCCGGGATCTGCTCCGCGGCGATGCCGACGCCGGTGTCGTGCACGGCGACCGCCAGCACGATGTCCGGCCCGGCGACCGACTGACGCTCCACCTCGACTTCCACCGAGACGGCGCCGCGTTCGGTGAACTTGATGGCGTTGCCGATCAGGTTGATCAGCACCTGGCGCAGCCGGCCCGGATCGCCGCCGACGCGGGCCGGCACGTCGGGCGCGAGCCAGGCGCCGAGGTCGATGCCGCGGGCGCGGGCGCGTGGCGCCAAGAGGTCGAGCACGCCATGCACCACGGCCTCCGGCGCGAACGCGATGTCCTCGAACTCCATGCGGCCGGCTTCGAGCTTGCTGAAGTCGAGGACGTTGTTGATGACCTGCACCAGGTGGTCGGCGGCCTCGCGCAGCGTCTCGGCGTGGCGCCGGCCGGCCTCGTCCAGCGTGCCGTCGAGCAGCAGGCCGGCCATGCCGATCACCGCGTTCAGCGGCGTGCGCAGCTCGTGGCTCATCATCGCCAAGAAGTCGGACTTGGCGCGGTTGGCGCGCTCGGCCGCCTCCTTGGCGTCGTGCAGCCCGGCCTCGTAGCGCGCCCGCGTGGTGGCGTCGCGCACGCAGCAGATCGTCATGCGCCCCGCCGCGTCGTCCGCCTCGGCCAGCGCGATGTCGGCGACGAAGGTGCTGCCATCCGGCCGCAGCCCGCGCGCGCGGCGTTCGCCGAGACCGCCGAGATGCAGTGGCGTGCCGTCGGGCTCGGCGAGCAGGGTGGCGAGCGGCTTGCCGTCCAGCTCGGCCGCCGACCAGCCGAACAGCTGCTCGACCGCGCGGTTCACCGTCTGGATCCGGCCGGCGCCGTCGGCGGTGATCACGCCGTCGGCGATCGTCTCGATGATCGTGCGCAGCCGCTGCTCCACCTGGAGCCGCCGCACCGTCTCGGTGACGTCGCGGATCGTGCCCTCGTAGTACAGCGGCGCGCCGGTCGCGCGGTCCCGCACCAGACGGGCATTCTCGCTGATCCAGAATCCGCTCGCGTGTCCGATGGCGATAGATTTCGGAGACGAAGTTCTCGATCCGGCCGTTTTCCTCGAGCAGCCGGGCGAATTCGGCGCGGCGGTTGGGGTCGACGTACCACTCGGCGCCGATGTCGCCGACGGCTGCGAGCATTTCCATCTCGGTCGCGTAGCCGTTGAGCCGCACCAGCGCCGGGTTGGCGCTGACCTGCCGGCCGTCGAGGCTGGAGCGGTAGATGCCCTCGGAGACGTTCTCGTAGATGTCGCGATAGTCGCGGGCGGTGCGTTCGGCATCGGTGCTGCGGTCGCCGGTGGCGGCGACGATCAGCAGCGCGACGCCGGGGCCGGCCGATAGGCTGGCGAGGCGGACGCGGATGAAGCCGCCGTCGTGCCGGCGCACCTGCACGTCGGGCGGGCGCAGCGCGTTGTGCGCCTCCGACCCGGCGAGCAGCACGAGCTGGCGGGCATAGGGGTGGCGCGCATCGTAGCCGAGCATGCCAGAGAGACAGGGGTTGAAGCGCAGCGCGCGGCCGGCGTAGAGATCGATCTCGGCGACGCCGGTGGCCTGCTGCGCGAACAGGCCCTCGATCAGCGTCGGCGACGTGACCGCGGCAGGAGCGACGACGCCCCCGACCGGGCCGGTCTCATGCTGCACCTCGGCGCGGCCGCGCATTCGTCGCCCTCGCTCGCGTGCTCGCCGCGGGCGGCACGCCTGTCCCGTTCCGCCGGTGATACCGGCGGTCCCCAGCATAATCACTGCTTTGCAAGGGACGCAATTAACCATTTGCCCTTGCGGTACAAAGGGCAGTGACGGCGGCGAAAAGGGCGCAGTCGGCGACGCGCGGGTGCGGTGGCGGTCTCCTTCCGGGGACAGGGCGCCGGAGCCAACGCAGGAAACGTGCCGGCGGCGGGGGGTGTTTTTCGCGGGATTTCTTGCAGCTTGCAACGAATCCGCCGGGCGTGCTGCAAATTGCGACGCAGAAGGCCATGACGACCGCATTCGCCCGTACGATGGCGTGCTTGCGCTGGCGTGCGGATTGCTAGTTAGATCACAACCTTATACGGCGGCAATGGTGGGTACGGCCGATCGATCTGGAGTTTGCCGGTGCGCATGCCGCGTTTCCTGGCTGGGCCCCCGCGGGTCCTGGGACTCACCGGCGACTGGTCCACCGAGCGGGGCCGGCCGATGATGCGCGTCTGGTCGGTGGTGATCGCGCTGGTGGCCCTGGCGATGGCGGCGCTGGTGTCCCAGAGCATGATCCTGGTGCGCTCCGAGCAGCACCACGCGCAGGCCGGCGGCGACGGCACGGCGTGGGGCATCTACCAGGTTCAAGCGGAGTTGTACCGGCTGCGCGCCGCGGTCCAGGATGCCAGCACCGAACCCGCATCGCCGGAGGCGGGGGCGAACATCCAACTGCGCTACCAGCTGGTGATGAGCCGGCTGGGCGTGCTGCGGTCGGACGACGTCGCCAGGCTGCTCGATTCCGGCGGGGTGCCGGCGGGGCTGGCGCAGGACGTCACCGACCGGATGGCGGCGCTGTCGCCGCTGGTGGACGCGGCGGTGATCGGGCGCGGCCGGGCCGACCTGCTGCGCGCGCTGCGCGAGCTCGAGGAGCCGGTGCAGCGCCTGACCGTCGATGCGCTGCAGGCGACCGGGCAGGCCGCGCAGCGCAACCGCGACCGGCTGTCGCAGCGGCTTGAGGAGCTGCACACGGTCACCGCGCTGCTCGCGGGCTGCTTTGTCTCGATGGTGCTGTTCCTGCTGCTGCGCATCCGCTCGGAGCGCGAGCAGCGCGGGCGGGCCGAGGCGCTGGCGCTGGAAATGCGCGACGCGCGCGAGGCGGCCGAGCGGGCGAGCCGGGTCAAGACCGACTTCCTGACCACGATGAGCCACGAGATCCGCACGCCGATGAACGGCGTGATCGGCATGTCCGACCTGCTGCTGCAGGCCGACCTGACGCAGGAGCAGCGGCAGCTTGCCAGCACGCTGTCGCGGTCCGCGCACAACCTGCTGGCGATCATCGACGACATCCTCGACCTGTCGCGGCTGGACGCCGGCAAGTTCGTGCTGGTGCCGGCGCCGTTCGACTTCGCCGAGCTGGTGACGCAGGTGACCGACCTGTTCCGGCCGCAGGCGACCACGCGCGGGCTGAAGCTGGACACCAAGCTGCCGCCGCGCGGCATCCCGATGCTGGAGGGCGATTCCGGCCGCATCCGCCAGGTGCTGCTGAACCTGGTCGGCAATGCGATCAAGTTCACCGAGCGCGGCAGCGTGACCGTGGAGGTTGCGATCGAGCCGGCGACCGAGCGCGGCGTGCTGGTGCGCTGCTCGGTGCGCGACACCGGCATCGGCATCGCGCCGTCCGAGCAGCAGCGGCTGTTCTCGCAGTTCTACCAGGCGGAGGGCGGCAACCGGCGGCGGTTCGGCGGCAGCGGGCTCGGGCTCGCGATCTGTCGCCGGCTGCTCGACCTGATGGGCGGGGTGATCCGGGTCGAGAGCGTGCTGCAGCAGGGCAGCACGTTCACCTTCACGCTGCCGCTGCGGCTGGCGCCGCCGAAAGTGGCGCAGGCGACGCCGCCGCAGCCGGCGAACCGGCCGAAGCTGCCGCGGATGCGGGTGCTGGTGGCCGAGGACAACACCACCAACCAGATGGTGGTGCGGGCGATGCTGTCGCGGCTCGGCCAGAGCGTCGAGATCGTCAGCGACGGCGCGCAGGCGGTGCAGGCGGTGCAGGACAACGAGTACGACCTGGTGCTGATGGACGTGCAGATGCCGGAGATGGACGGCTACGAGGCGACGCGGCGGATCCGCGTGCTGGACGGGCCGGTGGCGAAGGTGCCGATCGTGGCGCTGACCGCGAACGCGGTGGCCGGGTTCGAGGAGCTGAGCCTGCAGGCCGGCATGAACGGCCACGTGTCCAAGCCGGTGACACTGGCCGGCCTCGCGGCGCTGCTGAGCCGCTACGCGCCGCGCCGGGCGGACACGGCGCAGTCGGCGTAAGGCGAGGGCTCCGCCCTCGACCCGGCAGGGGCCGCGGCCCCTGCACCCCATTGGATTGTCAAGGCTCCGCCTTGACTGGGGTCCAGGGGCAAAGCCCCTGGCCTGCTATTCCAGATCCGTGTCGAACCACGGCCGATAGTTGGTTTGGTACTTGATTTCATTGGGCCGGACGCCGATCGGGCGGGCGGGGTTGCCGGCGACGATCGCCCAGGGGGGCACGTCGCACGTGACCACCGCACCCGCCCCGACCACGGCGCCCTCGTGCACGGTCACGCCGGGGCAGATGATGGCGCGGGCGCCGATCCAGACATGGTCGCGGATGGCGACGGGCTTCGCTTGCACCGCGAGCGTCGGGCTGCGCGGGTCGTGCGTCAGTGTCTGGATCAACGTCTGGTGCGAGATGTTGACGTTGTCGCCGATGGTGAGGGCGGCGCGGCCGTCGAGGTAGGTGCCGCGATTGACCACGCTGTGGGCGCCGATGCGCACGTGCGGGCCGGTGATGAAGCAGCCGGCGCAGATCGTGGAGCCGTCGCCGAGCACGAGGCCGCAATAGCGGCGCAGGAACCAGTGGCGCAGTTGGTATGGCGCGTAGTTCATGAACAGGTGGTTGCCGAGCCAGAAGCACAGCGCGGGCAGCAGCGTGCCCGGAAGGAGGCGGCCGATCATGCCGGCGGCACGCCGGCGGCGATGGCGAGCATGACGGCCTCGTGCCGGCGCACCGTGTCGGACAGCGCATAGCGCTGCCGCAGTTTTTCGCGGCCGCGGGCGCCGGCCTGCGCCCAATGCGCGCGGTTGTCGGCGAACCGCTCCATCGCGGCGGCGAGGTTTTCGGCGGTGCGGTATTCTCTTCCGTTGTAGGCGAGTGCATCGAGCAGTGCGCTGTCGAGCGCCGTGACCGGGCCGTACTCGTTGGCGAGCAAGATACCGATGTCGTCGTGCTCGATCACCTCGCTAGCGCCGCCGGTATCGGAAAGAATCATCGGCTTGCCGAACGCCATCGCCTCGTTCATGGCGATGCTCCAGCCTTCGATGAACGAGGGCAGCAGGAATGCGTCGGCCATCGCGAACAGGTCTTCCACGCGCGCGGCGTAGCCGGGCAGCAGCATGTGGCGATCCAGGCCCTCCTGCTTCAGTCGCGCGCGCAGGTCGCGCAGGTGGGCGGGGACGACGGTCTGGCCGACGCAGACGATGCGGATGTCGCGGCGGCGGGCGAGCAGCAGACGCATCGCCGCGGCCATCAGGTGATGACCCTTGTGCAGATTGTAGGCGGCGACGTTGAGAAAAACGTAGTCGTCGGGCGCGATGCCGAAGCGGGCGCGATGCGCGGGCTCCGCGGTGATGGCGCGGCGTTCGTGGTCGGCGAGGTCGAGGCCGTTCGGGATCGTGGTTATCCTGGCGGCCGAGATCCCCAGGCGTTCGGTGGCATACAGCGTCGCCTTCGGGGAGACCGAGATGTAGTGGTCGATCTTCGCGTCGTCTTCGGCGAAGCGGCGCCGGCCGTCGGCGTCGAGGAAGGCGTAGACGTTGTGGATTACGCTGACGACCGGAATTCCGTGCCGGTTGAACAGGTCAAGGCCGAACGAGGAGAAATGCGTGATTGCTAGCTGCGGGCGCCATGATTGCAGGATCTGTTCGTAGGCGCGCATCGGGTCGCGCGGCGGCAGCGCCTCGACCCGCAGGCCGACACGAAGGGATTGGGTTGCGAGGTCGCCGAGCGGGCCGGCGCTGACGATCAGCGGCGCGACGCGGGCGCGATCGAAGCTGCGCGCGGTGTCGAACACGACTTTTTCGAGCCCGCCCTTGTCGAAGGCGCGCACCTCGATCACCACGCGCAGCGCATCCGGATGCGGGATTTCCGGCGGCGGTTGGCGCGGCTTCAGCCAGTTGAGCACGCGCACCTCATGCGTGCGTCCGCACCTGCTGCGCGAAGCGCGCGCGGTTGGTTTCCGCCGTTGCAAAATCAAGGAACGCGGAGCGGCTTTCGAAGCGTGGAAACATCGTGGTGAAATACAGCACCAAGTCAGAAAGGTTCTTGGCGCGCAGGAATTCCATGAATGCGGCGAAGTCGTCGGCGCCGTCCTTCAGCATTCGGGACTCGACGATGGTTGCGGCGATCACGGCGGCCAGTTCGACGCGCACGTTGCGCACATCCTCGCCGATCGTGTTGCCGGCGTGGACGCGGTAGCGCACATGCACGCGGGCGCGATCCAGCATCACGCGGCCGTTGTCGAACGCGCGCATCAGGAAGTCGAGGTCGTGGCAGTAGCGCAGAGCCGCGAAGCCGCCGATGCGGTCGATCAGCCGGCGCGAAAACACGATGTTGGAGGTGGTGGCGACGAAATTCTCGTGCAGCAGGGCCAATTGGTCGAGGCCGGTGCGCTCGGCGAAGTTTTCCGCCCGGGCAAGCCAATCCGCGGACGGGCCGCGGGTCAGCGGTTCGCCGCGCTCGCCGATCAGCGCTACGCGGCCGGCGATCAGGTCCGTATCAGGGTCGCCGGAAAAAATCTGCTGGCACCACGCGAGTTTCTCGGGGACAAAAAGATCGTCCGAGTTGAGCACGGCGACGAACGGCGCTTCGGTCGCGGCGACGGCGCGGTTGAGCGCGGCGTGGGCGCCGGCGTTCGGCTGGGCCAGCACGCGGCAATTCTCGACATCGCGCAGCACGTCGCGGGCGAGAGCGAGGCCGTCGTCGGTCGAGCCATCGTCGATCAGCACGATCTCGCGCGGGGCCGCGGTTTGCGCGAGCAGGCTGTGCAGCGCGGCGGTGACGTAGCGGGCGTGGTTGTAGAGCGGCACCACCACCGCAATGTCGGTCGCCGGGCGGGGGGCGGCCGATGCTGGCCACAGGTCGCGCAGCACGCGCGGCAGCACGGTCACGGGGCGGCGGGCAGGCCGAGGTCGCGCAGCATCGCGCACAGGCGCCGCCGCGCGCCGGCCACCGAGAAGCTCTCCAGCGCGAACTCCAGGCCCGCATCGGAGAGTGCGGTCCAGACGGGTTCCTGCTCGTGAACTTCGACCACGGCGTCCGCAAACGCCTCCGGGGTGGCGCCGACGCGCACGTGCAGCCGGTCGGTCAGGCCCATGCCCTCGACCGCGACGGGGCTGGCGACGCAGGGCACGCCGGCGGCGAGGCTGGTGACTATTTTTCCCTTGGTCCCGGCGCCGAAGCGCAGCGGCGCGACGGTCAGGCGACAGTTGTCCAGCAACGCGTCGAGGTCTTCGACGTGGCCTAGCACGGCGACACCTGCATCCGTGTTGGCAAGGGCGCGCACCTCGTCCGGCGGGTCGGCGCCGACGATGCCGAGCGTGGTGTGCAGCCGGCGGCGGATCAGCGGCCAGGTCTCGCGCACGAAGGCCAGCACGGCGTCGAGATTCGGGCCGTGGCGGAAGCCGCCGACGAACAGCACGCCGTGGCGCGGCCCGAACGGCGCCGCGCGGCCGCGCACCTCGCGGGCGATCGGCACCACCACCGTGCGGGCGCGCGGCAGCAGGTCGGCGATCAGGCGCTGCTCGGTGGGCGAGAGCAGGATGGTGCAGTCGGCGCGCGCGATCGTGGCGAGCTCGACCTGCTGCACGCGGAACGCTTCGTCCAGTTTTTCCGGGGAGCGCAACAGCAGCGCCTCGCGCTCCAGGCGCACGTAGTGCAGGTCGGTGGTGTTGAACACGAGGCGGGCCTGCGGGGAGTGGGCTTTCAGCTCGTCCAGCAGCGGGCCGTCGGCGAGACTGGCGCGATAGAGCAGGATCACGTCGGACGGCGCCGGCGCGCGGGCCAGGAAGTCGGCCGGAGATGTGGCAAAACCGTTGGCGACGACACGCACGCCCTGGCGGCGCAGCGCGTCGACGTAGCGGTCCGCACGGCCGAGGTCGCCGACCGGCAGCAGCGTCGTGTCGTAGCCGAGGGCGAAGAAGCTGCGCAGATAGACGTCCATGTCGATCGAGGCGGCGTCGCGGTCCGGGGTCGGCACGAAGTTGTCGACGAACAGCGCGCGCGGGCGGGCCGGGCGCGCGAGGCCGAGGGCGGCGAGGCCGTGGCCGGCGGCGTCGCGGCGGCGGCGCAGGCGGAAGCGGCCGACCGCATCGGCCCATTTGTCGGGCGAGGGCGAAGGGGCGACGGACAGACGGGCGAACGGCTGGCACAGCACGAAAAACCCGGCGTCGCGCAGCCGCAGCGCGAGGTCGGCGAGGGCGAGCGTCGGGTCGGCGATGGTTGCGTCGAGGCCGCCGAAGCGGCGCCAGATGTCCGCCGGCAGCATCACGGCGCCGAGCGGCAGCGCCTCGACCGGCGTGACCGAGGCGAAATCCGGGTGGTCGGGGCGTTCGCCGTGGCCGCGCGGGTGCAGCGTGCCGTCCGGCAGGATGTCGGCGCCGGCGGCGGCGATGCGACCGTCCGGGGCGAGCAGCAGCGCGCCGGCCATGCCGGCGCCGGGAAACGTGGTCAGGCAGTCCTGCAACGCCGGCAGCCAGTCGGGATGCGGGCGGGATCGGCCGTCCCACAGCGCGACGAGGGCGGCATTCGTGGCGGCCACGGCCTCGTTGCAGCGTTGCACCGCGTCGGCGCCGGGCTGGAGCGCGATCAGGGCGACGCCGGGCGGCGGGTCCAGCGCGACGGGAACCGGCGAGATCGGCAAAAGCGGACGCGCGGCGGGGCGGGGCAAACGCCGGCGCAGCAGACGGCGGAAAAGTTGCGCCACCTGCCATGAGCGCGATCCGTAGACGCGCGTCAGCTCGGCGGCCTTGGCGGCGAAGGCGTGCTCCAGGTGGCGCAGCGCCGCGTGCGACTGCCCGGCCTCGTGGCGCAGTCGGTCGTTCTCGGCCGCGAGCGCCCGCAGCTCGTGCCGCAGCCGGTCGAGTTCCGTTACAAGCTGGGCGGCATCGTCGCGGATGCTGTCGATGGGGGCGGTTCCTGCCTCTCCGGCGCAGGCTACCGCAACCGGATCGGCGCCGCCAAACAACGTCGTGCGGCGCGGGGTTACGCCGCGTCGAAGCCGCTGCCGGGCAGCGGCCCGGGGGCCAGGAATGCGTCCACGATATTCTTGGTCAGCCGCGAGACCGGGTTCTGGAAGTTGCGGCACGGCAGCGCGCTGCCCCAGGCGATCGAGCCGGTCGAGAACACCGCGCCGTGGTTGGGCGTGGTGAAGTAGACGATGTCGGCCCGCACCCAGGGGTGCTGGGTGCCGCCGAGGCCCGGCGTCATGAAGTAGATCTCTTCCTGCACCAGCGGATAGTTGTCGGTGAACGGCTCCGACGAGGCCAGGATGCGCGCGTGCGGCGGCGTGCCGAGCGCGAGGTCGTAGCGGTCGACCTCGCATGCCGGCAGCTCCGCCGAGCACGAGGCCGAAATCGCCGAACACCTCGCCCTCGATGCCGGCGAACGCCCAGGCGACCGAGCGGTGGTAGCTGTCCGGCATGCGGCGGTACGGCACCGAGCACGTCCATGCCTTCCGAGGTGAAGCCGACGCCGACCAGCTTCTGCGGCGGCCGGCCGCGGTGACGCCAGAGGCCGCTGCGCTCGCCGGTGCTGGCGAGATAGTGCTCGCCCGGGCGGGCCTGCCACGCGCGCGAGCCGGCCTCCAGCTTGCGCACCTCCATCACCCACGGCTCGTCGTCGCGGAAGCCGACGCACCAGTAATGCGTGTTGGCGCCGAGGTTGAGCAGCCGGCCGCCTTCCGCCAGGTAATCCTCGGTCGCGTCCATCATGCGCTCCGAGTAGTACTCGTTGTGCGTGCCGTTGAGCACGGCGCGGTACGGCTTCAGCGCGGCCACGCCGTCGCGGTGCAGGTCTTCGTCGGTGATGACGTCGTAGTCGTATTTCATCGCCTCCAGCCAGGCGACGATCGAGAGGTCGGCGGCGAACTGCCACGGGCCGGCGACGCCCGGCGTACGGTATTTCGGCCGCAGATTGGCGATCGGGCGACGGTAGGACGAGTAGCAGACGCCGCTGCCGTCGTTGTAGATGTCGTAGGTGGACAGGCCGAACTCGAAGTCATTCTTGTAGACAGCTCGACATCGAGCTCCTGAAAAATTGGCGTCGAGGCGGTGATCGCCTGCTGGAGCGTGGCGTCGAACGAGGTGCCGATGTTGGCATAGGCGAGGTAGCTCGCCGTCGGGATGATCAGGCACAGCTTCGCTTTCGGTTGGGCCGGGCAGACGAAGAACGGAGTGTATTCCTCGGCGTCGCCCGAGGTGAGTTTGACCGCGTAGACGCCGCTGCGCAGATCGGCGGGAATGGCGAGCGTCAGGGTGGGCTCCCAGCCGCAGTCGATCAGCGCGTCGGCGTGGAACTCGATGCCGCCGAATTCCTGGGGCGCCAGCCGGAAGCAGTCGTTGCGACCGTCCGAAATTCCAGCCGGTCTGAGCACGCACCGGACGGTTGTAGCCTTCGGCGTGCAACTGGTGCGGGCCGGTGTCCACGACCGTGTCGCCGATGCCGCGCTCCGAGTAGCCGGCGGCGGTGTCCCAGTCGGCCAGCACGCCGGCGGGATTTGGCCGGGCGCCGGCGCGGATCGCATCGAGCGCGGCGCGGTCGAGCGCCGCGCCCTGCACGCCGCAGCGGTCGATCTTGCCGCTGTAGCACTGGCTGAAGAAGGCGCCGCGCGCCGGGTTGTGCTCGGTCGCGGCACCGACCAGGAACCCCGCGTCGGCTGGCGTCGCCGGGCGCACGCGCAGCGTCTCGCTGACGTGGCTGCGGTAGTCGTACGGAACGATCTTCGACAGCAGGCTGTTGTAGCGGTTGATCACCGGCTCCTGGTACAGCGTCGCGATGCCGCTGGCCGGGTCGTAGCTCGCGGCGACGAAATACCAGATGCGCGGGAGCAGCTTCACTTCCGCCGCCGCCGCGTCGGTCGCGGTGCCGTCGCCGACCCAGAATTCGAGCCGGCCCGTTGGATTGATGCCAAGGGCAAAACCGCTGGTGCCGTCGACCGACCAGCGGCCGAGCAGCACCTGCCGGCCGGCGTCCGGCAGCGTCGGCAAGATGTAGGCGTGCAGCGTGATCGGCCCGGCCGGCGCGAGTTTGCCCTGCGGATCGGCAACCCGGAGAAAGTTGCCCTTCTGGATGTACTGCTTGCGCACCGGCCAGTCGCGGTTGATCGGCGCGGCGATCTCCTGCTCCTGGAAGCCCGGCCCGTCCGGGTGCTCGTCGCCATGGATCAGCCGGACGAGTTGCGCGCGCGCCGTGTCGGTGGCATCGGCGCTGGCCATCACGGTCAGCGTGTCGCCGGGCCTTGACCGACAGCTTGTCGGTGTAGGCGGAGATGCGGATGTTCGCCATCGTCAGCCGGTTCCTTCGTCCGCTCTCATGATTCCATCAGGTCCTGCACGCGCTTGAGGAACACGCCGTGCAGCGCGTCGTCGGGCGGTCTTGAACACCTGGTCGTCGACGGTGCGCGGCGGCACGCCGCGGCGGCCGGAGAGTGCGACGATGCGGTATTCGGCGAACGGCTTCACCGCGAGGATCGCGTATTTGTCGGCGACGGCGGCGCGCACGGAAATACGTCAGCACCCGCTCCAGCGCGTCGCTGCGTCGTTTGCCCACCGTGGTGCGGTGCTCCTCGATGAGCTGGTCGGTCACCAGCTGCTTCAGCTCGGCGCGCACCCGCGCGTCGAACCGGCGGACATAGATCGCCTGCTTGTCGGCGATCTCGATGGCTTCGTCGGGCATGACCTCGCCTCCCTTGCCGGAGTGCAGCCCCCGGCGCTCGCTTTGCCTCTTTCCGCGCCAGGCGGCGTACTGCGCGGGGATGCCGAACAGGCCGCCGCGCAGGAACAGCACGGTCGCGAGCATGATGCCGGCGATCAGGATCAGCCGCATCGGGGCCGAGCCCGATGAACACCTTGTCGAGCAACACGACGATCAGCGTGCCGAGCACGGCGCCTTCGGTGGTGCCGATGCCGCCGATCACGATCATCGCCAGCAGCAGCAGCAACTGGTCCATCGTGAACAGCGTCGGCGTCGCGCCGCGCAGCAGCGTCGCGTAGAACGCGCCGACGCCGCCGAGTGCCGCCGAAGAGATCAGGAACACCTGGATGCGCAGCGCGCGGTAGTTGATGCCGAGCGCTTCGGCAAACGCCTCGTGCTTCTCGGGCGCCGCGCGCAGCAGCCGGCCGAGGCGCTGGCCGTTGACCACCCGGTACAGCGCCAACGCGCCCAGCAGCATGACGAGCGACAGATAATAGCCGAGGATCAGGCCGCCGCGATCCGGACATCCAACTCGGCACGAAGCTGTCCGCGCCGAACAGGCCGTTGGCGGACCGAGGGCTGCGACTGGGCGACGTAGGCGCGGCACAGCTCGGCGATGCCGACCGTCAGCAGCGCGTAGTAGAAGCCCTCCAGCCGGATCGCGGGGGCGGCGATGAAGACGCCGAAGACCAGCCCGAACACCGGCCCGGTGAGATACATCGCCCACCAGGGAAAGCCGAAATGGACCGACAGGTATGAGCTGCCATACGCCCCGGCGCCGACGGTCGCGAGACTGGCCAGCGAGAAGATGCCCGCGGTGCCGATCTGTCAGCATCCAGATCACGTTGATCGCCGAGTACATCGCGAAGCTGGTGGCGGCGGCAGAATGAACGAGTTGTTGCCGAACGGCGGCGGCGCGATCGCCAGCACCAGCAGCGCGACCAGCCACAGGATCGGCCGCCAGTCGACGATGCGCCGCTCGGCCGCAAGCGTGACTGGATTGTAGGTCGTTTCGAACAGCAGCGGCGTGCGCCGCGTGAACGGATAGCGCCAGCGGTGCCAACTGCCGCGTAGCCGCTTCAGCGCCGGCACTTCAGCGGCCGGCCAGCCACCGTTCGCCGCCCGGCCGCACCAGTCCGCTCGGTGCGGCCTCGTTCGCGTGCGTTCGCCGGGCATTCGCCGCAATCCTACTCCCGCGCATGCTCGATCATGCCCGCGATCCCGCGCGGGCGGACCAGGAGCACGGCGATGATGAACAGGAACTGCGTGATCAGCACGTATTGCCCGCCAAGCCGCACCGCCGTGAACGCCTCCACGCCGCCGATCAGCACGGCGGCGATCAGCGCGCCAGAGACGCTGCCGAGGCCGCCGGCGAGCGCCACCACCATGCCCTTGACCAGCGGCGCGTTGCCGGCGAACGGGCTGATGAAATAGTTCTGCGACAGCAGCACCGAGGCCAATCCGGCCATCGCGCCGGTCACCATCATCACCGCCATCGCGGTCGAGCGCAGCCCGACGCCGACCAGTGCGGCACCTTCCGGGTTCTGCATCATCGCGCGGATTTCCAGGCCGCGGCGGCTGCGTTTCATCCAGCCCATCGTCATCAGCAGCAGGATCGCGGAACAGACGATCGCGCCGACCTTGTCGTAGCTGACCGCCGCCGGGCCGATATGGTATGTTGCCGATAGCCGAAGATCTTCGGCAGCGCCTTCACCCGCGTGGCCCGAACGCCCACAGCAGGCACTGCCCGCCCATCAGGCTGATCGCGAGCGTCGCGATCAGGCTGCGCAGCGGAAAATTCGGCTTGTCGTACAGCGGGATGAACGCGATGCCGCCGATCAGGGCGCCGGCCAGCGCGCCGGTGATCACGCCGCCGGCGACGACCGCGAAGCCGTTGGTGCTGATATTCTGCGCAACCAGCCACGCACCGTAGCCGGCGACCGTGAAGGTGAAGCCCTGCGCCATGTTGATCATGCCCAGGCTTGACCAGATGATCGAGATGCCGAGCGCCAGCAGCCCGTAGATGGAAGCCAGAGCTTACCGCCGTGATCAACAGGTAGTAGGGGTCCATGCCGTCTCGATGTTGGGGTGTTGGCGGGGTCAGTGCGCGTGGTGGTGGGCGAATTCGCTCAGCGGCACGTCCGGCGTGACCGCGCCGCCCTTGAGCTTGCCGGCGTGCAGGCCGATCAGGCGCGACACCTTGCCCTCGAGCAGCGACAGGTTCTGCTCGGCGATCACCATCGCGCCGTCCTTGATGTCGATCCGCATCAGCGCCTCGACCAGGCCCTTGCTGATTTTGGGCGCGAGGCCGAGCGAGGGTTCGTCGATCAGCAGCAGCTTGGCGTCGTCCATCAGGCCGCGGCCGATGCTGACCATCCGCCGCTCGCCGCCCGAGAGCTTTCCCACCGGCTGGCCCAGCAGCTTTTCGAGCGGCGGAAAGATCGCCAGCACCCGCTCGCGCCGCTGCTTGCGTTCGCGCCAGGCCCGCGGTGTGAACGCGCCGCTGTCGAGATGGTCGGCGACGGTGAGCCCGTGGAACAGCGCATCGCCCTGCGGCATCAGCGCGAGCCCCATGCGGACGATCTTGTGGGTGTAGCGCCCCGGCCCCTGGCTGCGGGTCCCGCCGATCTCGACGCCGTTGAGCTTGATCGAGCCGCTCTGCCAGCCGGTCAATCCGACGATCGCCTTGAGCAGCGTCGATTTGCCATGGCCGTTCAGCCCGATGATGCCGATGCGCTCGCCGGCGCGCACGGTGAGGTTGACGTTGTGCAGCACGCCGAGCGGGCCGTAGCCGGCGGACAGATCCTCGATGCGCAGCACGTCGGTCATGCCGCTTCCACCTCGAAATAGGCCGCCCGCACGCGCGGGCTCTTCGAATACCGTGTCCGGGTCGCCTTCGGCGATCAGCTTGCCGAGGTCGAGCACCACCACGCGGTCGGCGATGGCGGAGAGCAGTTCCAGCCGATGCTCGACCAGCATCACGCCGACGTTCATCTCGCGGGCGAAATGGCGAATGATGCTGTCCAGTTCGTCGATTTCCGAGTTGATCAGGCCGGCCGCCGGCTCGTCCAGCAGCATCACCCGCGGCCGGCGCATCAGCAGGCAGGCGAGCAGCAGCTTTCTGCCGGTTCAGTGTCTCCAGCGCGCCGGCGGCTGCTGACATCGGCACGCGCAGGCCGACCTTTTCGGCCGCCCATTCGGCGTGAAATCGGGTCAGATAGGGCGGGAACGCCTGCCGCGCGGCGCGAAACACCTCGGCCACCGTCAGCGCGTCCGGCACCACGGGCGACTGGTAGGTGCGGCCGAGCCCGAGGCGCGCGCGGGCGATACAGTTTCAGCGCCGTGATGTCCTGGCCGCCCAGCAACACCCGCCCCTGGCTCGGCTGTGTAGCGGCCGGAGAGGATTTCGAACAGCGTGGTCTTGCCGGCCCCGTTCGGCCCGACAACGCCGAGGATTTCGCTGGGCCGGATGGCGAGCGGACACCCCCTCCAGGATCGGCCGACCGCCGAGCCGGATATGGATGTCCTCGCAGGCGAACAGCGCGGGGCCGGGTTCGGTCGCCGTCACCCGCTCCCGCGCTGTCGTCACGCATCAGTCAGACCCAGGGGAAGGCGCGGAACTGCGAATTCGGCCAGCACGGACGGCTCGATGATCTTGCTTTCGCCGCCCTGCACCTGGAAGTAGAGCTGCGCCATGCCCTTGTTGAGGTCGTCGGTCTGCATCGGGTAGTGCAGCGCCGCCTGGTACTCGTTGTTCATGTCGACGGCACCGTCGACGCCGCGATACGTATGGGTCTTGATGTAGTCGGCCATCGCCTTGAAGTCCGTCCGGGTCGACGTTGTCCCAGGCGTTCTTGAGGATGTAGGCGGTGTCGTAGGCCGAGCCGGTGTAGCAGAGGCCGATCACGCCGGGGTGCTTGGCCGCATATTTCTTGCGGAACTCCATGCCCTGCTTGTCGGCGTAGACGCCGAGCACGGTGGACCACACGAAGCCTTCGGCAGCGCCTTGCGCGACGTTGAGGAACTCCGGCTGCGAGGCGCCGTACTGGATGTAGACCAGCGAGCCTTTCACCGGGTCGGCGACGAACTGCTGGCAGAACGCGGCTTCCTCGGCGCCCACCCAGTAGTCCAGCATGATGACGCCGGCCTTCACCTTCTTGATCGTCCTGCATCACCGGGCCCCAGTCCTGCACCGGGTACTGGATGTCGGTGATCTTGGCGAGCTCGAACTTGCTCGACGGCAGCGTTTCCACGACTTCCTTGGCAATCTGCATGTTGTAGTTGTTCTGCTCGCGGATGATGTGGACCTTGTTGTTGCTCGGCTTCCACACCCCCGCCGGCAGCGATCGTGTCGAGGAATTTCGGGAACATCTGGCCGTAGTAGATCTCCGGCGGGTCGACCTGGAAGTAGTTCCAGTACTTGGCGCGGTTCTTCATCGCGAAGGTGATCAGGTCGATGTTGGTGTCGCCGGTCAGCAGCGGCGCCTTGTAGTCGCCGAGCGCCTCCAGCATGGTCTGGCGGGCCAGCGGCACGAAGGCGCAGCCGATCGCGTGCGGCTTGGTGTCCACGACCGCGCGGTATCCGGCCTGGATGCCGTCCGGTGTGAAGATGTCGCAGTCGTGGTGCTCGATCTTGATCTGGCGGCCCTTGACGCCGCCGGCGGCGTTGATCTCGTCGACCGCCAGCATCGGCGCCGTTGAGGTAGTCGGTGTGGTCGGCGATCTGGGCCGCGACCACGGCGTAGCGGATCGGCTCGTTGTTGGCGGCGAGCGCCGGCGCGATGAACGGCTTGGCCAGCGGGGCCGCCAGCGGCGCCGCGAGCGCGGCGCCGATGCCTTTCACGACGGTGCGGCGGTCTGGCGTCCAGGTCTTCTCGGTCATGCAGTCCCCCTCGTTTTCCCTGTGGTTGAATGTGCTTTGCCCGTGGCCCCGGTCAGGCGCAGCAACTGTGCGCGGATTTCGCCGGCGGTATGTCGAGGCCGGGTTGCGGTCGAAGAAGGCGAACGGCTGCAGCATGAAGCCGCAATGCACCACCGGCTGCACCGGCCAATCCTCCGGCCGGACGATGTGGTGGTGGCCGAAGCTGTGCCAGACCGTGATCGGCCTGTCGGCGACCGGCCGGTCCTGCTCGGTCCAGGCCGGCAGGCCCTGGCCGGGCTCGCTCTGGTTGACGTAGTCGCCGGCCGGCCAGCGTTCGTCGGCGCGCGTCGGCGTCACCCAGATGTCGTTGGCGACGAAGCCGGCGCGCCGGCCCACCTGGCTTCCGCGCCGCCGACCGGCGTGCTGCAGCGCGCTGTGCGCCGCCAGCCGTAGCCGGGATGGTGCCCGAGCGCCGTCTTGCGGTCCCGATTGACGATCTTCCACGAGCGCATGCGCGCGGCGTCGGCGCGGCGGCGCGCGGCCTTCTCGGTGGTGAGCGGCGTCTCGACGACCGAGAGCGCGTTGTCCCACGGGTTGTCCGGCCCGGGCGGGTCGGCGATGGTGTCGACCTCGACGACGGTGTTGTTCGGGCCGTCCACCGCCATGTCGAGGCGGACGTTGAACACGTGCTGGTGGATGTGGCCGACGACGCCGGGCCAGACGCAGCGTGCCGTGCCCGGTCGAGCCGCTCTGCATCAGGCCGGCGGTATTGATAGATACCGGTCAGCTTGACGTCCAGCTCGATCGTGCCGTCGAGATAGAGGTGCCAGTAGAAGCCGTATTCGTAGTTGCCGACGGTCGCGACGAACGAGATCACCAGCCGGCGGCTGCGCCGCACCTCGGTTTCCTCGGTGCGGAAATCGGTGTGCTTCCAGAGGATGCCGCAATCTTCCTCGTGCAGGCAGATGGCGTTCTCGATCACCTGCGCGCTGCCGTCGATCCGGTTGACCACGCCGTCGAAGTAGTGGATCGCGCCAAGGCAGTCGCAGCCGAGCGTGAGGCTGTTGGCGAGCACGCCGATGCCGTACTCGCCGCAGTCGAACGCGTTCTTGCGCGGATGCACGCCGGACGGGTGGCCGTACGGCACCACCATCTCGGCCAGCGACGCGCGCTTGAGCACGCTGCGCCACGTCGTCGCCGTCGCGGATTTTGAGGTCGTAGAGCACCAGACCCTCGCGCGGCGTGAAGCCGATGCGGAACTTCCAGCCGCACCACTCCACCGCCCAGCCATCGACGGTGAAGCTCGGCCCTTCCGGCTGGATCACCTCGATCGGCTTGACGCCGCTGCGCCAGGTCTTCTGGAACCGCGCGGAGTAGTTGCGCCTCCTCGCGCGGCACCGGCACCTCGCCGAAATCGTCGATCCGCAGACCTCGCCGCGGTTGATGTCGACCAGCGCGCTGAGGCCCTCGACCGGATGGGCGTAGTGGTTGTCGAACGGGCCGTTGCGCACCCAGGTGATGGTCTGGATCAGCCGCCGGCCCTTTTCATCCTCGTGCCCGAACACGCCGCACGACCACGGGTCGCTGCACACGAGGGAGAGATCGGTGATGCCGCGCTTCGCCAGCGCCGCGATGAAGCGCGGATCGCGCTTGGCGATCTCCTCGGCGAGCAGGAACTCGTCGGGCGCGATGCGCGGCATGGCGCCGGGGCGCGGCGTCCAGCTTTCGACCAGACGCCGTCGGTCAGCGACACGATCGCTTCGAACAGCTCGCCGGTCGCGATGTCGTATGTCGAAACGAACGCGCGGCGCTCGTCGGCCGTGTCGTCGTCCGGCTCGCGCAGCACGATGGTTTCGAAGCGCATGCCGGGACCGAGGTCGTGCGCGGCGCGGACGATGTGCGCCGCGGCCGCGATCTCCGACAGGCGACAGCGGGTCGAGCGTGTGCGGCGCCGCCTGCACGCCGGCATAGACGGTGTCCATCGCTTGCTCCCCCAGCCGAGTGCGATATTGCTGCTTGGGTCTTCAGGCTAGAGTGCCGGTGTTCGAAAGGTCAAGGGGCAGGCCGGCAAATCGTTTTTCTTTCGGCGCATTTTTGGTCGCTTGGCCAATCGCCGGCGCGCCGCGTTCGACACGCCCCACTCGACACACCAGCGTCGGCGACATTGCCGTTGCGCCACCCTGCTGGCCGGACGATCCTGGCCGCGCGGCATGCCGGTTCGGGGGGAGACGATGGCAGGGCAGTACTACGAGGATCTCGAGCGAGGGCTGGCACGTCGCGCACGCGATCCGCCGCACCGTGACGGACGCCGACAACGTGCTGATCACCACGCTCACCCACAATCCGCAGCCGCTGCACCTGGATGCGGAGTACGCGGCCGGCACCGAATTCGGCCGCGTCGTGGTCAACAGTATTTTTACCTTTGGCCTGATGGTGGGGGTTTCGGTGGGCGACACCACGCTGGGCACGCTGGTCGCCAACCTGGGGTTCGATGCGGTGAAGTTCCCGAAGCCCGTATTCATCGGCGACACGCTGCGCACCGAGACGTGGGTCGTCGAACGGCGGGAGAGCCGCTCGCGCCCCAATGCCGGCATCGTCGTGTTCGAGCACCGCAGCTTCAACCAGCGCGGCGAGGAGGTGGCGAGCTGCCGTCGCACCGCGCTGATGCAGCGGCGGCCGGCATGACGCCGCGCTCCTGGCTGTTCGTGCCCGGCGACTCCGATCGCAAGCTGATCAAGGGCGCTGCCTCGGCGGCGGACGCGCTGATCATCGACCTCGAGGATTCGGTGGCGCCCGCGAACCTGCCGGCCGCACGCGCGCTGGCGGCGGGATTCCTGGACGCGCACCCCGACCGCGAGCGACAGCAGCTGTGGGTGCGGGTGAACGCGCTGGCGAGCGGGCTCGCGCTGCCCGACCTTGCCGCCATCGTGCCGGCCGGGCCGGACGGGATCGTGCTGCCGAAGGCCGAGGGCGCGGCCGACGTGACGCGGCTCGGGCATTATCTTTCGGCGCTGGAGGTGGCGGCCGGACGCACCGAGGGCAGCATCCGCATCGTGGTCATCGCCACGGAGACGTCGGCGGCGCTGTTTACGCTGGGCAGCTACATCGGCGCCGGGCCGCGGCTGGCCGGGCTGACCTGGGGCGCCGAGGACCTTGCGGCGTCGCTCGGTGCGGCCAGCAACCGGGGCGAGGACGGCGGCTACGAGTTCACCTTCCAGCTCGCCCGATCGCTGTGCCTCGCCGGGGCCATGGCGGCGGACGTGGCGCCGATCGACACCGTGTTCACCGATTACCGCGACGCCGCCGGGCTGGAGCGCGAGGCGCGGGCGGCGCGGCGGGCCGGGTTCGTCGGCAAGTTCGCGATCCATCCGGGCCAGGTCGAAGTCATCAACCACGCGTTCACGCCGGACGCAGCCGAGGTCGCACATGCCGAGCGCGTCGTCGCCGCATTCGCCGCCCACCCGGGCGTGGGCGTGGTCGGGATCGACGGCAAGATGATCGACATGCCGCATCTGAAGCAGGCGCGGCGCATCCTGGCGGCGGCCGGCCGGCACGCATGAGGGCGGCGACGGTTGCGGTGTTCGACGTCGGCCGCGTGCTGATCGAATGGGATCCGCGCCACCTCTACCGCCGCGTGTTCGGCGGCGACGAAGCCAGGACGGAATGGTTCCTGCGCGAGGTCTGCCCGCCCGCCTGGAATGCCGAACAGGATGCCGGCCGATCCTGGGCGGAAGGGATCGCCGAGGCGACCGCGCGGCACCCGGAGTTGGCGGCCGAGATCGCGCTGTATCGCACACGCTGGCACGAGATGGTGCCGGGCGAGAAACCGGGAAGCGTCGCGCTGCTGCGGGCGCTGGCGGCGAGGGGCGTGCCGTTGTTCGCGGTGACCAACTTCGCGGCCGACACGTTCGCCGAAGTGACCGCCCGCTTCGACTTTTTTTCCGTGTTCCAGCGGCATCGTCGTCTCGGCGCAGGAGCGGGTGCTGAAGCCGGCGCCGGAGATTTTTCACCGACTCGCGCAGCGCTACGACGTGGCGTTGGACCAGTGCCTGTTCATCGACGATATGGCGGCCAACGTGGAAGGCGCGCGGGCGGTCGGGATGCACGCGCACCGGTTCGTCTCGCCGGCGGCGCTGCGGGCCGAGCTGGAACGGCACGGCCTGCTGCGCGAGGGGTGATCGCGTCGGCCCACAAAAGGGGTTGCGTCGCCGCCGGCAAGACCCTAGGAACCCAGCCGCCGACGCGGCGAGTGGGCGCGTAGCTCAGCGGGAGAGCACCACCTTGACACGGTGGGGGCCACAGGTTCGATCCCTGTCGCGCCCACCATGATTTCAAATCGGACTTAAGACGGCGGCGGCCCGCTGCAAAGCGCCGCGCTGCGAAGTTCCAGCCGCCCCGCGCCGGGCAGGCCGACGCTCGCGAAAACTTGTGCATGCCCCGAGCAACGGGGTGTCCATTGCGCTAGCGGGATATATGTCGCTGCGATAAACTGCCAGCATGATGATGCCGTTCGACGCCGGTGGTGACTTGGCCGCGGGCGCGGGCCCGGCTGGAATGCCGCCGGGCGCGGCTGCGGCGTGCGCCCCGGCGGCGAAGTGGACGCGCGGTGCCGGCAATCCTGCACGGCCGGGCCAGCCGCAGGCCGGCTGGGGCGCCAGGCTCATCATCTCCTCGCGTCGAGCCGCGTCGGCCGTCGAATATGCCCTGATCACCGCGATGGTCGCGGTCGTCATCATGATGTCGCTCGACATGTTCGACGCCAAGCTGCGCCGCATCTACACGACGATCACGGGGGCGCTCTGATCGGACGCCGGCCCTGTCACCGCGGTCGCTGGCGCCGGTCGGACCGGCTCATTGCGGCGGCGGCGGCGGATCGCCCGGCTTGCCGGTGTTCGCGGGAATGCAGACATAGTGGACGGAAAATGCCGCAGCGCCGGTCTCGTTGATCGACGTCGTCTTCGAGGCCTGCGCCGCCGCGAGGCACGACGCCACATCGTGAAAATTGCCCACATGGATTGCGGTGCTGCCGAGCACGATCATCAGCCAGACCATCATGATGCGTCCTCCCTGATTTGTCGGGGTGCCAGCCACCGGCAACGCCGGGCCCCGGATCCGCTCACTGTCGCGCGGCGATCAAAGCCCGGTTTCGCCTTACCGTCGAGCCACCGGGCGAACGTCGTCTGGCGACGCCGCCGGCCGCCCATATCATTTTTATGACAGAACTACATCTCCACAATGTCGGCGTGCGCATCCTCGCGCGTCAGGCCGGCGCAAAATGCGTGGCGACCTCCAAGCCGCCCTCCCAGATCAGTCGCAGCGCCACGGTCAGCACCAGCAGCAGCCCGACCCAGGCGATCCACCGGTACCGCGTCAGCAGTTTTGCGACGAGGTTGGCAGCGATCCCCATCAGTACCACCGAGAGCGCCAGCCCCATCGCCAGCACCCAAAAATGCCCCGCCGCCGCCCCGGCGACCGCGAGCACGTTGTCGAGGCTCATCGACGCGTCGGCGAGCACGATCTGCACAATCGCGTCGCGCAGCGAGCGCGGCGGCCTGACGCTGTGGGCATGAGCCACCGGCCGCAGGTCCCGGTACATCTTCCAGCACACCCACAGCAGCAGCACCCCGCCGGCCAACAGCAGTCCGACAATTTGCAGCAGTTGCAGCGTCACGGCACCGAGCGCGATGCGCAGCACCGCCGCGGCACCCACTCCGAACACGATCGCCCCGCGCCGCTGCCGCGCGGGCAAGCCAGTGACTGCCATGCCGACCACGACCGCGTTGTCGCCGGCCAGCGTCAGGTCGATCAGCACGACCTGGAATAGCGCCGCCAGTTCGTCCAGCCGCAGCATCGACGTCCTTCGGTTGCGGCGGGGATGGCCCGGCCGTAAATGGTCGCGCAGCCCTAGATCGGAGCAGGCATGGTCCCGCGCTACACCCGCCCGCTGATGGCCGCCATCTGGGCACCGGAAAACCGGCTTCGCATCTGGTTCGAGATCGAGGCGCTGGCCGCCGAGGCGATGGCGGAGCTCGGCACCATCCCGGCCGAAGCGGCCCGCACGATCCGCGTGCGCGGCGGCGCGGCGCTGGCCAGGATCTCGGCCGCCGACATCGAGCGGATCGACGCCATCGAACGCGAGACGCGGCATGACGTGATCGCGTTCCTCACCTGGCTTGCCGAGGCGATCGGCGCGGAGAGCCGCTTCGTCCATCTCGGCCTGACCAGCAGCGACGTGCTGGACACCTGCCTGTCCGTGCAACTGACGCAGGCCGCCGACCTGCTGCTGGCCGACGTCGACGACGTGCTCGCGGCGCTGAAGGCGCGCGCCGTTCGAGCACAAGCACACCATCACCATCGGCCGCAGTCACGGCATCCACGCCGAGCCGACCAGTTTCGGCCTCAAGCTCGCCGGCCATTTTGCCGAATTCTCCCGGGATCGGCGGCGGCTGGAAGCGGCACGAGGCGAAATCGCGGTGGCGGCGCTGAGCGGCCCGGTCGGCACGTTCGCGCATGTCGATCCGCGCGTGGAGGCGCATGTCGCGGCAAAACTCGGGCTGGCGGTGGAGCCGGTCTCGACCCAGGTGATCCCGCGCGACCGGCACGCCGCGTTCTTCTGCGCGCTGGCCGTGGTGGCGAGCGGCATCGAACGGCTGGCGACCGAAATCCGCCACCTGCAACGCTCGGAAGTGCGGGAAGCGGAGGAATTCTTCCACCCGGGCCAGAAGGGTTCTTCGTCAATGCCGCACAAGCGCAACCCGGTGCTGTCGGAAAATCTGTGTGGTCTGGCCCGCGTGGTCCGTTCGGCGGTGGTGCCGGCGCTGGAGAATGTTTCCCTTTGGCACGAGCGCGACATCAGCCACTCCTCGGTCGAGCGCGCGATCGCGCCGGACGCCACGGTCACGCTCGATTTCGCGCTGTTCCGATTGGCCGGGCTGATTCGGCAACTTGTTGTCTATCCGGAGCGCATGGCCGCAAACGTCGAAGCCCTGGGCGGCGTCGTGCATTCGGGGGAGGTGCTGCTGGCTCTGGCGCGTGCCGGCCTGTCGCGGGAGGACGCCTACCGCATCGTGCAGCGCGCGGCGATGGCGACCTGGGAAAGGCTCGGCACGCCGGCGGGCCGGACGTTCCGCGAAAACCTCGACGCCGACCCGGACGTGGCGGGCCGGATCGCCCCGGAGGATCTGGATGCGGCGCTGGATGCTCGATTTCACCTGCGGCAGTTGGATACGGTGTTCGAGCGGGCGTTCGGTGAGAAGGGGCCGGTGGTGTGACGGCCTTGCGTGCAGCGCCGCCGCGACCATGCTACAAAACGCCATGAGTGCGTTCGCTCGAATCCCGGTGCGGATGACGGTCGAGGAGTTCCTGGTCTGGAATTCCGGCGACCACGCTCGCTACGAACTCGTCGATGGCGAGCCGCACGCGATGGCGCCGGGGAGCAACATCCACGGATATCTGCAGGCAGAACTCGCCAGCATCATTCGCAACCACCTGCGCTCGCTGGGCAGCCCGTGCGACGCGTACACCAATCCCGGCGTCGTTCCGCACTTCCTGCCCGACCACAATTTCCGGATACCGGATCTGGCCGTCACCTGCATGCCGCTGCGGCCGGGGCAGTCAAGCATCACCGACCCAATACTGATCGTGGAGATCCTCTCGCCCAGCAACCAGGCGGAAACTTGGGCCAACGTGCGGGCCTACACCAGCATCCCGAGCGTGCAGGAAATCCTGGTCCTGCGCTCCGACCGCATGGAGGCCGGGGTTTTGCGACGGTTGCCGGATGGCGGTTGGCCGAGCAGCCCGACGCCGATTGCCGGAGGCGAACTGAACCTGGAATCGATCGGCTTTCGGCTGATGCTGGCCGAACTCTACGCACGGACCGGGCTGGCCCGCTGAACGGAGCGAGGCGGGGTTGCCCCCGCCTCGCGTGTGGGCCTCGCTGCCTTGTAGAAATCAGTCGCCCGCTGCCGCCGGGAGCCCGTGCGTGTCGAGGCCGGTCTCGTGCTTGTGCTCCGGTTCCGGCGCCGAGAACGCGCCGAATTTCGCGACCCAGAACAGCATGCCCGCGACCAGCAGGTAGCTGACCGACACGTTGATCGACTGGCCGACGCCGATCGCCTCGCCGTGGATGAAGCCGAAGAACGTCAGCACCGTGCCCGCAAGCGCGAACGCCGCCGCCTTGTCGAACTCGCGCTCGATGATGAACACCGTGATCGAGCCCAGGATCACGCCGGCCAACGTTGCGCCGCCGCCGATCACCGCCAGACCCTGGTACAGCACGCCCTGGTTGGCCAGCTTGTCGAAGCCGACCGCCGAGATGTCGGTGCCGGCCGCGTGCAGCGCGCCGTCGATCTGGGTTTTGCCCCAGGCCGCAATCTGCGGCACCAGCGCCAGAATGATCGCCGGCGCGTGCCGTCGCGGCGTTTCCTGGAACGCCTGCGCGCCGATCAGCATGCCGATGTAAAGCAGAATCGGCAGGATCGCGATCACCGGGATCAGCGCCAGCATCAGCGCGATCACGCCGAGCCAGGTCAGCAGCAGGATCATGATGCCGGTCGCGGCCGAATAGCCCATCCGCCCGCCCATCGCCTTCCAGCCGGGATGGCCGATATAGACGGCGTTGATGAACGGGTTGCCCATCAGGCAGCCGATCAGGCTGATCACACCGTCGGCCGTCAGCACCCGCGTGGTCGGGAACGGATCGCCCGCGGCGGCCGCGCTCTCGACGTTGTCCATCGCCTCGACGAGATCGTAGATGCCGAACGGGATCGCGGTGACAAGAATGACGCCGAGATACTTGAAGCCGTGGAACACGTGGTCCACCGCCGGGATCGGCACCTCGAACCCGAACGTCGAGAACGCGTTGCCGATCGCGCCCACGGTCATGCCGCCGAAGTTGAGCCCGACGGCCGTGGACAGCCAGGCGATGACCGTGCCGACCGCGATCGCCACGAGGCCGGCCGGGATGCCCTTGAAGTAGCGCGCGCCGCCGAACCAGCTGCCCATGATGATCGCGAAGCACAGCAAGCCAATCACCGGTGTGCCGAACATCTGCTCGGCCGGCCGCATCGAGATGAAGGTGATCGAGATGCCGGCCAGCGACCCGAGCAGGGCGGCGCGCGGCGTGATCCGGCGGATATAAGGCGCCACGAAGCCGCCGACCATGAGGACAAAACTCTGCACGAACACCCAGGTCAGGCCGGCTTCCCACGCCTGCACCGGGTCCTTCGTCATGATGTTGATCGGCAGCATGATCACGAACACCACGACGAACATGTGCGGCACCGAGGTGCCGGAGGGCAGCGCCGCGACGTCCGTCCGCCCGGTCCGCTTCGCCAGCCGCCAGGCGAGGTACGCGTAGTACACCGTGGACAGGAACAGCATCAGCCCGGTCGCCGGCAGGATGCGGCCGAATACCAGGCTGTCGGGCATGCCGAGCACGAAGCGCAGCAGCGTCGTCAAGGTCAGCACGTTGACCAGGATGTTGGTGCCGAAGCCGAAGAAGGCGTTCCAATCCCCGGGCACCCAGAGCTTCGGGCGGAACGCAGTCATGGCGCTGCTCATCAGGCGGCTCCTTTCAATGCGGGGGTGGGATGTGCCAGCGCGGCGACGGCCGCGATCAGGTCGGCCGACGTGCCGACCCAGCCGAAAATGCCGCCCTGCGCGCGGATCATCGCGAGCCCGGCGTCCTGGAACGCCTGGAAGTAGGAGCCCACGCAATCCTCGAGCACGAGGCAGTCGTAGCCGCGGTCGTTGGCTTCTCGAACCGTCGTGTTCACGCAGACTTCTGTCGTGACCCCGGTGACGACAAGTTGGGAAATGCCGCGGTGCTGCAGGATCGCGTGCAGGTCGGTCGCGAAGAACGCGCCCTTGCCGGGCTTGTCGATCACCGGCTCGCCGGCGGCCGGATAGAGTTCCGGGATGATGTCGTGGCCGGGTTCGCCGCGCACCAGGATGCGGCCCATCGGCCCCTTATCGCCGATCGTCACCGGCCCGTGGCCGCGCACCTTCTTGGCCGGCGGCAGGTCGGCAAGGTCGGGCCGGTGGCCTTCGCGAGTGTGGATCGCCAGCAGCCCGGCCGCCCGCCACGCCGCGAGCAACCGGCGGTTCGGCTCGATCGTGCGGCGCAGCATGCCGACGTCGTTGCCGAGCGCCTCGCCGAACCCGCCCGGCTCCAGGAAGTCGCGCTGCATGTCGATGATCACCAGCGCGCAATGCGCCGGGTCGAAGGCGAACGGGTACGGCTCGGCGGCGACGGGCAGGGGGACGGCGGCTGGCATTGCGCGGGCTCCGGTCACGGCGCCCGCGATCGGCGCGCACCTGCGCGCATAACGGGCGATCGCCCTTACGAGCAAATTACAGGCCAGCCATATCCCGACCAAAAATTAGGCCAGTCCGGCCATTGCGCATTGAGTGCACAAAGAAGTGCGCGAATTTTCGGCAAATTGATCAAGGCTGCACCCACTCTCCCGACCAGACTGCCCGGATTCGACGCCGGCCGGCCCGACGGACGGCGCAGTGCGACCGAATTGCGCGCCCAGGCGGCCAAGCCGGCGCGCGCCCCAGGGGCGTGGCAGGGGCGTGGCACCTTGGCCACAGGGCTGCTATATGCCCGGCGCGCCGCCGGCTCGCGGCGGCGCGGCAATGCCGTCGTGCCGACCCTGCGACGTATCGGGGACGCCCCCGAGCAACCGCGACTGGAACCCGTCATGGCCCGCCGCCGCCAGCTCTACGAAGGCAAAGCCAAGATCCTGTTCGAGGGGCCCGAACCCGGCACGCTCGTGCAGTATTTCAAAGACGACGCCACCGCCGGCGACGGTCAGAAGAAGGGCATCATTACCGGGAAGGGCGTGCTGAACAACCGGATCAGCGAATACCTGATGATGCGGCTCGGTGAGATCGGCGTGCCGACGCATTTCGTCCGCCGCCTCAACATGCGCGAGCAACTCATCCGCGAGGTGGAGATCATCCCGGTCGAGGTGGTGGTGCGCAACGTGGCCGCCGGCAGCCTGTCGACGCGCCTCGGCATCCCCGAAGGGACGCGGCTGCCGCGCAGCATCATCGAGTACTACTACAAGAACGACCAGCTCCACGACCCGCTGGTGAGCGAGGAGCATATCACGGCATTCGGCTGGGCGAACACCCAGGACCTCGACGACATCGTCGCGCTGACGCTGCGCATCAACGACTTCCTGACCGGCCTGTTCCTCGGCGTCGGCATCACCCTGGTCGACTTCAAGATCGAGTTCGGCCGGCTGTGGGAGAACGAGGAGATGCGCATCGTGCTGGCCGACGAGATTTCCCCCGACAATTGCCGGCTGTGGGACACCAAGACCAACGAGAAGATGGACAAGGACCGTTTTCGCCGCGACCTCGGCAAGGTGGAGGAGGCGTATCAGGAGGTGGCCAAGCGTTTGGGCATCCTCCCGGAAGCCGGTATGCGCGACCTGAAGGGGCCGGAGACGATGCAGTGATGGTTCCGCATGAAGCGGGTGATCTATAGTCCGGCTGCCCAGAAAGCCCTGCGCAAGCACGCCAACATGGCGCCGCGCGTACGAAAGGCGCTGTTGTGGAGTATGCTGCGGGCGAAGGCGCCCATCGCAACCAGGAGATCGCAATGACGGGCGTCGCCACCAAGCGCTTGCGGATCGGCGATTTCCGGGCTGTGTTCGACGAGGATGATGCAACCGTACTCGTCGTCAGGATCGGCCCGCGCGGAGACGTATATGACGATTGATCAGGAGCGCCGCGGATGCGCACGGTGACAACCGAAGCCGGCGAAACGGCGGTACTGCTCTCCCGTACCGAGTACCAGGATCTCGCCGACATTGCCGAGTCGGTGCGCCAGCGGCGCGCCCACGCCGAGCGTCCGGAGGAGTTTCTGAAGGACAGCGAGATGGATGCCTACCTCGCTGCTCCGACGCCGCTGGCCTATTGGCGTGGGCGACGCGGGGTGAGCCAGGAAGATTTGGCGCGCGCAGCCGGCATCTCCGCTGAGACCCTGGCTGCGCTGGAGATCGGAACTCTGGTGGGCGACGTGGGAGCCTACCAGCGCCTCGCTCGCTGCTTGCGGATCGGCCTGGACAGTGTCGTTCCGGCCGATGAAGCCGAAGCCGCCGAATGAAAGCCATCGTCACCGTCATGCTGAAGCCCGGCGTGCTCGATCCGCAGGGTCGCGCGATCGGCCACGCACTGAAAGGCCTCGGCTTCGCCGGCGTCGGCGAGGTACGCGCCGGCAAAGTGATCGAACTCAACCTCGCCGAGACCGACCCGGGCGCCGCCCGCGCGCAGGCCGAGGAGATGGCGAAGAAACTGCTCGCCAACACGGTGATCGAGAGCTTTCGCGTGGAGCTCGGCTGATGCGCGCCGGCATCGTCGTCTTCCCCGGCATCAACCGCGAGCGCGACATGGCCATCGCGCTGAAGCGCTCCTTCGGCCGCGCGCCGCGGATGATCTGGCATCACGGACACCGACCTGCGACGACCTCGACCTGGTCGTCATCCCCGGCGGTTTCAGCTTCGGCGACTACCTGCGCTGCGGCGCCATGGCGGCGCAGTCGCCGGTCATGCGCGCCGTGCGCGACCACGCCGCGCGCGGCGGCTACGTGCTGGGCGTCTGCAACGGCTTCCAGATCCTGACCGAGGCCGGCCTGCTGCCCGGCGCGCTGCTGCGCAACGCCTCGCTGCGCTTCCTGTCGATGGACTGCCATCTTGCGCGTCGAACGCGCGCGACACCGCTGTTCACCAGCCGATACCAGCGCCGGCTCAGACGTTCCGCGCGTCGATGGCGCACGGCGACGGCAACTACTTCGCCGACGACGCGACGCTCGACCGGCTGGAAGGCGAGGACCTGGTCGCCTTGCGCTACGCCACGCCGACGGGCGAGATCACGCCGGCG
Source organism: uncultured Solirubrobacterales bacterium (assembly GCA_963697635.1). Lineage (GTDB taxonomy): Bacteria > Pseudomonadota > Alphaproteobacteria > Acetobacterales > Acetobacteraceae > CAJCJG01. The sequence continues at coordinate 101,710 of CAVOOS010000001.1, read as the reverse complement.
GCCAACCGCAACGGCAGCGCCCGCTCATCGCCGGGATCCTTCAGCCCAACCTGCGCGTGCTCGGGCTGATGCCGCATCCCGAGGACCTGGTCGATCCGCTGATGGGCGGCACCGACGGCAAGCCGCTGTTCGACGCGCTCGCGGCCGCGTGATGGCCGCCTGCATGGACACGCGACGTCGAACCAGGCGCTCGCCCGCGAGTTCGGCCTCAGCGCCGAGGAATACGCCCGCGTGCTGGCGATCATGGGCCGCACGCCGACGCTGACCGAACTCGGCGTGTTCAGCGTCATGTGGTCGGAGCATTGCAGCTACAAATCGTCCCGCGTCTGGCTGAAGCAGCTGCCGACCAAAGCGCCCTGGGTGATCCACGGGCCCGGGCGAGAACGCCGGCGTGGTCGATATCGGCGACGGGCTGGCCGCCATCTTCAAGATGGAGAGCCACAACCACCCGAGCTTCATCGAGCCCTACCAGGGCGCCGCCACCGGCGTCGGCGGCATCCTGCGCGACGTGTTCACCATGGGCGCGCGGCCGATCGCCAACCTGAACGCGCTGCGCTTCGGCGGTCCGGACACACCCGCGCACCAAGCGCATCGTCGACGGCGTGGTGCGCGGCATCGGCGGCTACGGCAACTGCGTCGGCGTGCCCACGGTCGGCGGCGAGATCAATTTCCATCCCGCCTATCGACGGCAACCCGCTGGTCAACGCGATGACCGTCGGCATCGCCCGGAAGGACAAGATCTTTCTCAGTCCGCGGCCGCCGGCATCGGCAATCCGGTGGTCTATGTCGGCTCCAAGACCGGCCGCGACGGCATCCACGGCGCGACCATGGCCTCGCGCCGAGTTCGCCGCCGATTCCGAGGAAAAGCGCCCGACCGTGCAGGTCGGCGACCCGTTCACCGAAAAGCTGCTGATCGAGGCCTGCCTGGAACTGATGGCGACCGACGCGATCGTCGCCATCCAGGACATGGGCGCGGCCGGCCTGACCAGCTCGTCGGTCGAGATGGCCGGCAAGGGCGGCGTCGGCATCGAGCTCGACCTCGACATGGTGCCGGCAGCGCGAGACCGGCATGACGGCCTACGAGTTCATGCTGTCGGAAAGCCAGGAGCGCATGCTGATGGTCGCTGCGCCCGGACCGCGCAGGACGCTGGCGCGCGACGATCTTCGAGAAATGGGACCTGGATTTCGCGGTCATCGGCCGAGCTGACCGACACCGGCCGGATCGTCGTGGCACAACGGCGAGGTGGAGGCCGACATCCCGCTGGCGCCGCTGAACGATCAGGCGCCGCTCTATCACCGCCCGACCGTCGAGCACGCCGAAGCCGGCGAAGCTGAACCCGGCGCGCATCACGACCGCATCGGCCTGACCGGACGCGCTGCTGCAAGCTGATCGCCTGCCCGGATCTGTGCTCGCGCGCCTGGGTCTGGGACCAGTACGACAGCACCGTCGGCGGCCAGACGGTGAAGCGCCCCGGCGCCGCCGACGCCGCCGTGGTGAAGCTGGACGGCCTCAAGCGGGCGCTCGCGCTGACCACCGACTGCACGCCGCGCTACTGCGCTCGCCGACCCGGAGACCGGCGGCGCCCAGGCGGTGGCCGAGGCATGGCGCAACCTGACCGCGGTCGGCGCCCGCCCGCTCGGCGATCACCGACAACATGAATTTCGGCAACCCGGAAAAGCCCGAGATCATGGGCCAGTTCGCCGCCGCGATCCGCGGCATGGCGGCGGCGTGCGAGGCGCTGGATTTCCCGGTCGTGTCCGGCAATGTCAGCCTCTACAACGAGACGGAAGGGCAGCGCGATCCTGCCGACCCCGGCGATCGGCGGCCTCGGCGTGCTGGACGACGCGGCGCAGGCGGTCGGGCATCGCGCTGCCGCCGTGGCTCGACCTCGTGCTGATCGGCGACGACCAACGGGCATGGCTCGGCCAGTCGCTGTGGCTGCGCGAGATCGCCGGACCGCGAGGACGGGGCGCCGCCGCCGGTCGATCTCGCGGCGGAGCGCAAGCCAACGGCGATTTCGTCCGCGCCAGCATCCTCGACGGCACGGTGCGCGCCTGCCACGACGTTTCCGACGGCGGCGTGCTGGTCGCGGTCGCGGAGATGGCGATGGCCGGCGATGTCGGCGTCGACCTCATAGCCGCGCGACGACGGCATTGCGCCGGCCATGCGTTCTGGTTCGGCGAGGACCAGGGCGCGCTACCTGGTCGCGGTGCGCGACGCCAGCGCCTTCCTGGCCGCCGCCGAGGACGCGCGGGCGTGCCGGCGATGCGCGCTCGGCACCTCCGGCGGGCAAGATTTGACACTGCCCGACGGCGGCACAATATCGTTGGACGCGCTGCGCGCGGCGCATGAACGTTTCCTGCCGGCCTGGATGGACGGCGACCGGCTGACAGGGGGACTGCCGCGATGGCGATGGCGGCGAACGAGATCGAGGCCCTGATCAAGGCTGCGCTGCCGGATGCGCCGTGTCACCATCGAAGACCTGGCCGGCGATGGCGACCACTACGCGGCGACCGTGGTCAGCGAGCCTGTTCCGCGGCATGTCGCGCGTGCAGCAGCACCAGATCGTCTATGCCGCGCTGCGCGGCCGCATGGGCGGCGAACTGCATGCTCTTGCACTGCAGACCTCAGCCCCCGAATAAGGATTCCAGGAGTTCCCAGCATGAGCCGACCCGACCTTCGACCGCATCCAGAGCGAAATCAGCGAAAACCCGGTGATGCTCTACATGAAGGGCAACGCCGATGTTCCCGCAATGCGGCTTCTCCGCCCGCGTGGTGCAGATCCTCACCCACCTGGGCGTGCCGTTCCAGTCCGCCAACGTGCTGGAGGACGCGGAGCTGCGCGAGGGCGTCAAGGAGTTCTCGCAATGGCCGACCATCCCGCAGCTCTATGTCAAGGGCGAGTTCGTCGGCGGCTGCGACATCGTGACCGAGATGTTCCAGTCCGGCGAGCTGGAGACGCTGCTGGCGGAAAAGGGCGTGCCGCACGAAGCGGCGGCGTAGCCCGTCGGCGCAAAACGCCGAATGTCCGGAACGACGTTCGACGCCGGTGCTGACGCGCGGCGTCGCGAGTAGCCGTCGACGTCTGGACGCGGAGAATCTGAAACACCTTCGCGGACATAGCGGCACCGGCGAGCGGTGCCCACAAACCACGATCAACGGAGGAAACAATGAAAAGAATCCTGATGGGGGCCGCGCTGGTTGCGGCCGGGATGGCGTTTGCCCACCACGACGGGCTCGCCGCGGACAAGAAATACGTGTTCGCGCTGGTGCCGAAGAACACCGCCAGCCCCTGGTTCGATCAGGCCAACAACGGTTGCAAGAAGGCCGAAAAGGAGATGGCCGGGGCGATCGAGTGCCTCTATGTCGGACCCAGCGAGCACGGCGGTGGCGAGGAACAGGTGCAGATCGTCGCCGACCTCATCGTCAAGAAGGTCGACGGGATCGCGATCGACCCGGCCAACGCGGCGGCGATGGGCAAGGAGTTGGAGGATGCCAAGAAGGCGGGCATCCCGGTGCTGGCCTGGGACAGCGACCTGCTTCCCAAGGACAAGGCTTTGCGGATCGCCTATGTCGGGACGAACAACTACGAAATCGGCGTCAATCTCGCCAAGTCGGTCATGGCGCTGAAGCCGCACGGCGGCACGGTGGTGCTGCAATCGGGCGGCGCCGCGGCGGCCAACCTCAACGAACGGCTGCAGGGCATCCGCGACACGCTTTCGGGCCAGAACAGCGGCTCTCCCCCCGGCGTCAAGCTGACCGGGCAGAACGGCTGGACGGAAGAGAGCGTCTCTCCGCTCTACACCAACGACGACTCGCCGCTTGCGGTGCAGCAGATGCAGGACACGTTCGAGAAATATCCGAAGCTCGATGCGTTCATCACCGGCGGCTGGCCGGAATTTGCCACGCAGGCGTATCGGAACACCATGGGCAAGGTCAAATCGCGGCTGGACGACGGCTCGCTGGTGGTGGCGGTCACGGATACGCTGCCGTTGCAGATGGACCTGCTGAAGGACGGGCTTTCGGACGCGCAAATCGGCCAGCAGCCGTTCGCGATGGGCTTCAAGGCGATGTATTTCCTCAAGGATATCAAGGACGGGAAGCCGGGCCCCAGCGACCCCTCGTATACCGGCCTCGACGTCTGCACGCGGCAGACCGCGGCGACCTGCATCAGCCACTGAAGCAGCGCGCAACAACAGCGTCGGCAAGCAGCTAGATAGGGTGGAATGCGCCTCGCGTTCCACTACTTGGCGAACGGTAAAACTCTGCGGGCTGCCTGATAATGCCTGAGCAAGACGGTGGAATGCGAAGAGCATTCCACCCTACGGGCTTTGCGGTCTGACCAGGATATTGTTGCGCGACGCCTATGCACCTTTGCCTCGCGCTTCCATGAACGCGCGCAGCACCGCGTTGATCCGGGTCTGGTAGCCGCGCCCGCGCCCTCGGAACCATGCGAGCACGTCACGATCCAGCCGCAACGTGACCGGCTCCTTGCCCGGTGGCAGCACCAGCTTGGCCTGCGTCCAATCTTCCGCCGAGGTCGGCAACGCGTCCGGGTCGGCCCGCGCCGCCTCCAAGATTTCGATGTCCGAAAGCGCATCCAGCCGGGTCCAATCGGTCTCACCCGTCGGCTGCGCCTCTGGCCGCAAGGGTTTGGTAGATGACCGCTTCATCGCCGCTCGCCCTTCTCGCGCTAATGATCCGGCGCCGTCCGTTGCGCCATGCAAAAACGACGTAGAGGATGCGGTCTCTAGCCACACCAAGCGCCTGGAAACGCTCTTCGCCGTAATCGCGCCGCCGGTCCCGTGTCTCCACCGTTGCGGACGCGAAGATCTCCGCCGCATCGACGAAATCCACGCCATGCTTGGCGAGGTTCAAGCGCCGCTTGCCCTCGTCCCACGTATCCGACAAATGGCCTGTATCCCTACAAACGTCAATACATCGTCCGAGCCCCACGGCTGCCCCTCGCTCCAGTCCGGTTGAAGCAAAGCCCCGATGCGGTAGCATAGCCCCGGCCGCCTCGTGGCCCATGGGAGGAACGAATGGACAGCGCGCTCGGCATGAATGCCATCGCCCAAAACACGCACCTCACGCCCGGCGAGGTGGCGCGCTACCACGAACTTGGCTACCTTTTCCCCGTCCGCGTGATGCCCACCGAGCAGGCCGCCGGCTACCTCGCCAAGCTGGACGCGCATCAGGCTGCGCACGGGCGGCTGCTGGGGGCGATGCGGCACAAGCCGCATCTGTTCCTGGCGTGGCTCGCCGAGCTGGTGCGATTGCCGACGATCCTCGATGCGGTCGGCGACATCCTCGGGCCGGACCTGCTGGTGTTCAGCTCCGGCTTCTTCAACAAGGACGCGCATGACCCGTCCTACGTGTCCTGGCACCAGGACGCGCACTACTGGGGCCTCAGTTCCAACGACGTGGTGACGGCCTGGGTCGCGCTGACCGACAGCACCACCGAGAACGGCGCGATGCGGGTCGTGCCCGGCACCCACCTGGTCGCCCTGCCGCATGTCGATACTTTCGCCGAGAACAACCTGCTGACGCGCGGGCAGGAGGTGGCGGCCGACCTGGGCGGCCGTCCCTGGGTCGAATTGACGCTGCAGGCCGGCGAAATGTCGCTGCACCATGTCGGGCTGATCCACGGTTCCGAGCCGAACCGGTCGGACGGGCGGCGGATCGGCTACGCGATCCGCTACATCGCGCCGAGCGTGCGCCAGACGCTGGCCGCCGCCGACGGCGCCACGCTGGTGCGCGGGCAGGACCGCTACGGACATTTCGAGCCTGAGCCGGCGCCCGCCTTCGACATGGCGCCGGAGGCTCTTGCCTATCACCGGTTCGCGATCGAACGCACCAACCGGGTGCTGATGGCCGGCACCGCGAAGAACATCGCCGACAAGCGCTGACGCCCGAGGGGACCGCCACATGATCAAAGACCCGCCGCTGCTCAAAATCCGCCGCGGCTTTCCGCGCCCCACCGAGGCGCTGCTCGCGGCGTTCGCCGGGCTGCCGACCGGCTACATCGTCGATGCGATGCGCGGCCGCGGCTGCCTGGATCACCGGATCAAGCCACTGGCCCCGACCTCGACGGTGCTGGTCGGGACCGCGGTCACGTCGCATTCCGGCCCGGGCGACAACCTGGCGCTGTTCGGCGCGCTCGATGCGGCGCGGCGCGGCGACATCCTGGTCGCGGCGACCGATGCGTTCATGGAAACCGCCGTCACGGGCGACCTGCTGCTCGGCATGGCGCGCAACCGCGGCGTCGCCGGCTTCGTCACCGACGGGGTGGTGCGCGACATCGTCGGCGTGCTGGCGGTCGGCCTGCCGGTGTATTGCGCCGGCGTCACCGCCAATTCGGCGGCCCGCAACGGGCCGGGCACGGTCGGCCTGCCGGTGGTGCTGGGCGGCGTGCAGATCGCGTCCGGCGACATCCTGGTCGGCGACCGCGACGGCGTGGTGGTGGTGCCGCTTGCCGAGGCCCAGGCGGTCCTTGCCCGCATCGCCGAGGTGAAGGCGGCGGAGGCGGACCTGGAGGCCAAGGTGAAGGCGGGCCTGGAAATCCCCGATTTCATCACGGCTCTGCTGAAGTCCGATCGGGTCGAGGAAATTTCGTAGCGGCGCGGCCTCCGCGGATTGCGCTTGACGCACGCTTGTCGCCGCCTTAGCTTACGAACGAACGTTCGTAAGGAATGGCGGTGCAGGACTTTTCGGCCCCAAAAGACAGAATCAAGCGCGAGGCGATGCGGCTGTTCGTCGAGCACGGCGTCGATGCCGTCTCGATGCGCGACATCGCCGACGCGGTCGGGCTGAAGGCGCCGAGCCTCTACGCGCATTTCCGCAGCCGCGAGGAACTGATCGGCGACCTGTTCTTCGCCAGCTACGCCGAGTACGGCCGCCGCCTTGCCGAGGCCGCCGCGACGCCCGGCCGGTTCGCCCGCAAGCTGGAGGCGATGGTCCGGGTGATCTGCGCGCTGCACGCCGAAGACGAACTGCTATTCAACTTCCTGCTGCTGACCCAGCACGGCTTCCTGCGCCAGGTCCCGCGCGACGAGCGCAACCCGGTCGAGATCATCTGCCGTGCGGTCGCCGCCGCCATGAGCGCCGGCGAGATCCCGAACGGCAACCCGACGCTGGTCGCGGGCGCCCTGATCGGTGTCATCGTCCAGCCCGCCACGTTCAAGCTGTACGGCCGCCTGCAACAGGGCCTCGCCAACCTCGCCGACGAAATCGTGACGCTCTGCCTCCGCCTGGTCGCGGAGCCTTCGCCGCACTGACGCACCTCGCACAGGAAAGCCGAAGCCATGTCGTTGCCGCTTTCGCTGCTGACCTCGCGTCGCCTCGGCCCGCTGTGCCTGTCCCAGGCCTGCGGCGCGCTCAACGACAACCTCGTCAAGAACGCGATGATCGTGCTGGCCGTGTTCAAGCTGGGCACGGAGGCGACCGGGCTGTCGGCGCTGGCCGGGGCGCTGTTCATCGCGCCCTACGCGCTGCTGTCGGCGACCGCCGGGCAACTGGCCGACCGGTTCGACAAGTCCCGGATGATCCGCATCGTCAAGGCCGCGGAAGTCGTGCTGATGGCCGGTGCCGCGTACGGCTTCCTCGCCGACAGCGTGCCCGCGCTGCTGGCCGTGCTGTTTGGCCTCGGCGTGCAGGCGACGATGTTCGGGCCGCTGAAATACGGGATCCTGCCGGACCATCTCGACGAAACCGAGATCGTCACCGGCAACGGCCTGATCGAGGCCTTTACTTTCCTTGCGATCCTCGGGGGCACCGTCGCGGGCGGCGGGCTGGCGCTGCTGGCGGCCGGGCCGGCGATCGTAGCCAGCGCCGGCCTGGCGATTTCGCTGCTCGGGCTGGCGTCCGCATTCGCGATCCCCGCCGCGCCGGCCGCCGACCGCACGCTGCGGATCGGCTGGAACGTGCTGCGCGAGACCGTCGCGGTGGTCCGGCAGGCGGCGGCGAACCGGCCGGTGCGGCTCTCGATCCTGGGACTGAGTTGGTTCTGGGCGATCGGCGCGGCGCTGCTCTCGGAGTTTCCTTCGGTGGTGCGCGACACGCTCGGCGCCAACGGGCAGGTGGTCACGCTGATGCTGGCGGTGTTTTCGGTCGGCGTCGGCACCGGCTCGATGCTGTGCGCGCGCCTGCTGCGCGGCGAGGTCAGTGCCCGGCTGGTGCCGTTCGCCGCGTTCGGCCTCACGGTGTTCCTGCTCGATTTCGGCGCGACGGCACAGGGAGCGGCCGGGCAGCATCTGGCGACGGTCGGCGGCGTGCTCGCCTCGCCCGCCGGCTGGCACATGCTTTTGGACCTGCTGCTGCTCGCGGTGTGCGGCGGGCTGTATTCGGTGCCGCTCTACGCGATCCTGCAGGAGAGGTCCGACCCGTCGCGGCGGGCGCGCATGGTGGCGGCGAACAACATCGTCAACGCGCTGCTGATGGTCGCCGGCGCGGCGGTTGTCGCGGGGCTCGCCGCCGCGGGCATGTCGGCACCGCGCGCACTGGAACTGGCCGCCGCGGCCAATCTCGTGGTGGCGCTGTGGATCGTGCGGCTGATGCCGCAGTCGGTGCTGCGGTCGCTGTTCCAATGGTACTTTCGCATTTTCCACGCAGCGCGGATCGAGGGGCTGGAGAATTTTGACCGCGCCGGCGGGCGCTCCGTCGTGATCGTCAACCACGTTTCGTTCATGGACGGATGCTTCGTCGCGGCGTTCGTGCCGGGCAACCCGGTGTTCGCGATCGACACCGAACAGGCGCGCAAGTTCTGGTTCCTGCGATACGTGATCGACTTCTGCACGGTCGACCCGAGCAACCCGATGGCGGCGCGGACGATGATCAAGGCGGTGCGCGAGGGGCGGCGGCTGGTGATCTTCCCGGAAGGCCGGATCACCGTGACTGGCGGGCTGATGAAGATCTATGACGGCCCGGGCCTGATCGCCGACAAGGCGGATGCACCGGTAATCCCGGTGCGGATCGAGGGATTGCAGTTCCACAAGACCTCGCGGATGCAGGGCAAGTTTCCGCTGCGCTGGTTCCCGCACGTGAGCCTGACAGTGTCGGCGCCGCGCCGCATCGACCTGCCGGCCGAACTGGTCGGCCGCCGTCGGCGCGAGGCGCTGGGGCGGTTCGTGCAGGACGCGATGGTGGACGCCGCGTTCCAGCCCGAGCGCGCCGACCGCAGCCTGTTCGCGGCGCTGCTCGAGGCGCGGAAGCTGTACGACATCAGAAAACCGGTCGTCGCCGACTTCCTGCCGGACGACGCCGGCGTCACCACGCTGACCCAGCTCGGCTACGGCCGACTGGTCCTCGGCAGCGTCGTGCTCGGCCGTAAGCTGGCCGAGTTGACCGAACCCGGCGAGCATGTCGGGGTGCTGCTGCCGAACGCCGTTGGCACGGTCGTCACGGTGTTCGCGTTGCAGTCGCAGGCGCGCGTGCCGGCGATGCTGAATTTTGCCGCGGGCGCCGACAGCGTGCTGGCCTGCTGCAAGGCCGCCGGCGTGCGCACCGTGCTGACCTCGCGGCGGGCCGTGCTGCGCGGTAAGCTGGATGCGCTGGTGGCGGCGCTGAGCAGCCAAGTCCAGATCGTCTACCTGGAGGACGTGCGCACGTCGATCGGTCTTTGGGACAAGCTTTCCGGCAAACTCGCCTCGCCCGCGCGGCTGCCCGGCGCCCGAGTGCGCGGCGACGCGGCGGCGCTCGTGCTGTTCACCTCCGGTTCGGAGGGCACACCGAAAGGCGTCGTGCACAGCCACCGCGGCCTGCTCGCCAACTGCGCGCAGGTGAAAGCAGTCATCGACTTCAACCCTGCCGACCGGGTGCTCAACGCGCTGCCGATGTTCCATGCGTTCGGCATGACCGGGGGGGTACTGCTGCCGCTGCTGCACGGCGTGCGCACCTTCCTCTATCCGTCGCCGCTGCACTACCGGATGGTGCCGGAGATGATCTATTGGGACCAGTCGACGATCATGTTCGGCACGGACACGTTCCTGAGCGGCTACGCGCGGCGCGGCCATCCGGTCGACCTGCAGTCGCTGCGCTACATTTTTGCCGGTGCCGAAAGACTGCGGCCGGAGACGCGCGCCGCCTACATGGCGCTGTTCAAGAAGCCGGTGTTCGAGGGATATGGCGTGACCGAAACCGCGCCGGTGCTGGCGTTGAACACCTATGCGAATTCGCGCGAGGGCAGCGTGGGGCGCCTGCTGCCGGGAATCGAGGCGCGGGTGCAGCCGGTGCCCGGGATCGAGGACGCGGGGCGGCTGCTGGTGCGCGGGCCGAACGTGATGCTGGGCTATCTCCGGCACGACGCGCCGGGTGCGCTGCAGCCGCCGCCGGACGGCTGGCACGACACCGGCGATATCGTCGCGATCGACGACGCCGGCTTCGTGACGATCAAGGGGCGGGCAAAAAGATTCGCGAAGATCGCCGGCGAGATGGTGTCGCTGGCGGCCGCGGAGGCGCTGGCCAACGATGTCTGGAGGGATGCCGGCAATGCGGTCGTGGCCGTCCCCGATGCGCGCAAGGGCGAGCGGCTGGTATTGGCGACGACCCGGCGTGACGCCGCGCCGCAAATGTTGCTCGCCGCCGCGCGCGAGCGCGGCGTCGCCGAGATCATGGTGCCGCGTGACGTGCTGGTGATCGAAAAACTGCCGCTGCTGGCGACCGGAAAGGTCGATTATCCCGCCGTGCAGAAACTGGTCGACCAGCGTGCCCGCGCCTCCGCGGCGGCGTGACGGGCGGAGATGCTGCCATGAGCGAAAACGCCAAAGCCTTCGATCGCTGGATCCGCGGCCCCTTCGTCGCGATGAACAGCGAGTTGGAAGCGCTTTACTTCGCGCAGTCCGACCGCGCCAGCGTCGAAGGCGTCGGCGATCCGATCAAGTCCGCGCTGCGCGACGACGGCCACGCCCATATCCTCGCGCTTTGGCAAGAGGGAAACACCGGCGACGGGTTCGAGAGCGCGTTCGGCGTGCTCGGCAATGTCGGCATGTATCTCGCGGCGCTGCGCCGGCACGAACTGACCAACCCCGCGCGCGAGCAGCGCTCGCCGTTCCGCGAGGCGTCGTCGCTGGCGCTGCATGTCGGCGCCTCGATCGGCATGGCGCCGCGGTTCGCCACCGCGCATCTCGCGAATCGCAATTTCGCTGTTGCCGGCGTGCGCAAAAGCTTCACCGACCTGCGCGACGAGTTCCTGTTCATCGACGAGAACACGCGCGCCATCCTGTGCTTCCAGCGCGCCGCCGACGCGCTTGCGCGCATCCCGGCGCTCGGCGTTTCCAACCCGGTCGCCGACGTGCAGTTCGCCGCCGCCGCCGAGGCGCTGCGCGGCGCCATCGCGGTCAACGAGCGGCTGTTCGAGCGGCTCGACGTCGATCGGTTTTTTTTCAGTGTGCGGCCGTACTACAAGCCCTACCGGGTCGGCCGCGTCGAGTATCGCGGCGCCAATGCCGGCGATTTTTCCGGCATCAACGAGATCGACCTGCTGCTGGGGCTGTGCCAGGCCAACGTGCCGTTCTACGCCGAGCTGCTGGTCGACAAGATGCTGTTCATGGTACCCGACGATCAGGCGCGGTTGCGCGACTGCATGCGCCATCGCAGCCTGCTCGACGAATTTTTGCTCCTTGCCGACGAACATGCCGGCGCCGACTGGTTTCAGGCCAACGCAACCGCCTTCCTCGATGTCTGCGAGCTGTTCGCGCGCACCGCGGCGCAGCACCACGACCAACTGGTCGAGCGCTTCATCGCGATCCCCGCCAACTCACTCGATGACCAGCAGAAGAACGGCCTGACCGCGAGCGGCCCGCCGCTCGACGTGCTGCTGCGCTCCCTGGAAGTGCTGCGCGACTACCGGACGGCCGCCGACCGCCCGGACCTCGCGACCCGCCACGCCGACCTCGCGCGCCTCCGCGCCTGCCTGCGTCGCTGAGAGATCAGGCCGCCTTGGCGGTGGCCAGCGCCCGCCACACTTTCTCGGGCGTCGCGGGCATGTCGATGTGGCGCACGCCGTCGACGCTCAGCGCGTCGATGATCGCGTTGATCACCGCCGGCGGGCTGCCGACCGCGCCGGCCTCGCCCGCGCCCTTCACGCCGAGCGGGTTGGAGAGGCAGGGCACCTCGATCAGATCGACCTCGATGTCGGGAAGGTCATCGGCGCGCGGCAGCGCGTAGTCCATCAGGCTGCCGGAGAGCAGCTGGCCGAACTCCGGGTCGAACGAGGTGCGCTCCAGCACCGCCTGGCCGAACCCCTGGGCGACGCCGCCATGCACCTGGCCGCGCACGATCAGCGGATTGACCGCCTTGCCGACGTCGTCGGTGACGCTGTAGCGCACCACCCGCACCACTCCGGTTTCCGGGTCGATCTCCACTTCGGCGATGTGGCAGCCGTTCGGAAACGTGTGGTTGTCGATGTTGGCGACTTCGGCAGCGTCGAGCGTGGTGACGTCCTCGCCACGTTTCGCCCGAACGCGCTGGTGCGCCGCGAGCGCTGATGATGTCCATGCCGCGGTCGGTGCCGACAATGGCAAAGCGGCCGTCCTCGAACACGATGTCGGCGGGCGCCGCTTCCAGCGCTTCGGATGCGGCCTTTTTTCCCTTTTCGATCACAGACGATGTGGTCAGCAGGATTGCCTGGCCTTCGGAATACAGGCTGCGCGCGCCGCCGGTGCCGCCGCCGGTGGGGATTCTATCGGTATCGCCCTGCTTGACCCGGACCTTCTCCGCCGGGACGCCGAGTTTCTCGACGGTGAGCTGGACGTACGCGGTCTCGTGGCCCTGCCCGGTCGACTGGGTGCCGACGAACACGTCGACGAAATCGTCGTCGGTGAACTGGATTTCGGCGCGCTCGGTCGGCGCGCCGCCGGTGGCTTCGAGGTAGTAGGCGAGGCCGATGCCGCGGCGCATTGCCCTGCTTGGCCGATGCGTCGCGGCGCGCGGCGAACCCGGCCCAATCCATCGTCTTCAGCGCCGGCGTCCAGCAAAATCTGGAAATCGCCGCTGTCGTAGGTTTTGCCGACCGGCGTGCTGTGCGGCATCTTCTCGGGCGGCACGATGTTGCGGCGGCGGAATTCGATACGGTCGATCTTCAGTTCGCGCGCGGCGGCGTCGATCAGGCGCTCGACGAGGTAGTTGCTCTCGGGGCGGCCGGCGCCGCGATAGGCGTCGACCGGCACGGTGTTGGTGAACACGCCGATCACGTTGGCGTAGACCGCCTGGAACCCGTAGATGCTGGCGAGCACGCCGGTGCCGGCATAGGTCGGGATGTACGGCGCAAAGGTGGAAAGATAGGCGCCCATGTTGGCGACGTTGCGGGTGCGCAGCGCCAGCAGCTTGCCCCCCGCGTCCACCGCGACTTCGCCCATCGTGATGTTGTCGCGGCCGTGCGTGTCGGACAGGAACGCTTCGCTGCGCTCGGAGGCCCACTTGACCGGCCGGCCAAGTTTGCGCGCCGCGTAGCAGACCAGCACCTGCTCGGCATACAGGAAGATCTTCATGCCGAAGCCGCCGCCGACGTCCGGCGTGATGATGCGGAATTTTTCCGGCGGCAGCTTGAAGATCGCACCGGAAAGAAAGTCCTTGAGCAGCCAGCCACCCTGCGTGTTGGTGCGCAGCGTCCATTTTTCTTCTTTGGCGTCGTACTCGGCGAGCGCCGCGCGCGCCTCCATCGAGTTCACGACGATGCGGTTGTTCACCACGGTCAGCCGGGTCACGTGCGCGGCCGACTTGAACAGCTCCTCGGTCTTGTCCTTCTGGCCGATCTCCCAGTCGAACACGACGTTGTTCGGGGAGCTGTCCCACACCTGCGGCGCGCCCGCGTCCATCGCGGTCGCGAGGTCGGTGATCGAGGGCAGGATGTCGTAGTCGACCAGCACCGCCTCGGCGGCGTCGCGCGCGGCTTTGCCGGTCTCGGCGACGATGAAGGCGACCGGATCGCCGACATGCCGCACCGCGCCCTTCGGCGAGCACGGGGTGGCCCGGATTGGCCTGGGCGGTGCCGTCGACGTTCTTGACGAGCGCGGCGCAGGGCAGTTCGCCGATGCCGTCGGCGTCGAGGTCGGCGGAGGTGTAGACGGCGAGCACGCCAGGCACCGCTTTCGCGGCCGTTGTATCCAGATGAACAATACGCGCCGCCGCGTGCGGGCTGCGCAGTACCACGCCAGCAACGGTGCCGGGCAGGGTGATGTCGTCGGTATAGGAGCCGTTGCCCCTGAGCAGGCGCGGGTCCTCGACCCGGCGGATGGACTGGGCGATGCCGAATTTCGTCATGGGGCTTCTCTCCGGGGCGGCGGGCAGGTGGTCCCGCTCAATCTACGGCTTTATGGCGAAAGGCCAAGGGGAGCGCGATCACTCGCCGGCCTGTTCCTGCGCCGGCACGGCCACGCGGGGCGGCGGCAGGGCAGGGCCGTGCGGTTGCGGGGCCGCGTGCACCGGGCCGGTCGGCTGCGCCGGGGCGAGCTTTGTCTTGCGGCCGAACCGGGCCTTGGTCCACTCGCGGATGCCCTGGAAGGTGACGTACAGCATCGGGATCAGGAAGATGCCGATGCTGGTCGCGACGATCATGCCCATGAACACCGAGGTGCCGACGCCGCGGCGGCTCAGCATCGCCGCACCGTTCGCCGTCACCAGCGGCAGCAGGCCGAGGATGAAGGCGATCGAGGTCATCACCACGGCACGGAACCGCATGCGCGCGCCCATCGCCGCCGCCTCGAGGATCGGCATGCCGGCCTCGCGCTGCTCCTTCGCGAACTCGACGATCAGGATGCCGTTCTTGGCGGCCAGCGCGATCAGCACGACGAGGCCGATCTGCGCATAGAGGTCGAGCGGCAGGCCGAACACCAGCAAACCGACGAACGCGCCGAGGCCGCCGATCGAGACGGCGAGCAGCACCGGGATCGGGATCATCCAGCTTTCGTACAGCGCCACCAGGAACAGGTAGGCGAACAGCACCGCCAGCGCGAGGATCGCGCCGGTCTGGCCGGACGCCTGGATTTCCTGGAACGCCGTGCCGGTCCATTCGAAGTCGTAGCCGGGCGGCAGCACGCGGGCGGAGACCTGCGCCATCGCCGCGAGCGCATCGCCCGAGGAGACGCCGGGCGCCGGGCCGCCGTTGATGGTGATCGAGCGGTAGTTGTTGTAGCGGCTGATGGTCTGCGGGCCGGTGACGATGCGCAAGTCGGCGATCGAGCGCAGCGGCACCATCGTGCCCTTGTTGTTGCGCACGTAGACCCGCCAGATCGCCGGAATGTCGTTGCGGTCCTTGTCCTCGGCCTGGATGTTGACCTGCCAGGTGCGGCCGTACATGTTGAAGTCGTTGACGTAGTAGCCGCCGAGCGTGGCCTGCAGCGCGGTGAACACGTCGTTGATGTTGAGCCCGAGCGCCTGCGCCTTGTCGCGGTCGATGTCGAGCCAGAGGCTCGGCGTCGAGGCGGTGAAGGTGGAGAACACGCGGGTCAGCCGCTTGTCGGCGTTGGCGGCGCCGACCAACGAATACATCACGCCGCCCATCTCGGCGGGCTCGCGGCCCTCCAGGTTCTGCAACTGGTACTCGAAGCCGCCGCCGGTCGAGAGGCCGATGATCGGCGGCAGGTTGAACGGGAACACCACCGGCCGAGCGGATCTGCTGCGCCGCGCCGAACACCCGGCCGATCACCGCGTGCGCCTTGTCGGCGGCGGCCTTGCGGTCCTCGAACGGCTTCAGGCGCGCGACGATGAACGCCGAGTTGCTCTGCGCGCCGCCGTCGAGCAGCGAGAAGCCGACGATCGACAGCACGTTGGCGACCTGCGGCATGCCGTGCAGGATGTCCTCGACCCGCTTGACCACCTCGCGCGTGCGGTTCACCGAGGCGGCGTCGGGCAGCTGCACGTTGACGAAGAACGCGCCCTGGTCCTCCTGCGGCAGGAAGCCGGTCGGCGTGCGCAGCCCGAGCCAGTACATGCCGCCGCCCGCGCAGGCCACCAGCAGCACGGCGATGAACGCGAAGCGCAGCAGGCGGCGGACGACCGCAGCGTAGCCGTCGCGCACATGGTCGATGCCGCGCATCAGGTAGCCGAGCGGGCCGCGCTTGGGCCCGCTGTAGCGCAGGAACACCGCGCACAGTGCGGGCGAGAGCGTCAGCGCGACGAGCGCGGAAATCACCATCGCGACGCTGATCGTCACCGCGAACTGCCGGAACAATTGCCCCGAGAGGCCCGGGATGAAGCCGATCGGCACGAACACCGAGAGCAGCACGAGCGAGATCGCGATCACCGGGCCGGTGATCTGCCGCATCGCCTTCTTGGTCGCATCGGCCGGGGAGAGGAACGGCTCCTCCTCCATCACCCGCTCGACGTTTTCCACCACCACGATCGCATCGTCGACGACCACGCCGACCGCCAGCACGAGTGCCAGCAACGACACCGTGTTTGCGCTGAACCCGAGCGCCAGAAGGACGGCAAAGGTGCCGATCAGGCTGACCGGCACCGCGACCGTCGGGATGATGGTGGCGCGGATGTTGCCGAGGAACAGGAACACCACGAGCACGACGAGGATGAACGCCTCGATCAGCGTCCGCTGCACCTCGCTGATGGTGTCGCTGACGAACGTCGAGCTGTCGTAGAACACCCGCTGCTGCAACCCGGCCGGGAAGCGCACCGAGAGGTCCTGCAGCGCCTGCGCCACCCGCGCCGAGGTGGCGACCGCGTTGGCGCCGGGAGAGAGATAGATGCCGATGCTCACCGCCGGCGCGCCGTTGACCCGGCTCAGCGTATCGAGCGTGGCGGCGCCGAGTTCCAGCCGGGCAACGTCGCCGATCCGCAGCACGCTGCCGTCCGGGTTGGCGCGCAGGATGATCTTGCCGAATTCCTCCGGCGTGATCAGCCGGCCCTTGGTCTGCAGGTTGATCTGGAACTGCGTCGCATTCGAAGTCGGGCGCGCGCCGATGCGGCCGACCGCGCCCTGCACGTTCTGGCTCTGCAGCGCCGCGATGATGTCCGACGGCATCAGGTTCAGCGCGACCAGCCGGTCGGTGTCGAACCAGATGCGCATCGAGTAGTCCTGCGCGCCGAACACGAACGCCTGGCCGACCCCCGGCACGCGCGAGAGCCGGTCCAGCACGTTGATCTTGACGTAGTTGCTGATGAACAGCGGGTCGAGCTTGCCGCCCTCGCTGAAGAACTGCAGGAACTCCAGGATCGAGGAGCTGCGCTTCTGCACCACGACGCCCTGCAGCTGCACCTCCGACGGCAGCTTCGAGATCGCCGCCTGCACGCGGTTGTTGACGTTGACGACGTCGATGTCCGGGTCGGTGCCGAGCTCGAAGCTGACCGTGAGCGAATAGCTGCCGTCGTTGGCGCTGTTCGACTTCATGTAGATCATGCGGTCGACGCCGTTGACCTGCGCTTCCAGCGGCTGCGCCACGGTCGATTCGACCACCGCGGCGGACGCGCCCGGGTAGAGCGTCGTCACCGTGACCTGCGGCGGCACGATGTTCGGGAACTGGGCGACCGGGATGCGGGTCAGCGCGATCGCGCCGGCGATCGTGATCAGGATCGCAAGGACGATGGCAAGCCGGGGCCGGTCGACGAAAATCGCCGAGAACATGGGCTCAGCCCTTGGCCGCCGGCGCGGCCGGCGGCGGGCCGAACGGAGACGGTTTCACGGGCGCGCCGGGCCGCACCTTCTGCAACCCGTCGACGATCACGGTCTCGCCCTCCTGCAGCCCGCTCGCGATGGTGGCCTCGGTCGGCGTCGACTGGCCGAGCGTGATGCGGCGCTGCTCGGCCTTGTTCTCGGCGTTGACGACGTAGACGAAATAGCCCTGCTGGTCGGACAGCACGGCGATGCGCGGGATCGCCAGCGCCTGCACCGGCGCCACCCCCTGCAGCAGCACGGTGACGAACTCGCTGTCCACCAGTTCGCGGCTCGACGGGTCGCTGGGCTTGGCGCCGGGGCGCAGCGGGTTGGGGATGCGCGCCCGCACCGCCAAAGTGTCGGTGCCGGTGGCGACCGAGGGGTCGATGTAGTCGAGTTTCCCGACCTGCTTGTAAAGCGTGCCGTCAGGCAGCCGCAGCTTGACGTCGAGCGCCGCGAAGCCGCCCTTGTCGGCGTAGTGGCTGCGCAGTTCCAGCACCGTGCGCACCGAGACCGGGAACAGCACGTACATCGGATCCTGGCTGTAGATGCTGGCGAGCACCCCGGAGGTCGGGCTCACGACGTTGCCGACGGTGACGGCGGTGCGGGTGATCTTGCCGGCGATCGGCGCGCGGATCTGGGTGTAGTCGAGGTTGATCTGGGAGGCGCGCACCTGCGCCTCGGCCGCCTGCATCTGCGCGGCGTAGCTCGCCTGGTTGGCGATCGCGTCATCGACGGTCGAGCGCTGGCCGGCCGGCGTGTTGAGCAGGGTCTGGGCGCGGCCGAGCGTGATCGTGGCGTTGCGGTGCAGCGCCGCGAACTGCGCGACCGCCGCCTGCTTGTTCGCGAGATCGGCCTCGAACGGTCCGCGCTCCAGTTCGTACAGCACGTCGCCCTTCTGCACCTCCGCGCCCTCGACGAAGTCGATCTTCTCGATGAAGGCGGTGACCCGGGCGACAAGGTCGACCTTGTCGATCGCCTGCACCCGGCCGATGAACTCGTTGCTCTCGGTGATCGGCCGCTGCTGCACCTTGACCACGCCGACCGCCGGCGGGCCGCCGCCGAACTGGGCGTGCGCCGGGGCAAGCCGGGCAGCGGCACTCAGCGCGAGAAGCACGGTCAGCAGTAGGCGCATGCACACCTCGGTCGGCTCGCGCGGCGAGGCCGGCGATCGGGGACGTTGATGGTCGCAGATAACGCAGAATCAGGGAGCATGATACGTTCTTCATAGCCCCGCCATAAGGCGGGGATGCGGAAGCGCGGGGAGATGCCGATGGCCGAGCACGTGTCGGTCTGCGAAGTGGGGCCGCGCGACGGGCTGCAGATGGCGCACGGCCGGATGCCGACGGCGCTGAAGTCGCGCTGGATCGCGGCGCTCGCCGCCGCCGGCGTGGCCGAGATCGAGGTCGGCAGTTTCGTGCCCGCGAGCGTGGTGCCGGCGATGGCCGACACCGGCGAGATCGTGCGCGCGGCGGCGCGGCTGCCCGGCCTGACCGTGGTGGCGCTGGCGCCGAACCTGCGCGGCGCCAAGGACGCGGTCGCCGCGGGCGCTCACAAGATCGTCATCCCGGTCTCGGTCAGCGAGGGCCACAGCCGGGCCAACCTGCGCCGCGCGCCGGCCGAGCAGGTAGCCGAGATTTCCCGAATTGTCGACTGGATGCGGGAGCAGCCGCGCCCGATCCAAGTGGAGGCGGCGCTGTCGACCGCGTTCGGCTGTTCGATCGACGGCGTCGTGCCGGAAGCGGCGGTGGTGCGCGCTGGCCGAGGCGCTGGCGGCGGCCGGGGCCGACAGCGTGGCGCTGGCCGACACCGTCGGCTACGCCAACCCGGCGCAGGTGCGCAGCCTCGTGCGCGCGGTGCGCGGCGCCGTCGGCGGGCGGCTGGGGCGACTGCACCTGCACGACACGATGGGGCTCGGCCTCGCCAATGCGCTGGCCGGGCTGGAGGAGGGCGTGCGCACGTTCGACGCCGCGTTGGCCGGGCTCGGCGGCTGCCCGTTCGCGCCGGGCGCGTCCGGCAACATCGTCACCGAGGATCTGGTGTTCATGCTGGAGAGCATGGGTTTCTCAACAGGCATCGACCTCGCCTGGCTGCTGGAGGCGCGCAGGTTCCTGGCCGAGGCGTTGCCGGAGGACGAGTTGCACGGCGGGCTTGGCCGGGCGGGCATCCCACGCACGTTCCGCGCGGCCGCCTAGCGCCGGCCGCGCGAGAGCACGACCACCGCGGCGCTCAGCGCCACATCCAGCACCGCCGCCGCCACCAGAACGCCGAGCGTGCGGCTGGCGCCGACCCGGTCCAGCAGGACGGCGACCAGCATCGGCGCCGCCGCCTGGGCGAGCAGGTTGGGCAATGCGAGCTTGCCCATGCGCACCGCGTAGCCGCCGGCGCCGAACAGCGCGAGCGGCACCGTGCCGCGGGCGATCGAGCCGATGCCGATGCCGCCGCCGTAGAGCGCGAGCGCCGCCGGCAGCGCCGCCGGCCACGCCCAGAGCAGGCCGAGGCCGACCGCGACCATCGCCGACCCACGCCTGCATCGACCAGATCGGGTGGTGGCGGCGCGCCGTGACCATCTCGATCGCGCGCGCGCCCACCTGCGCCGGGCCGAGCGCCGCGCCCCAGCCCACCGCGACCGCCGGCGCGAGCCCGCGTGCCACCAGCAGCGTCAGCAGATGCACCGACATGACGGCGCTGATCGCCTGGCCGAGCGTGTTGGCCATCGCCAGCACCGCGAACAGCAGCATGCCGCCGCGCGCCGCCGCCGGCTTGGTTGGGCCGGTGCGCGCGGGGGGCGGTTCGACGTGCCGCACGGCCTCGCGCGGCATCGCCAGCAGGTAGATCGGCAAGAGGACAAAAACATCGAGCGCGGCCCAGCCGAGGCAGGTGCCGCGCCAGCCGAGATGCGTCAGCAGCAGCGACGACAGCGGCCAGTCGATGGTGTTGGCGAAGCCGCCGATCAGCGTCAGCGCCGAGATCGTGACCCGCGCCCGCTCGCCGTAGGCGCGGCCGAGTGTGGCGAACGCGGCGTCGTAGAGCCCGGCGCCCATGCCGAGCCCGATCACCGCCCACGCCGCGACGAACAGCGGCAGGTTCGGCGCGGCGGCGAGCGCCGCGAGGCCGAGCGCCAGCAGCACCGCACTTGCCGCCAGCACCGGCCGGCCGCCGTACCGTTCGATCAGGTGGCCGATGCGCGGCGAGGCGATGCCGGCGGCCACGAGCCCGAGCGAGACCCCGCCGACCACCCACGGCAGCGGCCAGCCCTGCCGCGCCGCGACCGCCGGCGCCAGCACGGCCGGCAGATAGGTACGAGGAGCCCCAGGCAATGATCTGGGCGACGCCGAGCGCGCCTACGACGACGGATCGCGGTGGGGCCTTCATGCCGGGGCAGGCGCCTGGCCGCTCCGCGTCGGGCCGCCGCTCATGCAGGCGTGTCGAAACTCCGACCCGCCGCCGTCATCCCGGCGAAGGCCGGGATCCAGGCGGTCACGCTCGGAACCAGCATGTCTGAACGCCTGGATGCCGGCCTTCGCCGGCATGACGAAGCAAATCAGGCAGGTCGCTCGCGTATCAGTCCTGCACGAAGCGCTGGCGCTGCTGGCCGAGGCGATCGATGCCGAGGGTCACGATCTGCCCGTGTTTCAGGTAGATCGACTCCGGCTTCTTGCCCATGCCGACGCCGGGCGGGGTGCCGGTGCTGATCACGTCGCCCGGGTGCAGCGTCCAGAACTGGCTGATGTAGGACACCAGCTTGGCGACGCCGAAAATCATCGTCTTGGTGCTGCCGTGCTGCATGCGCTGGCCGTCGACGTCGAGCCACATGTCGAGGTTCTGCACGTCGCCGACTTCGTCCTTGGTGACCAGCCAGGGGCCGGTCGGGCCGAACGTGTCGCAGCCCTTGCCCTTGTCCCAGGTGCCGCCGCGCTCGAGCTGGTACTCGCGCTCGCTGACGTCGTTGCAGACGCAGTAGCCGGCGACGTAGTTCAGCGCGTCCGCCTCGGACACGTATTTCGCGGCCGAGCCGATGATCACGCCGAGCTCGACCTCCCAGTCGGTCTTCTTCGAGCCGCGCGGGATGTGCACGTCGTCGTTCGGGCCGATATAGGCGCCGGCCGACTTCATGAAGATGATCGGCTCGCTCGGCACCTTGGCGCCGCTTTCGGCCGCGTGATCGGCGTAGTTCAGGCCGATGCACACCAGATTGATCGGCCGCGGCACCGGCGGCCCGATGCGCGGGCTGCCGGGCACCACCGGAAAGCCCTGCACGTCCATCGCGGCGAGATTGGCAAGACCCTCGGGCGAGAGCGCCACCGCGTCGAAATCCTCCAGCTCGCAGCGACAGGTCGCGGATCTGGTTCTCGTCATCGAGGATGCCCGGCTTCTCGGCGCCGATCGGCCCGTAGCGCAGCAGCTTCATATGCGTCTCCTGTGAAAGCGCGGTTCAGGGCGCGCGCTTGCGCGCGGTCACTTCGATCTCGATGCGCATGCGCGGGTCGAGCAGCCCCGCGACGATCATTGTCGCCGCCGGCCTTGCCTCGGAAAAGACGCGGCGCAGCGTCGGCCAGCATGGCTCGAAATCGTCGGGGTCGGGCAGGATGTAATGGACGCGCACGACGTCGGAGAAACCGCTGCCGGCCTCGGCCAGCGCCGCGCCGATGTTCTTCAGGCATTGCTCGCACTGCGCGACCACATCGTCGGCGATCGTCATCGTCGTGTAGTCGAACCCGGTCGTGCCGCTCACGAACACCCAGTCGCCGTCGACGACGGCGCGCGAGTAGCCCATCGCGACCTCGAACGTGGAGCCCGAGGAAATCCAGCGCCGGGCCATCAGATCGTCAATCCGCCGTCGATGATCATCGCCTGGCCGGTGACGAACTGCGCGTCGTCGCTGGCGAGGTAGACCGCGAGCATCGCGATTTCCTCGGGCGTGCCGAGCCGGCCCATCGCCTGGCGCGCGACGAAGGCGGCGCGCGCGGCGTCCACCGATCCGGCGGCGGCGGCGTTGGCGGCGATGCGGTCGTTGAGGCTCGGCGACTGCACGGTGCCGGGGCAGATGCAGTTGCAGCGGACGCCGAGCTTGACGAAGTCGGCGGCGACGGCCTTGGTCAGCCCGATCACCGCCGCCTTGCTCGCGCCGTACACCGCGCGCGCGGGGATGCCCTTGATGCTGCCGGCGACGGAGGCGATGTTGACGATGGAGCCTGCGCCTTTGGCGATCATGCCGGGCGCGAACGCGCGGATCGTGCGGAAATGCGAGCGCGCGTTGAGGTTGAACGCCAGCTCCCACTCCGCCTCCGTTGCCTCCAGGATGCTGCCCTGGTGGACGAAGCCGGCGCAGTTGAACAGGATGTCGACCGGACCGGCGTCCTTGGCCGCAGCGATGATCGCCGCCGGGTCGAGCGCGTCGAGCGCGAACGTGCGGATCGCGGGGCCGGCGATTTCGGCAACCTTGTCGCCGTTGAGGTCGGTTGCGATCACCCGGGCGCCCTCGGCCGCGAACGCGAGCGCGGTCGCGCGCCCGATGCCCTGGGCCGCCGCCGTGCAGAATGCGGTCTTGCCCGCGAGCCTGCCTGTCATGGTGTGTTCCGCCCTCGTCCACTTCGCACGGTCCGTAGCATCGCTGATCCAGCGGGAAAAGGGCTCGCGTCGCACGCGCGACAACCCGGCATGGGCAACGGCCGGGCGGTGATGCTAGCGTCCGGCCCGCCAAGGGGACGGAGACGACGGGCATGCTGCAGCAAGTGCGCAGGATCGTGACCACCAACGATGCCGACGGCAAATCCGGGGTCATGTCGGACGGGGTCGCGACGAACGTCATCACCGTTCTGACCGAGTTGTGGATCACCGGCCCCGGCCCGGTGAACCACACCGACGGCATCGACCACGGCGCGCTTTCCACCCGGCTGGAGCCGCCAAAGGGCGGCACGCTGTTCCGCTACTTTCAGATCGCGCCCGAATCCGCAACCGCCCATCTCTCGCGCGAGGAGCGCACCCGACTCAGCGCCGAATGGTTCGCCGGCATGCGGGGCGCCCATCTCCAGCCGGACACCGCTCGCCATCCGGCCATGCACCGGTCCAGCACGACCGACTACATCATTCTTCTGAAAGGCGAGATCACGCTCCTGCTCGACAAGGAGGAGCGCGATCTGAAGCCGTTCGATGTCGTCGTGCAGCGCGGCACCAACCACGCGTGGGTCAATCGCGGTACCGAGGATGCACTGCTGATGGCGGTTCTCGTCGACGACGGACACTCCGACGGCTGATCCCACGGACGCGGTGGGTGCGCGTTATGGCCGGCGCCTGCTCCGCGCGGCCGGCTCCGGCGGATCGAACGCCAGCGCCTGATCGACCGTCCAGGGCGAGGTTGCCGGGAATTTTTCCGCCGCGATGCCGGTCTCGCGTGCCGCCGCGCGGACCGCATCGGGATAGGCCAGCGCCGCGATCGCGTCCGCCTCGCGCCCGAGGCTTGGGATGCCGACGATGATCGCGCGGATTTCCCGCTGCTGCTCGAGCACGGTGCCGACCCAGCTCCGCGTCAGCCGCGAGCGCTGCATGCGGATTTTCAGCAGGTGCTGCAGCAGCACGGTCAGCCGGGACTGCAGCTCGCGCCGGTCGCGGATGGTCATGTCGGTCAGATACGCCGCGAGATTGGCGCGATCGAGCCGGTTGAACTGCCCATCATTCAAGGCCGAAATCTGCGCCGCGATCCATGCGTGCTCGTCGGCCTCGTAGAGCGTCCGGCTGCTCACCGGCTCGGGCACGTCGTTCGCGGCGCGGATCGCCTTCGGCACGGTCGCCGGCCTCAGTGGTTGTTGCGGCTCTCGCCGCGGGATTCCAGCACGTTCAGATACAGCGTCGCCGGCTCCAGGCAACCGCCCTGGCCGAGCTGGCCGACCATCGAGCGATAGATCTCCTCCCACGGCGTCTTGTTCACCAGCTTCGGCGGGGTCCAGGCGGCGCGGCGGGCGGCCAGCTCGCCGTCCGGCAGCAGCACGTCCACCTTGCGCGTGTTCAGGTCGATGCGGATGCGGTCGCCGGTCTTCAGCAGCGCCAACCCGCCGCCCACCGCCGCCTCCGGCGAGACGTTGAGGATCGAGGGCGCGGCCGACGTGCCGCTCTGCCGTCCGTCGCCCATCGTCGGCAGCACGTCGATGCCCTGCTTCAAAAGGCTCGCCGGCGGCTGCATGTTCACCACCTCGGCCGCTCCCGGGATAGCCGACCGGGCCGCACGTTGCGGATGATCAGCACCGACTGCTCCTCGACGCCGAGCGCCGGGTCCTCGATGCGGTGGTGGTAGTCCTCCGGCCCCTCGAACACGATCGCCTTGCCCTCGAACACGTTCGGGCGCTCGGGGTTGGAGAGGAAGCGGTTCTGGAACACCTCGTCGATCACGCTCATCTTGATCACGGCGCTGTCGAACAGGTTGCCGCTGAGCACGACGTAACCGGCGTGCGACTTCAGCGGCTTGTCGTAGGCGCGGATCACGTCGCGATCGGGCTCCGGCACGTTTGCGAGGTTTTCCGCCAGCGTCTTGCCGGTCACGGTCATCACGTCGGCGTGCAGTTTCCCCGCTTTCAGCAGTTCCTTCAGCACCGCCGGCACGCCGCCGGCGCGGTGGAATTTTTCGGCGAGGAAGCGGCCGGCCGGCTGCATGTCGACAAGGAGGGGAATCTCCGGGCCGAGCCGCTGCCAGTCCTCGAGCGTGTGCTCGACGCCCATGTGCCGCGCGATCGCGATCATGTGGATCGGGCAGTTCGAGGAGGCGCCGAGCGCGGCCGCGGCGACCACCGCGTTCTCGAACGCCGGCTTGGTCATGATGTCGGACGGGCGGATGTTCTCGTGAACGATATCGACGATCGCCTTGCCGGTGGCGTAGGCCATCTGGCCACGCTCTCGGTACGGCGCCGGGATCACGGCGCTGCCCGGCAACGCATGCCCAGCGCCTCGGCCAGCGAGTTCATGCTGCTCGCGGTGCCCATCGTGTTGCAGTGCCCGACGGACGGCGCCGAGGAGCACACCATGTCCATGAATTCGTCGTAGTTGATCAGCCCCTCGGCGTAGAGCTTGCGGCCGTCCCACACCATCGTGCCGGAGCCGGCGAGCCTGCCCTTGTACCAGCCGTCGAGCATCGGCCCGCCATTGAAGGCGATGGCCGGGATGTTCATGGTCGCCGCACCCATCAGCACCGCAGGCGTCGTCTTGTCGCAGCCGGTGGTGAGCGACCACGCCGTCGAGCGGATAGCCGTGCAGCACCTCCACCAGCGACGAGGTAGGCGAGGTTGCGGTCGAGCGCGGCGGTCGGGCGCTTGCCGGTTTCCTGGATCGGGTGGATCGGGAATTCGAGCGGAATGCCGCCGGCGTCGCGGATGCCGTCGCGCAGCCGGCTACGCGAGGTCCATGTGGTGGCGGTTGCAGGGCGAGAGGTCGGAGCCGGTCTGGGCGATGCCGATGATCGGCTTGCCGCCCTGCATTTCCTCGCGGGTCAGGCCGAAATTCAGGTAGCGCTCGATGTAGAGCGCGGTCATGCGCGGGATCGTGCGGCTCGTCGAACCAGCGGCGGCTGCGCAGCCGGTTGCGGCCGTGCGACTGGGTGGCGGCCCCGGACGTGTCGGCCCCGGATTTTTCGGCCATCGGACGTTTCCCCTCTGCTGATCGCGCGCGCCTGAGCGGGCGGCACCCTGGGGCGCGGAGTGTGCGCCCGGGCCGCCTTCTGTCAACCGCCGCGCGATATTGTCTGACGTGTCGACGGCGAGGGAGCGGCCAGGCGTCGGTCGCGAGATGATCGCCGTGTTGTCGTCATCCCCGCTTGCGCGGGGAATGACGAGTTGACGCGGCTGTCCTGCGAGGCGCGTCTATTTGCTCGCCGGCGCGAGCCCGAACACCAGCAGGCCGCTGTCGTTGGCGACGTAGACGCGGCCGTTGGCGACCACGGGGACGATATTGGGATCGTGCGCGTAGCTGGCCCAGGTTCCGGCCGCGCCGACATACAGCGTGGTCAGCGGCGCGCCCGGCGCGCCGACGCCGAACGCATAGAGCCACACGCCCGAGCCCTTCGACTGGATCGGGCGGGTCACCGCCCAGACGATCGTGTCGCTGGTGCCGTTGGAGGACACGCTGGTCCAGAAGCCGGGGTCGAGGCCGGTCTTGAGCGCCGGCGACACGGCGCGCTGCACCAGCGTCGGCGACGGCTTCGCTTGCAGGGAAAACAGCATGACCTGGGTACCGCCGCTGGCGACCAGCGTCGGCGTGCCGTCGTTGAAGTAGGACGGGCCGCACCAGCACGGGCCGACCGTGGCGGTGTCGAGCACCTTGTCCGGGCCGCCCGCCGTGAAGCCGCCGAGATTGGTGCGGTTGAGCAGATAGAGCGTGCCGAACTTGCCGGCGGCGGCGGCCAACGGCGGCTCGCCTTCCTTCAGCCTCGGGATCAGCACGACCCCGCCGGCGCCGAAATCGAGGTCGGTACTGATCGAGATAGGCAAGGTTCGAGGGCGTGAACCGGTCGAGGATCGTCGTCGTGTCGAGCGACAGCCGCACCACGCTGTGTTCCGCGTTGTTGACCGGATCGTAGGAGGTGCCGGAAGGGTCGGAGTTGCCGGTGACGTAGTAGATGCCGTTCTGGTCGGCCGCGGGGCCGCCGTCGGACATCCAGATGCCGGTGATGAAGCGGCTGGAGGGCGAGGTCGCCAGCCGGTTGGTCAGCAGCGCATACGGCGGTCCGGCGGCGTCCGGATCGACCGGCTTCAGCGTCGAGGCGCCGAAGCCCATGATCCAGCCGCGCGCCCGCGCGCCATCGCAGAACGTGCCGAACGTGACGTAGACCTTGTTCTCATACTCCAGCAGCGCCGGGCGCTGCCGCTCGATCGCGCCGTTGAAGGTCAGTGTCGAACCGTCGGTCAGCGTCGCCTCGCCAGTGATGAGCACCGGAGGGATTCTGTCAGCCAACGTGGACAGATCGAGGGCGTGCAGGTGGTACTCCGGTTTGTACTTCGATCCGACGAGGTCGTGGGTGTAGGCGACGACG
Organism: uncultured Solirubrobacterales bacterium; assembly: GCA_963697635.1. Lineage (GTDB taxonomy): Bacteria > Pseudomonadota > Alphaproteobacteria > Acetobacterales > Acetobacteraceae > CAJCJG01. Next base: position 74,095 of record CAVOOS010000001.1, on the reverse strand, counting down.
TAGATGATGTTCCGCTTGACGTCGATCACGGGTGTTCCGGTGATGCCGACGCCGACGTCGACGTGCTGGCAGCCACGCTCCTGCGCCACCAAGGTGCCGAAGTTGATCTTTTTCAGGATCGTGCCGCGGGTCGGGTCGATCGCGTAGACCGAGTTGTTCTGGGTCGCGACATAGACGACGTCATGGGTGCCGGGGTTCGGGTCGCCTTCGACGATCACGTTGGGCACGACCAGCGGCTGCGCGTCGACCGGACCGTCGAGCTTGACGGTTTGCAGCAGCCCGAACGTCCCGGCCGGGCCGGGCGTGCCGACATTGGCCGGGGTCAGCACCGTCTCGGTCTGGTTCCAGCCGTCGCGGGAGATGTCGTAGTGGTGGGTGACGATGGCGGTCTGCGCGGCGGCCGGCGCAACGCCCAGGCCCAGCGCCAGCAGCCATGCCGCGACCGCCGCCGCCTTCCGCGAGACGTGGCGCAACGGTGACGGTAGACGGGGAGATGTCGGCATGAAGGCTCCTTGCGGCAGGCCGGCGACGGGCTTGGGATTTGCTTAGCAAAGGTTAACAGAACGGCCAGGGCAATCGCAAGCGCGACGGCACCCGGCGCATCGCACGTCTCCGCATGCGGCTTCAGAACATCTCCGGCGTAATGACATTCTGGGGCCGGTTGCCAGAGCGCCGCCGCCATCGTCTCCGCCGATTTCCGGCGGATGTCGGCCCATGCCTCCGGCGAGTGGTAGGCCGAGTGCGGGGTGATCACCAGCCGCCCCTCCAGCCACGGCTCCTTGGCGCGGTAGGCGCGCAGCAGGTTGGGCACCGGCTCGACCGGCGGCTCGACTGGGATCACGTCGAGCCCGGCGCCGGCGAGCCGGCCGCCCCGCAGCGCCGCTTCCACCGCATCGATCTCCACGATCGGCCCGCGGGCGGTGTTGACCAGCACCGCGCCCTCCGGCAGCAGCGCCAGTTCGCGGGCGCCGATCATGCCGCGCGTCTCCGGCGTCAGCGGCGCGTGGACGGAGAGCACGTCCGCGCGGCGCAGCAGCCCCTCCAGCGTGCGCTCGCGCTGGATGCCGAGCCCGAGTTCGGTGCCATTGGGGCGGTAAGGGTCATAGAAGACGACCGAAAAACCGAACGCCTTGGCGCGCAGCGCGACGGCGGTGCCAATGCGGCCGATGCCGACGATCGCAAAAGTCTGCCCGGTCAGGCGGCGAACCAGCGGCGTGGTGATCGGCGTCCAGCCGGCCGGCGGGGCGTGCCGCTGGGCTTCGTGGTGCAGCAGGATGCCGCGCCGCAGCGCCAGCGTCAGCGCCAGCGCGTGGTCGGCGATCTCCATGGTGCCGTAGTCGGGCACGTTGCACACCAGCACGCCGCGCGCGGCGGCGGCGGCGCGGTCGATCCGGTCGTAGCCGACGCCCATGCGCACGATCGCCCGCAGCTTGGGGAACCGCGCGAAATCCGCGGCATGCGCCCACAGGCGGAACAGCATCAGGCCGTCGACCTCGGCGCATTCCTCCGCGCTCAGGTCGGCGAGCGTGCGCGGCTCGCGAACCTGAATAAAAACGTCGGGGCCGAACACCTCCCGCTCCACTGACATGTCGGGGTACATCGGTTCGGAATACAGCACGATGGTCATGGTCGATCCGGATCGGGGGTTGGTCGGCGGGGGCCGGTGGCGTAACACGCCTGTCTCGGTTCCAGAAGGCGGGAGCGGTCAGCCGATGAACGGCGCGGAAAGCCTGGTCCACTCACTGCTTGCCAGCGGCGTGGACACCTGTTTCGCCAATCCCGGCACCAGCGAGATGCATTTCGTGGCGGCACTTGATCGCGTGCCGGGGATGCGCTGTGTGCTCGGGCTGTTCGAGGGCGTGGTGACCGGCGCCGCCGACGGCTATGGCCGCATCGCCGGCAAGCCGGCCGCGACATTGCTGCATTGCGGGCCGGGCCTCGCGAACGGCCTCGCCAACCTGCACAACGCGCGCCGGGCCGGATCGCCGCTGCTGAACTGCGTCGGCGACCAGGCGACGTTCCACCGGCCACTCGATGCGCCGCTGACCGCCGACACCGAAGGCTTTGCGCGCGGCGTCTCCGCGTGGGTGCGGACCTCGCGCCACGCCGCCGAAGTCGGCGCGGATGCCGCCGTGGCGGTGCAGGCGGCGCGCAGCGGCCACGGCCAGATCGCGACGCTTATTCTTCCGTCCGACACCTGCTGGGATGACGGCGGCATGGTCGCGCCAGGCCCTGCCGGTGCCGGTAGCGCAAGCGGCTGCACCCTTTGCCGTCGCGACGGCCGCCAAGATCCTGCGCTCGCGGCGAGACGGTGCTGCTGCTGCTCGGCAACGACGCGCTGACGGCGGAAACAATCGCCGATGCGCAGCGGATCGCGGCGGCGACCGGCGCGCGCGTGTCGGCGCAGATGTTCAACCGCCGCATCGAGCGCGGCCGCGGCCGGCATCCGCTCGGGCCGGTGCCGTATCCCATCGAGGCGGCAGTCAAGACGCTCGCCGGCGTGCGGCACGCGATCCTGGTCGGCGCGGCCGATCCGGTCGGCTTTTTCGCCTATCCCGGCCAGCCCGGGCGGCTGCTGCCGGCGGACGCCGATGTCCATGTGCTCGCGCGGCCGGAACAGGATGCGGCCGGCGCCCTGGCGGCCTTGGCCGACATGCTCGGCGCGCCGCCGGTTGCGCCGCCTTCGCATGAGGAAGCTGCGCCCGCCGGAGGAAAAACTTCGTCGGAGGCGGTCGCCCGCTCGCTGGCGGCGCTGCTGCCGGAGGGCGCGATCGTGGTCGACGAAAGCGTCACGTTCGGCCGCGCCTTCTACCCCGACACTTTTGGCGCCGCCCCGCACGACTGGATGCAGGTGATGGGCGGGGCGATCGGCGGCGGCATGCCGCAGGCGACCGGGCCGGCCATCGCCGCACCCGGCCGTCGCGTGGTGAACCTGGAGGCGGACGGCTCGGCGATGTACACGCTGCAGGCGCTGTGGACGCAGGCGCGCGAGCGGCTCGACGTGACCACGGTGGTTTTCGCCAACCGCAAATACGCGATCCTGATCGGCGAACTCGCGGCCGTCGGCGCCAACCCCGGCCGCACCGCGCTCGACATGCTCGACATCGGCCGCCCCGACCTCGATTTCGTGCGGCTGGCGAACGGCATGGGCGTGGAGGCGGCGCGGGCCGAGACGATGGCGGCGTTCAACGACCTGTTCGCCGCCGCCAATCGGCGGCCGGGCCGTTCCTGATCGAGCTGGCCACCGCCTGAGGGCGCAGATCGGGCTTCGCCGCGGCGGTCCAGGGTGGCATATGACTGCGCGGACCCGGCCGCGTGAAGGAGCGAGGCGTGCCCGAACTGATGAGCGAGGAGGAGATCGGCCGTCTGGCGAACCGGATGGCGATGCTGGTGTCCGACACCGGCGAGGCGGACAATGCCGGCCGCGCGGTCGGCGCGCTGGCGCGCCGGCTCGGCATTTCCGGCGGCCAGATCAAGGCGATCTTCATGGCGGGAATGGACGCCGCCCGCGCCCGCTCCAGCGAGGTCGCCGAGCACGAGAGCCGGATGCGGGCGCTCTCGGACGAGCTGGAGAAGACCCGCGAGGCGCTGCACCGGGCGGAGGCGACGGCGCGCGCGGCGATGCGCGAGCGCGATGCGCTGCGCCTGGAGTTCCAGCCATCTGCACAACGTGCTCGACCGGCGCCGGGCGATCAGCGGGGTGCGCGTGCTGTTCGGGGTGGTCGTGCTGGCCGGGCTCGCCGGCGGCGGCTGGTTCGCGTTCTACGGCCCCGACCTGCACCTGCGCGAGGACGCGGCGCCGCCCGGGGGATCGCCGCTCTACCGCAGCGGCGTCGTGCACGAGGCCAACGTGGCGATGCGGCAGACGCCGGACACAACTGCGCCCACGGTCACGATGCTGCCCGAGGGCACGCATGTCGTGGTCCGCCGCACGCTGTGGCACAACCTGCAGCAATGGGTGGAGGTCGAGTTCGACGGCAAGAGCGGCTACGTGCTGTCGACCGAGATCAACCTGTCCTGAGCAGGCAGCGCCGGCGCCTCGTCCTTGAGGCCGACGCCGCTGAGTTGCCGGCGGCGCATCTCGCCGACCAGCCAGATCAGCTTGCGCGCGGCCTCCGGGATCGGCAGGCCGTGCGGGCGGATGTTGGAGAGGCAGTTGCGCTGGGCGTCGGTGCGGCCGGGGCGCGGCGCCCAGGTCAGGTAGACGCCCATGCCGTCGGGCGTGGAGAGGCCGGGGCGCTCGCCGATCAGCACGGCGACCGCTTCGGCCTGCAAAGCCGCGCCGATGGCGTCGCCGAGCGCCACCCGACCCTGCCGCGCGATGATTATTTTTCCATGCGGCTCCACGGCCGGGACGACCACCGCCAGCAGCGGCGGCGCGTGGCGCTGCACGGCGGTGGCGGACAGTCCGTCGCAGACAACGAATAGAAAACCGGGCGCGGGCGCCAGCGCGTCGCGGTCGGCGGGGTCGAGGGCGCGGCCGAGATCGGGGCGGCGCAGATAGGTCGCCCGGTCGGGGCAGGCGCTGCGCACCACCTGCGAGGCCAGGCCGGCGGCGGCGAGGTCGGCCTGCAATTGCGCGACGTCGAGCGCCGCGTGCACGGCATCGCGCGCCGCCGCGTGGTCGGCCTGGAACGCCAGGTGAGCGGCCGTCGGCAGCCCGGCGCCGGCGCGGCCGAGCGCCACGCGCGCCGGCGTGTAGCGGCGCAGGTCGCGCCAGAGCGCGGGCGGTTTGCCTCCGCCATCCTGCCGGGGCGCGCCGGTCGGGTCGTTGGTCGTCATGGGACCAAGCATGATCCCATACGATCCGCCTCGCCCAGACGCTTTTTTATTTTGTCTTCGTAACGTAAATGGACATGCATCCCCTACCCCGCCGGTCATCTCCAAACGATTCGCAGCGGGCCGTAGGGGCCGTCGTACTCCAGCGCCAGCGAGCACGGGGCCGGGGGCGGCGGCGTGTAACGCAGCGGCGGCGCCGGCGGACCGCGCCGACGCGGGGCGCGCGGCCGCGCCGGGTCCGCGGGCCGCGGCGGGCGCTTCGGGCGAGCGCCAGGATCGGCGGCGGTTCGAGACCCAGCATGCGGCACAGCGAGCGCACCGGCCGGCGCAGCGACGCCGGCGCCGCTTCCAGCAGCGCCGCCATCTCCGGGTCATTGAGCAGGAAATCGAGCTGCGAGCGAAACCCGCCGCCCTGCGGTATCGGCAGCAGCGGCAGCACCCAGCCGAAGCTGGTGGGAAGCGGGTTTTGCGGCGGCGGCTGGCCCGGGCGCTTGCTCGCCGTGGCGGCGCGCTGCCGCACGACATGGGTTCCATCGCGGAGCCGGGCGGCCAAGTAGACAAAACGGTGCTGGATGCCGCGGAGGCGGTCGACGACCAGTTTGATCAGCGACGCCGGCAACTGATTCCCCGCCATCATCGCCGTCACGGCGGCGCTCAGGCACCGGACGATGGTGATGAATTGCTCCGCTGCGGTGCGGGGCAGGGGTGGGGTGTGTGACATGCGCGATTGTTAGTATAAATGACCGTGGATGGGCAAGGGGGATTTGCATTTCCGAGCGCCGTCATGCTGCCGAAGCGGGATTCCGGCGTTCTCCTCCTCCTCCCCTTGTGGGAGGAGGCCGGGAGGAGGGGTGCCGACCGCTCCGAAGTCGGTGCGCCGCGACCCCCCCCACCCCAGCCCCCCCCACACAAGGGGGAGGGGGCGCCCCGTCTGGGGTGTGACGCCGGCCGCTGCGGCACCGAGGCAGGAAGGGCTTTCCGCAGATTGACGCAGATCAGGAAGCAAGCCGCAGATGGCGCAGATGAAAAATCGATCTTCTTGACGACCGATGCAGACCAACCGAGCCTGTCCGTCCTGGCCCGGCAATCCGCGGCGCGGCCGTCGCGCGGATCCCCGGGTCAAGCCCGGGGATGACGACCGAGTAGGCTGGTTATATTACTCATTTATCAAATCTTCATCTGCGTCTTCTATCGCTTCATCTGCGCCATCTGCGGATACCTTCCTTTTTTTCTTTGCCGCGCGATGCGGGTGCCGGGCGAAGGCCTGCGTTGGCGTCGCCGCGCTGGTGGCCGGGTCAAGTCCGACCCCTATCGTGATAGCAATGTTACGATATCAGGTCAAAAATCCGGCCTTCACGCGAGCCCCGCCAGCGCCGGGGCGAGCTTTTCCGGGAACCGCTCCGGCGTGGCCTCGGCGAGGCCCATGCGGGCGAGCCAGGCTTCGAACTCGGGCGCGGGCCGCAGACCCGAGCGGCCTTGCGGACATACAGCGCGTCGTGGAACGAGGTGCTCTGGTATGACAGCATCACGTCGTCGGCGCCCGGCACGCCCATGACGTACGTCACGCCGGCGACGCCGAGCAGCGTCAGCAGCGTGTCCATGTCGTCCTGGTCGGCCTCGGCGTGGTTGGTGTAGCAGACGTCGCAGCCCATCGGCAGGCCGAGCAGCTTGCCGCAGAAGTGGTCCTCCAGGCCGGCGCGGATGATCTGCTTGCCGTCGTAGAGGTATTCCGGGCCGATGAAGCCGACGACGCGTGTTGACCAGCAGCGGGGAGAACGCGCGGGCGACGGCGTAGGCGCGCGCCTCGCACGGTCTGCTGGTCGACGCCGTGGTGCGCGTCGGCCGACAGCGCGCTGCCCTGCCCGGTCTCGAAGTACATCACGTTGTCGCCCCACCGTGCCGCGCCGCAGCGACGCCGTGCGCGTCGTGCGCCTCGTCGCAGCAAGCGCGAGGGTGACGCCGAAGCTGCGGTTGGCGGCTTCGGTGCCGGCGATCGACTGGAACACCAGGTCGACCGGGGCGCCGCGCTCGATCGCAGCGCAGCGTCTGGTGACGTGGGCGAGCACGCAGGTCTGCGTCGGGATCTGCGTAGCGCTCGACGATGTCGGTCAGCATGTGCAGCAGCGAGACCGTGCCGTCGAGCGCTGTCGGTGGCCGGGTTGATGCCGATCACCGCATCGCCCGCGCCGAGCAGCAGGCCGTCGAGCGATCGAGGCGGCGATGCCGCGCAGGTCGTCGGTCGGGTGATTGGGCTGCAGGCGCACCGACGAGGCGCCCGGGCAGGCCGATGGTATTGCGGAAGCGCGTGATCACGCGGCATTTGCGCGGCGACCGGATCAGGTCCTGCATCGCGCATGATCTTGCTGACCGCCGCGGCCATTTCCGGCGTGAGGCCGGGCGCGCAGCGCGGCGAGAGGTCGTCGGCGGCGCCAGCAGCCAGTCGCGAAACCCGCCGACGGTCAGATGGGCAATCGGCGCGAAGGCGGCGGCGTCGTGGCTGTCGAGGATCAGCCGCGTGACGTCGTCGGTCTCGTAGGGGACGACGGCCTCGGTCGAGGAACGCGGCGAGCGGCAGGTCGGCCAGCGCGCACTGCGCGGCGACGCGCTCCGCGGCGGTGGCGGCGGCGATGCCGGCAAGCTGCGTCGCCCGAGCGCGCGGGCGTCGCGCGGGCCAGCAGCGTGCGCAGGTCCGGCGAAGCGGTAGCGGGTGCCGTGAAGCGTGTGGTGGTAGGGCATCGCCAGGATCGTCCCGCCGGATGCGGCGGGAGTTCAGCGCGGACAGCGGCGGCGCGCTGTGATAGCCCCGTCGCATGGACGTCCCGCGCTCCAACGTCGCCGGCCTCGTGTGGCCCGCGGTCGCCAATGCCCTCGGCAGCAACCTGCTGGCGCTGCAATGGCAGTTCGAGCGCAGCGAATTTTTCCCCCCCGATCGGCTCGCCGCGCAGCAGCTTCGCCAACTCGCTGCGCTGCTCACGCACTGCGCCGCCAACGTGCCGTTCTGGCGCGAGCGGTTGCCGCAGGTCGGTCTCGGCTCCGGGCCGCTCACCTGGGAAGCGTGGAAAAAACTGCCGGTGTTGACGCGGATCGAGGCGCAGGCCGCCGGGACGGCGATGCACGCGGCGCCGATGCCGGCGAACCACGGAAAAATCCTGCGCACGGCCACGTCCGGCTCCACCGGCGAGCCGCTGAGCTGCCTCAAAACGGAGCTCGCGCAATTCTTCTGGCACGGCGCGATCCTGCGCGAACTGCTGTGGCACGGGTTCGATCCGGGCGCGCGGCTGGCAGTGATCCGCGAGGACACCAAGAAGATCGCGCCGGCGCCGGACGGGATCGTGCTGCCAAGCTGGGGGCCGCCGGTGTCGCAGGTGTTCGCGACCGGGCCGATCGCGATGCTGGACATGCAGGCGCCGGTCGCGGTGCAGGCGGCGTGGCTGCGGCGGCAGGACCCCGACATGCTGCTGACCTGGCCCTCCAATCTGGCGGCGCTCGCGCGGTTCTGCCGCGACGGTGGCATCCGGCCGGCACGGCTGCGGGTGGTGCGCACGCTCGCCGAGACGGTGACGCCGGCGCTGCGGGCGCTGGTGCGCGAGGCGTGGGGCGCGGAACTCGTCGACGCCTACAGCGCCGAGGAAGTCGGCTACATCGCGCTGCAATGCCCGGCCGGACCGCACTACCACGTGCTGGCCGAGAGCGTGCTGGTGGAGGTGCTCGACGACGCGGGCGCGCCGTGCGGACCGGGGCAGACCGGCCGGGTCGTGGTCACGCCGCTGCACAACTTCGCGATGCCGCTGCTGCGCTACGAGATCGGCGACGATGCCGAGATGGGCGGCACCTGCGACTGCGGCCGCACCCTGCCGGTGCTGTCGCGGGTGATCGGCCGCGTGCGCGACCGGCTGCTGTTGCCGGACGGGGAGCGGCGCGTGGCCGAGAACCCGTCCGAGGCGTTCGCGGCCGTGCCGGCCATCATGCGCTACCAGATCGCGCAGGTCGCGCCGACGCTGCTGGAGATCCGACTGGTGGCGCGGGCGGCGCTGACGCGCGCCGAGGAAGCGAAGCTGGAGGACGCGCTGGCGGCGTCGTTCGGACACCGGTTCGCGGTGCGCTTCGACTACCGGGAACTCGTTTCCGCGCATTCCGGGCCGGAAGTTCCGCGACATCGTGTGCGAGGTGTAGGCCGCGACGCGGACCGTCAGCCTTTGCGGCGGCGGGCGAGTGCGAGGCTCGCGAGCGCCGCCGCGATCAGGCCGGTGCTGGCGGGCTCGGGAACGGCGAGCGACGCGCTAAAAGTCCCGAAATTGCCGGGGCCGTCAGTCGTGTTGTAGGCAAAATAGGGGTAGCCGGCTCCGCCTTCCGCCCCGTAGATCAGCTCCGGTCCGCCGGACTGCAGCGTGAAGCCGAGCCCCTGGTGGTCGAGGAACTCCGGGGCCGGAAACAGCAGGTTGTCGTTGTCGCTGAAGAAGGTGTCGATCGGCGCGAGGCCGGTGATGGTGGTGCCGTCGAACTGACCGGCGATCCCGGTGATGGCGTAGGATCCGCCGCTCTCGGCATTGGTCGTCAGCGTGCCGCCGGCGGTGTTGCTGCCGTCGCTGAAGCTGAAGTCCCAGAGCAGGGCAGCCTGGGCCGGCGCGGCGACGCCGGCGACGACGAGCGCCGTGGCCAAGGCGGGAGCGGAACGCATGGCCGGGCTTCCTCCGAACGGCACACCTCACTAACGGTTATGGTACGGCACCCGACGCGCCGGATCAATCCGGAATCGGGCCAGCGTTGCGAAAACGATCCCATACCGCCGCGGGCGGGCGGGCGGCTCAGAACGGCCCGGCGTCCTGGCCGGAGAGGCGGGGCGTGGTGCGCCTGAGGTCGTCGGCCAGCGTGTCGAGGTCGAAGAACAGCGTCGAGCGCTGCACGCCGACGGCCGCCAGCAGGTCGAGCAGATGCCGCTTGTGGGTGCGCGGCACGGTGAAGGCGCGGCGCCAGACCGGGTTCGGCTGCAGCGCGTCGTTGACGTAGCGGTAGTCGATCTCGGTCAGGTCCTTGCCGTCGGGGTGGATCGTGTAGCAGCGCTGCTGCGCGAGCATGCGGTGCTCGGCCTCGCGCACCCGCACGGCGACGACCGAATCCGCCTCGGGCGCGTCCTCCGCGTCGGGGCTGGCGAGGGACGCCGCGAACAGCGCGCGGATGGCCGTGTCGTCGGCGGCGGCGAGGGCGCGGTTGCCGGTCAGCCGCAGGTTGAGCACGCCGGGGTCGATCGCCCAGAGGCAGCCGTCCGCGTCCGGCCGGGCCGGGTCGGGCTGGGCCGCGAAATAGAGCGCGACCAGCGGATTGCGGGTCCAGTCGAGCAGCCGCGTGGGCAGGCCCGATTCGCGCGCGAGCGTGAGCCAGCCGACCACGTCGCCCCAGGCCGGGCACTGGCGCAGGCGGGAGCCGGCCTGGGCGATGAAGGCGTGCAGCAGCGCCCGCTCGTCGTGCAGGCGGCCGTCCGCGAGCGCGCGGAACACTTCGGCGCGCAGCGGCCAGGCCTGGTTGGCATGGCCGCGCCAGATCGCCGTGGTGGCGCGCGAGAACAGCGAGCCGATCTCGGCGATGGCGCGCTCGAGGGTGGCGAGGCTGGTGATCCGGGCGGTCGACGAATCCTCGTCCCGCATGCGGAACTTCCTTACGGTCGCGTGATGCTCGAGCATTGAAGAACGACCGGCCGCCGCGTCAAGCGCAGCGAGGGGAACGATCGGCGAAGAATCCGCTGGACAGCGGCGCCGGCTTCCCCTAGATGCCCGCGCTCTACAGGAACGCGGGAGACCGTGGGCCCGGCCGATTGTGGCCGGGGCGGTCGCATGCACCGCGGTCCCTCGGCACAGTTCGGGACCAGGGATCATGGCGAAGAAGATCGTCGGCTACATCAAGCTGCAAATTCCGGCCGGCAAGGCCAATCCGTCGCCGCCGGTCGGCCCGGCGCTCGGCCAACGCGGCCTCAACATCATGGCGTTCGTCAAGGAGTTCAACGCCGTCACCGCGCAGATGGAGCCGGGGATGCCGGTGCCGGTGGTGATCACCGCATTCGGCGACCGCACCTTCAGCTTCATCACCAAGACGCCGCCGAACACGTATTTCCTCAAGAAGGCGGCGGGGATCGAGAAGGGCACGACGACGCCGGGCAAGGGCGCGACGGTGGGCCGCGTGACGATGGCGCAGCTGCGCGAGATCGCGGCCGTCAAGATGAAGGACATGAACGCCAACGACGTCGAGGGCGCGGTGCGCATGCTCGCCGGCTCCGCCCGCTCGATGGGCCTGACCGTGGTGGAGGGCTGAGCCGTGGGGCACGACAAGCGGCTGGACGCGGCCTACGAGAGTTTCGACCGCACCAAGAGCTTTCCGCTGCCGGCGGCGGTGACGCTGGTGAAGCAGAACGCGAAGGCGAAATTCGACGAAACCGTGGAAATGTCGATGAACCTCGGCATCGACCCGCGGCATGCCGACCAGATGGTGCGCGGTCTCGTCAACCTGCCGCACGGCACCGGCAAGACGGTGCGGGTCGGCGTGTTCGCGCGCGGCGCCAAGGCGGAGGAGGCGCTGGCGGCCGGGGCGGACGTCGTCGGCGCCGAGGACCTCGCCGAGAAGATCCAGGCCGGCGAGATCAATTTCGATCGGTGCATCGCGACGCCCGACATGATGGCGCTTGGTCGGGCGGCTGGGAAAATCCTGGGGCCGCGCGGGCTGATGCCGAACCCGCGGCTCGGCACGGTGACCATGGACGTCAAGGGCGCGATCACCGCGGCCAAGGGCGGGCAGGTGGAGTTCCGCGCCGAGAAGGCCGGGATCATCCACGCCGGCATCGGCAAGGCGAGCTTTCCGGCCGACAAGCTGGTGGAGAACGCGCGGGCCTTTGCCGATGCGATCGTCAAGGCCAAGCCGACCGGCGCCAAGGGCACCTACGTGCAGAAGGCGTCGCTGAGCTCGACGATGGGGCCGGGCGTGAAGGTGGACATCGCGACGCTCGCCGGCTGAACGAGATACGCCGTTCCCGACAGGGGCGGCGGGCAGGGGGCGGGAGCCCCCGATCCTGTCCGAGACCGCACGTTGTCATGGCTCGACACAAAGACCCTCGGGTTTTCGCGCGGTAGACGGGGATGCCAGAGAGCAGATCTCTGGCGGTTCCGGCTGCGGCGCCCCTGGTCGGGGTGCCGATAGGACAGGCGAACCGGGCATCCCGGTCGCCTGACGATCAGGCGTCCGGGCGGCCCAGAGGGCAACCCGGCCGAGCGCGGCATGCCGCGCCCGGCCACATGTGGAGACGGGACTTGGACCGTACGGAGAAGCGGGAGTTCGTTGCCTCGCTCGCGGCCGTGTTCGCCGAAACGTCGAGCGTCGTCGTCACCCTGAACAAGGGGCTGACGGTGGCGGAAGTGACGACGTTGCGGCGGCGGATGCGGGACGCGGGAGCGACTTTCAAGGTCGCGAAGAACCGGCTGGCCACCCTCGCCCTGGATGGGACCCGATTCGAGGGCATCAAGCCGCTGCTGAAGGGGCCGACCGCGCTGGCGTGGTCGCGCGACCCGGTGGCCGTGGCGAAGACGGCCGTCGAGTTCGCCAGGACCAACGACAGGTTCGTCGTGCTCGGTGGCGCGGTTGGCGGCCAGACGCTCGATGCGGCTGGCGTCAAGGCGCTGTCCGAGCTGCCGTCGCTGGAGACGCTGCGCGCGGGATTGCTGGGGATGCTCCAGACCCCCGCGACCCGGATCGCCGGCATCCTCCAGGCGCCGGGCGGACAGGTCGCACGGGTGCTGGCGGCCTATGCCAGGAAGGACGAGGACCCGGGGGCGACCCTGGCGCGGCCCGGACGCGGCCCCGAGCGAGGCAGCCTGACCGATCGGCGGCCGACATGGTGCCGGCCGCCCGCGCTGATGTGATGACAGGCCACGCATGCGGGCTTGTCTGGAACCGACCAGAGACTAGATTAGGGACACACGATCATGGCCGACCTACAAAGACTGGTGGAAGAGCTGTCCAGCCTGACGGTGCTGGAGGCCTCCGCACTTTCCAAGCTGCTCGAAGAGAAGTGGGGCGTATCCGCCGCCGCACCGGTGGCGGCTGCCGCGGCGCCGGCCGCGGGCGCTGCCGCGGCTGCCGCGCCCGTTGAGGAGCAGACCGAGTTCACCGTGATCCTGGCCAAGGCCGGTGACAAGAAGATCAACGTGATCAAGGAAATCCGGACCATCACCGGCCTCGGGCTGAAGGAAGCCAAGGACCTTGTGGAAGGCGCGCCGAAGACCGTCAAGGAGAGCGCCAACAAGGACGAGGCGGCGAAGATCAAGAAGGTGCTGGAAGAACAGGGCGCCACTGTCGAGATCAAGTAACCACGATCGCGCGGCGCCCGGGCTTCGGCCGGGCGACCGCCATTGGGCCTGGAACGGGCGGAACCAGCAACGGTTTCCGCCCGTGATCCCGTTTCCGTGTGCCAACGCGTCGGCACACGGGCGCAGCGGGGCGTCGGGCCGGCCAGCGCGGGCGACCCGGGGCGCACCCCGGTCGCGCCGCGACGCATTGGATGACCAGAGTTTCTCCCACGTCACAGCCAGCGGGGCAGCAGGACAGGCATGAACGCGATATCCAGGTCCTTTACCGGGCGCAAGCGCATCCGCAAGAGCTTCGGGCGCATCCCCGAAGTGGCGCCGATGCCCAACCTGATCGACGTGCAGCGCTCGAGCTACGAGGCGTTCCTGCAGATGGCGACGCCGCACGACAGCCGGACCAACACCGGCCTGCAGGAAGTCTTTCGCTCCGTCTTCCCGATCGACGATTTCGCCGGCCGCGGCCGGCTTGAGTTCGTCTACTACGAGCTGGAGGAACCGAAGTACGACGTCGAGGAGTGCATCCAGCGCGGCATGACGTTCGCGGCGCCGCTCAAGGTGATCCTGCGGCTGATCGTCTGGGACGTCGACGAGGACACCGGCGCGCGCTCGATCCGCGACATCAAGGAGCAGCCCGTCTACATGGGCGACATGCCGCTGATGACCGACAACGGCACGTTCATCATCAACGGCACCGAGCGCGTCATCGTCAGCCAGATGCACCGCAGCCCGGGCGTGTTCTTCGACCACGACAAGGGCAAGACGCATTCGAGCGGCAAGTACCTGTTCGCAGCAAGGGTCATTCCGTATCGCGGGTCCTGGCTCGACTTCGAGTTCGACAGCAAGGACCTCGTGTACGTGCGCATCGACCGCAAGCGCAAGCTGCCGGTGACGACGCTGCTGTACGCGCTCGAAGGCGCCAACACCGAGCGGCTGCGGGCCGCGCGCGCGGCCCAGGGCGAGACGCTTGAGATCGGCGAAATCCGCGGCATGGACGCCGAGGAGATCCTCGGCTTCTTCTACGGCCAGGTGGTGTTCACGCGCACCGCGAAAGGCTGGGCGCGGCCGTTCGACCCGGATGCGTTCCGCGGCATCAAGCTGCTGGAGCCGCTGGTCGATGCCGACACCGGCGAGGTGGTGGCCGACAGCGAGACCAAGCTCACCCAGCGCACCGTGCGGCGGATCGCCGAGAAGACCAAGGAAGTGCTGGTCGGCCGCACCGATCTGCTCGGCCGCTACGTCGCCGAGGACCTGGTGAACGCGGCGACCGGCGAGATCTTCGCCGAGGCCGGCGAGGAACTGGCCGAGGCGCGGCTGGCGGCGCTGGAGAATGCCGGGATCGACCGGCTGCCGACGCTCGCGGTCGACCAGTCGTGCGGCCCGTGGATCCGCAACACGCTGACGGTCGACAAGAACACCGGCCGCGACGACGCGCTGATCGACATCTACCGGGTGATGCGCCCGGGCGAGCCGCCGACGCCGGAAACGGCGGAGGCGCTGTTCCGCGGCCTGTTCTTCGACGGCGACCGCTACGACCTGTCCGCGGTCGGCCGGGTGAAGATGAACATGCGGCTCGGCCTCGAGACCGACGACCAGATGCGGGTGCTGCGCAAGCAGGACATCCTGCGCACCGTCAAGATCATGTGCGAGCTCAAGGACGGGCGCGGCCAGATCGACGACATCGACAATCTCGGCAACCGGCGCGTGCGCTCGGTCGGCGAGCTGATGGAGAACCAGTATCGCGTCGGCCTGCTGCGCATGGAGCGGGCGATCCGCGAGCGCATGGGCAGCGTCGATATCGACACGGTGATGCCGCACGACCTGATCAACGCCAAGCCAGCGGCGGCGGCCGTACGAGAGTTCTTCGGCTCGTCGCAGCTCTCGCAGTTCATGGACCAGACCAATCCGCTGTCCGAGGTGACGCACAAGCGCCGCCTCTCGGCGCTTGGCCCGGGCGGGCTGACGCGCGAGCGCGCCGGCTTCGAGGTGCGCGACGTGCATCCGACGCATTACGGCCGGATCTGCCCGATCGAGACGCCGGAAGGCCCGAACATCGGCCTGATCAACTCGCTGGCGACCTACGCCAAGGTGAACAAGTACGGCTTCATCGAGACGCCGTATCGCCTGGTGAAGGACGGCACCGTGCAGGACGGGTGGAAATACCTGTCCGCCATGGAAGAGGAAAAACTGGTCGTGGCGCAGGCGGACGCGCCGACCGACGCGCGCGGCCATTTCACCGAGGAACTGGTTTCGGTGCGCCGGCAGGGCGATTTCCGGCTGGTCAAGCCCGAGGACGTGACCGCGGTCGACGTCTCGCCGAAGCAGCTCGTGTCGGTCGCGGCGGCGCTGATCCCGTTCCTTGAGAACGACGACGCCAACCGCGCGCTGATGGGCAGCAACATGCAGCGGCAGGCGGTGCCGCTGATCCGCGCCGACGCCCCGCTCGTGGGCACCGGCATGGAGGCGGCGGTGGCGCGCGACTCGGGCGCCACCATCGTCGCGCGGCGCGAGGGCATGGTCGACCAGATCGACGGCGCCCGCATCGTCGTGCGCGCGACCGCCGAGGACGGCACCACCAAGGGCGTCGACATCTACCGGCTGCGCAAGTTCATGCGCTCCAACCAGAGCACCTGCATCAACCAGCGCCCGCTGGTGCGCGTGGGCGACCGCGTGGCCGAAGGCGACATCATCGCCGACGGGCCTTCGACCGAGCTCGGCGAGCTGGCGCTCGGGCGCAACGTGCTGTGCGCGTTCATGCCGTGGAACGGCTACAACTTCGAGGATTCGATCCTGATCTCCGAGCGGATCGCGCGCGACGACGTGTTCACCTCGATCCACATCGAGGAATTCGAGGTGATGGCGCGCGACACCAAGCTGGGCCAGGAGGAGATCACCCGGGACATCCCGAACGTCGGCGAGGAGGCGCTGAAGAACCTCGACGAGGCGGGCATCGTCTATATCGGCGCGGAAGTGAACCCCGGCGACATCCTGGTCGGCAAGGTGACGCCGAAGGGCGAGAGCCCGATGACGCCGGAAGAGAAGCTTCTCCGGGCGATCTTCGGCGAGAAGGCGTCCGACGTGCGGGACACCTCGCTGAAACTGCCGCCGGGCGTCTCGGGCACGATCGTCGATGTGCGGGTGTTCAGCCGGCGCGGCGTCGACAAGGACGAGCGCGCGATGGCGATCGAGCGCGCCGAGATCGAGCGGCTGGCCAAGGACCGCGACGACGAGCGGGCGATCCAGGAGCGCAGCTTCCTCGCCCGGCTGCGCGAGAAGCTGCTGGGCCGCAAGGCCAGCGGCGGCTTCAAGGGGATCAAGGCCGGCACGCTGATCAATGAGGAATTGCTGGCCGAGCACCCGCGCGGCTCGTGGCGCCATATCGGCGTGCAGGACGACGCCGTGATGGCCGAGATCGAGACGCTGAAGCGCGAGTTCGACGCGGCGGTGTCGCGGTTGCAGGCGCGCTTCGACTCGAAAGTGGAGAAATTGCAGCGCGGGGACGAACTGCCGCCCGGCGTGATGAAAATGGTAAAAGTGTTCGTCGCGGTGAAGCGCAAGCTGCAGCCGGGCGACAAGATGGCCGGGCGGCACGGCAACAAGGGCGTGGTGTCGCGCGTGGTGCCGGTCGAGGACATGCCGTTCCTCGAGGACGGCACGTCGGTCGATCTGGTGCTGAACCCGCTCGGCGTGCCGAGCCGGATGAATGTCGGGCAGATCCTGGAAACCCATCTTGGCTGGGCCTGCGCGGCGCTGGGCAAGCAGATCGGCGATCTGGTGGAGGAGTACCGGCGCACCGGCGCGGCGCGGCAGGAACTGCTCGACATGTTGCAGGAGGTCTACGGGGATCGGGTGTTCGCCGACGAGATCGCCAATCTCGACGACGCGCAGTTGATCGAACTGTCCGAGAACCTGCGCAAGGGCGTGCCGATCGCGACACCCGTGTTCGACGGCGCCCGCATGTCCGACATCGAGGGCATGCTGACGCGCGCGGGCCTCGACACGTCCGGTCAGGTGGTGCTGACCGACGGGCGCACCGGCGAGCCGTTCGAGCGCAAGGTGACGGTCGGCTACATCTACATGCTGAAGCTGCACCACCTGGTCGACGACAAGATCCACGCGCGCTCGATCGGGCCGTACTCGCTGGTGACGCAGCAGCCGCTCGGCGGCAAGGCGCAGTTCGGCGGCCAGCGGTTCGGCGAGATGGAGGTGTGGGCGCTGGAGGCGTACGGCGCCGCCTACACGCTGCAGGAGATGCTGACGGTGAAGTCCGACGACGTGTCCGGCCGCACCAAGGTCTACGAGGCGATCGTGCGCGAGCAGGACACCTTCGAGGCCGGCATCCCCGAGAGCTTCAACGTGCTGGTCAAGGAGCTGAAGTCGCTTGGCCTGAACGTCGATCTCGACATGCGCCCGGCGTGATCCGGGCGACAGTTTCCGACTGATTTTTTCACGGCGGACCGGGGTGCGATCCGGTCCGCCGCCACTCCGCCGTTGGGGGCGACCGCATGAACGAGCTGATGAAGATCCTGGGTCAGACGGGTCAGACCATGACCTTCGACCAGATCAAGATCCAGATAGCCTCGCCGGAGCAGATCCGGTCCTGGTCGTACGGCGAGATCAAGAAGCCGGAGACCATCAACTACCGCACCTTCAAGCCGGAGCGGGACGGGCTGTTCTGCGCCCGCATCTTCGGCCCGATCAAGGACTACGAGTGCCTGTGCGGCAAGTACAAGCGCATGAAGTTCCGCGGCATCATCTGCGAGAAGTGCGGCGTCGAGGTGACGCTGGCGAAGGTGCGGCGCGAGCGCATGGGCCACATCGAGCTGGCGAGCCCGGTTGCGCATATCTGGTTCCTGAAGTCGCTGCCGAGCCGGATCGGCCTGATGGTCGACCTGACGCTCAAGGAACTGGAGAAGATTCTCTACTTTGAGAACTACGTCGTGCTGGAGCCGGGTCTTACCGACCTGAAGCTGCACCAGCTGCTCAGCGAAGAGCAGCTGATGGCCAAGCAGGACGAGTTCGGCGACGACGCGTTCCGCGCCTCGATCGGCGCCGAGGCGATCAAGTCCATCCTGAGCGGCATCGACATCGACGCCGACAAGGTGCGGCTGCGCGCCGACCTCAAGGAGACCACCAGCGAAGCCAAGCGCAAGAAGCTGGTCAAGCGGCTGAAGCTGGTCGAGGCGTTCGCCGAGTCCGGGTCCAACCCGATGTGGATGATCCTCGACGTGATCCCGGTGATCCCGCCCGAGCTGCGGCCGCTGGTGCCGCTGGACGGCGGCCGGTTCGCGACCTCGGACCTCAACGACCTGTACCGGCGCGTGATCAACCGCAACAACCGGCTGAAGCGGCTGATCGAGCTGCGCGCGCCCGACATCATCGTGCGCAACGAGAAGCGCATGCTGCAGGAGAGCGTGGACGCGCTGTTCGACAACGGCCGCCGCGGCCGGGCGATCACGGGCGCCAACAAGCGGCCGCTGAAGTCGCTGTCCGACATGCTGAAGGGCAAGCAGGGCCGGTTCCGGCAGAACCTGCTGGGCAAGCGCGTCGACTATTCGGGCCGCTCGGTGATCGTGGTGGGGCCGGAGCTGAAGCTGCACCAGTGCGGCCTGCCGAAGAAGATGGCGCTCGAGCTGTTCAAGCCGTTCATCTACTCGAAGCTGGAAAAATACGGCCACGCGACGACCATCAAAGCGGCCAAGCGGATGGTCGAGAAGGAGCGTCCCGAGGTGTGGGACATCCTGGAAGAGGTGATCCGCGAGCATCCGGTGATGCTGAACCGGGCGCCGACCCTGCACCGGCTCGGCATCCAGGCGTTCGAGCCGGTGCTGATCGAGGGCAAGGCGATCCAGCTGCACCCGCTGGTCTGCACCGCGTTCAACGCGGACTTCGACGGCGACCAGATGGCGGTGCACGTGCCGCTGAGCCTGGAGGCGCAGCTCGAAGCGCGCGTGCTGATGATGTCGACCAACAACATCCTGAGCCCGGCCAACGGCAAGCCGATCATCGTGCCGAGCCAGGACATCGTGCTCGGCATCTACTACCTCTCGCTGGAGACGCCGGAGTTCAAGGCGACCCCGGACGAGCAGGCGCCGGCATTCGGCACCATGGGCGAGATCGAGCACGCGCTGCAGGCCGGCGCCCTGAAGCTGCACAGCAAGATCCGCGCGCGCTTCAAGGCGATCGACCCGCAGGGCAACCTCGTGGTGCAGCGCGTCGTCACCACGCCCGGGCGGATGCTGATCGGGCAGGTACTGCCGAAGCACCAGAACGTGCCGTTCAGCCTGATCAACCGGCAGCTCACCAAGAAGCACGTCTCCGACGTGATCGACATGGTGTACCGCCACTGCGGCCAGAAGGAATGCGTGATCTTTGCCGACCGGCTGATGGGGCTCGGCTTCGGGCAGGCGGCGAAGGCGGGCATCAGCTTCGGCAAGGACGACCTGATCATCCCGGCCGAGAAGGGCGAGCTGATCGCGACCACGCAGGCCGAGGTCAAGGAGTTCGAGCAGCAGTACCAGGACGGCCTGATCACCGCGGGCGAGCGCTACAACAAGGTGGTGGACGCGTGGTCGCGCTGCACCGATGCGGTGGCGGCGGCGATGATGCGCGAGATCTCCAAGCAGGAGGCCGGGCGGCAGACCAACGCGGTGTGGATGATGAGCCACTCCGGCGCGCGCGGCTCGCCCGCGCAGATGCGCCAGCTCGCCGGCATGCGCGGGCTGATGGCCAAGCCGTCGGGCGAGATCATCGAGCAGCCGATCATCGCCAACTTCAAGGAAGGTCTTTCGGTTCTCGAATACTTCAACTCGACGCACGGGGCGCGGAAAGGGCTGGCCGACACCGCGCTGAAGACGGCGAACTCGGGCTACCTGACGCGGCGGCTGGTGGACGTGGCGCAGGACTGCATCATCGTCGAGGACGACTGCGGCACGCAGCGCGGCCTGACGGTGCGCGCGGTGATGGACGGGGGCGAGGTGGTCTCCAGCCTCGCCGAGCGGATCCTGGGCCGCACCACGGCCGAGGACGTGATCGACCCGGCGAACGGCCAGGTGCTGGTGACCGGCAACACGCTGATCGAGGAGCCGGAGGCGGAGCGGATCGAGAAAGGCGGCGTCGAGGCGGTGAAGATCCGCTCGGTGCTGACCTGCGAGGCCAAGGTCGGCGTGTGCGCGCACTGCTACGGGCGCGACCTCGCGCGCGGCACGCCGGTGAACGTCGGCGAGGCGGTCGGCGTGATCGCGGCGCAGTCGATCGGCGAGCCGGGCACGCAGTTGACCATGCGCACCTTCCACATCGGCGGCGCGGCGCAGCGCGGCGCCGAGCAGAGCAGCGTCGAGGCGAGCCATGACGGCACGGTGGTGATCAAGAACCGCAACGTGGTCATCAACAGCCAGAACCTGCCGGTGGTGATGAGCCGCAACTGCGAGATCCTGCTGACCGACGACAAGGGCCGCGAGCGGGCGCGTTTCCGCGTGCCGTACGGCTCGCGGCTGCTGACCGAGGAGGGCGCGACGGTGACTCGCACCCAGAAGCTGGCCGAGTGGGACCCGTACACGCTGCCGATCCTCACCGAGCGCACCGGCAAGGTGGAGTACCTCGACCTGATCGACGGCGTCACGCTGGTCGAGCGGGTCGACGAGGTGACCGGCCTGACCTCGAAGGTCGTCGTCGACTACAAGCAGCACGCGGCCCGCGGCGCCGATCTGCGGCCGCGGCTGCAACTGAAGGACAGCAACGGCGAGGTGGTGCGGCTCGCCAACAACAGCGACGCGCGCTACTTCCTCGCGCCCGACTCGATCCTGTCGGTGGAGAACGGCGCGGAAGTGGCGGCGGGCGACGTGCTCGCGAGAATCCCGCGCGAGGGCAGCAAGACCCGCGACATCACCGGCGGCCTGCCGCGCGTGGCCGAGCTGTTCGAGGCGCGGCGGCCGAAGGACCACGCGATCATCGCCGAGACCGACGGGCGCGTGGAGTTCGGCAAGGACTACAAGGCGAAGCGGCGCATCATCGTGAAGAACGACGAGACCGCCGAGGAGACCGAGTACCTGGTGCCGAAGGGCAAGCACGTCTCGGTGCAGGAGGGCGATTTTGTCCGCAGGGGCGACCCGCTGGTCGACGGGCCGCGCGTGCCGCACGACATCCTCAAGGTGCTCGGCGTCGAGGCGCTGTCCGACTACCTCGTGAACGAGATCCAGGACGTCTACCGGCTGCAGGGCGTGAAGATCAACGACAAGCACATCGAGGTGATCGTCCGGCAGATGCTGCAGAAGGTGGAGGTGCTCGATCCGGGCGACACCACGTTCCTGACCGGCGAGCAGATCGACCGCTTCGAGTTCGACGCCGAGAACCGGAAGCGCGAGCACGAGGGCGAGCGGGTGGCGAGTGCGATGCCGGTGCTGCAGGGCATCACCAAGGCGAGCCTGCAGACGCACAGCTTCATCAGTGCCGCGTCGTTCCAGGAGACCACGCGCGTGCTGACCGAGGCGGCGACCGCCGGCAAGGTCGACACGCTGATGGGGCTGAAGGAGAACGTGATCGTCGGGCGGCTGATCCCGGCGGGCACCGGCAGCGTGATGAACCGGCTGCGCGGCATCGCCGCCGGGCGCGACCAGCGCGCGCTGCGCACGCCGGCGACGCCCGCAGCGACGCCCGCGATCCCGGTGCGCGGCGACATCGCCGCCGAATAGCGGCGGGCCGCGCGGCGAACATGCGAGGCCGGCGATGGGTGCATCGCCGGCCTTCGTGTTTTATAGCGGGGAATGATCTGGAGAGACGAAGTCGTTGCCCGAGCACGATAATGCGGAAGGCATCGAGGTTGGCGCGTCGGGCGGAGACCTCCGCTACTGGCGGGCGAAGGAGGCGGTTCGGCAGGGGGAAGCCAGGCTCGCCGCGCAATCGGCGATCCGCACCGCGATGGAGGCAAGGGCCACCGCCATCACGGGGTGGGCTGCGGCCAGCCTACTCGCTGCCGCCGCGGCCGGGTTTAGCTCGCCGAACTGGTCCGCGCGCGCAGG
Organism: uncultured Solirubrobacterales bacterium; assembly: GCA_963697635.1. Lineage (GTDB taxonomy): Bacteria > Pseudomonadota > Alphaproteobacteria > Acetobacterales > Acetobacteraceae > CAJCJG01. The sequence continues at coordinate 51,957 of CAVOOS010000001.1, read as the reverse complement.
AGCAGCCACTCTGGCTATCTCGTTGCTCTGTGCTGCGGTGGCCTGTATTCACGCTGCTCGGCCACGTGATTGGGCAATGGTCGGCTACGATCCGCGAGTAATCCTGGAAGATACCCTCGGAACAGAATTGGAAGTCCTTGAGTTCGATAGCCCTTGGCCTAAGCCTAGGCTTCAGGACAACAACAGGCGCCTTATCGAGATGGCAACCAGCCTGCGCTTCGCGGGTTGGTTGCTGATCGCGGCACCTTTCATCGGAGCCGCGGCCTACGGCGCGACGCAGCTCCTTATCCACGCACTGGCGGCTTGGCACCACCAGTCCCCGTAGGGACCGGTTTCGGCGCAGGCTTTGGCGGGGGAGGTTGCTTTGCCATCGCCTGGAAATGGGCCGTTGCGGGTGCTTTGTCCAGCACCTGGTCCTCCGTCCAACCGGTGGCGGGTGCAGCGACGCCGACGCATCCGGCACAGGCCTTTCGGCGCATGGGAGGCCGGCAACGCACGCATCGTCGTCGCTCGTGTTTTGGCGGGATTGCGGAAAGCCGGGCGCCCGCCGGAGCTTGACTTGCCGGCGGCCGACCCCTAGGTTCCGCGCCCTTGGCCGACCCCGCTCGGGACCGGACGAGTGTCGTTTGCAGCTACCAGCACGTGCGGCGCCGCGCCTCGGAGTTCCGGGCGCTCAGGTCGCATGTCAGGTCGAACCCCGCAGGGTGGGCACGTCCCATCGGTCTGTGGGGCTTGCGTATGGAAGACGGCCCCGAAGGCTTCGGGGGCGACGGCGCGGAGAAGGATTGAAAGAGGGTCTATGCCGACCATCAACCAGCTGATCGCCAAAGGGCGCGAGCCCGCGGCCAAGCGCAACAAGGTGCCGGCGCTGCAGGGCTGCCCGCAGAAGCGCGGCGTCTGCACGCGCGTCTACACGACGACACCGAAGAAGCCCAACTCCGCGCTGCGCAAAGTGGCAAAAGTGCGGCTGACCAACGGCTACGAGGTGGTCAGCTACATCCCGGGCGAAGGCCACAACCTGCAGGAGCACTCGGTGGTGCTGATCCGCGGCGGCCGCGTGAAGGACCTGCCGGGCGTGCGCTACCACATCCTGCGCGGCGTGCTCGACACCCAGGGCATCGCCAAGCGCCGCCAGCGCCGCTCGCTGTACGGCGCGAAGCGGCCGAAGTAGGGAGGGCGAGAGATGAGCCGCCGCCGCCGCGCGACCAAGCGCGAAGTCCTGCCGGACGCCAAGTTCGGCGATGTCGTGATCACGCGCTTCATGAATGCGCTGATGTACGACGGCAAGAAGTCCGCCGCCGAAGGGATCGTCTACGGCGCGCTCGACGTGCTGAAGAAGCGCGGCGGCGGCCAGGCCGACCCGGTGCGGATGTTCCACGAGGCGCTGGACAACGTGAAGCCGGCCGTCGAGGTGCGCTCGCGCCGCGTTGGCGGGGCGACCTACCAGGTGCCGGTGGAAGTGCGGGCCGAGCGCCGGCAGGCGCTGGCGATCCGCTGGATCATCGACGCGGCGCGCAAGCGCGGCGAGCACACGATGGAAGACCGGCTTTCCAACGAGCTGCTGGACGCGGTGAACAACCGCGGCTCGGCGGTGAAGAAGCGTGAAGACACCCATCGGATGGCCGAGGCGAACAAGGCCTTCAGCCACTACCGCTGGTAACCCGACCACCCAACCCCGGACCATAGAGCGGGCACGGAGAGAACGACGATGGCCAAGGCGAAATTCGAGCGCAACAAGCCGCACTGCAATATCGGCACGATCGGCCATGTGGACCATGGCAAGACGTCGCTGACCGCCGCCATCACCAAGGTGCTGGCCAAGACCGGCGGCGCCACCTACACGGCGTACGACCAGATCGACAAGGCGCCGGAGGAGCGCGCCCGCGGCATCACCATTTCGACCGCGCACGTCGAGTACGAGACCAAGGCGCGCCATTACGCGCACGTGGATTGCCCGGGCCACGCCGACTACGTGAAGAACATGATCACCGGCGCGGCACAGATGGACGGCGCGATCCTGGTCGTCTCCGCCGCCGACGGGCCGATGCCGCAGACCCGCGAACACATCCTGCTGGCGCGCCAGGTCGGCGTGCCGGCGCTGGTCGTCTACCTCAACAAGATGGACATCGCCGACCCCGAGCTGGTCGAGCTGGTCGAGCTCGAACTGCGCGAGCTGCTCAGCAGCTACCAGTTCCCCGGCGACGACATCCCGATCATCAAGGGCTCGGCGACCTGCGCGCTGGAAGACAAGAACCCGGAGCTCGGCGAGCAGTCGATCCTGGCGCTGATGAAGGCGGTCGACGAGTACATTCCGCAGCCGGTGCGCGCCAAGGACAAGCCGTTCCTGATGCCGATCGAGGACGTGTTCTCGATCTCCGGCCGCGGCACCGTGGTGACCGGGCGGGTCGAGCGCGGCATCGTGCGCGTGGGCGAGGAAGTCGAGATCGTCGGCATCCGCGAGACCACCAAGACGATCTGCACCGGCGTCGAGATGTTCCGCAAGCTGCTCGACCAGGGCGAGGCCGGCGACAACATCGGCGCGCTGCTGCGCGGCACCAAGCGCGAGGACGTGGAGCGCGGGCAGGTGCTGGCGAAGCCGGGCACGATCACGCCGCACACCAAGTTCAAGGCCGAGAGTTATATTCTCACCAAGGAAGAAGGTGGCCGGCACACGCCGTTCTTCACCAATTATCGGCCGCAGTTCTATTTCCGCACCACCGACGTGACCGGCATCGTGCACCTGCCGGAGGGTGTGGAGATGGTGATGCCGGGCGACAACGTCTCGATGGACGTCGAGCTGATCGCGCCGATCGCGATGGACGAAGGCCTGCGCTTCGCGATTCGCGAGGGCGGCCGCACCGTCGGTGCGGGCGTCGTGGCGAAGATCACGGCCTGACCTGCAACAGGGCCGGCCCGCACTGGAAGACTGAGAGATGGACAACCAGAATATCCGCATCCGCCTCAAGGCGTACGATCACCGGGTGCTCGACAACAGCACCAAGGAGATCGTCAACACGGCCAAGCGCACGGGTGCCAGGGTACGCGGGCCGATCCCGTTGCCGACGCATATCGAGCGTTTCACCGTCAACCGTTCGCCGCACGTGGACAAGAAAAGCCGCGAGCAGTTCGAGATCCGCACGCACCGGCGCCTGCTCGATATCGTCGAGCCGACGCCGCAGACGGTGGACGCGCTGATGAAGCTCGACCTGGCCGCCGGTGTGGACGTCGAGATCAAGCTGTAAGACCGCAATTGGCCTAAGGACCCGCACTTCAGGTGCCGGTCCCTCTAGGAAGAAGAGATGCGAACTGGTTTGCTCGCGAAGAAGCTGGGCATGACCCGGCTGTTCAAGGACGACGGGACGCATGTGCCCGTGACCGTGCTGCACGTGGACAACGTGCAGGTGGTGGCGGCGCGTACCGCGGCGACCGACGGATACACCGCCGTGCAGCTCGGCTGGGGCACGGCGAAGGTGAAGAACGTCTCCAAGCCGAACAAGGGCCATTACGCGAAGGCCAAGGTCGAGCCGAAGGCGAAGCTCGTGGAATTCCGGGTCGATGCCGAGGCGATGCTGGAGCCGGGCGCGACCTTGAGTGCCGCGCATTTCCTGGTCGGCCAGCGCGTCGACGTGTGCGGCACGACCAAGGGCAAAAGCTTCGCCGGCACGATGAAGCGCTGGAACTACCACGGGCTGGAGGCGAGCCACGGCGTTTCGATCAGCCATCGCTCGCCGGGTTCGACCGGCAACCGGCAGGACCCGGGCCGCACGTTCAAGGGCAAGAAGATGTCGGGCCATCTCGGCGTCGAGCGGGTGACCACGCTGAACCTCGAAGTGGCGCGCGTGGATGCCGAAAAGGGGCTGCTGTTCATCAAGGGCGCGGTGCCTGGCGCCAGGAACGGTTTCGTGCTGGTCCGCGACGCGATCAAGCGCGCGCCGCCGAAGGATGCGCCGTATCCCGCGGCGCTCGTGCCGGCGGCGCAGGGTTGAGGGCACGGTCATGCAGATTGAGATAAGAACCCTCGACAACGGTTCGGCCGGCACGATCGACCTGCCGGACGAGATTTTCGCAATCGCGCCGCGGCCCGACATCATGGCGCGGGTGGTGCACTGGCAGCAGGCGAAGCGCCGCTCCGGCAACCACAAGACCAAGGGCATGGGCGAGGTGCAGGGCACCACGCGGAAGCCGTACAAGCAGAAGGGCACCGGCAACGCGCGGCAGGGCAGCCTGCGAGCGCCGCAGTTCCGCACCGGCGGCCGGGTGCACGGGCCGGTGGTGCGCGACCACGGCTACGACCTGCCGAAGAAGGTGCGGCGCCTCGGCCTGATTTCTGCGCTGTCGCAGAAGCAGGCGGACGGCAAGCTGGTGGTGCTGGACGCCGCATCCGGCGGTGCGAAGACGAAGGAATTAGCGCGCGAAGCTGAAGGTGCTGGGCTGGACGTCGGCCCTCATCATCGACCGGGCGGTGGACGCGAACTTCCTGCAAGGCCAGCCGCAACATCATCGGCGTCGACGTGTTGCCGACGGTCGGCGCCAACGTCTACGACATTCTGCGCACGACGTGCTGGCGGTGACCGCGGCCGGGGTCGAGGGCCTGAAGGAGCGCCTGGCATGAGCGACGCAGCTGCAACCCAACCAACGCGCGGGCCGAAGCCGCGGGTGAGGCTGTCGCGCGAGGCGATGTATTCAGGTGATACGCAGCCCGGTGATCACCGAGAAGGCGACGCTGCTCAGCGAGAAGAACACAGGTGGTGTTCCGGGTCGCGATCGACGCCACCAAGCCGGAGATCGCGGCTGCGGTCGAGGGGCTGTTCGGGGTCAAGGTCGAAGGCGTGAACACGCTGGTTGCCAAGGGCAAGGCCAAGCGCTTCCGCGGCCGGCCGGGGCGGCGCAGCGACGTCAAGAAGGCATACGTGAAGCTCGCGGCGGGTCAGACGATCGATCTGACCACCGGGCTGGCGTGACGCGGGAATCGCAGCAATGGCACTTAAACATTTCAACCCGGTCACCGCCGAGCCTGCGCGGCACCGTCCTGATCGACCGCCGCGAGCTGTGGAAGGGCAAGCCGGTCAAAGGGCTGACCGATGGCCAGGCCTCGACCGGCGGGCGCAACAACCACGGCCGTATCACCAGCCGGTTCCGCGGCGGCGGGCACAAGCAGTCCTACCGCATCGTCGATTTCAAGCGCCGCAAGTTCGACGTGCCGGCGACCGTGGAGCGGCTGGAATACGACCCGAACCGCACCGCGTTCATCGCGCTGATCAAGTACCAGGACGGCGAGCTGGCCTATATCCTGGCGCCGCAGCGCCTGAAGGCCGGCGACACGGTGGTCTCCGGCGCCGCGCGCCGACATCAAGCCGGGCAATGCGATGCCGCTCGGCGCGATCCCGGTCGGCACGATCATGCACAACATCGAGATGAAGGCGGGCGCCGGCGGCAAGATGGCGCGCGCGGCTGGGCAGTACGCCCAGCTGGTCGGCAAGGATTCGGGCTACGCGCAGATCAAGCTGATGTCGGGCGAGCTGCGGCTGGTGCGCGGCGAGTGCATGGCGACGATCGGCGCGGTGTCCAACCCCGACAACGCCAACAGCAGATCGGCAAGGCCGGGCGGCAGCGCTGGCTCGGGTTCCGGCCGCACAACCGCGGCGTGGTGATGAACCCGGTCGACCATCCGCACGGCGGCGGCGAAGGCCGCTCCTCGGGCGGGCGGCATCCGGTCTCGCCGTGGGGCCAGCCGACCAAGGGTTACAAGACGCGCAGGAACAAGCGGACGAGCAAGCTTATCGTCCGCCGCCGCAACAAGGGGAAGGGCTGATCCATGACCCGTTCCGTCTGGAAGGGCCCGTTCGTGGACGGGTATCTGCTGAGCAAGGCCGAGGCCTCGCGCAATTCAGGCCGCAACGAGATCATCAAGATCTGGTCGCGCCGCTCGACGATCCTGCCGCAGTTCGTCGGCCTCACCTTCGGCGTCTACAACGGCCACAAGTTCCTGCCGGTGCAGGTGACCGAGAACATGGTCGGCCACAAGTTCGGCGAGTTCTCGCCGACGCGCACCTTCCACGGCCACTCCGGCGACAAGAAGGCGAAGCGGGGCTACATGAGCAAGCCGAAACACCCGCGCAGCCTCGACGAAACCGAGGCGCAGGCGATCCTGCGCAACGTCCGCATCAGCCCGCGCAAGCTGAACCTGGTGGCCGGGCTGATCCGCAACCGCCGGCGCAGGACGCGGTCGCGACGCTGACGTTCAGCAAGCGCCGCATCGCCCAGGACGTGAAGAAGACGCTGGAGAGCGCGATCGCCAACGCCGAGAACAACCATCAGCTCGACGTCGACCAGCTGGTGGTGACGCGGGCCGAGGTCGGGCGGTCGGTGGTGATGCGGCGCTTCCACGCGCGTGGCCGCGGCCGGTCGTCGCGCATCGAGAAGTGGTTCAGCCACCTCAAGATCGTGGTCGCCGAGCGCGAACAGGTCGAGACGCCGGCGCAGGAGGCCGCGTAACCGATGGGTCACAAAGTCAATCCGATCGGGCTGCGGCTCGGCATCAACCGCACCTGGGACAGCCGCTGGTTCGCCGGGCACGACTACGCGAAGCTGCTGCACGACGACCTGAAGCTGCGCGGCTATCTGCGGGGCAAGCTGTCCGGCGCCGGGGTGTCGCCGCGTGGTGATCGAGCGGCCGGCGAAGAAGCCGCGCGTGACGATCTATGCCGCGCGCCCGGGCGTGGTGATCGGCAAGAAGGGCCAGGACATCGAGAACCTGCGCAAGGACCTCGCCAAGATGGCGAAGGCGGAGGTGGCGCTGAACATCGTCGAGATCCGCAAGCCCGAGATCGATGCGCAGCTGGTGGCCGAGAACATCGCCCAGCAGCTGGAGCGTCGCGTGGCGTTCCGCCGGGCGATGAAGCGCGCGGTGCAGTCGGCGATGCGGCTCGGCGCGCAGGGCATCCGGATCAACTGCGGCGGCCGGCTCGGCGGCGCGGAGATCGCCCGCGTCGAGTGGTATCGCGAGGGCCGGGTGCCGCTGCACACGCTGCGCGCGGACATCGACTACGGCACCGCGACGGCCAAGACGACCTACGGCACCTGCGGCGTGAAGGTGTGGATCTTCAAGGGCGAGATCCTGCAGCACGATCCGCTGGCGCAGGACCGTCGCGCCGCCGAACAGGCGCCGCAGCGGTAAGGAGCGCGAGACATGCTTTCCCCCAAGCGCACCAAGTACCGCAAGGCCCACAAGGGCCGCATCCACGGCAACGCCAAGGGCGGCACGGCGCTGAACTTCGGCCAGTTCGGCCTCAAGGCGCTGGAGCCCGAGCGGATCACCGCGCGGCAGATCGAGGCGGCGCGGCGCGCCATCACGCGCGCGATGAAGCGCGCCGGCCGCGTCTGGATCCGCATCTTCCCGGACGTGCCGGTGTCGCTGAAGCCCGCCGAGGTGCGCATGGGCTCGGGCAAGGGCGCGCCGGAGTTCTGGGTCGCGCGGGTGCATCCGGGCCGCATCATGTTCGAGATCGACGGCGTTGCCGAGACGCTGGCGCGCGAGGCGCTGACCCTTGGGGCGGCCAAGCTGCCGATCAAGACCAAGATGGTCACCCGCATCGGAGACGCCTGAGATGGCCAAGCAGATGAAGGCCGCCGACACGCGGCTGAAGACCCCGGACGAGCTCAATGCGCTGCTGCTCGATCTGCGCAAGGAGCAGTTCAACCTGCGCTTCCAGCGCGCGACCGGGCAGAACGAGGGCGTCAGCCGCGTGCGCGTCGTGCGCCGCGACATCGCCCGGGTGAAGACGATTCTCGCGGAGAAGCAGCACGCTGCCGCAACCACGACCGCGGCGCCTGCCGCGGCCCAGTCCTGAAGGAGCGGCGCGAATGCCGAAGCGCGTCCTGACCGGGCGGGTGACCAGCGACAAGATGGACAAGACCGTGACGGTGCTTGTCGATCGCCGCGTGATGCACCCGCTCTACAAGAAGTTCATCCGCCGCTCGAAGAACTACGCGGCGCACGACGAGCACAACACGTGCAAGACCGGCGACACGGTGCGCATCGAGGAGTGCCGGCCGATCAGCAAGCGCAAGAGCTGGCTGGTAATCGAGCGCAACGGCCAGCCGCTGGTGCCCGCCGCCGCCGAAGCCGCCGCGCCCGTGCCGGCGCAGGCTTGAGGAGGCAGGGATGATCTCGGTCGAAACCAACCTCGACGTCGCCGACAATTCCGGCGCGCGGCGGGTGCAGTGCATCAAGGTGCTGGGCGGCTCGAAGCGCAAGACCGCGTCGGTCGGCGACGTGATCGTGGTGTCGATCAAGGACGCGATCCCGCGCGGCAAGGTGAAGAAGGGCGACGTGCACCAGGCGGTGATCGTGCGCACGAGCTTCCCGGTGCGTCGGGCGGACGGCAGCGCGATCCGCTTCGATCGCAACGCGGCCGTGCTGATCAACAAGCAGCAGGAGCCGATCGGCACGCGCATTTTCGGCCCGGTCGTCCGCGAGCTGCGCGCGAAGAAGTTCATGAAGATCATCTCGCTCGCGCCGGAGGTGCTTAAGATGGGGGTGCTGTGATGGCCGCGCGCATTCGCAAGGGCGACACGGTGGTGGTGATCGCCGGCGCCGAGAAGGGCAAGCGCGGCGAGGTGCTGCAGGTGCTGCCGAAGGACGATCGCGCGGTGGTGCAGGGCATCAACGTCGCGAAGCGGCACACCAAGCCGCGCGGCGTGCAGCAGCCCGGCGGCATCGTCGAGCGCGAGGCCACCATCCATCTGTCCAACCTGATGCTGATCGACGGCAAGTCCGACAAGCCGACGCGGGTCGGCTTCCGGGTGCTGGAGGGTGGCCGCAAGGTGCGCGTTGCCAAGGCGACCGGCAACGTGATCGAGGGTTGAGGGCCAAGCGATGAGCGATTCCCAGAAGAAGGGCGGCGCGCCGAAAGGCGGGGCTGCGAAGGGCGGGCCACCGAAGGGCGGGGCGCCCACACGTGGCGCGGGCCCGGCGCCGACGAAGAAGGCCAAGGGCGGCGGCGATGCCGCGCAGGCCTCGGCGGCGGCCGGAGAGGCGAAGGCCTCGCCCGCCGAAACGCCGCGGATGCTGAAGCGCTACCGCGAAACGGTGCGCCCGGCGCTGGTGACCGAGTTCGGCTACACGAACCCGATGCAGGTGCCCAAGCTCGACAAGATCGTCATCAACATGGGCGTGGGCGAAGCCGCCGGCGACCAGAAGAAGCTCGATGCGGCGGTTGCCGAACTGGCGCTGATCTCCGGCCAGAAGCCGGTGAAGACGCTGGCGAAGAAGGCGATCGCGGGCTTCAAGATCCGCAAGGGCCTGGCGATCGGCTGCAAGGTCACGCTGCGCAAGGCGCGGATGTACGAGTTCCTCGACCGGCTGGTCACCATCGCGCTGCCGCGCGTGCGCGACTTCCGCGGCATCCCGCCGGGCAAGGGGTTCGACGGGCGCGGCAACTTCGCGATGGGGCTCAAGGAACAGATCATCTTCCCGGAGATCGTCTACGACCAGGTGGATGCGATCCGCGGCATGGACATCGTGTTCGTGACCACGGCGAAGACCGATGCCGAGGCGAAGGCGCTGCTGCGGCAGTTCGACCTGCCGTTCACCGGCTGAGACGCGCGGGCCGGCGGGGCGGGTGCCCCGAAGGCCGTCACACGACACTGGTTTGGAAAACCGCCGGCAGGTGCCGGCAGGTTCCGGAGGGTAAGACAGGATGGCCAAGACGTCGCAGGTCAACCGCAACGCCAAGCGCGAGGGCATGGCGAAGCGCGACAAGGGCAAGCGCGCCGCGCTGAAGGCGATCGTGATGGATCGCACGCTGCCGGTGGAGGACCGCTTCGACGCGACCATGAAGCTGGCGCAGCTGCCGCGCAACGGGGCCGCCGTGCGGGTCCGGCTGCGCTGCATGATGACCGGCCGGTCGCGCGGCAACTACCGCAAGTTCAAGCTGTGCCGCATCGCGCTGCGCGACCTGGCCAGCTCGGGGCAGATCCCCGGCATGGCCAAGGCGAGCTGGTAAGGTAGGGGAGCCACCATGTGCCATGTCCGATCCCCTGGGCGATCTGCTCACCCGCATCCGCAATGCGCAGCAGGCCCGGCACACGTCCTGCGTCGCGCCGGCCTCCAAGCTGCGCGCCAACGTGCTCGAAGTGCTGAAGCGCGAGGGCTTCATCCGCGGCTACAGCGCCGAGCGAACTGCGGCCGGGCATCGCCCAGCTGCGCATCGAGCTGAAGTACAACGAGGGCGAGCCGGTGATCAAGGAGATCAACCGCGTCTCCAAGCCGGGCCGCCGCGTCTACTCCAAGATCAAGGAGCTGCCGCGGGTCTATGCCGGCCTCGGCATCTCGATCCTGTCGACCCCGCGCGGGGTGCTGAGCGATGCCGAGGCGCGCGCCGCCAATGTCGGCGGCGAAGTTCTGTGCCGCGTGTTCTGAGGACGCTTGAAATGTCACGCGTAGGCAAATATCCGGTCGAGATTCCGGCGGGCGTGCAGGTGGCGATCGCCAACGGCATGCTGACCGCGAAGGGCAAGCTCGGCGAGCTGAAGCTGGCGCTGACCGACAACATCGAGGCCAAGGTCGAGGGCGGCAAGCGTCGCGGTCGCGCCGCGCGGCAACTCGACGCCGGCGCGGATGATGTGGGGCACCACGCGGGCGCTGGTCGCCAACATGGTGCACGGCGTCTCCACCGGCTACGCGAAGTCGATGGAGATCACCGGCACCGGGTTCCGCGCCGCCGTGCAGGGCAGCAACCTGGTGCTCAATCTCGGCTTCTCGCACGACGTGGTGTATCCGATCCCGGCGGGCATCAAGATCACCTGCGAGAAGCCGACATCGGTGAAGGTCGAGGGCGTGGACAAGCGCCAGGTTGGCCAGGTCGCCGCGGAAATCCGCGCGTGGCGCGAGCCCGAGCCGTACAAGGGCAAGGGCGTGCGCTACACCACGGAGACCATCCGGCGCAAGGAAGGCAAGAAGAAGTAATGAGCGCGACCAAGGATCTGCGGCGAGCGCCGGCGCGAGCGCCTGCGCTTCCAGTTGCGCCGCAAGTCGGGCGGGCGGCCGCGGCTGTCGGTGTTCCGCTCGGGCAAGCACATCTACGCCCAGGTGATCGACGACGCGCAGGGCCGCACGCTCGCGGCCGCGTGCAGCCTCGACGGCTCGCTCAAGGAGGCGCTCAAGACCGGCGCCGACAAGGCCGCCGCTGCGGCGGTCGGCAAGCTGGTCGCCGAGCGCGCGCTCGCGGCCGGCGTCAAGGAAGTGGTGTTCGACCGCGGCGCCTATCTGTACCACGGCCGCGTCAAAGCGCTGGCCGATGCCGCCCGTGAGGGCGGCCTGGCCTTCTGAGGGGAATGCAGCATGGCACGTGAACCGAGGGAAGGCGGCCGCGGACGCGATCGCGACCGCGGCGGCGACCGCGAGGGCGGCGACGAGCTGATCGACAAGCTGGTCACCATCAACCGCGTCGCCAAGGTGGTGAAGGGCGGCCGTCGCTTCGCGTTCGCCGCTCTCGTGGTCGTCGGCGACCAGAAGGGCCGCGTCGGCTACGGCGCGGGCAAGGCGCGCGAAGTGCCGGAGGCGATCCGCAAGGCGACCGACCGGGCCAAGCGCGGCATGATCCGGGTGCCGATGAAGGAAGGCCGCACGCTGCACCACGACGTGATCGGCAACTACGGCGCCGGCTCGGTCGTGCTGCGCTCGGCCGCGGCCGGCACCGGCATCATCGCCGGCGGGCCGATGCGCGCGGTGTTCGAGACGCTCGGGATCGGCGACGTGGTGGCGAAGAGCCTCGGCAGCCGCAACCCGCACAACATGGTCAAGGCGACCTTCGACGCCCTGCAGCGGGTGGCGAGCCCGCGCTCGGTCGCCAGCCGCCGCGGCAAGAAGGTGTCCGATCTGCTCGGCAAGCGCGAGACTACGCCGACGGCGGTGCCGGAGGCGGTGGCCGATGTCTGACGTCACGAAGAAGGTCAAGGTGACGCAGATCGCCTCGGGGTTCGGGCGCAAGCCGGGCCAGCAGGCGACGCTGGTCGGGCTTGGCCTGAACAAGATCCGCCGCACCCGCGAGCTGCGAGGATACGCCCTCGGTGCGCGGCATGATCCGCAAGGTGGCGCATCTGGTGAAGGTCGAGGAGCTGTCCTGACGCGCCCCAGGCGGCGCGCGGACGGAAGGGAAGTGCGATGAAGCTGAACGAACTGCGCGACAACGCCGGTGCGCGCCTGAAGTCGAAGCGGCTCGGCCGCGGCATCGGCTCGGGCAAGGGCAAGACGTCCGGCAAGGGCGTGAAGGGCCAGAAGGCGCGCGAAGGCGTGGCGCTGAACGGGTTCGAGGGCGGCCAGCTGCCGATCTACCGCCGGCTGCCCAAGCGCGGCTTCAAGAACATCTTCCGCAAGGAATACGCGCCGGTGAATGTCGGTGCCGTGGCCGCTGCGATCACTGCGGGAAAAATCGACCCGGCGCAGCCGATTACCGAGGCGACGCTGCGGGCGGCGGGCCTGGTGCGCGGCGGCAAGGTGGTCGGCGTGCGGCTGCTGGCGAACGGCGAACTCACGCAGGCGGTGACGATCACGGTCTCCGGCGCCTCGGCGACGGCGGTGGCGGCGGTCGAGGCGGCGGGCGGCAGCGTCACGACGACGGTTGCTGCCAAGGCAGCCCCGGCGGCGGCCTGAATGCCGCACCCCCCGGCCAACGGGGTTGCGGTGGTGCGGCGCGGCGTCCACTTGCTTGACACGGGCGGCGTCCTCGGGAACACCCCGGCGGGAGTTCCGGGCGCCGCTTTGACGACAGCGAGGCGTCGCCCGACGCCAACGGAGTAGCGCATGGCATCGGCCGCCGAACAACTTGCCGCCAATCTCAGCCTCGGCACGTTCGCCAAGGCGACCGAGCTCAAGCAGCGCATCTGGTTCACCCTCGGCGCGCTGCTGGTGTACCGGATCGGCACCTACATCCCGGTGCCCGGCGTGGACGCGACGGTGCTGGGCGAGATGTTCAGCTCGCGCAACGGCGGCGGCATCCTGGGCATGTTCGACATGTTCAGCGGCGGCGCGCTGAGCCGGATGACCGTGCTCGCGCTCAACATCATGCCGTACATCAGCGCCAGCATCATCATCCAGCTGATGTCGGCGGCGATCCCGACGCTGGAGGCGCTGAAGAAGGAAGGCGAGCAGGGGCGCAAGAAGCTCAACCAGTACACCCGCTACCTGACCGTCGTGATCGCGATGTTCCAGTCCTACGGCATCGCGGTGGGGCTCGAGAACATGCGCGGCACGTTCGGCCCGGCGGTGGTCGATCCCGGGATGTTCTTCCGGCTGACCTGTGTGATCTCGCTGGTCGGCGGCACGATGTTCCTGATGTGGCTCGGCGAGCAGATCACCGCGCGCGGCATCGGCAACGGCACCAGCCTGATCATCTTCTCCGGCATCGTCGCCAACGCGCCGCACGCGATGGCGAGCCTGCTGGAACTGGGCCGCACCGGCGCGCTGAGCCCGATCTTCATCCTCGGCTTCATCGTGATCGCGGTCGCGGTGATCGCGTTCATCGTGTTCATCGAGCGGGCGCAGCGCCGCATCGTCATCCAGTATCCGAAGCGGCAGGTCGGGCAGCGCATGTTCGGCGGCGATTCGACGCACATGCCGCTGAAGATCAACACCTCGGGCGTGATCCCGCCGATCTTCGCCAGCTCGATCCTGCTGATCCCGGCGACGATCGCGGGGTTCTCCGCGCGCGTCTGGGGCCGACACCGGCTGGCTCGGCGTGATCGGCAACGCGCTGTCGCGCGGCCAGCCGCTGTATCTGGTCGTCTACGCGGCGATGATCATCTTCTTCAGCTACTTCTACACCGCCGTCGTGTTCAACCCGCAGGAGACCGCGGACAACCTCAAGAAGTACGGCGGCTTCATCCCGGGCATCCGCCCCGGCACCAACACGGCCGACTATTTCGACCACGTGTTGACGCGGCTGACCACGGTGGGCGCGCTCTATCTGGTGGCGGTCTGCCTGCTGCCGGAGATCCTGATCAGCGGCTACGGCGTGCCGTTCTACTTCGGCGGCACCAGCATCATGATCGTGGTGTCGGTGACGATGGACACGGTCACGCAGATCCAGTCGCATTTGCTGGCGCACCAGTACGAAGGCCTGATCAAGCGGGCCCGGGTGAAGGGGAGGGGACGCTGAAACTCATCCTGCTGGGGCCGCCCGGCGCGGGCAAAGGCACCCAGGCGAAGCGGCTCGAAGAGAAATTCGGCATCGTGCAGATCTCCACCGGCGACATGCTGCGCGCTGAGGTCGCCGCCGGCAGCGCGGTCGGGCGCGAGGCCAAGGCGGTCATGGAGTCGGGGCAGCTGGTGTCCGACGACATCCTGATCCGCATGCTCGGCAACCGGATCGAGCGGCCGGACTGCAAGCCCGGCTTCATCCTCGACGGGTTTCCGCGCACCGTGCCGCAGGCGGTGGCGCTGGACGCATTGCTGGCGAGCCGCGGCCTGACGCTCGATGCGGTGATCGAGCTGAAGGTGGATGACGCCGGCGCTGGTCGAGCGCATCGCCGGGCGGTTCACCTGCGCCAAGTGCGGCGCCGGCTATCACGACAGCTTCAAGCCCACGCTGGCCGCGGGCGTCTGCGACGTCTGCGGCGCGACCGAGTTCGTCCGCCGCGCCGACGACAAGCGCGAGACCGTGCAGGCGCGGCTCGACGCCTACGAGCGGCAGACCGCGCCGATCCTGCCGCACTACGCGGCCCAGGGCGTGCTGCATTCGGTGGACGGCATGGCGGACATCGACGAGGTGACGGCGCAGATCATGGCGGTGCTCGGCAAGACCGCGGCGGCGCACGCGTGAGGGTCAGGTGTCAGACGGGATCACGGAGAATTGATCGGCGCGCGTTGACTCTGCGTGAACCGCGGCTATAGTGCGCGCCCTCAGCGGTTCCCACAGCGGTGGGCGCCGTCATGTGTTTTCCCAGCCTCAAGCTTTGCACAGCGTCAGGGCGATCGGCCGCCGGCGTGAGCAGCGCCGGGTGGCGGGGCGGCCCATTCGGATTGGGCCTGGAACGAAGGAGTGAACGGGCGTGGCGCGTATTGCCGGCGTGAACATCCCGACCAACAAGCGGGTCGTCATCAGTCTCCGCTACATCTACGGCATCGGCCCGACCAACGCGCAGGACATCTGCACGCAAGCTGAGCATCGCCGACGACCGCCGGGTGAACCAGCTCTCCGACGACGAGGTGCTGCACATCCGCGAACTGATCGACCGGGAATACCGCGTCGAGGGCGATCTGCGGCGTGAAGTCGCGATGAACATCAAGCGGCTGATGGACCTCGGCTGCTACCGCGGCCTGCGGCATCGGCGCGGGCTGCCGGTGCGCGGCCAGCGCACGCATACCAATGCGCGCACCCGCAAGGGCAAGGCGGTCGCGATCGCCGGCAAGAAGAAGGTGACGAAGTAGGGCGTCCATCGGCCGCACGTCGCTTCACGACAATGCGGCGCGCCGGCTCCGGGTCGGCGCGCACTCGAACTGGACACAGGACAGAAGATGGCGAAGCAGCACTGCCGCCGCGCGTACCCGCAAGAAGGAGCGCAAGAACATCACCTCGGGCGTCGCCCATGTCGCGGCGACCTTCAACAACACGATGGTCACGATCACCGACGCGCAGGGCAACGCGATCGCCTGGTCCTCCTCCGGCAGCCAGGGCTTCAAGGGCAGCCGCAAGTCGACTCCGTACGCCGCCCAGGTGGCCGCGGAAGATGCGGGCCGGAAAGCGCGGGAACACGGCATGGAGACGCTGGAGATCGAGGTCAGCGGCCCCGGCTCGGGCCGCGAAAGCGCGCTGCGCGCGCTGCAGACGGTTGGCTTCTCGATCACCGCGATCCGCGACATGACGCCGATTCCGCATAATGGCTGCCGCCCGCGCAAGCGGCGCCGGGTCTGAGGACCACCCGATATGCGGTTGGGCGCCGGCGGGTTCGCCGGATTTTTGTGGTTGGCCGCGCCTTGCGGGAGCGGCCTGATTTGCGGGGTTTCGCCGCCATGAGACTCGAACGTCGTTCTGCAAAAGAACTGGCAATCGCTGATCAAGCCGGAAAAGCTCGAGGTCGAGCCGGGCTCCGATCCGTCGCGCGTCGCGACCGTGGTCGCCGAGCCGCTGGAGC
Source organism: uncultured Solirubrobacterales bacterium (assembly GCA_963697635.1). GTDB lineage: Bacteria > Pseudomonadota > Alphaproteobacteria > Acetobacterales > Acetobacteraceae > CAJCJG01. Next base: position 35,823 of record CAVOOS010000001.1, on the reverse strand, counting down.
GCGGCTTCGGCATGACGCTGGGCAACGCGCTGCGCCGCATCCTGCTGTCCTCGCTGCAGGGCGCCGCCGTCACCGCGATCCAGATCGACGGCGTGCTGCACGAGTTCAGCAGCGTGGCCGGCGTGCGCGAGGACGTCACCGACATCGTGCTCAACGTCAAGCAGCTGGCGCTGCGCATGCACGGCGACGGCCCGAAGCGCATGATGCTGAACGCGACCGGCCCGGGCGAGGTGCGCGCCGGCCAGATCCAGGCCGGGCACGACATCGACATCATGAACCCCGACCTGGTGCTGTGCACGCTCGACGACGGCGTGAAGTTCGGCATGGAGTTCACCGTCAACAGCGGCAAGGGCTATTGGGCCGCGAGCGCCAACCGGCCGGAAGACGCGCCGATCGGGCTGATCCCGGTCGATGCGATCTACTCGCCGGTGCGCCGCGTGTCCTACAAGGTCGAGCCGACCCGCGTCGGCCAGGTCACCGACTACGACAAGCTGCTGCTGACGGTGGAGACCAACGGCGCGGTGACGCCCGAGGATGCGGTGGCGCTGGCCGCGCGCATCCTGCAGGACCAGCTGCAGCTGTTCATCAACTTCGACGAGCCGCAGCAGATCCGCGCCGAGGAGCCGCACGACGACCTGCCGTTCAACCGCAACCTGCTGCGCAAGGTGGACGAGCTGGAGCTGTCGGTGCGTTCGGCCAACTGCCTGAAGAACGACAACATCGTCTATATCGGCGACCTGGTGCAGAAGACCGAGCAGGAAATGCTGCGCACGCCGAACTTCGGCCGCAAGTCGCTGAACGAGATCAAGGAAGTGCTGGCCTCGATGGGCCTGTCGCTCGGCATGACCGTCAGCCGGCTGGCCGCCCGAGAATATCGAAGACCTGGCCAAGCGGCTCGAAGAGCCGTTCTGAGCCGGACGAAGGAGAAAATACGATGCGTCACGGAATAGCCGGCCGCAAGCTCGGCGTGACCAGCAGCCACCGGCTCGCCATGTTCCGCAACATGGCGCACGCGCTGCTCAAGCATGAGCAGATCACCACGACGCTGCCGAAGGCGAAGGAGCTGCGGCCGGTCGCGGAGAAGCTGATCACGCTGGGCAAGCGCGGCGGGCTGCACGCGCGCCGGCAGGCGTACGCGCATCTGCGCGACGACGTGATCGTCGCGAAGCTGTTCGGTGCGCTGGCGGACCGCTACAAGGCCCGCGCCGGCGGCTACACGCGCGTGCTGAAGGCCGGCGTGCGCTATGGCGACGCGGCCGACATGGCGGTGATCGAACTGGTCGACCGCGACCTGTCGGCCAAGGGCCAGGACAGCGGCCCGAAGGCGGAAGTGGCCGAGGACAGCGAGAGCGAGTGAGCGTTGCCGAGTGGCTGACGTGACGCGGACGTCCCGCCTACCTAACGGCCGAACTCCGGGAGCTTGGCCGCACGGACTGGTCTAACCATCGCCGGAGAGCAGTGCATTCAACTGCGCTGGCAGCGTCGTCGATGCGAATGGGTTGGCGATGGTCGTGCCGCGCCAGGAAAACCCGTTCTGCATGTCCTCCGAGAGAAGGTAGCGGCAGCCGGCAAGCGCCGCTGCGGCGAAAATGATGGCGTCCCAGCTGGCAAAGCGATGCGTCTCCGCGAGTGCGAATGCGGCATTGAGCACATCGGCGGATGTGGGGATCACGGTATACGCCGTCGCCCATTGGCCGCAGGCGAGCCGAGCGTCTGCTGCCGGGCGACGTGCCTTGCGCGTGAGCACGTTGAACAATTCGCCAATCGCCTGGGCCGGCAATGCGATCTGTTCCTGCGGAAGTTTCGACAGCAGAAACTGCGCTTGTTGATGCCTCGGCCCCGCATTCACTCCTTCCACGTACACGAGAATGTTCGTGTCGAGCGCGACCATCATTGGCTGTCGTCATCTTCGTACAATTCTTCGCGTGTCCAGGGAGGGACGTTCACCACTGGTTGCGTGCCCAGGCGGCGCATCAACTCGGCATGGGCGGCACGCCGTTTCGCCTCGACGTCGTTGATCGGAACGATCCGCGCGACCGGCCGTCCGCGGGCGGTCACGACAAAACTGTCGCCGTCCTGGACCTCGCGCAGGATGCGCGAAAAATGGCGGTTCGCGTCTGCGGCGGCGACGGATTTCTCCATGGCGGCACCTATGTAGTAGTGAGCACTACATTGGTCTCGTGCCCCGGCGCCCGCAAGCGATGCGTGCCGTGATAAGTTCCAGAAATGCCCCGCAAGCCCGCCGCGTCCCCGACGCTGTTCGCCAACGATACGACGCCCGCGCCGCTCGCCGACCGGCTGCGGCCGCAGGCATTGGAAGACGTGGTCGGCCAGGACCACCTCGTCGGCCCCGCCGGCACGCTGACGCGGATGCTGGCGCGCGGCAGCCTTGCCTCGCTGATTCTCTGGGGGCCGCCCGGCGTCGGCAAGACCACCATCGCACGGCTGCTGGCCGACCAGGCAAAACTGCATTTCGTCCAGTTGTCCGCGGTGTTCTCGGGCGTCGCCGACCTCAAGCGCACGTTCGAGGAGGCGGCGCAGCGTCGCCAGATGGGCGAGGGCACGCTGCTGTTCGTCGACGAAATCCACCGCTTCAACCGCGCCCAGCAGGACGGTTTTTTGCCGGTTGTCGAGAACGGCACGATCACGCTGATCGGGGCGACGACCGAAAATCCGTCGTTCGCGCTGATCGGCGCGCTGCTCTCGCGCTGCCAGGTTCTGGTCCTTCGCCGGCTCGACGACGCGGCGATGGAGCGGTTGCTGGAGCGCGCCGAAGCCCATCTCGGCCGCCCGCTGCCGCTGCAGCCCGAGGCACGCGCGACGCTGCGCGCGATGGCCGACGGCGACGGCCGCTATCTGCTCAACATGGCCGAGCAGCTCTCGGCACTGCCCGACGGCACTGAGCCGCTCGACGTGGCGGCACTGTCGGACCTGCTGGCGAAGCGCGCCGCGCTCTACGACAAGGACCGCGAGGAGCACTACAATCTCATTTCCGCGCTGCACAAATCGCTGCGCGGCTCCGACCCGGACGCCGCGCTGTACTGGTGCGCGCGCATGCTCGCGGGCGGCGAGGACCCGCGCTACATCGCCCGCCGGCTCACCCGCTTCGCGGTCGAGGATGTCGGCCTCGCCGACCCGAACGCGCTGACCCAGGCGATCGCCGCATGGGAGACCTACGAGCGGCTCGGCAGCCCGGAGGGGGAACTCGCAATCGCGCAACTGGTGCTGTATCTCGGCACCGCGCCGAAATCGAATGCGGTCTATGTCGCGTTGGGCGAAGCGCAGCGCGCGGCGCGGGACACCGGCAGCCTGATGCCGCCGTCGCACATCCTGAACGCGCCGACCTCGCTGATGAAAAAGCTCGGCTACGGCGCCGGCTACGCCTATGACCACGACGAGGAAGACGCCTTCTCCGGCCAGAACTATTTCCCGGACGGCATGGCGCGCGGGCGAATTCTATCGGCCGAAGGACCGCGGCTTCGAGCGCGAGATCGCCAAGCGGCTTGCCTACTGGGCGAAGCTGCGCGAGGAGCGCGGGCGATGAGCGTCACGCTGCAACAGGTCACCGAGGACGAGGCGGACATCCGGCTCGATCGCTGGTTTCGCCGGCATTTCCCGGCGACGACCCAGGGCGTGATCCAGCGGCTATGCCGCACCGGGCAGATCCGGGTGGACGGGAAACGCGCAGAAGCGTCGGCGCGGCTCGTCGCGGGCCAATCGGTGCGCATCCCGCCGCTGCCGGAGCCGAAGGCGCCCGACCAGCCCTCCGCGGCGCCGGAGCCGCGGGTCCGCGCCGAGATGGAGCGGCTGGTGCTGTACCGGGACGACCACCTGATCGTGCTCAACAAGCCTTCAGGATTGGCGACGCAGGGTGGGCCGGGGATAGTAAAACACCTGGACGGCATGTCGCGCGCGCTGGCGACGACGCCGCAGGATCGGCCGCGGCTGGTGCATCGCCTCGACCGCGACACGTCCGGGGTGCTGGTGCTCGCCCGCTCCCCCGGCGTTGCCGCCAAGCTGGCGGCGGCGTTCCGCAGCCGGGCCGTGGAGAAGATTTATTGGGCGGTGGTGGCCGGCCGGCCGGTGCCGGTGGAGGGGCGGATCGACCTGCCGCTGACCCGCCGCGATCCGAAGCAGGCCGGCGCGCGCGGCGAGCGCATCGCGGTCGCCGAACCCGACGACGCTGAGGCGACGCACGCGATCACCGACTACCGCACGCTCGATCATGCGGCGCGCAAGCTGGCGTGGCTGGAACTGCGCCCGCTGACCGGCCGCACGCACCAGTTGCGCGTGCACTGCGCGGAACTCGGCGCGCCGATTTTGGGGGATGCCACCTACGGGGAATGGCGCGAGCAGGGCAATTCGGCGCTGGTGGAGGGGCTGTCCGAGCAACTGCACCTGCACGCGCGTCGCCTGACTTTGCCGCACCCCGCCGGCGGCACGCTGACGGTGGAGGCCGAGCTGCCGCCGCATATGGCCGAGACGTTCCGCACGCTCGGGTTTACGGCGCCTGGCGCGCGGCCACCGAAACGAGATTAAAAAAGGTCTGGCGCGAGACTGGCAGAATCACCGTCGTACTGGTATATTCCGGGTACGAGGTACAATGCCGTCGTTCTGCTTTCGGTGTTGGCTCTCTGCGCATGCGGGGAGATCATCTCCGACGCTCCGCTGATCACCGCCGCGGAGGCGGATCACCCGATTCCCGACGGTGGTACCCTCTATCGACTGGATGGTCCGGGATGCCCGGGACCGGAAGACAACTGCGGTGACTATGTCCGGTTCTACATGCGCGACGACAACGGGACCTTCACTGCTGAATGCCAAATCTGGGATGGCTACAAAAAGGCAAACGATCAATCCAGATGCAAAGATAAAAGCCCGATCAAAGCTATCATCTTCAAGCGCGTTTCAGCGAACACCGATGTCGTCCAATTGGAAATCGATCCCGGCGGTACGAATTCGGATGTCGATTTGAACAAGCAACATTTTTCTTATATGCAGATGACGATCGTTTCTCATGACGTAGTGTCGTTTCTTCCTTTGCCGACGATGCCCTGCGAGGTATTTCAGGATTTAGGAATTATCTTTCAATGTTTAGAATTCGATACGAGTGGAGTGCCCCCAAAAGGCCAGGCCATAGTGGTTTCGGACCTTGGTAAGGTAATAGAGTTGCTGTCGTATGTACAGAAGAGAAACATAGTACCATCTATTCGCTTTCAAATTGTCGAAAAATAACACTGAACGAGGCCCTGCACGACTTTCTCAGAAACGCGGGCGATGACCGCGCTTCGTCCAGTGGTTTGGTTTGCACACGGCACCGCAACAGAGCGTCCCGCCAGACCCTTTTGTGGTTTTGATGTGCCTTCGGGAATGGGTTTGCTTTCCACCGGCTCCCTCAAGGTAGAGGGCAGCGGGACATTCAGCTTTTCGTTTTGGCGATTTTGCCGAACGAAGCGCCCGGCGCAGTATCCTCCGGCGCCAGCTTCCGAGACGATCGCTATGGAGAGACGTCCGAGAGACCTTGCTCGGCCGCAGGCTCCCATCACGTGACGGCCGGCCCTGACGCGCGCTACTCTGCGTGCCCGAGCGAACGCAACGCCCCGAGGCCTGATGCCCCCCACCCGCCGCCGGCGCCGCCGTTTTCCAGTCTACCAGGTGCTCCGCGCGACGGTGGGCGTGCTGGCCTTGGCCGGCGTGGTCGTGGTGTTCGGCTATTGCGCGGCGCTGCTGCTGATCGACCCGAACGGCTACAAGCCGGAAATCGAGGCCGCGGTGAAGCAGGCGACCGGGCGCACCCTCGCGTTGCGCGGCCCGATGCGGCTGACGTTCGGCCTGCCGCCCTGGCTGGTCGCGGAAAACGTCACGTTCTCCAATCCGGGGGGCGCGTCCCGCCAGGAGATGGTGACGCTCGATCGGGCGGAAGCGCGCATCGCCGTGTTCCCGCTGCTGTCCGGCAACATCAACCTGACCGAACTGACGCTGATCCGGCCCGATGTGCGGCTGGAGCGCGACGTGAACGGGCGGCCCAACTGGCTCATCGCGCGGGCCGTGCCGGAGCTTGCCCCCGCAAATGCCGCGCAGCCTGCCGAATCGACCGACCAGGGCGGCCAGCAGGGCAGCGCCCCGCCAGTGTCGCGGCTGGCGATGGGGCAGCCGACCCGCTCGCGGGTCGCCGTGCAGTCGCTCCACATCGAGGGCGGCCGGATCGGCTGGCTGCCGCGACCCGGCGCGCTGGTGGCCGAGGTGACCGTGCCGCGCCTCGACGCCACCGCGAGCGGGCCGAACGGCACGATGCTGCTCAACGGCTCCGTCGTCGCCGGCGGCCGCACGCTCGCGCTCACCGGCGACATCGGCTCGCTCGGCCGCCTGTTCGACGCCAACTCCCCGGTGGCTTGGCCGGTGCGGGCGCAGCTGCAGGACCCGCAGGCACGCTTGCAGGTCAACGGCGAGATCGCGCAGCCGATGCGCGGCCGCGGTCTGTCGCTGCAGATCGAGGCGGCGGTGGTCGATTTCTCGGGCATCGAGCCGTTCCTGGGCAACTGGCCGATCCCGCACGATGCCACGCTGGCAATGCATCTCGGGGACGGCTCGCTGGACGGCGGCGACGGCCTGACCTCCCTCGATCTGCATCTCGGCCACGTGGTGCCAACCAGGTTGCTGCCCGGCATCACGATCGATCATGCCGACCTCGCCGCGCACGGCCTCGAACAACCGGTGCATTTCGACGCCGAGGGCAGCAGCGGCATCGGCGACATGAAACTCGTGGCGAACGTCGGCAGCTTCGCCGCGTTGCTGCCCGGTCCGCATCCCGACAAGCCGGTGCCGGTCGACGTCACCCTCGACGCCGGGCGGGCGTTTTTTTCCGCCAAGGGGACGGTCCTGGACCCTCGCACCCTCAAGGGCCTGGATGTGGACCTGTTCGCGCGCGTGCCCGACCTCGCGGCCTTCAGCCAGCTCGTTGGTCGCCGCCTGCCGCCGCTGTCGGAGGTCGCGTTCGAGGGCCATGCGTTCGGCGACATGGGCGCGATCGGCCTGCGCAAAGCGACGCTGACCTTGCCGCAGGCGCAGTTGTCCGGCGACACCGACGTGCGGTTCGGGGGGCGGCCGTTCGTGCACGCGGCCTTGACGTCGCAACGGATCGACCTGGACGCGCTGCTCGAGAACTTCTCCCAGCCCTGGGGCGCGACCGGGCCGGCCGCGGAGCCCGCGCCGGCCCAGGCGGCGGCGCCGGCGCCCGCCGAGCCGGCCCCTGCGCCGGTCCCGGCCCGGCTGATCCCCGACAAGCCGATCGACCTCAGCCCGCTCGACCTGCTGGACGCGGACGTGCAGTTGCGCGTCGATTCGCTGCAGTACGGCGGCATCACCTACAGCCAGGTCGCCGGCAACCTGATGCTGCGGGACGGCAAGGCGACGCTCGACCCGCTGGTCGGCGTGACCCCCGGCGGACCGGTGGAGCTGCAGCTCAGCGTCGACTCGCGCGCGCCCGGGACGCCGGTGTCGTTGATGCTGCGAGCGCCCTCGCTGCGGATGGCCCCGATTGCCTCGGCGCTGGGCTTGCCCGCGACGGCCGCCAACGGCAGCATCACCGTGGACGCCGATCTGCAAGGTGCCGGACGTACGCTGCACGCGATCGCCGGCAGCCTCAGCGGGCGTCTCGGCGTGCAGAGCGTCGATGCGGAGTTCGACAACCGGCTGCTGCTCGGCCTGTTGCGGTCGGTCAAGCTGCCGGAAGCGCCGCTCGGCTCCGGCGGTTCCACACGGTTGCGCTGTCTCGCGGTGCGGCTGGATGCCAGCAAGGGCATCGTCACGGTGGGCGCGCTGGTGGCCGACCTGCAACGGGTGGTGGTGATGGCCGGCGGAACGCTCGATCTCGGGCAGGAGCAGTTCGACCTGGAGGTGCGGCCGACGCTGCGCGTCGGCGGCGCGATCGGCGGCGTCGTCGTGCCGGTGCGGGTCAGCGGCGGGTTCCTCGACCCGCGGGTGACGTCGGACGTCGGCGGCAAGGGCGGGGCGTCGATCACCGGCAAAGGCGCCCCCGACCCGTGCGGGCCGGCGCTGGCGGCCGCCGCGGCCGTCCCGCCCAAGCCGAAGCCGACCGCCGATGCCTCCGTCGGCAAGCCGGAGAAGAGCGGCCCGGCCTCGGCGATCGACGTGCTGAAGGACCTGATCAAGTAAGCCGGGATGAAGCGGTTCTGGGACACCGCGGCGATCGCGCCCGCACCCGGCGGTTGGCAGGTCACGCTCGACGGGCGGCCGATGCACATCCCCGGCGGCGCCGTGCTGACGTTGCCGACCGCGCCGCTCGCCGAAGCCGTCGCCGCCGAGTGGCAGGCGGCCGGCGCCGCCCGCGGCGGCGAAGCCTCGTTCGCCGATCTGCCGCTGACCCGCATCGCCGGCACCGGCCAGCAGCGCATCGCGCCGAACCCTGAGCCGGTCATTCTCGAACTGGCGCGCTACGGCGAGAGCGATCTGCTGTGCTATCGGGCCGACGCGCCGCCCCCCCTGGCGCGGCGCCAGCACGAGCTTTGGCAGCCCTGGCTCGACTGGGCGGAGCGGCGGCACGGCGCGCGGTTCAAGGTGACGACGGGCGTGGTGTTCGTGACCCAGCCGCCGCAGGCGCTGGCGGCCCTTGCCGGCGCGGTCGCTGCCCACGACACGCAGTCGCTGGCGGCGCTGGGCGTCGCCGTCCCGGCGCTCGGCAGCCTCGTGCTTGGCCTCGCGCTGGCCGAGGGGGAACTGAGCGCGGCGGATGCGCACGCCTTGGCCATCCTCGACGAAACCTTCCAGGAGCAGTTCTGGGGCACCGATGCCGAGGCGTTGGCGCGCCGGCGTCGCGTCGCCGAGGAGATCGCGGTCGCCGCCCGCTTCCTCGCGCTGCTGCGCCGATGACGGCGCGGCGCCTGCTGATCGCCGGCCGCGTCCAGGGCGTCGGGTTCCGCGAATGGATGCGCATGGAGGCCGAGCGCCTCGGCGTCGCCGGATGGGTACGGAACCGCCGCGACGGCACCGTGGAGGCGCTGGTGCACGGCGAGACGGAAGCGGTCGAGGCGCTGCTCGAAGCCTGCCTGCGCGGGCCGAGTTTTGCCCGCGTCACCGCCATTCAACAGCACCCGGCCGAGCCGCCGCCCGCTTCGGGTTTTCATCGGTTGCCGACCGCGTGACCGCGTTCGTGCACGCCCATGCGGACTGGGTCGTGCCGATCACGCTGGCGCTCAGCTTCCTGAAGTCGCTCGCGTTCGTCTCGCTGGTCGTGCCCAGTTCGGTCGTGGTCGCGATCATCATCGCGCTGATGGGCATGAGCGGCGTCTCGCTCTGGCCGGTCTGGCTCGCCGTGACGTTCGGCGCGGCGCTCGGGGATTGGGCCTCGTATGCGATCGGCTGGCGGCTCAAGCACCGGGTGCACGGCTACTGGCCGTTCACCCGGCACCCGGAGCTGATGCCGCGCGGCGAGCGGTTCTTTCGCCGCTGGGGCGCGATGAGCGTCGTGTTGTGCCGGTTCTTCAGCCCGCTGCGTGCGACCGTGCCGATCCTGTGCGGCATCTTCGAGATGCCGCCGCTGGTGTTTCAGCTCGCCAACTGGCTGTCGGCGCCGCTCTGGGCGGGGTTGGTACTGGCGATCGGGGCGGGCGTGCTCCGGGCGTTCGGCTGACTGCTATCGCCGACGAGGGAACGACGGCACCGCGTCACCGCGCTCCAGCGCTTCCATGAACTCGCGCAGCCCATCGTGGGACATCGCCTCGCCCCGATGGGATTCGGCGCGGATGGCGGCGGCCTTCTTCTCGTCGCAGAGCAACTGCGCCTCCCGGTCGGCAGTCGCGGCCGGGTTCAGTCTGGGGATCAATCGTGGAAATCTCTTCATGGGTGGTAAATAGGAACGTCCGCGCGCGCCGCCAATGCTGCACTGCGTCAAAAAAATATGGACCGCCATGCCGCCATCAATGCCGCGTCCGCCTGCGCAAGCGTCGCCGGGATGCCGAGGTCCAGCAGGCTGGTGACGCCGTGCTCGCGGATGCCGCAGGGCACGATGCCGTCGAAATGCGCGAGATCCGGCGCGACGTTGAGCGCGACGCCATGCCAGCTCACCCAGCGCGTCAGCCGCACCCCGAGCGCCGCGATTTTCTTCTCCTCCGCGCCGGCCACGACCCAGATGCCGACGCGCCCTTCCCGCCGCTCGCCGCGCACGCCGAGGCTTCGCAGCGCGCGGATCAGCCATTCCTCGAGCGCCCATACCAGCGCGCGCACATCGCGCGGCGGCACCGCGCCATGCGGGCGGGTCAGGTCGAGCAGCACGTAGCCGATGCGCTGCCCCGGGCCGTGATAGGTCCACTGCCCGCCGCGCCCGGCCGCGTAGGTGGGCAAGCCGCGCGGATTGAGCAGGTCCGCCGGATCGGCCGATGTGCCGGCGGTGTAGAGCGGCGGATGCTGCAGCAGCCAGACCAGTTCGCGCGCTGCGTCGTCGCGGATGGCGGCGACGCGCGCCTGCATGGCGGCGATCGCGTCGGGGTAGTCGACGAGCGCGTCGGAGACGCGCCATTCGGGCGGCGTTGTCAGGTCGGACATTGATGCCGGCAGGTTCATCCGCTATATCCCCGCGCCTCCACGGTGCGGTCGTGGCGGAATGGTAGACGCGCAAGCTTGAGGTGTTTGTGGGGGAAACCCCGTGGAAGTTCGAGTCTTCTCGACCGCACCAGTTCTTTTTCCCCAGCGCGCTCGGCACTGACGGACGGTTCCGGTCGCGGGATGCACCCTTGGCACCGCCGACACTTGCATCCGGCAGCCGCCGGCGAGCGCGCGGCGCAGCGTGTCAGATGTCTTGCTCGGCGCCCCGCCGGTTGTTCCCGATCGCCTGGTTTCAACCGCCGCGAAGGCCCGCGTCAGTGCCGCCATCAGGTCATCGAGGCGGTAAGGCTTGCCCAGCACCTCGGCCACCGGCGGCCCATTCCATTCGGCCAACAGCTGGCTGTAGCCGGTGGCGAGCACCACCGCCAGTTGCGGGTAGCGCCACCGAAGCGTGCTTGCGAGCTCGACCCCGTTCATCGTCCCTGGCATCGCGACGTCGGAGAACACTGCGTCCACCGTCGCTCCGGCATCGAGCAGCGCCAAGGCGTCGGCGGCGTTCGACGCACACCGGGTGGCGTACCCCTGGCCCTCCAGCATCGAGACGGTGAAGCTGGCCAGGTCTGCGTTGTCCTCGACCACCAGCACGGTCCGGTCCGCGTCCTTCGCATCTGTTGCACCGCCGACGCGTCCCTCGGTACCGGCTGCCGCCGCGTCCGCGAGCGCCGTTGCCGTCGGGCGCGGCAGGTGGAAGAAGACCGCCGTACCCTGGCCGGGCGCACTCTCGATGACGACATCGCCGCCGGACTGCTTGACGAAGCCGTAGACCTGGGCGAGCCCGAGCCCGGTGCCCTTGCCGGCCGCCTTGGTGGTGAAGAACGGCTCGAAGACGTGGGCCAGCACGGCGGGCGGCATGCCGCGGCCGGAGTCCCTGACCGCCAGGCAAACGTAATCGCCGGCGGCATGCTCCGGCGATGCCTTCAGCGTCTCATTGCGAGTTTCCAACGTAAACACGCCGCCCTCGGGCAGCATGGCGTCGCGTGCGTTCACCGCGAGGTTGAGGATCGCGACCTCAAGCTGGTTGGGGTCCGCGATCACCGGCCAGGCGTCCGGGGCAAAATCGGTCACCACCTTGATGTCCGGGCCGAGCGTGGGGCGCAGCAGTTCGGACATGCCTGCCAGGAGCATGTTCAGGCTGACCGCCTTTGGCTGCAGCGTCTGCTTGCGGGCGAAGGCCAGCAGGCGGTTGGTCAGCTTGCCGGCCCGGTCGGCCGCATGGTCGATCTTGTCCAGCAGGGCGGAGCGGCGCTCGTCCGTCAGTCCCGGCGCGCGCATCAGGGCGGCGCCGCTGAAGATCAACTGGAGGATATTGTTGAAGTCGTGCGCAATGCCCCCGGTAAGTTGGCCGACCGCTTGCAGCTTCTCGCCCTGGCGCAGCGCCTCCTCGGCGCGGCGACGCTCCTCGACCTCGCGCATCAGTGCGGCGGTGCGCTCTTCGACCAGTTTTTCCAGCGCCGCCTCGTTCGTCACCAACACGGCGTTGGCGAGGCTCAGGGCTTTGTTGGCGACCTCGCTCGCCAGCAGGTCGGTCTGACCGACCTTGGTCTTTGCCTGCGATGTCGCCAGCGCCACCGTGCTTGCCAGCAGATCGCTCTGCCCCACCTTGGTCTCCGCCCGTGACGCCGCCAGTGCCACCGCGCTTGCCAGCAGGTCGGCCAGGCTGACCTTGGTCTCCGCTCGCGACAGCTCCAGCGCCATCGCGCTTGCCAGCAGGTCGGCCAAGCCGACCTTCGTTTCCGCCTGCGACGACGCCAGCGCCGCCTCGCTTGCCAGCAGTTCGGCCAAGCCGACCTTGGTCTGCGCCCGCGACACCGCCAGCGCCGCCTCGCTTGCGAGCAGGTCGGCCAGGCCGACCTTCGTCTCCGCCTGCGACGATGCCAGTGCCGCTTCGCTGGCACGCAGGTCCGCCAGACCGACCTTCGCCTCCGCCCGCGGCGACGCGGGCGCGAGCCGTTCGTGTTCGGCGTGGCGCAGTCTCTCTCCCGGCGGAATCGCGTGCGGTCTGGTGGGATGGTCGGCGTCGACCGCATGGAGGTGCGTCGCCGCCACGGGCAATTCCGGGTGCGGGCTGGAGTTCGTCGTCACGGTTGCGCGGCGAGCGTCCGGCAACTGTGGGCGTTCAATGTGCGCTTGCATTTTTCGGCAATTCCCAATGCTGCGACCAACCGCGGCGCCGAGCGGCGAACGATCGGATCCGTCCAGAAAATGTGACGGAAAGACATAACAATTTGACAATATGCGGTGTGGCCGCGTTGCCGCAGATGGCTGCTCACGCCGCCAGCCCCGGCACCAGCGGTGAGAGCTGTCGCGCCACCGCCAGGGCCGGCAGAATGCGCGCGGCAATCGCGTCGGCGTCCGCCGGGTCCGCGGAAAAGAACCCGGAATCATCGGGAAGATGCACCTCGCGCGACAGCACGAGGCCGGGCAGGCGGGCGCCCATGATCGTCGCCTCGCAGCCGCCGAGCCGGATCGGCGCGAGCGGACCGTCGAACGGGCGGCGCCAGGCCAGCAGCAGCTTGAACGCGGCGAAATCATGCGACAGCAAATGCACGGACAACGCGGGCGACTGGCCCGGCGCGCGCACGTCGAGGCAACAGGCCGGGCCGGTGCCGGCCGGCGCGGCGCCGACGGTCACGCCGGGCACCCGGCGCAGCACGCCGAACAGCGCCTCCATCAGCGGGCGCGTGCGCGGATCCTCGGCCGGCGGTTCGGGCAGCGGCAGCGGCGGAAACGTCGGGCGGCCCGGGAACGACGCGAGCAACGCCGCGGCGAATGGCGGCAGCCGCTCCGGGCGCTTGCGGATGAACAGATGGCCGCGCGCCCGCGCCGCGCGCACGTTGTCGTCGGTGAAACCGCTGTCGGCGCCGCCGCCGAGATGCGGCCAGGCGACGAAGGTCGCGCTGCTCCGCCTGATGTCGAGCCCTGCGCCGACCGGGGTGCCGCGCAGCACGCTCATCAGCGCCGTCTCGTCCGGCACGAGCGAGGTTTCGAACGGCGCCCACAGGCTGGCGTCATCGCGCACCGCCCAGAGCCGTTCGCAGGCTTCGCGCGACAGCACGACCCACTGGCTGCCGAGGCGCAGACTTTCCAGGTGCTGCGCCGTGATCCGGCGCGGGCCGGTGGAAAACATGCCGACGCCCGGCAACTCGCGCCAGACCCGGGCGAAGCGGTGCAGCAGGTCGTTGCGATGGTCGCGATCCATCGCCGGCAGCGGAATGGCGTCGGAGAAACTTGCGCCGTCGGGCAGGCTTGCGGCGATCGTCGCAGGCGGCTGGAGCGGAAAATGCTGCTCGCTGAGCAGACAAAAATGCCGCCACGGCGTCGGCAGCGCGAGCGCGTCGCCGAGGCAGCGCAGGGTCGCGCGCACCAGGCTCCAGCCGCCCCAGCTGCACAGCACGCCATCCACGACATGCACGTTCGGCAGCAGGCCGGCCAGCTCTCGCAGCGCCGCGTGCAGCGCCGGCGGCGCCTTGGCGTCGGCATGCAGCAGGATCGGCTGGTCCGGGTGGTGCAGCGCGCGCACCAGTTCCCCGACGGCCCGCGGCGACTGGTGGCACAGGATGGCGTAGGCGACCGTCACGCTACGGCTTCAGCGCCGGCGCCAGCGCGATGCCGGCCGACAGCACCTGCGCCAGCGCCGCGACCAGCCGCTCCGGCCCTTCGCCATGCGCCAGCGTCACGAAGCCGGCATCGGGAAGCTCGGGCAGCAGCACCTCGCGGGCAAAGAACAGATCGACCAGCCGGGGCTTGATCAGCCATGTGGGCAGTCCGCCGAGCGTGCGCAGCGCGTGGTCGTCTTCCGGCTGGCCGACCCAGGCGAGCAGGGCCTTGAACGTGGCAAGATCCTCCGACAGCAGCACAGCGCGCAACGCCGCCGGCAACGCCGGGCAGCGCAGCCGCAGATAGCAGGTGGCGCTGCCGCCGACCCGCACCGGCGCGAGCGTTTCCACCACGAGGCCGGGGAACGCGCCGCCGAGCGCCCGCGCCAGCGCGTCGTTCAGCAGCGCGACCGGCGCGGGGGCGACAAACGTCTCGTCCGGCTCCGGCAACGCCGGCATGGACATTGGCGCGCGCAGCCGGCCGACCGCGCGCGCCACGCGCGGCGGCAACACGGCCGGCCGCTTGCGGATGAACAGGAACCCGGCCGCGCGCGCCGTGAAGAAGTTCGCTTCGGAAAACGTCCAGTCGTCGTTGCCGCTGAGGCTCGGCCAGGCGACGAAGGTGGTCGGCCGGCGGTCGATCGCCAGCCCCTGGCCGGCCTCGCTGCCGAGCAGGATCGTCTGGAGAGCGGTTTCGTCGGGGGCGTGCGAGTTGCGGAACGGCCCCCACGCCGGCGCCTCCGGCGGCAATGCGCGCAGCCGCTCGCAGGCGTCGCGCGCCAGCACCAGCCATTGGCTGCCGTGGTGCAGCAGCGCCGCCAGCAGGTCCGGCAGCACGCGCGGGGCGAGCGGGAACATGCCGACGCCGGGCAGCTCGCGGTAGCGGGCGCCGAAGCGGTGCAGCACGTCGACGCGCGCGGCCGGGTCGAGGTCGGCGAGCCGTGTCGCCTCGATCCGGCTGACGCCGGGCGTCAGCGCCGCCGCCATCGCGTCCGGCGTGCGCAGCGGCACGTGGCCTTCGCTGAGCGGAATGAAATGGGTCCAGGCCGGGTCGAGCGCCAGCGCCCGGGCGATGGCGCGCAGCGTCGTCTCCACCAGGCTCCAGCCGCCCCAGCAGCACAAATGCGGCTCCAGCACGTACACGTTGGGCAGCGCACCGGCCAGCCGAGCCACCGTCTCGCGCAGCGCCGCGCCCGATTTCGCGTCGGCGTGCAGGAGATAGAGGTGCTCGGGCCGCCAGATCGCGCGCACAAGCTCCGCGACGGCGCCGGGCATCCGGTGGCACATCAGGAAGAACGCGAGCGGCACGGTTCGGCGCCCGCGCCGGCGTCAGTGCCCCATGTCGGACCCGGAGAAATCCGGCGAATCGAGGCCCGACTGCGTCAGTTGCGAGCCGAGCGCCGCCTTCAGCCGTTCCAGCCCCTCGGCGGTCGGCGACTCGGCGCGTGCGACCAGCACCGCCTGCGTGTTGGAGGCGCGCAGCAGCCACCAGCCGTCGGCGGTCTGCACCCGCACGCCATCGATGTCGGTGAATTTGGCGCCGCCCGCCTTCAGCCGGCCGGCGACCTCGGCGATCACCTCGAATTTCCGCTGCTCGTCGCAGTTGAAGCGCAACTCCGGCGTGTTCAGCACCGCCGGCAGGCCCTTGCGGAAGCTCGACAGTTTTCCGGGCATGCGGGCCACGATGCCCATCAGCCGCACGCCCGCATAGATCGCGTCGTCGAAGCCGTACCAATGGTCATTGAAGAAAATGTGGCCGGACATCTCGCCGCCGAACGGGGAGCCGATCTCCGCCATCTTGGCTTTGATCAGGCTGTGGCCGGTCTTGTACATCAACGGCACGCCGCCCGACTTCTTGATGTCGTCGAACAGCACCTGGCTCGTTTTGACGTCGGCGATGATCGTCGCGCCCGGATGCGTCTTCAGGATATCGCGCGAGAACAGCAGCATCAGTTGGTCGCCGAACAGGATCTCTCCGATTTCGTCGACCGCGCCGATCCGGTCGGCGTCGCCGTCGAACGCGATGCCCATGTCGGCACCGCGCCGGCGCACCTCCGCGATCAGGCTCGCGAGGTTCTTCGGGATCGTCGGGTCGGGGTGGTGGTTCGGGAAGCGGCCGTCGATTTCGCCGAACAGGATCGTGTGCGTGCCCGGCAGCTTCTCGACAAGCCTGGACATGATTTCGCCGGCCGCGCCGTTGCCGCAGTCCCACACCACGTTCAACGCGCGGTCGCCGCCGTCCCAGTCCTGCGCGATGCGGGCGATGTAGTTTTCCGACACGTCGAGGTCGCGCACATTGCCCGCCGCTTCCGGCACCGCTTCGCCCGCGGCGGCGATGCGGCCGAGCTCGACGATGCGGTCGCCGAAGAAGGCGCGTCCGCCGAGCATGAACTTGAAGCCGTTGTAGTCCGGGGGGTTGTGGCTGCCGGTGACCATCACCGCGCCGTCGGTCGGCTGCGTGACCGCGGCGAAATACAGCATCGGCGTCGGGCCGCGGCCGATCCGCACCACCTCGATCCCGCTCGCCGCGAGCCCGCGCACCAGCTCGGCCTCCAGCTCCGGCGAGGACAGCCGGCCGTCGTAGCCGACCGCGACGGTGCGGCCGCCGGCGCGCGCGACGATGGTCGCGAACGCGCGGCCGACTGCGAAGGCATCCGCCGGATGCAGCGTGCGGCCGACCACGCCGCGGATGTCGTATTCGCGCAGCACGGTCGTATCGAAGCTGTGGGAAAAGCTCATCGCGCCGCGACCGCCTCGATCTCGATCAGCAGGTCGGGGGTTGCCAAAGCGGCGACGAACAGCAAGGTCGCGGCCGGCGCGTTGCCCTCCAGCACCCGGTCCCGGATCTCGCGCAGCACCGGAAGATCGGTCGGCCGAATGAGAAAATACGTCACCTTGACCAGGTGGCGCTTCTCCATTCCGGCGGCGCGCAGAATTGCGAACAGGTTGCTCCAGGCGCGCTCGGCCTGGGCGGCGAAGCCGGTTTCAAGCTTGCCGTCCGGATCCATGCCGACCTGCCCCGACATGAACAGCAGCCGGCCGGGGGTCTCGATGATCGCCCCGTGGCTGTAGCGGGAGAGCGGCTTGCCGATGTCCGGCGGATTGAAGAACTCGGGCATTTCAAACCACCGCCTCCGCGACTTCGCCGACGTAATGGCGCAAGAACTCCCGCACCGCCGGCGCGAGGTCCGGGCGTTTCAGCGCGAACGCCAGTTGCGCCTCCAGGAAGCCGACCTTGTCGCCGCAGTCGAACCGGCGGCCCTCGTAGCGCAACCCGTGGAACGGCACCAACCCGATCAGCTTGGCCATCGCATCGGTGAGCTGCACCTCGTTGCCGGCGCCGCGGTCCATGCGGGCGAGGTAGTCTACCACCTGCGGCATCAGCACGTAGCGGCCGATGATCGACAGGTTGGAGGGCGCCACCTCCGGCTTCGGCTTCTCCACCAGCCCGCAAACCTCCACCAGCTTGCCGTCGTCGTAGGCAATGTCGAGGATGCCGTAGCGATTGGTGTGCTCGCGCGGCACTTCGGTGACGGCGACCACGCAGCCGCCGGTTTCGTAATAGGCGTCAGCAAGCTGTTTCGTGCACGGCACGTCCGAGAGGACAAGATCGTCCGGCAGCAGGATCGCGAACGGGTCGTCGCCGATGAAGGCGCGCGCGCACCAGATCGCGTGGCCGAGCCCGAGCGGCTCCTGCTGGCGGACGGTCGCGATTGCACCGGGCGGCAACTGGGTGGCGCGCAGTTCGCGCAGCACGTCCAACTTGCCGCGCTCCTTCAGCGTCGCCTCGAGTTCGTAGGCGATGTCGAAATGTTCGACCAGCGCCGTCTTGCCGCGGCCCGTGACCATGCAGAACTGTTCGATCCCGGCCGCGCGCGCCTCATCGACCGCGTATTGGATCAGCGGTTTGTCGACCACGGGCAGCATTTCCTTGGCCATTGCCTTGGTGGCCGGCAGGAAGCGCGTGCCCAGGCCTGCGACGGGCAGGACGGCCTTGCGCAGCGGCTTGATCACGGGCGGTCTGTCCTCTCGCTGTGTTCGCTGCATGAAATGGCGGCAACGTCGCCGGCGTTGCATCGTGCGGCGGATTGGTGGCACGCCCGCCGCCCGCGAAGCAAGCCGCGCCATGCCCGGCTTTGCTCAGGCAAGCCCCGGTCTTGCTCAGGCCAGCAGCGTGTCGCGTGCCTGGTTGAGCCGGCTGGCGAGCCAGTCGGAGCCGCCGTTGTCCGGATGCGCCATGCGCATCAAACGTTTGTGCGCCGAACGAATTTCCTCTTCCTCGGCGCCCGGCTTCAGGCCGAGCACCGCGAGCGCCTCCTCCCGCGTCATGCCGCTGCGCCCGGGTTGTCGCGTGCCGCCGGCGCCCGGGCGGGCGCCCGGCGTGAACCCGCCGCCCATGCGCTGCTGCTTGATCCACGGCCAGACCAGCATGCCCACCGTCAGCAGGTCGCCGACCGCCAGCGCGCCGCGGCCGGTGAACAGCAGCAGCACCGCCAGCAGCAGCCCGCCGATCGCCACCGTCCAGATGCCGAACTGCTTGACCGTCTTCACCTGCGCGCCGGAGAACAGGCCGAGCGCGAACATCAGCGCGATCAGGGCCAGCCCCCCGAGGATCAGGAACGGCATTTTTCCCTACTCCGCCGCCGCGGACCGGACGTGCGCCTGTCGCGCCGCGACGGCCGACAAATTCAGGATGCCGCGCGCGGTCACGCTCTGCACCACCACGTGGATCGGCTTGCACATGCCGAGCAGTACCGGCCCCACCGGCAGCGCGTCCGCCGCCGCCTTCACCAGATTGTAGGCGATGTTGGCGGCGTCCAGGCTCGGCATGATCAGCAGGTTGGCGGTGCCGGCGAGCCGGCTGTCCGGCACCGCCTTGTCGCGGATCGCCTCGCTGAGCGCGGCATCGGCGTGCATCTCGCCGTCGATCTCGAGGTCCGGCGCGCGCACGCGGATGAGCTCCAGCGCGTGGCGCATCTTGCGCGCCGACGGCGAGTTGCTGGCGCCGAAATTCGAGTGGCTCAGCAGCGCCGCTTTTGGAACCACGCCGAACCCGCGCACCGCTTCGGCGGCAAGTACCGTCATCTCCGCCACTTCCTCGGCCGACGGATCGACGTTCATGTGCGTGTCACAGATAAAAATCACGCCGGCCGGCAGGATCAGGCAGGAGAGCGCATAGATCCGCTTCACTTCGGGCCGGCGGGCGATGACCGGGCGGACGTATTCCATGTGCCGCCACCAGTCGCCGCTGCCGCCGCAGATCGCCGCGTCGGCGAGGCCGGCTTGCAGCAGCATCGCCGCCGCCGCGGTCGGGCGGGTGCGCAGCCGCCGCGCCGCCGCGTCCGGCGGCAGCCCCTTGCGGCCGACCAGCCGCTGATAGGGCGCGACCAGCGGGCCGAACACGTCCTCGTCGGTCGCCGGGTCGATCACCCGCACGCTCTCGTCGAGGTCGAGGCGCAGCCCCAGGGCGCGCACGCGCTCCTCGATCACCGCGCGGCGGCCGAGCAGGATCGGCAGCGCGATGGCG
This sequence comes from uncultured Solirubrobacterales bacterium, assembly GCA_963697635.1. Classification (GTDB taxonomy): domain Bacteria; phylum Pseudomonadota; class Alphaproteobacteria; order Acetobacterales; family Acetobacteraceae; genus CAJCJG01. The sequence goes on along the minus strand of CAVOOS010000001.1, from coordinate 16,080 downwards.
TCGTCGACCAGCGTCTGCACCGCGCGCAGCACCCGCTCGTCCTCGCCCTCGGCATAGACGATGCGGGCGGGTGCGGCCTTCGCCGCCTCGAACACCGGGCGCATGAGTTGGCCGGAGCGGAACACGAACCGCTCCAGGTCGCGCTTGTAGGCGGCAAAATCCTCGATCGGGTGGTCCGCGACTCCGCTCGCCATCGCCGCACGGGCGACCGCGGGCGCGACGTGCAGGATCAGCCGCGGATCGAACGGCTTGGGGATGATGTAGTCCGGCCCGAACACCGGCGCCTGCCCGCCATAGGCCGCGGCGACCACTTCGCTCGCCTCGGCGCGGGCGAGGGAGGCAATCGCCTCCACGGCCGCGAGTTTCATCTCCTCGTTGATCGTGCTTGCGCGCACGTCCAGCGCGCCCCGGAAGATGAACGGGAAGCAGAGCACGTTGTTGACCTGGTTGGGGTAGTCGCTGCGCCCGGTGGCGACGATCGCGTCCGGCCGGGCCAACCGTACCGCTTCGGGCAGGATCTCCGGGTCGGGGTTGGCGAGCGCCATGATCAGCGGCTTGCCCGCGAACATCGGCAGCCACTCGGCCTTGAGCACGCGCGGTGCCGAGAGACCGAGGAAGATATCGGTGCCCGGCAGCACGTCCGGCAGCGTGCGCGCGTCGGTTTCGCGCGCGTAGCGGGCCATGCGCGGGTCGATCCCGTCGCGGCCGACGTGGACGACGCCCTTGATGTCGGTGAGCGTGACGTTCTTCTCGTTGAGCCCCATCGCCACCAGCAGGTCGACGCAGGCCAACGCCGCGGCGCCGGCGCCCGATGTGACGAGTTTGCAGTCCTCCAGTTTTTTGCCTTGGAGAAGAATCCCGTTGCGGATGGCGGCGGCGACGGTGATGGCGGTGCCGTGCTGGTCGTCGTGGAACACCGGGATTTTCATGCGCTCCCGCAGCGTCGCCTCGATCCAGAAGCACTCGGGCGCCTTGATGTCTTCCAGGTTGATGGCGCCGAACGTCGGTTCGAGCGCCGCCACCACGTCGCAGAATTTCTGCGGGTCCTGCTGGTCCACCTCGATGTCGAACACGTCGATGCCGGCGAACTTCTTGAACAGGACCGCCTTGCCCTCCATCACCGGCTTGCCGGCGAGTGCCCCGATATTGCCGAGGCCGAGCACGGCGGTGCCGTTGGAGATCACGCCGACCAGATTTCCCCGCGTGGTGTACTCGTGCGCGGTCGCGGGATCGGCGACGATTTCGAGGCACGCGGCGGCGACGCCGGGCGAGTAGGCGAGCGCCAGGTCGCGCTGCGTCGCCATGCGCTTGGTCGGCTCGATCGCCAGTTTTCCGGGCCGCGGCAGCCGGTGGTAGTCGAGCGCGGCTTTCCGGAAGTCCTCGTCCATCGTGCGGTCCTCGGGCGTTTTCCCGGCGAGCAGGATCGGACGGATGGGGGGCGGGGGCAAGGCGCGGCGCCATTGCGGGGGCAAACGCGGATTTGGTACCCAGCATCCATGAACGTAACCCTGCGCATTCCCGACGATTTCGCCGAGCGGCTGGCTGCGGGCGGTGGCGACCTGTCGCGTCGAGCGCTGGAAGCGCTGGCCCTTGAGGAATATCGCGCCGGCCGGCTAACCCGGCCGGACCTGCGCCGGCTGCTGGGCTTCGAGACGCGCGCCACGCTGGACGGGTTCCTGAAGGCGCACGGCGTCGATGAATTGATAACGATGGAGGAGTTCGAGCGCGACCGCCAGGATCTGGACCGGATCGGGCTCTGGGGCTGAATGCGCGTCGTCGTCAGGGAAGGAGGCGTGGTTTGAAGATCGAAAAACGTCTTAAGGCTCTTCAATTGCACTCGCCCTCGTCTGGGTATTCGTTGGGGTAGTTTTTGACGCAATATATTCCGATTGCAACGCAAATCTCAGCAATAAGAAATTTGCGGAGATGGATCAGTGGGACGCCTACACGTTGATTCGTGGCGTTGGGTGTCAAAAAATCGCCGAAGATAAATTGGATTATCCGCTCCGTCACGCAATAATATATTCCTGTCAAAAAGACTCAGCTTTTCCTCTAAATATGGACGTCGTGTTCTTGCTAGAGCTTACTAAAAAAGAGAACACTTCGGTTTCCCTTTATTGGGAGACGTCGGGGTTGGCAGCCCCGCCTACAGATAGAGATGTGGCGGAACGCGCTGCGCGACGCTTACTTGAGGCCGTTGGCATTCTTGACGTGGATCTGATAGTTAAAGAATTTTTAAGGGACGTTCCTATGACGGGAGAAGTTTACTACCTTAATGTCGAAAATGCGACCCGAAAGGTCTCCGTCTCTAGGCGCGCCTGTGACGACTATAAGACCGTATCAGAATGCCATTCAATCGGCGTCAGTGACTAGCAAGCAGTAGCAAGCAGTAGCAAGCAGTAGCAAGCAGTAGCAAGCAGTAGCAAGCAGTAGCAAGCAGTAGCAAGCAGTAGCAAGCAGTAGCAAGCAGTAGACGGTGGGCTTCAGCCCACCGTCGCAAGTTGCATCGGCTCGCCGGTGTCGGCCAATCCGGGACCCCTCAATCGCCCGATCGATCGGATACAGCCCGGGCGTGACACATTTGGCGAAGCTCGGGAACGGCCAGTCGGCGGGGGACGTGCCGCAAGCCCGCGTTTCACCGGGTTGCAATGGATGTGGTCCGCCGAGGGACCGGCAGATCGGACGTCATGTGTCAGGGCCGTGTTCGGGAGGATTGCGTCGGTGGGCTGAAGCCCACCGACTACATGACCTGCGTCTGCCTTGCAGGTTTCGTGTGTCGAAGCCGCCAGTCCGCTCCAGGCCATAAATCGAATGTACGCTTCTGCCCATCGTGGCCCGTAAGCGAACCGGCAGCTATCCACCCAAGGCCGAGCCGGTGCATTCGATGCGACGCGGAAAAAACGCTCACAGCGGCCCTCTCTCCACCCGCTGCCCGATTGCCCCGCCGATCGCGCGGCCGATATCCTGCGCGCGCTGGCCGTCGTCGTTGCCGAGGATTCTTGCATTGCACGGCAGCCCACCACGCAACCTGCTTGTCCGGCCCCGCCGCGGCTTCGATGCGCAGGCTCAGCAGCGGCTCCGGCGTCCGCGACGTGTCGCTGGAAAATTCCGGGCCGACCGGCTGCAGCCCGCCCGCCATGTCCGACTGGCCGGAATTGTCCGACTCCCCCGCCTCCTTGGCGCCCGGCGTGCCGCGGCGGATGCGGGAACTGATCTGCAACACGACGTTCGGCGACGCACCGACCGTCACGCCCGCCTCGCGCAACCCGGCGAGGAAGCGCTGGGCCATGCGCTGGTTGGCGGGCGAATCGTCGCGCACGTCGAGGCCGACCACCATCGGCGTGGGCAGCTTGTGCAGCAGCGTCGCGGAGTAGGTGCCGTCGCAACTCGATATCGCCGCCCCCGCCCCGCCGGCCCAGCCCAACGCCGCCAGCGCCGCGGCCAGTGCAGCGATCCGGCGAGACCGTTTCCCGTACCAGGCGAGACCCATCGCAGCCCCCGTATCGCCCGGCCGGCCGACGCCTCGGTCCCGGATCGCGATGTCGCCGTTATAGCACCGAGACGACACGACGGTAGCCGCGGTCTACGTGACCTGCCGGTGTTGCGCGGACTTTTCCCGCCACAGCGGGTGCAGCAGCTGGCCGGCCAGATCGGCCGGCACCGGATCGTCGATGCCGAAGCTGGCGGGGCGGCGGCCGGGCGGCAGATGAAACGTGCCGAACAGCGCGTCCACGAACGGCAGCATGGCCGCGAAGTTCTTGTTCACGACGTCCGGGCCGTCCTTGGTGTGGTGCCAGTGGTGAAACGCCGGCGTCGCCACCACCCATTCGAGCCGGCCGAAGCGGAACCGCAGATTTGCGTGCACGAAAAAGCCCCACAGGCCGCCGACCAGCGCGACCAGCACCGGCACCGAATTGGCCGTGCCGGCGCTCGGCTGCGCGAGGCCCAGCAGATAGATCGGCACGAGGCCGCAGAAGCGGCCGAAGAACAGATCGAGCGGATGGGCGCGGGTGTTGACCAGCCAGTCCATCGCCTCGGCGCTGTGATGGATCGCGTGGAACCGCCAGAGCCACGGCACCGCGTGCATCCAGCGATGCGCCCAGTAGTAGCCGATTTCGCCCACCACGAACGCGGCGGCCAGCCGTACGGCGAGCGGCAGGGAGCCCATCATCGCGTAGAACGGGCTCGGCAGCGCGACGTGGATGGCCCAGGCGAGCAGCGAGAGCGGCACGATCAGCAGCAGTTTCGGCACCACGCCGCCGATCACGTAGTAGCCGAGATCGGTCAGCAGCCCGGCGCGCAGCACTTTCTGCCGCCGCAGCGCGAACAGCCGCTCCAGCGGCACGAAGATCGCGACCACGAGCAGCAGTTTGGCGGCGAGCCTCGCCAGTTCTATCGCGGTCTCCGACACGTTGCCGCGTCAGTTCGCGCGCTCGCCGGCGCCCGGGGCGCGCTTGCCGCGGCGCTTGCGGCGGAGTGCCAGCAGCCCGGCGATACCGACCGCGGCCAGCCCGAACGTCGCCGGCTCCGGCACCTGGTTCACCGAGACACCGTCGAGCAGGATGAATGGCGGTGCGCCGGATGTGTCGCCGGCAACGAACGACAACATCGCGGTGCTGGCGCTCGACGTGAACAGGATGGTGTCCATGATCCACGTCGAGCCGCCGGTGGTCGTCGGCATCGATGTCGAATCCTGGGTGCTCGACCCGAAGCCCACCTTCCAGTAGCCGGTGTAGTCGGGGCCGTATGTGGTCGCCTCCGATTCGTAGAATGACACGGCATATAAGGTGTTGGGCGTCAGGCCGCTGAGCAACTGCGACAGGGTGCCGACGTAGTCGTCGCCGTTCGCGGCAATGTAGTTGCCGCCATCCGGGCTGACACCCGGGTTCGGACTGTAGGTAACCGCGCCGTTGTTGTAGCCGTTATAGAATCCGCTGTTTCCGTTCATCACCACGAAATCGTACGGCGTGCCGCCGCCGCCGGAGATGCTCCAGCCCGTCAGGTTGGAGTTGGTGACCTCGGATGGAGTGCCGGAACTGTCGCCGGCGGTCGTCTGCTCGAACGAGCCGTTGATCACGAAGTTGGCGTTCGCCGTGGTGCCGCCGCTGACAAGGACGGCGGTCAGGATCCCCGCGCCGGCGATGCGGGCACCCATCCGCCGCCGTTGCAGCCGGCGGGACGACTGGGTTTGCTGGAACTCAGCGCGCATGTCAGGTCGCTCCCGGCACAAATTCGATAGTTGCAATATATCGCTATTCAGCCTCGTTGCGAAGCTACAATCGGAGCGTCCTGACACTCAAGCGCAATTTGGCAGGATTGATATTGGCGCCGTCACCGCGCAAAGAAACAAATATTGTTGCAGAAGGACGCACGGGCTCGGGATTTCTGTGAGAATCCGTTCAATTTCTGGAAGGATCGATCAACCCGCTCGGAATTGGAGAAGTGCGACGTGCCGCGATCCGGGAGGTGGCTCAGCCCCGCAGCGGCACCACGTACGGCCCCTCCGGGATCACCGCGACCGCCGGGTCGCCGTGGCGCAGGATGCTGTCGGCGATCGCGGCATCGACCGACGGCGATCATCTCGACGCCGGTGATGCGCCGCTCCTCGGCGTCGAGCCCGGTGGTGTAGAGCTGGATCCGGCCGACGCGCATCGGCTTGAGCTGCATCTCGGTCTGCCACTCGTCGATCTCGGCCAGCGACTTCGCGGTCAGCGTCGCCAGGAACCGCTCGGGCCCGAGTTCGACCAGCCGCGCCTGCGCCTCGCGGAATTCCGGCGAGCCGAACCCTTCCGAGCACGCGCGAGGCGATGATCAGCGTGCCGCCGGGCTCCAGGATGTCGATCGGCGTCACCATGCCCTTGACGGTCTGGTAGTAGGTCTTGTCGAGCGGATAGCCGGCCGAGGAGGTCACGACGGTCTTGAAGCGGCGGCCGACCTGCACCTGCGGTCGACGTCCTCGATGAACGCCACCGCCGCCAGGTGGCTGGCGATGATCTCGCCGAAGTTGACGTAGCACCAGGTCGCGATCCTCGTCGATCACGGTGTTGAGCGCATAGACGTTCGCCGACCTTGCGGACGATCTCGAGCTGCTCCTCGTGCAGCGGATTGCCGACCAGGTTGCACTGGACGGCGAGCGGATCCTCCATGAAGCGGGCGGAATGGAAGGTGCGGATGGTCGCGTGACCGGCGACGCCGGGCGCCACCACCTTGCGGCCGCCGGACCAGCCGGCCATGAAATGCGGCTCGACCAGGCCGGTGGCGATGCGCAGATCGGCCTCGACGAAGCGCCGGTCGATGCTGACCGGCGTGCCGCGTGTTGCGGTCGCGCCGAGATCGACGTGGTCGTGCGTCGTCGCGCGCGAAATGGTTGGCGACGCGCACGTTCGCCATCACCCAGGGATCGCCGACCAGTTCCGCCAGTTCCGTCGCCCTCGTTGGGGCGGTGCAGGCCGGTGGCGACCAGGACGGTGATGCTGGTCGAGCGGAATGCCGGCTCCGACCATGGTCTCGATCATCGGGCGCAGGAACAGCCGGTTCGGCACCGGCCGGGTGATGTCGCAGATCAGAATGCAGGCGCTGCGCTTGCCGCGCGCCAGGTCGCGCAGCGGCGGCGCGCTCGACCGGATGGTCGAAGGCGCCGCGGATCGCGGCCTGCGTGGTCGGGCAGCTTGGGCAGCGGGCGCTTGCGGATGACCGTGGGCTCGGCGCCCGCCGGCAGGCGCACCGGCAGGTGGCCGCGGCCGAAGGCGATGTCGACGGTCGCGGTCATCGTGCAGGCCCCGCGTCGGCCGTGGTGCCCACCATCTGCGCCGGTTGCCATGCCATGCCGACCACCTCCCGTTGGGGCGCAGCGTAGCACGACGATCAGGGCCCCGGCAGCGGCGACGTTGGAATTGGCGAGCGGCCGGGACCAAATCGGCTGCGATCACGGAATCGTGGGCGCCGACACAATTTTGACACAGTGGTTTTCGGAATTTGCAACACAGCCATGATTGGAGCCTTAATCCTTGCAATCCAAGGCGAGCATCACCATGCTGCATTGCAGCAAGGCGGTATCCCCGCCCTGCTTCTTGGACGTTTCCTCCCTAAACTTGGCGGCGCTTCGTGCGTCGCCATTTTTTTGCCCGGCGCCCCGGCCGTGACGCGTGCAAAGACGTTCTTTCGGCATTCGGCGCATAACCGCGATGTAAGCGTGGACCCATCGCCCGCCGACCTCCGGCGCGGCATTGTGCGGTGCAACAATCCTTGAAATGATGAGGCCACGATGTCGAGCACCAACGCCGAGCGGCCGCCGCTGCGCTTCTCGGCCGGCATGATCGCCATTCACTGGGCAACCGCGATCCTGATCGTGGCCGTCCTGGTATTGGCCTGGACGTGGCCGTCCGGCCCGGCCCGGGACAGCAGCTTCATGTTGCCGTTGCACGAGACGGCAGGGCTCACGATCCTGGTGCTGACGGCGCTGCGGATCGCGGTCCGGGCCGGCCTGGCCGTGCCGCCCGAGTCGGCGATGCTGACCCGGTTCGAGGCCGCGCTGTCCCGCATCACCCATCTGCTGTTGTACGCAATCCTGGTCGCAATGCCGCTCAGCGGATTCCTGTGGGCGACCTCGCGCGGCAAGCCGGTGGACGTGGCCGGCCTGTTCACCATCCCGCCGCTGCTGCCCGCTTCGGCCGCGCTGCACGACGTCGCGAGCTTGATCCATAGCGCCGGTCAGTATGCCGTCTACGCCATTGTCGGGCTGCATGTGGCCGGGGCGCTGTTCCACTTGGCGGTGCGCCGCGACGACGTGATGCCGCGGATGCTGCCGTGGCTGGCGCGGTTCACTCGGCCGCCGCGGCCGGCCGCAGCCCGCCCTGCCGCTCGATGAACGCGGCGATCTCGGCGACGCCCTTGCCGGCGCGGATGTTGGCGAACACGAACGGCCGCTCGCCGCGCATGCGTCCGGCGTCGCGGTCCATCACCTCGAGGCTGGCGCCGACGAACGGGGCGAGGTCGATCTTGTTGATCACCAGCAGGTCGCTGCGGGTGATGCCGGGGCCGCCCTTGCGCGGGATCTTGTCGCCGGCCGAGACGTCGATCACGTAGATCGTCAGGTCCGCGAGTTCCGGGCTGAACGTGGCGGCGAGGTTGTCGCCGCCGCTCTCGATCAGGATCAGGTCGAGGTCCGGGAATCGTTCGCGCAGATCGGCGACGCCGGCGAGGTTGATGCTGGCGTCCTCGCGGATCGCGGTGTGCGGGCAGCCGCCGGTCTCGATGCCGAGGATCCGTTCCGGCGGCAGCGAGCCGGCGCGGGTCAGGAATTCCGCGTCCTCCTTGGTGTAGATGTCGTTGGTGATTGCGGCGATTTCGTACCGCGTGCGGAAGTGCTTGCACAGCGCGTCCATCAGCGCGGTCTTGCCGGTGCCGACCGGGCCGCCGACGCCGACGCGCAAGGGGCCGTTGGCATGGCTCATGAGCGGAACAGCCTCGTGTATTGGGTTTCGTGCCGCATGGCGGCGATGTCGGCTCGGAAGCAGGCGCCGCCTAGATCGTCCAGCGTTTCTTCCGCGGCTTTTCGGCGACCGCCAGGATCGTCGGCTCCAGTGCAGCAAGGACGGAAAGTCCGGTGGACTGGCCGAGCGGCACGAGGCGAACAGCGGAAGAGATCAGGTTGGCGGCGAAGGCCTGGAGGACGCCGAGCGCCGCGTCGTCCTCGGCGATGCCCTGCGCGCCCGCGAGCGCACCGACGGCGACCGGGTACGGCAGGTCGCCAATTTGGTTCGCGAGGTCCCTGATCATGGTCGGCTGCCACGGCGCCGCGGCATGGAGAAAAGCATTGCCCTGGCCGACGGTTTCGGCCCGGCGCTCCCGGCTGGGCTGGGCCGCGAGCGCCAGTTCCGCAATGCCGGCAAGCGTGTCGACGTCGAGCGCGGCGCGATGCGCGTGGCGGAGGATGATCGCGTCGTTGCGGCCGCTGCCGTGGCGCAGCACGTCGGCGACCCAGGCGCGCAGCGTGTCGCCGTCGCGGATCTCTTCGCGGTCCACGGCCCACTCGATGCCGTGCGACCAGGCGTAGCCGCCGGTCGGGAACGCCGGCGACAGCCAGGCGAGCAGGCGGAGCAGGGCAGGGGCGTTGGTGCCGGGTCGGCCGAACCCCCCACCCAACCCTCCCCCGCAAGGGGGGAGGGCTTTCTTCTCCTCCCCCCCTTGTGGGGGGAGGTCGGGAGGAGGGGTCGCGCCGCTAAGAAAATTCATCGATGCGAATGCCCGTGCCCGTCATCGTCGTCGTGATGATGCGTGTGCCCGCCTGCATACGCGCCGGCCTCGGGGTCGAACGGCGCCTCGACGTGCTCGACGTGCCCGCCGAGGAGCAAGACCATATCCTCGATCACGTGGTCGGCGCGGATGCGAATGCGCTCGCCGAGCACCTGCACCGGCAGGTGCCGGTTGCCGAGATGCCAGGCGATGCGCACGAGATCGCCCTCGTCGTGGGCGTGGATGTCCAACAGCGCCTCGGCCTTGGCGGCGACGCGGACGACACCGCCGTCATCCAGCAGAATGCCGTCGCCATGCCGGAGCCGCACCGCCTGCGGCAGGTCGAGCAGCACGTCGCGCCCGGCCTCCGTCGTCAGCAGGATGCGGCGGCGGAAGCGGCGGTCGTAGTCGAGACGCACGCTGTCGATTTCTCGCGCGCCATCCCAGGATCCTGCAGGCAGGACCTCGGTCGCCCGCATCAGAAAAGAAAGTAACGCTGCGCCATCGGCAGCAGCGTCGCCGGCTGGCAGGTCAGCAGCACGCCGTCGGCACGCACCTCGTAGGTCTCGGGGTCAACGTCGATGACCGGCGTTGCGTCGTTGTGGATCATGTCGGCCTTGCCGATCGTCCGCGTGTTGCGCACCGCCGACAGCGTGCGGCGCAGCCCGAGGCGCGCGCCGAGATCGGTCTCCATCGCCGCACCTGACAGAAACGTGATGCAGCTTGCCGGCATCGCGCCGCCGAAGCTGCCGAACATCGGCCGGTAATGCACCGGCTGCGGCGTCGGGATCGAGGCGTTCGGATCGCCCATCTGCGCCACCGCGATCGAGCCGCCCTTGATCACCAGATCCGGCTTGACCCCGAAAAACGCCGGCGACCACAGCACGAGATCGGCGAGTTTTCCGAGTTCCACGCTGCCGATTTCGTGCGCCAGACCCTGCGCAATGGCCGGGTTGATCGTGTACTTCGCGACGTAGCGCTTGACGCGAACATTGTCCTTCTTCGCCTCGTCGCCGCCCAGCGGGCCACGTTGCAGCTTCATCTTGTGCGCGGTCTGCCAGGTGCGGATCGCCACTTCGCCGACCCGCCCCATCGCCTGGCTGTCGGACGAGATCATCGAGAGCGCGCCGAGATCGTGCAGGATGTCCTCGGCCGCGATTGTCTCTTTGCGAATGCGGCTCTCCGCGAATGCCACGTCCTCGGCAATCGCGGGGTCGAGGTGATGGCACACCATCAGCATGTCCAGATGCTCATCGAGCGTGTTCGCCGTGTACGGCCGCGTCGGATTGGTCGAGCTCGGCAGCACGTTGGGCAGGCCGGCGACGCGGATGATGTCGGGCGCATGGCCGCCGCCGGCGCCTTCGGTGTGGAACGCATGGATCGTGCGGCCCTTGAACGCCGCAATGGTGTCCTCGACGAAACCCGATTCGTTGAGCGTATCGGTGTGGATCATCACCTGCACGTCGAACCTGTCCGCGACCGACAGCGCGCAGTCGATCGCCGCGGGTGTGGTGCCCCAGTCCTCGTGCAGTTTCAAACTCGAGGCGCCGGCGCGGATCATTTCTTCCAGCGCCGCGGGCTTCGAGGCATTGCCCTTGCCGGCGAACGCCAGATTGACCGGCAAGCCCTTCGGCCGCCTGCAGCATGCGCATCGATGTGCCACGGCCCGGGCGTGCAGGTGGTCGCCGAGGTGCCGGTCGCCGGCCCGGTGCCGCCGCCGACCAAGCGTGGTAATGCCGGACGCGATCGCCTCCTCCACCTGCTGCGGGCAGATGAAGTGGATGTGGCTGTCGATGCCGCCGGCGGTCAGGATTTTTCCCTCGCCGGCGATCACTTCGGTGCCGGGCCCGACGATGATGGTCGACGCCCGGCTGCACGTCCGGGTTGCCCGCCTTGCCGATGCCGGAAATGCGGCCGTTGGTGATGCGCGACGTCGGCTTTGACGATGCCCCAATGGTCGATGATCAGCACGTTGGTGATCACCGTGTCGGCCGCGCCCTCGGCCTGCGTCGCCTGCGACTGGCCCATGCCATCGCGGATGACTTTGCCGCCGCCGAACTTCACCTCGTCGCCGTAGACGGTGAAGTCCTTCTCGACTTCCACCCACAGATCGGTGTCGGCGAGGCGCACGCGATCGCCGGTGGTCGGGCCGAACATGTCCGCATAGGCGCGACGCGGAAATGCGGGCCATCACAAGCGCCCCCATCACGTCGCCACGGAAGCCGAATACTTTTCGGGTGCCCTGGTAGGGGACCAACGTCACCTCGCGCGTCTGTCCCGGCTCGAACCGCACGGCGGTGCCGGCGGCGATGTCGAGGCGCTGGCCCCGGGCGGCAGCGCGGTCGAACGCCAGCGCAGGATTGGTCTCGGCGAAATGGTAGTGGCTGCCGACCTGCACCGGCCGATCGCCGGTGTTGGCGACCGTCAGCGTGGTGCGCGGCAGGCCGGCGTTCAGCTCGATGTCGCCGGCCACGGTCTCGATCTCTCCGGGGATCATTTTTTTCGCCCTCAGCGGATCGGTTCGTGCGACGGTGACGAGCTTGGTGCCGTCCGGAAACGTCGCCTCGACCTGCACGTCGGGATCATCTCGGCGACGCCCTCCATCACCTGCTCGCGCGTCAGCACATGCGCGCCGGCCTCCATCAGGTCGGCGACCGAGCGGCCGTCGCGGGCGCCCTCGACGACGAAGTCGGTGATCAGCGCGACGGCTTCGGGATGGTTCAGCTTCACGCCGCGCTCCAGCCGCCGGCGCGCCACCATCGCGGCCATGGCGATCAGCAGCTTGTCCTTCTCGCGCGGCGTCAGGTTCATGAGCGGTCCTATGGCTGGCGGGCTGCTCGCACGATAGCGGCAGCTTGTTCGCGCGTCATGGGCGAAGCGACCGAAATTGGCCGCCTGCACCGGAGAAAAGCTCAGGGCTCGGCGACGGTTTGCAGGTCGATCCGGGTGGCGGCCTTGATGAATTCGCGATCGAACGTGGCCAAGCCATCGCAGTGCCGCGCCGTGGCCAGATGCAGAGCGTCGGCAAAATCCATGCCCTGCTCGAACCAGTCGAGAGCGTCGGCAACATGCTCCGGCCGTCGATCGTAACCGTCGGCAGGCCGACGACCAAACGGATCGCCGCGCCGATCCGCGCCGGATCCAATCCGAAGCTCCGGCGCAGGACCCATCGATTTCCAACGGCACAGTGCAGACGACGAGCACTCGGACCCGTCGATGAGCGCTTGCCCGCTCGGCCTGGGCAGGATCGTCGTTCATCAGATAGCGGACGATGATGTTAGTATCGACCGCGCGAGACGCGCCAGCACTTCCTCGGTGATCGCGGCGTCCATCTCCTCGATCGTCTTCGGCGGCCCGGAATAGAATCGGCTCGACATTCCGACACGTCCTCCGGCCGCGACGGCGGGAACGGCTTCGCGGCGCGCCAGGTCAGCCGCCCGGCCGTCCTCGATCTGGAGCACGGTGCCGGCGGCAGCCGTGGCGTTCGCGCACCGCCTTGGGCAGGATTACCTGGCCCTTGGTCGAGAGCCGCGCGGTTTTTCGGGCTTGCCGCGTCCGGCATCGAAGCGATCTGCCACCTGGCAAGACGAGGATAAGGTATGCCGGAGTTGTCGGGCCGGCAACGTACCGCCGCTCAAGCACATCCAGACACGCGGCAGCCCGAACAGCAGCGAGGGCCGAGCAGACTCCGCACGATCACGGTCGCGGCAAAGTTCGAGCCATCAGGCGCGACGGAACGCGGCCGAGCTACACCCGTTCCAGGCGCTTTCGCAGTTTCCGCGGGCGGCGCCCTCCCACGCGGCGGCAGTTCGTCGAGCCAGCCGATTCGGCATCCACAGCGAAATGCACCAGGGTCGCGACCGCCGCACTGCCATTTGCCGTCGCCGCGCTGCTCAACATGGCGGCCACTCGCCTGACAACCGAATGGCATCGTGCAGCACCAGCCGCCCGGCGCGGCGAATGCGAATGGTGTCGGGCAGCCTGGCCGTGGAGACCCGCTCGCCCATCGCGGTGCGGCCGAACACCAGGCTTTCGACGCCCAGGACCACGGTCCTCGCGCAGGTCGACCTCCAGCACGCGATGACGCCGCCCGGTCGAAGCCGATCGCTTCCTGCGGCAGCCCTCCGCGGCCCCGCCTCCGCGACCGTCAGCCGCGTGCGTACGCGCGCCGGCGGATCGCCGGCAGCGCGCGGTAGGAACGTTCCGCTGCCTGCGAGGCGAACGTCGCCTGCGCCCACCCGCGAAAACCGCAACGAACTGTGAGCCCCGATCCCCGCCGGCGACGCCGCCCGAGGAATTCGAGCGTCACCACCTCCGCCCGTCGACCGGCCGCGGAACCGCGCCTTCGGCATCCATCCTGGCGCATGTCGGCGAGCACGCTCGCGGCGCCGCGCCGCTTCACGGCGACATGCAGCGAACCGACGGCGCGCTGATGATCGCTGTTCATCTATTAACGATACCATCGAAATGTAGTAGCAGAAAGATACCAAAAAACACGGTCGAGAGGACGCCAAGCACACATAGGGTGATCAAAATAATCCGTGAGTTCGAAACATTTGGCCCGATGTACAAAAGGCGACCCTTAAGGATGGCCGCGACCAATGATTTTACACGAAAATCGACCTCAAAATCAACGGTGATCTTGTTGACGCGCTTATTTAGAAGCTTGTCTATTTTTTTCAGTAATCTCTCGATCTTTCCAAGGATCTTCGCGTAGATCATAGAGTTCGTAGAGATCGGTAACCAGATCGGAAATCGCCCACTTAGCTCCGCGTCCAGCTCCTCGGCATCCAGCTCATCATCAGCCGGCTTCCTTGGCTGCTTTCGTGGCGCCAAGTGCTAGCTCGCCCGCATCTCTTCGCTCAACAAATCAACGATTGCGGGGTCGATCTCCCGCTTACTTTTTCAACGATCGTTGCCCGCATCGGCGCTGGCCTTCGCTTCCGGCGATAGCCGCGAAGCGACCAAGGCGGCAAGCGATTCGTCGACTTCGATGCGCCGCCTTCGATTGTTCGACCTTCGCGGTAAACTTCCACGGTCTCGGGAAAATTGATCCGGCGTTCGACTGAACATGGCGGCCTCTCGCTCCGCATACCGTTACGGTCAGACCGACAATCGACGACGGACATCGGCCTGGTCAATCCTCGCGCCGGCCGTACAGCACGATGTCGCCGCGTTTCCATCACCGCGATCGTCTGCGCGAGGTCGCGGCGAAGTCGGAGGATCTGCTCGACCAGCAGGATCACACTCCCGCGTCCGCGCAGCAGCTCGATCACCCGGCCAATCTCTTTGATCATCGACGGTTGGATCCCTTCTCGGCTCGTCCAGCACCAGAAGTTCGGGCGCGTCACCAGCGCGCGGGCGACGCGAGCTGCTGCTGCTGCCGCCCGACAGGTCGCCGCCACGCCGCCACGTCATGCGTTTTGAGGATCGGGACAGGTCGTACATGTCGTCGAGGAACGTCCGCTTGCCGCTTGGACACCTCGAACCCGGTCTTGGGATTTCTCCCGCACCGTCAGCAGCGGAAGATGTTCTTGCGCCCCTGCGGCACCCAGGCGATGCCCCGCCGCGCCCGATGCAAATCGGCAGCCGGGAATGCTCTCGCAGTCCCAGACGAACTTCCCGCGCTGATCGCGTGCGCCCCGTCACCGCGCGCAGCAGACTCTCTTGCCGACGCCGTTGCGGCCGAGCAGGCACGTCACCTCGCCGACCGCGCCTCCAGCGACACCTGCCGCAGCGCGATCGCGGCGCCGTAGTCCAGGCTCACCTGCTTCACCTGCAACATGCTCAGCGCCCCAGATAGACTCGATCACGCGCGGTTGTCGCTGACATGGTCGATGCTGCCCTCGGAGAGCACGGAGCCTTCGTGCAGCACCGTCACCTTGACGCCGAGCGCGCGCACGACGCCATGTCGTGTTCCACCACGACGACGCTGCGGGTCCGATTGATTTCCCGCAGCAGCTCGGCCGTCTGTTCGGACTCGGCGTCAGTCATCCCCGCGAACCGCTCGTCCACGAGCAGCAGTTGCGGCTCCTGCGCCAGCAACATGCCGATCTCCAACCATTGTTTTTGTCCATGCGACAAGTGATCCTTTTGAATCGAAATGATCCTAGTCGGTTCGCGAATCGTGTCGGTCAATTCGGGGTCGGCTTTCCTCCGCCTTCTTCAGCCAGCCCGCGCGGCTTGATTCGAACACGTCCTGTGCGGGGGAATGGGGCGCCAGGAGCGACAGGGCGGCGCAGAAGAAAGGCAGGGAAAGCGGCGATTTCATGGTGGGCACGGTGCGCAGTCGGGGAATGGGGTTGCTTTGGGGGGCTCAATTGCGCCGAGAAATCTGCCTCTTGTTCAACTCAATCCTCAAAGCCTGAATCGGGTCTATCATGGCTGCGCGCCTCGCGGGAAGGTAGCTTGCCAAGGAGGCCACGGCGGCAAGCAGCAAGGAAACGGAGACATATGCCCACGGGTCAGTGGCCGTCAGCCCAAAGAGCATGCTTGCCATGCAGCGGCTCAGCAGAACGGCGCCGGCCAGCCCCAATCCAAGGCCGACGGCGGTTCTCCAGAGTCCCTGGCGCATGACCATGCCGATAATCTGGGTCCGGGAGGCCCCGATGGCGCTGCGAATGCCGATCTCGCGGGTGCGCAGCGACACATCGTAGGCGAGGACCCCGTAGATGCCGATCGTAGAAAGAAGCAGAGCCAGCAAGGCAAACCCGACAAGGAGCAGCATGACCGTCCGCCTGCCGTCAAAGGACTCATCGATGGCTGACTGCAACCGTTCGGTGTGGAAGAGCGGAACGGAGGGATCGATGCCGTGAAGCTTCTCGTAGAACGGGGATGAGGGTCTTG